>NZ_JBHVQN010000003.1:206843-258772 GCF_042886615.1 Gottfriedia sp. NPDC057991
TTGTCGCCCCAATCTCAGTAAGCTAATGCAAGGAGTGGCTCGATTGGTGCGCTGATGTTTCGCTATGTAGCTTATTCGTAGGATTATGAAAATCTTATGCTTTATTATATCGTTAGAATGTTCTGACCGCAATGATTTAGGTTTCTTTTTGAGTATGAAAAAGAAGAAGATGCACTTTGGAATGGTTTGTGTGTGTATTTTCTTCTATAAATTTTGATTTATACGTTTTTCTCTTTTGATTTGATGACTTGTTGGTACTAGTAAATGCATTGAAACTCATCATCCTCTAAATACAGGGGGCACCATGAGATTATATTTAATTCTAATAAACTTTATTAATTGTCTTTTCAGAGGTTAAAAAATTTATAACAAATTTTAGATTAGTAACTTCAAATGATTAGTTTATAAGTTCAAGTTTGATCTTAATTAATAAACTATTATTTTACGCTAAGTAAAGGATATTAAAGTAGCTTTTTATCGTAAACTTTTTACGTTGAAAAAGTTGATTGGAACGGAGGGGTGCTCGACTCCTTTTACGAAAATTTGGTAATTTAACAAGACTCTGTTTTTCAAACTAGAATATTCTCCAATCATTATGTTATTAATTTTTTAATATCAAAAGAAAAACTACATAAAGTTACGTTTAATAATAGGAAAAGTCGTTAATGATGTTGAAGTATTAGATAAATAGATATGTTATAAAAGGTCAATATTTTTTAGTTTAAATAATACATTAAATATAGCATCTCTTTTATTTGACCTTTTCTGACCTTAAAGGTATTATTGTATTAATCATTCATTTGTTTTAAACAAGGAGGAGAAAAAATGAATTTAATTCCTACAGTTATTGAACAAACAAGTCGTGGTGAGCGTGCGTATGATATATACTCTCGTCTATTAAAAGACCGCATCATCATGTTAGGTAGCGCAATCGATGATAACGTAGCTAACTCAATCGTTTCACAACTTTTATTTTTAGCAGCAGAAGATCCAGATAAGGATATTTCAATATACATAAATAGTCCAGGAGGAAGTATTACTGCTGGTATGGCTATCTATGATACGATGAACTTTATTAAGCCTCAAGTATCTACAATTTGTATTGGTATGGCGGCTTCAATGGGTGCTTTCTTATTATCTGCTGGGGAAAAAGGAAAGAGATATGCTCTTCCAAATGCAGAAGTTATGATTCACCAACCATTAGGTGGTGCTCAAGGTCAAGCTACTGAAATCGAAATTGCAGCTAAGCGAATCTTGTTCTTACGTGATAAATTAAACAAAATTCTTGCAGATCGTACTGGTCAACCATTAGATACGATCGAGCGCGATACAGAGCGTGATAACTTTATGACTGCAGACCGTGCATTAGAATACGGATTAATTGATAAAGTAATTTCTAATACTGCAGCTATTAAATAATATTAAAAAACTAGCCGTAATTTTTCGGCTAGTTTTTTTATAGAAAAAAAGTTGGACATCCAACTTGTGAATGTCCAATTACATCAAATTTCTTCTCCAATAAAGTCCATTACTGCTTCCATCGCTTCAACTTCATCGTCGCCAGTAACAGTAACGACTATTTCTTCTCCATGAGGTACAGCTAGACTCATAACACCCATAATACTCTTAACGTTAACTTGTTTGCCTTTGTAAGCTAATAATACTTCTGAACGAAATCTCGTAGCAACTTGAACAAATTGTGCTGCTGGACGAGCCTGTATTCCAGTTTCTAATAGTACTCTCCCTTTTTTCTCAATCATTTTTTTCTTCCCTCTTAACTTTTATTTTATTTTTATTGGTTCTCCGGCTCTTAATTTATCAGCTATTTCATCAATTTTACGTAGTCGATGATTGATTCCTGATTTACTAATCGCACCGCTAGATACCATTTCACCTAACTCTTTTAATGTTACATCCTCATACGCTACTCGAAGTTCTGCAATTTCACGTAGCTTTGGTGGTAATATATCTAAACCAACTGAGCTTTGGATATAACGTATATTTTCAATTTGCCTGAAGGCTGCACTGATCGTTTTATTTAAGTTCGCAGTTTCACAATTTACTAGACGATTAACACTGTTTCTCATATCTCTTACAATGCGGATATCTTCAAACCTTAATAAAGCTGAATGTGCACCAACAACGTTTAAAAACTCAGTAATTTTTTCTGCTTCCTTTAAGTACGTAATATAACCTTTACGTCTCTCCAGTGTTTTAGCATTTAATCCGAATTCATTCATTAGACGACAAATTTCTTCCGTATGCTCTTTATATAGTGAAAAAATTTCTAAATGATATGAAGATGTCTCTGGATTATTTACCGAACCACCAGCTAGAAAAGCACCTCTTAAATAGGAGCGTTTACAACATTTCTTCGCAATTAGCTCTTTCGCTATTTCATTTGTAAAGGTAAATCCTTCACCTGTTATATAAAGATCATTTAAAATATGTTTCGCTTCTTCTTTTATTCGAACAATATATACATTGTTCTTTTTAAGACGCATTTTTTTACGAACGAGCAATTCAACGCCCACATCATAAACACGTTTAATTAATACATATATTCTTCTAGCAATTGCTGCATTTTCAGTAACTACATCTACAATAAATTGGCGATTCGCAATTGATAATGAACCATTCATTCGAATTAAAGAGGATAGCTCAGATTTTGAACAACAATCTTTGATTTCAATCGTTGTTAATTCTTTTTTCGTTTCTGATGCAAAGGACATTTGAATCACCCCCTCCTTCTAGTTCTATATATTTTTCATTATTCTTTTATTTTTGTCGGGATTAGGTCACACAAGATTTCAGCTAATTTTACAGTATCATGCCTAATCACATTATCATCATATTTAACGATCGACTTATAAACTATTTCTAAATTTAAAGAGTTAAGCTCAGTTATATCTAGTTTTACTTGTTGAGCATGTTCTTCTTTATATAGTTCTAAAATATTTTTAGGCATTGTGCCCTCATTTACAATGATTGTATCGATAAAGCTTGAGTCTAAATGTTCGTATAGAGCCTTTACATGATCGCTAGCTGTATAATACAAAGTTTCACCGGCTTGAGTCATCACATTACATACATATACTTTTCTAGCTTTTGAATTTACAACAGCCTTCCCAATTTTAGTAACTAATAGATTAGGAAGGATACTCGTATATAAACTACCCGGTCCAATTACAATCAGGTCAGCACGATTAATTTCATCAAGTGCCTCTTTTAAAGGTTCAACATTTCCTGGTGCTAAAAATACTCTTTTAATCTTTTTACCAGAATAAGGAATTTTTGATTCACCTGAAACAATTGTGCCGTCTTCTAATTCAGCTTTTAATACGACACTTTGATTAGCTGCTGGTATAACTTTCCCTCTAACATTTAATACCCTTCTCATTTCAATGATTGCACGATAAAAATCACCTGTAATTGCAGTCATTGCACTTAGCATTAAATTACCAAGAGAATGTCCAGAAAGGTCTCCAGATGTAGCAAATCGATGCTGGAATAATTCTTCCAACATCGGTTCCACATCTGATAACGCGGCAAGTACATTTCGTACATCACCAGGCGGTGGAATTTTTAACTCGTCACGTAATCGTCCAGAGCTACCACCATCATCTGCGACTGTAACGATAGCGGTAATATCAACGGGATGTTTTTTCAACCCACGAACTAAAACAGATAGTCCCGTTCCGCCTCCAATTATTACTATTTTCGAACGTTGACTAACCATTACTTATGACTCCTTTTTTCAACGTCCCGATGACTAATATTCGTATCATATTGATCTTTAAAGTAGTTAGCTAAATACTCTGCTAAAGTAACAGAGCGATGCTGTCCACCCGTACATCCGATCGCAATGATTAGTTGTCGTTTACCTTCTCTTTTATATTGAGGTAACATAAAACTAATTAAATCAATTAATTTCAGCATAAATTCGGTTGTCTCATTAAATTTAAGAACGTAAGAGGAAACTTCTTCATCTAAGCCAGTTAAGGGACGCATTGATTCAATATAAAATGGGTTTGGTAAAAATCGTACGTCAAATACTAAATCCGCATCAATCGGTATTCCGTACTTAAAACCGAATGACTGAATATTTACTGAGAAACCTTCTTGTTCATTTTCTCTAAATTGTTCAATTATTTTTTCTCGTAATATTTTAGGTTTTAAATCTGAAGTATCATAAATTAATTGTGCACGCCCTTTTACCTCAGCTAAAAGAGTACGTTCCATCTCAATTCCTTTTAATGGAGATCCCGTTGGTGAAAGTGGATGTGAACGACGAGTTTCTTTGTAGCGAGTAACAAGTGCAGCGTTCGTTGCATCTAAAAATAAAATTTGAGGGATGATTGAAGGAGTAGACATTAATTGATCTAACGAATTCCCTAACTGATCAAAAAATTCTCTTCCTCGTAAATCCATAACAAGAGCAACTTTATCTGTTGTAATGTGATCCGGGTCCTTTAATAGCTCTACAAATTTTGGAAGTAAAGCAGGAGGAAGATTATCAACACAGAAATAACCGATATCTTCTAACGCTTGAACAACGACAGTCTTTCCAGCACCTGACATTCCAGTTATAATAACCATTTTCACATGTGATCTTGTAGGCATTTAACTCAACCCTTTCTATAATTTAGGTTAACTAGGATTTAAACGATATCTTAATAATTCAAAATCCGGTGTATATACAAAGGTACCATGTAAAATTTCTTTACCCTTTAGTAAATAATCAATAATGTGATAGTCCCCTGCTGCCATAGGAAGATTTTTCACTTCATCTATTGCATGCCAGCGAAGAATTCCTTCTTCACACTCATCTTGATTTTCACCGTCAAACTCGGTAGCCAAAAATGAAAACATCATCCATTCATTCACTACCTTAGCATCTTCTTCTATAATAATTGTAAAAACACCTTTTAATTTTGGGTTTTTTAAGTAAACACCTGTTTCTTCACGATATTCACGAACAACTGCTTCTCTAATGTTTTCACCTGGCTCCATCTTACCGCCGGGTGCAACCCACCAGTTTCTTCTAGGTTTTTGTAGCAAGAGGATATTATTTTCATTTACCAAAACACAATGTGTAACTCTTTGCATTTCTTATACCTCACTTACAATTTGGACTTGCAGTTGGTTGAAACTGCCCAATCTATATTATACCGTTAAACTAGTCAGACAACAACTTGTTAAGAATAGGAATTAGGGTAGAAAGGTCCTGGCTAAAGGAAAAGATTTTGTGGGTTAAAACTAGGGTTGAGGAACAAAATCGATCACTTTCGGAGACAAATAAAGAAAACTCACTGATTGGCAAGCTGAAGACTAAAGGCTTAGTTGCATTTATACTTAATTGCTAAACTTTGCAACTACGTTATGTCCTCCCTCGTCGCTACGAATTTATACTTTAATGCGCAAAAAAAGGGAACATGGACAAGCGCATATCCATGTTCCTATATATATTAGGGGGCTCTCTGGTTATTGTCTATATTACAGTAACTATATTTCAAGAGAGTTACACCCTAATTACATATAAGTTTCAGAATATTACAATTTCGTTCACAATTCTAAAACTTAATTTTATAAATCAGTTTATCGTTTTTAAATCAAATCAGTTAGTTTTAGATAATTCTTCTTTTAGTTCTTCGATATAATGTTGTACTGCTTGAGCAGCAATACTTCCGTCTCCAGTAGCTGTTACAACTTGACGTAAAGTTTTTTCACGAACATCACCAGCAGCAAAAATACCTGGTACTCTTGTTTCCATTACATCATTTGTTTCAATATATCCATTTTCATTTGTAATGCCTAAACTTAAGAATGGTTTTGTTAATGGAAGCATTCCAATATAGATAAATACTCCATCTGTTTTAAATTCAGATTCTTCACCATTTTTAGTATCAACAAGCGTTACGCTACTTACTTTACCATCAGTTCCGTTTACTTCTTTAATTGTTGAATTCCAAATAAATGAAATCTTTTCATTTGAAAATGCACGGTCTTGAAGAATTTTTTGAGCTCGTAATTGATCTCTACGGTGAACGATTGTAACTTTAGAAGCATATCGAGTTAAATATACGCCTTCTTCTACTGCTGAATCTCCGCCACCTATAACAACTAATTCTTTATCTTTAAAGAATGCTCCATCACAAACAGCACAGTATGATACACCACGTCCTCCAAGCTCTTGCTCACCTGGAACACCAATTTTTTTGTATTCTGCACCAGTTGAAATTATAATCGCACGTGTTTTGTATTCTTTTTTACCAGCAACTATTGTTTTATATTCTTTACCATCGATAATTTCTTTAATGTCTCCATAAGCGTATTCAGCACCAAATTTTTTCGCATGATCAAACATTTTATTTGATAAATCTGGACCTAGAATACTATCAAAACCTGGGTAGTTTTCAATTTCTTCAGTATTTGCCATCTGTCCACCTGGAATACCGCGTTCCATCATTAATGTAGAAAGATTTGCACGAGATGTATATACAGCTGCAGTCATCCCTGCAGGACCAGCTCCAATGATAATAACATCATAAATTTTTTCTTCCATTTCTTAATCACTCCTTGTACTTAAATGGCTAATTGCCCTACTTCATTAACTATCACTATCCTAATACGCGAAGACATAAAACAACAAATCATATGCTCATGATAAAGAAAACTCGTCGACTGGCGAGCCTTCTAGACGAAGCTACCACGTCGAGTACGAATCCTTGCCGCCAATTTATACTTCACCTTAATGTGAAATAAAGAAAGCTTGCATTAACACCATCTGGTATTAAAACAAGCTTCGAATGGCGCTAATGCCTTTATTTAATAAATAGGTAGAGATATTATAGTTTGCTGCAATTTTCTTTTGTGATACACGTTTTACTTCATTTTCAACAAGATAATGTGTTGCAGCTAATAAAACATCTTCATTTACAGGTAATTCTTTATATTTCAATGTAAGTTCACAAATAGCGAAAAACCATAATTGAAGATGATTACGTAGTATTATATAATCTTCTTCCCAAGTCGTCTGTACTTTCTTTGCTCCGTTAATCGCAATATTCAATGATGGATGAGGCTCTATATAACACATATTATTTAGAAGAACCTGTTCTAATTGTTCATCGAGACCAATATTTTCTAATGGATTTAAATCTTGAAGGATTGAACTAAATTTTTGTTCATAATAATATTCCTTCATAAAATAGATTAATCCCCATCTCTCACTATTCGAATTGGAGTATTTTGCTTGGTACTCTGTTTCAGCCATTAATTGTTCAATTTCATTCGATGAATGTTTTTTTTCAGCCCAAGGAGCCAATTCCTCATGATCATTAAATTCACTTGTCATTTCAAAATTCCATATACGCTCCGCCGTTTCAATTCTTCCAGATTGATAAGCTGCATCACAGAACATATAATAAAACTGTATTTCACGATCTGGTCGTTCCATATAAAGTAAATGAAATAACATATAAGCTTCTTCATACTTCTTGAATTGATAGAAAAGTACACCAAGCTTGTGGCGGTGCTCTTCAGAAATTGGAACAATATTTGATAAGCTTTCCAGATATTGCAGAGCAATTTCTTGTTCATTTAATATTCTTTTTAGCATAGTTAAATGAATTAAAGCTGATAAATTACCTGGATTTTGTTCTAAAACATATTGTAATACTCTTTCAGCTTCCTCAGGATTACCTAAATGAAGCTCTACTAAAGCTAGATTATTATAAGCTGGCCAAAATTCTTGATACTTATCAACAATACTAAGTAAAGTTGTTTTAGCTGATTTCCAATCATGATTTGCCAAATAGCTTGTAACTCGCTCTTGAAGCACTAATAAGTCATCATTAATACTTAAATCATCATCTTCTTCACTTTGAATAATATCTAAATAGTCTTCTAGTTCTTCTAATTGCTCTTCATCCGTACCAATTTCTAAATACTTTTGAGCATACAAATTGGCTTTTTGGAACAATCCTAATTCAAAAAATGCAAATGCTAATAAATAATATACATCCTCATTTGTTGGATATTTATCTAAAATATATTCTAAAATTGTAATTGTAGTTTGATATTGATGTAATGATAAAAGCTTTCTAGAAATATCTATAAGAACTGTTTGATTTTCTTCATTTTCAGCAGCTTTTTTTAAATAATAAATCGCTTGCTCAGAATCGTTACTATTATAAGCTTTCATCCCTTTTTCGTAGAAATAATCTTTCGGTAACGAGAACAAAACGACATTATGAAATTGATTTGTTTGATTCCCCAAATTTTCTGACATTCGATCCTCCAGTTTTTCAAGCTTATCACAGTATATCACATAAAAAGAGGAAATAGTCGCCGTCCAAATTATAAGAATTTTAAACGAACGTACAATTTCCACATTATCTAAATAAGTTGTCAAAGTATTATTTTAACCGAAACAAAAAATATTGAAAACCACTTTTTTAAGAGGTTAAATAGTAGTTTCAGATTGAGGTAATGAAATAATAACCATAGGATTACCTCCAACGAATGCACCTGCTGGAACATCCTTGTTGACGAGTGTTGCAGCTGAAACTTTCGCATCATCACCAATTGTGACACCCGGCAGGATTGTCGTATTTGCACCAACTAACACATTATTACCAATAATGACTTCTCCTAATCGATATTCATTAATTAAATATTCATGCGCCAAGATTGTTGTATTATAGCCGATAATCGAATTCCTACCAACTGAAATTAATTCAGGAAACATTAAATCAGGCGTTACTTTAAACGCAAAGGATGTATACTCTCCTACCTTCATTCCAATGAGATTCCTATACATCCAGTTTTTCAGTCTAAAGAAAGGGACATAACGAGCTATTTCAATGACAATGACATTTCGAAATGTTTTCCAAAATGAAACAGTCTTGTACACTTGCCAAAGTGAATTCTCCCCTTCAATTAGGTAGCGTTTCGTTTTCCTCAATTCTCATCAATTCCTAAAATTGGTAAGATATCGCTCATCTTCTCAAGCATAAAATCAGGTTTAAAAGTAGCTAAAAATTCTTTTCCTTTTAGTGACCAAGCAACACCTGCAGTTTTCGTTCCAGCATTTTGACCACCTTCAATATCATGGTAATTATCGCCCACCATTATACTCTCTTCAGGAATAGAATTTAATTTTTTTAAAGCTAATTGAATCGGTTCTGGATGTGGCTTTGCATTTTGCACGTCGTCAATTGTGATAACAGTATCAAAGAATTGCTTTAATCGACTAAAACTTAAGCCCATTTCAACAACGTTTCGTGCCTTTGTTGTTACAATCCCAATTTTATAGCCTAATTTGTGTAAAGTTTCAATTGTTTCATAAACCGTTTCATACTCCTCAACAAACTCATCATGCATCTCCATATTAAAACGGCGATATTCCGAGATCAGCTCTTCAACTCTTTCTTCATCTACCGTAGAGAAAGATTCAGTTAAAGTAGGGCCCATAAATGGTATAACATGTTCACGTTTATATTGTTCAGGATAATATTTATTCAAAGTATGCAAGAATGAAGCAATAATTAATTCATTTGTATTGATTAAAGTACCATCTAAATCAAATAGGATCGTATTTATTTTCATAAGAATTTCCTTTCTATTTCACTTCAGCTTTTAAACTTGATTCAGTTTTCTTACCTACTCTACCTACGATTCTTGCAACTATACAAGTAACAACTAACGCGACAAAAAATCGAATTAAAAATAAGTATAAGACTGGAATCCCTAAAGGAATAAAGAGAAGTGTATCTTCTACTACCGCATGACAAGCTACTAAAAATAAGAAAACGAGATATAAATCACGTTTCGAAACACCATCTTCTTTAACGGCTTGAATCATAACACCTGCTCCAAAAGCTAATCCAAAAAACAATCCCGCAGCTAATGTAACTCCAGCTTTTGCTTCAACACCAATTAATTTAGTAAACGGAGACAATGCTTTTGTTATATAATTCATCCACCCAAAATCTTTTGCAATTTGAATAACTAGCATTAATGGAAAAACAATTTTAATAAGGTTTAAAATCCCCATTAATGACGAAATGATAGCAGTATAAACGATATCCCATCCTGTCTGGTTAGCGCTTTCTGCAACTGCAATGCCTTTATGAACAATTTCTGTTCCACCTGACCAAAAGAAATGGATACAAATAGCAGATAAAATTGCAAAACCTATCCTTACTAAAACAACAAAAGATGCTCGAACCCCTACAGCAGTAGCTACTGTCGTTTCAACAAATAGATTATGAGAAAAACTTAACATAACTGCAAGGATCAATGCCTCCTTAACAGTTAAATCCATCGGAAGCATTGCTCCAAGAGCTGCATATAGATTTAAAACATTTCCTAAAACTAATACTAATGCTGCATCTCCCTTTAAACCAATAAAACTCATTAATGGTTCAAGAATATGAACAAACCAGTCCATTAGAGCAGTTTCTTTAATAATCGTTAAAATGAAAGAAATAGGGAAAATTATTTTCCCTATTTTCCAAGAAGTTTGAAAACCAACTAGTAACCCTCTCTTTAAAGTTTCCAACGTGCTCCCCACTCCTGTTTTACAAACTTATGCGTCTAAATAACGCTCATTCGATAACCCCTTAACTCTACGATAAATAAGAATAATAATAGATAATACGATAATTACGACTGAAATAAATTGAGCCATTCTAATTGTACTTGTTAACATTAAACTATCTGTTCTTAATCCTTCAATAAAGTAACGACCAATTGAATACCAAATTAAATAAGTTAAAAACATTTCACCACGTCTAAGATTCACTCTTCTTAAAATTAGTAAGAAAATAATCCCTAATAAACTCCATAATGATTCATATAAAAACGTTGGATGATAATACGTTCCATCAATATACATTTGATTAATAATCCAAGTAGGTAAATGAAGACTTTCTAAAAATGATCTAGTTACTGGTCCACCATGAGCCTCTTGGTTCATGAAGTTCCCCCAACGTCCAAGCATTTGGCCTACTAAAATACTTGGTGCTGCTATATCTGCAAGCTTCCAAAATGAAATGCCTCTTTTCTTTGCAAAGAAGTAACTAGCAATAAATGCTCCAATTAAACCACCATGAATAGCTAATCCACCATGCCAAATTGCTGGTATTTCACTAACATGCTTAGAATAGTAGTTCCATTCAAAGAGCACATAATAAATTCTAGCCCCTATAATTGCTGAAGGTAGAGCTACTAAAATTAGATCTAAAAATGTATCATCAGGTATTCCACGTCGTTTACTTTCACGAATTGCCAACCATAAACCTAACACAACACCTAATCCAATCAATACCCCATACCACTTTATTGAAAGTGGACCTAAGTGTAAAAATACTTTATCTAATGGCTGAATATTTGACTCCATTTCAATTTCCCCACTTTTTCATTAAATTAAATCACTAACATTATTACCGCCTTGAATTACTTTCTCTAAACGATCTGCAAATTGCTGCGCTGCATTTACACCCATATTTTTCAAACGGAAATTCATCGCTGCTACTTCAATAATAACAGCTAAATTTCGACCTGGTCGAACAGGCAATGTAATTTTCGAAATATCTGTATCTAATATTCTAAGTTTTTCATCGTCTAAGCCAACTCGGTCGTAAACCTTTTGGGAGTCCCAAGTCTCTAAATCAATGTTCAACGTAATACGCTTGTAATTACGCACAGATCCTGCTCCGAAAAGAGTCATTACATTGATAATTCCTAATCCACGAATTTCTAATAAATGCTCAATCAATTCTGGCGATGAACCAATTAGCGTATCCTCATCAGTTTGACGAATCTCTACTGAATCATCTGCTACTAATCGATGACCACGTTTTACTAACTCTAGAGCTGTTTCACTTTTACCTACTCCACTTTTTCCAGTAATTAATACACCGACACCGTAAATATCAACTAGTACACCGTGTAACGCTGTAGTTGGGGCAAGTTTAGCCTCTAAATAACTCGTAAGTCTACTATACGCTTTAGTTGTCTTACTGTTTGATAGTAAAATAGGTACGCCAGTTTCTTCACCCGCTTCGATTAATTCGGATGGAATTTCTAAACCTCGTGTCACGATGATACAAGGCGTATCATCTGCACAAAGCTTTCTTAATCGATCGTGTTTTTCTTCGTCAGTTAAGCTATGATAAAAAGTTAATTCTGTTTTCCCTAATATTTGTACTCGATCAGATGGATAGTATGTAAAAAAACCTGCAACCTCTATACCTGGACGAGATAAATCAGTCGTGTTAATCGAACGATTCAAACCCGCACTTCCACTAATGACCTCTAATTTAAAATACTCAACTAAATTCTTTGTACGTAATTTAGCCATACAAGCCTCCTAAGGATTAATAATTATGTATTATCTCTCATATTGTACCATTTTTAAACTTTGTGGGAAAATGTCGACAAGTCACTAACTACGCTAAAATGATTAAAAATCATTAATCTAAAAGTGAATTTATCTAAAGACTGAACAATCAGTTTTAGCATTATAGCAACGATAATCAGTTTAAAAAACAAAAAAAGAGACTCTCAAAAGTACTATAACTTAAGAGACTCCTCTTTTTTACCGATGACTATGCTTTTTTTTGTCCTTTGATCCAAATACAAAATATTGAATTAACATACTGAATGTGCTAATTAGAATCGATGCGATAATAGCAGTTCCAAAACCATTTACTCGTAGGGCATCTCCTAATAAATAATCAGTAATTTCTAGCGTAAATGCATTAATAATAAACAGGAATAATCCCATTGTAAAAATGGTTACAGGTAAAGTTATTAAAATTAAGATTGGGCGAATAATTGTATTTAAGATCGATAACACCAACGCAGCAATTATGGCCGTTGGAACATTTTTTACATAAAAATCTGGTTGCAGAAATCCTGCTACTACAATAAAAACTAAGCTATTAATAGCTAATGAAAATAACCATCTCATTTATTTCACGTCACCTTCTTCTGGAACAACAAATATCCAAATTAAATACACAAATAGAAGTGCTCCAAATCCTACGAAGAATAATATAACAAACAGTAAACGGATTAATGTACTGTCCAAATTAAAATACTTACCTAATCCACCACATACACCCGCAAGCATAGAATCTTTAGAAGATCGATATAGTTTTTTCAAAAAAAAATCTCCTCTCTATCGATGCGCCCTCATATTTTTTAACATTACTAATTTTTCTTTTTCATTATTTATTCTATGTTAAAACATTAAAGAAATGTGGACTACTTTTCAAGTAAAAGGAACTATGAATAACATTAAGTCCTTAAAACAAACACAACGAATAAGGGGTTGCCTCATTTTCTTACGCTGTTAAAAAAATCTTGTCAATAAATACTATTCAAATATCCTTTACTTAGAGTTGCATAATAGCTTGTTAATCAGTTGTAGGTCAAATAAAATCGAACATCAACGTTTTATAATCATCATTTGATTTGTTTTCTAAAAAATAGCTTATAAATATTTTTAACTTCACAAGAATAAACAATTAATAGAGTTTGTTCGTAAAATTAAATTGCTCAAACTTATTCACACCTATAATCAACTCATCCAAAAAATGATAATATTATCATCATTAATGATCACTTAATATGCGTTTTCCTATTGACTCAACAATCTGACAAAGAAAAAGAAGAATAGTTGATTTCCGTTCCAGGATGCTCGCTATCCAGCTAATTCAGCTGGAGTTGAGCACCCTTTTCGTTCCAATCAACTACTCTATCACATCAATATTTCAATAATTATACACTTATAAAAAGAGTCTTCTTTTAAGACTCCATCAATGCCATTCGTTTTTCCATTCTTGCTTTGTCACGTTCTAATACAACTTTTAAATACTTACCTGTATGAGACGCTTCGACTTTACATAGTTTCTCTGGTGTACCGGTTGCTACGATAGTACCACCTTTGTCTCCACCTTCTGGTCCTAGATCGATTAGATGGTCGGCTGCTTTAATGACATCTAAGTTATGTTCAATTACAAGTACAGTATCTCCATTATCTACTAGTCTTTGTAAAACAACTAATAATCGTGCAATATCATCAACATGAAGCCCCGTAGTAGGTTCATCTAATATATATAAAGTTCTTCCATTCGTACGTTTATGAAGTTCAGAAGCTAGTTTTACACGCTGTGCTTCTCCGCCAGATAAAGTCGTAGCAGGTTGACCTAATGTAATATAACCTAAACCTACATCATTTAACGTTTGAAGTTTACGTTTAATCTTTGGAATATTTTCAAAGAATGAAACTGCATACTCAACTGTCATATCTAAAACTTCAGATATCGATTTATCTTTATACTTTACTTCTAACGTTTCTCGATTATATCGTTTACCATGACAAACCTCACATGGTACGTATACATCAGGTAAGAAATGCATCTCTATTTTAATAATTCCATCGCCTCGACATGCTTCACATCTACCGCCTTTAACGTTGAAGCTAAAACGGCCTTTCTTATAACCGCGAACCTTTGACTCATTCGTAGCAGCATATACATCTCGAATATCATCAAATACACCAGTATAAGTAGCCGGATTTGAACGAGGAGTACGACCAATTGGTGATTGATCAATATCAATAACCTTCTCCAATTGTTCAATGCCTTTAATTTCTTTATGCTCCCCTGGACGTACTTTCGAACCATTTAATTTTTGAGCTAATGATTTATATAAAATCTCATTAATTAATGTACTTTTCCCTGATCCTGAAACACCCGTTACTGCAACGAACGTACCTAATGGGAATGAAGTTGATATATTTTTTAAATTATTTTCTTTTGCTCCAACAATTTTAATTTCACGTCCATCGCCTTTTCTACGCTCAAGCGGTACAGGGATAAACTTCTCACCCGATAAGTACTTCCCTGTTAATGAATTTTGATCATTCATTACTTCATTTGGAGTTCCTTGTGAAATGACCTGTCCACCGTGAATACCAGCTCCCGGTCCGATATCAATCAAATAATCTGCTGCTAGCATCGTATCTTCATCATGTTCTACAACAATTAAAGTATTTCCGATGTCTCTCATATTTAACAATGTTGAGATTAAACGATCATTATCACGTTGGTGTAATCCAATTGATGGCTCATCCAAAATATATAATACTCCAGTTAATCTCGAACCAATTTGAGTCGCCAAACGAATTCGTTGAGCTTCTCCACCAGATAATGTACCTGCAGCTCGGTTCAATGTTAAATAATCTAAACCTACATTTACTAAAAAGCCTAAACGCTCTCTAATTTCTCGAAGGATTAGATTTGCAATTTTTTCTTGTTTTGGCGTTAAATCAAGCGATCCAAAGAAATCAAACGCTTCTTTAACCGACATTTTTGTTACTTCACCAACATGCAAGCCACCAATAAATACTGCAAGAGCCTCTTTTCTTAGACGATGCCCTTTACAAGTTGGACAATGCTGTTGCGCCATGTACTTTTCCATTTGCTCACGAATAAAATCTGAAGATGTTTCTTTAAAACGTCTTTCTACATTCGAAATAACACCTTCAAATTCAATCATTGCTTCTCGTACATGACCTTGCTCGTTATCGTATTTAAAATAGATTTGTTCACCATTACTACCATAAAGAATTTTATCTTGTAGATCTTTTGGTATGTCTTTAAATGGAATATTCATATCGATTCCGTAATGATTACAAACACTCTCTAGTAATTGCGGATAATACATTGAGCTAATTGATTCCCACGGTGCTATAGCATTTTCTTTAAGTGTTAATTCATCATTTGGGATCACTAAGTTTATATCCACTTCTAATTTCGTTCCTAATCCATCACATGAATGACAAGCTCCAAACGGGCTGTTAAACGAAAACATGCGCGGTTCTAATTCCCCAATTGAGAAACCACATAAAGGACATGCATGATGTTCACTAAAAAGTAATTCTTCTTCACCCATTACATCAATGATTACTCGACCTTCTCCTAGTTTTAATGCTGTTTCAAGAGAATCAGCTAGTCGAGATGCTACACCATCTTTTACAACAATTCGGTCAATTACAACTTCGATCGAATGCTTCTTATTTTTCTCTAATTCTATTTCATCAGATACATCAAATAGCTCCCCATCAACACGAACACGAACGAACCCTTGTTTTTTAATTTCTTCAAATACTTTTACATGTGTCCCTTTACGACCAGATACCACAGGAGCCAGTACTTGAATTTTCGTTCGTTCAGGATATTCCATTACACGATCTACCATTTGTTCAACTGTTTGAGAAGTAATTTCAATACCGTGATTTGGACAAATCGGCGTTCCAATTCGAGCATACAGAAGTCTTAAATAGTCGTAAATCTCTGTTACAGTACCAACTGTCGAACGAGGATTTCGGCTAGTCGTTTTTTGATCAATTGAAATCGCAGGTGAAAGTCCTTCAATTGAATCAACATCGGGTTTATCCATTTGACCTAAAAATTGACGTGCATACGCAGATAAAGATTCTACATATCTGCGTTGACCTTCTGCATAAATCGTATCAAATGCTAGAGATGACTTACCTGATCCCGATAAACCGGTCACAACCACTAATTGATTACGAGGGATCGTTACATCGATATTTTTTAAGTTATGCGCTCTGGCCCCTTTAATAATTATTTCATTCATACTTTTCAAGTTCTTCACCTCTCAGACTTCAATTCTAATATTAAGTCACGAAGTTCTGTTGCTCGTTCAAAATCAAGCGCCTTCGCTGCGTCCTTCATTTCCATTTCAATTGATTGAATAAATAAATGACGTTCTTTTTTGTTCATTTTCTTATATTTAGCACTAATACCATTTTCATAAACTTCTTCTTCTTCAGCAACAGAAGTAGCTCGAATCACATCACGTACTTGCTTAATAATCGTTTTAGGAGTGATTCCATGTTTTTGGTTATATTCTTCCTGAATCTCACGACGACGCATTGTTTCATTAATAGCAATATTCATCGAATTCGTCATTTTATCAGCATACATAATAACATGACCATTTGAATTCCTTGCTGCTCGACCAATTGTTTGGATTAATGATCGTTCAGATCGTAAAAATCCTTCTTTATCTGCATCTAAAATTACGACTAATGAAACTTCAGGAATATCTATACCTTCACGTAAAAGGTTAATACCAATTAATACGTCATATTTACCTAAACGAAGATCGCGAATAATTTCAATTCGTTCAAGCGTTTTAATTTCAGAATGTAAATAGTTAACCTTAATTCCGATTTCTTTCAAATAATCCGTTAAATCTTCAGACATTTTCTTCGTTAGAGTAGTAATTAGTACTCTCTCATTTTTAGCAATTCGATTACGAATTTCATCGATCAGATCATCAATTTGACCTTCAATCGGACGAACATCTATCGTCGGATCTAGTAGACCAGTTGGACGAATAATTTGCTCTACTTTCTCAGGACACAGTTCTAGCTCATATGGTCCAGGTGTCGCAGTTACGTAAATAGTTTGTTGAACTTTTTCCACAAACTCTGCAAACTTTAAAGGTCGATTATCCAATGCTGAAGGCAGTCGGAATCCATGATCTACTAATACTTGCTTTCGAGCTTGGTCACCGTTAAACATTCCTCGAATTTGCGGAACCGTAACATGTGACTCGTCAATCACCATTAAGAAATCTTCTGGAAAATAGTCTAATAATGTATAAGGCGTAGAACCTGGTGGTCTCAGCGTCAGATGACGGGAATAGTTTTCAATTCCTGAACAAAATCCCATCTCGTTCATCATTTCTAAATCATATCTAGTTCGTTGCTCAAGCCTTTGAGCTTCTAGTAACTTACCGTTATCTCGCATTTCCTTTAATCGTTCTTCTAACTCAACTTCAATATTTTTAATGGCGATTTTCATTTTTTCTTCACGTGTAACGAAGTGGGAAGCCGGGAAAATTGCAACGTGTTCACGGTCACCTAAAATTTCACCTGTTAATGCATCCACTTCTCTAATTCTTTCAATTTCATCACCAAAAAATTCCACACGAATACAGTGCTCATCACGTGATGCCGGGAATATTTCAACAACATCTCCACGAACTCGGAATGTACCACGTGAGAAGTCAATATCATTACGCGCATACTGAATATCTACTAGTTTATGTAATAGGTCGTCTCTACTAATTTCCATTCCAATACGAAGAGAACAAACTAATTCACGATATTCTTCAGGAGAACCTAAACCGTAAATACAAGATACACTCGCTACAATAATGACATCCTTACGTTCAAAAAGGGAGGAAGTCGCAGAGTGACGTAATTTATCAATTTCATCATTAATACTTGAATCTTTTTCAATATAAGTATCCGTTTGAGGTACATAAGCTTCTGGCTGAAAATAATCATAGTAACTAACGAAATACTCAACTGCATTATTAGGAAAGAAGTCTTTTAATTCACTGTATAATTGCCCTGCTAATGTTTTATTGTGAGCAAATACTAATGTTGGTTTTCCTATTTCTTTAATTACATTTGAAATGGTAAACGTTTTTCCCGTACCTGTAGCACCTAATAAAACTTGATGCTCTTTACCATTTCTAACTCCATCAACTAACTGCTTAATCGCATTTGGCTGGTCGCCTTGAGGTGAATAATTAGAAACTACCTCGAATCCCTGCTCCATCTTCCCCGCCTCCATTTCCAAAACATACCTATCCTTCTATTTTACCACAAAATTTCAAAAATCAATCAAAAACAGAACAAACGTACTTTAAAAAATAATCATCTTTACATATTATCGATGTTTAAATACGAATTCAAGTAATTAAACTAGAACGTATATTCCCAAAGTGAAGGATGAGATAAAAAAAAGAACAGGAATAAAGAAAGAGAAGGAGTAGGAAAAGATTTTATAAGTTTTATAAAATCTTTTCCTATAACCCATGTCTTTTCTTTTTCCTGCCCTACTTATTCAACCTTAAAATCATATATCTGTAATTTTTTTAATGCTTTACTAGCATTTCCTTTAATGTTCTTCACATCAATCTTACCTTCGAAAACACTTTGTCCGCTTGTTAAATCGGAAATAATCAAATCTTTATTTAACTTTCCAGGATTCTCATTGTTATTCGTAATTGCATATAGTTTTCCATCAATAATTTTATAATTTGAAAGGTTATTAGCATTTATTTTAGAAATATGAACTGGTGCACCTTCGACTTTTTTATTGTTTAGATTATACATTAATACTGAAAGATCTTTATCACCGTTCGTTATAAAATACAAGTTATCTTTATCAAGGATTACATTACTCCGCTTCAATTGTTCTTTTTGTTCATTCGATAAATTTAAAGGTTCTTCTTTATCAGTTTCTAAATTAAATACGAATACTTCATTACTAATTTCTTCAGTTGTTGTTTCTCCATTCGTTTGAACTGTATCCTTTAGTTTTGCCTTTTTGTAGACACTGAATTTAGAAGGAATCGTTTGATCTGATTCTGATATCGTATTTTGTAATTCAGTATGAGTGTGTGTCTTTTGGTCATTGGATGATTTATTAATCACTTTACGATCAACAATTTTCTTTTGGTTTACATTAATTCGATACATAACTAGTTCAGTTTGATCGACATTTACATCTGATTTTGTATTATTATCTATCGTTTTATTTTGATAAGTAGTGACAACTAAATCTTTACCAATTAATTGTACATCCTCTACATCTATATATGAGTAGTTTTCTTCACCTTGGATATCAATTTTAAATTTATAACGGTCTTTATTTTGAAGATCAAGACCATCTATATACATTTTAAAATGATTATTTTTATGCTCATACGTACCATCAAGTTTTCCACCTTTTACCTCGGCGTGCCATGCAAAATCTTTATCGATATAAAATTGAGAAGAAGAAATTTTTCCGCGCATAAAGTTTCTTTCTTTCTTTTTTAAATCATTTAATTTTTTTAAGTCATAGTATTCACTATCAAGTTCACTAAGAATTGAATTAGTATCTTTATATTCACTTCCGTCAGTAGTGATACTTAAGCCCCTACCTCCATCCTGACCGTATCCACCGCTAAGAACTAAATTTTTAACGTATTTCGAATCTCCATTTTCGGTCTTTAAGTAAAATTTAGGCAACTTGCTTTCTGACATAGCTACTTTCGTAAAAAACGTACCTAAACTGATTGTCGTGACAACGGCTATTACTGCCAAATTACGATATCGCTTCATTCTAAACTCCTCCTTACACCGATACTTTGTTTTTTAATAAATATTTACTAAATAAGATTGAACCTGTAATAATGATTGCAAAAAGACCTATTTCCATATAAATGACTTCGCTTGGATAAAATGAGAAATCATTTCCAAAAACGTAAGATTGAATAATCTCTGGTATAAGAATTAAAACTACAATCGCCATAGCGTATAAAATCCCAAATAATATACCTTTCCAGCGATAACTACGTTCTAATAGAATGAATGTGAAAAGAGTAAACACTAATCCCATTCCAATAAGATACCTAAAAATGAAATCCTCAAAGTTACTTGGTAACACCATTGCAAAAATATTGGGATTCATAAAAAGTTCAACCGTACTCATTTTCCCTAAAAGATCACTTGGAACAATATTTTGAAATACATTTATTTCAATTGGTAATAGTATTAATTGAAAAGCGAGTAAACTTAACACCATAATTAAGATCGTACTTGCTTTCGCAAAGTAAATTGTCATTCTTGATGTTGGTAACATAAATAAACGGTAAATAAATGTGTTTTTCCCGAAGTAATCTCTGTACCAAATGATAAAAACATAGAACATCATTAATGCGATACATATGACAATTGGACCAATAAATAGTGGGTGATTAGCAACCTGATTAAAGTTAAGTAACCCATTTGAAGAGATAAACTCTTCTGTTGCTTTCAAAGAACTTGCATAGTTTGCATCATTAGCCGCTTTCATATAGTTGGACTTTACTACAAATAAACTTACAAACTGTGATATAGCTACTACAATTAATAACCCTATATATAATTTAAAAAATCGATTAACCTCAAAATTAACTAGTTTTAAATATCGATTCACGATTCATACACCGTTGCCAAAAATTATAAAAACCAATAATTATATCTATTATTTTTATAGATTTCGTTTATTTCCCTATTCTTCGTGTCCGATTTTGCCTAGTTAAGCTACTTTCGTTTGATCTAACACTCCAAGGGCGTAAATTCGGATACAACGAACCCTACATATCAGTAATGACGTCTAGGTGTCAGTTTACTAATTTATATCGTGACAAGTTGATCGCTGCGTTTACATCTCGATCGATTTCATGACCGCATTCACATTTATAGAATCGATCTGATAGTTTTAAATTTTTTTTCAAATTCCCACAACTTGAACACATTTTAGAAGATGGGTACCATTTATCAGCTTCAAAAAATTCAATGCCATATTTTTCACATTTATATTGAATCTGGCGTTTGAATTTAAATAAACACTGCTTTGCAATAACTTTTGAAAGGTGCTTATTCTTCATCATCCCTCTGATATTTAAACTTTCCATTACGATGCGATATGGTTTGGTTTTCACTATTTCGCTCGTGGATTGATGATGATGATTTAGTCTGATATTTGTCAACCTTCTATGGAGGTGTTGTATCTTCTTTTCGATTTTTATAATGTTGCTTGTTTTGACAAAACGGTTTCCCTCCTTATTCATTTCATATTTACGAGAAACTTGACGCTGCAACCTACGTAGGCGTTTCTCTACACTTTTAACAGTGCTTGTTTTGTTAATATTTTTCTTCTTAATGCCATCTGAACAAACGGCTAACTCTTTAATTCCTACATCAATTCCAAGTGAGACATTCGTCAGTTCAAGAATTGGTTTTGATACCTCAATCCCTACAGAAAGATACCAGTATTTTCCGTCGTGACTTATTCTAGGATTATAGTATTTTTCATCTGGTATACATTCAGAAACTACAACCCAACCGACCTTCTCAATCAATACTTTATTTCCACCTATTTTCAACTTCACATTATCGTTATAAAAAGATGATTTTGATTTTCTTCTACTTTTGAATCGTGGTTTATCAGTTAACCCTTTAAAGAATTTCTTATACGCTTCACAAAGATCTTTTATCGCTTGTTTTGTAATATTATTCGATACTTCATACAACCAAGAAAATTCATCAGTTTGTTTTAATACAGTTAATTCTTTTCTTAATATGCCATCAGAAATAAACTTCCCACCGTTTTTATAATTTTCTTCTTGTTTGGACAATGCCCAGTTATAAGCCCATCTAGCAGTTCCCACTGATTTCCATAATTGTTTTTCTTGTTCTTTAGTTGGCCTTAATCTTACTCTCATCGCAAGTATCATTGTTTTTTTTAATTCTTTAAGAGTTTGTTCAGTTCCACCTATCAAATCAACTTTCAATTTACTCACCTCATGTACATTTAAACACAATGGGTGATTTTCATTTAGAACGAATTGTGATATTTTTATTAATTTTAATTAATTAAAATTAACGGTCATACACCTCTCTCATTACATCCATAACTGATTTACCTTCTTCTAATCGAATTTCTTCAGTATAAAACTCTTTCAGAATTTCACCGTTATCTAATAAAATGACCTTATCGATTAAATGCTCAATATCACTAATTTCGTGCGTGGTTATAATCACGCCTCGATCCTCAATTAAGTGACTCGTAAACACTTTTGCAATTTGCTCTCTACTAAACATATCGATACCAGAAAAAGGTTCATCCATCAGAACATAATCTACATCTAGTCCTAAACCAAAAAGTAAATTGGCTTTTGCAGCATTCCCTTTTGAAAGCTCACCTAATTTCTCATCTTCCTTTAAACGGAAAAATCCAAGTAATTCTTTTGCACGCTCTGGATTCCAATTTACATAAAAGTCTTTCATAAACTGCATTGCTTCTCCAACTGTAAAACTAGGAAGCATTGTAAGTGTATCTGGTATAAAGGTGATATTTTCGTACATTGTATGATTCATTTTCTTATCATCTATTAATATTTCTCCGCGATCGATTGGCGTAATCCCCATAATCGCCTTCATCGTTGTAGATTTACCAACACCGTTAATGCCTATTAAACAAGTGATTTCTCCTTTATTTGCAGTAAAAGAAATATCACGTAAAACATTTTTCCGACCATATTTTTTTGAAACATTTTTTACTTGGATCATTTAAGCATCTCCTTTCATTTCTTCTTTTATCTTTTGTTCATAGTTTTGTTTAACCATTGTAAGTAATTCTTCCACAGGAACATTTATTACTTTAATTGAATCGACGAATTCATTTACAGCTTCCATAATCAATTCATTTCGTACACTATTTAACACTTTTATATCAGTCGTAATCTTACTAGGGAAATTTCGTTCAGTCGTAATCAATCCTTGTTCCTCCATTTCCTTGTATGCTTTTTGTACAGTATTTGGATTTATATTAAATTGAACAGCTAATTCTCTTCTTGATGGTATCTCTTGACCAGCTTCTAATAGTCTTTTGGCAATTTGTTGTTTAAAATGCCTAACGACCTGTAAATAAACGGGTTCACGGTTATTCACTATAAATTCCATCAATCCACCTCCTCGTTCTTAATTCAATTTAATTAGCATGTGTGTGTACTACTTAGTTCATACACTTAATACATCACTATGCGTATTACTCGATTAATACACCTTATACGTGTACTATACAGGTGATACACTAAAATTGTCAAACATAAAATTAAAAATACTAGACCTAATTGAACCGTTCCAATTAGTCTAGTATTTCTACACTATCGATATTTTCTTGATTTAATCACATACACAATCAGTGTACTAAATAAACAAATTACAAACCCTACCATAACAAAAATATTCAGTTGATCCATCGTTCCTTTTGAATTTTGTACAACTACCCAGATAAGGTATACAATTATAATCATGAGTTCTAACTTTAAAAATGACATCATTTGCAGCACTAATTTGTATTGTTTCTCAGCGTTTTCTTGTGTAATTTTTACGATATAATTATATTTTTGAGGAATTGTCTGAAGGTTAGAATTGACGAAATAAAGAATAAGCCCAACCCCCCATATAATGAATATTGTCCATTTCGGTCCCCAATTATCGATATCTCCATTCACATTAAAATGCATTGGTATTTCGCTTGGTAGCTTATGATACATCATCATTAAATAGGCTCCAGATAAAACGGTTATTAGTAGCGAAATCCCATTTATCCATTTTTGAAATGTTGTCTCTTTTATATTTAACGCTGGTCTGATTTCCATCCCAAACCGCCCACTTTCTTAATTTAGTTTTTTTCGATCTTTTCGAACAACTAAAAAGTAAAAGAAGATACTAGGCCAAGGGAATTGAATCATTCCTAACAGCCCCCATAACCATGCTGAACGACTTCTCTTTTTTGCTTTTGTAAAAAGTGTGATACTTTGAATTATTAAAATTATGAAGACTAACACTAAAATGATAATATTTTCCGTTGTCCATTCCATTTTAAATCCACTCACTTTCAATTTTCTTTTTATCTCGTTTATAAATAATTGGTATAGCAATGAAACCTAAACATTGAATAATAACAATACTTACTGGTGCTTCTAACGATATAAGTAGTGCACCGATAAATAGACTGCACGCTACACAGATGAATAAGATTAGTTCTTTAAGAAAAATGGTTTTCTTTTTTTCTTGATGACTTTTAATTTTTTCTGTAATCGCGTTGATTGAGGGTTCATGTACATTCGTTAATTCATCAAACTGCTTAAACGCTGAAACAATTTCTTCTTTATCCATCTTGCATTAACTCCTTTCTTAATTCCTTCATCCCATGATGAATTCTTGATTTAACCGTTCCTTCTCGAATTCCCATCATATTTCCAATTTCTTCGTTCGTATAGCCGTAGTAATGCTTTAATAATATGGCCGCCCGCACTTCCGATTTAAGCTTTTCAAAACCCTCCATAATATCACTCCACTCGAACCCTTTATAAGCCAACTGCCAATTTAAGGATCGTGATAATTCTACAGACTCATTTTTTTGCCAAAACCATTCGCGCTTTTTCTTTCTTTGTTGATCTAAATAAAGTCTAGTAGCGATTGTAATTAACCAAGTTGAAAATTTGGATTGACCGTTGTATTTCTTTATATTGTCATAACCTTTCAACATCGTATCCTGCACTAAATCTTCTGCAGTTTGTTGATTTAACGTCATCTTCAATACGTATTTATATAAAAAGGAATAATGGATTTGAAATAGTATAGCAAATGCATCTTGGTCACCTTGCTGAGCATACTTTATAATTTCTAATTCATCTAAATCAGCCATTTCTTCCTCCTTCCTAGCTAACTTATTCAATATTTATTTAGTTTTCATTTGTTATACGATTAGGTTCTGCAAAACGTTCATTTTTCTTTTAATTATTTTCTACTTTTTTTCGTAGACATTTAGCAATTAATTAATAGCTCGTACAAAAAAAAAGACCTCCAAAAATGGACAGTCTATTTAATATCATCAACTATATACTATGTGCAGACAAAAAGTATTAATACTAATGATAAAATTTTACTATTTAAATTTAGAAAGCTAATATTTTCAAACAAAAATAAAGGGTAAAGTCCATGCGACTTTACCCTTCAATCTTTTTAAACTTATTTAGGACGATCAATTGTAAACATTTCTCCAACTTTAGCATAATCATTCCCTGCTAAACGACTAACTGCTTTTAAGCCATCTGCATCGATCCGTCCATTTTCATAAATTTCATCTTCTATATGAAAATAAACAACCTTGCCTATTAATAAGTCGCAAGCCTCGTTATCTGTTCCTAATGGAATTGCCTGTTCTAAGATACATTCCATTCGAATTTTTGACTCCTTCACTCCTGGGACTGAAACCATTACACTTTCCACTGGGGTTAACCCTGCTAATTCAACTTCGCTCTCAGTAGGTGGCAATGCAGCAGCTGTTTTATTAATCGCTTCAACATTTGATTCATCAACAATATGGACAACGAACTCTTTTTTCTCAATCGCATTTCTAGCTGTATCTTTTTGTTTACCATTTTGTCGCTGAACAGATACAGATATCATAGGTGGATTAGACGTTACGATGTTGAAATAGCTAAATGGTGCTCCATTTAAGACATTCTCATTTGATTCAGTTGTAACAAAAGCAATTGGTCTTGGAATAATCCCACCAATCAAGAACTTATAATTATCACGATCACTTAAATCCGCTGGAGAAAAAGATTTCATCATTATTGCATGCTCCTTAAAAGTTATTTTTGTACCAATCAGCTGCTGCTTCAATTTCCGATCTAGTTAAGCTATGCCCCATGTTTTCCCAATGTGTAACGACTTTTGCACCAGCGCCGTCTAACAATGATGCTAATTCTTCTGTTTCTTGGGGTAAACAAATTGGATCATTTTTGCCTGCACCAATGAAGACTGACACATCTTTCATATTTGGCAATTCTAAATCACGAATCGGTACCATTGGATGGAATAGCATTGCGCCTTTAAATACATTTTCATAATTGAACAGTAAGCTACCTGCAATGTTTGCACCGTTTGAATAACCAATTGCGATCATATTATTCGAATCAAATCCATGTTCTTCGGACGCCGATTCAATAAACTCTTTTAATTCTTTTGTACGGAAAACTAAATCTTCCATATCAAATACACCTTCAGCTAATCGCTTAAAAAAACGTGGCATTCCATTTTCGCTCACATTACCTCTTACAGATAATACAGAAGCTTCATCATCGATCATACCTGCAATTGGTAATAGATCAAGTTCATTCCCACCTGTACCATGTAATAATAAAAATGTTGGCTTTGATGGATTACTTCCTCTATTAAATACGTGCTTCATCTTCATTCTCCTTTCACTTCTCTAACAACAATTGGTTGCAAGTGATTTTCTATTATTTCACGATGTGGTTCCTGCCACTTTGGTAGCATTAACTGTTCTCCTAAATGGTCTATATCCTCATCAATCATAAATCCTGGTGGATCAGTTGCAATTTCAAATAAAAGTCCACCATTTTCACGAAAATAAATTGCATTAAAATAATTTCGATCTTTTACTTCAGTAACTCCATAATGATTGTCATATAACTTTTCTTGCCATTTTACATGTTCTTCATCATTACTTGCCCTCCATGCAATATGATGGACAGTTCCAACTCCCATAGCGCCTCTTCCTACTGCTGCTAATTCAATATCGATCATATTTCCGATATCGCTAGCAGCCTTAAAACGTAAATAATTCCCCTCTTGACCTAAGCATTCTAATTCCATTACGTTTTCCAACAGTTCAGCTGTTTTATTCGGTGCTCCAGAATATAAAACTGCACCACCAAACCCTTTAATTGCTACATCCTTTGTAACACCATTAAATTCCCAAGTATTTTCCTGGCCAGCTTCCCTTTCCACTAATTCAAGCTGTAAGCCATGAAAGTCTTCAAATTGAAGAAATGTTTCTCCAAATCGACTTACTTTTTTTGTATGAATATTAAATGATGCTAAACGCGCTTCCCAAAATTCCATTGAGTTAGCTGGGATTAAGAAAGTTGTGATTCCTACTTGCCCACTTCCTACTTTTCCTTTATATGCATTAGCCCAAGGGAAAAAAGTCATGATCGTCCCTGGTTGTGCAGCTTCATTTCCAAAATAAAAGTGATACGTACCTGGATCATCAAAATTAATTGTTTTTTTCACAAAGCGTAAGCCTAAAATCCCAGCGTAGAAATCCATATTTTCTTGTGGATCACCAACTATCGCAGTGATATGATGTATGCCTTTCATTTTCTCCATAAACTCTCCTCCGCTCTAATTCATTTTTTATTTAATTTCCTTAATAAAGTAAGTAATTGTAATTGTTCTTCTTCAGTTAATTTGTTGAATTGAGCTTGTTGAAACTCATCCTGTGTAGGAATGATTTCTTCATACATTTTTTGACCTATCTCTGTTAAAGAGAGATATTTGTTTTTCCATTCAACTTCTCTTTTAATCCACTGAAGCTCTTCCATTTTCTTTAATAGATGAGTCACATTTCCTTTTGTAACAACTAATTTATCGGCTAATTCTTGCTGAGTAAGACGCTTATTTCTCCCTACATGTACAATTACATCAAATTGAGCAGTCGTCAGTCCCCACTTTTTCAAATGATTATTTGATTCTCTAACATTTTTAAGATAAAAACGAGCTAATCGAAACCAAAGTAATACTGCTAAATTTTTTGATTTGTTTGCAGAAGATTCATTATGACTATTTAACATTTTTGCACCTCTTTGATCGATCTTGTTATCAGTTTAATACTAAACTGATAACTTTGCAAGTAGATTGTTTTAACTAAATAAAAACTTATTTTCAAAAAATACTCCCGAAAAAGAAGAACCTTAATCTGTATTACACTACTTCTTCCATCACTCTTAAATTCCCTTTAATTTCCTTCTTTTATTCTTTTTTAATTAGTGATGATATAATTATGTTTAATTTCAATATCTAGAAAGACAGGTAAAATAGATGAAAAAAAGACTACTTAAAATAAGTGCAAGTATTCTAATTTTGTTTCTGATCTTATTTGGATTGTACAAGCTAATGAATGCAAGATCTTTTCAGCTTTTTGGTGGATTAACAAACGAAGTACACACTAACCAAAAAGTAGTGGCTTTAACATTTGACGACGGTCCAACAAAAAACGTTGATGACATTCTTCCACTTTTAGATCAATACAATGCAAAAGCTACTTTTTTTCTAATCGGTAATGAAATTGAAAGGCTGTTTTCGTAAAGTTTGTTGCTTTTATAAAATAATGTATTAGTAAAGGAAAATTATTGTTAGTTGAAGAAGGAATTTATGCGTAAAATATGGAATTATTTACTAACAATAAAATTTACATCGAGAGGTTGAGAAATAAACATGAAAAATCCAGTCAGTGCAATGTACATTATATTTGGTCTTTTAATTGTCACTTTAACTTATTTTACTAATTTTGTTGGACCTGTTTTACTAAGAGGCTTCGGATGGATACTGTTCGTTGTAGGAATTCTTAATATGTTTTCAACGTATTTCAGTTCAATTCAAAATCCTTTAACTGATTTATTTAATACTGAAGAAAATGAAAAAAAATGAAATTATTAAAGTTTAATATAAATTTAAATTTCCTTAAGCAACTACCATGGGAGTACGATATAAACTTCCATTCACTATTGTGAATCTGTGGATTCATGGATGGCTAACGCATTCGTTAGTTGCATAATATGCCTTTAGAGTCATATCAATTGATATGGCTTTTTTGTTCTAATCCAACTATATTTATACTTCTCGTAAATACTTAACTGTAATGTAATTAGGATTTTGACAGGAACCTAACATCATACCCTTTACTCTATCCTTAGTAGCTAACTTCTTATTTTGTTGTAAGAATTTGAACCAGTATAGGTAGTTATCGAGATATTTAGTGGCTACTCCTTGAAATCTATCCATCCAATCTCCAAGACGTTTATGAAAGCTATTGACATGTTGAACATGGTATATGCCTTTTTTAACATACCCTTCTTTACTAACATTGATTGTTTCATGTTTTAGACCTTTATCCAATGCAAACTTTTTATAGTTTGTAGCAGTATCAGTGCATAACAAAGCAGAGGGGTCTATATACTCCCCAATTACCGCATCTATTTCTTCTGCTCGGACACGACCACGACCAGCTTTTCTAACAACTACTTGACCATTACGGTCTTGTGCAACTACAACTGCAATTTTCAGATTACTTATACCTCTTTTCGGGTCTCTTCCACCACGTTCTTTGGGGTCTCTGCCTTCTACTTTACGCCCTTTAAAGGACTCTTTGAAAAAGGTCTCGTCGCTTTCAACGATTCCCTTTAAACCTTGAAATCCTAAAGAACGCAATGCAAATAAAATCTTGTGCCTCCAATAGAAACAAGTGGATATGTGAATTTTAAGCTCTTCAGCAATTTTTGGTAAGGTGTAGCCTTCAATCATCATACGAAAATATTTAGCCCATTTTCCAAGATATCGTGAACCTGAAATCGGAGTATTTGTTAAGTCATTAAATGACTTGCTGCAATCATGACAGAAGTAACGCTGTCTCCCACGATATTTACCGTTTCGCTTAACCTTTACACTTCCACAATGAACACAACCAAGACCTTCGCTAAAGCGAGTTTCTCTAATTGTAGTGTATGTGTCAGCTATTTCTTCTTCATCATTACAGAAGAACTCTGTTTTTAAGCGATTGAATAACTTGATTTGGTCTTGTTTTGATAAATCAGTGAAATCAGCATAAACATGTTCCATCATTGAAAAAGCACCTCCCAAACAAGTATTTTAGCACCCTTTAGGAGTATGGTCAAAATAGCAACAATCTATGCGAAAACAGCCAATTGAAAAGAATCCCGAGGAAGCTAAAAAAATTGTGGATGCGGGACAACAAGTTGGAAATCATACATATTCTCATGACAGAATGGTGTTAAAATCACCTTCATTTATCAAAAATGAAATAGAAAAGACAGATAAACTAATTCGAAAAGCTGGCTATAAAGGGGAAATTGAGTTCCGTCCACCAAATGGGAAAAAACTATTTGGGTTACCGTATTACATGCATAAACATAACAGAGAAACGATTACATGGAATTTGGAGCCAGATACTTTTTACACAAAACCTGAAGACAAAATAAACTATGTAAAGAAAAATATTAAACCGGGTTCAATTATTTTAATTCATCCGATGTATGATAAAACTGGTAAAGAATTAGCAACAATTAAGGGGATATTGGATTTATTATCGAAAGATGGATATAAATTTGTGACAGTGAAAGAACTCCAGAAGTTACAAAAAGACAAGTAGCATCATGCTCCTTGTCTTTTTATATATTGATTAACGACTTTCTTCTAATAGTCTTGGTTTAATAGATAATTTAGTACTTAAACTAAAGAATACGACTCCTAATACAGTACCAAATGTATTTAATAATAAATCATCAATGTCGCATGATCGATAATTATATCCAAGAAAAAATCCCATGGTTCCTTGGATTATTTCAATCCCTAAACTTACAGTAAAACCAACTAATATCGTTCTACTTTTCATAATTTTAGGATACAGAACTGGCAAAGCAAATCCTATTGGCATAAATAATACAATATTTCCGCCAACTTGCTTTAGAGCAATTGAAAATGATCCATAACTTATTGAATCTACAACTACTTTAAAAGGGACAAAATTATTTGTATATCCTAAGTGATCCTCAATCATGACTTGAATTAGATTTTTTTGATAAGGAAATGGGAACAAAGTAATATCCACGAGACATGTAATGTAGATTCCAAAGATGATCCAATATAAATATTTTAGTAGAGTAATATAACCTTTAAAGTATCTATAACAAAAAAATAAAATGATTAAAGTCATGATAAAGATACTTGGATATAAATAATTTAACAAAGCTTTCCTCCCCTTCACCTTCCAAAGAATAAGCAATACTTTCAATTCCGTTATTCCCATTTTTTTCCACTAACTATTATACTAAATCAAAATCACTTTTTACATAGTACATATAATCTTTTTTAATGTTTTCCATAGGAAAAATCATTGAACAATTGAAGTAAATATAAAGACTTTGAATATTACTTTAAAAAAAATCCAAAATAATACTGGTACATTTTGAAAACATCTCAAAGGAGACATCTAAATGAAGAAACAAATACTTAAATTCACATCTCTATTTTTATGTTTTGCACTAATTTTATCCCCTATTAAATCCAGTGCCGAGCAAACTGATACTCGAGCTCATGGAAGATACATTAGTAAATCAGCGTGTAAATTCCAAGGCGATATGAGAAAGCTTTGGATGGATCATACGATTTGGACTAGTAAGTATATTGTTAGCGCGGTTGCTGGATTGCCAGATAAGGACATAGTACTTGCTCGACTATTAAGAAATCAACAAGATATTGGAAATGCAGTTAAACCTTATTATGGTGCTGCAGCAGGAGATCAGCTTGCTAAACTATTAACTGACCATATTGTATTGGCTGGTAAAATCATTGATGCTGCTAAAGCGAATGATATGGCAACTTTAAAAACATTAAACGATCAATGGTTTAAAAATGCAGATGACATTGCTGCATTTTTGAGTAAAGCAAATCCAAATTGGACAAATCAAGCTTTAAAAGACTTGCTATACAAGCATCTAAAAATGGTAACAAATGAAGTTGTAACAAGAATACAAATGAATTGGGATGGCAATGTAAAAGCATTTGATGCAGGTCTTGATCACATTATCGTTCTTGCAGATGCATTGTCTTCAGGCATTATTAAGCAATTCCCAAATAAATTTAAAAATTAAACAAACGTTTGATTTATGAATTCAACAAAAAAGATGAATTTAGCTCTAAACTAAATTCATCTTTTTTCTGTTTATTTTAAATCATGCAGTCTTTCCATGATTCGTCTTTTTTTATAAAGCATTCTTCCAGCTTCGCCAACATCTTCAATTGCTTGTTTATTTACATATGCACCAAATATTAAACCTGCAATTGGGATCATTTGAAACAGCTTCTTCCAGCCCATGTTATCTCGATATGTATAAAATACTTCTCTCCAACCTTCAATTTGAGAAAAGGCTTTTTTTCCTTCAATATTTGTTAACTCTTCTAATATCGCCTTTTTACCAACTATATCAGCAGATGTAAATTGTAAGCATTTAATAATGAAGACTCTCTCCATTTGATCATTTGGATCATAACCATAAGAAATCGCTATTTCTTGAAGTGTCTTTAATGTAAGCCCTAATAAAATTGGTATATCGATTGCAATCGTAAACATTCCACCAAAACCTGTCGTAGCCCCTTGAACCTTTGCAAATTGTTTACGACTAGCAATAAAACCATTCGAAACACGATCCATTTGTTCAAGACTAAGTTGTTTGACCATTTCCACTTCGGTTAATTCTTGAATAGAAAGCTCCTTACTCATCCTAGTTAAAGTTGAAGGAACACTAACTAAATATTGACCACCAGCATTCACATATTTAGATAGTTCATCTAAAATAACTCCAATCTTATCGTGAATGAACTTAGGTGTAATTTTATCCAAGATCATAAATGGGATTCTACCGATTTTCTCCCAAAAAAATACGCTTTTTTGATCTTTTTCCCATTTTTCAATTTCATTAAGCTGTGATATTAGATACTCTTTCGTTTCCATAAACACTCCTAAAATTTATAATCTGAACATAGTGACTACTAAAACTATAAAGCTTTTTGTAAAAAAAACCAAAAATAAAAAGGGCTGTTCTTAGACTTACACCCTTTTACTCTTATGAGTTAGTATTTTTTCTTGTTTTCACTATTTTACTTACGCATGAACGCCTTATGAGTTACTAAAATTCTTATTTTTACTTTTTTACTTACTCATGAACCCTTTATGAGTTACTCTCTTTCTTATTTTCGCTATTTTACTTACTCATGAACCCTCTATGGGTAAGATGCTTTCATTTTCTTACCTTTTAAAAACAAGGGCTCCCATAAAAATGGGATACCCTCTTCTAATGTTTAAAATGCTCTTGATAATCAACCTAAAAATCTTATCTTATCCGGATTTCGAACCATATAAATACTTCGATAACGGTCTCCTTCTATTTCAAAACAAATTACGGTTGGCTCCTCGCCTTCACTTTTAACAATTAATCCAATTTGATTATTGATCAAAGCAATTTCGATTTCGGATGGAGAGTTAATTTTCTTCCTCACTCCAACAAGGAATGCAATAACATTTTTCTGTAGATTGATTGGACGAAGAGCAGCTTTCGTTTTACCACCAGCATCAGTTACTAGTACGATATCTTCCGTTAAAAGTGATATTAGCATCTCTAAATTACCTGTTTCAGCAGCTTCAATAAATCGTTTTGCAATGGCTAGTTCTTGATTTAGATCTCGTTTTTCAACTACATCCTTACTTTGAACTTTGCGTTGAAGTCTACTGAATATTTTACGGCAATTCAATTCAGTTTTATTTAAAATATTTGCGATTGTACGAAAGTCAAACTGAAAGGCTTCACGTAAAACAAATACTGCTCTTTCGGTTGGATTTAACTGTTCAAGTAAAACTAAAAAGGCATAGGTTATCGTTTCATCTAAAATCATCTTTTCCATCGGATCATCATGTATATCTTCAGGTAAGTTTTGAATAATCGGTTCTGGAAGCCACGGTCCTATATAAACTTCACGTTTATTTTTTGAGGATTTTAATAAATCCAAGCAACGATTTGTCATAACTTTACATAGAAATGCTTTTATATTATTCGGCTCTTCTTTTGTGGTTGATTGATTCATCTTTTGAACTGTGAGAAAAGTATCCTGCACCAAATCCTCCGAATCCTCAACCGAACCTAGCATACTATATCCTATTGAAAATAAAAGTGGTTTATATTGAGAATATAGATAATCTACTTCCATGAAGTATCTTCTCCTCTATCTTAAATTAGTTGAAGTTCAAGCTTCTCATTTATAAGTTTAGTAGCATTTTTAGCACTCTTTAGTGATGCATTCAATAAAAGTTCTGTCTCCCCTATCCAGTCTCCTGCAACGTAAATTCCTTCTAAGCCTACTTCATTATTTGATAAATTGTTGTCTAATTTATGAAATGGCTTTTTTATGTCATTGGAAACAACAAGCTTAGGAAGATAGCGACGTGAAATGACATACTCTCTCCAACCTGGTTGAACTAAATCAAGTAAACTTTCTAACTCTTCCTCATCTTTTGAGGAATCTGTTTCAAAACCTGAGTTTAAATATTTCATGATGTGGACTACAATTTCTCCTTCTTTCGATAATTTAGCTACTGTTGAATGATTTGAAAAATACCATGGTTGATCAACACCTAAAGCAAAATTGAGTTTTGGATTTGGTAAACCTTTCATTACAAGGTCAAGGCATGCAGCTTTTACTGGAATCATTTGATTACATTTTTGTAAAAATGAATCTGAAACTGGCTCATCTATTAACTTAACTAAATCAATTGGGTTAATAGTTGATAACAAACAGCTAGTGTTGATTCTAGTATCATTTTTCAAGAAAAGATTTAAGTTAGGATAAGAGCCAGTAATTGTAGATACTACAGTACTATTTTGAATCGTAACACCAAGTTGATTCGCCTTTTTAATTAGGTCGTTAACAATCGATTGCCATCCTTCGTTTATATACATTACTTTCGCACTACGAAGCTGACCAATTGCCACTCCGGCACTTATCAATTCAGAATTACTTGTAAAGGTAGATACGCGTATAAAGGCTAAAAATAAATTCTTTACATTCAGACTTGTAATTCTTCTATTTAAATATTCTTCTAAACTAATATGATTGATTTCATCTAAATCCATTTTACGAATATGTCGGTAAAAACGAATAAATTCCATTTTTTCTTTCCATTTTAAATGATTACCCAAAAATAAATTAAATGCCTCGATTATTTTCATTTGATTAAATTGATCTCCAAGAATAAATGCACCACTCAATTTTGGAAGTTTGCCAGAAACAGTAACACCTACTTCATTTAAAATTTCGATACAGTTTGTATATAATGCGTGTGCTCCAAGATTTAAATGCGCATCGCCAATTGTATTAGAAATACCTCTCCCACCTAATTTAGTTGCTTTATCCAATAGAAGTACTTTTTTACCTGCTTGAGCTAAGTAGATCGAAGCAGTTAACCCCGCAATACCACCACCTAATACAGTAACATCCCATTTTTGATGACCATCTATTTGATTTAAATTCATACTATTCTCTCTCCCTTTCCTTTTCTTCACTAATTAAGACGAATGAAATACAAAAAATGTGACATATAGTAGAGCAGGACAAAGAAAAAATAATTATTTTATATTGGCTTCGGACGGGCTTATCATTTCTCTCGAATAGTCATAAACAGAATTACATAAAATTACTTTGACAGATAGAGTAATTATTGTTAACATTACTCTATCAGATAGAATAATATTTTAGAAGGTGAATTATGGTTAGAAGTGACATCATACGCGGGCATCTTGACTCAATCATATTAAAACTCATTTCTGAGAAAGACCGCTATGGATATGAGATTTCTCAAGAAATTGGATTACGGACAGACAATCGTTTTCAAATAAAAGAAGCAACATTATACGCTGTATTTCAGCGCTTAGAAAAAAAGGAATTAGTGGAAGCTTATTTTGGCGATATTACACACGGTGGAAAAAGAAAATATTACAAAATTACTTCATTAGGTAAAGCATATTTAGGTGAATTAGTAAAAGAATGGCAGGAAGTAAAAGAAATAATTGATTTATTTATGGAGGAGATACGATGAAAAAAATTAGAAATCATATTGAAGAACTATTTAAAGATGTTCCTAAAACTGAACAATCAGAAATAGTTAAACAAGAGATCATTCAAAACTTAGAAGAAAAAGTCATGTTTTTAATGGAAAATGGTAAGGAAGAAGAAGATGCTATAAACAAAGCAATTGTAGAATTTGGTGATATTGAGGAATTAAAGAGTGAACTTGGTGTTAGAAAACCAGATAGCAAAAAGTCAAATTTTGCAAAGCTAAATTTATCTTACTCAATTTGGGGTAGTGGTTTACTGATCGCTTTTTTCTTATTTATTAATTTTTACTATACTCCAAAGACCATATGGTTTGTATACCCAACCTTTGGATTATTATGGTGGCCCCTTTCAATGTATTTCTACTGGCAACGTAAAAAGTGAGGTGAGTAACAATGAAAAATTATATCGGTTTTGCAACTGCAGGCTGCATTATGACAATGGTCTTTTTTATGCTCGTTAATTTTATTACATCTCCTAACACGATTTGGTTCATTTACCCATGCTTTTTCATTTTATTTTGGCCAATTAGTTTATACTTCATTGGAAAAAGATCGATGAAGCAATTCTCACTCTTTGGCAGTATCGTACTCCTTGCATTCTTGTTAACGGAAAACTTAATTCACTCACCTGATTATCTTTGGTTCTTCTATGCCGCTTTTCCTATTATTAGTTGGCCAATCTTCATGCATTTAGGTAAGAAGGCTAGAACTTTATCGATTGCTCTCCTTGGCAGTATCATTACAATCGCATATTATGGATTATTGAATTTTATCGCTTCTCCAGAATATCCTTGGGTCATTTATCCGGCATTCGCAATTATTTGGTGGCCATTATCAATTTATTATGCGAAAAGAAAAGCGTTTGTAGCATTTTCGTTTACAGCTAGCATACTAATTAGTATTTTCTTTATCATTGTAAATATCATTTCATCCCCAGATACTATTTGGGCAGTATATCCAATATTTGCAGTTATTTGGTGGCCTCTAAGTATGTATTTTTATGGTTATAAAAAGAAACAAATATAGATAATAATTGCACATTAATTAACTTGGTGGACTTCAAATTATGAGGTCCTTTTTATTTTTATAAAGAGCAAAAGCGATTCTCATAAAGAATCGCTTCTGTGTGTCCCTAAAATTTGATTTTCAGACTGATTGAAGCTTATTCTGCTTCAGAAACCAATGTAAATCGCTCATTTAAGTGCTGAGGATTTTCAATTTCGTCTAGTAATGCAATGGCATAGTCAGCATAACTTACATAGCTATTACCTTTTTTATTAACAATAAAATTGTCTTTTCCTTTTTGATAAGCTCCAGTACGTTTACCATTCGGATCAAAAAATGCCGCTGGACTAATAAACGTCCACTTAATATCAGTTGTTTTTTGTAAGTCATGAAGACTTTTTGTCATATTTGATGCAGTAGCATAATATTCTTTTGGAAATTCAGGTGTGTCCACTAATTGAATCGTTTTGTCTTCATCAACATACAAGCTTCCTGCTCCACCGACTACGATTAATTTAGTATCTCTTGCATCTTTTAACGCATTTATTAAGCCATTCCCAGCTTCAATATATAGATGCTCTTGACCTTCAGCTGCTTTAAATGCATTTACGACAACATCAAATTGCTTTAAGTCAGTTGAATTTAAATCTAATAAATCCTTTTCCAATACTGGTACTTCTTTATTCGTTAATTTAGAAGCATCTCTTACGATTGCTGTTACCTCATGTCCTCGTTCTACTGCTTCTTTTAAAATAAGGTTTCCTGCTTTTCCTGTTGCTCCAATAATACCAATTTTCATCTTTTTTTCCTCCTAAAGTTTTGTTAAGTTGTTTGACCTCATAGTCGTAACTAAACTAGTTATAACCAATTCAAAAAAAATATAAATAATATACAGATGTAACGATAATAGTTACATCATTTATAAAAAAAATTGAATGATATTATCCAATTTTTTTGCTTAATACTGTAACTAATTCTTCCATAGTAACTTCATCCAGTATTTTTTCCATTGCTTCTTGTGCTCGATTTAAGATCAGTTCTAGCACTGCCTGAATATTTGCACCTACTGGACAATTCGGATTCGGTTTCTCATGAAATTGAAAAAGTTCTCCTTCTTCTACAACTTCAACCGCTCTGTAAACATCTAAAAGAGTAATTTCACTCAAAGACTTTTGAAGTGTAGCTCCACCGGTTCCTCGACGGACTTGAATTAAGCCAGCATTCTTAAGTTTTCCCATTACTCTTCTAATTACGACTGGATTCGTATTTACACTTCCTGCAATCCATTCGGAAGTACAAAGCGCACTATTCTCCATCGTGACTAAAGATAAAATATGAACAGCAACGGTAAAACGACTACTGATTTTCATAGGATTCAACCTCCGATGTAACTATTATAGTTACAACATTCATTAAATGTCAATCATATTTATTTTACACAAACTTATGATCGAAGCAAGTTAAACCGTAGAAAATCGTTAACGGCTGCTATTAGAAGGAAACTTTGACCAGTGTCTTAATGGTTAAAATCAGCTAAAAAATGGAAAAAAATGGTTGAACAGTGATAGTAGGTAATTTATCCTTAAATTATAAGAAAGATTAATAAAAAGGGTGAAGAAAATGAATGGAAATGATATTGCTTATCTAATTTGCTTTACGATAATAGGTTTGTTTTTACTTGGCTTTGGAATCATGTATAAAAAAGAAGCACATGCAGGTTTAAAAAATAGTGGTGTTGGAGGGAATGGCGTTAGTGGAATAGGTGCTATATTGTTCTTCTTGCCTCATTGGGTATATAAAGCAATATTTATTGCCTTAGGCGCATTCCTAACAATCGGAATTTGGTATGTGATGTTTTTTTACAATAAATAAAGGGCTATCCATTCAATTCTAGAAAACAACAATCTATCCAAAAGGAAAGAAGCTATTAGTATATAGCTTCTTTCTTTACTCAATAAATGTCATAATTCCTAAAACAACAATCATTAAACCAGCTAATTTATTTACTAATCCTAAGTGAGTTGTAATTTTATTTCGTAACAAACTAACTACACTACTTAAAATAAGCCACCAAGAAACCGCTCCTAAAAAAACACCTATAATTAGTGATACTGCCGAACCTATTGATGTAGAACTTTGATCAAAACCTAGTCCTGCAAACATTGCTACAAAGTTTAATATTGTTACAGGATTTGTGATCATTAATAAAAATGTGGAGAGAAACATGCTAACCATGCTTTCACCCTTCAAATTTGAGGCAGATTTAGCAGGTTTTTTTAGAAAGGTTTTTATTCCTAAATAAAGTAAAAATATTGCACCTACGATTCGAAGAGCAAATTTCTGCTCAATTAAAAATGATGAAACGATGGAAAAACCAAATGCGGCAATACTAGCGTAAAATAAGTTAGCCGAAGATGCGCCTAATCCTGTCATAAATCCAGCTGTTTTTCCTCTAGATAAAATTCTTTGTATGCACAATAAACCAACAGGGCCTACAGGTGCTGAAACTGATAAACCTAAAATAATACTTTTTATTAATAACATTTTAATGCCCTCTTACGCTTACTTACATTAATCCATATAAAGCTATGCCACCAAAAATAATAATAATGATACCTGATAAACGGTTAATTAATGTTAAAGATCGATCATTTATTCGAGTTCTAAATAATCCCACACCACTGCTTAATATTATCCACCATAAACTTGAACCACAAAAAACACCTAATACTAAAATGACCGACGAAACAATATTGTTATCTGAACTCGAGATTCCTAAACCTGCAAAAATGGCGATAAATGATAGAATCGTCATTGGGTTTGTCAGCGTTAAAAATAAAACTGATAAAAACGCATTAATCATATTTTTCTTCTGTGTATCAGATTGAGTATAGCTAGCTTTTGAAATAAGTGTTTTTACACCTAGATAACAAAGGAAAAAGCCACCGATTAGCTGAATCCAAAAATGCTGACCAATTAAAAAGTTCATAATGACAGTTAATCCAAAGCCTGCAACTAAACCATAAATACCATCAGCAGTAGCAGCCCCAAGTCCAGAAACTAAACCAACCATTCTTCCATATGCTAAAGTTCTACGGATACACAGTACCCCAATTGGGCCAACAGGTGCAGCAATTGATAGGCCAATTAATAATCCTTTTATATAAAATTCAAGATTCATGTTGCCCTCCCTACTCTATAGAAAATTTATGTTTTTGTAATGGCAGACGAAAGGTTTCTTTCGTTGTATCCATTACAATCGTTGTTTTTGTTCTTATTACGCCCTTTAACCCTTTTATTTCATGACTAATTACACGATCCAAGTCTTTTGTATTTCTACTTTTTATTTTTAGTAAATAATCATCTTCACCTGCAATATGATGACATTCCTGTACTTCATCTAATTGATTAACAAGCTCTAAAAAATGCGCTCGATTTTCAGGTCGCTCAAGCGAGACAGCTACAAACGCAGTTAATTCACTTCCAACTTTTTCTGAATCAACTAGCACACCAAATCCTTTAATCACACCTTGTTCAACTAATCGATTAACACGTTCAGCAGTAGCCGGAGCTGACAAGCCAACCTCACTAGCTAAATCCGCCCACTTTATTCTAGAATTATCCATTAAATGATTAATAATTTTTAAATCGTAAGAATCCATACATTCTACCTTCTTTTTATAAGTATTAACTATATTTTACTTATTTTTTGAAAGTAATTCAATAATTTAAAATAAAAAAACATCTAAATATTAACGTTTAATAAACATATTTATTTACTGGTACTAATAAGATGAAAAAGGAAGACAATCTTTATCGAAGGGGGCGTCAATTTATGAAAAGAGACCCGTTTGAATATCGAAAAAGACTAAGGGAAAGAGAAAGAGAAAGAGAGCTAAATGAAGAAAATGAAAGAGAGCCTAATGAAGAGAAAGAAGTAAAACCCAAAGAAGAAAAGCCTCAAACACATGTACATGAGTTCGTAGCAAGTACTAAACTTGCAGAAGAAGGTGAAGACCGACATAATCATCGTTTTGCTGGCGTTACAAGCGAAGTCATTCCAGTAGGAAGACACAGTCATATACATCGAATTATAGTAAATACAGATTTTCTAGATCATCATCACGAGGTTATTATTGAAACTGGACCTCCTATTCCAGTAGGAAACGGTAAGCACGTTCACTTTGTCAAAGGAATGACAACGATCATTGATAATCATGAACACGATCTTGAATTCGCTACCTTAATCGATAGACCATTAGTTTAAGCCAATTGTAAAATTCAATTTATGTATATTTCTTTCACAATAATATACATAAGTCTATACCGAATTAATTAAGAGGGAGTCTCATAAGTCAGGTTAACTGACTTATGGACGCCCTCTTCAGTATGTTTTATATTTAAAACTTAAAATAAAATCCTAAGTATTCCTCAATCCTTCAGTATTCATTAACACAATTCTCCATCCATCCGGGTCTTCAAATGTAATACCTTTTCCGAGCCAATAAGGATTCTCAGGTTCAACGTCAATATAACCCATATTATTTAATCGGTTTATGACAAGATCTATTTCAGCTTTATGAGGTATATAAAATACTAAAAGATTATCCTTTGTTGGGGCAGGACATGGGCTTCCATCAATATGTTGAGTAAATTCTAAATGGTATTCAACATCAGGTAATCCAAACATAATCCCATCATACCCATTATGATTTTGAAACCCTCCCACGATTTTTAATCCAAGCCCTTCACCATAGAATTTACTTATTTCAGCTAATTGGTTTGTAGGTCTTGCAATTCTAAACTGAACCCAATTTTTCATCTTCATCACCTTTATCCTTTAATAATTGGATGTTGCCCATTCTTCGCTTAGCTTTTTTGATATTTGTGTGTAGAGCTTTAATTCTTGAATTAAGCCATCTACTAAATAAGATGTATTTTCTTCTAACGCAGTACATTCTGATATAAAATCTGATGGATCAATCACTACTTGTTTCGATAAAACATTTGCATATAATGCTCTTAAAACAATTCTCATATTGTTAAGTGCATTAATTCCTCCCTTTCCTCCACCGGATACAGCCAATATTGCAACTGGCTTATCTTTAAAATGCTTACTACCTAAAAAGTCAAAAGCGTTTTTTAATGCTCCGCTCATTCCACCGTGATATTCCGGTGTTGCAATGATCATAGCATCAGCATTTTCTAGCTGTGATCTTAGTTTTTGGATATTTGCTATTTCATTTTGCTCCTCTTGACCATTATAAATTGGTAATACCAGTTCACTTAAATCAATTGTTTTTACATTGTATTTTTTCGAGATGATTGTAGTTAATTTACCTGTACGACCTTCTTTTCTTGGGCTACCATTGATCATTATAATTTTCATACTTTCCACTCCTTTAATTTGTACTTTTAGTATAGTCAATTAATAAAGTCCAAACTTCAGTCGTTTGATAGAACTTTTCTACACGTTTAGGAGTATATAAAAATAAAAAAAATCTACAACTAAAGTTGTAGATTTCAAACAGAAAGACGTTCGGTTTCTTGATTCATTTTTTGATAAACTTTAATATTTTGATAAACTAATTCAAGTAATTTAGCAGGTATGCCCTTTCTCTTTGCAAGTTCTAGTAAATACCCTTGCAAATGGTCCCCTTCTACTAAGGAACCTTTTTCCATATCCCTCTGCAAAGAAGACTTCATATCATATCCAAGTGCATTGATTGATTTCATATGCTCATCCACAATATTTTCAGAAATCGGTGCACCATGGGACCTCATAATATTAGTACATTCTTCAAATAATTCACGGATAGTAGCTCTTCCGCCATCACTTTCTCTAATTGGGCCAATAGGGGCACGCATAAGAGATGTAACGCCAGACATTACAGTAATAAACAAATATTTATGCCACATATCACGTTCAATCTGTTTACTATGGACAAAGTCAGCTTTTGAACCACTAAATGCATCAGCAATTCTTTTAATACGGTCAGTTTCTTTACTTAAGAACTCACCAAATACAAGTCTAGCTGCTTTACTTGTTTGAGCAACTTCCCCAGCTTCATTCAAAGTTGTTTCAATAAAACATAAACCGCCTATAACTTTTTCTTCACCAAATGCCTGCTTTAAAGGATTTAGATGAGCAATCCCATTCAAAAGAGGTAAAATAACAGTTTGATCACCTACGAACGGTTTTACATCCAAAATAGCGTCACTTAAATGATATGACTTAGTCGAGAAAAGCACGATGTCAAAAATCTCGGCAGGACTCTTTGCAGTAATTAGATTCGGTTGAAATGAAAAATCACCATTAACACTACGAATGATCAAGCCATTTTCCTCTAGCTGCCTTTTCCGATTAGCTCGTACTAGAAATGTAACATCTTCACCCTTTTCTACTAAGCGTCCTCCAAAATAGCCGCCAATTCCTCCAGCTCCTAATACAAGAATTCGCATCAAACTCTTCCTTTCTATTAAAAATTAAAAGTCTTTACTTGCTACTGTCTATTTTAGAATCCCATTTCGAACTGCGTAAAGTGCCAGTTGGGTTCGATCTTGAAGCTGAGTCTTGGCTAAAATATTCGAAACATGGGTTTTTACAGTTTTTTCTGTAATAAATAAAGATGCTGCTATTTCTTTATTACTCTTCCCCCTCGTAATTTCCTTCAATACATCCATTTCTCGTTTAGTTAATTTATCTTGAAATGATTCATCGTTCTTTGTTTCGATCTTCCCAGTTAAAGCAGAAACTAATTGCGTCGTAACCTTCGAATGAAACTGTTTTTCCCCATCGTGTATCTTTCGGATTGCGGAAACGAGCTCATCTGGGTCACTATCTTTTAAATAATATCCGGCTGCACCCGCTTCAATAGCGGGTAAAATATGATCTTGATCATAAAAACTAGTTAGTATCATTACTTTAACAGCCAAGCCCTCTATTTTTATTCTTTTGGTTGCCTCAATTCCATCTAGAACTGGCATCGCTAAATCCATGATAACAATATCAGGTCTTAATTCTTTTACTAAGCTTAATGCCTCTTCTCCATTCGATGCTTCTCCGATAACCTCGATATCATCTTGCGTATTTAAGAAGAAAATAAGTCCTCTCCTAACTACATGATGATCATCAGCAATTAATATTTTAATAGACATAAAACTCTCCTTCTTAAAAAGGGATATTCGTCGTAATTTTTGTTCCTTTATTCAAATCACTTTCAACTAAAAATGACCCTTTTATCGATTCGACTCTTTCCTTCATGCTTTTCAAACCTAATGTTGGAATTTGTACGTCCTTTGGGCATATAAAACCTACACCTTGATCTCGTATCGTCATTTTTGCTTTCTTAGTACTGATTGACAACTGTAAAAATACCGTATTTTGTCCTGAATGTTTTCTACAATTATTAAACGCTTCCTGACCTACACGCCATAACGTTTCTTCAATTTTAGAAGGTAAGATTGTTGTTCCTTTTACATTACTAATTACTCTTAATCCTAGCATTTCACCATAGTTAATTAATGCACTAACAATTCCTTTTTCAATACCTTGTGGTCTAAGCTGCCATATTAAAGCTTTCATTTCTGCTTGTGCTTCTTGGGCAATTTGTTGAATATGACTAAATGTATCCTTTAACTTCGGGCTGTCGGATACATTTGCACCTGCTTTAGCAGTTACATTAATTGAAAACAATAATTGACTAACTGAATCGTGTAAGTCCTTTGCAAGACGATTTCGTTCTTGAATCAGCTCAAACTCTTTTACCTTTTCAGTTAGTTGAATTCGTTTAATTGCCGTTCCAATTTGCAACGCAACTGCACCTAATAAATTCAATTCTTCCTGATCAAATTTTAATTTATTAGAAGCAGCAACATTTAATAAACCAAAAGATTCTTCACCTGCTTGCAGTGGTACAGTCGCATGGTGGGTGACACCATTTGTTTCTCCCCAATTATGAATAATTGAGTCTTCTAATCTTTTACATTCCATAATGTTTGATGCCTTATTAAGTCTGCCTGTATTATATTTATTTACACACCAACAATCTCCATTGCACATCGGCTTAGCTTCTTCGTCCATAAGAGCTGGTGGTAATTCATGTGAAGCGACTAATTCAAAATCCCCATTTTTATCAATTAAAAAAATCCATCCTGTATCTAGACCCGTAACTTGAACTAATTTGGCTAAGGCACAATTGAGGGTACTGTGTAAATCAGTACCCTCGTTTAATATTTCTGCAATTTCTTTTAATACTTGTAGCTCTAAAAGAAATGATTCTTTTTTCATACTTATGCTAATTCCTTCATTCGACGATCAAGTTGCTCAAGCACCATCGGCCACGCTTGCTCGTGTTGGTCTCTTGATAATTCATCTGGGAAACCTGCATGTGTCAATTTAATAACTGCTGCTCCACTTTCATTTGTTGAAAACTCTACAGTGACTACAGTCTCCGTTTTTGATCCTGAGGTGAACCAAGTAATCTCAACAAGTTGATTGTGCTCAAGCTTTAAAAAGCGCCCATAATGAGGATGACGTTTATCTTCAAAATGCGTCTCAAAGAAAAATACGGAATTAACCTCTGCCTTCATAATCACCGAACCTGGCGCAGCAAACCAATCTCCAAATCTATTTGTCCAAGCCTCATACAATACATCTAATGAATTTTCCATTACTCGTTCCACAGTGAGACTATGTGGTCTACTCGATAAATCTGGATAACTAATAATATTCATGTTAATCCCTCCAAAAGTTAGATAGTTATTCATTTTCATTAATAATAGCCAGCATTTGGTGATCTTCCCATTTCCCGTTTATGCGAACATTTTTCTTGGCAATTCCCTCTTTATGGAAACCCGCCTTTTCTAATACTCTAATTGAACCAAGGTTATGAGGCATTACACCTGCTTCAATGCGATGTAATTTTAATTCATTAAAGGCATATTCTACAACTAACTTTGCAGCTTCAGTTGTATATCCTTTACTATTTTGTTGTTCATCTAAAGAATAACCAACAAAACAACTTTGTAAATCTCCTCTTAAAACCTCTGCTAGCATCGTAAAACCTATAAAATCATTTGTTTCCTTTAAAAAGATACCAAAGCCATAATACAGATCGTTGTCACTTTTCTCTATATATGACTTAATGCGATCCTGCTGAGCTTCCAAAGTATAGAAACTCTCGTCTTTTATATATGTAAAAGGTTTAAAAAACCCTCTATTTCGAACTTCGTATGATAAAAAATCCTCAGCATCTGCGACTTCTAACTGCCTTAAATATATATTATTACCAACTAATTTCATCTGTTTCCTACACTCCTTAATTTCCCTGCTTTTCCTGCCCCATTAAACACCTGTTGCCCATATTATTCTTGGATCAATCTTACGGACTAGACGATACGCTATCGGTTTAAAACCATTTTTTGGCCAGAATCTCGAGGATTCTAAATTCGTTATTCTCCAATCTGTTTCGCAAAGTTTATAACCTTCTTTGCCAGCAAAAGTAAGTCCATGCTGTAATAGGGCCGAGCTAACACCCATTCCGCGAGAAGATTCGACCGTTGCTCCTACTACTAAACTAATGCAAGATTCAGGTGTTAATAAATTCTCATCAGATGCTGCCGCTGATTCAAATACTTGAAAACCTACAATCTCATTTTGATAGAGAGCTAACCATAACGTTGCAGCTTCATCATTAATGATTTCAGCGTAACCTTCCTGATAGTCTTCTCTTTCTTCAATAAACCCTGGTGCAAATACCGGTGACTTCGCTTGGTGTTCCATGATCACAGTTGCTAATTCACGTATTCTTTTTTCATCTTCACTAGTAGCCCCTCGAATCTGTATACCTTCAAATACTTGATCCGACGAAACTGATAAATCACATATTCCATGAACCTGCTCATAGGCAAATCCTATATGAAACCAAGCATCTAAAGTCGACTTATTTCCACTTGGTACCATTACATAATGATTAAACGAACCAAGCTCTACCATTTTCTTGGCAAACTCTGCATATAATTCGCGATATAATTCTACATCTTCACTTTCTGCTATCGCCATCCCTGCATACTTAATCCAAGTATGACGTTCTCGATTTTTATCTGTTTGAATTGACCCAATCATATAGCCAACTAACTCAGAATCTTTCATCGCTGCAATACCAAAACTATCCTTTTCATTAAAAAGCGCTTCAATAGCTTTCTTAGCATATATAGCCTCTTCAAATTTAGATGGTAATTCAGGGTTTATACTTCTGTCATACATATGACGGATAGCCAAAAGACTAGCCGCTTCATCTAAGTGTATATTTTCGAACGCGATAAATTTCATAACAAACCTCCTTGCAACTTTTACAAGTGTAACTACTTAATAATTCTGACTATTTAAATTATCTCTTCATTCACTCATTACTAGTTCCATAAAAAGTTCACTACTTCCTGCTTATAGCTGGATAATGCTCTCTTTCATCTAGTAAAATTCAACAACAATCCCATGTGTATAGGACATTAGTAAAATCCTTTTTTAACAAATCTTCTTTTTTAATAAAGAAATTCGCTACACCAACGTCGCCAAACATACATTCAATTGTATCATCACTATCAATTTGTAATAACAAGATGGAGTGATTTTCAGTTTTTTTAATATATTCCCTTGGATCTGACTGAGTAAAGTATGGATACCCTCCAATTCGATGACCATCTCCACTAAAATATTCAAAATAAAGCTCACCTAGCTCTTCATAATCGTCATGCTCAATTTCTGCGTCAAACGGTACGTCTAAGTCGATTTTCTCAAAGTCCATTGCTTCAGGGGATATTGGTTGAGCTGTTAATTCAAAATGCATTGCAGCTTCTTTTCCAATTGGAAATTCATCTTTTACATCACCATTTATAAAAGAGAAATCTTCAATTAGATTTGTTTCATTTATATTTTCATGATAGATTACTCTAAAGCTTTTTTGACTAGTTGGATGATCAAAATCTTGCCCATACAGATCATCAATCGCTATATAAAACTGAAGTAATCCCGATGTTGGAAAATTTTCTATTTTTGGTAACTCAGAAAAGTTTATCTGAGCAAGTAATTTCATAGACTCCTCATTTTCATCCTTTGGATACTCCATACTAACTGGAAAATAAGGGTCCCCTGAAAACTTACTTTCTATTAAAGAAGTCTTTCTTACGATCGGTTCAATTTCAACTGAATCTTTAACAGTAGACTCAATTGTTTCTTTATAAATTTGTAACTCTTTCGGTAAATTTAATTGTTTAACCATGAAGCACCTTCTTTTGTATTTGATAATTAAATCATATCAATTTTAACAATTTAATTCTCGATAAATCTCTAATTAAAAGTAAAAAACCACTGTTTATATACAGTGGTCACGCTATTGAAAAACAATCTTGTCAATTAAATTACCAAGTTTTCGTAAAAGGAGTAGAGTGATGTTGATTTCCACTACGGGATGCTCGCTTTCCATGGGGCGAGACCTGAGCCTCCTCGGCAAGCCTGCGGGGTCCCAGCCTTCCCGCTTCTCCCATAGGAGTCGAGCACCCCTCCATTCCAATCAACTTATTCATCAAAAAAAGTCTGTAATAAAACCTAATCAAATAGCCTTTACTAAGAGTATCCTAACAGTTGTTTATCAATCAGTTTGTAGGTCAATTAAGATCGAACATTAATTATAAACTAATCAATTGAATTTGTTTTTCTAAAAAATTAGCTCATTATATTTTTAACTTCTGAAAAAAACTTAATAGTGTTATTGGGGAATCATAAAATTGCTCAAACATATTAAAATTTAAAACCATTAATAGATAGATCATCCAAAAAATGAAAATTTCATCATTAATAAATGTTCATTTAATGTCCGTTTTCTCTATTGACCATTTTAAATTTCAACACTCTGAACCACTGATTATATACAGTGGTTAACAATTATTCTTAATGAAATTCTAAAAACTCGACTCTGTTCCCAAACGGATCATTAACAAAAAAGCGAGTACGACCTTCTATTGGTGGTTCCTCTTTGATTTCTAAGTTGAGTTGAAGGAGTTGCTCTCTTAATGCCTCTATGTTTGTAACAATTAATCCAGGATGAGCTTTTTTAGGTGCTATAAAATCTTCTTGAATACTAATATGAATTTCTTGATTACCACAAATAAACCAGCATCCACCTCTGCCTTTTAAATTTTCCGGCTTTGGCAATTCCTTCATTCCTAAAATTCCATTATAAAATTTTCTAGCTTCGTCCTCTCCACCCTTTGGACAAACTAATTGAATATGATCAATTCCTTTTACTTCAAATGCCATTGATAACACCTCTTCTTTTATGAAAATTTATATCTTTAGATTACCAGAACTATTAAATAAGAAAAGCATTACTTCTATAGAAGTAACGCTTTTCCCAATATTCTTACATATCATACTAACTTTAAGCCATTTGTAATAAGATTCTTTAAAGAATCCTCTTTTCTTAATGCTTCCAATTCAGCTTTTAGCGGCTCAACAATTTGCTCTAATTTAGCATTAACTGTAGCTACTTCAAGTAATTCTAATCGTAATAACCAATCATTTTGGTGTTCACGATTAAGCTCGTTATGCACAGCAATTAGTTTAGAAATACAGTCATCACAGAATGTATTCTTTTCTCTAATTACTCTAACTTCTTTATATAATTTTTCTAATTCAGTTAATGGGGCAGGTGTTTCCATTACAAACTCTACTTCTTTAATTGAATCACTAAAGTAAGACGTTGGATCTGCTGCACCAGGGTATGCTGATTCAACTCGAGAACCAACTGCCATATCAAAAGTTCCCCACTCTTTTTTGAATAATTCTTTTCCTTCGTAAGTAACAGTGCAGTCTTCAAATGAGATTAATGCAACTTTGTCTTCATTTTTAATGATATTCACAATTCTACCGGAAGCGCTTACATTGCTTAAGAATTCTAAATCAACAAAGTTCCCTACGACAATACCTAAATTTTCAAGTGCAGCATCATCACATTTTTCTAATTCAATATTTCCTTTTAGAAGTCCAATTGGTGTACCAAATCCTTTAGCATGGTAGTCTTTTCCGTGACCTTCTAATTGTTTATTGTTTATTGAAAGTGCTGTTTCGCCAGTTGTATTAACGTAAATTGCTTCACCGTTTTCGTCTTTTACGATTGCATGAACAATACCAGTTACACTTAATCCAGAATTTAATTCAAATGTAGCAACGCTTTTCGATTTAAGAGCTTTATCTAAGCTTTCTGTACCACCTACACGGAATGCCATAATGCTTGCCAATTCTTCAGCGCCTTGCATTAATTCATCGAAATCTTTGCATACAAATAATTGTGCTTGCATTTCAGTTATGTTTTTTGGTTGTAATGTAGAAGCTTCAATCGAAAAAGGTAGTCTTTCAACTGCATCTGTAAAGCAATGTGTGCTTTCACCTACTGATGATAATAAACCAGCACCGTAAATTTTTGGATTTTCTAGTTCACCTATTAGACCATATTCAACTGTTCTCCAGAATACGCGTGAAATTTTTTCAGCTTCTGAAATTCCAACAATTGCTTTTTGTCTTTCTTCCACTAATCTTTGTGCAGCAGCTTTTTCTTCTGGAGTCGATTTTGGATCTTCCATTACAATCGTTAAATTTCTAACTGCTTCAAATAGTTCTTGTTTTTCTTTTGTAGCAAATGCCTTTGCACCAATTGATCCAATTTTTTGTACGTATTCTCTAAATACAGGATCAAATAATATTGGCGCGTGGCCTGCAGCCTCATGAATAATATCTGGAGCAGGTGTATATTCTATATTCGTTATTTGTCTAATTTCAGTTGCGATTGGTAAAATACCATTTGCTAAAAGTTCAAAAAATGCAGCGCCCGGAATTAATCCATTAACGATACCTGCGCCCCAACCGATTTTTGAAAGGCACTCGTTCATTTCAGCTACATTTGGAATTTTTTCCGTTTCAATTCCTGACATCTTTAGTCCATCGACAAATGCAGAATGTGCTTTATCTTTTAATGCGTGATGATTCTGTCTCATTACATAGCGCCATACAGCATGATCAATTGGCGTGTAAAGATCATAATTTTGCTCCGATAAGTATTGTTTCAAATGAGGTGGTATTATTTTTGTTTCAAAAGCTGCTTCTTTCATGTCATCAATTCCCCTTTTTAAAATTATTTCACTTAAAAATCTATTACTCTACTTTCTTAAAAATACCCGTTCTATCTATATCTTGCTAAAAGCTTTTTTGAGCATTTTTAAGCAAGTTTCCATCATTTAACCATTTCTACCTTTTCCAAATTACTCCTTCTTTCTACAAAATCTTTTTTTATTCGGTATACATAGTCATAATCAACCAAACACATCACTCCTTTCAAACACGAAATGTGGAAGGCGTTTGCTAAAGCCCCGACAAGCAAAAGACAAAGGCCGGTAAAGGTTGGTTTTTACCTTTATTGGACTTTGGCTTT
>NZ_JBHVQN010000003.1:258871-658785 GCF_042886615.1 Gottfriedia sp. NPDC057991
CAAACACGAAATGTGGAAGGCGTTTGCTAAAGCCCCGACAAGCAAAAGACAAAGGCCGGTAAAGGTTGGTTTTTACCTTTATTGGACTTTGGCTTATGACCTCGAGGGGCTAACGCCTGGAACTAGACAACACGAAATGTGGAAGGCGTTTGCTCAGCCCCGACAAGCAAAAGACAAAGGCCGGTAAAGGTTGGTTTTTACCTTTATTGGACTTTGGCTTTTGACCTCGAGGGGCTAACGCCTGGAACTAGACAACTCAAAACAAGACAAGCTTGTATTTCACCTAAGTTCTTCTCACACTAGTAGCTTATTCCGTTACATCTATACATGAATCCAAGATTTTTGAACATAAAAAAATCCCTACTGTTTGCACAGTAGGGACGAACTTTAAATTCGCGGTACCACCCTAGTTATTAGCTGGTTTACTAAAACTTACTAATATCTTCATTTCATAACGGCTCTTCACCGTCTTCCCCTCACAATTTGTTTCGAAGAAGATGCTCGTGGATTGTAATTCATGTCGTTTTATGTACTGATTTGCACCAACCATCAGCTCTCTGTTACAGGGAAAACTTCACTACTTTAGTTCCATTCATTGCTTATTATTATTTAATTAAATTATATTCTAAAAATAAAAAAGTCCCTACTGTTTGCACAGTAGGGACGAAATATTCGCGGTACCACCCTAAATTATTAGTAAAAAAACGATACTAATATCTTCATTTCATAACGGCTCTTCACCGTCTTCCCCTCACTATTCGTTTCGAAGAAGATGCTCTAGGATCGTAATTCATGTGTTCTATGTACTGGTTTGCAGCAACCACCAGCTCTCTGTTACAGGGAAAACTCCACTACTTTAATTCCTATCTTTGCTTTTCGCGATTCAATTAATACATACTTTATTCCTATTTCCCGTAAATGTCAACACTTTTTAATATTTATTTTTTCAGAAGTTTTTATTATCCGGATATAATTTTAAATCATTATCTTTAGAAAAAACTGTTCAAAATGCACCATTTAACCCCATAAACTAATTCAAGAATTCGTATCCTAATTTATATAAAAACAACACATTTATCCTTTCGCTCTGTACAATCTAAACAATTATTTAACAATTAACATATTTAAAAAGTTATATTTACTTTTTTATATTTATCTCATGCTCACAGAGAACGAACAAAAAAACATTATATTAAAATATTCCATTCCGAGCACACTTAATAACTTCTCTAATAAATGGTTCTTTTTTCTTTGTATAAGTTTGACGATCATATTGATATTCCTTAGCGAGACTCTTTTTTAGATTCAAATAATCTTCAGCAATTTTAGGATTCTCTCTCAAGTAATCTCTAAATAATAATTTTTCAATCCATTCTATACTTGTATGTTCGCAAATATGTAAATGACACGTACCTTGTCCCCATAAACCCTTTCTAAAAAACCTTCTATCTGTAAGTTCCGGCTTCGGGACATATTCAAAATCAATTGTGCTTAACGGTTGAATTAGCTCTTTAAAATCTTCTAATTTAGTTACCCCAATCATAATATCAATTATTGGTTTTGCTCCTAATCCTTTAATTGAAGTACTTCCAATATGTTCAATTTGAATTAATTTTGGGGTATGGCGGATAGAATTCCCCCCTTTTCTTCTTCAAATTGTAGTTCCCAATTAGGATCATAATTTTTTATCAAGACATATGCTCTTGTCACGTTTTCACCTCTTCATCATTAATTTTTTTCTATTCTTAATAAATTTTACCTTTAAATTTATACATATTGACAATCCTCTTATATAAAATATAATTAATTTATAATATGTTAACTAACAAATAAAATAAGTTAACATACAGAGAGGGAGATATAGTAATGCAACAAGAAAGATTAAAAATGCTTATTAATTCAGCTTTATTTGCAGCAATTATTGGTATACTATCTCAAATATCTATTCCTTTACCCTTTTCTCCTGTTCCAATCACAGGACAAACATTAGCAATTGGCTTAGCAGCTACGATTTTAGGTAAAAAATACGGAACAATCTCGTTACTTCTTTATTTAGCACTTGGAGCAATCGGAATTCCGGTTTTCGCAGGTGGTGCTGCGGGGTTTGGCGTACTAGTCGGTTCAACCGGCGGTTATTTAATTGGATTTATTCCAACTATTTTCATCATCGCTTACTATATTGAAAAAACTAAGTTCACAGTTTTAAATGCAATGATTGCAAACACAATCGGAATGTTTGTTACATTAATTTTTGGTACTGTCTGGTTAAAAATTGCAGCTTCTCTAAGCTGGCACGATGCAATGGCTTTCGGTTTTTATCCTTTCATTATTCTTGGATTAGTTAAAGCCTATGTAGCATCTGCATTAGGTGTTATTATTGGAAAACGTTTAGCAAAAGCTAATTTATTAAAACGTGATGAAATTTCAGCGTAATACAAAAAGAGCTCATTCTTATGATGTGAGCTCTTTTTATATTGTTGAAAGGGAGTTTAGAAATAGAATTCTTCAATACATTTTAGAAGTATTAACCCTTTGTTTATTCTTCAAATTAAAAATCAATTTTATTATTTTCAAAACTAAATAACCTAATCCACCGCCAAGTGTATTTAATATCAAATCATCAACATCAAAGCTTCCTAGCTCAAATATTAATAACTGAAGTATTTCATAAGTTATACTTAAAATGAAAGTCGCTTTTAAGATTGATTTCAAACGATCATACTTCTTAACTAGTAAGGGCAACAAGAAGCCAAATGGCATAAACCCGATAATATTGCCTGCCAAATTACTAATTCTAATATCAAAATTAATATCAGCCAAAAACAAATAAAAAATAATCGTTTTGAATGGAATAAAGTTATTTGATTTCCACCAATGATCTCTAGTGAAATTAAATTCCAAATGGCTAATAAATTGTGATACTGGTAAATATTTAAATAGAATTCTTTCAGTAAGAATCATTAAATAGAAACAGAGTAATAGTAATAATATTATTTTTATAAGTTTATTCATCTTTTAAAATCTCCGTCATTTTATACACTAAATAATACCATATATCCCCATTTTATAAAGGTGATTTCATTAATTAAATATGTCTAAAAATCAAATTCCATTTCGTTGTACTGTAAACTCATTCAAGTTACTAAAAAAAATAACCACTCAATAGAGTGGTTACTTCATTGTACATCAACAGCTTTAACGACTGATCGATCTCCTTTTTGTTGGATGGTAACGATGTATTCATTTCCACCACGATTGTATTTGTCCATTTGACTTTCAGGAATATAAAAGCGACTCAGGTTGTGTTTGAAGTTAATCTCATCCACGTCCTCGTCTTCTCCGCTGCCCCAATATACGTATTCTACTGTTGCTTTAATGAATTTTGAATGTTTTGGACGTTGGTCAGTTGCATAATCAAATAGATAAAGATTGTTATCTCCTTTTCGAAAAACAATATAAGCTGTTTTTCCTTCTTTAAGTTCCGTTTTACCTTTCCAATTATCCCTTGATATTGAGTCAAAATCATAAGATAGTGCTGCATAATGTCCTAATAAAGGTTCTACTGGATCCAAACTTTCTGATTTTATTTTAAACGTATCAGCTGATTGCTTAAAGTACATTATGTTTCCAAGTAAAGCTAGCAATAGTACAAATTGAATGATTGAAAGCAAAAGTAATTTCTTCTTATTTTGCATGTTCATCACCTCTTGCTTTTTTCGATTGGGTATAGACAAAATATAATACTACTGCAAGGATAATAAACACTATTGATTTACTTATAAATGAAATGGCAAATCCTGTATAAATTCCGATTACGAGTGAGGCAAATGTTATAAAACCAATAATAATGCTTCCTTTTTCCTGGCCTGATACACCTTTAAATAAACGTATACATGAATAAGCAAATAATATTAATACGCCTACGATCATATTAGCTAATTGATCTTTTATTCCTAATATTGGTAATACGAATATAAATAAGAAAATCCAAAGATAATTATTAAACAGTATATTGTCCTTCCACTTCTTGTACACAGTATAGATTGCTAGTAAGAGGATTAATAGAATGATTGTATCAAACAGTGGTACTGCAATCGGTTTTAAAAATCCATGTGAAAATTCCTTTTGTAACTCGTGAATTACATCATATGATCCTCCAAATAATGAAGTGAAAAATGTAAATAACCATATAAATATAGTAAATACAGGTAAAAGAACATAATGTATAATACCACGTTCATTTAAATACCAAAGAATAAACACTACTAGAATAATTGGAGTCATATATTGGCGATCTGAAAATGTTTGGAAAAACATGATTACAATATAGCCTAGAAATGTGTAATTAAAGCTTGCATTCCACCTGTTCTTCATTATTTTCAAGAAATAAATGGAGCAAAGTAACAATGGAATTTGGAGAAGATAAACATGTGCTGTTTCTAATCCAGCACTATAGCTCAAACTAAAAAATCCGATTCCTAAGAAAAGATAATAAAACATGTTATGCTTTAACACATAATAGTAAAGGAACGCGAGCATTGTCCAAGTGATCAAAAATACTGGACTGTCACTAGTAAATTGATACATTTGTACAATTAAAACAAACGCACATGCGTACCCAATTACATTAATAAAGTTTAAACAATGTCCAAACAATTCTTTACCCTTTTGATAGCTTATAAAAGCAACTGCATGGAAAACTAATAATGTTATAAAAATAATGACTAATCTCATGGTTTGGCTAAAGTCGTTCCAGTTACTGCCCACAAGCGCTAAAATTGAAAATGCTACTAGTAAGGCTATTAAAAATGGGACAATATCTCCTAAAAATGATTGCTTTTCAGCCTTAGCCCGGTGCCTTTCATACTCAACTATTCGATTTAATGATTCTTCATCTAGTAAGTTATGCTTGTGCCATTCTTTTAGCTTCTGATCTAATTTACTCATGTAATCCCCCCTTTTAATAGCAGTATATAAAACTACTTCTATTACTATTATAATTTCTTAATAAAACATAAATTACCTCTAAATCTAAAATTTTAGGAGAATATGTTTAAATCAATATTTGATGGTTAATCAAACGTTTGTTTAAATTGTAAATTCTTCCACTAAGAGCTACATATGACCACCTGAATTTTCATATAGATCTTTTTGAAGTATGTCCTCTAACTAATCCTAATTAATCATTTCATACTACATCGATACAAAAAAAACAGCCCTATTTCTAGGGCTGTTTCATCATCTTTTATACAGGATAAACACCATGCTTTTTCGTAGCAGGAGTTTCATATGATTCTGAGTAATATGCAAAACGTTTAATTAGCTCTGTACGTAGTTCTTCTGGTTGAATGACTACATCTACTACTAGCTCAGATGCTAAACGGTAAATATCGATGTCTTCAGCATACTCTTTACGTTTTTCTTGGATAAAGTCAGCTTGTTCTTCTTTTGGTAAGCTTGCAATTTTATTTGCATATACTGCGTTTACAGCAGCTTCAGGACCCATTACAGCGATTTGAGCAGATGGGAATGCAATTACACAGTCTGTTTCAAATGCTGGGCCTGCCATTGCGTAAAGTCCAGCACCGTAAGCTTTACGAACGATAACTGAGATTTTTGGAACAGAAGCATTACTCATGCTATAAAGCATTTTTGCACCATGGCGGATAATTCCTGCACGCTCTACTTTAGTACCAATCATGAAGCCAGGTACATCCATTAAGAATAATAAAGGAATATGGTAAGCATCACATAAATTAATAAATTTAGCTGCTTTATCAGCTGAATCGTGGAATAATACGCCACCTTTAACTCTCGGTTGGTTAGCGATAATTCCTACGCTACGTCCATCTAATCTAGCAAAACCAGTCACTAGTTCAGGTGCAAATAGCTTTTTAATTTCAAAGAATGAATCTTCATCAACTACTCGGTCAATAAATTCATAAATAGAAAATGGTACGTTTTGATTGCTTGGAATAATTTCTGCTAAAGACTTCTCCTTTTGTACAGGATTTTTCGCCTCAACAACTGGAGCCCCTTGCTTGAAATTAGCTGGTAAGTAAGATAAATAATCTTTTAACTTAGCAATCGCTTCTTCTTCTGACTCACACAATACATCTCCGCAGCCTGAAACTGAACAGTGCATTCTAGCTCCACCCATTTCATCGAGTGTAACTTTTTCACCAATTACCATTTCAGCCATACGAGGTGATCCTAAGTACATTGAAGAATTACCTTCAACCATAAATACAGAATCACAGAAAGCAGGAATATAAGCTCCACCTGCAGCAGAAGGTCCAAATAATAAGCAGATTTGAGGTACTTGACCTGATAGCTTAATTTGGTTATGGAATATACGCCCAGCACCACGTCTACCTGGGAACATAAATACTTGATCCGTAATACGTGCTCCTGCAGAGTCCACTAAATAAATTAGAGGTACAAGCATTTTTAAACATGTTTCTTGAATGCGGATAATCTTTTCTACTGTTTTTTCGCCCCATGATCCTGCTTTTACAGTAGAATCATTCGCCATTACACATACAGTACGGCCATTAATTTTACCGATTCCTGTTACGATCCCATCTGCTGGAAATTCGTCATTCATACAGTTCGCAAAGAAACCATCTTCTACAAAACTGTCATTATCTAAAAGTTGATTAATTCTTTCTCTTGCAAAGAGCTTACCAATTTTGGCATTACTCTCATGATATTTTTCTTTCCCACCAGAAAGTATTTGTTCTTTTCGAGCTTGATATGTTGCTTCGTTTGACATGCAATTACTCTCCTTTATATTGCGGCTTACGCTTTTCTTGAAATGCTACTAAACCTTCCATACGGTCGTTTGTATGCAGTAAAGTTTCATATTCATAAGTTTCTAATCTTAGTCCTAAATCTAAAGGAAGATCGAAACCGCGTTGAATCGCCTTTTTTGCTGCACGGATTGCTAGAGGACCTTTACTTGCGATTGTTTCGCATATTTCAAGCGCCTTATTTTGTAATTCATCTATTTCAACAACATGTTCTAGAATGCCGTAGCCTTCAGCCTCAAGTGCATTTAAACGTTTACCAGTAAAGATTAGTTCCTTCGCTCTTCCAAGTCCAATTAAACGTGGAAGCCTTTGTGTACCACCAGCACCTGGAATAATCGCTAAAGATGTTTCTGGTAAACCAACGATTGCTTCTTTATGAGCAATTCTTAAATCACAAGCTAAAGCAAGTTCCAGTCCTCCACCTAGGGCAACTCCATTGATTGCTGCTATTGTTGGCATAGGTAATCTTTCTACTTTCTCAAAAAGCGTCCCGATTTTTTCAACAGTTTCTCGAGCCTCACTCTCAGTCATGCCTCTTCTTTCTTTTAAATCAGCACCACTACAGAAATAAGATGATCCACTACCAGTAAATATGACAGCACGTACAGATGATTTTTTTAACTCATCCATTTGGCCATGAAGAGCATCTAGTAACTCACGTGATAATGAATTAGCTGCATTTGTACGATTTAATGTAAGAATTCTAATATGACCGATATCACTTACTAATAAACTTGATTCCATTTAAATACTCTCCTTTGAACCATTCCATACGGAAAATAGCTTACTAACTGGTTTTAAGTTCATTTGTTCAGAGATATATGAAGTAGCCTGTTGAAGTTTCTTTTCATCTACATTAGTTGTAATACCTAAATTATGAAGTAATGAAACAACATCTTCCGTAGCTACATTCCCACTAGCTCCTGGTGCATATGGACAACCACCTAGTCCACCATTTGATGAATCAAATTTTTCAATACCAAATAGTAAAGAAGTATATAAGTTTGCAACAGCACGACCATAAGTATCATGGAAATGCATAGCAATTCGATTAACTGGTACTTCTTTAACTAGATTTTCTAAAAATTGATTTACCTGAAGAGGATTAGCAATTCCAATTGTGTCGCCTAAGGAAATTTCATCTACTCCACATTCAAGTAATTGGTTTGCAAGTTTGATGACCTTCATTTGGTCTACAGCACCCTCATATGGGCAACCAAATACAGTTGAAATATATGCTCTAGTAGTCTTTTTATTATTTTTACATTCTGTAATCATTGAGCGAATATCGTTCATTGAATGCTCAATACTCGCGTTCTTGTTTTTTAAATTATGTGTTTCGCTAGCAGATACAAAGAAATTAATTTCATCTGCATCTACTTCAAATGCACTCATTAACCCTTTTTTATTAGGAACAAGAGCTGCATAAGTAACCCCATCTTTTTTCTTAAGCTTCGTAAATAGATCTACCGAGTCACTTAATTGAGGAATCCAGTCTGGTCTTACAAACGAAGAAACCTCAATATAAGACAAACCACTCTCTACTAATAAATTAATCCACTCAAGCTTCTTTTCAGTGGAAACAAACTGTTTTTCATTTTGCAAACCATCACGTGGACCTACTTCTCTTATAAAAGCCGATTGAGGTAGCTTCATCACTAATAGCTCCTAACCTAGTTTTTCAACTTGAATTAAAGAGTCGCCTTCGTTTACAAAGTCGCCTTCGTTAACGAATACATTTACGACTTTACATTTATATGGAGCAGTGTGTGGAATTTCCATTTTCATAGATTCTAAGATTACATAATCTTGATCACTACTAATTTCGTCACCAACAGATACAAGACATTTCCATACGCTTCCAGCCATCATTGCAGTTAAATTTTCCATTACTAATTACCTCATTTCACTTTTTGATATTCACTAATAAAACTTGTTGTATAGTCGCCTTCTTGGAATGCACTCGTTGAAAGAATATCAATCAAAAATGGCAGATTTGTTTTAATACCTTCAATTTCTACCTTTTTAAGATAATTGTGAAGTTGAATTACTGCTTCTATTCTTGTATTAGCCGTAACAATCACTTTCGCTAATAGTGGATCATAAAACGGTGATACAACCCATCCTTCATAGAGATGTGTGTCAATACGTACACCAATCTCCTCTGGGAAGTTACAGTGTTGAACTGTTCCTGGCGATGGGAAGAAAGTTTTAGGATCTTCAGCATATACCCTTACTTCGATAGAGTGACCATTCATTTCTACATGAGTTGGACGAATTGGAAGTGTTTCACCAAATGTGATACGGAACTGCCATTCAACTAGATCAATTCCTGTAATTCCTTCCGTTACACCATGCTCAACTTGTAATCTAGTATTCATTTCTAAGAAATAAATATTTTCTTTTTCATCAACTAAAAATTCAATTGTTCCCACGTTTACATATTTCATTTGATTAGCAATCGTTAAGGCATATTCTTCAAGTTTCTTTCTACCTTGTGGAGAAAGGAATGGTGATGGTGCTTCCTCAACAACTTTTTGGTTTCTTCTTTGAATTGAACAATCTCTTTCAAATAAGAAAACTGCGTTGCCATGAGAATCAGCAGCGATTTGTGCTTCAATATGCCTCGGTTTAATAATCGCTTTTTCAATAAATACATCATCATTCGCAAAAAATTGAAGTGCTCTTGTTTGTGTTGTTAAAAATTCTTTTTCTAGTTGTGCTTCGTTTTCGATTAACTTCATACCGATTCCGCCGCCACCACTAGAAGCTTTTAACATAACAGGATAACCAATTTGCTCTGCTATTTCTCTCGCTTCTCCAACTGATTGAATTGGGTGAGAGTTTCCTTTAATTAATGGAATGTTTAATTGCTCCATTATTTGTCTAGCTCTAATTTTTTCGCCCATCATCTCTAAATGCTCTGGTTTAGGACCAACAAATAAAATACCTGCTTCTTTACATTTTCTAGCAAAATCACTATTTTCTGATAAGAAGCCATAACCAGGATGAATTGCTGTTACATTATTTTCTTTTGCAATTTTTATAATTAAATCTGCGTTTAAATACGTATCTTTTGTATGATTGCCTTTTAAAGAAAATGCTTCATCACTTAACTTAACATGCAAACTTTCCTTATCAGCATCTGAATAAACTGCTACAGTTTGATAACGAAGCTTTTTACATGTTTCGATAATTCTACATGCGATTTCCCCGCGGTTTGCAATAAGTATTTTGATCATATTCTCTCTCCTTATCGGCATCCTAATTGACGTGCAATTACCATACGTTGAATTTCTGATGTACCTTCACCAATTTCAAGTAACTTAGCATCACGGACTAAACGTTCGATGCCATACTCTTTCATATAGCCATATCCACCATGAATTTGTAATGATTCATTCGCAATTTTGGAAGCGATTTCAGATGCGTATAACTTAGCGAATGCCGCTTCTTTCGCAAACGGTTTTCCATTGTCTTTTAACCATGCAGCTTTATGCACCATATTCCTTGCTAACTCAATACCCATAGCCATATCAGCTAATTTAAATTGAATAGCTTGGAAACTAGATAAAGGTTGTTTAAATTGTTTACGTTCTTTTGCATATACTAATGCTTTATCAAATGCCTTTTGTGCAATACCTACAGCAAGTGCTGCAATTGAAATTCTACCACCATCTAATGTATATAAGAATTGGCCAAAACCTTTATCAGGATTGCCAAGAATATTTTCTTTTGGAACACGTACTCCGTCTAAAACGATTTGAGTCGTATTTGAAGCGCGAACACCCATCTTGTCATAAGGATCTGTAATTGTTAATCCCTCTGAGTCAGTCGGTACGATAAACGCACAAATATTTTTCTTTCCTTTTTCATCAATAGAAGTATAAGCAGTTACGATAATTGTGTTAGAATACTGAGCATTTGTGATCCAGCATTTTTCACCAGTAATCACATATTCATCACCTTCTAAAACTGCTTTTGTTTGTGTTCCACCAGCATCAGAACCCGCATTTGGCTCTGTTAAACCGAAAGCTCCAAGTGTTTTTCCTTGCGCCATTGGAACTAAGTATTTTTGCTTTTGTTCCTCTGTACCAAAATAGTAAATTGGAGAAGCACCTAATGAACATGTTGCAGCAAAGCTTAAACCTGTTCCTCCACATGCACGCCCTATTTCTTCTACAGCTAACGCATAACTAATAGTATCGCCACCGCTACCGCCGTATTCTTCAGGGAACGGAATTCCTAATAAACCTAATTCACCCATTTTTTTGAACGTTTCAATCGGAAATTTGCTATCACGATCAAGTTCCTCTGCAAAAGGCTCAATTTCCTTCGCTGCGAAATCTCGTACCATTTCTTGAATCATTTGCTGTTCTTTAGATAATAAAAAATCCATGTGTTAGTCACTCTCCTTTTAATATTTAGGTACGTTTAAAAAAACGTAAGAATGTCTCCAACTGCAGCAAATAGCAGTGGAGTCCCATATTTCGTGTATAAGAAATAAATATTTTAGTCCTACAATTGATAATATTCGATATTTTCTACCATTTCCCTTTAATCTATGTTCGACAAATTGAGACAAAAGAGGAAAGGTTAGGAAAACTAGAAGGAGGGTGGAGATGTAGTCTGAACTACTGTTGGATGGTGGAGTGCAAATATGTCTCAGAGGGGTGCAAATAAGCAGTCTATCGGTGCAAATAAGTCTCAGAGAGCTGCAAATAAGAAGTTCATCAGTGCAAATAAAAGGAGAACTGCAAATAAAAATGGCAAATCTGCAATTAAAATAACGATCTCTGCAATTAAAAACATCAAAACCGCAATTAAAATGATCAAAACTACAATTAAATTCGTTATAACTGCAATTAAAATGAATAGTTACCCATACCAGATAAGGTATTACACACTAAAAATGGCACAACAGTTGACCTTTTCAAATGGAAAATTAACAAACTTTCTCTAATTCTGTTTAAATCAATAAAAAATTGGTACGAATCTATTAAAAAACGGATAATTTAAACTACAAATGAAAAGTATCTTTCATTTACTACTACTTTTTAACCAATTCCTAATACATAATAACGCAAATAGTTTATGGTAAAATATTACTTTTTTTGAATAAAATGGTAGTATCATTAAAAAATACTAATATAATAGAAACTGTTCTTACTGAGAATGGTCACTTGTTCTTAATTAAGAAATATTAATCCATGAGGTGATAGAATGAAAATGAAGAATGTATTAGGAATATCAATAGGGGCGTTTCTCGCTTTAGGTGTTCAAAATCCGACATTTGCAGCAACAATAAAACTTTCAAAAACAGATGCTTTAGTTACAGATGTTTCTAAATTTGAAAAAGGCTTAACTACTGCTCAAATTTTAAAGGATGCAAAAGAGGTTGCTAGAACTCAACATATGTCAGTAGACGATGTACTAGCACAAATGAAAAAAGAATTATCCGCTGATAAAGTAAAAGCTAGTAAGGAGCGATCAAATGTTATTAAACCACTAGGAGGTTCTGGTGGTACGGTTATTATTGGTTCAAGCACTAAAGGAAACTTCTATTATACAGATTCAGAAACAGCTTACTTAAATCACGGTCACGTTGGAATGTACTATACAACTACTACAATTGTAGAGTCTATTCCAGACAAAGGAGTACGTACGATTTCATCTAGTTCTAGAAAGGTAGATACAGGTGCTGTTATTAAGTCAGTTAATACTACACAGGCTAAAAGAGATGCAGCAGCTAACTGGGCATACGGTGAATTAGGAGAAGATTATTCTTACAATTTTGCGACAAACCGTCAAACAAGCTCTAGTGGAGCAAAAAACTGCTCTAAATTAGTTTGGTCTGCTTTTAAAGAAAAAGCTGGTTTAGACCTTGATGTAGATAAAGGACTTGGAGTATATCCGCGAGATGTGCGTGATGCAAAGGATACTACTAAAGTTAAAACATTATAAGATAATATACATAGGATAAAAAGGTGTAAGTATGGGAATAGCGAATATTTAACATATTCGCTATTCCCATTTATTACTAATACCTATTGGAGGAATTATGAAACTAAAAATTATACTATCAACCCTAATAGTGGCACTCATCTTAAGTGGAGGATATGGTTTTTATGTGTACGCATGGGACCCAAGTGAAAAGGTTTCAGTAAAAGAAGATGAAATGACAAATGTTGATTTCTTAAAAGATAAACGAGCTGTAATCTACTTTTCAACTACTGCTGATCAAGATTCAAATGATGATGGTATGAGTTACGCGATGTTCGTTGATGAGAAAGGGCAAGCGAACAGTATTAAAATGGAAGGTTTAGAGTTAGGGAATATCACTAAAAGTGCGAATCAAGTCTTTATAGAAGATAAAAATCGAATACAACTTTTAGGTGGGAAGTATAAGGATTTTCATTTAAAGAAAAGTCAGTATACGGGAGAACGTTCCGGTTATTTACCAGGTAAAGATTTATTCTTTAGCATTTATAATACAGGATTCAATAAAACTGGCGGATATGATTCTGATATACGATATGGAAATGAAAATGGATTTAAAACAGGTTCCATACCTAATTACCTTGTGTCTTCTGGTGTAGTAAGAGACAATGTATATGTTTTGGCTAACGATCAAACTAAGCCTAAAGAGTTTGTGTTAAAAGAAGTAATCCTCGATAATAAATTTGATGTTAAGGATCTAGCTAAGATTGAAACTCCTAGTGAAGTAGCTGCAGAATCTGAAGTGTTAGCTGATCAAAATTATTTTTATTTTATTATGGGAGCTACAGCAGATGACCACAATAAAGAAGACCTTTTAATAAGGGTAAATAAACAAACAAAAAAACAAGATATCTTTCCACTTGTGCATTATGCTGGAGTGAACGACATAATTGAAACGATCGTATTTAATGTTAGACAATCTGCATACCTCTTCAAGGATGAGCTATATTTTGTTGATGGACTAGGTGATGTTTATACATTTAATATAAAAACAGAACAAATTCAAAAAAAATTCTCGTTTGTTGATGCCGATAAAACTAAAGTTGGTTATAACGAGCAAGTTTACTTCCAAGATGAGCATGTTTATTATTTTAGATTTAATCCGAAAAGCGAAAAGTATACAATAGATGTTTACAATCTTCTAACAGGGAAACACGAATCCCAACAAGAAATCACTGGTATAAAAGAGGTTATGAACCAAGTGCAAAAGAGAGGAAAATCTATTTACTCCTATGGTTTCATGATGTTAAGTAAATAGAAAACAAAAGGGCCAAAAATGGCCCCTTTTTCAATTTAAAATATGAGTTCTGATAGTACTTACTACTGTAAAGAACGGAACATAATTTTAAATACATCCCCCATATTTATTATAGAACTGCCTTTGTTCACTGTATTTTGAACCCGTAAACCATACATAAACGTTAGAAATAAATTTGCCATTTTTTCTGCATCAACTACTAAAGGAATCACACCTTCTTCTTGCCCTACTTCGATCCATTTTGTTGACGTCGCTAGACTATGCAAATATACATCCTTTAGGATTTCTTCAACTTTCTGATTATCCATTCGACCTAGTAGATAAATAAATATTTTAGTCGTGACATCTTGTTCTGTAGAATGTTTAGCTACGCCACTTGCAATTACTTTGAGTGGGTCATTAATTCCTACTGTTTCTTTCCTCGAAACGACTTCAAAAAATTTTACATCGACTTGCCCGATACGTGCTTTCAAAATCAATCCAAACAGTTCATCTTTTCCAGTAACATAGTGATAGATAGCCCCTTTAGAAAGTCCTGTTCCATCAATAATATCTTGCATCGTTGTTTTTCTACAGCCTTTTTCTACGATGAGCTGTTCCGTAACTGATAATATCAATTGAAAGCTTGAATTTAGCTGCGAATTCTCTTTCATGTTTACCTCCTGTGGCAAAACCTTTAATGATACTAATCTATTAAATTAATTATTATTTAGTTGTTTTTCCATACAATAGTAGGGATTTTTTCGCAATGGATACTCAATAGTCCCTTTATTAACATAACCATACTTTGTATACAGTCCCACTGCTTCGTTATTTGTAGAATATACATCTAATCTAATACTTGTATAACCCCTTTGTATTGCCAATTGTTCTGCATACTCTAAAAGTAATTTTCCGATTCCTCTTCCTTGGTAATCAGGTTGTACTGCAAGTCGGTGTATACAAACTGGGGTTCCATTTTTGTCATCCCAATCTATTTGTTCATATTTTTTACTCTGTGATTCATCGAGTACAACAGCCCCAATTGCGACATGATCGTCTATTATTCCATATATATTTTGATTAGTTATATCACTTCGAATAACCAACACATTCGGGTAAAATAAATCCCATTGCTCATTATGGTTACTGCGCAAATGCTTCGTCACGGTTTTATAAAGATTCAAAATGCTTTTCTTATCTTTCTTTTGAATCGAAAAAATATCCATTTCTACTCTCCTTATCTAAATTACTTTGTTAGCTGTAATTTAATCTCTTGAAGCTTTTTTGCTGACTTTCTTCTATAAATAACAGTCCATAAAATTGCAGCACCTATAAATCCATAAAGGACATAATTTGAGAAAAGTAGATATCTTTCAGTTGATAAATCATAAACCATAATGATTCGTACAACTGCTTCTGATAACAACATAGTTCCCCAGACAAAGGTCATTAATCGCATAACAAAACGAAAATATTTAATATTCCAGTTTTCAGCAAAACGATTATTTTGGATAAATCGCATTCCTAAGTAAAACATTAAAGGGCGTTTAAATAATAGCGATACTAAAAAGATTATTCCAACAGAAGCTGTAATTAATGATTCTCTTACAAGCAAAACCTTTTCACTGCCACCAAGGAGAACTAACAAAAGGGTTAGAATTAATGTAAAAAGCATTAAACCTCCAAAGGCATCGAGCCTTTTATGCTTCCACAAATGAACTACATTATCAACTAAAGGAATTAGAGTTGCAATTGAAAGAGCTAAAATACTGCTCATGTAATCTGATAACATAATATAAATAACCCAAGGTAAAATACCGTTAATTACTAATGTAAAAATAACATACATTTTTTTTGACATATGATCATCCCTTTGACTTATTTTTTAAATAGAGGGTTCTGCCTTTGTACTACGAATGATGTTCTTTTTTTACTTAAATAAAGTTCAGTGAATAGGATATTTTCTATGATTGATAGGAAGACTTCGGTGGAAACGAGACACTGATTGAAACATATAAGATGAGTAAAATTAGAGGGGTGACAAATACTATTTCGCCGCACTCCCATTCCTTTCGTATACAACCTTGCTACATCAGGTTAAAGACCGACAGTCGGTTTGTTTCTCTGTAAGATTATATTATGTACCGACCGACGGTATGCTAATAAAAAATACATCTTTTTTGAAAATAGGCTGAAGGATCATCTGCTGCTACCTTCTTGAAATATTCCGGTAAACTTTGAATTAATTCGAGGGAGTTTACGTATGATTTCTTACAATTTATTTAACTTTTAGATAGACAAAAAAAGGCACCTATCCATCAAATAACGATGTAATAGATGCCCCAGATACTAACTTATTACTTATTAACTAGCACACTCAAATGTTCAGCAGCCGATTTTATATCTTCTTTCCCTAATATCGCAGAAACAATTGCAACACCGTCAATATTTGTTTCCATTAATTCTGAAACATTTTCTTCATTAATACCACCAATCCCTACGATTGGAATCTTTATTGCTTCACGTATGTTTCGTAATTCATCTAGCGTTAAATACTTTGCATCTAGCTTTGTACTCGTTGGGTACACTGAACCAATTCCTACATAATCTGCACCTTGTTCCTGCGCAATCATTGCTTCTTCTAATGTTGTTGCAGATACACCAATGATCATATCTTCTCCAACAATCTTTCTTGCTACAGTTAAAGGTAAGTCTTCTTGTCCGATGTGCAAGCCATCTGCATTAATAGCTAAAGCGATATCTAAACGATCATTAATAATCAATGGAACATTATACTTTGAAGTTACTTCTTTAACTTGCATAGCAATTTTGTAGAAATCAAGACTACTACAATTCTTTTCCCTTATTTGTACGATTGTTGTTCCGCCTTTAATTGCTTCCTCAACAGATTGAACTAAATCTCTTGATCCTAATACATCTCGATCCGTTACTAAATAAAGCTTATAATCTATTTTACTTTTTGTTATAGCCATTCGATTTTTCCTCCTGTTAAAAGTGTATCAACAGAAGCTTTAGATACTTCGTCAAATAAGTTTACTTTAAATGTACCGATTCCTTGTCCTTCAGTTAGGCGAGCCTTAGCAAGCTCTCCACATAGACCCATTGTAGTTATACCGGAAACAGCTGCTAGGAAATAATTATTCGTTGCACTAGCATAAGTTCCAATTAATGATGTACTCATACACCCAGTTCCAGTTACATCAGCTAGCATTTTAACTCCATTTGAAATTGTACATACTCGATCTTGTTCTGCAATAATATCTACCGCACCTGTAATTGCGATTACTGAGCCTAATTTTGCTGAAAGAGATTTCGCAATTTCAACACCGTCTTCTTCATCAGCTACAGAATCAACACCTTTAATTTGAACATTTAAGCCAGCAATCATTTTAATTTCTGACATATTCCCACGAACTACTGCAAAACGTACCTCTTTCAATAATCTAGCAGCTGTTTCTGTACGTAGAGTTGTTGCTCCTACACCAACAGGATCTAATATAACTGGTACGCCTAATTGATTAGCTTTTTTACCAGCTTTAATCATTGATTGAATTGTTCTTTCATTTAATGTTCCAATATTAATAACAAGAGCTGAAGCAAAAGATACCATTTCTTCTACTTCGGCTAAATCATCTGCCATAACTGGTGATCCACCTAGTGCTAACACCATATTTGCACAGTCATTTACAGTTACATAATTTGTAATGTGATGAACTAAAGGCTTTTTCTCTTTCACGCTTTCAAGTATTTGACTCATTTCATTCATAGTTAACATTTTTTTCTCTCCCTATTTTCTTTGGAAAAAGCTTATTTATAACAAATTGAACAACAATATAGATTACACAAATTAAAATCATACTTGGTACAGTAGCCCCAAGGAAGAAGTCTAATTGTACAAACTTACGATAAATAAAAACTCCTAAAACCCATGTAATAAACGCGATCCAATCAATTTTCAACGATTTATTTATACTTGTTCTTTTTAGAATAAAATAATCCGTTAATAAAATTGCATATAGCGGTGCAAAAAATGAACCAATTGTATATAAAAATCCTTCATACTTTTCAATTGGGAAAATAACGGCTAATAATGTTCCTATAGCTGTAACGATAAGGGCTATATGTTTTCCATTTAGTTTTGGAAAAATGGTTGTAACTGATATTCCGGCAGAATATGCATCCATGAATGTTGTTGTAACAGTAGCTAGGACGACGATACCTACTGCAAACAATCCTAGATTTGCACTCATTAAAACAGCAACCGGGTCTACTTCATTAAAAGCAAGTGCTGCGCCTAGCCCAATAATATACATCCAAGAGCTACCAAACATATAACCTATAAAACTACCAATTGCTCCATCCTTTGTTGTCTTTGCAAATCGAGTATAATCACTAATTAATGGAATCCACGATAGTGGCATAATGACTGATAATTCAACTGCTTCTCCAAAAGATAATCCGGTAGTGCTTGGTTGAGTTAAGATTTTATCGCTTTTAAAAATAACAAAACACAGTACAATTGTTAGAACAAATAATAAACAAACGGCTAAACTATTAAGTTTTTTTGAAGCATTTTGTCCAAAGTACAACCAGATTGCGATTAATATTCCAATTACTAAACACCAAACCCATAAGTGATCAAATTTATAATCTTTTATTGTAACTAAATTGATTGAGCGAGCTCCTGTTAAAATCATAATTGCCGTCCAGCCTAGTAACTGTAGAACATTTAAAATCGAAAACAAATAGCTACCATAGCTACCAAATGAAATTTTTGTAGATTCCATTGCTGACAATCTTTGTTGAGAACCAATGACTCCACCTAAAATAAGTAATAGTGTTCCAAGTAAATGCCCTACTAAAATGGCCGTCAAACCTTTCTTAAAACCTAGTGGTGCTACCAGTGCACCAGTCATAATTTCCGCTACGGAAACTGCCGCACCAAACCAAAGTGTTGTAAAGTTCCACTTTGTCATTTTTGCATTTTGATTAGACATGTTGAACGCCTGCCTTTTCATACAATGAGTAGAAATGATGGACAGGACCTACCCCTTTTCCGATTGAAAAGGAATGTTGAATTGCTAATGTTATATAGGTTTTCGCCTCTCTAATTGCCTCATTTAATTCAAGTTCATTTGCTAAATTAGATGTAATCGCTGAAGATAAAGTACAACCTGTACCGTGGGTATTAATTGTATTAATTCTAACGCTGTTAAAGCTTGTAAACTCCTCACCATTAAAACAAATATCGGTCGCTTCACCTTCTAGATGACCACCCTTTACAAGGACGTTCTTAGCACCTAATGAGTGAATTTGAATAGCAGCTTCTTTCATCTCGTCAATCGTTGTAATTTTTCTTCCGGTAATAACTTCTGCTTCAGGAAGATTTGGCGTAATTACAGTTGCTAGCGGAATCAATTCTTGTATTAAAGCTTCCTTTGCATCCGGACTTAATAAATCAAATCCGCTTTTTGAAACCATAACTGGATCAACTACGATTTGCTTTGGTTTATATTGCTTTAGTTTCTCAGCAATTACTTTAATCGTCTCTATTTTGGATACCATTCCAATTTTTACAGCATCTACTTCAATATCAGTAAAAATTGCATCTAACTGACTAGCAATAATCTCTGGTGTCATGTCTTGTACTGCAAACACTCCTTGCGTATTTTGAGCTGTTACTGCTGTAATTACACTCATTCCAAAAACACGATGAGCCGAAAACGTCTTTAAATCCGCTTGAATACCTGCACCACCACTTGAATCAGAGCCTGCTATCGTTAATACTTTTTTCAATTTTCTTCCCCCTATTTCATGAATAGAACTCTTTGATCTTACAGATAGAAGATGAAACTTGATTTTAAATACAAAAAAGCACAAATCCCATAAGGACCTGTGCTCGAACAAATCAATGTTATGAATACAAAAAATGTATTCTACCGTTCACTTTCCTACGCTGGCATTATCCAGATCAGGTTAAAGGGTCAAAGACTATTGTGTCTTAATCTCAGCCGACCATTTACGGCACCCCTAGTACTATTCAATTATTTAAGTTGATTACTTTATCATCTTAATTAATCCTTCTACTTAATTCAAGTATTTAGACAGATTACTTTAAATTAAATCTTTTCTAGTTAACGCTATATTTCTATTTTGAATAATTTGTATCACAATTTGAACTACAAGTTTTTGCGATTGAGCAGGAACCACATTTACCTTTTTTAGTTTTCTTTATATATCGTAAAAGTGTCCACCCTGCGTATCCAAAAATAAGAGCTCCTATTATAATATTGACAATCATAAGTAAATACTCCTTTCTTTAGTAGCCTAATAGACTCCCAACTTGATAGATCATTAGCGCTAATACATATGCAATAACTAATGCATATCCAACTGAGAAATACGTCCATTTCACTGAACCTGTTTCCTTACGAATTGTCGCAACAGTTGCAAGACATGGTACATACAATAAGACAAAAACCATAAAGCTAAATGCAGAAAGTGCAGAGAATTGTGTTGACAATATCCCTTGTAAAGAATTCGCATTCGGCACGTGATAGATGATATTCATGGCAGATACGACAACCTCTTTAGCCAAAAATCCTGTTAGTAAAGAAGCACCTGCTTGCCATGTTCCGAATCCTAACGGTGCAAGTATTGGTGTAAGTATGCCCCCAATCATTGCTAAAAAGCTATCATCCATCGAAACACCTAAACCACTTGGTCCCATGTAAGATAATAACCATATTACGACAGAACCACCAAAAATAAACGTACCTGCTTTTCGAATAAATCCTTTACCTTTATCCCATGTACTTCTAAACAAAGCTTTACCTTGTGGCATACGGTACGGTGGGAGTTCTACGACAAATAATGAAAACTCACCCTTTAATATAGTAGATGAAAAAACCTTAGCTAATATTAGTGCAACTACTATTCCGAGTATATAAAGTGAAAATACAACTATTGCTTGGTTTTTCGCAAAAAAGGCTCCAACGAATAGTGCATACACTGGTAAACGTGCCGAACAAGACATTAATGGTGTTAACAAAATTGTGAGTAGTCTCTCTCTAGGCTGTTCAATTGTTCTAGCTGCCATAACTCCAGGTACATTACAACCAAATCCTATAATCATTGGAATAAATGCTTTCCCGGTTAAACCAACCATTTCCATTGAACGATCCATTACTAAAGCCGCTCGAGACATATATCCAAAATCTTCAAGGAATGATATTAGTAAAAACAAAATAAAAATTTGTGGAACAAAGACTAAAACTCCACCTACACCGGCAACAATACCATCAAGAATAACTGCTTTTATAAAACCAGATGCATGTATTGCATTTAATCCGTTTGTTAACCAGTCTGTCACAGGTCCTGATAAAAACCCATCTAATGCGTCAGATAAGGGTAACCCCAACCAATCAAAAGTAAGCTTAAACATTAAAAACATTGTCACTAGGAAAATAGGAATACCCAAAATTGGGTGTGTAACAAATCGATCAATGCGATCAGTTAGTGTAACTGCTTCATTAGATTCTCTCTCTACCGATCTACCAATTAAATTTGAAATCACTTCTTTTCTTACAGAATAAATCCATTTTGAAGGTGATACACCTTGTTCACTGTTTAATTGTTCCTCTGTTATTTTAATTACTTGGTCAATTTTACTAAAATCGTAGGATGAAGCTATAAATTCAATTACCTCTTTATTACCCTCTAAGATTTGAATTGCAGTCCATCTTTTAGGAATAGATAAAGTTGAAGGTAATTGAGTCATAATATTTTTAATACCGTCTTCAATAATTGTTCCATAATCAATTTCAAACTCAACTTCAGATTGAGGAATTGTCTCTAGTAATTCATTTACTTCGTTTGTTCCCTTACCAGATCTAGCATCAATTGGAATAACTGGTACTTGTAATATCTTTGAGATACTAGAAGGATCAACTGAAATACCTCTCCTTTTAGCAACATCAACCATATTTAGACCAATAATCATTGATTTATGAAACTCTAGAAGTTGAAGAGTGAGCATTAAATTTCTCTCTAGTTGGGCAGCGTCAACAATATTAATCATCCCATCAAATGTTTCATTTACAAAAAAATGTGAAACAACGGCCTCATCTTTTGAAAGAGGGCTCAGAGAATAGATACCTGGTAAATCAATTAGATTTCCAAGTTTATTTTTAATAGTCCCTACCTTTTTTTCAACGGTAACCCCACTCCAATTACCTACATATTGGTATGTACCTGTTAAATTATTAAATAGAGAAGTTTTTCCTGTATTTGGATTTCCAATAAGCGCTATATTTAACATATTCTTTCTACCTTTATCCCCGAAGCATCTAGAAATCGAATGCCAAGTGATTGTCCGCAATTTTCAATCATACAAGGTCCCTTGAACGGCATTGTACATTGTAGGCAGACCATAGAGCCTTCACTTATCCCTAGATCTAAAAGACGTCTCTTCACTGCCTCACCTAGTGATGACAAATCTGTTATTTTTGCTTTTTCGCCTTTTTTTAATTCTGAAAGTAACATAAGTAATTCCCCCGAATCAAAACTTATTATATATAAACAATCAATAATGATAATCCTTATCAATATCTTTATCTTAAGTTAAGACAAGTTAATTGTCTACCTGCTTTTATGAAAAGGTTTACGCAAGAGAACATTTACAAAATTGAGCGGAAAAAAGCAAGAAAAAACCCACAAAGAAAATTCTATGTAGGCTTTTTTAGAAAACAATGATTAATTAGTTCTTTATTATTTTAGGTCTTTAACTTCTTTTAATACACTTTCTAATTCGTCTCCAGCTTGGTTAAGTGTATCTGCATTCAATGGAGATACTTTTACTCCTGCTTCAATAATATGAAGTGGCGTTTCAACTTTTTCATAAAGTGCCTTGTCTTTATCTTTTACCGAGTCTTCGAATTTTTCCCATGATTTTTCAAGAGCTTCTCCGCTATCTTTTGCCTTTGCTTCATCATTATTAGAAACCTGTGTTTTTAATTCTGAAATCGTTTTGATCATATCGTCAGAACCAGTTTTAATTGCATCGTCTGTTTTCGTTCCACATGCAGATAAAGTTAAAGATAATCCTAAAGCCATTGCTGCGACTAGTTTTTTATTAGATAACATTTTTCGTTCCCCCCGAATTTTTACTACTTTTTTTATTATTTTTATTTGAGAATCTATTATATATAACAGTAATACAAGCTATTAGCAACAAAATCATCTGGGGTACAAAGCTCTCCCAAGTTGAATAAATCGCAAAGAAATCAATTGTAGGAATAGGAGCCTGGGTCGCTGGAAGTAATCCAGAAAGTTGTAAACCATGAATACCCATACCTGCAAACTTAAAACATAAGTAGAACATTAAAATACTTGAGACAAGGAAAAACGGTCTCATTGGAATTTTCAGACCAACCTTTAAGATTAAATAGCTCAGTATTGCTAAAATTGCAAATCCTAATCCGATTCCTATTAATAAAGTTGATAGTTTAATTGATGATGCCATTCCAATAAAGAATAATACGGTTTCAGTTCCTTCACGAAAAACTGCTAAAAATGCAAGAATTGATAAAGATAATAAGCTACCAGTATTTAATGCTTTATCACTCTTAGTTTTAATATACTCTTGCCATTGCTTTGTATTGGATTTGCTATGTAACCAATAACTCATATATAAAAGCATGACAGCAGCAAATACTCCAGTCCAACCTGCGATTAAGAAGTTGTTACTTCCAAAAGCACCTGCTGAGAATAAAAGGTTTATGATGACCCCAAGTATGATACTGACACCTAACCCAGCACCAACACCGAACCAGATCCACTTACTTTTCTTTTCTTGTCCAGATTTTTTAATAAATCCTAGTAATGCAACTACTACTAGTAATGCTTCTAAACCTTCTCTAAGCAAGATTGTAATAGCATCTACCATTGTATAACTAGTTTTGGACGCTAATGGTAATAGATAGTCGCGCATATCAGTAATTGTTTTTGTAGCCGCTTTCACATCTGGCGTTTTAGCCGTAAGCATTGCATAGGATGTAACCATATCTCTTTCAGCGTCAGTGTACACTGTTTGAGATTGTGTTAATACTACACCTTCAATATTGATCCAGGATTTTCTAAACTGATCAATCTCTGAGGTTGCTCCTGATACATTATTATCTTTTAAATCTGCTAAAGCTTTGTTTAGTATTTCGATTAAATCTTCAACACTACCAGTGCTTTTTGAATCCAATTTTGAACTAGCGAACTGATGAGAAATAAACTTTTCATTTACCCCTTCTAATTCTTTCAGTGCAGTAACGAGTGCATTTTGATTCACTGTTTTTTGTGCTAGGTTATACTGAACCATCCCCATAGCTTCCTCGATTTTGCCATACGCATCAATCGATTTATTTTTTATTCCATCCTCTTTATCAAGCCACTCGTCGTTGAATTTTTTATACTCCTGCTCAGCAGATTTAAAATCTCCATTTTGTGCAGATTGGATTGCACTTTCCACAAACGAATTTGCATGTGTTAAATCCTCTTCAGGGCTTGCAGCAAAGGTTTTAAACGGTAAAACTAATAATAGTAAAGCTGTTAAAGTTACTTTAATAAGAGCCTGCTTCATCGTTGATTTTCCCCTTAATATAAATGATAATCATTATCACCTCTTGATAATAAGGTTATTTCAAGTCAAAGTCAATTATATTTTTATTAATTATTTCTAATGTGTATATCAACAATAATCAAAATAAAAAAGCAAAAAGTATATAAAACTTTTTGCTTTAAGTGTGTATAGAAAGTAATCATCGATTCAGTCTAATTGAAAACTTTGCTTTTTAAGAGGTCATTAGTTAGATGAAGTAACTAAAACCTTCTGTTCAATATTTAAAATCTTGTAAAGTTCATCAAGTTTTTGAATTTCATAAGTAGGAACTACATCTGAGTCATTTGAAATCATTTTTGGATTGAGCCAGCAAGTATCAATTCCTGACCCTGCCCCACCAATTATATCTGCGCTAAATGAGTCTCCAATAATCAATATCTTATCTAATTCAACATTTGGAATTCGATCAAATACATATTGAAAATATTCTTTCATCGGTTTTTGATAACCAGTATCCTCAGAAACGAAAATATCTTTAAAGAAAGGATAAATAAGCGCCGCATTCAAGCGTTTATATTGTGTTTTTGAAATGCCATTTGTAACAATATATAAATCGAATTCATGCTGAAGACTTGTAAGTAATTCAAATGCACCTTCAACTAATTGATTTCCCTGTCCTAAATAATTTTGGTAAGACTGTTCCAGCAGAAAACCGTCAACTTCAATACCAAACTCATTAAATAACGTTGAAAAACGGGTATTCACCACATCGTCTCGACTTATTTTACCTTCTTCAAAAGCCTTCCAAAGTCCATGGTTTATTTCTTTGTACCTTGACTTAACTTCATCTGTTAATAGTAAATTTTGATCTTTAAATAGAGATTGTAATGCTACTTTTTCCGCTGCACCAAAATCTAATAATGTATCATCTACATCTAATAATAATGTTTTGTATGTTTTCATAACATTTCCCCATCTCTATTTATTTAATTCATATTTTACTAGATTGATTTTTAACTAGCTTAATACGTTTCAAACTTATTCCGCTTAATTTGAAAATTAATATACCACTTATAATAAGCAAAACACCAATTAGATGCTTAGAAGAAAACGGAACTTTCTCAAGACCTAGCCATCCCATAGAATCAAATAACATTGCAAACAATAATTGAGATGTGAGAACAATTGATATCGCATAAGTTGGTCCAAGAATTTTAGTACTATTCGTTAAGCAGAAAACAACACCTACACCGACTATTCCGCTAATCCAATACCAATTTTTCATATTATGCAAAACAAATAATTCCTTACCTTCAAATAAAAGCCCCATTCCGAAAGAAGCTAAAAAGCCCATTCCTAATACAAATGTAGTTGTTACCCATATTCCCGCCCGTTCATTAACTTTACTATTGAATATGTTTTGTAAACCAATTAGTGATCCTGCTATTAAAGATAATATTAATCCATAAAGCATAAATTGCACCTCCAAAAAATTTCTGTATGAGTCCTAAAATTATTATTCGTATATATTATTCCTTGCAAGAATACTCAAACCGGTTTGATCTTTAATAAGGATACCCCCGTTTTTTCGCTCTACTAGGTCATCCTTACAGAACTGTTGAATAACTCGATTAACATGTCGATAACTCGTTCCGATTAGATTTGCTGCGTCCTTAAGATTGATCGGATTTAAATTATCGTTTTGTAATGAATTCGCTTCATGGTATGAAACCGATAATAAGTAGCTTGCTAGTCGAACTTCTACTGGATACATTAAATTAAAGCTCATTGAATTCGACTTAATAAGAAACTTTTCCGTTATGATTTCTAATAAGAATTGAAGAAACGGTGCATAGTCTTTACCAAATTTTTTTAGCCAGCGATAATCTACAGCAATCATCTCAACCGCAGATATGGCTTGAACCGTATTTATATAGTTAGAGCCCCTTACATATTCAACATCTCCAATTATTTCAAGAGGCGTTTTAAATGATAGAATTAATGTTTTACCCTCCGCTGAAGAAGTATAAACTTTGATTTTCCCTTTTACTAAAATAAACAAAGTTTTTGGTGAGTCTCCTTGAGAACAAATAAGGTCTCCTTGCATGAATCGTTTAAGAGTCATATGAGCTTTTAAATCCTCATTAAAGACTGCTTCAATATTATGTTCAACTAAAAAATGATTAATTTGTTCAATATCACTAGTGATTTTCAAGTTAACTTCACCTCCTGTAAATTTACTTTTAAGATCCTAACACAATCACACCGATCATCATCATACCAATTCCAATAAATTGTGACGGACTAATAGTAAGCTTTTTGACTCCGAACCAGCCTTTACTATCTATGATAAATGTTAAACTTAGCTGTGCGATTAAAAGTACAGAAATTGAAAATGTCACACCAATAATATGAATTGATGTCACATTACAAAAGATAACAAATGCTCCAAGTGCCCCACTTAATAAATAAATTGGATTCACTTTCTTAACTTCAGCTAATTTTTTATCTTTTATTAATAGTAGTACGAATAAAGCTACAATAAAACCTGTAAACTGTGTAATTGTAGCTGCTTGCCACGTGCCAATATCGCTACTAATTTGTGAATTTGCAACTCCCTGTAGTGTAATAAATGCTCCGCCGATAATTGCTAATAAAATTCCTTTCATATTTTTCACTCCTGACATATTGATTTCTTCATTATTAAACGATATTGGAAGGTTGTTTGGGAAGGACATATGTCCTAAAGAGAAAATTGAACGATCTCTGCAATTGTGGAAAACTTTTTAGATTATATAAATTTCTGTGGATAGTTTGTAGAGATAGTTTGGGGAGTGTGAGAATTCTGTGGATACTCTGCTATTATGTGGAAAACCTCAAATAAAAATGTGGAGAATCGTAACTATTAGTGGATAAATTGATGATGCATTTTTTTGAGGAGCGTCTAGTTTTGTGGATACTTTGTTACTAAATAGTTGAAGTCGGATACTATAAGAAGAAATTAAAATCTGATCTAGTGAAAAAACTGCAAATAAAGTATATTGATTCGCAATTAAATCCCCATAGTCTGCAATTATTTGAGGAACTGCAAATAAATTTCGATAATCGCAATTAAAATGATCAAATCTGCAATTAAATTTTTGGAATCGCAAATAAAAATAGCAAATCTGCAATTAAAATTAAGAAAACCGCAATTAAATGGTTATTATACCCATACCGCTTACCGTATTTCACGTGTAATTCCACTAAAATCAGATGATAATATCTATCCTAATCAATCTTTTTCATCTAAAAAGGTTAACAAAAGACCAATTATTATCTAGATTCAGCTTTTTTCAGAGCTAAGCATGGTTAGGCTCGAAAGAATACCCTGAAAAATAAAAAAATCAGGCCACTGATCTAACCTGATTCACTTTTTATTAAATTACTTCCCCGCTTACTAAACTTGATTCCATTAAAAGTTTAATTTCATTTATCTTATTTTGATTAAATAAATCAACGATTTTACTTCCAACAATGACTCCATCACAATCTTGGCTTAATTCATTTACTTGTTTTGGAGTAGATACACCAAATCCGGCTATTACAGGTTTATTACTAATTTCTTTAACACTTTTTAAAAAGGACGATAGGCTGACGTCTAGCTCATTTCGAACACCAGTAATCCCTTTTACCGTTACTGTGTATAAGAAACCTCTTCCTTTTTCAGCAATTTTAATGATTCGATCTTTTGGTGTAGCCATTGTGACTAATCGAATTAGTTCTACTCCAAATTCTTCAAGTTTATGAATGATAATTTCTTCTTCTTCGATTGGTAGGTCAGGAATAATACAGCCGTCTACTCCTGCTTGTTGAAGGTCAGATACGAACCTGTCTATTCCATAAGCTAAAATAGGATTCATATATGTCATAACGATTAAAGGGACAGAGATTAATTTACGAACTTCTTTTATCTTTTCAAGTACAGCTCTTAAAGTTGTACCCGCTTGTAATGCTCGAATTCCCGCTTGTTGAATTACTGGTCCATCTGCTACTGGGTCTGAAAACGGAATACCAACTTCAATCGCTGATGCACCAAACTTTTCTAGTAAAGCTAGTCTTCCTCCTAATACTTCTAGACCACCATCTCCTGCCATTACATAAGGAATAAATAGTTTTTCCCCTTTTTTAAGTCGTTCAGAAAACTGGGTTTCAATTCGATTCATCATTATTTTTCCTCCTTTAATCGCTCACGAATGGTATGAACATCTTTATCGCCTCTACCAGATAAACAAATGACTAAATTTTCATCTTTCTTCATCGTTGCTGCTAGCTTTATTGCATATGCTACTGCATGTGCACTTTCTAATGCTGGAATTATTCCTTCCAATCTTGCTAGCAATTGGAATGCTTCAAGTGCTTCTTCATCTGTGATTGATTCATATTTTACTCGTTCAATATCTTTCAAATAGCAATGTTCAGGACCTACCCCTGGGTAGTCAAGCCCCGCAGAAATTGAATGGGCTTCTTGTATTTGACCATCTTCATCTTGAAGTAAATACATTAATGCACCGTGTAATACACCTGGTACACCTTTTGTTAAAGACGCTGCTTGCTTATCTGTATGGATTCCATGACCAGCCGCTTCTACTCCAAATAACTTTACACTTTCATCCGTTATAAATGGATGGAACATACCAATTGCATTACTTCCTCCGCCAATACAAGCTACTACTGCATCAGGAAGTTTACCTTCCTTCGCTAAAAATTGTTGTCTTGTTTCTTTGCCAATTACACTTTGGAAATCTCGTACCATCATAGGAAAAGGATGTGGCCCCATTACTGACCCTAATAAATAATGAGTATCATCTACATTTGCAACCCAGTAACGAAGGGCTTCATTTACTGCATCCTTTAATGTCGCACTTCCTGATTCAACACTAATCACTTTTGCGCCTAGTAATTCCATTCGGAAAACGTTCAGTTCTTGTCTTCGAACATCCTCAGCACCCATGAAAATAACACATTCTAAATTTAAAAGGGCACAAACTGTTGCAGTTGCTACGCCATGTTGTCCCGCTCCTGTTTCAGCAACGATTTTTCGTTTACCCATTCGAATCGCAAGCAACGCCTGACCAATCGCGTTATTAATTTTGTGAGCACCAGTATGATTTAAGTCCTCACGTTTTAAATAAATATTAGCTCCGTTTGCATGCTTAGTTAAATTTTCTGCGAAGTAAAGAGGTGTTTGGCGACCTACATAATCCTTTGATAATCTTTCAATTTCCTCATTAAATGCTAGATCATCTTTTATAGTTGAATAAGCTTCTTCTAATTCAGTTATGGCTTGAACAAGCGTTTCAGGTATATATTTCCCTCCATACATACCGAAATGGCCTTTTACATCTGGAAGTGTGTAAGTAGACATTTAAATTCCTCCTAATTTTACTTTTTTTATAAAACTTTTTATTTTTTCTTCATCTTTTTTCCCGTTCGTTTCAACTCCACTACTTACATCAACCATTTTTGGTTTTACGACGCTACTAGCAGGTATTACATTCTCAATCGTCAATCCACCAGCTAATATCAAGTTATCTATTTTTTTTGAACCCATAAGGTCCCAGTTAAATGTTGTTCCATTTCCGCCACGGTATTTTCCACTCGGACTATCTACTAAAATATAATCACAATCATATTCTGCGATTTTTTCAACGTCCTTTTCTGATTGAACTCGTAATGCTTTGATTACTGGAAAAGATAATGAACGACAAAATTCTGGCGTTTCATCTCCATGTAACTGAAGATGTGTTAAACCAACTTCCTGGTAGATGGATTCTAATGTTTCTTTTGTTTCATTTACAAAAACGCCAATCTTCAATACCGAATCTGGCAGTGATTCGATGATTTTTTTTGCCTCAGTCATTTCAATACGACGTTTACTTTCTGCAAATACAAATCCAATTGCATCAGCTCCTGCATTTATTGCACTTTGAGCTGTTTTTATATCGGTGATGCCACAAATTTTCACTTTCACTGCTTAGCCTCCTTTAGAATAGGAACCATCAACTCTCTCATATTGGATGATAATTCATTACTCTTCATTAATGCCTCTCCAACCAAAATTCCATTTACTCCAGCATTTCTTACTCGTTTTGCATCATACTGATTGAAAATTCCACTCTCACTAATAATGAAACCCCCAGTTGCTTGAATAAGTGGTGCTAGTCTTTCTGTTACACCCAGGTTCACTTCAAACGTTTTTAAGTTTCTGTTATTGATGCCATATAGCCCGGGTCCAATTTTTAGTGCTTTTTCTAAATCTTCCTCGTCATGTACTTCCATCAATACTTCAAGATTTTGCTGTTTAGCATATTGGTATAAATGATTTAGTTCTGTAAAAGGTAATGCAGCAGCAATTAGTAAAATAATGTTTGCTCCATGCTCTTTTGCGATATCTATTTGAACTGGATCGATAATAAAATCCTTGCATAATATCGGAATATTAACGGACTCACGTACGATTTTCAGATCTTTAAAGGAACCTTTGAAGAAAGTTGTATCTGTTAAAACGGATATTGCGGCTGCTCCATTTTCTTCGTATTTCTTTGCTTGTTCCGCTGGATTAAGATTTGTATTAATATCCCCTTTTGATGGTGACGCTCGTTTAAACTCCGCAATGATCGATAAATGGTCTGCAGCTTTTAACTTTTTAATTAATGATAAATTCTTTGATTGATTCGTTATTTTCCGACTAATTGCTCTTAAACTTTTAATTTCGATTTGTTTTTGAGAAATAATTCGATCTAAAATGGTTTCCATTTATATAACCTCTCTTTTTAGTTTGCTAGTTTTTTCGACTAGTTTTTGTAATTTTTCATAAGCTGCACCAGAATCAATGCTCTCTTCAGCCTTCTTAATACCATCTTTAATTTGATTGACAATACCTGAAGTATAGATTGCTAAACCAGCATTTAATAAAACCGTATCTCTAAAAGCTCCTTTTTCTCCTTGTAAAACTCGAAGAAGAATATCTGCATTCCTCTTTGCATCTCCACCTTTGATTTCAGTATTTGGGTAATAAGTTAATCCAACTTCTTCCGGATGAAGTGTCATCTTTTTCAGCTCATTATTTTCTAGTAGGACGATATGATTTTCACCAGCTAACGATGCTTCATCTAAATGCCCTGCACCGTTTAATACAATCGCTCGTTTTCGTCCTAATTTATTTAGCACTTCTGCAAATACTTCTAAATAATCTCTTCTGTAAATTCCTAATAGTTGGGTCTCTAATTCAACTGGGTTTGTTAAAGGTCCAATTAAGTTAAAAATGGTCGGAATTTGCAACTCACGTCTAACCTTCATAACTTTTTTTAATCTTGGATGAACATATGGTGCAAATAAAAAGGCAATTCCTATTTCGTCTAAAAGCTCCTCAGAAGCTTGTGTTGGAATCGATAGTTCCACACCTAATTGTTCTAATACATCGGCGCTACCTGTTTTGCTGGACATGCTACGATTTCCATGTTTTGCAATTGGAATTCCACTTCCCGCTATAACAAATGCCGAAGTTGTACTCACATTAAAGCTCGATGAGTTATCTCCACCTGTCCCACAATTATCAATGACATTATGAAACTTCCTAGTAAATCCTACCGTATGATTTCGAATTGCGTTTACTAGTCCTGCGATTTCATTTACTGTTTCACCTTTTGTTTTTAAAGCAACTAAAAATGCTGCGATTTCACTATCTGATATTTGATCATCCTGTAGAATCCGACCGACAGCTACTTGCATTTCTTCTGCTGTAAACGACTCTCGATTAGCTAAGCGTTGAAGGTACTCTTTCATCTTTTAATTCCTCCTTTATTTCATTTAAAAAGTTTAATAAAAGTTGTTTTCCTAATTCTGTTCCTATAGATTCCGGATGAAATTGCAAACCGTAGATTGGATATTTTCGGTGTTTAATAGCCATGATTTCTTGATCGTCCATAGCGAATGCTAAAATTTCAAATAATGGCGGTATCGTTTCTTTTTCAATTACCAGTGAATGGTATCGCATAACCTCTAACGGTTGGAACATGTAGGCAAATAAATTGCTACCATCATGCCTGATTTTCGATGTTTTTCCATGTTTGATTTGTCTAGCTTTACTAATTTTTGCACCGAATGCATAACCGATTGCTTGGTGCCCTAAGCAAATGCCTAGTATTGGGACAGTCTTATGAAAAGTTTGAATGAGTTCAATCGTTTCCTGCTTCTCTTCGGGCTTACCTGGTCCCGGAGAAAGAATAATTGCTTTTGGATTCATTTCTTTTATTTCATCAATTGAAATTTTGTCATATCTAGCGATTTTCATTTCTTCGCCAAGCTCTCCCAAAAATTGATAAAGATTGTAAGTAAAAGAATCATAGTGATCAATTATTAAAATCATGATTTTCCTCCAGAAACGCTTTTAGTTTATTAATGGTTTCTTCATATTCGTGTTCGGGTTTGCTGTCATAAACAATACCTGCTCCTGCTTGAATATAGGCCATTTGATTCTTTATAATCATCGTTCGAATAGCTAATGCAAAATCAAGGTTTCCATTAACGGATACATAACCGACTGCACCGGAATATACCCCTCGCTTTGAACTCTCTAATTCATTAATGATTTCCATTGCTCTAATCTTAGGTGCACCAGATACGGTTCCGGCTGGTAAGCAAGCAATAAGAGCATCAAGTGAAGTAAGTGGTTTTTTTATTTGCCCACTAACTTCGGAAACGATATGCATTACATATTTGTATCTCTCAACGTTCATATATTTTTCTAATTTGATTGTTCCAAACTCGCAAACTTTACCTAGATCATTTCTTCCTAAATCAACAAGCATTTTATGTTCGGCTAGTTCCTTCTCATCCTGTAATAAATCCCTTTCAATCATTAAGTCTTGTTCATCCGTTTTCCCTCTTCGTTTCGTACCGGCAATTGGATTGGTTATGACCTGATTCCCTTTAACTTTTATTAAGCTTTCAGGGGAAGTACCAGCAACAACGCTATCCCCAAAATCGATATAATACATATATGGTGACGGGTTTTGGATTCGTAATTTTCGATAATAGTCAAATGGATTTCCTTCAAATTTTGCTCCCATTCGATGTGAAAGAACGACTTGAAAAATATCTCCTTTTTGAATAAATGACTTTGCCTTTTCTACTTTGGACATGTAGTCAGCTTTACTAAGTTCTGACTCGAAAGTAGAAAATACAACCGGTTTTGCTTCCTCTTGATTTGAGTTAGCTACAATTACTTGCTTATACTTCTGAATTTCGCTCTTCAAATCTTCTAATGTTGTTTCATCGGAAAGCTTTGTTCCAACCAAATGAATTTTCTGTTCCAAATGATCAAATACAATAATGACTTCAAAAAACATTAAATGGAGATCTGGCATTCCAATACCGTCTTCCAACTCATCACCAATTTCTTCAAATTGGCGAATCATATCGTATCCTACATATCCAATTCCTCCGCCAATGAAAGGAAGTTCAAGTGCTTCCAAGTAATCTTGCTTTGGTATTAGCTCTTTCAGTTTTAAAAGAGGATTTCCAATAAACTCTTCTTTTTGACCATTGTTATGGATGATTTGGCCTCCTTGATTTGTTCCAATTAATTCAAAAGCAGGTTTTGAACCAACAAATGAATACCGTCCAGAATCTTGATGCTTAAATGAACTTTCAAATAAAAACTTTTTGCTAGCGGTCAATTTCTTAAATAATGAAATTGGTGTAAACAAATCCCCCATTATCGTTTCAATGATTATTTCTGCTTTGTTTTGTACTGACAATTTGTTCGACCTCCAAAAGTTAATAATGAATATAAAAAAAGTCCCCTATACGCACAAAGATTGTGCATATAGAGGACGATTAGTTGCTACCGCGGTACCACCTCAGATTGGATCAGATTTAACTGAATCCCACTTTTCAGATACGGGAATTAGTTACTTAAATAATTCCGATACCCTATCCTTTTAACGGCGGAAATCCGTGCATCCCTACTTTATTGTTCAAGATGCCTCTCGTAAGCCCATTCGATAAAGGTTCCTGTATTAGACTCCCACCATTGTCTAACTCTCTGTGACATTCACCAATATTTACTCTTCTTACTCAGCGATTTATTATTATTAAATTAAAATAGAATACAAAAAGGGCCCCCCGTCTTAATAAGGACGAGAGACCCGTGGTGCCACCTTCATTAGCTGATTAACAGCTCGCTTTGTCGGTATCCAATCAACTTTCCATTGAATACCCGTCTTTTGTAACGAGAAGACTACTCGCCAAAGCCTACTACTTATTTAAGGTTCGGTTTGAATGCTCAGAAGTCCATTCGCGATTACTTTCACACTGATTCGCACCAACCATCAGCTCTCTTTAGTTTCCGTAATCGTTACTACTCTTCGTCAACGCAAAGTATATATGGATGTTTATTTAAATTAATTGTCCTTATATTATTATGCAAAAAATAAAAAGTCAACAAGTTTATTTCTACAAGATTCGATTTTTCTGCTTTTTAGGAAACTAATATTATACGTTTTTGTTAATCTAAAAAACGGAATCGCAAATGATTTTCCCTACGATTCATCATTGCATACACAGCCTAATTTTGGAAAGAATAAACCCAATTAGACCTTCCATCAAAGAGGTATCAAAATGCGAACCAATACAACTACAATTAAGTCAAATAAAGAAGAAGTTTTATCAAATAATCTAAAAAATAATATTGAAATGATTCAAGATTATTTAAGTCATACAGAAGATTTGGTTGTTAAGATTATCCATAAAAATGCGCAGATTTTTGCTATTTTGTTTCTTGAATCGATGATAAAAATTGAGGCACTTCAATCATTTATTATTGAACCTATTTTAAGAGAAACAAAGGATGAAACAGGCAATATCGTCAAATCATATGAGATTAAAAACTCAACAAATATCTCAGAATTAGGAGATAGTTTATTAGACGGGTTTTGTCTAATTTTAGAAGAAAATTGTTCAAATGGAATTCTAGCAGCAGCTTCAGATGATAAGGAACGTGCAATTACTGAACCTGCTAATGAACAAAATATTAATGGTGCTCACGATGGTTTTGTCGAAAGTATAAATACAAATATACAATTACTAAGAAAAAGAATCCGTACACCTGAGCTAAAGATTAAGTATTTTACGATTGGTAAGATTACGAATACTAAAGTTGCGATGGTTTATATCGATTCAATTGTAAATCGAAAACTTGTTGAGGTCATTGAAGAAAGAATTTCAGGTCTTGAATTAGACAGTCTTCGTTCTACAGGACAACTAGAAGAATTGATTGAGGATAGTACGTTTTCACCATTTCCACAAGTATTAAACACGGAAAGACCAGACCGGGCTGCATCTTATCTATTAGACGGGAAAATAAATTTACTTGTAGATGGGAATCCAACTGTTTCTATTGTACCAATTACCTTTTTCGCATTTTATCAGGCTCCCGATGATTATAATCATCGATGGTTGATTGGTTCATTTTTTCGAATTATTAGGGTATTTAGCTTTATTGTTGCAATTAGCTTACCTGCCATATACATTGCGATCGTATCCTTCCACTCTGAAGTACTACCAATAGGTCTTCTTTATTCAATTAGAGTTTCTTTAGAGTTTGTACCATTTCTCCCTCTCGTCGAAGCTTTTGCAATGCAAATCATATTAGAGCTACTAAAGGAAGCCGCTATTCGACTACCTTCTCCTATCGCTCAAACAATTGGAATAGTTGGTGGGCTAGTTATTGGTACAGCTGTTGTTGAAGCGCATTTAGTATCAAACACAATGATCGTTGTAATTGGTTTTACAGCAATTGCTTCGTTTGTAGCACCAGTTAGTGAGATGGGTACTAGTATGAGACTATTGGGCTTTCCGACGATGATCATGGCTTCGATATTGGGTTTCTTTGGGATCACACTAACTTTAATGTTAATTTTTATGCATATGTGTAAATTAAAATCTTTTGGCATGCCCTACTTTTCTCCGATGGCACCTTTTCGAAAGGAAGATATAAAGGATACTTTCTTTAGGCTCCCTTCATGGAAGCAAAATACAAGACCAACTGATGCACGTCCCCAAAAGATTGCACAGCAAAGAATTTCTAGGGTGTGGAAGAAAGAATGATTACGAACAGTAATTCAATTTCTAAATTACAGCTCTACTTTTTTATTGTCCAGAGTCAAATCGGTATTGGACTACTCGCATTACCGAATGCGGTTCAAGGTACAGCTAAAGGTGATGGGTGGATCTCTACCCTTATTGCAGGAGTAGCAGTCCAAATTACATTATTCATTTACTGGCTTTTACTAAGAAGATTTCCAAATGCTACATATACAGATATTACAAAAAAAATTTTAGGTAAATATGTAGGAAAGTTCTGTAACTTATTTATCTATATCTATTTTATTATGATTGGAAGTCTGGCTTGTGTTCTTTTTATCAGAAGCATAACTCTTTGGTTATTACCGTTAACTCCATTTTGGGTACTATCACTAATTATTATTTTATCAAGCATTTATTTAACAATTAGTGATTTAAGAATTATATCGAGATTTTTTGTATTAGCATCGGTTCTAATCATCCTTCTATTTTTACTATCGTTCTTTACCTTTTATTTACCAAAAGAATTACGCTTTATTCTTCCGATTGGGCATTCAGGAGTGAAAAACATAATTTTAGGAAGTCATAAATCCTTACTCTCAATATTAGGATTTGAAAGTCTTTTACTAATTTTTCCTTTTGTGCTTGATACTGAAAAAGGAATATTAAAAACTGTGAGTATTGCCAACTTCTCTGTGACATTATTCTATACATATTTTACCTTTATTTGCCTAGTAAGCTTTAGTCCAACACAACTTCTGCAAATTAGGGAGCCTGTTTTATATTTATTTAAAGCCCTTTCGTTTGAAATGATCGACCGCTTGGATTTGATCTTTTTATCGGTCTGGATTGTACCAATGACAACCTCGGTAATCATTTACTTATTTTTATCAGCTAAAAGTATTAGTAATGAAAAATCATTTAAAAAAAATGTATTTATTAGTGGAATCTTAATTTTTTTCATAACAATCATACCATTTGATGAGGATCAGCTAGCTATCTTTGATAAATATGTAACTTATTTAAGCTATGTGGTTGTATTTGGACTTCCCCTCATTCTGTTTTGTCTATCCTTCATCATTTCAAAAACTGAAAGGAGTGAACAATTATAAGAAAATCATTTTTGATAACCTTATGTTTGTTTACCTTTTTTTTAGCAAGCTGTTGGGACCAAAATCTATTAATAGATAAAAAAATGGTTAATGGTATTAGCTTCGATTTAGATCCAGACGATAATTTATTAGCTACAGTTAGAGCTTTAAATATTGAAAATAAAGGTGGAGGACAGTTTGAAGTTAAGGACGAACTTGTTAAAGTAAAACGACCCAGTGTATCCGGAATGGAAATTGACATTAATAATAAACTACCTGGTCTAATTGATGTAAGTAAAGCTCATATAATCTTAATTGGAAGGGACTTGGCAAAGAAAGGGATTTATCCTTTTTTAGAACTTTTTTATCGCCCGAGACAAGCTTATGTTTCTAGTAGAGTTGTAATAGCAGAAGATAAAGCTTCAGATATTATTACACTCGATCCTGGAACAAGCCCTATTGCATTTGTCATTTTAAAAGGACTAGAAGCCGCTGAGGAAACAACAAAGATTCCGAAAGTAACCGCATTTACAGCATGGACGCAAATTACAGATAAAGGTAGAGATACCGTTTTACCTTATGTAAAAAAAGACGAAAATAATAAAATTACAATCGGTGGAATAGACCTATTTAATGGGGATCAGTTTACAGGAATTAGCTTACCTAACGAAAAAGGAAGTCTTTTATTGTTACTAATGGATCGTCTAACTAAATATAGTGAAATGGCTGTAGAGTTAGGAGAACATAAATCAATTTCTTTTAGAGTAAAAAAAATGAAAAGAAATTTAAATATAAAAGTAGATAAAAAGACAAAAAAAATAACTTGTACGCTAAATCTAACCCTTGATTTAACAATTATTAGTTATACAGGTAAGGTAGGCGAAAAGCTAAACAAAGATAAATTAAATAAGGATGTTTCAAAAATTCTTACTAAACAGTCTGATGAAATTACTAAATTATTATTGGAAGCTAATTGTGACGCATTAGGCATTGGAGGAATCTTATCTAGCTCTTATCCAGATTTATGGAAAAAAATAAATTGGGACAAAGAATATAAGAATGTTAAGTTCAAAACTTCCTTAAAAGCAAAAATTGATCGAACTGGACCTGTTTTTTAAGAATCATATTTATAATATTTCATTCTCTTGAGCAACATAATGTAAGGATTTGAATCAATAGGAGGAATCATACTTTGAGACTAGGTAAAAAAAATGATACATTCTTTGAAATGCTCTTAAATATTGCAAATAATGTAAATGAATGTTCGATTTATTTTGATGACTTTAAAATAAAAAATGCTACTGATTTAAAAACATTCTCTGCAGAAATGAAGGCTTATGAAACAAAAGGTGATACATATATTCATCAAATTATCGTTGAATTAAATAAAACATTTATTACACCAATTGAACGTGAAGATATACTAGAACTTGCTAATAAAATGGATGATGTACTAGACGGAATGGAGCAATGTTCAGCAACGTTTGAAATGTACTCCATCATTCAAATAGATGATTTCATGGTTAAATTTGTTAAAAATATTCGTAGTGCGTCGAATGAAATATTAAAAGCAATTCAATTACTTTCACGGAAGAAATTATTAGAAATGCGTGTACATGCAATTCAAGTAAAAGATTATGAGTCACAGTGTGATGCATTATTACGCACTTCCATTAAAGAGCTATTTAAAAATGAAAAAGATCCAATCAAAATAATTCAGTTCAAAGAAATTTATGAAATGTTAGAATCAGTTTCTGATAGTGCACAAGATGTAGCAAATACACTTGAACAGATAATTATGGGCAATGCGTAATTAAATAGTAACCAAAAAATACAGCCTAATTATTAGACTGTATTTTTTTATCTCTCTTCTATTAGTTTTTTTGCAAGTTTTCTAGCGATCGATCTTGGAATGAATCGAACAGATTGCGCTAAAATTTTATTCTTTATACCTGTAATAACAACAGTCTTCTTCTTGTTAACTGCCTCATAAGTCAACTTCGCAACTTTTTTCGGGGTCATAATTTTACCTTTAAATAGCTTTGAATTATTTCCACCAGATGAATTAATTATTCCCGTTCTAGTTGGCCCTGGACAAACAGCAGTTACGCTAACTCCAGTATGTCTTAATTCCTCTGAAAGAGCTTCACTAAATGATAGTACATAAGACTTTGAAGCTGCATAGACAGACATTTTTGGCCCTGGTTGAAAAGCTGATGTAGATGCAATATTAATAATTTGGCCCGAATTTTTTTGAAGCATATTTGGTAAAAAGTATTTTACTAGCTCTGTTAAAGTAACAATATTTAGCTGAATCATCTTTAACTCTTTTTTTAAATCAGTCCGACCAAAGTCTCCGTATAGGGCAACTCCAGCATTATTTACTAGAATATCAATCTCCATTTGAGATTTTGAAACTTGATCAAAAATGGCCTTAGCAGAATTTGCTTGAGAAAGGTCTTCTGAAATAACCAGTACTTTTATATTGAATTCCTTCATCAATGAATTAGCCATTTCTTCTAATTTAATTTTATTCCTAGCAACTAAAACTAAGTTGAAATGATCTTTTGCAAATAATTTAGTTAACTCATAGCCGATTCCTTCCGTTGGCCCGGTAATTAATACTGTTTTTCCCTCTTGTTTTTTGAAAGTCATTATAATTATCCTTTATCTTTTTATCGTTTGAACACCTTTCGTTTTATTATATGTTCAACTAAATAAAAAAAGGATTCCTACTTTAATTCTGTGAATATTTCTTAGCTAACTCAATAAATATTTCCATTGATTTCGTTTGAAGTTCGATTTTATCTGTGATAATTGAAAAATTCCGTTGGATAGGTGTCCCTTCTACTTTAAGATAATCAATGGTATTTAGCTGTTTTTCTTTTTTTATTGCTAGCTCAGATAAATAGGTAATTCCCATTCCAGCTTCTACAGACTCTTTAATTAATTGTGTGCTACCAAATTCAATTATATTTTTAGGACGTATCTTTAATAATTCAAATAATTTTTCAGTCGCTTCCCTTGTTCCAGATCCTTCTTCCCTAACAATCCAAGTTTCATTTTCAATTTGATTCAATGTCACAGCTTCATTAGCATATATTTCGCTCTTAGTTCCAGCTATAATATACATTTCATCATTTGCAAAAGGCTGTATATTTAAATTTGTATGAGTCGCTTCTCCTTCAACTATCCCAATATCAATTTGATAACTTAGTGCAGCCTGAACAATCTCTCGAGTATTCCCGATTTGCACTGATGGAATGACGTTCGGGAAAAGTCTCTTCATTTCCGCTAAAATTTGCGGTAAAACATATTCACCATATGTATAACTTGCACCTATTTTAAGATGACCACTAGCCTCATTCATCAGATCATTTACAAGTGTCGACATACGCTTGTATAAACTAGTTATTTCCTTAGCATGCAAATAAACAATTTCTCCAGCTTTCGTTAGCTGAACATACTTATTCGTTCTAATTAAAAGCTTTGCACCGATATGCTTCTCAAGTAATTGAATTTGCTGACTAACGGATGGTTGAGTCATATGTAACTCTTCAGCCGCTCTTGAAAAGTTTTTTTTTTCAGCGACCGCCATAAAAACTAAAAGAATTTGATCCATACTCTATCTCCTAGTATCAGATTTACTTATTATCAATATTATCATTATTTATTTTTCTTATAATAAGAAATTTGATAAAACAGGTAAATAGATAAGACTGATTCAGAACGAATCAGTCTTTTTTGATGACTTAACTTTTCGTATTAAGTTAATTGCCAAGTATGCTAAAACCATAAAGACAAGATAGATAATTGCATAAAACCAGTACTCTTTATTGGTAAGTTTATTACTTAGAAGACTTAAAATGAAGAATGTTGTCAATGAACCTAATAATAGCCCAATTAATGTTTTTAACCTCATTACAATGCACTCCCATTAAAATAATTTTAAGTATTTTAAAGAAACCCTTTTACAGTCTATATAGTTCATTATTGGTAAGAATATTCCATTCTAACCTTTCTAAAGTGCAAAATTAAGCTCTTTCTAAAATACCAAAGCCTTCAGGTGTAGCTAAAAATCGGTCTGAAATACCTACGTTATAGTGTTCTATATTTATGACTAATAACCTTATATCAATATGTTATCTAGTCATAACGAATAAATAGTATGTAAGATTTATTAGAATTAATGGGTATTATCCACTAAATCCAAAATACATACGTCATAATTTTAACTTTTCAGAAAAAAATAGATTAGAAAATTCATATGCTATAATCTTTCTAATTTTATAAATATAGTCCTGGAAGGAGCGTATAACGTGGAAAAAGAAGTAAATTTAAAGAAAAATATTGGCTTTTTCGTATCAACGTCTTTAGTAATCGGTACAGTAATCGGTTCTGGAATCTTTATGAAACCTGGAATTGTGCTGTCTTCAACTGCTAACTCCACTATGGCTCTTTTAGCGTGGATTATCGGTGGCGTTATTACACTAGCAAGTGGATTAACGATCGCTGAAGTAAGTGTAAAAATCCCGAGAACTGGTGGATTATATGCATACATAGAAGAGGTTTATGGTGAGAAGTGGGGATTTTTATGCGGTTGGGTACAAACCCTTGTCTATGGACCAGCTGTTATGGGTGCTCTTAGTCTTTATTTTGGCTCTTTATTAGCAGATTTTTTTGGATTTCATGGAAGTAGCAAAGTTATTGGTATTATCACGATTATCTTACTTGGTGGTCTAAACATACTAAGCACCCAACTTGGCGGATTTATTCAAACAATCTCAACTGTTGGAAAACTAGTTCCTATTATTTTAATTGCTGTTTTTGGTATTCTTCAAGGGGACGTATCAGTTTTTAATGCAGAGAGTGGTAGTTCCACTCAAGCACTTAGTATGGGCGCAGCAGTATTAGCGACTTTATGGGCATATGACGGTTGGATGAATGTTGGTTTTATGGCAGGAGAAATGAAGAATCCTTCAAAGACTCTTCCTAGAGCCATTATTTCTGGTATTGTGATTGTTATTTTAGCTTATCTTTCTGTTAATATCGCAATGTTACACGTTTTATCTGCAAGTAAAATTGTTGAATTAGGTCCTAATGCAGCTACTGCAGCAGCTTCCTCGCTATTTGGTAATATTGGTGGAAAAATTCTTGCCATCGGAATTTTAATTTCTATTTTTGGCTGTTTAAATGGCAAAATTCTTACATTCCCAAGAGTTACATTTGCGATGGCAGAACGAAACTTCCTACCTGGTTCAAAAGTATTATCTAGTATTCATCCTAAATTTAATACACCAGTAGGCTCTACAGTTTTTCAAATTGTTTTAGCATTAGCAATGATGATATTCTGGAACCCAGATCGACTTTCTGATATGGCTATATTTGCAGTCTTCTTATTTTATGGACTAGCATTTAATGCTATCTTCATATTGCGTAAAAAAGATAAAGGTGGAAAGAAATTATATAAAGTGCCTTTATATCCTATCACTCCGATTGTCGCAATTTTAGGTACACTTTACATCGTTGGTAGTACGATTATAAATTCACCAATAGATGCACTTGTATCAATTGGTATTGCAATTGTTGGTTTGCCTGTTTATTGGAGACTAAAGTCGACTACTAGTAGCGATGAAAAATATAAAGCAAGTTGATATATAGGTTAATAAAAAGCAGGTAAAAGACTTCAAATCTTTTACCTGCTTTTTATGTTCTCTATTATTTATGTGCAAAAAATACTAATTGAACTAGGAATAATACTGCAAATAAATAAACAAATGGGTGTACGTCTTTAAATTTACGTTTTACGATTTTCATGATTGGATAAGAAATAAAGCCTAGTGCAATACCGTTTGCAATGCTTGATGTTAATGGCATACTAACAATGACTAAAAATGCCGGGAATGCTTCTTCAAAATCATCCCATTTAATCTCCGAAATACTCTTAATCATAAAACAGCCAACAATAATTAAGCTTGGCGCAGTAATTGCCGCCACTTCTGATACAGAACCAATCATTGGGCTAAAAAATGCTGCGATTACAAATAAGACCACAACAGTTAATGACGTTAAACCAGTTTTTCCACCAGCACCAACACCAGCAGAGGATTCTACTGTTGCTGCAGTTGGACTTGTTCCTAACATTGCACCAACAATTGTTCCAATTGAATCAGCGGAGAATGCACTTCCTCCCTTTTCTAACTTACCATTTTTAATAAGACCTGCTTGTTTAACGATTGCTAGTAAAGCTCCTGTTGTATCGAATAACATGACAAGTAAGAATGAAAAAATTACACTATAAAGTCCATATTCAATAATGTCTTTAATGGAATCAATTGGGTTGTATACTAAAATTCCTTTTGGTAAATGAGGCATAGCAACAAAACCATGAGCAAAGTTTAACTGACCTGTAAAATATGCAATTAAACCTGTCGTAATCATCCCCAGAAATAATGCACCATTTAAGTTAAGTGCCATAAATACAATTGTTATTAGTAAACCGATCAATGTTAGTGCAACTTTAGGAGAACTAAAATCACCAATTTGTACTAGATTAGTAGGGTGATCTGCGACAATACCTGATAATCGCAAGCCAATAAAGGTAATAAACAAACCAATTCCAGCAGCAATTGCATGCTTTAAGTTAGCAGGAATTGCCTGGATCAATTTTGTTCGGAAGGATGTTAAAGAAAGTAGTAAAAATAAAAGTCCGGTAATAAAAACAGCGGAAAAACCGACTGAATATGGGAGATTATGTCCTCCAATTACAGAATAAGTAAAATAAGCATTTAACCCCATTGCAGGTGCAATAACGATTGGATAATTAGCTATTAATGACATTGTTAAAGTACCAATAATTGTTGCTAAAATAGTAGCTAAAAATGCCTGATTAAACGGTACACCTGCGTCCTTTAAAATCATAGGATTGACAATAATGATGTACGCCAAAGTTAAAAATGTAGTTAAACCAGCTAATACTTCAATTTTAACTGAAGTATTTCGTTCTTTAAGTTGAAACATGTGATGACTCCTTTATTATATTAAAATAAAAAAACTGCCCGCTCTTCATGAGAAAAAGCAGGCAGTTTTACATTTTATAGAAAACAAAAATCCAGAGCTCTTCCTCATAGTCTAGCAATTTACGGGCGCTAGGTAGAAACTCTTGAACCTTATTTTCAAGTTTATATGAGAAAATATTAATATATTTTTTCTATCATACGACCTGGCTTACGGTCTGTCAATAAAAAACATTTTTGTTATATAATTTAGAAAATAATACAAAGAATGTGGATAAAATAGTAGTAAACAACAATTATTTAAAAGTACTTTTTAGTAATAGTCGAATCGTATTCTCATTAAAAAGCTATCTATGTTATTCTGAAAGTATAATTTAGAATTTAAGGGGTTGTTTAACATTCGTTTAAATAAATTTATTAGTGAGTCTGGAAAGGCTTCGAGACGTGGAGCGGATAAGTTAATTAGTGAAGGAAGAGTAAAATTAAATGGTAGAGTAGCAAAAGTCGGCGATCAAGTTGAACCTGGTGATGAAGTAATTGTAAATGGTGAACATATTAGACTAGCTCGAAATCATGTTTATATTGCCTTGAACAAGCCAGTTGGCATAACAAGTACTACTGAAAAGGGTGTTAAAGGGAATATTGTTGACCTCGTAAACCATCCATTACGTATCTTTAATATTGGAAGATTGGATAAGGACTCTGAAGGTTTGATTCTCCTTACAAATGATGGAGATATTGTAAATGAAATTTTACGAGCTGAAAATAGACATGAAAAAGAATATATTGTATCAGTAGATAAACCAATTACTCCTGACTTTTTAACTAAAATGTCTGAAGGGGTAAAAATATTAGGTACAAAAACATTACCATGTGAGGTAAAACAACTTTCAAAATTTGATTTCCAAATCATTTTAACACAAGGTTTAAACCGTCAAATTCGTCGTATGTGTGAAGCACTTGGATATGAAGTATACCGATTGCAAAGAACTCGAATTATGAATATTAATCTAGGCAATCTACCAATGGGTCAATGGAGAGACTTATCTAAGAAAGAAAAGACTCAGCTGTTTAGAGAATTAAATTATGAACCAAATGAATGGTGAACTTAAAAAAGACTGATTCAATTGAATTAGTCTTTTTTTTGCTCTATATAAGGAAAATGCTTAAAAAAATAAACTTTTAAGCATCCGATAAACAATGATCTTCTGGTTTATAGTCTATCTGTATCCAATTTTCATTTACAGCTTTACGGAATTGGGCTATTTCGATGTCGGTTCCGTTTGTTAATGTAAAGAATAACATGCAGTAGTCAAATCCATCATTGCCGTCAAAATAAATATATTTAACGTACTCCTCTAGCTTTGTAGGGTGCCTTTTTTTTATTAGCTTACACCAGTTTCCAAACTTCACATCTACAACTGCTTCTGCATCATGATTCCAGCCATGGTAAGGTGCACATAAGAAATCCTCTGGAATTTGTTCGATATCTGAAATTCGATAGCCCTTTTGTTCATGAATCAGTTTGATAAACCCATAAGAATAACCAAAATACTCTGCTCTACTATCTTTAACTGATACGATCGTTTCAATTTCATAAAAAAACTTTATCTCCCCTTTAATATCCGGTACTCGACAAAGCTTGATTAAACTCGTATGCCCTATTCCAGCAAATGAGTTAAAATAATCATCATAGCTATATCGTTTTTGATACTCCTTTGATAAGAAGTTATAGGCAATTGGAAACGGAATTCGCGCTTGACCAACTGTTCCACAGCTTCTTCTAAACATGTTTTCGGCTTCCCTTAGAATATTAAAATAGTTGATTAGCATATCTTCGGGGGTATTTGTTAATTGAGTTGGAAGTTGAATTTGGTCATAAGTTTTATTATAAAAAGGATCAAAGAACTTATAAGAATTGAGCCCTAAATTTAAAGCGTGTAAGCAAGATGGACGAAAGTATTTTTGATGGTACGCTTTTAGATCTATTTGATTTCTTAACATATTTATCACCCTAGTTTAGTTTATGGGCAAATGTGGAATACGTGTATGACTTAAATTCTCCATAAAAAAAGAAACCACTATTAATTAATATTAATAGTAGCTTCTTTGGAATTTAAGATTATAAGCCTAATTCACTTTTAATTGTTTCAATCGTTTGGTTTTTATATTTCTTTTTCGGAGTTGGTGCATTTTGTACTGTTGGATTTTGTTGTAAATAATTTTTCTCTACAAATGCGAAATCTTTTGCGTCTACAGTTCCGTCAAAGTTAATATCAGCGCTTCGTTTGTTTGTTCCCCAGTAAGTTTGAACATAAAGAGCGTCTTGAACATCGATTACGTTGTCTTGGTTTACATCTCCACCAATTAAATCAATGTTAATTGAACTTGATTTTCCGTATAATTGGCCTTTGTATTCAAAACCGAAGTTCTGAGATTTCTTAGTAATAAAGTGACCTGGAACATTTACTTCAAATGTATAGGCATCTTTACTTAAAGCAAATGGTTCTAGATTAAATTTACCTCTACTAATCAAATTAGTAACGTCTAGACTATAATTACCATTTGTTACTTTTACTGTTGCTCCTACTTTTGTCCAGTCACGAGATCCTAAATAAGGTGTTTGACCTTCTTCTTGAACTAGATACCCTTCAGGAAGAATAGTTCCTTGAACTCGGTTAAATCTTGGTTTTAATTGGAATCGTTTACCAGCATTTAGTAACTTCACTTTTTGATCATTAGCATCTACAATCGTAGTTGATGGATTAATGTAGCCAATTGGGTAAAAGAATTGATCTTGTACTTTTACTTTTACATTCACTACTTCTGTATGATCAAACTTCATTGCTTTATTAAACTTTACTTTGATTTGATTACCATTTACTTGAATACTAGCGTTGTCCTTAAATTTATCCGATAAAGCTGCCTCTACAAGATTAACATAAGGGATACTCGCAGCCCCAGCATCATCAAAATTCCAAGTTGCTTCTTTTACACCTTCTAAGTTATCTAATACTAACGATGCAGATAGAATATCTCCTGATCTAGCTAGTTGTACATTATGTTTAGCATATGCAACTGGTGTACCTTCTTTAACAAAGTAGTATTCCTTCCAGTTTGCTTGATTTCCTGCAGCATCATAGCCAATTAAGTTGAATGACAGTGCTGGAGTACTTTCATTCATTTGTACTTCATCAACCCACTTACCGTTCTTGTCCATATGGACTGGACCGTTAGGAATTGGGAATCCATAAGTATATACTGCAAAGTTTGATGTTTCGTCTAGACCAATACCAGCTTGTTGCATATCTGTTAAAGCAGTGTCTTTTACTTCCATTTCAAAAGGATAAGTCTCTTGTCCTGACTTGTACTCAATGAAAGGTGAATCTCCATCTAGGGAACTTTTTACTGTTGGTGTATCAATATCAATAAAGATATCTTCAAATTTAACTTTCTGTTTCCCATTTGGTAATGTTGTTATGAATTTCAGTTTATAATGTCCAGGTTTAGCCTGACTTTCTTCTGTTGATACAGGGTGATTTTTATCACCTGTAAACTTGTAATACGAGCCATAAAATGCTTGTTGCATGTAGTAATCTACATCTGTTGTTGCATTTTTCAAATTGATAGTACCAACAAGTCCTAGATCTTCATTTGTATTAGCGTCTTGTAATACTACATCTAACGTGTTAACTGGAGAACCTAAATTGAATTTTAACGATGTTGCCGATGTTTTAAACGCGTCATATGTTCCATAGAACAATGGAGAGATAGCATGCGATAAAATGCTAAGCGTGTCAAAGCCTTCATCAGATTTCTTAAAACTAAATGGTATACGGTATTGCTCTGTTTGATCTGCACTATTTGTGATTAAAACATACCCTTCATAAAAACCTTTTTTAGCTGTAGGAGGCACAGTTAATGTTGTCTTAATTGTTTTAATAGAGTTTGGGTTAACTTTAATTGAATCACCCATATCTAAAACAACATCGTTCTCTTCCAATCCGTTTGATCCTTGTGCGTTATCGACCACTTTGACATCAAATGTTTTCTTTTTGCTGCCATTATTTGTAAACTGAATATCTTTCTTTAATTTTAATTGAGTGCCATCTTTAACGGCTTGTCTACCGAAACTTAACCCACCTGTTTCATTCTCAGCTGTTAGTAATTTGTCACCAACAGGTATTAATGTCTCGTCTTGAACTTTAATTTCTGTTTGAGTATGAAGAGCTTGGGATGGATCAATACGACCCGCTCCAACTTCAAAAACGCTATAGTCTCCATTAAGTTGATCAGCAGTGTTCATCAGAATTGATTTAACGTCTGCTGGCTCAAGGTTTGGATTCTGTCCGATTAATAATGCCGCTACACCAGCTGCAAATGGTGATGCCATAGACGTTCCATCCATTCTTTGGTATGCATATCTATAGTCTTCTGGTGTATCATGATTTGCAATATATGAAGGAACAGTAGATAGCACACTTACACCAGGTGCCGTGATTTCAGGCTTCATTTGGTAGTTTCCGTTAACTGGTCCTCTTGAGCTGAAGTCCGCTAGCTTATCACCCTCAGTAGACTTTTCCTTTAAATTTGTAAAAGTGAACGTTGTATTTCCATTTGCAATTTTCGCCTTTAATTCTTCGCCTGCTTTCTTTGTCATTGAGAATGCAGGAATATATTCCATTGATTCACCTAAGTTATATCCAACATGGCCATCAACATTGTTGTACATAATGACAGCTTTTGCTCCATTTTGCTTTGCAAACTTCACTTTATCTACTAGAGCAAAGTTTCCACGCTGAACGAAAGCAATTTTTCCTGCAACATTTTTATTTTTGTAATCAGCTAATGTTCCTAATCCAACATCTACTAGTTCAAGTGATTTTCCTTCTAAACTATTAAAGCTATCAGCGAAGCTTCTAGCCATACTTACAAGATCAGTTGACCATCCGCCTTCCACTTTTCCTTCAAATGTTGAAATTGTAGTTGGGACATCACTTGCTCCGACTGTTAAAGCAAATGCTGCTGTACCCGGTGATCCTAAAGTATAAGCATTAGGTCCACTGTTTCCTGCCGAAACTACCGCTGTTACGCCATTTAGTACTGCATAATTTATTGCCGTACTAGTTGGATAATATGGATCGTTAATAGCTGCACCTAATGAAAGGTTAATGACATCCATTCCATCTTGAACTGCTTTATCGATACCTGCAATTACATTTTCAGAAGAGCCGCTTCCATATGGCCCAAGTACGCGGTACATAAATAAATCTGCATCAGGTGCAACACCTTCTACTGATACTCCACTTTTACCTTTGTTTTGTCCTACAATTGTCCCCGATACATGTGTACCATGCTCTGTATAGTAAGAACTACTACCAATACTTTCAGGTTGGTTTGATGCCTGCCAGTCCTTGTATGTAGCTTCCATTGGGTCTTTATCATTATCCACAAAATCGTATCCGCCTTTAAAAGCGTCTGTTAAATCAGGGTGGTTATAGTCAATACCAGTATCTAGTACCCCTACCTTAACGCCTTTCCCTGTTATTCCTTCTTTATGTAGCTTGTCCACATTTAAATAAGAAATGCTATCTACTGATGTAGTTGTATTACTTGCAACATCTGTTGGAACATCTTCTTTAACAGGATCTACATTAAAAGTAACATCCTTATAAATCGCTTTAACAGCATCAGATTTTAATAGCTCTTTTACTTCATTAGCAGGAAGTCTAACTGCCGCACCATTAAATGCTGTTTTATACGTCTTTGTAATGACAGGAGCATTTTTCTTTTCTTTAACCTTTACAAACTTTCCTACATCTTCTTTAAAAGCCTTATGCTCTTTGTCAACTTGTGATTGTGCTGATGTGTTTGTTAATGATTTCCCATCGACTGCAGCTTCTAATACTGCGACATTACTTGGATCCGATTTGAACTGAACGATAACAGAAATATCTTTATCGGAATTCAGTTCACTTTCCCCGAAGCCTTGAAGTCCTTCTTGATTGTTTAATTCTAGTTGTTTTAGTGCTTCTCTTTGCTCTTTAGTAATTGAAGCTAAAATTTCTTCTGCTTTAGAAGTTGCTGCCTTTGCCGTTAAATATGACTTCGCACTGAAAGGTGAAATAAGCAGACTTGTTGAAAGGGCAAGTACTGCCGAGTGTTTTGCCAATGTTGTTGCCTTCATAAACTCCATCCCCCATTTATCTATATATAGTTAAAAAATTCTTACTATTTAAATAGTAATATCATTTAAGAAAAAAGCATATTGTGTTATTTTTAATCGAAATTCCGGTCATTTTGTAGGATTTTTTTACTAAAAGTATTGAAAATTGAAAGGAAATTTCATTAAATATTAAAAAAGCATGGAATTTTGCTATAAAACTTGTGTTATTTTTAATTTAAAATGAAAGTATTTGACTTTTAAAAATTCTAGTTATAATAAATAAATAGGTATTTCAAAGTCTTTGTACTTTCTAGTTTCTTAGATTTGCGTTGCAAAATGAACATTCGCAAATTGTAGGAATGTAATCTTGAATTGACGCAAAAAACTTCAATAGTTAATCAACTGGAATTAGAAAAGGAGAGTACATATGCTAGAAGGCGAAATCATTAAATTTTATCGTAAAAAAGCGGGATTGACCCAAGAGGAATTAGGAAAAGACATTTGTACCGCTACCCATGTAAGTAGAATTGAAAGAGGAGAAACTCGATATTCTGAAGAAATTATTCAACTGTTCTCTCAACGTCTTCAGATTGACATAAAAAATGAGATAGCCGCTGTTCACAATATTGAAAAGAAACTCCAAAAATGGCACAATGCAATCATATTAGAGCGAATGAAGGATGTCATAATAATTAAAGAAGAACTAGAAAGCATTCACTATATTAGTGCGTCCAACTATGCTATCTATTTCCAGCTTTTATTAGCCCGATATTTTATTTTATGTAAAAACATTGAAAAAGCAGAGCGTATTATTAAACGGATTGAAAAAGATTCTCCTCCCATGTCGACTTATGAAAAGAACTTATTTCATCATGTCAGAGGAATATATTATTTAGCTCAATATACCCGTCTAGAAAATGTGAATAGACAAATTGCATTACAAGAATTAAAGAAGGTCAATATAGAGGAATACGGAAATAAAGAATATTACTATCATCTAGGATCGGCCTATCATTGGACACGCTCTAAAGTTATGGCATATTTCTATGGCGAAAAAGCATTCAGATTTTTTAACAAAACAAATAATTACGCAAGAGCAATCTTGGCGGAATCATTAATGCTAGTACAATTAAAAGAAAGTACGCAATTAGATTTTGAAGAAATTGTAAAAAGGTATGAGAGTTTAATTGAACATAGCGAGGCTTTAGGTCTTTTAGATAAAAGAGGAATGATCTTACATAATTTGGGTCTAATGTATTTTTGGAAGCAAGACTTTAAAAATGCACATATTTTTTATAAAAAATCCGTTGAAGAAGCTAATAAACAATCCTTACCTTATTTAAATCGTTTGTATAACTATTTAGATAATGCTGAAGAAGGGAAGCTTTTATCAAAGAATGAATTGCTAAATGAGGCAAATGAAGGACTTGTTCTATCAGAAAAAGCGATGAATGATTTATATAAGATTCTCTTTACCCTTCTAATTTTACGTTTTAACGAAAAATTTGATGAATATTATGATTTCATGGAACAAACTGCATTTCCTTTCTTTAAGGATCACCATCATGTCACACATTCAAGTAAGTATGCAAAGTTGCTCTACTCGTACTATGTTAAGACTAAGCAGTATGAGAAAGCAGTTCATGCTGGGGATATGTTTATTAATGGTAATTAGAAAAAATGGATAAGGCATATTAACTAAAAGGGATTGATTCAATAAAATCAGTCCCTTTCAATGATTTCGTAAAGTCTATCATTCTAGTAAAATTAATGTACAAGTAAGTCCTTCTCTAACTGATTGTATTCATCAAGAATTAAGCTAATTAACTCATAGTAATCTGATAATTCTGAATATTTAACGAGCAACTCTTCTACAGAGTGATCTTGGAGAAAGCTTTGTAGTTCAACTGCTTCGTGATCATCATTATTTTTATAGAATAGAGCAACCGCAATTGCTTTAACTAAATAGGTAGGTGTTATCCCAAAGTTAAGTAACTCTCTTGCTGGCTTAATAAAACGGTCATTTGCTCCTAATTTACGAATTGGAGAACGAGCAACACGAGATAATTCATCTGAAATATATTCATTATCGAATCTACCAATTATTTTATTAATATAGGCGCTATGTTGATCTAAGTCAAAGTTATATTTTTTAACTAATAACTTCCCTGTTTCATCTAAAATAGACCTAACAATATTTCTAATATTCTCATCAGAAATTGCTTCTTTAATCGTTTTGTATCCGTAAAAATTACCTAAATATGCAGTCGCTGCATGACCAGTGTTTACAGTAAATAGTTTTCGTTCAATGTAAGGAAGTAAATCCTCTACATAAGTCACACCATTAATTGCTGGAACTTCACCTATCATTTTTGATTGATCAATTATCCACTCATAAAATGGTTCTACTGCTACTAATAATTTATCTTCATGACTTTGAATCGGTACGATTCGATCTACTGCAGCATTTGGAAAACTGACCGACTGTTCAGTTTTTTTCTTCTGAGATAATGTCATATTTAAATACACTTCATCTCTTAAAAAAGTACTTCCAGCTATCATATTTTCACATGCAATTATATTTAACGCTCTATCCGAATTCTCAACCCTTTCAATTAATCCATCTGCAATTAGCTTTGCTATTTTAGGAAGAATTGAGGGACCTACTGCTGTTGTTACAATAGCAGCCTGTGCAATTACTTTTGCTACTTCACGTGGATCTTTCAGACTGTTAATACCTCTTACATTTGTTATCTTTATTTTTTCTTGGGTACGATCTGCTAGCATGACAGTATACGATTTCTTTTCATTCAGCTCATTAATAATCTCTTCGTTTACATCAACGAAGCAAATCTCATATCCTGCCTTGTGTAATAATTGTCCTATAAAACCTCTTCCAATATTTCCTGCGCCAAAGTGTACAGCTAACATCTTACTCCTCCTCGCTAAACATTAAAATTAGTTCCTCTTTTGATGTGGCTGCGACTAATTTATGTACATTTTCTTCCTCTGAACAAAGGATCGCAATTTGAGATAGCAGATCAAGGTGCTCATTATCTTTGCCTGCAATACCGAATACTACCTTTACGATATTTCCGTTCCCAAAGTCTACTCCGTTAGGAATTTGAAGAATCGAAATACCAGATGAGATTACCTCTTGTTTTGACTCCTCAGTTCCGTGTGGAATCGCGATAAAGTTCCCCATATAAGTTGTTAAAGACTCTTCTCTTTCAATCATCTTTTCAATATAACTTTCTTTTACATAACCGTTTTTTACTAAAAGATTTCCTGCTAAACGAATAGCTTCATACTTTGTTTTCACATCTACATTTAATAAAACATTATCTGTTGGTAATACTGTTTGAATCATTTATTAATCCCTCAATCCTTAAATCTTTTTTGTAAATTTTCATATAATGCATAGCTTAATTTGTTATATATATCTGTATAGTTATTAGATGCAAAAATCCGCGTTGATTCCTCATCTTCAATAATTGTTGAACTAATTGTACTTAACGCCTCTAATTGACCTGTCTGCATTTCAACTGGAGCTAGTAATAATAATAATGTATTAATTTTTATTGATGAGTGGTCCATTGCCTTGACTACCATTGGCTCATGAAGCAAAAAGGATAAAAACACTGGTTGCATAACATATTCTGAACGACAATGATACAATGCTATGCTAGTACCTGGTATCCCTAGACCACCCTTCTTTTCTCTTTCTGTGAGTTGATTAGTCACCTCAAAATAATCACCAATTAATCCTCTAACATTTGCTTGTTTACATACTTCCAATAATAAAATAGAAGAGGTTGGGATAAACGGTAATGAAATTGTCTCAAACGTATTCAAAATATGGAGTACAGTTTCTGAGTACTGATGAACTACTTCAAAATCTTGTTTAATTAATTCTGGCGTTTCTAGCTTGATCTGCTTCTGAAACTTTTTGCTTTGGAGCTTTCTTAGTAGCGTTGCTTCTGTTGTAAGAGAGTTGCGTTTTATTTCATCTCGAATCTGCTCAGCCTCTTTCTTTGGCAATAAAGGATTTACGGTAATATATTTTTTGGAAAATCCCGGCATCTCAACTGTAGATAAAATAATGTCATATTGTTCAATTTGAATATTTCTTAAGTTTGCTAAAGACGATACTTCGATATCCGTTATTTCTTTTATCTCTTTTTTGATTCGACTCGCTAACATTTTAGAAGAACCAATCCCACTTGAACATAATACGAGCGCTCTAACTTCTTTACTGTTATCATAGATTACTTGAGATGAACCAAAATGAAGGACAAGATAAGCGATTTCCTCAGTTGGAAAAACAATTGATGGAAAAGCTTCTTTTAATCCTTCTTGAATGATCTTAAACAGTGCAGGATAATCTTCTTGAATTTGACCTGCTAAAGGATTATTTGCATCTAGTTTTTTTAGAATTCGATAGATTGCTGGTTCAATATGAGTAATTAGTCCCTCAAATAAGGCTTGGTCTTCTTCAAAATTTATTTCAAATTCTTTAGATACATAATTGATTAACTTTTTTGAGCCTACAATGATTTCCGTACTGCTCTCTTCTAGCCAATCATTTTTCTCTTTACGCTGCCTTGCACCTAACAAATGCATTGTAATATACCCTTTTTCAGCATTTGGAATATTAACTTTAAACACTTCTTCTAATTCATTAACAATCTGACCTGCCATATTAAATTCTTTAGAGGTACTTAATTCCTCGAGAACCTTTTTATTCATTTGTACTACTTCGCCTTGAATAATTCTTTCTATCGCCAAAGATAAGTGAATCGTAAATGTCATAAATGCACTATCAGCTAGAGAATAAGGTAATTGTTGTTCAATATCTCGAATCATTTTTCCAATCATGGTGAGTTTCTCTAGTTTTATTATTTCTAATAATCCATTTGAGAGTCTATTCTTTGACTCATGCTCATCTTCCACTACAGATAAAAACTCATATTCATTTAATTGCTGTGCAATTATATGTCCTAGGGCTTTTCTTTTTTTTCGTTCCGAACCTAGTAAAGCAATGCCGTACCCTTTCTTTCTCATTAGCTCCAAATCGAAGTCTTTTAACCATTCTTCTACTTTATTGAGATCATTACTAACTGTAGCAACGGTAACATGTAAATCATGTGCTAGTGAGCTTAGTTTAATAGATTCTGGTTCTTTTAATAAGGAACATAGAATTAACTCCTGTCTTTCTTTTTGAGTAAACTCTTGCCCACTTTTTAATATTGCAATTTGAAGCTCATTTTTTTGCTCAGGTGTCCCTTCAATATACATTCCGACACCTAATACCTTTTTTAAGAAAAGACTATGAGCCAAGGCAATACTTTCGACTCCTTTTAGTTCCCGCTGCACGGTCCGGCTACTAACATTTAAGTTCTCTGCAATTTCTTGAACATTGATTCCGTTTGGATGATCCAACAACAAATTAATGATTTCTCTTTCTCTTGCTGATATATACATATATACCTCTTTAAATTTTTATTATTTTATTAAAGAATTCACTAACTCATCATACTTTGGACTGTTTAAGAAGTTCTCTACTGAGATATGAACTGCATTCGGTACTTTTGCTTTTGCTCGATCAGTTAAATCTTTATGAGTTATGACAACATCTACATCGTTAGGCAAATTATTAATTGCTACATTCGTAACCTCTAATTCTATTCCCGCCGTTTTTACTTTTTTGCGTAATATTGATGCTCCCATAGCACTAGATCCCATACCAGCATCACAGGCAAAAATAACCTTCTTCACTTCTTTATCAATACCAAGAGAACTAGCTACCTCTTTTTCAGTCTGTAATAGACTAGCTACTTTACTTTCTTTTCCTTTTAAATCTTGTGTTTTTTGAGCTGCTCTTTCTAAATCTTCATCTGATGCAACTGACTTAGATGATTTTAGAACTACAGCTGAAACAATAAATGAAACGGCTGTTGCAACAAAAACCCCCGCAAGAATTGGTAAATATCCTCCTTTTGGAGCCATTGCTAATATTGCAATAATACTACCTGGAGAAGCTGCTGCTACTAGACCCGCACCTAATAGATTAAAAGTAAATGTACCAGCCACACCACCAGCGATAACTGATAAGATTAATAAAGGTCTCATTAAGATATATGGGAAATAAATCTCATGGATCCCACCTAAGAAATGGATAATCACTGCCCCTGGGGCTGTTTGTTTAGCTGTACCTTTTCCGAATATCGCATATGCTAATAGTACGCCTAAGCCCGGCCCTGGATTGGCTTCTAGTAGGAATAAAAGTGACTTTCCAGTTGATTTTGCTTGTTCAAGACCAATTGGACTTAAAATTCCATGGTTAATCGCATTGTTTAAAAATAAGATTTTTGCTGGTTCAATAAATATGTTTGCCAATGGAATGACATTTGCCTTTACCATCATATCTACACCGTTAGCTAATGCTTCTGTTAGTGTCGAAACAACTGGATTAATACCTATTAAACCAATTATTGCTAAAATTGCTCCTAAAATACCCGCTGAGAAATTATTAACTAACATCTCAAATCCTGACTTAACTTTTCCTTGAATAGCTTGGTCAAATTTCTTAATAGCCAAACCACCAAGTGGTCCCATAATCATAGCACCTAAGAACATCGGCATCTCTGCACCAACAATTACTCCCATTGTTGCAATAGCACCTACAACTCCACCTCGAATATCATGGACCATTCTTCCGCCAGTAAAACCAATTAGCAATGGTAATAAATAAGTAATCATTGGACTTACTAATACCGCCAACTTTGCATTAGGTATCCATCCAGTAGGTATAAACAGTGCTGTTATTAATCCCCATGCAATAAAAGCACCAATGTTTGGCATTACCATACCGCTTAGAAAACTACCAAAGCGTTGTATTTTTACCTTTATATTATTATTTTTATCTGTATTCAATATTTAACCTCCCCTGTGAAGCTTATATATAAATGATAAAACGCTTACAGTATCAATACAATGAAATGAATATTCGTATTTGTCGCCTACTAGTGTGACAAAATTTAAAAGGGCTAAATAAGATTTAGAAAAAGAAACAACCTTTTTCTTTAACGCCTACTTTTATAGAATGCTAGATTCCTCCCGCCTGAGCAATAGGTCTCATAACACACTCGAAAACATGACATAACACCCATAAAAACACCACTACATAAGGCTCAAAGATCGGTATTAATAATAGAAATAAAAAAGGAACATATTCAAAATACGAATATGTTCCCCTTGATTTTATATTGCAGAAATTAAATCCTTCATCCTATTACTCTTATCCGACCTGTCCACTATATTTAGATTCTTCTTCTGGGAATAAAAATCCTAACTCATGGTGTTCACCTTCATAGACTGAAGATTGGGTTATACGGATTTCAGAATTGAAATCAACTACTTCTAATTTACAGTACGCGCGATTAATTTGTAGCGCTTCATAAAACTCATTAACAGTAGAGACATTTTGTCCATTTACTTTTGTAATGCTTTCGCCTACTTTAATGTTCATTTTATCTGCTACAGAGTTTGGTAAAATCCCTAAAACAATTAGGCCAGTTGATTTAACTGTAAAGTATGATGGTGTATTAATATCTCTATTTTTATGAATATAGTTTATAGCTTCTCGGCCCACTACTGCGATTGCTGCAGCTATGAATGCTACAAATCCAATAAAATAACTTAATATTCCACCTACACAAACTATAATTGCTAAAGTTACTATTTGTTTACCAACAAGCTTAACTGATTCCTTTGGTAGCATTCCTTGAATTAACTGGTAAAAGCCAATCCCAAATGGCACACAAAGAATCGAATACCCACTATCACCTAAAGAAAGAGTTGGCCACCATGAATAGTCACTAACGATCGAACCACTTGGTATTAGTAAAAATAATGGCACCATCCATAATCTATTTGCCTCATGTGCCCCTACTCTTTTTCCACGTTTACTCTCAATAAATAAAGGAGTTGTATGATTTGCAGCATTACGTTGAACTAAAATTCCTTCAGCGAATAAAAGTAAAGCCAATAGAATCGTTATAGCAGGAAGCATAGCATTCAGATCATTTGGTAAAAAGTTTTTCAAAAAAGGTAATGAATCTTTCCCTCTATTTAGTAATGGCAGAGCTACTAATGCTAGTCCAAAAAGATAAGCAGGAGACATCCATCTGAATTGTAAAATTAGTGCACAAATAATCGTTAATACACTTAGTAAGTAAACCATTTCAATCGGAATGCTAATTCCAGCTACCAATGTGATAACTGAAAGAATTAATCCAATCAATAGTCCATTCCATAGTGAAGTTTTCCACTCGAACGTTACATTAAAATTTCGAACTGAAAAATGCTTACGTTCTCGTTTTACACGTAAATTGCCACAGAAAATTGATGCGATGAAAAATATATAAGTAAATGGATTTAAAAATAGCTTACCTAATCCAACTAAGAGTTCAGATAATAAATTTGACCACATAACATTCACCACCTTTTTTATATAATAGATTGATATTCTTATGTTATCGGTTTATTGATGTTTTTTCAAAGAGAATATGCTACAAAAAAATAAAAAAAGCACACTTCTCCATAAAGTGTACTTTCGACATACTAAACTAAAACTCCTGCATGGATTGTAATTTCAAATCTATTTCCCGGGAATTATGTCAAATGAGGACGAAATAAATTTCCTCCTCTCAAATTGATCATCAACTTTTAGGAATTTGCCTATAAAAAGAGGACAATACAAAATTGTCCCCTTTTTGGATCATTATTGAGCTACCATATCTAAAGCTTTTTCTAACTGAAGATCATTCTTTTCATCTTTAATTTTATCAATTAATGATGATTCAAGTTTTTCTGAAGTTAGAGGATCAATCTTACCGTTAACAGTAATCCCAACAGCTTTTTGATAGTTCTTAACTGCTGTCTCTGTTTGCTTGCTGAAATATCCATCTTTACGGCCTGGGTCGTATCCTAATCCTTTTAACATGATTTGCGCTTGTTTAATATTTTCATCATTATCATCGAATTTAAATGTTTTCTTTTTATCAATTGGTGTCGCGTAGAAATAATCAGGTTGTTTCACAGCAACATCTGGTTTAATACCTTTTTTGTGAATCCAAGTACCATCTGGAGTTAACCATTTAAATTGTGTTAACTTAATATTACTACCATCTTTGAAATCTAATGTGGATTGTACAGTACCTTTACCATATGATTTTTCCCCAATTAATTCATAATGTCCTGCTTCACTTAATGCCGCTGCTAAAATTTCAGCTGCAGATGCACTTCCTTTATCAATTAATACGTCAATTGGATATGGTTTCGCTTTATTTAATTTAGTATAATACTTCTCACGTTGGCCATTTCTATTTTCAACTTGTAAGTATGGATCACTTTTTACAACTAATTCTCCTAAAACGCCTTCTACAGCTTGTAGATACCCGCCAGGATTTCCTCGAACGTCAATTGTTAAACCTTGGATATTTTGATCCTCTAGTTTTTTCAATTCTTTCTTGAACTCGTCAGCTGTTTTTTCATTAAATGAGGTAATATGAATATAACCAATTTTTTCGTTGTTTACGTCTTTCACTGAACTAAATACTGTATACATTGGAATATCATCGCGTTTAATTGTAAATTTAATTGGGTCCGAAACTCCTGGACGTTGTACTTCAATCGTAACATTTGTTCCTTTTTTACCACGGATTTTTAACACCGCATCATATTGAGATAAACCTTTTACACTCTTACCATCAACTGATAAAATCTCATCCTTTGGTTTCAGACCAGCCTTTTCCGCAGGAGAGTTCTTAATTGGGGAAACAATTATTAGTTTATCACCATCTTTAGAAACTTCCGCCCCAATTCCTTGGAATGATGAACCTAATGATTCATGGAACTGTTTAGCTGTCCTTCCATCCATATAAGTAGAGAACGGATCATCTAAAGTTGTTACCATCCCTTGGATTGCACCTTCAGTTAATTTATCAGGATCAATTTTTTTCACATATTGATTTGCAATGATTTCGTAAGCTTTTTGTATTTTAGCAATATTTTCATCTTCAGAAGCTTTTACTTCTTTACTCTCAGAGAATTTTGAAACAATTGTACTTGTACCGTCACCAATTGCAAATGTACCCACCCCCATACCAACAACAAATGTTGCTGTTGCAAGTAGAGCTGTTGTTTTACGATTCATACAGAACCTCCTATTTTTCGTTCCTTAAGAACGTACCAATCTATTAAATAGTGTATGTACCTTAAAAAGCATCACACAGACGTGCGATGCCATTTCTGTTCTATTATATGATAAGCCTGTATCACTTATGTTTGCAAGTAGAACACGATTTAATAAATTTTTATTAGAAGAGTTTAATTTATTTTGGTAGATGTTGCAAGTATGGTGTTAGATTAATACCTATTTTACTCGCAAGTCTCTCACCTAGTTTTGCATCTGCACGATAGAAATTACAAACTGCACGAAGCTTAATTTTTTCATCTACATCTGCTAAATCAGCGCTAATATTTTTAATAACAGCAGCCTGCTCCGCTTTACTATATCTATTCCACACTTCTCCCGCTTGGCCGAAGTCATTTGTTTTTTCTATTTTTTTGCGCTCAGAAACACCACTTAATGGCTGAACTACGTCAACATAATCTGTATCCTCTTTTGGCGTATCTGAGTAGCTATTTGGCTCAAAGTTAATTTGATGTGTCTGCTGACTAAAAGGCATATGACCATCACGTTGACCATTCGCTACTTTCGCAAAAGGACAGTTAATTGGAAGTTGTAAATAATTTGCTCCAATGCGATATCTTTGGGTATCTGAATAAGAGAATAATCTTCCTTGTAGTAACTTGTCCTCAGATGGTAATATACCAGGAACTAACACGCCTGGATTAAATCCCACTGATTCAGTTTCTGCAAATACATTTTCAGGATTTCGATTAAGGACCATCGTTCCAACAAATTGTCGAGGAATCACATCTTCAAACCAATCTTTTGTAGGGTCTAATGGATCAAAGTCGAAATCCTCCATATCTGCAGGATTTAATACTTGAACATATAAGTCCCATTCCGGGAAATCCCCGTTTTCAATTGAATCGTATAAATCTCGGCTTGCATGGTTAAAATCTTTCCCTTGAACTTCACTAGCTTCTTCCATTGAAAGATTTTCAGTTCCTTGCTTTGGTACCCAACGAAGTTTTATATAAACAGTATTACCATATTCATTGACCCATTTATATGCGTGAACACTTGAACCTCTCATTTGACGATAGTTCGCTGGAATACCTTCATCAGAAAATACATGTAATAACATATTTGTTGACTCAGGTGTTAGAGACATAAAATCCCAATATCTGTTAGGTGTTTGTAGATTAGTCCTAGGATCCGGCTTTAATGAATGGACCATATCGGGGAATTTCATTGCATCACGAATAAAGAATATAGGAAGATTATTACCCACAAAATCATAGTTACCATCTTCAGTGTAGAATTTTACAGCGAATCCTCGAGGATCACGTAATGTTTCAGGAGAATGTAATCCATGAATAACTGTTGAGAAACGAGCAAATACTGGTGTTTCTGTTCCGGCATCTTGTAAAAACTTAGCTTTCGTATATTTTTTCATACTATTTTTAGTTATGAAAACACCGTGTGCTCCAGATCCACGTGCATGCACAACACGCTCAGGTACTCTTTCACGATCAAAATGAGCTAGTTTTTCAATTAATTGATAATCCTCTAATAAAGTTGGACCTCTACGTCCCGCTGTAAGTGAATTTTCATTATCTCCAATTGGCACGCCTTGATTTGTTGTTAATCGGTTATTTGTCATATCTTTTCCCCTTAATTAGAATTATTATAATCTAGTAATAACTCTATAATAAGATAACTTGTAATGAAAATCAATATCAAATTATAATTATTATAAACTAGTAATCAATTTAATCACTTCTTAACTATGTAGGTATGATTTGCCAGTTTTATAACTCAAATTGTGATTGTGCATTTTAAACTAAAAATGACTAAATAAAAAAAAGCCTATCCTAAGATTTTAGGATAGTTTTTTAGTAAATTAAAAATTAATATATTTCATAGGATCTACTGCATTTGATTTGGCATAGTTCCATTCACCTTTGTGTAATTCAAAGTGTAAATGTTGTCCAGTAGAATGACCTGTACTTCCCATATAACCAATTTGCATACCTTTTGAAACAGTTTGTCCAGTTGATACATTAAAACTAGCTAAGTGAGCATATACGGTCGTCCATACTTGTCCATCAATGTTATGTGTAATAAATACACAATTACCATAAGTAGATGAAACATAAGCACGAATGACAACCCCATCGCCTGCTGCTACAACTGGTACACTTCCTGCCGAGGCAATATCAACACCTTCATGGAACTCTCCGCCCTCAAATGAACGTTGTCCAAATCCAGAAGAGACATAACCATTTGCTGGCCTTGTAAAGTTGCCACTAGACACGGTTGGTGTATTATCAGAACTACCGGTACTATCTGAGTTACTAGAATTAGTTGAACCATTAGAGCTTTCAGATCCACTTGAATGGTTTGTACTAGTAGATGGCTTTTTACTTTTTGCAGCAGCTTCTACTCTACGGTTAGCCTCCGCTTTACGTCTAGCCTCTGCCGCAGCTCTTTCGGCAGCTTGTTTCTTAGCGATTTCAAGCGCTTTTTGCATTGCAGCCTGCTGACTTGCTAATAATTGATCTTGTTCCTTTAAATCTAAAACATCTTCATGAGCTTCGCTTTCTTTAGCTTTTAATGAAGCCATTAATTTGTTCTTTTCGCTAACCTGACTTGCAAGTTGATTATTTAGACTCTTTAAGTTCGTTAAATCTCTTTCGATTTTTGCTTGCTTTATAGTCAAATCATCTTTTTTAGCACTAACATCTTGTAAGTCCAAGTTTTGCTGCTTAATAATGTCCTCGTCAGCCTTCATAATAATTTGTACGGCAGTCATTCGTTGAATTAAATCTCCGAAACTATTAGCACCTAAAATGACATCAATATATGATACCATTCCGCCTGATTTTTGAAGAGAACGCATACGGTTTTTCAATAACTCTTCACGAGATTTAATACGTTCTTCAATAAACTTAATTTCTTCCTTAAGTTTTGAAATTTGCTTTTTCCCATCACTAACTGCATCTTCAGTTTGGCTAACTTTTTGCTTAGTCAGTTTCATCCGAGCATCAAGTTTTTCAAGTTCCGCAACAACTTCTTTCTGGTCATGCTTTATATCAACAATTTTGTTGTTTGTTGCATCCGTCTTATCCTTAACATCACTACGCTTCTTTTTAATGCGGTCAATTTCAGATTGGTATTTACTTTCAGCAAAAGAAACGGATGGGATAGCACCGATGATGAAAGTACTGCATAACATAATCGTTATTACTTTCGTTGATTTTCTCTTATTCATCTAAGATCCCTCCTTATATGTATATAGAAAAGCTCTAGTACCTGTATCAACTCAAGATAGACGTTAAATTGGGAACTAGAGCTTATCAATCGTATTAAACTATTAAAACTATTAATGAAAAATTTAATCTTATTTACGTAAAAACTTACGAATTGACATAACAGAACCCCACATCCCGATTACTGCACCTATCCCTATTAAAATTGTAGATAGCTGGTACACAAACGGCGAAAATGGTAATAATGTAAACATTGTTCCTGCTAATTTTGGCATTAGCATATTATAAATGACCTTATAGCCAGTTAATAGTAAAATAATTGGAATAACTGATCCTAATACACCTAGCAGTAAACCTTCTATTAGGAACGGCCAACGAATAAAATTATTTGTTGCCCCTACCAATCTCATAATCTCAATTTCACGTCGTCTTGCCATGATCGTAATTTTGATAGTATTAGAGATTAAGAACATCGCAGTAAATAATAGACCGATAATCAGTACTAAACCGATGTTACGCCCTACCGAAACTGCATTAAATAATTTTTGAACTTGTTTTTTACCATAAATTACTTCATCAATATATTTTAAGCCTTCAATTTTTTTGGCTACTGGTGCGATTTGTTCTGGGGAATCTGTTTTAACAATATACGTATCATTTAATGGATTTTGCTGTTCAAACAGTTTGAATGCTTTCCCATCTTCCCCCATACTTTTGATTAGATTGTTTAGTTCTTGATCTTTCGACGAGAACTTTACAGTCGTTACATGATCTAATTTTTTGATTTCTTCTTTTAAAATAGCTTGTTGCTCTTTGTTTGCTGTTAAATCCACTAAAACACGTACTTCTACATCTTTTTCTAGAGTTGTTCCAATATGGTTAACATTCAAAATTACGGTTAAAAATACGCCAACAAGCATTAGAGTAACTGCTACAGCACTTACCGATGCAAACGTCATCCAACCATTTCGTTTTAAACTACGTAGTCCCTCACGAACATGTCTTTTTGCAGTTCTAGCTTTCATAACCGTACACTCCTCTCGCTTGGTCGCGTACAATTTTTCCAGCTTCAATTGCAATTACACGTCGCTTAATCGTATTTACAATATCTTTATTATGAGTTGCCATTACTACAGTTGTTCCACGATCATTGATTTCTTTAAATATATCCATAATTTCCCATGTGGTTTCAGGGTCTAGGTTACCCGTTGGCTCATCGGCGATCACTACTTGTGGTTTATTTACAATAGAACGGGCAATCGAAACACGTTGCTGTTCACCACCAGAAAGCTCTGTTGGTAAGAATCGCGCTTTATGTTTTAACTTAACAAGTTCAAGTACTTCCATAACTCTTTTCTTTATTGTTTTCGGATTTTCTTCAATAACTTCAAGTGCAAATGCAATATTTTCATAAACTGATAAAGTCGGTAATAATTTATAGTCTTGGAAAACTACTCCAATATTTCTACGTAATAAAGGAACCTTTTTATCCTTCATATGGCTTAAATCAATTCCATTAATTAAGATCGTACCCTTTGATGGTCTTTCTTCACGGTACATCATTTTAATGAATGTCGACTTCCCGGCACCACTTGGTCCCACGACATACACAAATTCACCTTGGCGAATTTTTACATTAATACCATCTACCGCAAGAACACCATTAGGATAAGTCTTATAAACATCTTTTAACTCAATCATGACATTCTCCTTAATTTTTTGTTCCGTTTTCTTCTATTAAACTATATAAGATCCACTCTGGATGAAATTATACTTAACTTTACTTGATCTTGATCTTATTCTCTCGCCTGCTATTTACATATTTCGATAATTTCAGCTAAGCTCCTCTATTATACCACTTAAAAAATGTCAAAATTGATAAATTTATGTTACATTTTAATAATAGTCAAGATTATTTCCGAACGTTTTACGAGCTTGTTTAACAAATTATGGAAAAATGTAATTAAAATGAAAAGAAACAGACCTTTTCTAATTAACAGAAAATTGTCTGTTTCTTTAATTTTTTTCCATAGAATTTAAAACATTTTATTTTTTAGTAGCAAGCCATTTCGCTACACTTTTCGCGTCATTTCCTTGAACAACTCCACTAGGCATTGAACCTCTACCATCATGGATAATATTTTCTATTTCTTTTTCAGAATATTTTGCTCCGACCTTTTTTAAGCTTGGTCCAATTATCCCTTCAAGTTCTCCACCATGGCAGCTAGCACAGCTTTGTTTAAATAACTTTTCCCCATTTGCAACCGAAACCGGCTCACTTGAATCATTCTTTTTACTTGTATTATTATTTGAACCACATGCTGTAATCGATAACAGCATACCACCAGTTATAAAAGCAAGAAGTAGCTTTTTCACAAAAATCATCGCCCCTTTAAAAATCCCATAGCTATAGTCTACTACTAATAAAAATATTTATTTTACCTTTTTATGTCAAATTTGTGAAACCTTCTCCAAGAACTTCTGTTGCATCCACGACTGTAATGAAAGCATTTCGATCAACTGACCGAACGATATCCCGAAGAGAAGAAAATTCAGTTTGATCAAGTACACACATTAATACTAAACGGTCTTCATTTGTATATCCACCAACACCAGTTAGCTTTGTTACTCCACGATCTAATTCGTGAACTATTGCGGCTGTTACAGGCTCCACTTCTGATGTAATGATTAGTGCCATTTTTGATCTAGCAAGACCAATTTGAACTAAATCGATTGTTTTACTCGTAACAAAAAGTGCAATCAGTGCATACATACCACTTTCAAGATTAAAAACAATTGCTGATGTAAGAACAATTAATCCGTCGATAAATGCTACACAAACCCCAAGTGATAATCCAGTATATTTATGAACAATTTGAGCTGCTAAATCTGTTCCACCAGTAGAAGCTTTCCCACGGAACACGATTCCTAGACCTAAACCAATAAATAGTCCACCAAAAATTGATGCCAAAAGTGGATTATCAGTTGCTGGTTTTATATTGTATAAATCAACTAAATAAACAACAAGTGGAATAAAAATTGTTCCAACTAATGTTTTAGCGCCAAATTGTCTACCTAAGAAAGTTATCCCTGCAATAAATAAAGGTATATTAAATGCCCATTGTACAAATGCAGGATTAAATCCCATCGTACTCTTTAATATCGTCGAAATACCACTTACCCCACCAGAAGCAATATGATTTGGTAATAAAAACACACAAAACGCGACAGCAATAATTGCAGAACCAACTAACACAAAAAAGTACTCAAAAAACGTTTTTCCCCACCCTACAGTTAGAGCAGTAGAATATCTGACCTTTTTCAAACTTATCCCCCTCAATATTTCTCACTAACAGACAACTTTTCTATTTTATATCCTTTTTATCGGATACTCTCTCTATTTTTTATTATGAAAAAAACAATAAGATTTAATTACATATAAACAAAATTTACTTTCTTCCATTTGTAAAACACCTTAAAAATAAATATGATTCATGTAACTCCCTCACATTAGTAAGGCAAAATCCTTACTAACCCCCTAAGGAAAAAAGCTCAAAAGAATAACATCTCCTAACTTAGAAGTTGTCCGTTTAGACAAAGTCCAAAAAATTGATGTTTAGATTAATCGCAAGCATTTGGCGGGCAGTCTGATAGAAGATGTTTTAGGTTAAAAGATGGATTTACAGACCAACTTATGATTAAATATACCTCTTTTGTCCCCAAAGATTAGGGCTGGTAAGAAAGAAGTTTCCCCCAATCTTATCAGCCCATTTTTCAACATTAAATCTTAGAACGTAAGTAAGCATCAATAAATGGATCAAGATCTCCATCCATTACTGCATGTACATTACCAACCTCTGTGTTTGTTCGATGATCTTTAACCATTGAGTATGGGTGGAAAACATATGAACGAATTTGACTTCCCCAGCCAATTTCTTTTTGTTCTCCACGGATTTCATCTAGTTGAGCTTGTTGCTCTTCTATTTTACGTTGATATAGTTTTGCTTTTAACATTTTCATTGCATGTTCACGGTTTTTAATTTGTGAACGCTCTGTTTGACATGTTACTACTGTGTTAGTTGGTACATGTGTAATACGTACTGCTGAGTCAGTTGTATTAATGTGCTGACCACCTGCTCCACTTGCACGATACGTATCAATTTTTAAATCTTCTGTACGTATATCGATTTCAATTTCTTCATTGAACTCAGGCATTATTTCACAAGAAACGAAAGACGTATGACGACGACCTGATGAATCGAATGGAGATATACGCACTAAACGATGAACGCCTTTTTCTGCTTTTAAATAGCCATATGCATTATGACCTTTAATCGCTAAAGTTACACTCTTAATACCAGCCTCATCACCAGGTAGATAATCTAAAGTTTCGACTTTAAATCCACGTTTTTCAGCCCATCTAGTATACATACGTAATAACATTGAACCCCAATCTTGAGACTCGGTTCCACCTGCTCCTGGATGAAGCTCAAGAATTGCATTATTTTTATCATATGGCTCGCTTAATAATAATTGAAGTTCGAAATCATTTAGTTTTCCAGTTAAAGATTTTACTTCAGTTATTAGTTCTTCAAATAGTTCATCGTCATTTTCTTCTTTAACTAACTCATATGTTACTTCAAGATTCTCATATCCATCATTTAAATCATTGAATTCATTAATAACCTCTTTTAAACCATTCACTTCACTAATTACTACTTGTGCAGATTTTTGATCATCCCAAAAATCTGGCTCTGACATAAACGCTTCAAGCTCCTCTAGTCTTGCTTGTTTTGTTTCGACGTCAAAGAGACCCCCTAAATGCTTGAAGGCGTTTCGCCATCTTTTCTAGTTCTTGCTTTACTTCTACTAATTCCATTACATAACACCTCGATTAAATTTTACGAACAATAAAAAGCAGGTAAAGACAAGTAGTAAAGTAAGAATAACCTTTAAAAGTTACTCCTCTCTTTTATAACTACTTGCCCTTGCCCCTTTTCATATAGTTTCTATTTTATTAGATTCCTTTACCGTGGCAGTTTTTATACTTCTTACCTGATCCACAAGGACAATCTTCATTACGGCCAGTCTCTTCGCCTTTTACGATTGGTTTTTTCTTTACTTCACCATCACCATCATTACTTACATGAATTGCATCGCCTTGTACAGCTTCACGCTCTACGTCAGCTTCAATTTCAGCTTTCATAATAATGCGAGATACTTCTTCTTCAATTGAAGCAATCATCTCTTCAAACATTGCGAAGCCTTCCATTTGATATTCACGTAGTGGATCAATTTGTGCATATGCACGTAAATGGATTCCTTCACGAAGTTGATCCATAGAATCGATATGAGCCATCCACTTGTTATCAACAGTACGTAATAATACAACTTTTTCAAACTCACGCATTTGTTCAATTGGTAAAGCTACTTGTTTTTCTTCGTAACGCTCGAATACTGTTTTTTGAATTAATTCAACCATTTCATCTGGTTCAATTACACGTAATTGTTCAACTGCAATTTCATCTTCATTTAATAAGTTTGCTTCTAAGAAATCAATGATTCCTTCTACATTCCACTCTTCTTGAAGTTGTTCGTTTGGAGTATGAGCTTGAACTACTCTATTAATAGTACCTTCAATCATATTCTTAACGATTGGTTGTAAATCAGTTGAATCAATAACTTCAGAACGTTGAGCATAAATAACTTCACGTTGTTGACGTAATACATCATCGTATTGAAGTAATTGTTTACGAGCATCAAAGTTATTACCTTCTACTCGTTTTTGTGCGGATTCAACTGCACGAGAAACCATTTTACTTTCAATCGGTTGAGAATCATCTAATCCTAAACGGTCCATCATAACTGATAAATTATCTGAACCAAAACGACGCATTAATTCATCTTCCATTGATAAATAGAAAGTTGTCACACCAGGGTCTCCTTGACGACCAGAACGACCACGTAACTGATTATCAATACGACGGCTTTCATGACGCTCAGTACCAATAACAGCTAATCCACCAAGCTCACGAATGCCTTCACCTAATTTAATATCTGTACCACGACCAGCCATGTTTGTCGCAATAGTAACTGCGCCACGGTGACCAGCTAATGCGATAATATCTGCCTCACGTTCATGGTTTTTCGCATTTAATACTTCGTGTTTAACACCTTTACGTTTTAACAATTGAGATATTAACTCCGAAGTCTCGATCGCTACTGTACCAACTAGAACCGGTTGTCCAGCTTTGTAACGCTCAACGATTTCATCAACAACAGCATTAAATTTGCCAGTCATTGTTTTGTATACTAGATCAGGTTTATCCATACGAGCGATTGGTCGGTTCGTAGGAATAACTAGAACATTCATATTGTAAATATTACGGAATTCTTCTTCCTCAGTTTTAGCTGTACCTGTCATACCCGAAAGTTTTTTGTACATACGGAAGTAGTTTTGGAAAGTAATTGTCGCAAGCGTCATACTTTCGTTTTGAATTTTTAGTCCTTCTTTTGCTTCGATTGCCTGGTGAAGACCTTCACTGTAGCGGCGACCTTTCATCAAACGACCAGTAAATTGGTCAACGATAACAATTTCACCATCTTGAACTACATAATCTACATCATGAGTCATCGTAACATGAGCACGTAATGCCTGAGTAATATGATGGTTTAAGTTAACATTTTTCAAATCAAATAGGTTTTCTACGCCAAAAGCTTTCTCTGCGCGTGAAATACCATCTTCAGTTAATAAAACAGATTTTGTTTTTACATCGTACGTATAATCTTTGTCTAGCTTAAGCATTCCAACAAATGCATTCGCTGCAATATAAGATTGTGCAGACTGTTTTGCTTGTCCAGAAATAATTAATGGAGTACGCGCTTCGTCAATTAAAATTGAGTCAACCTCATCGATAATAGCATAGTTTAGTGGACGTTGTACTCGTTGTTCAGCGTATACAACCATGTTATCACGTAAATAGTCAAATCCTAATTCATTATTTGTACTATAAGTAATATCACAAGCATATGCTTCACGCTTTTCATCTGGTTCCATACTATTTAAATTTAGACCAACAGTAAGTCCTAAGAACTCATATAATTGACCCATTTCACGAGCATCACGACTAGCTAAGTATTCATTGACTGTAACAACGTGAACACCTTCGCTACTTAATGCATTTAAGTAAACAGGTAAAGTGGAAGTTAAAGTTTTACCTTCCCCAGTTTTCATTTCTGAGATATTACCTTCATGTAAAGAAATTCCACCTAATAACTGTACAGGATATGGAGTCATACCAAGCACACGAGTAGCACCTTCACGAACAACGGCAAACGCTTCAACTAAAATATCATCAAGAGTTTCACCTTTTTGAATACGCTCTTTAAATTCAAATGTTTTACCTCTAAGTTCATCATCAGATAATTTTGTATACTGATCCTGTAAAGATAAAACTTGATCAACTTGTTTTTGCATTTTATTTAATTGTCGCTGATTAAGATCAAAAACCTTTTTTATCATTCCAAGCATTCGTAACGCTCCTCTATTATAAAGTCATAAACTAAAATGTCATTAAGTTAGTAGATACTATTTCTAATTTTATCATTAAATGAAGATAAGTGACAACCTTATGTCGAGAATGTTCTATTAGAATTAATTAATATTTTTGAAAATAAGCAAAAAAACCAAAAAAGGACTAAGCTAATTGTTCTGCTCAGTCCTTTTATTATTATTTTTATTAATTTTATTTGGCTTCAATTAAACCATAACGACCATCTTTTCTAGCGTAAACGATGTTCGTTTTATTTGTTTCACCATTTAAGAATACAAAGAAGTTATGACCTAACATATTCATCTGTAGCACTGCTTCTTCTGCATCCATAGGTTTTAAATCAAATTGCTTTGTTCGAACTAACTCAATATCATTTTCGTGCTCTTCTACTGCAACAGCTGATTCAGTAGTTGATGGTGCAAACATGAATTTTAATGAGCCTTTTTCTCTTAACTTGCGATTTACTTTCGTTTTATGTTTTCTAATTTGACGATCTAGTTTATCAATAACTAAATCGACAGCTGCATACAAATCTGCATGTTCTTCTTCTGCACGTAATAACATATACGTTCCAGGAATAGTTACTTCAATTCTTTGCTTGTCGTGGAATACTTTAGCATTAACTCTCGCCGTTAACTCTTCGTCAAAATAACGATCAAATCGCGATAATTTTTTATCTACGTAATCACGAATCGCTGGAGTAATTTCAATATTTTCGCCTCGGATGTTTAGCATCATATGGGTTTCCTCCTTCATCAAGCTCCAAAAGTGAAAGCTGTCATACTTATATTCTACACTTCTTTCTCTATTTCCTCCTTGAAATTTTTGTCAAATATGAGAAATCTCTGTGTCCATTTAATGAACTTTTTGGTATAGATTAGATTATTATTTATAAAGATACTCAATAATTTAAAACAAACAAAGGCTTACTCAAAATGAGTAAGCCCTCGTGGTCCGAATCTATATAAGCAAATATTTACTTATTAACGGATAAATTAAATTTTAGTAACATTAGCAGCTTGAGGTCCACGGTTACCTTCAACGATTTCGAAGCTAACTGCTTGGCCTTCTTCTAAAGATTTGTATCCTTCTGCGTTGATAGCTGAGAAATGTACGAATACATCGTCTCCATCTTCACGCTCGATAAATCCAAAACCTTTTTCTGCATTAAACCATTTTACTTTACCTTGCATTCAAATCCATTCCCTTCAGTCGAAAACTTGTGAATCTTCTCCACAATTCAACTATACATCATAAAACTAGAACAAGTCAAAAGTAGCTTATCGCCTTTTTTTTCACGAATTCGACAAATAACGAAAAATTCTAACTATTCCCTTACCTATCATATTCGCTTACCTTCTGACTTGTCCCATTATTATTTTCCTGTTTTTATGAAAAGAAAATTTATATCATTTTTCCTACTAAAGTGTTTTTCCTTCTTCAAAACCCCTGCCCTCTACACCTTAAATCTATAAGGTACAGTCGTTACAATAACACTTCGTTTATGAAGTAAATACGCTCGTAGTAATAAGCTTGATTGATTATGTAAAACATTATGCCAATTTTTCCTCGTAATAAACTGTGGTATTAAAACTGTAATTTCAAAGCCTTGTTCATGAGCTTTAGCTTCCATTTCATCTATTACTTTTAAAAGTGGTCTAGTAATTTCTCGATACTCGGAATGTTCAACAATGAGTTTTACGTTAGGATTCCAAGCCTCCCACTTTTCTCTCATTTGCTCTTCACTTTCTTTATCAAAAGAAATGTAAACAGCATAAACTTCATCCGCAATACCTTGAGCATATTGCATTGTACGTTCAACTACTTTTGTAATCCCAGCAACAGGCACAACCATGATATTTCCACTGATTTTTTCAGGAATATCATTATTTAATCTTAATTGGTCACCCACTGCTTCATAATGCTTACGAATTCTTAAGAATAGAATAACAATCAAAGGTAAGAAAACAAAAATTGACCAAACTTGATTTAACTTAGTAGTTAAGAAAATAATCGAAACTGTTGCTGAAATAAATGCTCCAACGAAGTTTGCAATTAATTTCGGGAACCAGCCTGCCGGTTTTTCTCTAATCCATTTAATTACCATACCTGTTTGAGAAAGTGTAAATGGTACGAATACACCAACCGCATACAATGGAATTAATTCTTCTGTTTTACCTTGGAAAGCAATAATTAGTAAAATTGAAGCTACACCAAGTGTAATAATACCATTTGAATATCCTAAACGATCTCCTCGAAGTAAATACATTCTAGGCATAAATTTATCACTAGCTAAGTTATAAGCAAGTAATGGGAATGCTGAAAATCCTGTATTAGCTGCTAATACAAGGATAAGCGCTGTTGTACCTTGTACAAAGTAATAGATTACATTTCGTCCGAAAATATCAGAACCTAATTGAGACATAACCGTTTCTTCTGCATTTGGTACAATTCCATACCAGTAAGCTAAAAACATTATTCCCGAGAATAGTACTGCTAAAATCGAACCCATCATCAATAGTGTTTTTGCCGCATTTTTATCTGAAGGCACTTTAAAGTTCGGAATAGCATTTGAAATTGCTTCTACACCAGTTAAGGCTGAGCAACCAGATGAAAATGCCTTTAAAAGAATAAAGAGCGAAATCCCTGGAACAACCGTACCAATCGCTGAATGTGCTGTTTGTGGCGCATGGCCTGTAAAAACATTGTATAAACCTACGATAATGATAATAACAAGTGCTACAACGAATAAATAAACTGGATATGCCAAAATCGAAGCAGATTCAGTTAGCCCGCGTAAGTTTAAAATTGTAATACAAATAACTAAGATAACAGCAATAAAGACTGTATGAGTATGCAAAATTGGGAAAGCGGACGTAATCGCATCCGTTCCTGCTGACACACTAACCGCTACTGTCAAGATATAGTCAACTAACAAGGATCCACCGGCAACTAAACCTGGAATAACACCGAGGTTTTGTTTCGACACGACATAAGCGCCTCCACCATGAGGATAACTAAAAATAATTTGGCGGTAAGATAAAATTAATGCTAATAATAAAATCAGAACGCCTATACCAATCGGAACCGAATACCAATACGCTACCGCTCCAACCGTAGTTAAAACGATCAAAATCTGCTCTGGACCGTATGCTACTGAAGAAAGCGCATCTGACGATAGGATCGCCAAGGCCTTCGTATTCGATAACCTTTGTTCACTTAACTCTGTTGACTTAAGTGGTTTACCAATTAAGTATCGTTTTAAAATCGATAACATATGTACACCTCTACATAAAAAGTTAAAAACTAAACCATTTGAGTTTATCACATTATTAGAAAAAATTGTGTGATATATTAAGAAAATCTTTCCATTATTTTATTAAGTTATTATCAAAATAATTAATATTAACTTTCCTCCAAATCAAATTAAAATACTATAAAATGAAAGACCACTTTTAAAACTTCACAACTCAAATAGCAGAGGCTTTAATATTGTATGAAAATCCTTACTTATTTCCTTACCTACACACAGAAAGAACTTAACATTTTTGCTAAGTTCTTTCCTATTTCTTCTTATATAGTAACAATTTTAGTAACAACCCGGTTTTTGTTGTTGGCCTTTATTTCTTATTAAAATAGCTAAGCATTTTTTCAGCCACTTTCATTGGTTGAACTTTGTATGTTCCCTCGTCAATTTGTTTTTTTAATTGCTGTATACGTTCATCACGTTTAGCGATTATCTGATTGGCGATTAGATTATCCTTGGCTTGAGGGGAGATTTCTATTTTTCCTTCTTGTTCTCGTTTATTAAGTTCGATTTTTTCTATATTGTATTCATGTAAATGAACTTTATCCTCATCAGATGTATTACCCTTCACTTTTCTCACCTCATCGCTAATCGTTTTATACCTCGTCACTTTATTATTAATTATATTTTTGTTTTATTCTGTCCAATGACCACTATTTATATCGGTAAAACTCGTCGTAAAATTAAGTTCTTTTATACATGACAGGTAACCTAGCTTTATGCCCGAATTAATGTGAGTGAATGCACTTCAGTAGCACCATTTTGTAACAATATGGTTGCAGCATCTTGTACCGTTTTACCAGTTGTATACACATCATCAAGTATTACGATCGATTCGTTATCGATTTTTTCCACACCACAAAAAGAAAAAACTTGTTCACGGCTTAGTCTTTCATAACGGTTTAGCTTACTTTGTTTTTCAGTATGAATTCTTTCTAAACAATTTGTTAAATTTAAACCTGCATATTGTGCGAGCACTTCAACTTGATTAAAACCTCGTTCCTTTAGTCTCTCATCACTAAGTGGTATTGGAACTATTTTATAATTTTTGAAAGAATTTTCATAGTATTCCCTCAAATCACTTGCAAATATAGATGCTAATTGAACATCACCACAAAATTTAAAATTATTGAGCCACTCTTTTACTTCATTTGTGTAATGAAATATCGACTTATTAATAATTAACGGCATATCTTGCTTTAAACTCATATACTCTAAACAATTTTTACAATGCTTTTGATTCTCCATAATGTAACCACAACAAATTTCACAAACAGGATCAATAATTTTTTTAAACTTCGATAGACATTGTGAACAAGCTGATTCATTGCTTAGAAAAAACAATTTATGCAAGGAAAACTTCTCAATAAAGCGAACACCACAATATACACAAATCACTTATTATCCAACCAGCCTTTCTCAATCCCTAAATGATTCATTAGAAGTATTTGCTTTTTAGCTTTGACCATTTCTTCGCTAATTCCATTATGAAAAAAGATAACCTCTCCATTTGCATAATTAATATGTCTACCAGCACGACCAGCAATTTGAACTAGTGCGCTTTCAGTAAAAATCTCATCATCAGCGCCTAGTACCGCAATTTGGCTATTCGAAATCGTAACGCCTCTCTCTAAAATTGTCGTTGTGATTAAAACTTGAGTATCACCATTTCGAAAAGCACTTACTTTTTCATGCCTTTGTGGATCTTGACTATGAACTGATGCTGATTTAACTGTTATCTTTTTAACAGCCTCCTTCTATAAAAATACATTCATTAATTGTAGGGACAAACAAAAAGATCGGGCAGCCCTTTTGAATAAATAATTTTATCCATTTTTCTAAAAAAGTTGGAAGTTTTTGTGATTTGCGGATGGTTTTACGCCAGTTACCAATCCATTCAAAGCTCGGTACTGGTAGGGGTTGCCTATGGTATCTTGCGGGGACCATTACATTTTTGATTTTATCTTTAAGTGCAAGTAGTTGTTGTTCACTAGAGGGGGTAGCAGTCATTTGTACTGTAGAACCATTAATTGTTCTTGATTCTTTTGCAACCCAGTGCAAATGTGTTTCAATATTATAAGGAAAAGCATCAACTTCATCGATAATCAATAAGTGGAAGGTATGCCTAAATTTCATTAACTGATGTACTGTACAAATCGTTATCCTATTTCCTTCCCATACCTCTTCACTACCTCCATAAAGTACTGCAATTGAAATAGTAGGGAAGGATTGTCTGAATCTAATCGCTAGCTCTAACACAACGTCTACTCGAGGTGTTGTAATACAAATGAATTTACCTTGCTGAAGTGCAGCTTCAATCCCTTCAAACAACATTTCTGTTTTTCCTGCACCACAAACTGCCCAAAGTAACAAATTCTGATTTTCGTTCACAGCTTCAACTACTTTAATAGATGCTTCTTTTTGCTGAGGTGAAAGTTTACCATCCCATTCGAGCCCAGTAATTGAAGAATCTAACTTCATATCAACTTCATTAATGACTAGCTCTGTACATGTCGACATTTTCCCCATAATGATACATTTCCGACAATACGTACACTGTGATGAACATTTCGCACAAAAATGAGTGGCGAAAAAGAGTTGATTTTGATTACCACAACGGAAGCATTGATAACGAGTTTTAACTTTTTGAACCGCTTGAATAACTAGACTTGTTGGAGGGATGTCCTGATGGTTTATTGTGGGGAGAAGTTGGAGTTTTCTACCGTAAAATTTGTCCATTTATTAACCTACTTTCTTTTAATGATTACCTAATATGGGCTTCTTTCAATATTACATTCAATCAATCACTAATAACATGAACACTAGTGAAAATTTCTTGTCAGCAATATAAATAATTTGTGTCATTAACAATTGTTAAGCATACCCAAATAATTACGATAATAAATTTTCACTGCACAAAAATAAAAGAAAGCCCCTAATCAAAGGAGCTCCTTCTCAAACAACATACCAACCCAACCCTAAAGCACCTTCACCAAGATGCGTTCCAATTACTGGACCAAAATATGAAGTTTCTAATTCAACATTTGGATATGTTTCACTAAGTTGTTGGGCTAATTTTTTTGCATCTTCTTCACGATTTGAGTGAATAACGACTGCTTTCATATTTTCGCCTTTTGATGCAACTTCGCCAAATAAATCTGTAATTCGTTTCATTGCCTTTTTTTCAGTTCGGATTTTTTCAAAGGCTACAATTTGTTTGTCTACAAATGTTAGAATTGGCTTTACTTGTAGCAAACTTCCTACAAATGCTTGTGCACTTGAAAGTCTTCCACCGCGTTGTAGGTGATCTAAATCAAAAACCATGAAGTAAGCATTAGCGGATAGTTTTATTTCATCTAAACGCTCAATGATTTCAGTTGGTCCAGCACCTTTCTTTGCCATTTTCGCAGCATCTATGACATAAAACCCTTGGACCATGCAGCTAATCTCCGAATCATAAGCGACTACTTCTAAGTTATCAATCATTGACCCAGCTGATACAATACTCTGATATGTTCCACTAATTCCACTTGATAAAGTGATTGCAACAACTGCGTCATATTCTTTTGATAGCTGTTCAAATTTTTCAATTATCGTGCCGTATGCAGGCTGTGAAGTTTTTGGAAGCTCCTTTTGTTCTCGGACCTTGAGGAAAAATTGTTCGGCTGTAATTTCAACCTCTTCTTGGTAGGACGCATCTCCGAAGATTACATTAAGAGGTAACATATGTATATCTAAAGAATCTCTTACTTCCTTGGGGATATAAGATGTACTATCTGTAACAATTGCAGTTCTCATTGTCATATCCTTTCTTATTATATATAGTAACGTTTAACTATGTATTTAATGGTTTAATTTTACACAACTAATTAAGTAAAATCATTGTATTTCATTCTCTTTACTCTGAGCCAATTCGACAATTCAGTTAGACTTAGAAAGACTTATTATACTTAAAAGCCTATTTATTGAAAAGAAAAAGTGGGCATTTTATTGATTCTATGCTTCAGACTAAAAAAGTGATAAATCAAATTGATTGTACTTTGTCTACAAACTAAAACAGAGTACCGATCATCCGATACTCTGTTTTTTGTACCTAACTATTTCACTTCTACCCAAGCGTTACGAATTGCCGTTACTACAGCATGAGTTCGGTCATTTACTTCTAGCTTTTGCAGAATATTACTTACATGGTTTTTGACAGTTTTTTCACTAATGAAGAGAGCTTCACCAATAGCACGGTTACTTTTACCATCTGCTAGCATTTGAAGTACTTCACATTCTCTTCTAGTAAGTAAATGTAATGGACGGCGTACTTCTATTTCACGAGATTTAAATAATTGTTCCTTAAGTGATAGTCTTCTAAATTCTTCTACTAGGTTGTGGGTAATCTTCGGGTGTAAATAACATCCACCTTTTGTAACGACTTTAATCGCTTCAATTAGGGTATCTGAGTCCATTTCTTTTAGTAAATAGCCTCTTGCACCCACTTTTAGGACATGAGTTACATAGGATTCATCATCATGAATTGACAAAATAATTACTTTTGCATCAGGATATTTTTCTAGTAATGCTTTTGTAGCAGTTACTCCGTTCATTGTCGGCATGTTTATATCAACAATAAATATATCTACTTGATTTTGATCCATGATACTTACAACCTCTGTACCGTCTGAACCTTCAGCAACAACATCAAAACTCTCTTCAAAATCTAGGATTCTCTTAATTCCTTCACGAAACAGTTTATGATCATCTACAATTGCAATTCTAGTTTTCATTTCATTACTCCTCTGTTTATTTGTTCTCGTTTGCTAATCTATCGAAATTTGTAGAAATTGGTATTTTTTTCTAAATTATAGTATATTTTAACATATTTTATGGATGGTTTGGACGCAAATCACCAAAAACATGAAATAAAATTTTACTTTTAAAAATTTTCAGACGTTTTATTTTGAAATGCCATTTCTAACTCATTCTCTATTTCTACATCTAAAGTGATTCTAATTGTCGTACCTACGTCTAGTATAGATTCGATTTTAAAATCACCGTTCAGTAACTCAACGCGTTCTTTCATTCCTATTAATCCAAAAGAGTTTTCGCTCTGGCCATCTCCAACAGGAAAACCAACTCCATCATCCTGAACGAAAACATTAATTTTATTTCTTAAAAACTCTAATCTTACAAAAATTGTTGATGGATCAGCATGCTTACATGCGTTTTGAACCGCCTCTTGGACGATTCTAAAGATCGCAACTTCTATTTTTGAGTTAAGTCTTTTTTTGCTTTGACCACAATATTCAAATTTAATTTCAATATGCTTATACGACTCAAGCGATTTTAAATATTTATTAAGGGCTGGAACTAATCCTAAATCATCTAATGCCACTGGGCGTAGATCGTATATAATTCTTCTTACTTCCCCTAGCGCACAACGGACTTGTTCCTTCATATCACTTAATTCCTTTCTTGCATCCTCTTCTGGTCTTTGGCGATATGTTTTAATTAAAAAATCTGACTGCATTAATATACTAGCTAACGTTTGGGCAGGCCCATCATGTATTTCACGTGATAACTTTATGCGCTCTTCTTCCTGAGCTTGTATCAATTGAAACCCAAATTCTTGTTTTTGTTTTACATCTTCAAGTAAATGACTAACTTGCTTAAAGTCTGTATTAAGGTAGTTTAAAACAATTGAAATACGGGCAACTAACAATTCGGCTTTTTGTAGTTTCGCTAACAAAATCTGAAGTTTATTTACTAATTCTTTTCTACGATGGTTTAGAACTTTTTCTTCTTTTAATGAAAGAAAATGCTGTTCCTGGATATTTCGGACGGTTTCATATACTGCCTTTACTTGAGATTCAGTATACCTAGCATAGTCCCCATCTACTTCAGTTAATTTTTGGCGTGCCGCTCGTGCTAATAAGTCTAATCTAACCGTATTTTCAATCTTCTCTACTACTTGTAATTTTACTTCTTCAAGCTCTACTCTTAATATCTCGTATTCAGAGCGAGTATCTTCAACAATTCCAAACACATGGGACTTACTATCTATAACAGATGAGAGCATATTATTCATGATTTCGTCTAGTGTCTGATTGTCCATTTTCCTAGCTGTCATTCACCTTTTCCCCCATTAGCCTATTACTAAATGACTAATAAATTTATGTATATTTAATATTATAATGTAATTAGGATTATAATTGTACAAAAATTTGAAATAACCAAAAATTTTTATATTTTCCGATTCAACCCTTATATTACCAATATATATTGGTATTTTATTATAAGCTTTAAAAAATAAATACCCTTCTATAACATCCTTAACACAATGTTAACAAGTATTACAAATATATTACGATTGACCCAATAAAAAAGCTGATTCCCGTAAAAGAATCAGCTTTTTGCCTATTTATTGTTTGGTACTATTTTCATTTTCAGAACTACTATCTGAATTGATTGTATTAGTTGTATTTTTTGCAGGTGGTTTTTCTAAACCTAAGTGAACACGGAATTTGCTAGTAATTTCTCTTACGCTCTCCTCTTCAGGAACATAATAGTAAATACCGTGAATCGTATCGTCGTGACCTTTTAGTTTTATTGTTTCTAAGTCATTTACAGTGATATTAGGTAAATGCTTCGCAAGTGAAATACCACCACTCATTTTCATGTTCGTACTAATATTTTTACTGAACACTTTCGCATATTGATCCATTTTCATGATTGTTTCAGGTGATTTTATTTCATTTAAGATCGCTTTAATTACTTGTTGTTGTCTTTCTTCACGTCCAAAATCACCACGAGGATCACGTTTACGCATACGAGAATATGCTAATGCCTGTTGTCCATCTAAATGCATCATACCTTTTGTAAAGTAAACCTTTTTCCTTGGTGTAGTATCTGTATTTTCCCAGAAGTCAAAAGGTACATCAACATCTATCCCACCAACAGCGTCAACTATGTTTTTAAAGCCATTAAAGTCGACAGTAACGTAATAATCAATTGGTACATTTAAGAATTGCTCAACTGTATCAACTGTTAATTGTAAACCGCCATATGCATATGCATGGTTTATTTTAGTTTTATCTGCATGTCCAGGGATACTTACATATGTATCACGAGGAATACTCATTGTTTTAATTGTCTCCTCTTTTGGATTAAAGGTAGCAAGGATCATCGAGTCAGTTCGTCCACCCTTTCCTCCAGTTGAATAGTTCTCAATCCCTAAGAAGAGAATCGATATTGGATCTTTCGATATTGCAACTTTTTCATTTCTTAAGTTTGAAGAAATGTCTTCTCCTTTTGTTGCTTTATTTAATTCAAGATATGTTCTAACGCCTTTATATCCTACAAACACTAGGGCTACTACAATAATAAGTAATAATAGCCTACCAATTAAGCCTCTCTTTTTCTTTCTTCTTTTCTTGGCCATTTTTCGAGAATGATTCTGATTCATTTGTTCGAAGAGACCTCCTTTAAAGTTAGTATGAATGTTCTATTTGAAATTAGTCAAAAATTCACTATTTAAAAAGCTAAACTACTACATGTATTTAACAATACTTTCATTTATATGGCAACTACCATTTGTTAACTCAATCATCCAGTTTTTGAAGATATCTACTTCATCAATCTTAATCCAAAGTTCAAAGCTTACATCTTCCATGTGGTTAACATTTTCTAAATGATAATGTGAGTTACGTAAAGCGAACTCTACTTTACCTAACAATTTATAATTAATCTTTATGTTCAGTACTTTTACTAATGAGCGCTCAACAATTCCAACAGCGTTTAACCCTTCACTGACTGCCTGTCCATATGCACGAATTAGTCCTCCTGCTCCAAGCTTTTTACCGCCAAAATACCTTGTTACAACAACAACAGTATCTTTTAATCCTCTCTTTTTCAAAACTTCTAACATTGGAACCCCAGCCGTACCACTCGGTTCACCATCATCATTGGCTTTTTGAATTTCATCATTTTCACCGATTAAATAAGCTGAGCAATTATGAGATGCATCAAAATGCTTTTTTTTAATTTCTGAAATGAATCGTTGCGCATCAACTTCAGTTTTCGCTTCATTTATGTAACAAATAAATTTCGATTTTTCAATCTCAATCTCATGACTACCAAAGCCACAAACCGTGAAATAATTCGCTAGCATTTAACACCTAACCTTTCGACTAAATTAAACAAAAATTTCGACTCACTTCAATATATTACTACAATTATTCATTCCATTCCTTAAAAAACACTAACATTCTTCAAAAGTAAGTATTTACTGACAAGATTTTATACAGTAACATTAGTAATAATGCTTAATAATCTGGTTGGAAACTTTAAGCAACTACAATATGATCAGCCGATTTGATCTAATCATTTCATACAAAAGTAAAGTTTTCATATGCATACGAATATCAAACTGTCTATCCGCTCTGCATAAAAAAATTTATATCAATTACTGCTTCCACTTCAAGAGATTCCTACTCAATTTAAATTAAATTTAACAATATTGAAAACTAAGTGATATCCATTTCATCTATAATCATATCTAGTCATATCCCCACTAATATTTGTTTTTTCATTTACTAATTAAAGTTATATACAAAAGATTATTCTGCTTACGCCTTTTTCGAGAAAGAAGATTATTTAAACGATCAAAAAATATTAGAATCATATTTCTTCTGCGGTAATAAGTTTAATAATGCGGTGATTAAAACTGCGGTTAATACGAGCATTTTATTTACCATCATATAATTAAAAATTGACACTCCACTCTGAAAATTATATATAGTCCTTTATGAGACTTTATAAATTATAAATTGCGCCCACTTAATTCAAAGCCAAATATAACAGCAATGAAAAGTGCAAAACGAATGTTTGTCATAAGTTTAAAAATCTTGAGCAATTACGAAAGAGGGAGTTGATTTTTGGAAGAACAGAAAAACAGGATTACTTTAGATTTAAAGTAAGGATAAAAAACCTAAATTTATTCATAATAAATTATAAGGAGAATCATCAAAATATTGTTATTACATACCCAATTACAAAACAAAGGTTATTAAAAGGTAGTAAAATCCTCTTTTATTCTTATAGTAGAATGCTTTTATTTAGTTATTTTCTTACAATAACGTATGATAATGCATTTAGTATGGAGACATCTATTTGGGGGCTTTAATTTCTTTGGAAAAGTGCTATTCAACGCGACGTATTTTTCCACTTACTTTATGCTAAAATAATAATAACTAAAAAGTCGACCTGGACAAAAACTTGATCTATTACTAATTAATGTAATGCCGATTAATAAATCATTCTTGCACACACTATAAGTGTAAGGTACCCTTGTGAACTTTTTATGTGGAGTAATAAGCTTGTAACATAAAATTAATTTGATTTTTTTCTGCGAACATTTATAATTGTTATGATGTTATACAACGTAAACGTTATACATTAGGACATGTTGCAATGCACTTGCAAGGATGGGCCTAAATTATAAACTGGGGTGTTTAAATGGCCTTACAGAATACTCAACAAAAGGTTGAAAGCCGATATTCCATTCAACAACTTGAGTCATTAAAAAAGAAAAGTATTTTTTATTCATTTATAAAAAGAACATTGGATATTGTCTTTGCGTCGCTCGCGTTTGTGATTTCTTTACCATTCGTATTGTTCTTTATTGCTTTAATTAAAATTGATTCCCCTGGCCCTGCTCTTTTCATCCAAGAACGAGTTGGATTAAATGGGAAAATTTTTAATATTTACAAGTTAAGAACAATGCGTATGGATGCAGAGATAAATGGACCACAATGGGCTAGTACGGATGATCCTCGTATTACAAAACTTGGTCACTTCCTTCGAAAAACTCGTATCGACGAATTACCGCAGTTTGTCAATGTCTTACGCGGAGATATGAGTCTTGTTGGTCCTAGACCTGAAAGAGCGTTTTTTTTAGTCAAATTTAATCATGAAGTACCAGGCTTCACTAATCGCTTAACAGTCAAACCAGGATTAACTGGTTGGGCACAAGTGAATGGCGGGTATGAATTAACACCGAAAGAGAAGTTAGTCTTGGATTTACATTATATTGAACATCGATCAATCATGTTGGACATTCGAATTATGTTTAAAACAATTAAAGTTGTCTTAACTGGTGAAGGTGCTCGTTAAGTAATATAAGACAAGTACAGAATTCTCTTAATTAAAAATAAGAATAATTTAACAAAAGGCCTTTTCTCAATTGGGAAAAGGCCTTTTAATTTCTTTAATAATAAGTTATATTGATCATTAAATATTTGTTAAGGTAAAAAAAACACTTTAAATTCCGAAAATTACCCACAATTTCTGAAGTTTATTAACAATTTGTGGATAACATATAATACTTATCCACAAACCACTTGTTTATAAATTAATACAAGCAGCTAAGAAATATTAAGATACGACAAAATTCTTCCAAAATAAAAAATGTTAAACATTTCTTCCTGTCGATAAATACTAATTTTATTCACAAGTTATCCACATATTAAAACAAATTGCATTCATCTTAAAAAGATTATGAAAAAGCAGATTCTCGTCTACTAATTTATCTAGCATTAGAAATGAAGCCAAATATACAAAGTTTGTAACAAATATATTTACTCTTTCCAAAAAGAACTTAAAAAATCAAAAAAAAACAATGCAATAAGAAAAAGCCTTATCGCATTTTAACTATTTTACAACTTTAATCGTACGAACACTTTTGTTTCCTGATTTATCAATGACATACACCTTTAAATATGTGTTTGCTTTCTGTACTTTTATTGACACAGAAAATTTACCACTAGAATTAACCGAGCTTTGACCTATTAATGTACTTCCTCGATAAACCTTCACTGAAGCATTTTTCTCAGCACTACCTGTTACAGTTTTTGATTTTGAAGTAACTTTATTAACAACTGGAAGAGCTGGTGGTGTTTTATCTAATACTTTTAAAGACTTTGTTGCACTTACATTTCCAGCTTTATCCGTAGCAGTTACACTAACTGTCGATCCACTTTTTTGCTTTGAAACTGTAAACTTATAGCTTTTATTTGATGCGGCTGTTGTGCTTTTTTGAAACTTGCCATTAATATATAGTTTAACTGTAGAACCCGCTTCTGCTGTTCCTGTAACAGTAGTTGATTGATCTGAAACTGTACTCATAGTTGGTGTTGTAGGTTTTGTTTTATCGATCATAAATTTAATAGTTGTTGTATTCGCCACTTTACTTTTTACAACAAGTGTATAGCTACCTACTTTTGATATCAAATAATCATTATTAATACGAGTTCCATTTAATGTCGCGACTCCCTCATTAACATGGATTTTTACGTCTTTATTATAAAATGCTCCATTAGCAACCCCAGTTACCATAGGATTAAGGTAAGCAGATGGTATAAAACCTATCTTTCCATCTGGACTCTTCACTTTAAACCAAACGAATTGGTTATGGTCGTTACCTATATCAAACTTAAATTCATCATAAATTGTTAAGGTTGTGTATTTATTAAGTGTTCCTAATTCTTTTTTCAAAGTACTTGAGTCAGGTCGTAATTTAACTTTATCCACTGTAACATACGCTAAATCTCCCTTTTTCATAAAATATGGAGATTCATGAAGACCCTCATTTATTGTATAAAGCGGAACTTTGAACACAATATCCTCATCACTATCAGGACTGTAATCAAAATCACTAGTCGTAAACGGGAATTTCGCTAAAATATTTGGGCCATCTTCATCCCTTAAGTAACTCTGCATTTCAAGCAAATTTAATACAATTTCTTGATAGGCAGCAGTATTTATTTTGCCATAGTTAGTTCCCTGTGTTTTAATAATTGGACTATTAACCCGCTTTATTCCATTATAAGCCATAATTGGAAAATACCAGTTCTCAATAGTATGACGATTCGCATCCTTAATCCTTGGTAAAGTGTATGTGCCATCTGTTTGTTTCCAACTATATTTCTCGTTTAAAATCTCAACACCAGCTTGAATATTATATGCAATATCGGTTTTTAACCGCTTCTGATCATATCTAGGTTGATTTGTAATTTGCATAATACCAATTCCACCATCGGATGACAATTTTGATTGTTTCCACCCTGATTCCCTCCACGCAACTGTCTTTACGACCTCTGGCGGAATATCAGCGTTGATTGCAGCGTAAGTCAGCAAACAATTAATTTGTTGAAGTGAAGGTGATTTCACTTTACTAGCGTCGCCACACTTCGAAGTCCAAGTTGTGTTTGTTTCTGCACTGGCTTTTCCATTAAACAAACTTACTGTTATAGCTGTAATTAAGCCAAATTTCAGTAAAAAAGATTTCATTGTATATTCTCCAATCTACCTAAATATGAAACAATGTAACTATTTTATCATATTTCATTTATTAACTTTCTATTTCTCTATAAATCTCATAAAAAAAATGGCTCAGTTTTTCCTGAGCCATCAAAAAATTATTTTAATTCTTGTTTAACATAACTTGAAGATACCCATCCAAAGCTTCCGTTCGCTAATTGGATTTTATACCATTTTTTTGTACTATCCATTGTTAAAGTACCATCTGTATTTGTAACAATACTTACATAAGTATTAAGGTTCAATGTACCAATTATATTGTTTTCAGCTGTAGTTGCAGATGAGCGCACGTTTAAAGCATCTGTTGTTCTACCTAAGTTTTTAACAGATAAAGTTTGACCATAGGCATTTAACTTGATACTGTTTGTCCAAAAAACATTCCCATCAATTGATAATTTAATCCAATAATCATTTGTTTTTTCAAGAAGAAAGAAGGCGGTACCAGCTGCAATCGATTTCACTTTAGCCGCATCTCCCTTTGCAGTGTACAGATCAATGTTTCCTTTTGCAACTGCTTGGATATTAGCAGGGAATACGTCACTACCAACAGGAGTAGATGGACTGCCTGGAATCGTAGTATTCGGTTGAGCTTTATCATAATACGCTTTATCAAACGGTAGAATTTTTTGCATATGTTGAGCAATCAAATTACCCCAGTTTGGATCAGTCGCGTAATAAAAATTCATCCCTTCACTCGCTGCATCTATTCTTACATTACTCATATCTTTTGTACTAAAACCAAGATACGCACCATGATATTTCCAATTACTTGGATTTAAATAGGTAGACTTAATTGAGCGTGCAATATACTCTACATTTTCTTGTACACTCATAAATTTGTATGATGCTATATATGGTGTTGCATCATATGAACCAAAGCCAAATAAGTTATTTTTTCCTAACGAAATTTGAGAAGTACCAAATCCACTTTCATGAATAGCATGTGCTGCTAAATAAAGTGCATTTATACCATATTTATTTCCAGCATCAATAAATAATTGTCCTTGATTAGTCAGTATACTCTTAGCTCCGCTTTTCACATTACTAGCAATATAGGTATTAATTTGCGTAGCAGTTACAGGCGAAGGTGTACGCAGATCGATAAACTGGTAGCTATCTCTTGATGTCATTGGGTCACCAGTTTTAACTTGTTTGATATATGATCCAAATACATATCCTGTTTTCCCATTGTAACTAACCTTATACCAATTGTTAGAAGCTTTATCAGTCGCAATTATAATCATATTAACGGGAATTACTGTAAGCAATGGTGAAGAAGCATCATACGTTTGACGTATATTTAATTCTGAAGTCGTAATATATGTCGTATCTGTTATATTAGTTATTGTCACGACATCACTTTTTCCGAAATCCACTGCTCTTACATATCCACTTACACCGTTATAAGTCACACTATACCAATTACCAATTTTTTTGCTAATCGGGATAACTGTATCCTTTGGAATTTGAATAAGCTGTTTTGATGCATTGCCGAACAATTCATATATATATGTTGCATTAAGTGCTTTATAATTCGTAGTAGTAAGCGTTGTAAAGCTATTTGCAGTTACATCTTCACTCTTAACATAAAGATTTTGCCCATTGTAATTAATTCGATACCAGAGCTTCCCTACTAAATCTGTTGCTTTTTGAGTTGAGGTAAAGCCATTATCTCCACTAACTGTAGTTACTACAGGTTTAGTTGCATCTGGAGTTGTATATAAGTTCGTGACTGCTTTCGTAAAATAATATGCAGTACTTGTTGTTTCATATTTTATTTCATTTACTTTTGTAAAATTATTAATATAAACATATCCCGTTTTACCATTAAACGTGACGATATACCAGTTACCAACACGTTTTGATGATGAAATGATCGTACCACTTGGAATACTTGATAGCACTTTAGACGATATACCATAAGTTTGATATAAACTTGTATTTTTAATTGCTTTATATTTTGTTTGGGCAAATGTAGCTACAGCACTTTTCGTAACATCTGCGCTATTTACATACAATGTTTTGCCACTATAACTAACACGGAACCATGTTTGGCCAATGCTATTTACAATGTTTTGAGTACTATAAAACCCATTATTAACAACTACAGAATATACTGCAGCTTTTTTGTTATCAGGCGTTGTATATAGTTTAGTAGTTTTATTTGTAAAATAATAAGCAGTCGCTTGAGCAGTATATTTATAATACTCCTTTAAATAAGTACCACTTACCCAACCAGTTTTTGAACTATAAGTCACTTTGTACCATTTACCATTTCTTTGAGTAGCAGTAATTACTTTTCCTTTTGGAATAGTCAAAATTGACTTATAGGTTGTACCTGCACCCTGTCTTAAATTTAGATTTGCTGTCGTTTGATAATTCGATTTAATATTTACGATCGCTGCACTCGCTTTTGATGTTTCCAAACCAATATTAGGACAGGAAATGCTGGAGGTTCCTACTAAAATGCCTGTTGATACCAAAAGTACTCTTCCCATTTTTTTCATGTATCTAACTTTCCTTTCCTACCATTTTTACATTTAAACCGTAGAATAAAACAATCCAATTCTATTAAGCTAGTAAAATTAATAAATTATAAATTTTTTAAAATGAAATTAACAAAAAATTAACACTAAAGTTAAGTATAAGTCATAAAATGTCGGAATTTGAATTGTTTTGTTCAATAATTATATCGGTAAAAAAAGGAAATTGTTTTGTTTTATCGAAACGACAACCATTTTGTAACTAAATTGACACAATTCTAAAAAAAAAGTTAAAAAGTCCATAAAGAAGACACTTACTCTTCTTCATGGACTATGGTTTTCCTACTATATTATGTTTAAGCGGGACTAAAACCTCAAAGTACTTTGTTTTTTTCATTACTTTTTGACTATATGTGAAGTCACCATAACAATATGGATATCTGAAATTTTTCTTATTATTATTACACGTATAAAGCTCAGGATTCGTTTCCACCATCGATAGTGAATACGTTTTAGCAAGTTGATCTGAATGTTTGCCTCCATGTGTTTTTACAAAATCAATATAGGCAATTCCCATATTGTAACTTTGTATTATGGTTTGTAAATCAACGCCTTGTTTTTTTCCATAGGAATACACGTCTTTAAAGTGTGAAACCCCTTGTTGTATGCTTTTTGAAGTATCATGAATACTATCCTTAGCAAGTCCTAGTGATTCTGAAGCCTGCATTGGATCTTTCCCTTTCCCCTTCGTTTCTTGCATCATTAGACCTAGTAATAAAGGAGTGTATTCTTCTAAATTAGACGCCTTTAATTCAGTATAAACTTGTGTTTCATACTTCAACACATCTTGGAAATAGTAACGATAGATCGCAAATAACCCAATAATTGACATCAGAAGTGTAAATAAAAGAAGTCTTTTAATAAATTTCCACATTCTATTCTTTTTCATTACCTCCAAACATTTCTCTTTAATACATTATAACGAATATTCCTATTTAAAAAAACAATGTGCTAAAACTACATATATTTGACATTAAAATGTGAAAAAAGAAATATTTCTTTTAATAAACATTTAATAAGAATGTTGCCCTTTTAACCACAGCTTAATAATTACGGACTCCTCCAACTCTGAATCAACAAAAAAAGTCCAACCTAAATTGGACTCTATTACTACAATTTATTTTAGCTCTTTTACTTCTACTATACGATCCATTTTTAATTCATCATTTTCTCTTGAGAAGTGGTAAGTAATTTCGAATGTTTTCACTTTCGTTTTTCCCTTTTTATCAGTTATCTCATACGTCTCATTTGTTGTAATGATCATACCCGAATCATCTTGCTTTGAATTTTTCATAGAAAAGCTTGTGAGTTTTTGCGTTGTATCCTTTTTCTTAATTTTGTCTTGATATTCCTTAGACTGTAAGAATGCTTGGCCATTTTGATTAAACAATCCGTTGATTAGTTGCTTTTCTTCTAAATCAGAAGAAGGCTTAGGACTAGGTAAATACTTATCAAAAAATCGTTTAAGTCCTGCAAAGAAACCATCTTTTTGACCTGAATCGTCCTGATTTTCAACTGGCGTATCAAACATTAAATCCACATATTTTCCTGTAACTGGAATATCATCCGTTTTAAATAACTCACCATTCTTTTCAATTTCAGCGTGAACTACTGTTTTACCATTTAATAAAAACGGACCAAATCGATCTAAATCACTTACTTTTTCCCCAGTGTCTTTTCCATTTACAAAAAGTTCCGCCTCAGGTTCGTTTGAGTAGATTTGGACATAACTAACATTAAAAGTTAATTCCTGTGATAACTTATTTTTTGTAGCAGAAGAAAAATCTATATCAACTGCATCCTTAACATCACTATAAACACCTTTATATGAAACAGCCAAAGTGTACTTTCCAGGTAAAATTTTGCGGTATGTTGTTTCGTATTCGTCTGTATTCAAATGTGTAATATGATTATTTAATTTTAAGTCAATGTCGTCAATTGGCGAAGAAATCTTTAATTCGAATGGTTGGGCACTTATTAAATACGTTTGATAAATCCCTAAAAATTTACTACCCTTTTTAATTGAAAGCACATAATTTCCACGACCATCTATTAACTTACTATTAATCACTTTATTATTTTGAATCATATCGTCTAATTTATCTAATACATTATAGCTATTCAAGTAATCCATAAATGCGATTACTGAGTCTTCATCTAGGGATGCCCCGGTACCGCCTTTTTGTAGCATATGTGTAACTTCTTTATAATTATTATCTGACACAGCTTTATCAAAAACCTTCACTAATCTTTTAGGCGAATTTAAGTAATTTAATGTTAAATGTGTAATTAATATCGCGATTATTGGTATTAAAATAAACATCCATTTTCTTTTAAAACTAGGTATTCGTTTTTTTCGCATTGTTCGTATGCCCGCTCTTGACAAGGAATTTTGTTCTCTAAACTGAGTTTCCATTTATTTTTAACTTCCCCTTAAATTTTCATTCTAAATAATGCTTGTTTTTACTATATAAATTGAATCTAAATAAATACTTAAAAAAGTAAACTATAGTCTATCATACTATTTTTTATTTAAAGGGTAAAAAGAAATTTTTTGAATACTTAGTGGAAGTAATTGGTTTCATTTCTCTTAAATATATGTATGACATCCTCTCCATTTACTTGTTAAACTATAAGAATTGAGAGATAGGAGGAGAGAAATTGAAGCCGTTAGTTAATCGGAAAGAATCGATTTATTTTATATTACTTTTAATTATTAGTATTCCAATTTATTTATTACTAATTTTAAGTGGTGTTGGTCTTATTATTTTAGGAGTTTTAATCGTTTTACCACTCTTTGCCCATTTAGTTTTTACTGCCCACATACGTATAAATGGTGTTAAGATTACTGAAAAACAATTTCCAGAAGTATATTTGAGAACAAGAGAAATTTCAAAGGAAATGGGCTTTTATTTTCTACCAGATGTTTATGTAATCCAATCTGGAGGACTATTAAATGCCTTTGCTACACGTTTCTTTGGTCGGAATATGATTGTTTTATATTCAGATCTATTCGAAGAGATTGAATCAAACCCAAAAGTAGTTGATTTCGTGATTGCACACGAGCTTGCACATATTAAACGAAATCATATTTTAAAACAAGCTTTAGTATTACCTGCAAATTGGGTTCCTTTTTTAGGTTCAGCTTATTCACGTGCATGTGAGTATACAAGTGATCGAATGGCTAGTTATTATATAAATGATTTTGAAGCATCGACTCAAGCACTTACAATGTTAGCAGTTGGTCGCAAATATTATCAACGAATTGATCAACGTGAATATTTATTAAATAGTAGTAATGAAAAAGGTTTTTTAATTTGGTTAAGTGAACGATTAATGTCCCATCCAACTTTACCAAAACGTATTAACGCTTTGCATCATTTTAATAATGTAGAAAGCGATATTCTATTTAAAACACCAAAACGTGTATACGGGATTGCTGTAACTGTATTTGCATTGTCGTTTGGAGTTTTAGTCGGTGCAGGTTTATTAGTAGAAAAAGCGATTCCACTAGCACAATCATTCATTGATGGATATTTAGCTGCGGAAACACCATTAACGCAAGCAGTACTTGATAACGATGTTGAACAAGTTAAACAGTTAATTGACGAAGGTGCAGACGTAAATGAATTGAATGATGACTACGAGTCTCCACTTCTCGTAACTTCATATACTGATGAAGACCATCTTAACTTGGAGATGTTAAAGTTATTACTTGATAACGGAGCTGATCCTTCTATAGGAGATGCAGATGATTGGACAATCTTACATGCCGCTGCTTCTATGGGAGACAAGCAAGCAATTGACTTACTACTAAAATACGGAGCAAATATTAACCAGCAAGACAGTTCTGGGGAAACACCTATTTTTGATACAACATATGAAGTAGATGATGTAAAAACATTCCAGTACCTTATTAAAAAAGGTGCAGACTTATCAATAAAGAATGTGGATGGAATGACAGTAAAAGAAGTAGCAAAGGAAAATGAAGCAAAGAAAATCTTAAAATGGATAGCTAGTCAAGGAACCGAGATTAACCTTTAAGACCTACACAAGTATGTATTTTCTTATCAAAAGCATTGTATTATAGCAAATAAAAAAGCAAAGTTCATTAATCACTGAACTTTGCTTTTTTTTATAGCTTATTACTAATTAATTACTTGATACAATTGAAGAAGGAACTGTTAGTGTTTCTCTTAAGATTTTTCGTATATCCAACTATTCCTTTGATTTAATTAAATTCAAATTAAATTGTTCTACATCATTAAGCTGTCCGCCATATGCTGGATTAGGTTTATACCAAGACTTCGAGCTGAAATAAATCGTCAAGTCACTAGATTTAAATACTAAACCGTGCCTAGCGTAGATTTCATTTCTAGCTAAACGTAAATCATTTGGAGCTAACTTAGTTAGATCTGCATTCGTTAGTTTTCTACTATTACTACCTGGTAAAATATAATCTTTTGATTGCTTTTCTTCATCGGTAACTTTTGTTTCCTTAGTAGTTGTTTCTTTAGGAACTTCCTTAGATTTTGTTTCCGTCGTCTTTTCACTTTTTGTTTCTTTTTTTACATCCTTATCTGCTACTGCCTCTGAAGAAGCATTTTTTGGATGAATATTACCTTCGTTCATTATTTTTGGGTAGACATAAAAAATTGCTGTAGCACCTATTATTAGTACTCCAGCTATTGAGAGTATTAACGAAAAGTATCGTTTACTACTAGAAACATCTTCCTTATTCTTAAGTTTTCTATGTTCTGAACGACTTTCAACTTTATTTTCTCCCTTATTAGCCAAATCCTTTCACTCCCCTAATACAGTAATAAATAGATACACTTATCATATTATCTAATCTATTTGCTTAAAATCCAATTATTTTAATAGAAGTTTAATATGTTATTAACACAATTGAAATGACCGTTTTAAAAAAAATTATACAAATAAACAAAAAATCCCTAGCTCCTCAAATGGAATTAGGGATCATTCACCACTATATTTATTGGATATTGACGCTTATATATTTACCTCCTCTAGTTCCAACAATTACTTGTTGGCCAACTACAACTGGAGAGGCCTCAATATTGGCACCTAGATTAATTTTATTAATAATTTTTCCGCTACCACTAATTAAGTACATGTTACCAACAGAATCACCTTGAATTAAGTAAGCTTTATAATCTTTAGTATAAACCGCTACTGTAGAAGACCACGCATAATTTGGTAAATCTAAATGCCATTTTTCTTTTCCAGTAACAGTATCATAACTAATTAATAAGCCACCATTCATCGTTTTATACCTTGAAATATTAAAAATAACCTGTCCTTTTAATGGTCCAGTTCCAACAATTGGAGTCGCCAACAGTCCACCATTAACTGGATGATTACCTTTTATGGAATAACCTGGTATTTTCTTCTCCCAAATTACTTTACCAGTAAGTCCATTTAACTTTTGAATGCGTGCATAACCCTTAGTTCCTTGTTTATCGATTTCGGAACCTGTGTATAAAAACGGTGTACCATTAGAATTCTCAATGACAATTGACGCATCCGTATCGTCATATGCATTATTTGCCCAAATTGGCCTTTTCTTAATAATATCCAGCGCTTGAATACCACCACCATTATCGGCGAAATATGCAATGTTTTTGAATACCGCTACTGAATTTTCAATACCTTGGTAAGAATTATTTTTTAGTTTATATCGATATTTTGAAATGACTGGAGAAATTTTTATCTTTTTAGCCTTTGGATCATATTTAGTATTTAGTTTTATAAAATAAACTAGTCCATTTTCCCCGCCAACTAACATGGCATCATCATCTCGGTTAAATAACGCAGAGCCATCAAAAGCACCCCAACCACGGAAAGAATAAGAATCTATTCCAGGAATAAATGCTAATTGAGAGCCATCAATTAGACTAAAAATCCTCATACCTATTTTTCCGGTTTGTGGTATACCTTGTCCAACGTATAAAAGAGGATAACCACGTGGATCAAGAGCCACACTACCCTTAATCGGATTTTGAATATTAATTGGATTTCTTGTTTTCTTACCTGTTATCAAATCTAAAAAGTAAACTCTTCCATCTAAAGACCCATAAACTACTTCTTTAAAGTTTGACTTTGTTTTAAATTGAGAATATAAATTCATAATTTTTTGTTCTTGTGGTTTCCATTCAATTACGCTAGGTTGACCAGTCCATCCTGAACCCCCGCCCCATCAGATGAAGAAGAAGTTTGAAAAGACCAGCTCTTAACTAACTTTTGCTTTGAAATAACTGTCGTTCCCATCGAACCATTATTTCGGAAAGGTCCGCCCCGAAAGCTCAATATTCCATTAATAGTTTGATACTGCTCTGGGAAAGGCTTTGTAAAAACTTTTGTACTATTACTGAAACTATACGATAGGTTTTTACTACTTGGGAGCGGATTCAGTTGAAGTGCTTCCCATTTTTTTTGTTGATTTGTCTCAACCTTTTGAAGTGTTGATTGTCCACTACTCTTTTGATTTGTTGCAGCTTTTACTTCATTATTACTTATTAAATTGGTCTCATGTTTAGTGCCTCTGTGTTTCAACGATGGTGAACTAAATATACTTGTTAAAAGTATTGCAGCAGAAAAGATTATACCGATCTTTGTCTTCAATTAAGCTCTCTCCCTCATATCTTAGTAGACTATTAATATGAAACTACTAAGATTATATATAATAGGAAGTAAGCAATTTGTCACATTTTGAAATTATCTAGTTATTTTTACTTAAAGATTGCTTTGCTATATTTTGAATGCTAATAGTTCTTACTCTATTGTTAACAATTAAATTTTCAATCTTTTCAATGAATTCCCACTATTTACACCTTGAGTCCCCTAAAACTTATGTTACATTTAAAGAAGAGGTTTGATAGATTACCAGCTTAGGAGGGAACACCCTTGATCCAGACTTTGCAAAAAATTATTGGCAATCGGAAATTAAAAGAGTATGAAAAAGTTGTTCAAGAGATTAATTCAAAGGAACCATTCTTTGAAAGTCTAACCGATGAAGCTTTACGTAAATTTACTTATCTATTAAAGCAAAAAACTTCTAATAAAGAAGCTGTTATTCCTGAAATTACGATAGATGCTTTTGCTCTAGTGCGTGAAGCATCAAAACGTGTTTTAGGGATGCGCCATTATGATGTTCAATTGATCGGCGGACTTGCATTACTAGATGGAAATATTGCCGAAATGCCAACTGGGGAAGGAAAAACATTGGTTTCTTCATTACCTGCCTATACTCGTGCGCTTGAAGGAAAAGGCGTTCATATTATTACCATAAACGAATATTTAGCCCGACGCGATGCGGATCAAATTGGGCAAATTCACAAATTTTTAGGTCTTACAGTAGGTTTGAACATTCCCAATTTAACTTTGGAAGCTAAAAAAGCTGCATACAATGCAGATATTACTTATGGAATTGGAACAGAGTTTGGTTTTGATTATTTACGCGATAATATGGTCACTTCTTTAGTTGAACAAGTTCAACGTCCATATCATTATGCAATTATTGATGAAGTTGACTCAATATTAATAGATGAAGCAAAAACACCACTAATTATTGCCGGAAAAAAACCCGCGCATTCACACTTATACTCGCTATGTGCGCGCTTTATTCGTACGTTTATAAAAGATAGAGATTATTTTTTAGATGAAGAAACTAATGCAATTACTTTAACTGAAGAAGGTATTTCAAAGATTGAAAAAGCCTTTATGATTGAAAATTTATATGACCTAGAACATACAACACTTTTCCATTATGTTCATAACGCATTGCGAGCCTATTTAACATTTGAACGCGATGTTGATTATATTGTTCAAGATGGCGAGATTCGACTAATTAACTTATTTACTGGCCGGATTATGGAAGGACGCTCATTAAGTAACGGTCTCCATCAAGCAATCGAGGCAAAAGAAGGATTAATAACAACTGAAGAAAATCATACCGTTGCATCTGTAACAATACAAAATTATTTCCGTATGTACCCAATTCTTTCTGGCATGACTGGAACTGCGAAGACGGAAGAAAAAGAACTCCTACCTGTTTATAACATGGAAGTTATTCGTATTCCTACTAATAAACCGGTAATCCGTATTGACCACGAGGATATTGTGTTTGAAAAAACAGAAGAAAAACTCAGAGCAGTTCTGGCTGATGTAAAATTACGACACAATAAGGGACAACCAATTCTAATTGGAACAACCTCCATTCGTCAATCTGAAATTTTCGCGGAATTATTAGAAAAAGATTCGATTAAGTTTCAGCTCCTTAATGCAAAAAATGTTGAAGAAGAAGCAAATATGATTGCTCTAGCTGGTCGGAAGTGCATGATTACCATTTCAACCAACATGGCAGGTCGGGGGACTGATATCTTATTAGATGAAGGTGTATCAGATTTAGGTGGTCTTCATGTAATTGGAACCGAACGTCATGAAAGTGAGCGTATTGATTTACAATTAAAAGGGCGTGCAGGGCGACAAGGAGATACTGGTTCATCTCAATTCTATCTATCTTTAGAGGATGAATTATTTGTAAAATATAATCCAGAAAAGCTAGAGAAATTATATAAGAATCTACAAGCTGATCAATTTGGTAAGCTACTAAATTCTACAATACATGACTTTGTTTCATCTACACAAAAGTTTTGCGAAGAAAAACAGTCCTCAATTCGTGATTGGCAGCTTAAATTAGATGGTGTTGCGAATGAACATCGCCGTATCATTTATCAGTTAAGAAATAATTTTTTGCAAAATGAAATTGGTATAGACTGGTTTATTGGTCAAGTTGAAGTAACTGTTGATCACTTATTAATGCAATTCTATCCTAAAGATAGTACACCTGAAGATTGGGATTTACTTGGAGGAAAAACAGCACTTGAACAACTTATACCACCACTTCGAATAGATATTGAACATTTTAATACTGAACAAGAGATTTGGCATAACGTAAAAGAAGCTTATTCAGTATATAAAGATGTATTAAGTGGTATGGAGGAAGAGAAAAAAGTAAAACTTATTAGTATTTTAAAAAGCACGGCATTAAGTACTATAGATTTATATTGGACTGAACATTTAGAGCATTTACAACAATTGATTGAGGGGATACACTTAAGACAGTATCAACAAGAAGATCCAGTTCGACTATATGAATTTGAGGGATTTACTCTGTTTGAACATACTTATAACTCAATACAACAAGAAATATCAGCAAGTCTTGCTTCAACATTTCAAGAATTATCTTGTCCACAGGGGGTAGTAAAACAAAATGTTATCATCGATTAAGCGTTTATTACAAAAAGGTAAAGATTCAACAGTTTCATCGAGCGATTTATTGCAACAAACATCTACTGATCAAGCAGTTCAAGTTGAAGAAAACGAAGTGGTTGAAATTTTCCCTAAAATCTCATTCCATCCATTAATGCATATTGAAGACGAAAAGCGTTATGTTTATCAATTTTTAAATAACGAGCTTTCTCCTTTAAAACCAAATCAATTATCATTATCTGCAATCGAACTTGAAACTAATGATGACGGTAGTGCAACTGTTACAGCATTCGTTCGCAACAGTTTAGAAAAATTAGTCCGTTTAGAAGATGCTATTCTTTTATTGATTAGTGAAGATGGAGAACTGTTAGCTAAAAAAGGATTTAGATTGGAAGAGCTTGGCGAAATGCCTCCTTGCAGTAGCCGACCTTGGCGCTTTGTATTTGAACGAGAGTATTTACTAAAAGAGGATTTACCTGAAACAGGATTTGAATTAGCATTTGATTTATCAAAAACTATCCACAGATTAGATATAGATCCATCATGGGAAGGCCGACTTTCTGAAGAACAAATTACAGAATTGAGCAATCTTGTAAATTCTTTACCTAAGTTACGTATAAATGAAGTGAGCTTACATGCTTTACGAGCAAGCTATAATGAAGAAGGAAACTTAGGCGTTAATATTTTAGTTCGAAATGGATCAACACAAGCTGTTAATCTAGAATTACTACCACTAGAAATGTTAAATGAGAATGGGGAAATAATTGCGAAAGGTTTATTCACACTACCTCCATTAACAATCCAGGCAAATACGAGTAAACCATGGACATTTATCTTCCCTAAAGAACTAGTAGAAATAAATGCGTTCTCACAATGGACAATCAGAATACCTGATCAAGAAGTTATTTAAGGCATAATTAAAACATAGATTTAAATAGTTTGAAAGCAGGATTTATGATCAAATAAGATCTTAAGGCCTGCTTTTTGTATTTCCTGACCCCTAAAACAACTTGCCTCTAGCCTACCCATCAGAAGAATATCCTTCTATTAACTCCTTAATCATCATTAACTTTTCTTCATCTGATTTTAGCTTATATTCTACTTTCTGACTTAAATACATACTAATAATCTTTGTGGCTTTACTAATTTGTTTATCAAAAATGTAATAAGAAACTGGTAATGTCCTCTCCTCTCCATTTCTAAACTGTATTTTTGTTTTTCTTTTCTCTTTTATATATTTATTTATTTGGATAAAATTTAGCCATTTACAAGATATGTTATTTTGCGAAGATGTAGGAATCATAATAATTGATAATGTGGGATTAATCATAAGAGGAATCTTTTTCATAGTTGGATATTTACTTTTTACGACTTCGAGATGACCTTTAATAGATTGATTATGGTAGAGAGCAGATTCTTTCAAGATTGCTTTCATTGGCCGTTTTGAATAGATTACTCCTTTGTTTTTGTCTGTTATTTTGGTTAGATACTCTGGATGATCTGCAGCTTCAATCAGCATTGTTTCATACGTTACAACATAATCTAATTTTGACATATATGCCTCCTTTGAGGATTTTTTACATATCGATTATATCAAAATTATCTTTCAGTATTTTTGAAACTTCTATGACCGTTTAGCCAGTGTTTTAGTAAACTTTACTTCTTTTAAAAATATAAATAGATAAAATTTCATTTGATTATTTCTGGCAAATTTAAAGTTTTAAATTCAATACTCAACTTTCACTCTATTTTTTTATTCTTAATTGATGTTTCCAAATATGATATATTTCTTATATTTTTATATAGTTACTTCACCGCGGAATAAACATAAGGGCATGCCTTTAAGAAAGGCATTAAACATGAAATGTAGTGAAGAACATTTAGTTTATGAAGTTTTTTCAGGAAAATTGAAGCCAAGTACATTTGAGGAATGCTTAAACCAGTATTCCCGAATGATAAAATCAACTATGAAAAAGCTACATATATACAAAAACTTTGATGAATATTATCAAATTGGTCAAATAGCCTTATGGATGGCTTATCAACACTATCAAAGTGATAAAGGGAGCTTTTCAAATTATGCTTTTGTTACAGTAAGAGGCTATTTACTAAATGAGCTATCAAAGGCAATTAAATATGATGAACGAAATGTAGTCGTAGAACAAAACCATGGGGATGTAATTTATTACGACGAGGTATTTTCACTAGATCATTTTATAAGTTTTCTAGATGGTATTTCCCCCCTACAGAAACAAATTCTAATTAGACGTTTCTATTACAATCATGAGTTTCCACAAATCGCATATAGCCTAAATATGAATGAATCAAGTGTTCGATCTAGTTATCGTTATGCATTAAAAAGACTAAGAAAATCAAAATAAAATTTTAAAAATATAGATCATCCAAAAAATAATAATTTCATCATTAATAAATGTACGTTTAATGTCCGTTTTTCCTATTGACTATTTTAACACTCTGAATAAAGTAATCTAATTAATGATTACTTCATTTTTTATCAAATTACCACAGTTTCAATGTCTTCCAATTAACCTATTACTTTCTTCCTACTTATGTGTCCACCTAGACTATGTCACTGTGACTAGAAATTCAATTTTTATTATCATTTTCTTCTGATTTGACATAAGGCAAGAATATTATTCTAAAATTACTAATTTTTTCCAACTGATTGTTAGTATTTCGACATTTTTTTATCCAATGTCGAAATCTATTTTCTCAAAATTTTTCCAATTGTTTCAAATATAAAAAAACACCTTGATTTATCTAATGCATTTAATATAATTGAAATATTAGTAATATTATTGTTTTTTTTGAAACTACAAATTCCTACAAACTACGTATTGGAATCATTATATAATTGTTATATAAATTTTTTAAAAATTGTAATAAATACACCAGAACTTTCACTAGAAAAAGGCAAACCAATTGAGAGATTGGGACGCAAAGCCACTGATCTTAGTTGAAAATATAGAGAAAAAGCACTAGTTCACTGTATTTTTTAACCATTAAACGAACTAAGATAGCAGGGTTACCTAGGTATTTTATACCTTAATTTTAGGAGGCCATTATCCATGTACAGTGAATTGGAAAAACATTCTGCCGAATTAAACTGGATCGACTTACTACTTGAATGCATTGAAGTAGGCATAAGACCTGATGAAGTGCGGTCATTTCTTTACAATTGCGTTAAAGATTCATGTCAAAACTAGGAGAACTACTCCCTACTATGATATACTTTTTGTAATAGTCAAAAAGATATGGAGTAGCTTATATGATTGGAGAACGAATTAAAAAACTACGTTTACAACATGGAATGTCACTTACAGAGCTTGCAGAACGTGCTGGTATCGCAAAATCTTACATAAGTTCGATTGAACGAAATCTACAAAGCAATCCTTCAATTCAAGTACTTGAAAAAATTGCTGGCGTCTTCAATACAACGGCAGAAAGCCTCCTGAAAGATGATATTGATCCAACAAAAATTATTGATTCTGAATGGATGGATATCCTTCAAGAAGCAATTAATTCAGGTATACCAAAAGATGAATTATTAAAATTTATTGAGTTTAATAAGTATAAGCAAGGCAAATAAACCTTCAAATTAAAATGTCTCCATTTTAATTTGAAGATTTTTTTTCTAACAAAAATAAGAAGGGCACTCTTCAAATGGAGAGTGCCCTTCTTATCATTTATTTACGTAAATCATATTTTAAAGAAATATTATCGATGTATCCAGCATCCTTACCTGCGCTTCCAGATTTATCTTTAGCATATGTAAGTTTTAACACATGTTTACCTGGTTTGATTCCAAGATTTACATTAGACCAGTGGTTATCTGTTCCTGATGCATCGACAAGAACATTGCCATCTAATGAAATCGTTAAGATATCCTTATTTAGTTGTGAAAGAACTAAATAATCAAAAGATAAGAATGCGTTATATGCGTTATCTGGTACATTAATTGTCACTTCAGCAGTAGAAGAACTACTATTAGAAATGTTATTACTAATTAAATAATAATCAGTTTTCCCATCTACTTTTGAATTAATTCTTTGCCAATCACCAGCAATTGAAAATGGTGAACTTGCGCTTTCAAAGTCTGCTAGAAAACTATTTTGTGGTGCATATACCCCACTAGCTAAAGCATCTAAATCATTAAGTGTATCATTTTTAATACTTGTAGCTTTAGTAGCTAATGCTTTCGATTTTTTGAATTCTAAGTCATTTGTTGCAGTATTAATAACATCTGTTATTCTAGCAATTTCACCTGCTAAATAGTCTTTTAGTTTTGCATCACTAGTGCTTTTTTGTACTTCAATTAACTCTGCTAAACTTGCCTTTGCTTTATCTAATTCATCTTCTAAAGCATCAAGCGCTTTTGCTTGCTCAGCAGTAATTGATAGTTTACCGTTTGCAACTTGTGAACTGAAGTCTGGTTTTAATCCATTTACTTCAGATTCAACTCCGCTAGTAGTTTGTCCATTTAGTTGGTTTACTAATTGGGCAAATTCGTTTGGCGTATTTTGTTTAATGCCAGTTAAAGCATTGTTGATCGCTTCAACGTGTTCGTTTGACTGACCATTAATTGAATTAGCTCCTGCTTGAGATAATTCGCCTTGTTTATTATTTACCCCATCTTCTGAGTTAGATAAAAAAGAACCTAATCGATCCTTCATGGCACCAATTGCATCTGTAGTTTTCGAACCTAATTTACTACTTACAGTTGATTGTGCGTCATTTAATAGTTGAGAGGCAAAGTTTGTAAATAATGCTCCAGCATTAGTAGATGCGAATGCAGTACCTGTTGTTAAAATTCCTGCAGCCAATATACCGACTGCAACTTTCTTTTTAATTGATTTCTTCTCCATTTTCCTTCGTGCCTCCATTAGACAGATTACACTTTAAGTGGTTTTGCAATTTTATGAATTGGTAAAATTGAAATAAGTACATACCCCTTAATATCTTTAATAGGTATAAATCCAAAATCTTTACTTCGACTATCGTAGCTAATTCCTGGCTCTCGATTATCGCCCACAACAAATAAGTCGTTTTTAGGAACCGTTATTTTTTCCATATCTTCCGAAGTCCCATTTGTAGAGATTTCAGGGACTGGTTCGTTATTTACATAAATAACTCCCTTTTTTATAAAAACCGTGTCTCCAGGAACACCCATTATTCGTTTTACAACATCAAATCCTTCAGATTCTAATCTCATAATCGCTACATCACCTAGCTCTGGATCATGAGTAAAACGAGCTAGTTTATTCACTAAGACTACATCCCCATCATTTAAAGTAGGGTACATCGAAAATCCGCTGACTTTAGTAAGCCCAACTGTATTTAGTAAAATTGCTAAAAGAACACTTAAAATCAGAAAGAATTTCAGCCATTCAATTAATGATTGACTAAAAGTTTTCGTACTTTTTTCTTCTAATGTATTTTGTTCTTCAATTTTAGTAGCACCCATTACTGTTGACCTACATCACTAGACTGTTCTTGGCTGTTTCTATCTTGTGAATCATCTTTTTTCGAGTTAGATGTTTCATTTTCATTATTTGAGTTCAACTTAGGAATCTGTTGGTTCATCTCTTCTTTTGCTTGTTCCTGAGCATTCTGTATAATTTTATCAATTCTCGCTTTTGCATCTTGTACATCTTTTTCATTCTTACTATCTATTTGTTTAATCAATTGATCTCCATACTTTTGAAGCTCTTCTTGTGATTCTAAGCTTTTTTGTGTTGCATATTGTTGAATTTCTTCAGCAGATTCATTAGACTTCTCTTGCACCTCTTTAACTAAGCGTGCTTTTTGCTTAATTGTTTCTGCTTCTGTCATGCCAATAATATAATCACTTGCTTCCTGAGTTTGTTTTTTTGTCCATGCAGTCATTGCTGCTGGTAAATTCGTATCAGCAAATGAAAACGTTGTCGCGATTAGTAACCCACCGCTTAACGTAACAAATCCAATTAAAAGCTTATTAAATTTTTTGGAGATCCATGTTTGTTTTTTAGTTTTTTCAGTATTATTCTGCATAATTTACCTCCCAATGACTACAATGAAAAAACAAACTTTTAAGAAATTTACTTTTTACTTATTAATTGCATCTACTAAATCTTGTAGATCTTTAGTTGCATCGCTAACAGTTTGTTTTTGCGTATCCTCTAAAGTTTTGATAGAAGCTGCTTCTTGTGCATCAATTTCAGCTTTTAGTGAAGATTCGATACGAGTTATCTCAGATGATAAGTGCTCTAAAACAGCTTTTTCAGAATCAGTCGCTTGTCCATTAATTAGAGTAGAGATCTCAGTTTTAGCATCATTAATTTTTTGTGTTAATGTGTTCACAGCTGTTGTACGAGAAGAATTTAAATTAGATTGAAGTTTTGTATCCGCACTTTTAGCAACCGCTGAAAGCTGTGTGTTAAAGCTACTATTTAATGTATCTGATAATGCATTTAAATCAGATGTTGTTTTACCATTTGTTGCTGAGACATAGTTAGCAAAATCACTAGGGATACTCATGTTTAAAGCTGCCATAGCTTCAGAAATTGCCGCAATATGCTCATTTAAAGCCGCACTAATTTGTTGATTTGCCAACTTTGTTTGAGCATCTCCTACTGATTCGATTGTGTTTGCAGCATCAACTTTGTAATTATTTACGTTAGTTTTCATATCTGCAACTGAAGAATTATATTTTGAATTATATGATGTAGAAAGCTCTGATTTTGCATCGGAAGTTTTCGTATTAGCCCAGTTCGTTAATAACTCACCAGCATTAGTACTTGCGAATGCGATTCCTCCAGAAATAACTAAACCAGCAGATACAATACCTATTACAACTTTACTCTTAACCTTTTTCATCTCTTTCTCTCTCCCTAAATTGTATATAGTTTGTATTTTGTTCTTCCATGAGAACGTATACAATTTAACTATACAAAAGACTAAATAATCTAACAATTGAGTTGAATCCTTATAAAAAGTGTTATTTTGACAAAAAGCGACGTGAATTTTGTTTTTTTAAATCAGTTTTTGACGAACACTGTATTTATTTGTTATTTCCTGTCGTAAAAACAGAACTTTACTAACTATCACTCTATTAACTAGTTCTTTTTACATATAAAATGTGAAATTGATTAAACGTAAATACTGTTCATTCTCTATTTTTTTTCATATTTCAAAGGAAAAGTAAGGATTAAATACCAGGTCTTTTGTAGCATGCAGGGTTACTAGCGAATATCAGTATGTAGAAATTTGTAGAAATCACAGAGGATAAATCAGAGGAATAGTTTTTTTCGTTCAGATTAAAGATCTAATCCACTAGATAGATCAAAGCAAAAAACACCCGATCTGTAATATAGTTAAACTATAAAACAGATCGGGTGTTTTATTTTCGCCATAAAGATTCTTGCTTATTGTGTTAATCCCAACTGATCGCGTAATTCATTTGAAAGTGCTAAACGATTTTCTTCTGGCACTAGATAATAGTAGATTCCCTTAATCATTTTCCCACTTCCCTCTAATTGTTGTTGTTCAATACTTTCTGTGGCACCACGGTAGCTTTTCTGAATATCGAACATTTCATTTAACGACAAATTAGTTTCTAGATTTTTACTAATCGAATTTAATATATCCTTATAACTTACTAAACTTTGAATTTTTGTTCCTTTGTTAATTACTTCCTGAATAATTTGACGTTGCCTAGCTTCTCGTCCAAAATCACCTTGCGGATCTTCATAACGCATTCGTGAGAAACTTAACGCCTTTTCTCCATTTAAAGTCAATAATCCTTTTTTAAAGTGAAAACCGTCATTTGTGAAGTCTAGTGTATTCATAACTTCTACTCCACCAATTGCATCTACAATCCCCTTAAACCCCTCCATATTGACTTCTAAATAGTAATCAATAGGTATGTTTAAAAATTTCTCCACAGTGTTTACACTCATCTGTATACCACCGAATGCAAATGCATGATTAATCTTATCAGTACGATTTTTCCCTACTATTTCAGTACGAGTATCGCGTGGAATACTAATAATTTTTGTCGTATGTTTTGTAGGATTCACTGTTATGACCATTAGGGAATCAGAGCGTCCTTGATCACCTGGTCGTTTGTCTACACCTAGGAGTAAAACTGAGAATGGATTTTTTTCTTTAACGCTGACGGGTTCGACCCTTTTCTCCGTCTTTTCAATTGGGTGATAGATAACACTTGTCGTTTTCGTTACTTCATGATAAATATAAAATCCAGTAGCCCCAGCTATTACTACCAGTACGGTCAAAACAATTCCAATGCGCAACATTATTTTTTTCCAGCTCACGGGTATTGCTCCTTTTATTAAAAATTAAAATGTAGTTAGACTATATTTAAGAAAATATATTTCAAAGTCTGGTTACTTTTATTTTTTTTGTTTTAATGTCAAAACATTAATTTCAGGTGGGTTAAATAAACGAAACTTTAGGAACCGAATAAAATTGCTACTTCCAAGACCGGTACTTACATATTGTTTTGTGTTTTTGTACTCCCAAAGACCTTTAACGCGGTTTTGTGGTGGCAATAGACCACCCCACTTATACCATCCCTCTGGAACGAATAGTGCTCCTATAAAAGGTAAACAAATTTGTCCTCCATGATAATGCCCAGCAATAATCAAATCGTATTTCCGATTTCTAAACTTCAGACTAGAATCATTTAGAAGACTATCAATTCTCGTGTCAACAATAGGATAGTGGTTAAGCGCAATTAAGACATCATTCTTTTTTAAATGTTTAATACCGGACATCTCTTTAATTAATGATTTACGGTGCTCAATATACTGCTTGGTTTGTACATATTCAGGTAAGAAGATTCCATTTGTTTGTTTATCGCTTTGAGACGGGTCCAGGATCGACGTTTCAAAGTCAACGAAGTTAATTGAGGAATTGTTTTTTTTGACTGTATAAACAGATTCCAGGAATTTGACACCACGTTTTTCAATTCCTTTTATGAACTTACTTTTTACTAATTCACCTTTTGAATTTACATAATATGCCTCTGGATCTTCATTTCCAGGTATATAAATGGCATTCTCTTTGTTTTTTAACCCATCTAATAACTGATAAAAAGGCTTGATGTTAGTACTCTGGCTTTTAAGAACCATATCCCCAGTGAAAACTATTGCATCGTAATTTATAGAATTAATAGATTTAAGCAATCGACTTTGATTTTTGCCGAACTCTTTACCGTGTAAATCTGTGATTTGAAGAATTTTATAGCCCTCAAATTCTTTTGGTAAATGGTTTATTATGATATCTTGGTTGGCGATTGTTATACGGTTGTTGTCCCAGATTGTATAAATTGTAAGAAAACAAATTAATATGATTAATCCTATAACTACCTTGATCCTTTTATTTCTCAAAGCAATCGCTCCATTATCAATTAAAATAAGACAAAATTTAGTTTGCAATGATAAATTGCTATCACTACTTAACTACTTAATTGTCTCCTTTAATTCAAAAAAGTCTACTAGATCTTCTGGACTTTCGGTTATATAAACGTTCTTACACTTACTTGCATCAACTTTATTTTCAAAACCGTAACCATAAGTCACTGCAATAAAATCAATTCCTACTTTCTCAGCACCGATTGCATCATGTATGCTATCACCAATCAATACTACTTTTGACAAATCATTTTGTCCTATTTCTTTTAAACACTTTAAAATTAAATCTGATTTGCTAAGTGTATCGGCATCATCAACTCCGAAAATAGAATCAAAGTGCATGCTCAATTCGAAATTTCCCAAAATTTCTTTTGCTAAATCATCCCTCTTTAATGTTGCAACGGCTGTAGTACAGTGTTTCTCTTTTAATGAAACTAGTAGCTCTTTAATATAACTATAGTGCTTTGCCTCAAATTTACCCTTTTCTTTGTATCTATTTCGGTATATCTTTACAGCTTCTCTTGCTCTCTCTTCAGTAAAACCACACTCTCGCATAAATGACTCGACAGGTGGTGGTCCTATAAATCGTCTCTGCTGTTCAACTGTTAATTCAGGTGCTCCCATTAGAATTGCCGTATGGTTCGCACCAATCATAATTCCTTCCGCTGTATCCAATAATGTTCCATCTAAGTCAAAAATAATTGTAGAATACTTCATATGCCCTCCGCTTTAATATGTCTTACTATACAAATGAACATCTTTATAAATCGTCGACGTTACATAGTGAATTCCCATATGCTTTTCTACAGTGGCTAAGTAATTTTTTATTTCTTCATTCTTCTTAACAAGCTCAACCATTTCAATATGATTAATTAATTCTGTTGAATAGTAGTTTTTAGCCTTGTTTAAACTGAACCCATCAAATCCGGCAAGATACACATGATCAATAAATAAACGATTTAATAAATTAATAGCCATTAATCCTGCATTATCCGAAATGATAGAATTCTCTAGCAATAAATCAGAATAATTAACGACTATAGATGAATCGACTTTTAAGTTTGTAATGTTAGAAGTTGTTATTAAGGATGTAGTTATTGGCATATCTTTTATTACATCTTCCATACTCTTAAATCTCTTACTATTACTAATAAAAATGGCGTTACAGTTAAAAGTACTTGGTAAAAAATTTACGCTAATAATAAATGGGTCCTCTTCGTTTATAAACGTTTTAATATTCTCTAATTCTTTTTCGATTGATTTACCTGGTGCTATAATAAGTACTTTTTTATTGCCAATTAGCTTCCTTAATCTCTTCAAGCTTTCTGTATCGTCTACCAATTGCATTTGATGACTTATGTATAAATCTTCAATATAATTTTCATCATAGAGATCACGTTTTTTGCTCGGGATTTGCCTCAATATTGTATTGATTGACTTAACAGAAATCGTCTGTTTATTCATTAGATATGATGCATAGTTAGGGTGACAATTATTGATTGCCGCTATGAAATAGGGAACAGAATAACCCCATTTAGGCTCATTAAAAAATCTACTTAAATGCTCATCTACAATCTCCAATAAAGGAGCAATTTTATATTTTTCCTCAATATTTTCATTAATGTACTGAGAAATTAGCTCGGTGCATAAATTTCCTGCACCTCTTCCCATACCAAATACTGAAGAATCTATTATTATATTTCTTTTAGTATGCAGCGTTAGTAATTCTTGGGCATTTGAAAAAGATAATTGTAAATTATTATGAGAGTGGAACCCGATACTAATAGTTTTATCAAGATTATGATCTAGTAAGTGGTACATTCTTAATAAATTATTTTTGTACATGATCCCAAGTGTATCTACTAAGTAAAATGCATATGGTTTTAGCTCATTAACTTTTTCGATCAACGCTAATAGATTTGCATCAGTGTAGCTAGTAGTACCAACTGGTTGGATAAACACTTTATACCCTTTTTCAATTAACATTTTTCCATATTCTAATGCTTCAGCAATTTCTTCTTCATTATCATGGAACGTTAATCGAATTCCATCAATTGAAGTACCATCGCATACTTTTATTTTATCGATTGAGATAAATGGTTGATCAATCATAGCTACATAAATAGTATCTTTATTTTTTGGCTGAATCAGTTCTTTGACTTTTTCTACGTCATTGAAAATTGTAGTATCTTTATCATAATCGACATCTCTAAGAAACCCACATTCGATAATATCAATATTAGACTGTGTCAACTTTTCAATTACTTTTTTAACCGTCCTCTTACCAAAGTTCCAATTGTTGATGTATCCACCATCGCGTAAAGTACAGTCGAGTAGCTTTATATTGTTCACTCAAATACCACGCTTTCTAATCGATTTTTTATGATATCTCGCACTTTATCTAAATCTTTTGGAGTATCTACAGATAGAGTCGTGACATTTGCTTCCACAAATTTTATCTTTTGACCATTCTCAATAAATCTAAACTCATCAATGTCTTCGGCTGCTTCCAAAGGTCCTCTTGGTGCTGAATAACAGAACTCCAATGCACTTTTTGTAAAACATTGTACTCCAACGAACTTTTTATAATAGAAATCGTATGTCCCTTTTGGGTAAGGAATTGGGCTTCGAGCTAAATATAACGCATATCCAAAAACATCCGTGGCAACTTTAATCTTTGAAAAATCAACCGCCTCCAAGGGATTTTTTAACTCTGTCATTAAATTTGAAACATATAATGAATTCGAATCAACCTCTTTAGGAAGAATCATTCTAATTGCCTCAGTTTCTATTAATGGTTCATCCCCATTTACGTTTATATAAAAATCTGCGTCTACTAATGTAGAAACTTCGTATAATCGGTCAAGATGTGTTTTATGATTTTCAGAAGTCATAACCGTTTTTATTCCATAGCTTTCACAAACTTCTTTAATTCGTTTATCATCTGTTGATACATATACCTCACTTAGTTCCTCTAATCCTTTTAATCGTTCGTGAACCCACCAAATCATTGGTTTTCCGCAAATGTCGGCTAATGGTTTGCCTGGGAATCTTGACGAATTATATCTAGCTGGAATAACTCCAATAATTTTCATAAATTATCTTCCTCCTAATATCATCTTATAGATTAAAAGGGCTTGTTCATTTTAAAGAACGTTCACTTAAAATATTTCTACTAAATTTTTTCTACTATGCTATTATTGTATTTATTTTCGTATAGTTTACTTTCATATGCTTGAAAAAATTTAATTCTATCTGCTAAATACTTAAAATATCTTTGCTCTCCTAAAGGATTTTCCACTAACCTTTGAGTAATAAATTCTAAGTAAAATATATATCTATATAATTCTGAATGCTGCATTAGAATTGTTGCTAACTTAGAATTTATAAAATTACCCTCTAAATAATTACGAATAAAAGTATGATATGCTTTTTCAATTTCTCGATCAATTTCGTATAGATTTTCCGTATTTATACTAGAAACTTTATCAAATGTAATAAAGTAAAAATCAAAAAAAGCGCTTCTGATTTCTAAAGTATTCCAATCAATTACCATTGATATTTTTCCACTTTTCAAAATATTACCTTCCCAAAAATCCCCATGTGTAAATCCTAAAATAATTTCTGTCTGGGAGGCATCTTTATGTAGCACACTATGAATTTCCGAAATAAATTCTAAAATAATTTTTATATTACTTACTAGGCTAACATTATGATTAAGAAAAGGACTTAATAATTGATCAATCCTTTTTGAAACATTTTGAATATGTTGTCCTAAGCAAATATTTTGAGGTCTTTTACTTAATAAAATATCCTTTAATATAGGCAGAGTATCTAAATAAACACTCTTTATATCATTTAATTCGAAAGATATAGGCTTTAAATTTAAATAACTTTCTTTCATATACCTACCCTTGATATCACAATCTAGTAGTTTAGGTGATAATTTACAATCTTGCGCTTCTTTTAGTTTATAAATCCTATTCTCCATCACACTTTTTGGAAAATCACCAGGGAATGCAGTTGTGACACTATTCTTTCTAAAATTTATTACTTTATACTCACCTTGGCCTCCTAAGATGAGACAGTGTCCACAATGTAATGATGAAAGTGTTGGAAATAAATCAGGAGACTTTTTACTTAAGTTCTTTTTTCTTTTATATAAATAAGTAAATTGCAAGACTCGTATAAGCCTAACAATTGGTAGAAAAAAATTAATAATATGAATTTTTGTCTTCCTCTCAAGAAAACCAAAAGGTTTACCTTTGAAAAAAAGGAAGTATATAAGACTGATTAAACTCTGATCTAAGTTTATGTAGAGCGAACTATATAAAAAATTATCTACAAATATATATCTAAACTCCTCCATCAAATCTCCCTCTTTTATATTTAATTGTAAGATAATCATTTTTAAGTATTTAGAAACAGTTTGTTCACTATATTAAACAAACGCTAAAAAACGCATAAAGAGGTCTAACAAGTAGTAAAGATTTTTTCTTAATCGAGAACATCTTATTTCAAAAATTACCATCTTTTTTAACAATTTTCAATTTTTATGTGATAATAATACTTTTTAACTGTTTCAGGGTGTTAAATTGTTATAAAGATAGTAAAGATTCTTCTCTTTCATTGTTAGCTAAAACATCATCAAGATCAACTCTTTCAAACACTTCAAGCATTCCACCTCTAGTAGCATTAAAGATTTTAACATTTTTGAAATCCGCATATTTCTTTGCTTTTTTGTACGCATGAATCATTTTTATTCCTGCAACTGAATAAGTGGGATCAAAGCAATCGTAATTTTTAAAATGGTGATTCAAATCACTAGAGTAATTGCAATCTGCACCTAGTAAATAGATTTCCTTAAATCCCATATATACTGCAATTTGTAAAAGTGAATAAGCTATTGAATATCCGTCATACACAACTGCAAAGGCATCATCGCTAAATTTGGTATTATATTTATTATGCAAGACATAATGATTTAGCATGTTCATTGGATAAACATAGAATTCTTCCGGAATCTCCTTATGTTTTGAAATAGGTTCACCGATGAATTTACATTCTGAATCCAAATCTTTAATATCTTCTTCAAATCTAAGATAATTTCCAATACACTGAATCCCATAATATGTAGGTCTCCAATTGGTTTCTTCAAATGCGAGACAAATTGAATTCATACTAAAGGTAATTTCGCCACGAAGTTTTTCCAAATCTTCAATTTTTAGGCTCGGTCCCGTTGCGACAATAAAACATCTTTCACCTAAATGTTTATTTTTTATATTTTTTAATTTCTCGAAATGACTTTTTCTATTAATACGAGTTACTCTTAAAATTCTTTTAAAGTTAAAAACAATATTTGGTATAATGACTGGTCTAATCATAGGAATAAAATTATATCGAATTTTTCTAATAAAATCATAAAAGTATAATGTGAACCTATTACTTTTTAAGACCTCTTTTATTGTCATATTTTCCCATTCCCTTTTTGTTGTTCAATTAGATTTTTAAAATTAAGCCCCTGTCTTAGATTCGATTTGATCATTATTTATATTTATTTCTTTTAACTTACCAAGTCTGTCTAACAACCTATAATCCGTTATCTTATTATCATATAGGTTGATTCTCTCCAAATTGGTTAGATACTGTAGACCGTCAAGATTCGAAATATTTTGACCACTTAAATCTAATTCTTTTATCGGGCTCAATTCAGAAATGGTGATCCATTTTACGCTTGGATTATGAAGATGCTGTCTGATACACCTTTCTAAGTTTTTATCTATAAAGGTGGCAACTCCAGCTAATTCAGCAGTAGTATAGAATTCCAACCCTAACGCTTTAGCTTCTTTTATTATTTCTTCAATCATTTTAGTTGAAGTTCTCCACGTTCCAGCAAGATTTGATTCTTCTCCCCATCCAAAATCTTCCCACTTTACATCTTCTGGTAATATAGAATGTGACATTAAAATTAAATTTAGCCCTGTTTTCTTAACAACTCTCAAAATCCTTTTTATATATTTTTTATTCTTTAAAAATATACTATCTATACAAATAGCAGGTGCAAATCCAGTATGATTAAAAGACGTTAAATGATCAGTAGACGAATGTCCCCTTACAACTTTAAAGTACCTAGGAACTATCTCGTTTATCATTTCATCATTACATGCTGCAAATGGAAATGAATACGTTACTGGCAATTTAAACTTTTCCATTGTTTTAGAGTGAGAGTGTTTTTCCAACCATTTAAATAATGATTCTATTTCATCTTCAACCCATTTTGTTAAACCATATTGATTAATATATGATTTAGCATTTTGGTGTTTTAAGCCATGGTGAGCGAGTTCATGACCATTTGCTTGTAATTCAAGTAACAGATCGATTTCCTTTTGATTATGCTCTCTTTCACCTTCAAAATGGTGAAATGCATTAATATTAAAGGTTACTTTAATATCATAATATCCAAATAAATCCATTCCATATTTATACCATTGCTCGACTCTAAAACTGTCATCAAATGAAAATGCAATGCCAGGTTTGTTTACGAAAGGAACTTCATTCTCTTCGTTTCTTGGTTTTATTTTCTTTTCCATTTCCTTAATTAAATTTCCGTAAAATCCACGCCAGTACCAAGTTGCTGCTGCTTTATTTTTTATTTTTTCTAATCCTCTCCTAAGCATTACGTACCTCCTTTAAGAATAATTTAAATTAGATATTTTCCACTATTAAATAACTGAGTGCTTTAATTTATGGTCAACTGCAACTAATCTACCTTTATTCATTTTGAAAACAATATCACAGTTTTCAATCGTACTTAGACGATGCGCAATAATAATTAAAGTTTTTTCTCCTTTTAACCCGTCGATTGCTTTCATAATTTCTTTTTCTGTTTCATTATCTAATGCGGAAGTTGCTTCATCCATGAAGATTATTTCCGGATTATTATAAAGTGCCCTAGCAATTCCTATACGTTGACGTTGACCGCCCGAAAGCCTTACTCCTCTTTCACCTACTGTCGTATTTAATTGGTCAGGTAGCGATTCAACAAACTCCTTTAGTTGTGCTTGTTCAAGCGCCTTCCATACGTCTTCTTCATCGATTTGATTCTCATCTAATCCAAAGGCAATATTTCCTCTAATGGTATCATCCGATAAGAAAATCGTTTGTGGAATGTAACCAATTTTTTGTTTCCAAAGCGCCCTTTGAACATTTAAATCTTTTCCATCAATTAAGATCTCACCATTTTCTGGGTGAAATAAACCAAGAATGATATCAACTAGAGTTGTTTTTCCAGCACCAGACTCACCAATAAAAGCAACAGACTGCCCGATTGGAATCGTTAAAGATACGTCTCTAACTGAAAAATCTTTCTGATTAGGATATTTAAACGATATATCATTTAATTTAATTGTTTCATTAAAAACTCTCTTATTTTGGTCAAACACTATTGAATTTTCCTTCGAAATAGAATTATCACTAATTACGTGGTGATCTTTATTTAAGAATAAATCTTCATATATAGTCGATAACGCAGGCTGTGAATAACGAATTGCAGTTATAAATCCTACGATACGAGTAATTGAAGGCATTAGTCGAAATGCCGCCATAGCAAAGAGTGCCATTGTTGAAACTAGACTAGTCGTATTACTACCTTTAAAAACGATAATTAACATCGTAATTAGCACAATTGTTACCATAATTGTTTCAATAAAATATCTTGGAACTTGATTTAATATATTTAATTGTCGACTGTTTCTTGCACTTATTTGGCTTTGATTGGTAAAAGCATTAACAAAGAAGTCTTCTTTACCTGATACCTTAACTTCTTTACTCGCACCTAATCCTTGATTTACCCATTTAATCATTGCAGCATTTACTACTTGTTGTTCAGCACCTAAATGACTAATCTTCTTGCGAAAAAACCTAAAAAATAAGAATACACTTCCACCTAATAATGTCGAAGCGACAATTGTTGCTAAAGGTGCCGTAACTATTAATAAAACTAATATAAATGAAGTTACTAGAACTTCTGTCAATAATTGAAAACCAGAAATGATAATCCCTTGGAAAACTTTCGTAATTTCTGTATTTATATTGCGAAGTAATTCTGACGTATTTCTTGATAAATGAAAAACATAAGGCTTTGTTAAATATTCTTTAAACAAGCTTCTAGATAATCTAACTTGTTGATTTAAGATGACACGTACCTGTAAATGATTAAAAAATAATAAATATATGTTTTTAATAAAAAAGACTCCAAGCAATGCTATACCTGCAAATACGATAAATCCATTAATTGATTGAAAGTGAAAAAATTCATAAACAAATGAAAGTATAGCTTGTTCTTTAATTACTGATGGGTCAGTCAAAATCCCTACAAAAGGGAAAATTGCTCCAATTCCTATCGTTTCAAATACTGCTGCAACGATCATCATCATTAATAGAAAGATTAATTTTTTCTTTTCTTTTTTATTAAAAAGCATTAGCAACTTACTTAATGAAGACTTCAAATTTATCACCCTTTTAAAAATAAAATAAGACTAGTAACTCTCCACTTATGAGGGATTACTAAGTCTTTTTTGAACTAAATTTTCAAACAAGCTCGAATTAATCGTAAAAATAAACCAACCTATTTTTTCTTTTTTTATAAAATATGGATTTTTTAAAAATGAAAATAGACTAAGACAGAATTCTGATTTTAATCTTTTTAACTCTTTGTTACTATTAGGTACTTCATTTTTTGCTTTGTAATAATACTTAAAAAATAATGGTATATAACAATATTCGGCTTTTTTTTGTAGATCATACTGATTTATTTTCATAAAAAATTTGACTCTTTCTTTATAGGCTATAATAAAATCGAGTTGCTTAATACAAAATCCGGCCTGTGTAATACTATTTTTTCTTTGTAGATAAAAATGTAATTGAATAGGTATGTATGTTACCTTCGAGCTTTTATAAAGTAATTGATGAGCGATAAATTCATCTTCGTGGATTTTATTTTCTTCAAATTCCAGATTGTCAAATAAGTGTCTTTTGAACAATTTATTCCAAACAACGACAAATTTGACTCCTTTATTTCCATATAATTCGTTCAATGCTTCGATGTTTGTATAATGTTCTTCTTTATATCTAAGATTAGATTCATTTGAATTAATTACTTCGCCTTCTTTCACTTTTAAATAGTCACAAATCACAATATCTGATGAATTTTGCTTTGCACTACTATACAAGACTTCATACATTTTAAAATGAATGTAATCATCACTATCCACAAATGCAATATATTTTCCTTTTGCTATTTTAAGACCAGCATTTCTCGCTGATGATAAACCACCATTTTCTTTATGAATTACTTTTACCCGTTGATCCATGGTCGCATATTCATCACAAATTTCCCGACAATGATCAGGAGATCCATCATTTACTAGTATTAGTTCAAAATCCTTAAATGTTTGCCCAAGTATTGAATCGATACATTTATTAAGATAATTTTCTACCTTATATGCAGGAACGATTATAGAAATTTCACAAGCCATTCAAGTCCCCCTATTCTAAATTTACGATATTCTAGTAATGATTTCTTCATCATATTTAATGTCGTTAATTCTGTGAACATCAGTACCTTCTAGAACTTCTCCAACATATTTATTTTTAATCGCTTCTTTTTCTACAGCTTTATTTAAAAACCATTCATATTCAATATCGATATGACCAATATCAACCGCATGATAGCCAAAATTAGCTAAATCATAAGCTAATACGGTAGCTGTAGGTCCAAGAGCAATTAAAATTAGTTTTGACTTATCATGTTTTTTTACTTCTTCTAATATTTGATCGTACTTTACAAATGCATTAATAGCTGGACATAAAATTCTTTTTATTGATTTGGTATTATCAAACAAATTATTACCAATCCCTAACCTACTTTGGTCTCCTTCGACAATGATGACATCCTTTTTATCCCAAAGTTTTTTAAAAGTCTTAAACCTAAATTCAGCCTGACTCTTATCCTTATAGTCTATATAAAGACGCGTAACCAACGAATCATAATAGATTTTGTCTCTTTGGAGTAGTTTGTATATCTTATAAAGATTTAAATTTAAGTAACTTTTCCAATAACTCCTTGACCGGTCTGTACACCAATCAACATTATTAAAAATATTAGGAATAAATACTTCGTGATTTTCTTGATTACTTTTAATGATTTCTCTCAGTCTAAGACTTAACTCTTTTGAATAGGGCTGAAATCGTAAACTCTTACCATTCATTAAATTAAACTCTCCATCACCATATCTACTGATGGAACATTTATTTTGAACGATTAAATTTAAACTTTCATCTGTTGATTTTACGAAAGGTTGGCTAGAAAATAAAAAAACCATTCTATTCAATAGAGTGGTAATCAGTTCAATACTTCTTATTTTAATTTTTGAACCTAACACATACATTCTTCGGTAAAAGTTCATCCTCTATTTCTCCTTGATAGGAAATTAATTATTAACTTATAAAAAATAGGGTGAATTTTTGTTGCAACTAATAATATTTTAACATTTGTAACAAACTCTCTAAGTTTAATTGTTTCCGTAAAGTAATTGTTTAGAATCGTGGTTACTCGTTTATATTCTTTTTGATATAAAATATGATTTGGATCGAGTGAAATGGTGTTTAAAATGGCCATTGCATTATTAGCCAGTTTTAGTGTTACAATTGGTTTTAGTTCAGGATAATACTCACTTACATATCTATAGATTTCGTCGTATATTAGTACTGCATCGATACTTTTATTTTTAACTGCCAGATCCATTGTACTATTTTCACGCTTAATATAATGATACTTTGGTTCACCAATATAACAAACTTTTTCACTCTCATTAATTACTTTATAAGTAAATGCTGTATCCTCATACATAATCCCTTCCGGAAATCTAAGATGTTCCAAAAGCTCGCTTTTTATTAATTTTGACCAAACAACTTCATCGTATAATGCACCTTCAAATAATGCTTTCATTGCTTGACTTCTAGTATGAATCGTTAATGGCTGTGATCCATTTACGATTGTTTTGTCATCATAATGAACTATACTCGTACAGTTTGCAATATCGCAGTCATTCTCAATACAAGCGTTATAAAGTATTTCGTACATATCCGGTTCAACCCAATCATCACTATCAACAAATCCTATATAATCTCCCCTGGCTATGTTTAAAGCAGTATTTCTAGCGCTTGCTTGCCCACCATTCTTCTTATGGATTACTTTTATTCGATCATCCTTTTTAGCATACTCATCACATATTATTCCGCATTGATCGGGTGATCCATCATCGACAAGTATAAGTTCAAAGTCAGTTAGCGTTTGAGCTAAGATAGAATCCACACATTTATGTATATATGGCTCTACTTTATACACAGGAACAATAATACTAATTTTTGGATTCATTTGTTCACTATCCTTTCCATTATTAATATTTTACGAATGTTAGAGTATGTTCTTAAAAGGTAATTTAATCCCCACATATAATTCGCAAATATAAAGTTAAACTTGTTAATATTTAGCTTCGAAGTTTTTACTATAGGATAAAATTTCTTTAAATTTGGATTTACTAAAAAGTCACTGTAACTTTTTAGGATTTTGTTTTTTAAATCATTTCTGTATTTCTTATTTGGATCGATTTCTTTATTGTTAAGTAGTTTTTGATAAAAAAATAAGATACGGGAAAAAAAATAAGACTCTGATAAATTAAGTAATGATTGTTCATTAACCCGGTCACGTATAAAATGAAATCTCTCTTCATCACACTCTAAGCCATCTAAGTTCCTTAAAGTAAAATTTTCTTGTTCTGACATTGTACTCTCGTTTCTTTGTACATAAAAATATTTACTTACACCAATAAATACGTATTTCTTTACCAAATAATATATTTTAAATGCTAAAAAACCATCTTCATATAACTTATTTGGAAACCTAAGAGCTTCAAAGATTTCTTTTTTATACAACTTATTACAAACTGAATTCCTGTATCCATTGTTTAATAGACCTTTTAGAGCGAATATATTATCGCCAATTTCAACTTGGTTATTATCTTGAATTTGGTCTACCTTGTTTCCATTTACAATTTTCATGCCGCACTCAACAACATCTGCCTCAAATTTCAATGCATTCTCAATTAATACTTCGAACATATCATTTTCAACATAATCGTCACTATCAACAAATCCTATATAATCTCCCTTTGCTATATCCAATCCCATATTTCTTGCACTAGCCTGCCCGCCGTTTTCTTTATGAATTACTTTAATTCTAGAATCTATAGAGGCATAATGGTCACAAATTTCCCCACTTTTATCTGGTGATCCATCATTAACTAGAATTAATTCGAAATCAGCAAACGTCTGATCCAATAGTGAATTTATACACTTATGAAGATAGGGTTCTACTTTATATACAGGAACAATAATACTGATTTTTGGATTCATTAATTTCACTCCATCTTATCCAATATATTGATATAACTTATCTATTTCAGAAGTAGTATCTACAATATCGTTTAATAGATTTCTAGATAAATCCTCGCTTTTTCCAGGATTGTTAATTAAATATGTTATTTTTTCAAATAACTCATCTTGGTCAAATTTGACAATTAACCCATCATAATTATCAGTGATTTGCTCATATGCTCCTGTAAAATTTGTAGTGACGATTGGTTTATGCAAACACCTAGCTTCAGCTAAAGTAAGACAGAAACCTTCGTGTCTAGAAGTTTGAACATAAAGATCGGCATTTGCTACATAAGGATATGGATTTTGTTTTGCACCTAATAAAATAAATTTGGATTCTAACCCAAGTTTATGAATTAACGCCTCGTATTCCTTACGATCCTCACCCTCACCAATGCAATACCATCTCACGTTATATCCATTTTCAATTAATTTTGATAATACTTTTATAGCCATATCTTGACCTTTTTCTATCGAAAGCCTTCCAACTGTCAAAATTTTCTTTCCTATGAAACTATTATCAAAGTCAACCTCGGCTAAAGACATATTATTAATTACCTTTGATGAAAGTATATTTTTAAATACTTCTGTTTTACTTACATCTTGTGGTAATTTTTCAATTAGCCTTTTCTTTGCTTCCTCTGAAACGACAAAGATCTTATCGAACTTTTTATGAAGCTTTTTATATAATTTCGTATTTATTAGATGTTTTGAAACATCGAAGTGAACCCATGACACCTTTTTTTTAGCAGTTACTCTGTTGGCGATATAATAATCAATGATGTCAGTAGGACCTTGATATGCTATAGCTACATCATACAAAGTAAAATCTTTTGGAACATCTTTAAAAATATGATGATAATAAATATTTCGATCTGTAGTTTTTTTGGAAATTAAGTATTTACTCAAAAAAGATAGCATTTTTACGTATTGCTTATTATCAAAGTACTCTTTCAAAGTTTTGTGTGGAGGTTGTAATATAATATCTTTAATTGTAGTAAACCATGTAGCTTCTACTACTTTAACCCAATCTGGGATATTCCCGAAAAATTCGCCTTTTTTCTCTAAAAGTAGGAGCGTTATATCATATTTATCTTTTGGAATTACTGATAATAATGATAGAAATGATTTCTCCACACCGCCTATATTCATACTACTAAGCATAAATAAAACTTTTTTCTTCATATTTCACCCCAAAAATGAGTATTAAAAAAACAGAATATCTATCTAGATGACTAAATGAGGTAAATTTTCTATACAATGAGTAAATTCCATTTCTCTATTTCCTTTGTAGTATCTACAGATTCTTTTTGTAAATTTATTTTTATTTCATTTCTTAAAATCTCATTATCCAGTAATTCTTTCACTGCCTTATACATTTCCTCTTCATCAAAATCAACAATTAAGCCCGTTTCCCGATTAATGAGCTGTTCGTTTGCACCGGTAAAATTTGTTGTAACGATTGGATTATTAAAGCATCTTGCCTCAGAAAGGGTAATGCAATATCCTTCGTGTCGCGATGGCTGAACATACAGATCGCATTGCTTCATATAAGGATATGGATTTGATTTGGTGCCTAATAAAATAAAGTCTTCCGAAACATCATACTCATCTATTAATTTGAGATACTCTGCTTTACCTTCTCCATCTCCAATGCAATACCATTTAACGTCGTATCCGGCTTTCTTTAGTTTCGATAATACTCTAATTGCTAAATCCTGACCCTTTTCAATTGAAAGTCTTCCAACCGTTAGAATTTTTATTCCATTAAAATTTTCATCAAATCCTGACTCTCTTTCCGCCATCTTTTCAATTAAACTTGAAGAAATAATATTACCGAATGTATCTATTTTGTTTTTTATTCCAGATAACTTCTCTATAAGTTTTTCTTTTCCTTCATTTGATACAACGAAAATTTGATCAAACTTCTTATATAGATTAATAGCAAACCTGTTATTAAAGGAAATCTTAGTTACATCAAAATGAATCCACTGAACTTTCTTTTTGGCGTTTATTTTGTGCATAACAAAATAGCTTATTAAATCCATTGGACCTGCATAAGCTACCGCTATATCATATTCTTTTAATTTGCGATAATCTTTTAATACATATTTAAAGTATGAACTTCGATCTTTCATAATCTTTGAAAGTAAGTGATGAAAGATTAAATTAATAGCGTGAACTGGTTTATCTTCTTTTAATATTTTGATTGCTTCGAATAATGGTGGATTATTTAATAAATCTTTTATTTTGTCATAATCTTTTACATATTCAACTCGAATATTACTTGGTAATTCATTTAAAAAACCACCAAACTCTTCTAGCATAAGTACAGTAATTTCGTATTCATCTTCATTCATCTCAGATAACATATTTAGTAGTGCTTTTTCAGTTCCACCAATATTCATATTAATTATCATAAATAATATCTTTATTTTCATAGGCTTCACTCTCTCTTCTTACATTAACCTATTAACTCATAAAATTTTGCTAATTCTTCGACATTGCCTTTTTTCTCAACTTGTAAGAATTTTACTATATTCTCTTTCAGTTCATTATCCGTGATTAATTTCAAAATCCCGTTTGTTACACCTTCGGCCGTCATATCTACAACTAAACCATTCTTCCCATCAATCATTTGACTATAAACTGCGTCAAACCTTGTTGTAACTACAGGAATATTTAGCATACGAGCTTCAGCAATTGCAAGACCAAATCCTTCAAACTTCGATGTTTGAACATAAAGATCTGCACCTTTTATATATGGATAAGGGTTTGATTTTACTCCTAACAATATAAAGTTTGTATGTAACTGATGATCCTCAATATACTTTTCAATTTCTTGTTGTAACGGGCCCATTCCTAATACATACCATCTAAAGTCAATGCCCTGTTCTTTCAGATTTTTGCATGCTTCTAAAGCAAGATCATAACCTTTTTGGTGGGCTAACCTTCCAATCGTTAAAATTTTAATGCCATTAAAATTATCTTGATAACTATCTCCACTTAATGCCATTTCGTTAATAAATTCTGGATTATTTATATCAAAAATAACCTCCACTTTACTGGAATAACTAGGAAAGGTCTCTATGAAGATTTCACGTGTAGAATTTGATACAGCTACAATTTTTTTATATTGATCATAAAACGGTTCTTGATAATTCCTTTCATGATCAGTTAAATGATAGCTTACGTTTACCCATGCATATTTTTCCTTAGCTATAACTTTATCAGCGACATAAAAAGTAGGAATACCTTGCGCATAGCTTATTGCAATATCATATACTTTTTCATTTTTCTCGATCACATTGGAAACACTTTCCCAAAATATTCTTGCTTCTTCCGCTATACTATAATTTTTTCTTCTTATTTCAAAGGAATACTTTAGCCTTGAAAATAGCATATCAAATTTAAATTTCTTTAATGAGTAGATAACTGAGTCAGTCATACTTAGCTCAGTAAATTTGGTGTATTTAAGCGGGGGTAAAATATTAACATCTTTTGGAACCAGCTTCTCGAATTCACCTCCGTGTGCAAATAATATTAGATCAATGGAGTATTCTTCTAGATTCAATAAATTCAATAGTGTTGTTAAACTTTTTTCCGCTCCTGCTATGTGTAAGGAATCAATTACAAAGAGTATATTTTTTTTCACTAGAAAAACCTCCTTTACAGTTTTATATTTAGGCAAAAGCTATTGCAAATTATATTAAACTATATAGTTTGTTTAGTTCATTTAAATTACTAAAAACTGTGCCTTTACAATTATTTACTAATTGCTCTCTCATTTGGGAATCCAAGTAAAGTTTTTCAATGCCATCTGCAATACCTTTAACTGAGAGCTCACAGATTGAACCATCAAATCCATCTTTTACTTGGCTTTTAGCTGTTGGATAATTTGTTATAAGGACCGGCTTCGAAAGAACTTGCGCTTCGACCACTGTAACTGCTTTTCCCTCATACCTAGATGGTTGTACGTATAAATCAGCTTCTTTTATAAATGGGTAGGGATTTATTTTTTTTCCTAAAAGAATAAACTGATCTGTTAAATTATTTTCCTCTATTAAATCTTTAATTTGTTGTTCATCGCCCCCGTAACCAACAACATACCAACATATGTTTTTGTATCCTCGATCATTTAACATTTTCAATGCTTTAACCGCGGAATCAATCCCTTTTGCGTATGATAGTCTGGCCACAGTTATAATTTTAAATCTAGCATCTTCCACCATTGGATTATCGGCTTCTTCATTTGCTAATGTGTTAATCAATTCAGGAGTTGTAATGTTTTCCATTACGATGACTCGGTCCCCTAATGCTGAATATTTACTTATGAATGCATTTTTGCATTCATCTGAGACTGCTACGATATAATTGAACTTACTCCACATTTTTACATCCAATGCAATGTCTGTTTCGACTGTTGAAAAATCTGTATGAATCCATGCAATTTTGATCTCAGCATCTACTTTCTCCGCGACAAAATAGTGTGGCCATAAGTAGCTAATTGCTACATCATATTTCTTACTTTGCTTTGGTAATAAAGGGACTGAATATTTCCACATATATTGCATTTGTTTATATCCATTTTCGGAAGAGTGATTTTTATTTGCCAAATACTTTGCTAACAGTCTAGAAAGCGCAAGACTTATTTGCCCACTTTTTATTACATCTAGGACTGGCATTCGAAATGTCTTATATGCCTTACTTTCTGCGAGTAGATTTGCCTTATTCGGCAAAAGCTTCATAAATTCACCTGTATGACTATAAAGCATTAAATCAACTGTGTAACTCTTAAAATCAAAGTTATTTAACATACTGATTAGGCTTCTCTCAACTCCTCCAATCTCTAGATCAAAGGATGCCACTAATATATTCTTCTTCATTTAGTTCACCTGTCGAATATTGGTAAATAGCCAATAAATTTGATATTCCTTTAGAAACCGAATATCCCTGAGTTTCGAATCCATTAATTATTCGGTTAATATTTCCTTCTTTATTCCGTGAATTCATTAATATTGTATTTGCCCAAAGTTCTGGGCCTTCGCTTAACATGAGCTGTTTTACTAGTCCGATATTTAAGTCTGCCTCAGGCTGTATTGCTTCAGATACAATACAAGGTATACCACTTGCTTGAGCTTCTAAAAGAACAAGTCCTAATCCCTCGTACAAAGATGGAAAAACAAATAAATCCATACTATGTAATAGCGTTGGTATGTCTTCCCTAACACCTACAAATTTAATATTCTCATCGATTCCAAACTTTTTAACTTCTTCTTCAATACCTGCCCGTAACTCCCCATCTCCAACTAATAACAGGGTAATGCTTTTTTGCTTTTTTAAAATGTTCTTCATTATCTCAATTAAGAATAAATGATTTTTTGCATCCATAAACCTACCGATATGTCCAATTACAAAACTATTTTCTAAATCCGCTTCCTCTTTGAATTTCTTCACTTCTTTTAATGGCGGTTCTAGAAATTTTGTATAATCTATTACATTCGGATAATAGGAATATCTTGTTTTTACTAATTCTTTCTTTCCAAATAAATATCGTCCAGCACCATTACTACATGCCAATAATTTTGTTGAAGTTACATTGATGAGTTTTCGCATTATTCGTTTATAGATTGTTCTAACTAAAGATTGATTAGCATCTAAGGTTGTATGTGCATGTGATATTCTAATCTCTACACCTGCTAATTGAGCCGCTAAATTGGCTATACCACAATTAAATAATGTATGTGCGTGAACTACATCATACGGACCGTACTTTTTAATCGCAGCATAAATTTCTTTTACTGAGTATGTTTTTACCAATCTTATAATGCGTCCGCCTAATCTTTCTATTTCTTGATCATAGTGTGCTTCTTTTTGACTATAAGAAATAAAATCAAATTGAATTTTGTTTCGATCTATATTTCGATATATATTCATTAGCATTGTTTCGGTCCCTGCTCTATTCATTGCACCAACAACATGAAGGACCTTTAAGGGCTTTGTTTTATCCATACATAACTCCCTTTAGCATTTCTTATCAATAATTTTTAGAATTCTTCCATTTTACGAATTCAAATACCTTTTTATATTCTCTTAATTCTTCTCTTCCAATTCCAATTTCAACTAATTCCTTTATAAGATCAATATAGTCATTTTCGAGTTTATTATTTTCTGTATTAGTCCCCAGTAATGTTCTAAATTCAACACCTAATACTTTCGAAATCTTTTCTACAACTTGAATAGACGGATTATCGTTTAATTCACGCTCAATATTGCTTAAATAAGACTTAGAAATATTAGCTTTTTCTGCAAGTTCTGATAAAGTAAGTCCCTTTTTGATACGAATGTCTTGAATGTTTTTTCCTATCATTTTTGGCACCTCAGCTGTTCTGTCATAGAATGCCCTCCCTACAAGCTACTTTATAAAATACTTTTTTGATACAGCTTATCACTCTACTTTGATCGACAAACGATAGATTTGATCCTGAAGGTAAACAAATTCCAGTTTCGAACAGCCTCTCTGCAACATGGTTATTTTCTTCGTGAGGATAATAACGAACTCCTTTGAATAGAGGTTGCATATGTAATGGCTTCCATACTGGTCTTGCTTCAATATTTTCCTCCTCTAATGCATCTAATAGATTATTTACTGATAGCTTAGATTCTTCTTCTTTAATCGTTAACGCTGTAAGCCATCGGTTACTGCGTGTATTTGCTAACTCTGGCATAAAAGTTAGACCGGGTAAATCCTTTAGCTCCTCAAAATAGCGTTGAAAAATCCTTCTTCTAGCTTCAATTCGCTCCTCTAATACTTGCAATTGAGCCCTGCCAACCCCTGCCAAAATATTACTCATCCTATAATTGTAACCAGCTACACTATGTTGATAATGTCGCGCTTCATCCCTAGCTTGAGTGGCTAAAAATCTTGCTCTTTGTATTAACTCAGTATTATTTGAGACAAGTGCTCCGCCACCAGATGTCGTGATAATTTTATTTCCATTAAAGGAAAAAATACTAAAATGACCAAAAGTACCACTAACTCTTCCTTTATAAGTAGAACCAAGTGATTCAGCCGCGTCTTCAATAATAGGTATATTATATTGAGAGCATAAAGATTGAATTTCATCCATTTTTGCAACTTGTCCATATAGATTAACAACGATAACAGCTTTTGGAAGAGTTCCTTCTAAATATGAGTCATGCAATGCTCTTTCAAGTGCTTTTGGTGACATATTCCATGTTTCGGGCTCCGAGTCTATAAATATTGGTTCAGCTCCTTGATAAATTATTGGGTTAGCACTAGCCACAAAGGTAAGACTGGAACAAAATACTTTATCGCCTTTTGTGACATTTAATAAAGAAAGAGCCAAATGAATTGCAGCTGTTCCTGAACTAACAACTAACGCCTCATTGGCTCCTACATAATGAATAATATCTTTTTCAAATCCATCGACATTGGGTCCAAGTGGTGCGATCCAATTCGTATTAAATGCTTCCTGTACATACTTTGTCTCCTCTCCGCTCATATGCGGGGGAGATAAATAAATTCTTGATAAGGTCAATTCACTTACCACCTTTTCGAAAAATTATATCTATAAATTTAAATTTTTAATAATTCTAGCTGGGCAGCCTACTACTGTACTAAGCGATGGAATATTATGAATAACCGTTGAACCCGCTCCTACAATTGACCAACACCCTACTTTAATTCCAGGAATAATTGTCGCCGATGCTCCGATATGTGCACCTTCTCCAACTAAAACACTTCCCGTTAAAGTAGCATTCGGAGAGACATGCGTATAGTCTCCGATTTGATTATCATGTTCAATGATTGCCCCAGTATTAATTACACAATGGTCGCCAATTTGCGCTTGTGCATTAATAACTACATTCGGCATGACCACTGTTCCGTATCCAATTCTAGTCGAAGTGCTAACAATTGCTGAAGGATGAACAACTGTTAAATACTGTTCTTTTTTAATATCTATTGAAGTAACTAAATTTTTTCTATGCTTGTTATCTCCTATTGCAATGACTACTTTAGCGTCTTGATCTAGAAATTTTTTTAAAGAAACAAATGGAGCATATATAATCCCATTCTCACGTTTTTCAACCTTATATTTGTCATCTAATATAGCAATAATCTCAATTCCCTTTATTGAGTAAATAATGTCTTGGATAACTTTGCTATGTCCCCCATTACCTAAAATAATTACCCTCATATTACATCACTTCATTAGATCCAGTGAATTTTCCCATTGTTACTTGCCCCTCCTGTGAAATTCCTTCTTTCTTTATAACCTTAATGGCTGTTTTAATGAGGATTTTCAAATCTAAAAGGAGATTATTATTTTTCACATACCATACGTCCATTTTAAATTTCTCCTCCCATGCAAGTGAATTGCGTCCATTTACTTGGGCCCAACCTGTAATCCCGGGTTTTACATTATGTCTTAGCATCTGTTCTTCTGTATATAAAGCTAAATATTCCATTAAAAATGGTCTAGGTCCAACTAAACTCATTTCCCCTTTAACCACGTTTATTAGTTGTGGAAACTCATCAATACTATACTTTCTTAAAAACTTCCCGAAGGCAGTTAAACGTAATTCATCTGATAAAAGGTTTCCCTCTGCATCATGCAAATCACTCATTGTCCGGAATTTATACAAGTAAAATGGTTTACCATTTAAACCAGGGCGCTGTTGAGTAAATAATATAGGAGAACCCATTTTTAATCTAACAAAAATTGCTACAACTATTAGAGGTAGCGATAGCAACAGCAATATTATCACTGAAAATACTAAATCTATTACTCTCTTCATTTTTAGTTTACTCCTAAAAATTAATTACTTCGTTTCTACTAAATTGTTTGTACTAATCATTAAGATCGTTTTTTTCATATCATTAATAAAATCAATCGTATTTAATTCATTCGAATGGCTTCCTCTATAATAAAAGAGTTTTAGAATATCTATTAATTGTTGTTGTGATAAATTAATTGATTCCATTTTTTCCTCCCAAACAAAAAAACACTGCATTATTGCACTGTAACATGTTCAATCTCTTCAGTATATCCGTTCGGATTATTTTTTTGCCATCTCCATGTATCTTCACACATTAAATGAATTCCCTTAGTAACTGTAAAGCCAAGTTTTTGCATAGCCTTTGTTGGATTAGCATAACAAACTGCCGCATCACCAGGACGTCTTTCTTTAATTCTATAAGGAATCTTTTTACCAGATGCTATTTCAAAAGCTTCAATCATTTCTAGAACACTATAGCCAGTGCCTGTACCAATGTTATATGCTTCAATTCCAGTGTTTCTTTCTAATTTCTTAAGTGCTTTAATATGACCAATTGCTAAATCTACCACATGGATGTAATCCCTCACACCTGTGCCGTCTTTTGTTGGATAGTCGTTTCCAAAAATATTTAATTGCTCCAATTTACCTACTGCTACTTGTGATATGAACGGCATTAAGTTATTCGGAATGCCATTTGGATCTTCACCAATTAAACCACTATGATGTGCACCGATTGGATTAAAATATCTCAATAATGCTATTCTCCAAGTATGGTCTGATTCGTATAAGTCCCTAAGGAATTCCTCAATCATAAGTTTAGTTCGTCCGTATGGATTAGAAGCACCTAGTATACTACTTTCTGATATCGGTGATTCATTTGTTGAACCATAGACTGTGGCAGAAGAACTAAAAACAAGCTTTTTTACTTCGTATTTTCTCATCATTTCGCAAAGGTTAATCGTTCCTGTAATATTGTTATAATAGTATTCAATAGGAGTTTGGACTGATTCACCTACAGCTTTAAGCCCGGCAAAATGGATAACAGCCGATATTTTATTCTGAGAAAATACATTATCTAACTCATCTCTATTTAATAGGTCAATATTATATGTTTTAAATGACTTACCCGTTATCTCTGACACTCTTTTTAATGCCTGTGGCTTACTATTTGAAAAATTATCTAGAACAATAATTTCATTGCCACTTTGTAGCAGCTCTACGATAGTGTGACTCCCTATATATCCTGCTCCTCCAGTTACAAGAATTGCCATTTATTTTTCCTCCTATAAAAGACTAAAAAACGATCACTTTTACCAGTTTAAGTTAATATAATCGCTGAAATATTGTATTTGCAGACTTATTACATTTTCATAGTAATAATAAAAAAAGTAGCAAATTAATATGCCATAATAGATTAACTTTTGATCTCTTACTCTAAATAATTTCACAATCCATGAAATTAAAATTAGCTGATAAAAGCTAAAATAAATTGAAATTCTTGCAAATATCCAATTTTGCGTTGAAATAAGCATAAAGACAAATCCAAGTAAAGCCATATTGACAACAATATCACTCTTTGGATTCATTTCTCTTAACTTCTCTCTTCCCATAAAAGCAATTAATAGTGGAATTGCTGTTACTGCAACTCTTATAACGCTAGCTCCACCTTCTTGAAAGTTTTTATAGACTGCATACTGGGTATCTTGAATGGCGTTAAACAAATAAGTTGAAAGTTGATTAAATCCAATTATAAATACGATTGAAAATAATAATAGAGCGATTGTTACTTTTGACCATGCTTTAAAGCGCACAAGAAAATAAATTGGAATTAAAATAAGTGCAGTTTGATGGAATAATGAAGCAAGTAAAATAACGAGTAGATAGCGTTTAAAACTACCTTCTAGCAAAAGTCGTATGCCTGCAAAAGCAATGGAAGCAGCAAGTACTTGTCTAATTCCATTCATGGAGACCAGAAACAAACCACCAGTGATATACACATAAACGCTCAATTCAAAAATTCTTGAGTAATTATACAATGTAAAAATAACCAATACATTTGTGATAATCGCTGTTGTAATTAACAATATTTGAGGATTTGAAGAAAAATATTTTAAAATCATTTGCAGAACGCCGAATCCAATATCCTTCGACTCTAAAATATAGTTCCATGTAAAGTCATGTCTTTTATAGATATCCACATATGCATATGTGTCCCCGATATTTGATCTAAGTCCCGATACGCAAACTAGCGTTACTAATACAATAAATGCCAACGTTTTATTAGGTTTTAAATAGACTGATGATAAAGTTGCGGTGCTAGATATGCTGTCCCTTGAGGCTACTCGCGCCATGAATGAAAAAACAAATACAATTGCTAAATTAAACCAAAATATAGTCATACCAATATCCTTCCAAAAAACAAAACCACTTTTTAGGCGGCTTTTGTTTTTGTCGTAATATAAATATATAAAGTTATTCCAAATGGAATCGCTAAGATTGTTAAACCTTTTTTAGGCGTCTCGTCTAAAAAACTCCAGTTTCTACTCATAATGCTACTAGAAACATAATGAATGGCTTGTCTGAATTTAAACAATTGACTTGCAAAGGGCAATTTCATCATTTCTTTTCGATAGAACGCAAACCCATTCGGATTTTTAATATATTGACTGAACATATTTAACGATGATCCATCTGCAAGGTACTCTACATAGCATAAAATTTCATTCATTAATAGCATTTCGTATTGTTTATCAAGCATGTGATATTTGTATGCTAGACCAACATACCGTTCATTTTTAAATAGTGGATATGGAAATTCTTTTGTTAACTCTGTTCGATATACAAGCTTTTTATCACCAGTAACGCCAAATCTATTATATAAATCAAATAATCTTGACTGTTTTCTATTAACCGGCAACTTTGTACCAATAATTTTTCCATTTGTATATGCATCTAGCCCAATAATTCCACTCACATTATCGTTACCAAATTGATTCCAGTACTCAATAATTTTTTCAACCGCTTCTAAAGGCATATAATCATCTGAATCAATACAGACATTAAGTTCTGTGACAATTTTCTGGTAAGCGGTATTATGGGCACCATGCATTCCTTGGTTTTTCTGCCAATAATACATAACTTCAATTTTATTTTCTTCGATCCAACCTTCAACTAATTCTTTAGTATTGTCAGTTGAACCATCGTCAATGATTAACCAGATAAATTCTTTGCATGTTTGATTCTTTAAACTCTCGTAACATTTGTGAAGGCAGTATGCTCGATTGAATGTTGGAGTAAATATAGTTAACTTCTTCATATCCTACCTCCCTAACGAGATATATGTCTTCTGGGTATTCTCCGCTGTTTTGCGAATATCATATCCTTTTTGGATCAATGCACTCTCCGCATTTCCTCTATTAAAATTTCTTTTTGCTTCTTTCAAGATTTTCTCAACCCATTTTTCACTGTCATTTAAAGAACAGTATTGGATTAGTCCCATCTCCATATCTACTTCTGTTGTAATCGCATCTGAGATAATACAAGATAAACCTGCACCTTGTGCTTCTATTAACGTTACAGGTAAACCTTCATGCAAAGATGGGAAAACAAATACATCCATTGCTTGTAAAAGTTTATGAATATCATCTCTAATACCAAGTAACTTTACATTTTTCTCTATTTGAAGTTCTTTTATTTTCGATTCTATTTTAGCTTGAAGGGAACCTCCTCCAACTAAGATTAGAACTGCATTCGGCATTTTTTTTAATAGTGAAGCAAAAATTTCTAGTAAAAACAGATGATTTTTTTGTTGATTAAATCTCCCAACATGGCCAAGTACGAATGCTTTGTCTGAGATATTTAACTGATCCCTAATTTGTTTTCTTAAATTTAATGAAAATTGAAACCTCTCACTTTCAATTCCATTTTTTAGGATTAGAGATTCACTAGAACGTTTAGTAAATAACCACCTACTTGCAGACTCCGAGCAAGCAAATAAATGAGTAGCATTAGGTTCAATGTATTTACCCGTATACCATTTATAAACCTGTGAAGCCAATCCACCTTCACTTTTTGTATTATGGCTATGGGCAATTCTTGTGGGAATATTAGCTTTTTTTGCTGCTCTTAAAACTAAGCCACTCATTTTATCCATATGAGAATGTACGATTTTATAATTAGGATTTAGCCTAAAAAACTTATCTAGTTTTCTTATATAACCTAAATGACCAACATCCGTTACATATGGAATTCTATGAATCTTTCCACCCATGGCAATTATTTCAGAGTCATATGCCCCCTCTTTACACGTTAAAAAATCGAACTGTATTTTCGTTCGATCAATATTACGATATAAATTCATTATTAATGTTTCCGCGCCACCTCTGTTCATATTAACAACGGTATGTAAGATTCTTAAAGGGTCGCCCACATTGTATCCTCCATTTCGTTCATATAGCTCTTATATACCTCACTTTTTTCCAATATTACTTTATCAATGCTATATTTTCTCATAATGATCTTTCTACTATTAGACCCAAGCCTCTCTTTGAGACCCTCACTTTCGACAAGGTCTTTTATGGCGCTTGAAAAACCAATGGAGTCAATACTCTCAACAAGCCATCCATTTTTATTATTAGTTACAAGCTCTCTATGCCCCCGGTTATCTACTGCTATAATCGGTAAGCCACAAGACATTGCTTCCATTATATTGACCGGCAACCCTTCACGTAGACTCGATCCAACTGCAACGTCACACATAGGTAGAATTTCTTTAATATCTTTTCTAAAACCTAAAAAATCTACCATATGTGAAATTCCAAGTTGATTTGCTAACTGTTTACATTCATTAAGTAAAGCACCTTCACCTGCAAGTAGAAGTTTTACATTCGACAATTCATCTTTTATTAAGGCCAATGAATTAAGTAGAAATTGTTGATTTTTGTTTTTATTAAATTCTGCTGCATAAAAAAGCAAAAAGTCATCTGGTTGATATCCAAATGACTCTCTTACTACTTTTTTATTTAATTCATCAATTGGCTTAAAATCCTCTGTATCTATTCCAACCCCATGAATATGTACGATTCTTTTAACATTAAAACTACTATTTGATAACTCATAATCTTCTTTATTAATCGTGATTAAACAATCTGATAGGGGAGCCATGATTTTTTCAATTGGATAATATAATAGCCAGTTTAATAGAGGGGCACCCTTACAAAAATGGAATCCGTGTGCTGTGTAGATCAATTTTGTTGTTCCTTTAACCCTGGACTTACGAGCCGCAAGGCGAGCAAGTATTCCCCCCATAGGTGTATGGCAATGTATAATCTCATAATTATTTTCATCTATTATATTTTTAAGGTCTTTTAGTGCCTTCATATTTTTAAAATTAAATGGCGATCTTTGGATAGGTAGATTAAACTTTTTGTCCACATAATGAATATTGTTTTCCCCATTAGCAGCGATATGTACTTCCCAGCCATTATCCTTGAACCACTTTATATACGGCATATGAAATGCCGTAAAATGATAATCCACAGTTGCACAAAAAAGCACCTTTTTTTTCATTTTTTTCACCTATCAACATTATTTTCTAATCATTTGACCCGCTAATTAATTCTTTTTTCATTAGTTCCGTTAAATAATCTAGAACATTTTTTCTCAAGTCCTCTCTTTTAAGAGCAAACTCAAGAGTAGTTTTAATAAACCCTAATTTCTCGCCTACATCGTATCTTGTTCCTTCAAATTCATAAGCATAAACAGCTTCTTGTTTGTTAAGTTCAGCAATTGCATCAGTCAGTTGAATTTCATTTCCAGCCCCTGGCTTCTGATTACTTAAAATATCAAATATTCTCGGCGTTAGTATATAGCGGCCTAAAATCGCTAAATTTGAAGGAGCTTCTTCTTGCTTTGGTTTTTCTACCAAACTATGAACATTATAAAAATGATTATCTATTAAACTTCCGTCAACAATTCCGTATCTAGAAACCTCAGCTTCATTTACAGTTTGTACCCCTAATATAGAAGCATTATATTGATTAAATTGCCCAATCATCTGCTTTAAACACGGTGTATCGGCTTTAACAATATCGTCGCCCAATAACACTGCAAATGGTTCATCACCTATAAATTTACGTGCACACCAAATTGCATGACCTAAACCCCTTGGTTCTTTTTGACGAATATAATGAATATCTACCATCTTTGATGATTTCTGAACCTCTGATAATAATTCAAATTTACCTTTTTCCAATAGGTTTTGTTCCAATTCAAATGAATTATCAAAATGATCTTCAATCGCTCTTTTTCCTTTTCCGGTTACAATAATAATATCCTCTATTCCTGATTCAATAGCTTCTTCAACTATATACTGAATAGTAGGTTTATCTACAATTGGCAACATCTCTTTTGGCATTGCTTTTGTTGCTGGAAGAAATCTAGTTCCTAATCCAGCAGCAGGTATTATGGCTTTTTTAATTTTCATTTTTTTCTCCCTTATTTTAAAATTGGCATTGTGGCGTTCGTTTGAGAAATAACTCTATTATTAGCTAAATTCAATAATCTTTCTCTAAGATCATCCTTCTCTAAATCTGAAAAGTTATCAATAATTTCATGTATTTCACTTATGCGCAAATCAGTCGTTTTTCCAATATAAATCTTCGGATAAATTTGTTCCTCATGAATTTCTTCTTCTTTTAGCAATTCCTCAAATAGCTTCTCTCCCGGTCTCATTCCTGAGAATTCAATCTCTATATCATCAAGTGAATGACCTGATAATAAAATTAAATTTCTAGCAAGATCTACTATTTTTACCGGCTCGCCCATGTCTAATACGAAGATTTCCCCACCTTTTGCTAATGCCCCTGCTTGTATCACTAGCCTAGATGCCTCGGGAATGGTCATGAAATAACGCACCATTTCTGGGTGAGTAACAGTGACAGGGCCCCCATTTTCGATTTGCTTTTTAAATAGTGGAATAACACTCCCTCTACTACCTAACACATTTCCAAATCGAACTGCTACAAATTTTGTATCACTACTTTTATCCATATCTTGAATAATCATTTCTGCAAGTTTTTTAGTTGAACCCATTACACTTGTTGGATTGACAGCTTTATCAGTTGAAATCATGACAAATGTTTTTACACAATGCCAGCTAGCTGCTTTTGCAACATTCATCGTACCAATTACATTATTTTTAATTGCTGCCTCCGGATTTCGCTCCATTAAAGGTACGTGCTTGTGTGCTGCGGCATGGTAGACAACATCCGGACTATATTGTTCCATAATTGACATCATTTTCTTTTCGTCTTGTAAATCAGCAATCTCTGTAATAAATTCAACACTTGAATCCTTAAAACTATTCTTTAATTCCATTTCAATTGAATAAATACTATTTTCACCATGACCAAGTAAAATTAATTGTTTCGGATTAAAGTTAGAAATTTGTCGCGATATTTCCGAACCGATTGATCCTCCCGCTCCTGTAACTAATACAACATTATTTGTAATCGATTCAGAAATACTGCCCATATCCATTACAACAGGATCTCTTCCTAATAAATCCTCTACTTGAACATCACGGAACTGATTGACTGAAACCTTACCAGTAATTAGATCTTCTAACATAGGTAATATTTTAGTACTAGCGTTTGTTTTAGAGCATTCTTGAAAGATAATATTTAACTCCTTTTTACGTAAAGAAGGAATTGCAATAATAATATTTTCAATTGAATACTTATTTACAACACTTTCTATTTTTTCAACCCCTCCTAAGACGGGAATACCCAGTATATCTAAATGATGTTTTTTTACGTTATCATCTATAAAAGCAACAGGATGGAGATGACTATAATTATCGTTACTCTTTAAAAGTTGTCTCGCAACCATAGTGCCTGCTGCGCCAGCACCAATAATTAAGGTTCTCTTCTTAATAATATTTTTTCTAACGAATGAATCTCGATATAACCTCCAAGTAAATCTTGAACCACCTATTAATAACATATGAAGTAACCAAGCGACCGCAAATAACCTGAAATACGTTTTTTCCATAATCATTTGCTGGATAATTAATGATGTAAGTATTGAAGACGTTACAATATTAAAGATAATCATTATTTCACCTATACTTGCATATTCCCATGCCTTTTTATAAAGTTTAAAAATGAATGAAAAAATATGATGGCTTAATAAAAGAAAAAGTGAACTAATAAAAACAGGTTTAATAAAAATATCAATTGTTGCGTCTACCAAAAATCGACTAATAAAAATGGATGTGAGTACAATACATGAATCAATAATTATAAATAGAGATAATCTTTGCCTATAAGTCACTTGAATGCTCCTCTCGTAAACCATCCTGCGTTATATAATTCAAGCTTTTTTCTTCCATCGTCGTCTTTTATTTTATTATTTGGTAACCAATTAGCTTCATTTAGCCGTTCAAATTGTTGAATAAATCTATTTTTATTCTTTAGTGTTTTAGGTGGCCGATCCTTATTTTTCATATTCACATCTCCATACTGTAGTAATAAAGTGCTTATTTTTGCACTCTTTTTAAAAAGCACATAAATAAACACTTTATATAAAAAACGGGCATTCAACCCACCCTCACACCACACTCTTGACGACTTGCGTCTAAGGCATATTTCAACCCACAGCATGATCGAGTGCCTACATTGATAAAGGAAAGTAGACATTACCTAAACTATTCTATTAAACGTTATTCTTAATTAAGAACATAATAATAAAAATTTTACTTACTTTTCATTTATAATTGCACCGATCAATCTTCCATGTGACAGCTCAATAACTCTACTAGCCTCAATCGTCTTCTCTATTTCAGTTTTACCACGATTAAGTACTAGAACTACACCATCACATTGATTCGCCAGCACTCTTGTCTCTGTATAGTCTAATATTGATGGCGAATCAATTAGTACACTATCATAAGAGGTAATCAATTTTTTAAATAACTCTTTAACCGCTGAATTCGCCAAAAGTTCTACAGGATTAAAATTAATTGTCCCACTAGTCAATACATCCAAATTTTCAAAATCTGTACTTGTTACTACATCTTTAAGCTCTATACGTTTTGTTAACAAATCTGTTAATCCTACATTGTTCTGTAATTTAAAAATTGTATGTATTGAAGCTTCCCTTAAATTAGCATCTATCAATAAGACTTTTTCTTTCTGCTGAGCCATCGATACAGCTAAATTAGCGCTAATTGTTGAATTTCCTTCACCTTTACCAGTTGAAGTAATTAAGAGGATCTTATTCTTTGTTTCCTCAGTTAAAAAATGTAAATTTGTACGTATTGTTCGAAATTGGTCAGATATAAAAGAATTGGGATTTGTAAACGTCACGAGATTTCTTTTTTTAAAGGCTGCAGATTGTCTTCTTTTATTAAATATCAACATCATTCTCACCTTCAATTTTTAATAATTTATATTTCTTCTTCTCATTTAATAACTTTTTCTTATTCATATTTGGAACAATGCCAATTACAGGTACCCCTAAGATTTCTTCAACTTCGCTTCGTCTTTTAATTGTTTGATCTAAAGAATCTAGTAAAAATATTAATGCAATACTAATTACTATTCCCATCACAAATGCCAAAATAATAACTTTATTACTCTGCTGATTAATTGGCATTGAAGCTGCCTCTGCTGGAGTTAATAATTGTACATTTTTAAAATCTAATAGATTACTAACTTCATCTTTAAATGACTTTGCAGTTTCATTCGCAATATTCTTAGCAATAGTTGAATCGGTATCTTGCACTGTAATACTAAAAATAGTTGAATCACCTATTCTTTCCACATTTAATTTTTTTGCTAAAGTGTCTTTAGAAATATTAAGTTGTAAATTATTAATTACTTTTGCCAAAACAGTTGGATCATCAATCATAACCGCTAACGTACTCAAGTCTTCCTTTGTATTAAGCATTATTCTCGTAGAAGACTCATACACAGGAACATAATTGTTATAAAATTTCTGATATAGGTAACCAGCTGATGTAGTTAATATAGTAAAAACAATAATAATCCAAAATCGACTTTTAATTACATCAAAATATTCCTTTATATCAATTTCCTTAGGCCTTACACTATTCATCCATTCACCTTCATTTTTTAGTATTTTTTACTGGATATAAAACCATGACTAAAGATTCTATATAACGAACAACATTTTAATAAGCTATCAAAATATTGTGTACGCATATAATTATGCATAATAACTACTCTTATGACTGAGTAAATTCTGAAAATTAGGGTAATTATGAACTTAATTTTAATTCTTTATAATGAACTAGTCAATAACATTTTCGCTCCAATTTATACCTATTTTACTATGCTTTAATAATAGTAGATTCTAGTAAATTAATTATAAATTCCTAGTAAATTTATTGTTAATAAATTATATTCAGTACTAAACACAAGAAGAAAGGTGTTCTTTTAAACGAACATATACCATACTTAATTACTAGGAAAGATTAAGTTTTTTTAATAATTTCCCATTTATTTACTAGATAGTTTCACCATCTTTTTTGCTTTATATTAATTTGCACAAGCAATTTGGACTGAAATAAATATACTACTCCTATAAATATACTAATTTATAAGGAGTGTCATGTTATTTGGCAATTAGTAGTCCAAAGATTAATAGTTTACCTGTTGTTACAAGTATAAATGCAAACTCTTATACCGTAAGTGGTAGCGGGATTGCAAATGCTACTATTTATTTAACGTTTAAAGATTCTAATAAAAATACGACTTCTACTACCGTTAAAGCAAATTCAAGCGGTACCTTTTCTACAAAATTAAATCTCACTACTTTAAAAGACGGCCAGTTAAACTTGGAAGCTTATCAAAAGGACGCAAAAGGTAATACAAGTGGAAAGGTTAATAAGACTGTTTTAAAAGACACAATTGGACCAGCGATTCTTTTAAGTGTCTCGAATGTTACATTACAAAATCAAAGTGCTTATCCAGTAACTGGAAAAGTGGAAGCAAACCAAAAAGTAACAGTAACTGTAAGTGATGGTATTCATAGTCCACTATCTAAAGTAACTACATCTGATTCAAATGGCAATTTTTCAGTGGTATTTAATATGAGTTCATTAAATAACGGAAGTATTACAATCACTGCTGTCTCGAATGATCAGTATGGTAATCAATCCACGAGTTCCTCAGTTGTCACTAAAGATACTACGGTTGTTTCTCCTCCAGGAGGAGTATATGAACTAACTTCACAAGAAAGAACTAAATGGGGAATTTATAATGATAATTCTCATCCTATTGAAACAACGAATGGATTTAACCAGGCATTACAGTGGGCAACTAGCAACGGGTACACTACCTTTCATGTATTAGGTGGTACTTACTTAATTGCTAAGGGCGTAGAAGATAGAGATAATAATGCTCAAATTAATATGGTAAGTAATATGACATTTTTAATGGATAGTGATACGGTACTTCAAAAGGAAACAAATAAATGGGAACAATACGCTATTATTTCGTTAAGTAAAGACATTGTAAATGTGACTATAAAAGGTGGTGCCTTGAAAGGTGACCGGTATACTCACGATTACACTTATGTTGGTCCTTACACTTCAGGTACACATGAGTGGGGATTTGGAATCATTACAGAGGGAGCAAGTAATGTCATTATTGATGGTGTTAATTTTACAGATTTTACTGGTGATGGTGTTCAAGCTGGTGGTACAACAGTCACAGGCGAGTGGATTGATTCAGCCAACCTAGAATTAGGTGGATTAGATGCAAATGGAAACCCAATTAGCCAATCAGGTAAAATTCGCACTAAACCTTATACCCTAAGTGACCCAGCGTATCAAAATCCTCATTTTAGAAATATTATGATGTGGAATCCTGATGGAGTAACCGGAAAATACGATTTATATTATTACCGCTCAGATGGAAGTTTAGTTAAATCTGATAAAGATCAAGATTTCAATTCATCTTTTGGATATTCTAAGATTCCAGATGACGCAGTTAAATGGCGTGCTGTTTTTAATGCTACTAGTACAGCAAATGTTGGTGTTCAAATGATGTCTGTTGCAGTTACAGAAAATTTATTGATACAAAATTGCAATATAGGCAATAATCGTAGACAAGGCATCAGTTTAGTAGGTACAGATGGCGTCAAAATACTAAATAATAAAATTCACGATATAAGTGGAGTCGCTCCTGGAAGTGGAGTTGATTTAGAGCCTGGATTTTACCCGGGTATAAATACGGAAATAAGCGGTAATGACTTTTTAAATAATAAAATTCATATGGTACTCTCTTATGGCGGTCATGCGATAGCAAAAAATAACTACTTTGGTCCTAATGCAGCTTTTGCTTCAACTAGCTGGGGTGGCGTTTCTGCTTCTAATAACACCTTTGATAATTCTTCGTTTGTAAGTTCTGACGGTTCTTCTAATATTACTTTTACAAATAACAAACTAACAAAAAGTGGAGCAGTTTTTGACGGTGGAGAAAATATAATTGTAGATGGTCTTTTTGGCGTTGATTCAGATATCAGCTTTACCCAGACTGTTGAAAACGGCATAAACGTATCCAATATTTCTCTTACATCTTCTGGACAAGATTCAGAATTGCATGGTTTTGCTATATGGGGAGACAAACCAATAACGTTGAGCACTATTTATCTAGAAGGAAACAATGGTCTAAGTGGCAATGGACTCGCTTCGAATGTATACTCGAATGTTACATTTAATAATACTACTGAATCTCGATTGGCTTCTGGAAACTATAACAATCTAATTGTTACAAATGGAAAGATAAATTTCTATCCTGGAAAAGTAACTATTAACCAAGGACAGTTTAAAAATAGTACTGTTATACTTGATAACGACAATGGATATCCAAATGTTACTATATCAAGTTCAACATTCGACTTTGATAAATCTGTATCTGGTAACATTATTTTAGTAAATAATGCAACAAGTTTTGCCTTTCTTAATAATACAATAAATGATAGTGTAACAACTTCTGCGGATCATCCAATAATTCAAATCGGCCGTGACGCATGGAAAGATTCTCCTACTCAAGTTAAAGGAGCAGTAATTAAAGGAAACAAAATAACATCCAAAATAAAAAGGGTTGGAATTGACACAACTAACGGTGGCATCGGTGCGCCTCCTTATGATATTGAAGACAACACATTAATCAATAATACACTTGCATTAACATCTAAAGATATTAATAAAAACAATACAGTCACTTAAAAGAAATAGTTGAAACAGTATGAGCTAAGCCGCAATAGGATCGTTAATTATTCATTAAAATAAAATTCAACTACCATTAATTTATCTTATATCAATATACAAAAATATTCATTCTATCGATTACACAAATTACTTCGTACACAGTTTAAAACTTTCTACCAAGTAAGTACCAGTTATGCATATGTGGTTGAATCTATAATGGCCTAATCAACTTGTTTACACGGATTAATTAGGCCTACATATAAAAGCTTAATTATAAGAAACATAATTGTTTAGCAAATGTTTTTTCAGATCATGACCTAATCGTTAAATAATCAGTTATAAATTATAATATTTCCATCTAATTTCGGGGATTCTACTTATATCTTATATTGAAAGGAAGCTACTCAATGGAACAAACTCTTTATGAAAAATATGGTGGAGAAGAAACAGTAGGAAAAGTAGTTGATTATTTTTATGATGAATTAGTACTAAAAGATGAAACAGTTAATCATTTCTTTGATAAAACAGATATGGACAAACAACGCCGTCATCAAACGAAATTTATTAGCTTCGCTTTAGGTGGACCTAACAAGTATACGGGTAAATCCATGTCAAAAGCTCATGAAGGAATGAATATTCAACCCGAACATTTTAATGCAATTGCTACCCATCTCCATGATGCCCTAGCTCACTTTGGGGTAAGCGAGTCAGACATTGATCAAGCCCTAACAAAGGTAGAATCACTAAGAGATGACATACAAAATAAATAATTCAATAAAAGCTACTATCTATTGATAGTAGCTTTTCAGAGTGTTGAAATATATTGTAGTCAATAGTGATAAATAATCATTAAATGAATTTCTATGAAAAAGTAGAATATTTATTATTGTTTCTTATTAATTAACATGTGATTTTGGTTGATCTATAAATGTTTTAGCTAACTTGCAAAAATTAAACTATCTTCTTTTAGACGATCAATATTTTTAGAGATGTGTAAGTCGTCAGCATAATTTGATGAATAAAGGGGTAATTCATTCGTTCACCTGACTATTCTATTGTTTTTAAGAATATTCCTTTTTTATAAAGAACTCGATTGGAACGAAAGGGTGCTCGACTCCTATGGGATTAGCGGGAAGGCTGAGACCGAGCAGGCGGCGCCGAGGAGCTAAAGAATCTCGACCCATGGAAAGCGAGCACACTGTAGTGGAAATCATAACACACAACTTACTTATCAATGATCAATCCAACAATTTAATTGACAAATTCTTTTTTCAACTTCTCCATATTATTTCCAAAACACACCCTCAAACTCAACTAAATCGTGATATGGGTACAAAGGTTTCAATAATCTTGCTTTTGTCCATAAATCTGTTGTTTTTTCTAAAGCAGTTAAAGACGCTTTATAATTCTCATCAACTGTAATATATTTTACATTACCGAGATGCTGGAGTGAGTACCCAGTTATTTGTTTAAAGAAGGTTTTATTGGCGTAGTCCAATGGGTCACCATTTACAATGTAATTTGTAAACAGCGGTTTAAATGTTTTTTGGACTCTTTGTGACTTTGCATGAAGTTTTTTCGAACCATCATCTAATAGTACACCTAATGAGTTAAATGTAACCCCCTGTACAAATAGATGATTTTTCAATTTTTTATCATTTTTAAGCTGGTAACCTACAAATTGAGCCAAATAACCTCCAAAGGAATGACCTGTAACATATACACTTGAATGATTATTCTCTTTTTTATTTAATATTGATTTAACCCAGCTATATGCTTGCTGAGCTTGTTGATCTACAACAACTGGTGAACCGTTCTCTGGAGTTTCAAATTCAACCAGTCTTTGATAAATATCTTGTAAATTAATTTTCTTTAATCCACTAAATGCAAATAGCAAACTATTATCTTTATTGTTTTTTAATGCTATTGCTGAAAATCCAATATTACCAGATGTAATGGAAACAAGCCGATAATCGCTAAGATTCTTATGAACTTGAGTAAGTAATGGATCAGCAATCCCTTTATGTTCTCTTAAGCTTTTGCCTAATTCTTTATCTAGAAATGCTTCATAAGAAAGCTCAGATGCTGCTAGTAATACGCCATTGGGAAGCTTCTCTAGCTCTCTTTGCTCTTGTTGGCTACATCCAGTGGTCGTTGTAAAAAAAGTAAGTACTGTAACGATAAAAATAACTACACGAAAATTCATTAGTAACCTAACCTCCTTTCGACAGTCTCTTTCTTCATATTATGTCCACGACCATATGACATGTTCATCTTTTCCCCAAAAAAGCAAAAATATATACATAAAATTATTGACAGTTTTATTTTACAAATGTTATCATATAAATTTTGTTATTTCATTTATTAATGTTATACTTAAGTTATAAGAATTTTCGGAGGTGGGTACATTGTTCAAAATTGGCGATCAAATTATTTACCCAATGCAGGGAGCTGCAGTAATTGATTCCATCGAAGAGAAAGTTATACAAGGTGTAACACAACAGTACTACATAATCAACATACCATCCAGCAATTTAAAATTGATGGTCCCTCAAGGGAATGTGTCAAACACGAAAATTCGTTTAGTCGAAGACAAAGACCATTTAAGTAATGTATTAGATGACTTTTCAAACGGTCTTCCCGACGATTCCTTATCTTGGAAACAAAAATATGATCTAAACATGAAAAAATTAAAGTCTGGCGAATTACTCGCTGGTGCTCAAGTTGTACGTGATCTAACACTTCAAAGTAGGGAGAAACCTTTAAATCCAAGCGAAAGAGAAATGCTAGACATGGCCAAACGCATGTTTGTTGGTGAACTTAGCTTAATTAAAGGCATATCTCAACTTGAAGCAACCGAATTAATTGATTCTGCATTAAAATAAAGATTTATTTAAGAAAAGGAGCTTACCAAAAGCTCTTTTTTTTGTTGATTTTTAAACTTATTAGTTACTTTCAAGAATACCTAGGAGAAGTAATTGATTAAAAAAGGTATGAATGTAAGTCACGAGTCCACCTTTTGTGTTTTTTTGGTAAAATTTACTTTCATCAGTTTTTTAAAACATTTTTAGTTGATTTAATACAATTATAATAAAAACACCAGCAGATATTTGCAGTTTTGGTAATTTTTTAAAATTTACTTTTTTTAATTTGCAGATTTGGCTGTTTTATTTACGGTTGTAGACATTTTATTTGCAGTTGTCGCCATTACCTCTTCACTTCTCCAAACAAAATAAAAAAGACTGCTAACAAAAATGCTAGCAGCCTTTTATTCACTCAGAAGCGAAAATTATAATTTAACTACGTTTTCAGCTTGAGCGCCACGGTTACCTTGAGTGATCTCAAAGCTTACTTTTTGGCCTTCTTCAAGTGATTTGAAACCGTCGCCTTGGATAGCTGAGAAATGTACGAATACATCGTCTCCACCTTCAACAGCGATGAATCCGAAACCTTTTTCTGCGTTAAACCATTTAACTGTACCTGTGTTCATTGTACGAACCTCCATATATACCTGTTTTTTTACACTTAATGAGTATTGTTAAGAAAAAATACACACATTAGAACAGGATGAAAATTCGTCCCTTTTAACACATGAATTGAATTAACCAATTTCTTATTAAGTATGTACCTATAGTAACATAAAATGAAACGAAAAACAAATTGTGCACGAAGAATAATTAAATTTAATAATTTTAATATAAAAAATGACCTCATTATTTACTTTTCGTTAGCAAGTATTAAACCAACTGGTAAGTTCTTCTTCATAATACTACTAAAGTAACTATTTGGAACTGGTTTGTTCCCTACATAAGGAGAAATTTCAATCGTAAATCCAGGTCGTTTTTTTGCAGCAACATACCAGTCTTTATATCCACCGCCTCCACCTTTTGCAGGAGCGACCAAACTATAGCCTGTTTGTTTTGATAATTTTGTAGCAATTGCCTTATCTCTAGCCATTTGAGTTCCTGATTGATTATAATGCCAGAAAATAATATTTCCTGATGAGTGGTATGCAACTGTATTTTTGAATGAATGTTTATTAGTGAAATCATATAAAGCTTTAGCTTCTGGTTCACTTAGAGCCTTTGTACCTTTATAGTTATCAGGGCCAGGCTTTGACTTATTACCAGAAATTGTATTCCACCCAGCTGGATATTGACGATTTAAATCTACACCACGTACATTTGCCTTCCAAGCTTTAAAATTCTTGCTACCTTTATTTAATTTAATGACCTGATTTGGATTCTTTGCACTGCTCGCACCTTTTTGTACAAGCATAACACCATCAGGATTAACCATTGGTACAAAATAAATAGACGTTTGTGATAATGATTTTCTTACATCAAAACCAGCAATTTTTGTATTTTTTTCATACGCACTAGCATATTGATCAAGCATTTCCATTATGACATTTGTCGTCATGTGCTCACGTGCATGATGCGAACCGTTTATACTAATTTCAGATTTACCAGTCCCTAACTTAATCGCATATAAATTTCTACCATCTACCGATTTACCAATTGTTTCAACTTTAGTAAATCCAGGGTACCAAGCATTCAGTTCCTGTAAATCCGCTGTCAACTTGTCATATGAGTAGTCACCATTTGGGTCAACGTAGTTATAAGTTTTTAACGAAATATCTGCTTTAGGGATTAGCCCCTTAAGCCCTCCAACTTTAACGACATAATAAGATGAATAGGCTGAATCAATTACTATTTTTTGTTTAGCAGGTATGGTAACCATTGTTGGTTTCGGATCCCGCGGGAAAACAATTTTAGTATTTCGTACTGCAACACCCGCCGTAATTTTAACAGGCTGCGTCACAATACTGATTACAGGCAAGGTCTCATTTGGTAAAGGGATTGTTTTATTTTTATCAATATAAGCAGTTTGATTAGAATATTGGATCATTAAATACTGATCCTTCGTACCTATTTTACTAAAAATCGTATTTGCTTTAACTGTTCCTCTATTCACTAATTTACCATTTTCATTTAATAATAGAGGTGTATCATTGGTTACTTTAAAGACTTTCGCCGTTGGGTAGATTTCCCATGGAGTTGCATTTCGGACCGCACTTTTCAAAATAGTCCCAGCATTCCCATTATAAGTAACATAATAAAGGTCATTCTCTTCTTTATCTACTTTTAACTTAACGTTTGCTGGTATTGTTATAGTTGTAGTTGTTGTTGTTGCGTTTTTTACTTCACCAGTTGCTTCACCAGTTGTTCCTCCGGTTGTTCCTCCAGTTGCTTCACCAGTTGTTCCTCCAGTTGCTTCACCAGTTGTCGCCCCAGTTGTTCCTCCAGTTGTCTCTCCAGTTGTTCCTCCAGTTGTTCCTCCAGTTGTCGCTCCAGTTGTTCCTCCAGTTGTCGCTCCAGTTGTTCCTCCAGTTGTTGCTCCAGTTGTCGCTCCAGTTGTTCCTCCAGTTGTCGCTCCAGTTGTTCCTCCAGTTGTCGCTCCAGTTGTTCCTCCAGTTGTTCCTCCGCCGGTTGTTCCTCCAGTTTCAGTATTCTGAATCGTCAAATCTGTAGGTTTTAGAGTTACAACCCATTTTTCTGTATTTGCTTTTGTTATTGATTCTGCAAATACATCTTTAAACATACTAAATATAAGTACTAAAACAACTAAACTAATAAAACTTTTTTTCAAATCCTTCACCTCTCTAGTTAATCAAAAACAATTGTGTATATGTAAGTAATTGTTTTTTATTTAAAAATCTCATAACAGACGAAAAGCCCCCTATTCAGGGAGCTTATTTTAATTGTCTAATATATTATTAGTTTATAATATTAGCATTTTCATTGCATATTAAAATTTTATTACACACCTGCCTATTCCTGTTACGTTTTTTACTTTAAAATAGGTATGTTTTTATAGATTTTAGTTGAAACTATGAGGATTTTACATATAAGTACGATTTATTTTTGAATTTATTTGATTTGATGGTTTTTATTTGCGATTCCTGGATTTTAATTGCGATTCACACTTTTATTTGCGATTCCTGGATTTTAATTGTGATTTACATTTTTTAATTGCGATTCCTAAATTTTAATTGCGACTCACACTTTTTATTTGCGATTCCTGAATCTTAATTGCGATTCACCTTTTTATTTGTGATTCCTGAATCTAAATTGCGATTCACCTCTTTATTTATGATTCCTGAATCTTAATTGCGATTCACCTTTTTATTTATGATTCCTAAATTTTAATTACGGCTTAATATTAACAATCTATATCAACTTTCATTTTTTCCCTTTTCGGCTATGTGTATCGTATTTGTTTAGGGTATAATTACCAATAAGAATGTTTCGAGTAAGGAGGCATCGAATGCTTCAGCGTGATTTAAGTAAAGATATTATTTATGAACTTTCATATTCACTTTTTTCAAAGCTTTCTCCTCAAAATACGAGGGACGCAGAGCTTGTTGAAACTGGTCTGCAGTTGTATCGACTAGGTCAAGTATACAATGTATCGGTTCGCGAAGGTCGCCTAGTTGGTGTTGTTGAAGAAGGCGATCAAATTCATTTACCAATTCTACATATTGAAAACCATGATCAAAATGGATGTGATTGCTACGAAGCTCCTCCATGCCAACATCAAATTGCACTACTTTGCTATGCTGCCGCTTCATTTTCTTTAGTCGGAGATATTATGAGGAAGTTTAAACAGTCTTCTTTAAAAAGTATCCCGAATATCATGACTGGTCGCCAACTGCTGGATCAAATGAATATGTTTGAGCAGGATCGACCAAAAGAGACAGTGGCGTTGTTTGAGCAAAAGTATAAGGAGTATATAGAACAGCAAAGAACGTCATTTTACCAAGATGTTTATTTTGTTTATCCATTATATGAACGGTTTTATCATGGATTATTGAATCAACAACCACGTCAAGAAAAGGAAAAGCTACAATATCAGTTACTTGCGTCAATATTTACAATGAATAAAATGGTCGGACAAATAGAAATTCAAAGTACAGTTTACGACAATGCGCATTTACCGCGCGAAATGACAATGTTAGAAAATCAAATTGATGCAGTTAGTAGGCAATTACATAATTTAACTGGAGGTTCTGTTTCTACTCAGTACGAAGAGGTTCTTAGTGAGCAGTTGCAATCTCTTTTATTAGAAAGAAGCCTTTGTTTAGTTCCTCGATATAACTCTTTTCGTCATGTATATAAAGAGCTATTAAATAGTCCAAAGATTTTATATAAGGATTTAGAAACTTTATCAAAGGTTGAAGACAATTATTATGCAGATTTAGGAAAAGCTCATCTATATTTTTTATTAAAAGAAGATGAAACAATGCTGTCCATCATAAAGCAATACAACAATAATGAACGTACTCTCTATTGCTTTACTTACTGGATCGAAAGTCTTCGAAAAAACAATGAAACAGATCGGCTAACATTATTTTTGCCATTATATTACGAGATGCTTTTACACTTTTTAAAAAATGGCGATGATGAGTATGCAAAAACTACTTTTGCGAAACATTTCCTTACTAATTATGAGTACAATAGTTTTTACACTAATGAAACGGCCGGGCTAGAAGTAGTTTATCAAGCATTACTTCCATATAGTGTGATGCAGTACACAGATTATTTAATGCATAATCGTGAATACAAACGATGGGCTGAGCTGCAAATGCACTTATATTCTTATAATCCTGATTACATTGATAAACATGACCTTCAGGAAGTACATAAGAACTCACCTCAATCAGTATTACCTATATACCATCACTTGGTTCTTTATTACATTGAGTTAAAAGGCCGAGTAAACTATAAAATAGCTGTACGATATTTAAAAAAACTAAGAACAAATTATAAAAAATTAAAGCGTATGAATGAGTGGGAAGACTATATTCAGTATGTTGAATCTCAATTTATTCGTTTACGTGCACTTCAAGAGGAATTAAAGAAAGGAAAATTAGTCAATGAAGCGACTAGCAAATCTTAGTATTGCCGTAAAATGGGTCGAGCGAAAAGGCTTACTCATTTATGGAATGCAAAGTCACGGTGTCATTTTACCGGTAACCGCATGGAAGCATCTAGTGTTTCAATGGCATGAACCTTCATATTATGGGACATTATTGCAGCCGACCCGAGTCGGTCAGATTGAAGGAATTCTTTTAACTCCAATCGAAGCACTTACTTTTTTTAGAGAACATCAAGAAAACTCATTAGTAGAGATTACTTATTTAGATGAAGCAAATGAGTTTCATTCGGTAATCTCACGGTTATACGATGATTTTAACGAAGGCCACGTTTCGCCAAGTTTTGCTCATTATCAGACTGGGGAAGAGCTATGGAAAATTGATGGATTTGAACAATTAGAACCAACTATACAGGAATTGGTTTCTTCTGCAATTAAACAGCAGTTTGAAATCGAAACATTACAGTCTAAACGCTGGGATATTGCTAGGGGCTTGTATCACAATCCAAGTTATATAAAACAGCAACTTACACATAGTATTGATGAAGACGATTGGCATGTAAAAATCGGGCTAAGAGACGATGATGTTCCATTTTCAATTCGATTAGTACTTGAAGAACCAATGAGTGAACATGATGACTGGAATTTACGTACATATTTAATTGATGAACGAAAAACTATAAAACCTTATGAATATAACGGACATGAATCATTACATAAAAAGCATTCATCTTATGCTGAGTATCTAGATCGAACGTTCCAAGGTGTAGGATTATTAGCACCAAACTTAATCGACGATCATAAGCCAAAAGAAGTTTTAAGTGAACAAGAAGCTTGGACATTTTTAACAGAAGATAGTGAAAAAGTACTTTCCGCAAATATTCAGGTTCTTTTACCAAGCTGGTGGCAAGCTTTAAAACAAAATAAGATGACTTTAAAAGCAAGTGTAAAAGGTAAACCTACTGGAAATTCATTTTTCAATATGGAAACATTGGTTGACTTCAACTGGCGAATTTCTACAAATGGGATGGAACTTTCAGAACAACAATTCCAGCAATTCGTTGAAAATCAAAGACGTTTAATTCAATTTAACGGTCAATGGATTGCACTTGACCCTGCTTTTATTGCACGTATGAAGAAAATGATGGCAAAGGCTGAGAAGCAAGGACTTAGATTTCACGAAGTTCTTCAACATGAGCTACTACAGGGGACTGAAAAACCCGAGGACGATCAATCACCTTTTGCCGAAGTTGAAATCGAAGTAGATGATGTATTCCGAGAACTAACTAAACGATTAACATCCATTTCAGAAGTTCCTGAGCTTACTGTTCCTCATGGTCTGCAAGCAACTTTGCGTGCATATCAGCAAAAAGGATTTGAATGGTTAGTTCATTTAAAAAATATGGGATTTGGTGCACTACTTGCTGACGATATGGGGCTTGGTAAAACAATCCAATCGATCTCTTATTTAGCTTATCGTAAAGAAAACGAAGAAAAACAAGGGGCATCATTGATTGTCTGCCCTACTTCTGTTATCAACAACTGGAAACGAGAAATTGAATTGTTTTATCCCGATTTAACTGTTCATGTTCACTATGGGGGGAATCGTTTAAAAGGCGAAGACTTATTTTCAATAATGAGAGATGTCGATATTGTCATCACCTCTTATGCTTTAAGCGTATTAGATTATGAAGACCTAAAACAATATGTTTGGAAAAGTATCATTCTTGATGAAGCGCAAAACATAAAAAACCCAACGACAAAGCAGTCTCGTGCAGTTCGTGGATTAAAATCTGAGCACCGCATTGCTCTTACCGGTACTCCAATGGAAAACCGCTTAACGGAGCTTTGGACAATATTTGATTTTATAAATAGAGGATATCTTGGTTCTCTAAACCGTTTCGCTAGTAATTATGTAAATCCTATTGAGAAGGACCGAGATGAAGAAAAGATAAATGCTGTTCATCGTTTAATTTCGCCTTTTTTACTAAGACGTACAAAGCAAGACGAAGACGTGGCATTAAATCTCCCACCAAAACAAGAACAAAAGATGCTTTGTCCTTTATCAGTTGAACAAGCAGCATTATACGAACAAGTTGTTCAAGACAGTTTAAAACAAATCGATACATTAACTGGTATCGAACGTCGAGGCCGTATTCTATGGATGCTAAATAAATTAAAACAAATCTGTGATCACCCTTCTTTATTCTTAAAGGAATCACAGCTTGTTGAATTCGAAGAGAGATCAAGCAAAGTTGAACGACTATTCGAATTAATAGACCCAATCCTTGAACAAAGCGAAAGCTGTCTAATCTTTACTCAATATGTGAGAATGGGCGATATGCTTAAAGAGGCAATCCAAGCAAAATTTGGTGAAGAAGTATTATTCTTAAACGGTAGCGTTCCTAAAACAGCCCGTGATAATATGATCTCTCGCTTTCAAAACGGTGAGGTAAAAGTGTTTATTCTTTCACTCAAGGCTGGAGGAACAGGACTAAACTTAACAGCAGCAAATCACGTTATGCACTTTGACCGTTGGTGGAACCCAGCTGTTGAAAATCAAGCAACTGACCGAGCATACCGAATCGGACAAACAAAATTCGTTCAAGTCCATAAATTTGTAACGATTGGGACACTAGAAGAAAAAATTGATGAAATGCTACAACGGAAACAATCACTTAACGATACAATCATAACGAGCGAACAATGGATAACAGAATTGTCTATGGATGAGCTTGTTGATTTGTTAGGTGTTTAATATGCAAGGAAAATGGGATTATTGTATTTTAGATAATCCCATTTTCTTTTAAATGGAGGTTTTAATATGGGCACAAAAAGTGGAATGAATGTAATTGTCAAAAACCATGATGAAAATTGGAAAAACATATTTCAAGTAGAAGCTAACCGTATTCATGAAATCTTAAAAGATGAGCTTATTGAAATTCATCACATTGGCAGTACATCTGTGCCAAATTTAAAAGCTAAACCGATTATCGATATGTTGCCAGTCGTTAAAAACATAGAAAACATAGACAAGTATAACGATCAATTAGCTGAGATTGGTTATGAGGGGCTTGGTGAGTTCGGTCTACCAGGTAGAAGATACTTCCGAAAAGGTGGCGAAAATCGTACCCATCAAATGCATATGTATCAGTTTGATAATGAAAAAGAAATTGAGCGTCATCTAGCAGTTCCTGCTTATTTAAGGGCACATGAGGATGAGATGAAAGCATATGGAGAATTAAAAGCACAACTTGCTAAAAAATTTCCAAATGATATTTATGGATACATGGATGGGAAAGATGCTTTTGTGAAGGAAATAGAGCGAAAAGCTATTGAGTGGAGAAAAATGATTTAATTAAAACGACAAATAAAACAATAAAAAACATGCGATGGGAATATGCATGTTTTTTGTTTTGGTTTCAATATTAAATTGCAGTCTGCTGGATAATAGGGATGCTTCCTCCGTAAAGGAGACACTTTATCAAATATCATAAAAAAAAGTCCCACAAATCGAATAGAATATAAAGAATACAATCGGGAGAGACATGAAAAACCCAATTGCCAAGAACTTTCTTTTTGAGACTACTAAAAGAGAAATGCCTATTAGAAGTGGTATAGCAACAACAATTCCTGCCGCAATAGGAAATTTTAGTGAATCGATTCCTAGTAGTGTAACAATGATTCCGCTGAATGAAGTGAGAGTTCCGAGAAAAAGCCCTTTAAAAAAATTTGCAACTGGATGATGATCGCGATTATCTGGCAACCTCATCCCCCCTCCCTAATTTGAACTTCCTATAAATATAGGATAGTAGAATATTCAGAAAAATAGTATCATAGGGTTAGCATCATGACAATAAATTTTTTGAAATAAAAAAGGAAGTGATACTATAAACACCCCTGTAATGATCCCGCTTTTTGGCATGGAACTTCATCCACATAGAGTTTTTGAAAGCTTAGCCTTTTTTATTGGATTTAGAGTATATATTAAGTTCCGCCGAAAAGGAACAATTAGTGAAGAAAAAACCGTATATGTACTAATTGGAGCAATTCTTGGTTCCCTTTTTGGCAGTCTGATTGTCGCTTCACTTCAGGACATCCCAAAATTGTTGCTCACCGTTCATAGTCATGGTCTTTTTGGAATATTTCAAGGAAAAACCATTGTCGGCGGATTGCTAGGCGGTATCATTGGAGTTGAGTTAAGTAAAAAACTTTGTAACCAAACAAGCTCAACCGGTGATGATATGGTCCTCCCACTTTGTCTGGCAATGTGTATTGGAAGAATCGGTTGCTTTTTAACTGGATTAACTGATGATACATATGGAATACCTACGTCAAATGTATTTGGTATTGATTTTGGCGATGGAATAAAACGTCATCCAACTTCGCTTTATGATATTGCTTTTTTATGCTGTTTACTGTTCGTTATAAAATACATCTTTAGACAAAAACCTTATGAAGGTTTTCACTTTGCTCTGTTTTCAGCCTCATACTTTCTTTATAGGTTTTTCATTGAGTGGCTAAAACCAACAATCAAGCCTTATGGGGAAATGAGTAGTATCCAAATAACCTGTTTATTAGGCGTATTATATTACGCTATCTATTTTATCTACCAGAGAAGGAGAAATTATCGTGCCAAATCGTCCGTATACGTACACTGACTTTACACTTTCTGTTTGTAGTAAATGTTTACGAAAAGTAGAAGCAAAAATTATATATGAAAATGATTGCGTCTATATGTTAAAACGCTGCAAGCATCACGGTATGGAGAAAGTCCTAATTTCTACAGATATCCCGTATTATCAATTATGTAGAGAATTTATTAAACCTAGTGAAATGCCTCATCGATGGAACACTCCAATTAAATACGGCTGTCCATATGATTGTGGACTTTGCCCAGATCATGAACAACATAGTTGTTTGAGTATTGTTGAAATAACAGATGTATGTAATTTGCAATGTCCAATTTGTTATGCAGAGAGTTCTCCAAAACGAACTACTTGGAAAGATTTAGATACAATCAAACGAATGTTTGATACGATTATAAAAAATGAAAAAGAAGCAGATGTAGTTCAAATCTCTGGAGGTGAACCTACCATCCACCCTCAGTTTTTTGACATACTAGATGAGGCAAAGAAGCGAAGTATTAAACACCTCATGGTCAATACGAACGGAATTAGAATTGCTACTGACGAAGCCTTCGTAAAAAGACTCGCAAGCTACAAACCTGGCTTTGAAATCTACCTCCAATTTGATAGTTTTGAAGAGGAAACACTTCTTGAGTTAAGGGGGCGTGATTTGCGAGAGATCCGACAAAAAGCGATTAATAATTTAAATAAATATAATATTAGTACGACACTGGTAGCTGTCCTAAAAAAGGGCTTAAACGATCATGAAATCGGCAAGATTATTAAATGGGGCACGGAACAAAAATGCGTACGTGGTGTAACATTCCAGCCTATTCAACATGCCGGACGAACAGAAAATTATGACCCATCAACCGAACGCCTAACACTTAGTGAAGTTCGCCAAGAGATTATTAAACAAAGTGAATTCTATTCAGAAGACGATATTATTCCAGTGCCATGTCACCCTGATAGTTTAGCAATGGGCTATGCTTTAAAAATGGGCGGTAAAATAACTCCTTTAACTAGCATCATTGATAAGAATGTATTGCTTGAAGGGGAAAGAAATACAATTGTTTTCGAGAGTGATGAAGAATTACGTAACAAAGTTTTCAAGTTATTTAGTTTAAATCATTCCCCTCAAAGTGGATTTCAAGGCTTAAAAGACCTTCTATGTTGTTTGCCAAAAGTGATTCTACCAAATGGGATGGGTTATGAAAATGTATTTCGAGTATTAATTATGAAATTCCAAGATAATTATGATTTAGATGTCCGTAGCGTAAAAAAATCATGTGTTCATTTTGTTACGACTGATGATAAGATGATTCCATTTGATACATATAATTTATTTTACAGGGACGATAAAGAAGCATACTTAGAGACGCTTCGAGAGGAAATCGTAAGGAACTAACGATTTCAGTATTGCTTATAAGTCTTCTAGTTTGCAGTTTTACCATTTTAATTTACAGCTCAGTCATCTCACTGGTAGCTTCACAATATTCAATAATAAAAAAATCCTATTTTTTTCAAAATAGGATTTTTTCTAATTTAATTCAATTTATTTAAGTGCAAATGTAAGTTCAGCTTCACAAGCTATTTGTCCGTCTACAGTTGCTACTGCTTTACCTTTACCGATTGGTCCACGCATTTTCACTAGTTCAACCTCTAGTCTTAGCTGGTCACCTGGTACTACTTGTCTTTTAAAACGGCAGTTATCGATACCAGCAAATAATGCTAGCTTTCCTTTGTTTTGCTCTAAGCTTAATGCTGCAACTCCACCAACTTGTGCTAGGGCTTCTACAATTAGTACTCCCGGCATTACAGGATAGTCAGGGAAATGACCATTAAAAAACTCTTCGTTAGCTGTAACATTTTTAATACCAATCGCACGTTTACCTTCTTCATGCTCAATGATACGATCTACTAATAAAAATGGGTAACGATGAGGGAGAATTTCTTTAATTGCTTTAATATCTAACATTCTATGTAGTCCTCCAATTGAAAAGATTCAATATGTTAATAAAAAAGAAGCAAGTCTTAAGACCAGCTTCTATGCGCTATAAATATAATACTATCTTATTTTGTAAGTTAACGCAAACCAATAATGAAACCGCTCAGTTGCATACCAGTATTACTCCAATTACTCTATGAGAGCTAAAACGGTAAGCTCTCGGTTCTAGTTGCATAGTATGGCTGACTTGAAAATTTTCTTAATAAGTACAACATAAATGCTATCATCCCTACTACAGAACCAAGCTGAGAAGTAAAATTCGCTAAAAATAACCAGGAAAAGTTCTTGTTTTTAAATATTTGTATCATTTTGATACCGCCTTTTCCACTTCTTCTATTATATACCGAATTTTCAGATAAATTATCGTAGACTTTTGTTGAAGTTTCCCTAACTTTCCGTATAATCACTGCCATCATATACCAAAATAATTGTAATTAGTCATTTTAAGTGGGGTGCGAGTTTTGAAGGTGTTTTGGGTATTTCTATGTTTATTTATACTAGAGATGTGCTTATTGGAAGGAATCGACTTATATAATGGTGATGAATTCCCTCATCTGCTAACGAATATAAAACTTAGCAAAACAGAACTAGTAGGTGAAGATTATGTATTAATTTTCTTTTTTACTGTACCATTCGGCGTTGCCAAAATCGTCCTATCGTATATGAAAAAACTAAAAAAGAAACGAAATCAAGAACAAAATCAAAAGACATCTAATTAAAACGAAAGAGAATGCAGTTAGAGTTTCTATGCTGCATTCTCTTTTGTTTTTGCTTTTTTTTGGATGATTGCAATGACCAACAGAACAGTAGGAATAACGATTTGTAAAGGTATATGTAAATAGTAAGGTACTATGTCGAAGCCTTCCTTATAATGCTCTAAGTAGTCAGGTGCCATCCAGACGGAACAAATTAATATAATTACTGCAATTGGATAAGTAAGTGTATCGGATTTTTTCACTTTAAATAAATCCGCCGCTCCGATGATCGCACAAAAGAAAAAAACCGTTATCTTAATAAATCCTCCTACAGCGATAATAATGACAATGACTGAATCAAGTCTTTGAATAAAATCAGCAATATTGATATAACTAATTGCAGTTAAGATCGGATAAGTAGCTCTCACCAACGTGTTAACTCCTAAAATGCAAATATTAAGCATTGTTTCTAACGTTAAAACCAGACCTGCAAAAATTAATCCAGGAATGCCGACTTTCCATGCATATTCTGGTTTCTTTAAATAAGGTAAAATCATTGTAAATACAATCATTTCACCAAATGGGAATGTAACGGTCAATGGGTAAGCTTCTTTTATTACAGTCTTCCACCCAGTCTCTAATACGGGTCTTATATTATCAGTTTTTATTAAACCAGCAATTACTTCAAAACCAATAATAGATACCGTTATGAAGATGATTACAATAAACAAAAACTCACATACTCGACCGAATACTTCAAAGCCTTTAAAGATTGCATACATACATAAAAACATAAATAAAATACCGATTGAAATAAGTGAGGACGCGTTGTAAAGTGTAATCACTAGTAATTCTTCAAAGTCTCTAAGAACCCGTGCTCCAATATAAATAAAATAGAGTATATAAACCATTGCTAGTATTTTGCCTGCAAACTTGCCTAAAATAGATTGAACATATCTCGTAAATGGTAACTCGGGATACAGATCAAATAATTTAATATAAACACATAATAGTAAGCATCCAGTAACCAAAGCAATTAAAACACTAATCCAAGCATCCTGCATTGCACCAGATGCAAGTCCTACTAATGTAGCGCTCCCCATTTCAAATAAAAATATAATACTAAAGAATTGGTAGGCACCAATTGATAATTTTCGATTCATTAGCATTCCCTTCTTTTCTAAAATGGATAAGCTTTTTTTCTCATACCTACATTATTTATTTGGACATCAACATCAATTTTCACTTTAGCTTTTTGAAATTGTTCATCCCAATTTTTCTCATATTTTTTGAAAACCTTTGGATCTGATAAATGTAGTTTATCGCCAAACCCAAAAATATCTGCCCCATATCCTTGTGCTTTTTTAATTCCTTCATCTATGGTTTTCTTGATCTCTTTCTCACTTAATAATTCATATTTTTTTAGCGTGTTTGCTTTATCAAAATTGTCATTACAAAGTACTTCATCAATAATGGCTATCGATTTTACCTTTATGTGAATTATTGGTATTTTATTTTTCATTTTAATCTTCGTGTCCGTTTTCACACGTGTGAGCTCCATCGAATCATATTCTTTTTTGCTGCATTTTATTTGTATATTTGTTTCTTTTATTGCATTATCAACTATTTGTACCGATTTTGCCGGTGAGCCATCTAACCAGCCCACTAGCTTTCCTTTTTTAAAAACGCCTAACCCCTCAATCTTGTTATAGGATGATTTCACATTTGAAAAATTATCAAGTGATTCAGAAGTCTTAGTTTCATGTTCTAAAACTGCACCATTAATGACCGGTTCTCTACCACTACTGGAAAGGGCTGATATTACTTGGCGCATTTGTATTTCTTGATTTTCTCCTAAAAGAGATGACGTATTTTTAATTTTTCCTACCATCGACTTAGCCGGTAATTTATCTAGTGCTGGCAAGTTATTCATCACTCGATAAACACTATCGTTCCTTGCAACAATGACCGGAATATTAACACGTATTTTGGAATCCCTCTCAAACACATCAAATATATAATTCAACGTTTTTTCCTTTGCTAACTTTTCACCAATGATAACGAGTGCTACATGAGAATATATATTTGATCGCGATACACTTTTGGTAATATTTCGAGCCGCCTCCGAAATCGTTCTACCTTTTTCTTCTAGGGAAATAATTGGTGTACCTATTGAACCAGTCACGCTAGCAATTGCACTCGGATTAATGATTTGTAGAACCATATTGTATTGATTATCTTTAGGTATATAATCAACACCCATAGCTACCACGATCGATACACTATTTAATTCTTTATAATTAGAACAGCTCACCAAAAGTAAACTTGTAATTAGAATTAAGATCATACATTTTCTTTTCATACTTATTCTCCAGATCTTTGTTCTTTAACGGTTTTTGTGTTTCCTTGACTAGGTACAACTAAAATAGTATCTTTTTGACTTTTTATACGGAATGGTGCAAATGGTGCAAAATATGGTTCTCCAAAAGATCGTAAGCTACACATATGTATTAATATAATTAAACCCCCAATCAACATTCCGAATAAACCAATATAAGCTGCTGCCAATAATAATATAAACCTAAGAATCCTTGCGGCAATTGACATATTATAATAAGGGATCGTAAAGCTAGCAATCGCAGTAATCGATACGATGATTACCATTGACGCAGATACAAATCCTGCTTGTACAGCTGCTTGCCCCAAGATTAAGGCTCCAACAATTGAAAGCGCCTGCCCAACCGCTCTTGGCATTCGAATTCCAGCTTCACGTAATACTTCAAAAATTAGTTCCATACCAAGAGCCTCAACAATTGCTGGCAAAGGCACACCTTCACGTTGGGCAGCTAAGCTTACTAATAAAACCGTTGGAACTACAGCCTGATGAAATGATGTAATTGCAATGAAAATTCCAGGTGCAAATAAGGCGGTCCAAAAGGACATATAACGTAGCAATCTTATAAAAGTGCCTATGTATGAGCTTTGATAATAATCCTCTGGAGATTGAAAAAACTGCGTAAATGTAGCTGGTAAAATTAAGACAAATGGTGTACCAGCTACAAAAATTGCAACACGTCCTTCCAGTAAGTTACCTACTACAGCATCAGGTCTCTCCGTGTTAATCATTGTAGGAAAAATGGTCTTTTGGTCGTTTTGAATATAGTTTTCAATATAGCTGGATTCTAAGATTTCATCTGCATTAATAGCTTCTAAACGGTGTTTTACTTCCCTTAATAACTCTTCATCTACAACTCCTTTTATATACATTATTTCTACATCAGTTCTCGTTACTTCTCCTATTTTCATTGACTCGATCCGCAACGCTGGGTGTTGAATTCTATTACGAATTAGAGAAGTATTTGTACGTAAGCTTTCTGTAAAGCTATCCTTTGGTCCTCTGATTACAGTTTGCGTTGAAGGCTCTGATATACTTCTAGATTGCACCATTTTTGTACATGCAACTAAGAAATTACTATCATGATCTAAAAGAACAACGGTATCTCCAATTAGTAATGCTGATAGGAGATTTGTATAGCTTGATTGTGATTTTAAACTTGAAACTGCGATAACACTTTTTAAGCCATTCTCTAAATCTGTCAATGACAGCGTTGTTTCTTTTTCTGTATTAATTTGAACGATTTTATTAATGATTCCATCATTCACTAATTTCTCATTTGATATTCCGTCAATATGAATGACTGCAAAAGAATACTGCATACCTTCCCCAAGTGTTTCATGTCGGATCACAAGGTCAGAGCTATCTCCAAAATCATCTTTTATTCTTTTTATATTCTCTAAAATGTCCTTACTTAAAGAACGCGATATATTATTTTGAAATGGAATTTTTTTATTTGTAGCTGCACTATTGGTTTCTTTGTAGTTAAACACTTTTTTCCACCACCCCATAATCATGGCTTATTATCCTTATACTTTTTCCAAAATATTTCATTTAATGTATTGTTTTCTAAGTAATTTATTTTGCACACAAAAAAAGGCTGTCTCATAGAGACATCCCATTTCACTTGTATTATAAGAATCGTTTATTTTCCCCCCATGGTCCCCGGTCTTCGCGGTGGCGTTTCTTATCCTCACAACTTAGGGTCAAAATCCTATGAAAGATTCACAGAATTTCCATTCATATGAGTCTAATTATTTATTAATAAGCTGTGGGATTGGATTCACTGGCTTTCGACCGATTGAGTAATAGTGGATGTTCTTCTTTTGCATTTTAGTTAATTCAAAACAATTACGTCCATCAATTACTAACGGAACCTTCATTAGCTCCACATACAATTGGAGGTCAGTTTCTACAATTTCTCTCCATTCAGTCAAAATAAATGTGGCCTCTTTCTCATGAATAGCATCCTTTACATTAACCGAATAATTTATGGAATCTCCGAATACTTTTCTTAATTCAGGTAAGGCATATGGATCATATACTGTAATTTTGGTACCTTCTCTTATGAACTGATTAATTAAATCGATAGATGGTGCATGTCGAATATCATTTGTATTTGGTTTAAAGCTAGCTCCTAGAATTGCAATTTCTTTATTTTTTAAATTTCCAAAAAGGGATTTTGTTAATTCGAATAGTTTTATTTTCTGTTGATTATTAATTGTAATAACGGATTTTAATAATTTTAAGTCTATACCTACTAGCTCAGCTTCTTTTACTAAAGCAGTCGTATCTTTTGGGAAACAAGACCCTCCAAATCCAATCCCAGCTTTTAAAAACTTTGAACCGATTCTATGGTCTAGCCCAATACCATGAGCAACATGATCAACATCAGCATCCAATTTTTCACAGATCATGGCAATTTCGTTAATAAAACTTATTTTAGTAGCTAAAAAAGCATTAGAAGCATACTTAATCATTTCCGCACTTCTTGCATCTGTTGTATAAATAGGCGTATTAAAAGGTTTATATAATTCCTTTATTAAATACGTTGCATTTTGACTTTCGGAACCAATGACAATTCGATCACTATTAAATAGATCGTATAGCGCAGAACCTTCCCTTAAAAATTCAGGATTTGATACTATTTCAATCGTTAAATGTCGAGGGGCATTTTCCAACACGATCTTTTTAACAGCCTCATTCGTTCCGACTGGAACAGTGCTTTTAATGACAACTGTTAGATTTTTTTTAGCATGAATTGCGATCTCTTTCGCAACAGCTTTTAAATATTGCAAATTTGCTGTTCCATCTGGAAGTTCTGGTGTTCCGACTGCAATGAATATGATATCTGCCTGGCTATAAGCTGCTTTGTAATTTGTTGTAAACTCAATTTTATTAAGGAAAACATTTTCTAATAAAGATTCTTTCAAACCCGGTTCAAAAATAGGGCAAATTCCTTTTTGTAGTAATTCAATTTTTTCAACATCAATGTCAACACACGTTACATTGTAACCAACTGTAGCAAATGAAACTCCTGTAGTAAGACCAACATATCCCGTACCAGCAACAACTATATGTGTCATGGTTCATCCCCATCCTATACAATTAATCAGTAAAGATAAAGAACTCTTTCTCAATGCCTAAAGTGCAGAATAATTTAAGTTTTAAAATTTACTATTTAATTGCAAATTCAGTTTTGATTTCAATAGGTCTACTGCTTTTTAAAAGAGATAAGTAATAATAAAATCTCTACTTTCTTAAAGTTCGTTCAACATTTACACCGGTTAAATTAAAACTCTACCCATCACTCCTTTTCCTATTTTCTTTAGGATCAAATCCGAAATTAAGCTAGAAGAGCGGTTTCACATAATTTTTAAATTGGCAGAGTTTTAAGTAATAAATCATATGTACTGGTTACCTAGATAATCCTCGTTTTACAATTACTTAATTTAAACTTTAAATGGAGCCTTTTAAACTTTGATACTTTCCTTTTCTCTTTTCCAACTTTGACTACCTTCTTGTTCATCTTAATTTTACAAAACCTAAACACTTTTCTTACAAAGATAACTGCTCCTAATAAATTCCAAACAAAAAAATCCCAAGCTCTATGCTTGAGATTTCAGTGTGTAGTCAAGCTACAAAGCTTGAGATTTTTATTTTAAATAGCGACTTGGAATCTTATCAATGTTTTCTAACATAATTCCAGTACCTACTGCAACACATTGCATTGGATCTTCAGCAATGAAAACAGGTACTTTTAATTCTTCAGCAAGTAAAATATCTATTCCATGAAGTAATGCTCCGCCACCAGTTAGAATAACGCCACGATCAATAATATCAGCTGATAATTCAGGTGGTGTACGCTCTAATACTGTTTTTGCAGCTTGTACGATTAAGTAAACTGGTTCGCTTAATGCTCTTTGAATTTCATCAGATTGTACAGTAATTGTACGAGGTAATCCAGTTACCATATCACGGCCACGGATATCGATTGATTCATTTCTTGCACCAGGGAAAACAGTACCTACTTCAATTTTAATTTGCTCTGCAGTACGCTCTCCAATTAGCAGTTTGTATTCACGCTTGATATAGTTTAGAATCTCCATATCAAACTTGTCCCCTGCCATTTTAATTGAAGAGGCGGTGACGATATCTCCCATCGATAAGACTGCGACATCGGTTGTCCCACCGCCAATATCAATTACCATGTTACCACTTGGTTGGAATATATCCATTCCAGCACCGATTGCAGCAACCTTTGGCTCTTCTTCAAGATAAACTTGTTTACCGCCGCTCTTTTCAGCAGCTTCACGAATTGCTTTTTGTTCAACAGATGTGATGTTTGTTGGACAACAAATCAAAATACGCGGCTTTGACATGAATCCCTTTACATCTAATTTATTTATAAAATGACGTAGCATTGCCTCAGTAATATCAAAGTCAGCAATTACACCGTCTTTAAGTGGACGAATTGCTACGATATTACCAGGTGTACGACCTACCATGCGGCTTGCTTCTTCCCCTACTGCTAAAACTTTACCGCTACTACGCTCTATTGCAACTACAGAAGGTTCGTTTAATACGATTCCCTTACCTTTAACATGTATTAAGACATTGGCTGTACCAAGATCTATTCCGATATCCTTAGAAAACATTCCTTTTGGCTCCTCCTTATTCACTATACTCATGAGCAGTTCCCCGAATACGTTCCATACCAAAATATAATTTTACCATAAAGAACTACTTTTAGTAATTAATATTTGTGAACAGGAGGTTAAATATTTCTAATTTTGTTTTCAAGGCTCAGAAACCCTACTTAGTTACTTTCTCAACGTCTTCTTTTTGATACTTTTGCTTAGTAGCCTCTCCACCGCGTAAGTGACGAATTGATTTGTGATAATCCAAAATTTCTTTTACTTCATTTGCCAAATCTGGATTGATTTCCGGTAGACGTTCTGTTAAATCTTTGTGTACTGTACTTTTTGACACTCCAAACTCTTTAGCTATTACGCGTACTGTTTTCTTCGTCTCCACGATATATTTCCCAATCTTGATCGTTCTCTCTTTGATGTAATCGTGCACACTACTCTCCTCCTCTAAATGGATGTGAGAAGCGTGAAATGAGACTCGTTTTGACTGACTAAGCTGCTCTTTTTCCTGCTCTGACTGACCTGCTGAGGTACATTTATTTTGACTAGGTAGAAAATCCACGATTCCTCACCTCAAACACCTCTTTGATGGGTTTATAACATTGTATTAGCAAAGGTGTCTAACTATGCACAATTATCAGAAAAAAACAAGTGCCCAACACATATGGGGTATGATTCCCACGTGTTAGGCACTTTGTGAATTGTTTAATTATTATTGTTGAATTTTATTTCCATCTGAATCGGTATTAGAAGAACCTTCTTTTTTGTCATCTGATACATTACCAGAAGTATTCATTGTATTAGATTCTTTTGTTTCGCTTTTAGAATTTTCAGAACTAATAATTGATGAAACATCTTGTCCTTGGTATTTCTCTGGATTAATTGCTACACCATCTTTACGTAATTCATAATGAACATGAATGCCATTTTCTTTACCAATTAAACCTGTTCCAGCTACACCAAGAACTTGTCCTTGTGAAACTTTTGTTCCTGGTTCAACACTTACAGATTTTAAGCTTTGGTAATATGAAACTAATCCGTTACCACTTTCTACTACAACTACATATCCTAGCTCAGCATCTTTTTGAGCCTTTGTAACAGTACCACTAAGAGCTGCAGTTACATCAAATTCTTTTCCACCTTTATCAACTAAATCCATACCAGTATTGATCGTGAAAGTATTATTATCCATTTGAATTAATGATGCTTGTTGCTCATCTTTTGAAGCAGTGTCATCATAATAATGACTTTTAACTTGAACTGTTGCATCCTTTGAAACTGGGTAAGTTAATTTTTCTTCTGGCTGTGAAGCTGGAATTGCTTCAGGCTCTCTCGTATCAACTGTAGTTCCAGTTTTTGTTGGAGTTGGAGCATTACTGTATTGATACCATAACGCACCTGTCAAAATTACTGCCGCACTCACTAAATAAATTGCTGGGACTACCCAACGCTTTCTTAACATTTTAATAACTTTTTGAGAAGTTTTTTTGTTTTGTTCCTCTCTCATCCTTATCACCTCTGCAATCATTGTCAACAGATTTCTGGAATTATATACGCAATTTAGAAAATTTTAGTTCGACAAAATTCTTATTTTTCCACACAATTTCAAACTAATTCACATTAATCCACAAAAAACTAGAAAAATATTAACAAATGAAAGCGATTTATCCACAATCCCACAGTATTTATACACAATATTTGTGGATAAGTTAATAATTCTCATTATGAAGTTAATAAAATATTTTTCTTGCATTTTTCTATTTTACAAAATATAATCACACTACAAGCTTGTACGATGTATTAAAAACTTAAACTTAAAAATTATTTCAGTCATTATATATTTTTTGCGATGATGAAGAAGAGTAGATTATATGAAAGTTTCAGAGAGCTGACGGTTGGTGCAAGTCAGTACGGACATATTTTTGAATGGGCTTCTGAGCACCCAAACCGAACCATTTATTTATGCAGTAGGCTTTGGCGGACGTCTCACCGATAAAAGAGACAGGTATTCAAACTCATGTTTCGATACTGCTTTTTGTCACAAGGTAGTTCAATTCATTTGTTTTGATACTGCAAAGTGAGTCTAAACGGTTTTAGGCTAATTAAGGTGGCACCACGGGAGTCCTCGTCCTTTTTATAAGGCGGGGACTCTTTTTTTGTACCCAAAAATAAGGAGAGAAAAAATAAAATGATATTTACTAAGAAAAAATTCGTATCAATTACTTTATTACTCACATTGGCACTAGCAGGCTGTGGACAACAATCAAATCAGACAGCTTCGAAATCAAATGATCACACGCTACATTTAATGGATACTTCAGATATTGTAAGTCTTGATAGTTCACTAGCTTTAGATGGACCATCATTAAACGCACTTAATAGCGTAATGGAAGGTCTCTATATGCCAAATGAAAAAGGAGAATACGTTCCCGCTGCTGCTTTATCACATAAAGTTAGTACGGATGGTAAGATTTATACATTTACTTTAAGAGATGCTAACTATTCAAATGGAGATCCAGTAACAGCAAAAGATTTTGTTTTTGCAATGAAACGCGCAGTTGATCCAAATACTAAAGCTCAGTTTGCATACGATTTATATGATATAGAAAATGCGAAAGAAATTAACCAAGGAAAGTTATCTGTGGATAAACTCGGGGTAACTGCACTAGACGATAAAACATTACAAATTAAACTTGAACGCCCTATTCCATATTTCATTCAACTGACTAGTTTACCAATGTTCTTCCCGTTAAATGAAAAATTCGTTAAGGAGCAAGGTAGCAAATATGGTTTAGAGGCAAATACAACTTTATATAATGGTCCTTATGTTGTAAGTAAATGGGATCATGAAGCTGGATTCACAATGAAAAAAAATCCACAATACTATGATAAAAAGAATGTTCATGTAAATAAAATTGACGTTAAAATCATGAAAGAAACAACAACTGCGGTTAATCTCTATGAAACTGGTGAACTTGACCAAGCGATTATTGATTCTAATGTTATCGATCGTTATAAAGGGAATAAAGAATTAAACAAATTAGCTATGCCAATTATCTCTTACATCAGCTTTAATCAAAAAAATCCATTTTTAGCAAATCTAAAAGTGCGTAAGGCAATCGCAAATGGCTTTAATAAAGAGGACATTAGTACAACCCTATTAAACGATGGTTCTATTCCTACTGATCGAATTATTCCTAAAGGTTTAGTAAAAAACTCTAAAGGTGTGGACTTTGTTAGCTCAACATCTCATCCTTCTACAGTAAGTTTAGAAAAGGCTAAATCACTATTTAAAGAAGCTTTATCTGAGAGTGGTAAATCAAAAGCTACAATTTCACTATTAGTAAGTGATAATAATACATCGCGTAAAATCGGTGAATATTTAAAATCACAATTAGAAACAAATTTAAAAGGTCTAACAGTTAATATTGTCGTACAACCTGCACAACAAAAATTCGAATTGCGTCAGCAAGGAAACTATGATCTCTCTCTAGATACATGGGGTGCAGATTATCCAGATCCAACGACTTATTTAGAGCTATTTACATCTAAATCAGCTTTAAATGTATTAAATTATAAAAACGCTCAATATGACGAATTTGTACAAAAAGCAAATACAATCAGCTTACAAAACGAATCAGAACGTACTCAGCTCCTTCATAATGCTGAAGACCTTTTACTAGATGATGCTGCGATTGCTCCAGTTTACCAAGCTGGATATGTGTACTTGCAAAAATCAAATGTAAAAAACATAAAAGTACGTCCATTTGTTGGATATTTTTATTATAAATATGCTCAAAAGCAGTAAGAGCCGAGACAAGAAGTAGAGTTGTAGAGTAATCTTATGTAACGTAAGGAACTGACTTTCTTAACTGAAATTGAACCAAAGTAATTTAAATAACACTAGAATCCCTGTAATTAAACTTCTTGATTTCCCAAAGTAAATACTCTATTAATCAAAAAACACTCTAAATGGACGAATTCTAGTTCGATTTAGAGTGTTTTTTAAGTTATTTTCTTCTTTTCATAAAAAAAACGATCTTAGCGTTTATACAAAAAAACAGACCTTTATGTGGTCTGTCTTAATGTACCTTTCTCAAAGCTTCTCCAATACATCATAATCCTTCTTACTAAGCTTCTTTATGTCGATTCCCTTATAATAATACTTAACAATCTCATCGTATGTTTTTCCTTGCTTAGCAAGCTCGTTTGCTCCGTATTGACTCATACCTACTCCATGGCCAAAACCTTTTGTTGTAATGATAATTTCATTCCCTTTACGCTCCCATGAAAAATCTGTTGAACGTAGGTTTAGTTTTTCTCTAATTTCTTTGCCTGAGAGAGTTTTTTTACCAAACGTCACTTGTTCTACACGTTTACCTTTTGTTCTCGACGTGACTTTCCCTATGTCTGACTTATTAATTTTTACATTAAGTTTTTTTTCGAAATCACTTATTGTAAATGCTTTTGTTGAGATATAGTCTGGAGCTACGGAATCCCATGGACTCGGTACACTTTTCAAATATGGTACACTATTTTTCCAATATTCCTCGGAGTTTTCTGTGTATCCATTGCTTGTAGAGAAGAATGAAGCAGTTATAGGTTGTCCATTGTAAGTTAATATTTGTCCTTCAGTAGCTTTTACAGCTTTTTCAATTTTGGCTATATTTTTATCGTATTCAGCACCATATCTTTTCTTGAGGTCGTCGCGATCCTGAAAGACTTGAAAATTAACTGAATCATCGACAATTCCACCTTCATCAAGTGGTTTACCTTCTTTCAATCGTTTGATGATAAATGTTCTTGCACTTAAACTTTGTGCTTTTAGTGCTTCTGTTTCAAATTTTGCTGGCATTTCTGATGCGACTACTCCTAATACGTATTCCTCAATTGGTAGCTTTTCAACTTTTTGTGTTTTTGTTCTAAAAACTTCAATACTTAGATTGTCATTTTTGTTCGCTGCTGCGACCTGGTTTGCTTTTTTCTGTAGCTGATCAACCAATCTACCATCTGTATGGCTATGAAATGGTAGAACAAGCAATGTAGGGATAATAATAACGACTGAGCAAGTAGTTAATCCTGCAGTGATTAATGTTTTAAATGACTTCATATTTTCCTCCTATCCATTTCAAAACAACTTTAAATGACAATTTTCAACTAATTGCCCTTTCTAAAGATAATTTATGTATATGGACAAGCATTTAGAACAAATATAGATTGATTTCATATTAGATTCTTTAAACAAATTGTATTATTTTTTATTATTTTTAGAATATTTTATAAGGTTTCTGTCTATAACTGATAGTAGAAAGTTGCATGAAAATGCAAAAATGCCCGACTCTATGTGGGGTAACACAAAGTGCCAGGCATTTGAATGAGTTTTTAGTTTACGCTTGTAAATCTTTTAGTGTTTCTTCCTCTACAGCTGTGCTTGGTTCGTTTACACGTTCAATGTCCGCTCCAAGTGCAGCAAGCTTTTCATGGAAATTTACATAACCACGATCTAAATGTTTTAATTCAGTAACACGAGTATAACCATCAACAACTAGACCAGCAAGAATAAGTGATGCAGCAGCACGTAAATCCGTAGCAGCTACTTCTGCTCCTTGAAGATCATTTGGTCCATGAATAATAGTTGATCGACCTTCAATTTTAATATTTGAATTCATGCGACGGAATTCTTCCACGTGCATAAAACGATTTTCGAAGACTGTTTCAGTAATCATGCCTGTTCCATTAGCTTTTAATAGAAGTGCCATCATTTGTGATTGCATATCTGTTGGGAAGCCTGGGTGAGGCATTGTTTTGATGTCTACAGGTTTTAAATTGTCTGTACCAATTACACGAAGTCCTTCTTCCTCTTCGATAATTGTTACTCCCATTTCACGCATTTTCGCTACAACTGAGCTTAAGTGCTCTGGAACTGCATTTTCAATTAATACGTTACCATTCGTAATCGCTGCTGCTACCATAAATGTTCCAGCTTCAATACGGTCTGGAATAATGTGATGAGTTGTACCAAATAATGTTGGTACACCTTCAATTCGAATAGTGCCTGTTCCAGCACCACGAACTTTACCACCCATTGCATTAATGAAGTTTGCTAAGTCAACAATTTCAGGTTCTTTTGCAGCATTTTCAAGAATTGTTGTTCCTTCTGCAAGTGCTGCTGCAGACATAATATTTTCTGTTGCTCCTACGCTTGGGAAATCTAAATAGATTTTTGCCCCTTTTAAACGACCGTTTGATTTTGCTTCTACAAAACCATTACCAACCGTAATTTGAGCCCCCATTGCTTCAAATCCTTTTAAGTGTTGTTCAATTGGTCTAGATCCAATCGCACATCCACCTGGTAACGCTACACGTGCATGACCATTTCTTGCTAAAAGTGGCCCCATTACAAGAATAGATGCTCGCATTTTACGAACATATTCAAATGGTGCTTCAACATGTAAATCCTTTGAAGCGTCAACTGTTACTGTATTATTTTTGAACCCAACCTCTGTATTTAAATTACGAAGAACTTCGTTAATCGTGTAAACGTCAGATAGAGTTGGTACGTCATGAATTATATTTTTTCCTTCACTAGCTAGTAGCGCTGCAGCAAGAACTGGTAAGACAGCATTTTTTGCACCCTCTACACGAACTGTGCCTTGAAGCTGTTTCCCGCCACGGACAATGATTTTATCCAAACTTTTCCCCTCCGTGTCCTAAAATAGATCTATCAATATTCTACTGTTATAATCGGTGTGCCAATAATAATTGTCGTTGATTTATCAACATTGTTTTCACGTATTGCAATTTGTAAATTAATTTTTTTGCCATTTGCAACCAGAGCGTCATTCCACTGTTCAGTATATGCTGAAACAGAGACGAATGCCCCTTCTTTTATTTCTTCAATTTTTGTTGCTTTAAAAGTCCCCAAAAAATCATTTTTTATACCCTGCAAAACACCTTCAAGTTTACCACCCATTGTCCCCTTTATACAAGTAAAAAAAGTAGGTTCTTTACTAAAAATATTTTCCAGTGAATTCTTAATAAGCTTATTTGTTTCTTTTTCAGCCTGCTGGTCCCATTTAGTCCCACTAAGTTCATAAATTACATAGCTACTGTTATTGCCAGTAGATGTAACAACGATTCTTTCTGTGACCAAATTATGGTTAAATGTACCAATTATTTTATTACCATTATCAGTTTTCGTCCACTTAAAATTTTTAAAATCCGCTTTATATTTACCGACTATTTTGGACACCGAAGTATTCATTTTAGCTTCTCTTGCGTATAAATTCCAACTTGTAACCGAAATGTCTTTTTTATTTAATACGTCTGCAAAACGATTCAATTGGCCTACACCTGTGTCAGCCATACCGATTTTACCCCAATTATAAAATAGTGCAGAAGCAAAAGTAATAGTAATTAAAAATAAGTACACAGTTTTTTTCATAAATAAACCCCTCTCTTACTTCCATTTTTCACAGGTAGAGAGGGGTTTATACGATACATCGTAACATACTTTTTGACAAATTATTTCAATAAATATGTAATGTTTTTTGTATATTGTAGATAGTCTAAGAAAAAACTACTTACAGCAGAAGAAATTGTAATCGTCAATAGCACCATAAAAAGTCGAATTTGGGCGACATGACCTTTTTTCATAATACTCTCCCACTTAATTGCTGTTAAAGCCCACCAAGTTAAAATAATGAAAAATAAATGGACAATTATTGCTAATAACGCTTCTGTCCCAACTAAAGCTTCCATTTTTAACGTCCTCTTTTCGCTCGATTTTTATAGATAAAAATTTCAGACTGCTGTTCTTAGTCCATGCAATTTCAAACAGTTTGAAAATCAAATATTATACTTTCTCTACAAATTAAAAAGTGTAGGAATCATCCTACACTTTTAATTTAAATATATTTTACGCCATAAAGAAGTCTTTCACAATGTCTAGCTTATGAAATACATCTAATGCTAAAGATGGTTTAATACCTAATACAATTGTTAAGACAGCACAAACCAATACAACGAATACATGTGTCTTAGGAAGTACAATTTTACGCTCTTCACCACTTCTAAAGAAAATATTTTGAAGGATGCCGAAATAGTAAAAATAAGATACTACTGTAGTTAAAAGTAGAATTCCACCTAATACATAATATCCTTTAACTTGGACGAAAGCTCCCAAGAAAATGTTTAACTTTCCGATAAACCCTGCAGTTAATGGAATACCTGCTAGTGATAAAACAAATATTGTCATTGTAATCGCTAAAAATGGATTCGTTTTAATTAGCCCTGCAAATGATGATAATGAATCAGATCCCCTTTGTTGTTGTACATTGTAGACAATTGTCAAAAGACCGATTGTCATGAATGTATAAGCTAATAAGTAGAACCAGATCCCCTCAAACATGAATGGTGAAATACTTACAAATGCAACTAGAACATAACCTCCGTGTGCAATCCCTGAGTATGCAAGTATGCGCTTTAGACTGTTTTGTTTTAAAGCAATTGTATTACCTATAATCATCGATAACGCGGCCAATGTGGCAACAACTGGTTGCATTACTTCAAAGACAGATTTTTGTTCTTTCATCAATAATGCACCAGTGAAAATTGCTAAGAAGATGCGAAGTACGATAATAAACCCACCTGTTTTTGAAACTGTTGCTAAGAATGCTGTTACAGGTGTTGGAGCACCTTCATATACATCTGGAGCCCACATATGGAACGGAACAGATGCAAGTTTAAATGATAATCCAACAAATACTAGTACAAATGCTAGGATCATTAGAAATTCATTACTGCTTGGTATTCCTTGTTGAAGTGCCAAATTCATTTCAGTAATGTTTGTTGTACCTGTTAAGCCATAAGTATAGCTTAATCCGAATAATGTTATTGCGGTTGAAATACCACCGTTAATTACATACTTAAGTGCGGCCTCAGAAGAGCCTTCTCTTCTCTTTTGAATTCCAACTAGAATATAAGATGAAATCGAAAGTAGTTCTAATCCAACAAATAAGGTAATTAAATCACTACTTGAAGCCATATACATTGCTCCAATTAATGCAGTAATAAACAATGTGTAGTATTCTGAGCGCTCTGCGATTGTTTTATCTCCTAGTGCAACTAGTAAAACTAAGATTGCTCCAATTAATAAAATCAGTTTAAATAAAAACCCAAACGAATCAAATTTAAACGATCCCGCTAATAGACTTATTGGTTTATGTGAATAAAGTGTGATTAACCATACAAGCGATCCAACTACACTTAACAAGCCAATCCAACCGACTATTTTACGACTCACATTTTTAGGTAATAAGAGTTCAAGAGTTAATAGAAGAAGCGCAGCAACTACTAGAATGATCTCAGGACCCATTGTTCCCCATTGAAATTCAGATAATGCTTTCCAAGTCATCTTCTATACACCTCTAATCCCTTGAATGATAAAATCCACTGATGACACAATCATGTCATTTACGAAAGCTGGGTATACACCAAGCAGGACAATCGCAAATACTAAAATAACTGAAGCGATTGCTTCGCGTTTTGATAAATCAGTGAATGATGAAATAAATTCACTACTTTTACCGAAGCTTAATTGTAAAATTGCTCTTAAAATATAAGCTGCAGTTAAGATGATTCCTAACGTACCGACAGTTGCAATTGCTTTATGAGATTGGAAAAGACCAACAAATGATAGCCATTCTCCTACGAACCCTGATAGACCTGGTAAACCTAACGATGCCATACCGCCAAAAAGTAATAAGCCGGCTAGTCTTGGAGTTGATTTTGAAAGACCAGAAATGCGGTCAAAGCTAGTAGTATCACCTCGGTTTTCCAACATGCCAACTATTAAAAATAGAAGTGCTGCAATTAAACCGTGAGATACTGATTGTAAAATTGCTCCTTGAATTCCAGCGCTATTCATTGCTGCTAATCCAATAATAACAATCCCCATGTGTGAGAAACTTGAATATGCCAATACAGAACGTAATTCCTTTTGAATTAACGCAATATAAGCTCCGTAAAGTAAATTAATTACACCAATAATCGCAAGAGCTACCGACATTTTTTCAAATTGCTCTGGGAAAATACCTAAAGCAAAACGAATTAAACCGTAAGTTCCAATTTTTAATAGGATACCAGCGTGAATGATCACTACAGCAGGATTTGCTTGTGTATGAACATTCACCATCCATCGATGGAACGGAAATAATGGTAGTTTAATTGCAAATGCAATTAATAAACAAATTAATAGAACCATTTTTAAATGCTCTGAAATTGGACTAACTGTTTGTTGTCCCGTTGGAATGATGTTTGCTAAAATTTCATAATTTGTTGTGCCTGTGCGAGCAAATAGGACAGCAATAACAAATAATAAGAATGCTGATCCTAATCCATTATAAATTAAGAATTGGTACCCAGCACGTTCACTATCAAATCGGCCCCATTTACCAATTAAGAAGAACATTGGAATTAGTGTTAATTCAAAGAATAAGAAGAATAACACTAAGTTCTGAGCTGCAAATACACCGAACATACCTACTTGTAAAATAAATAATAGTTGATAGAAGCCCTTTGAACCTTTATTAATTGAGTAACCTGCTATTACAGCGATTAATGAGATAATACCAGTAAGTAAAATCATCACTAATGATAGACCATCTACTCCAAGTTCAAACTTAACTTGAAACAATCTAGTTGATCCAGCGAAAAATTTTCCAAATGAAAACCAATCATATGAAATATTCCAATCTTTAAAACTAGAATGATTTTGACCTGCTATATAAGCTAGTATAGTAACTGCAAATGATAAAACTGAAGTCAATAATGCCCAAAGCTTATAAGAATTCTTTGGAGCAAAAGAAACTAGTAATAATCCCAATAAAGGTGAGAAAACAACCCATAATAAGAAATGAGACATCATAAGTTGTACCCCCCTGTCACAACGATTGCTAATAAGATTAGTGCAAGACCAAGTAATGTAATAAATCCATAAGTTTGGACTTGACCACTTTGAAGCCTTGAACCAATTCCACCGATACTACTAACAATACCTTTTACTAGAACTGCAAGCCCTTCAATTACAAAACGCTCAATTGCAAACATTACATGTCCGATTGCAAACATACCTTTTACGATTGAACCGTTATATATTTCGTCAATATAGTATTTATTAAGAAGAATTTCATAGAATAATCCATTTTCTTCTTGTTTAGTTTGCTTCACTTTTCTGCCATACATATTGTAAGCAAGCGTAATTCCAGCTAAAGAAACAAGCGTTGCTACGATCATAATCCAAACCGGCTCATGACTATGCTCAGCAATTGTAAATGGAGCTCCGTCTAATAAAAAATCATTTAAGTGACGACCAAAGAATGGTGTATTAATATAACCTGCAAATATAGCAAGGATCCCTAATAACGACATTGGAAGAACCATTGACATCGGTGATTCGTGCGCACCTTTTGTCTTTTCTTCTCCAGTGAAAACTAAGAAAAATAATCGGAACATATAGAATGAAGTAAAGAAAGCTGCAGTTAAAGCAACTACGAATAAAACGTAATTTCCGTTTTCCCAAGTTGCAGCTAAAATCTCATCCTTACTAAAGAAACCAGATAGTAATGGTACACCTGTAATAGCTAATGTACCAATTAAGAATAGTGTAGATGTCCATTTCATTTTCTTACGTAATCCACCCATTTTAAAGATGTCTTGAGTGTGTACGGCATGAATAACACTACCTGCAGCTAAGAATAACAATGCTTTAAAAAACGCATGAGTTGTTAAGTGGAAAATACTTGCTGTATAACCACCTACACCTAATGCAAGCATCATATAGCCCAATTGACTGACTGTGGAGTATGCTAGTACTCGTTTAATATCTCTTTGCACAAGACCAATACTTGCTGCAAAGATCGCAGTAAATCCTCCGACAATCGCAACTACAGTTAAAGCAGTTCCACTAGCAATAAAGATTGGATAAGTCGTTGCTACTAAGTAAACACCGGCTGCTACCATTGTTGCTGCGTGAATTAATGCTGAAACAGGTGTTGGACCTTCCATCGCATCAGGAAGCCATGTATGAAGTGGGAACTGACCTGATTTACCCATTGCTCCTACGAAAATCAAGATCGCAATAAGTGTTAACATCCCAGTACTCACCTGTCCACCTTGGATTACATTGAAAATTTGATCGAAATCAAAGCTCTTTGTTTTCCAAAATAAAAGTACCATCCCGATAAATAAACCAACGTCCCCTATTCTAGTCATAATGAACGCTTTTTTAGCCGCTGCTTTTGCTTCCTCTTTATAAAAGTAGAAACCAACAAGTAAAAATGAACCTAAACCTACTAACTCCCAGAATATATAAAGTTGTAGAATGCTAGGTGAAATGACAAGCGCTAACATCGCAAATGTAAATAAGCCTAAATATGCGAAGAACACTGTAATTCGGTCATCCTCTTCCATATATGCTGTTGAATAAATATGTACTAATGTACTAACGAACGTAACGATTACTAGCATTAAAGAATTTAGTGCATTTACTACATATCCAACATGAATATCGATATTTCCAATTGTTAACCAAGTGTATAATTTCTGCACTGTATCCCCTTGTAGACGGTCAAATAAGACGAACAAGGAGATGATGAATGAGATTCCTGTTAAAGTTGCTCCTAAAATCCCACTACCTTTCTTTCCTCTTGTACCAGCTAATATTAGGATTAGAAAGGAAATTAGCGGAAGTACCGGAACAAGCCAAGCATACTGCATCATCAAATTCCACCTCCTATTTATCTTTTCAATGAATCAGCTTCATCGATATTGACTGTCTGACGATGACGATACCACGCAATTAAGATTGCCACGCCCACTGCAGCTTCAGCAGCTGCAACTGAAATCGTAAATAATGAAAAAATTTGTCCTGTTAACGACGGTGCTACACCAAGCTTACTAAATGCCACTAAATTAATATTTGCGGCATTTAACATTAACTCAATACAAATTAACACGATTACTGTGTTTCGTTTTGTTAATGCACCGTATAATCCGATACAAAATAAAATTAGCGCTAAAAGAAGATAAGCATTAATTGGAACTGAACTCATTCCTTCGTACCCTCCTCTTTTGAATCATCTGATTTTGCTAAAATGATCGCACCCACTAAAGCAATTAGTAATAATACAGACATTACTTCAAATGGCACGATATGATTTGTAAATAATTGTAATCCGATATTTTTCGTATTATTTGTTGCTAAATCAACATCTGATGCGTCGATTGAAAGTCCATTTACACCTAAAAACATAACGACTCCAAATGCAACAATACCGACTAACGCAGCAATATTTCTCCAATTTCTTTTTGGCTTTTCACTTTCAATATCATGTTTCGTTAACATGATTCCAAAAATCATTAAGATTGTTACTGCACCGGAATAAATAAGAATTTGAACAACAGCTACGAATTCGGCTGATAGAAGGACATAAATCCCAGCAATACTAATGAATGTTAAAACAAGTGAAAGCATCATATGCATAACTTTCGTTGAGTTTAACATCATTACGCCACCTAAAATGGCTGATAAAGAAAGAAGAAAAAAAGCAACTACAAAACCACTCATGCTTTATTCTCCTTTCGAATGTTTTGGTCATTTTCATCAAGCCATTGAAGGTCTTTAAATAATTCATCACGTGAATATTCAGCAAGTTCAAAGTTATTTGTCATAATAATCGCTTCTGTTGGACAAACTTCTGTACATAAATCACATAAAATACAAATCTCAAAATTAATATCGTATGTGTCGATAATTTTTCCTTTTTTCGTAGGATCAGGATGTTTTTTCCCAGTTAATGTAATGCAGTCTGTTGGACAGATTGCTGAACATTGATTACAAACAATACATTTTTCTGGATAAAACTTTTGAATTCCACGAAAACGATCTGGTAACGGAATCGGCTGATTTGGATAATCATACGTCACTTTCTCGCGCGTTAAATTTTGAAGAGTATATTTTAAACCTTTTACTAACCCAATCATGACTCACACCCCTTTAGATTGGTCTATTTGTTTAGAAGAACAAGCTTTTTACTAATGCAGTTATTAAAATGTTAGCTAATGAAACTGGTAACAATACTTTCCAACCGAACTCCATTAATTGGTCAGCACGTAAACGTGGGAACGTTACACGGAACCAAATTAATAAATATAAAATTACACTAAATTTTAAAGAGAACCATACAGCTCCAGGAATAAAGTCTAGACCCGCAATTGGTTTCCATCCGCCTAAAAATAGAATCGTAATTAACGAACACATTGCAAAAAAGTAAACATACTCTGAAAGCATAAAGAATGCCCAACGGAACCCAGAAAACTCTGTATGATAACCTGCTACTAGTTCTGACTCAGCCTCAGGTAAGTCAAAAGGTGTACGGTTTAATTCTGCTACAGCTGCGATTAAGAAAACGATAAAAGCAATCGGCTGAGTTACAATGAACCATACATTATCTTGTGCATTAACAATATCATTTAAATTTAAGCTTCCAGTTAATAAAATAACACCTAATACGCTCATTACTAACGGAATTTCATATGAAATCATCTGTGCTGCAGCACGCATACCACCAATAAGTGAGTATTTGTTATTTGAAGCCCAACCCGCTGTAACAACACCAACTGTTGTTAATCCTGAAACAGCAATATAGTAAAGTAATCCAACACCTATATCAGCAAACTGTAAGTTCTCCGTAAAAGGTAGAGTTGCTAATACCATAAACGCTGGTGCAAATGCAATGATCGGTGCAAGTATAAATAATGGTTTATCTGCTGCTTTTGGAATTGTATCTTCTTTTAAAAGTAGTTTTAATACGTCAGCAACCGTTTGAAGTAGACCATAACGTCCACCAACTTGGTTGGGTCCAATACGACCTTGCATGAAACCCATTACTTTACGTTCTGATAGGATTCCAAACGTAACGAAACCTAAAACTACAAATAGAAAAATAACACCTAAGCCTAAATAGATGAGAAAATTTATCCAAGACGGTGTACTTTGTAGAAGATTTTCTATCATTATCCGTCTACCTCCCCAAGTACAATATCAATACCACCTAAAATAGTAATTAAGTTTGCGATGTTTTCACCTTTTAATAACTTTGGAAGAATTTGCAGGTTATAAAACGATGGTCGTCTAAATTTCAAACGATACGGCTCTTTTTTTCCATCACTTGCAATATAGCAACCGATTTCTCCACGCGGTGACTCGATTCTAACGTAGCCTTCCCCTTTAGGAGCTTTAATGATTTTAGGAACTTTTGCTAAAATATCACCTTCAGCAGGGAATTGTTCAACAGCTTGTTCTAAAATCTTTAATGACTCTTCAATTTCTAGCATTCTGCACATATAACGATCCCATGCATCGCCAACTGTCCCTACTGGTACATCAAAATCAAAGCGATCGTAAATAGAATAAGGAGCATCTTTTCGTAGATCATATTTAACACCAGTACAACGAAGATTTGCACCACTTAATGAAAAATTAATTGCATCTTCTTGTGAATATGCACCAACACCTTTTACACGATTGATAAAGATTTCATTACCAGAAACTAAATCGTGATATCCTTTTAATTGCTCTCTCATATAAGGAATAAATTCTTTTACTTTTTCAATCCATCCTTCAGGAGCATCCCACTTAACCCCACCTACACGCATGTAGTTAAAAGTCAATCTCGCTCCACAAAGCTCGTTTAATAGATTGATAATCATTTCACGCTCACGGAAAGCATAAAGGAATGGACTCACTGCCCCAATATCTAGAAGGTTTGTTCCCCACCAAACTAAGTGACTAGCAACGCGCCCTAATTCCATTGAAATAACGCGTAAATACTCTGCGCGATCTGGAATTTTAATATCCATCATTGTTTCAACAGCATGGCAGATAACATAGTTATTTGTCATTGCTGATAGATAATCCATACGGTCTGTATATGGAATAATCTGTGTATATTGAAGATTTTCAGCGATTTTCTCTGTACCACGGTGTAGATAACCGATGACAGGTGTCGCCTCTTTAATGATCTCTCCATCAATCTTTAACACAAGACGAAATACACCGTGTGTACTTGGATGCTGAGGTCCGACATTTAATAGCATTTCTTCCGTACGAATCATGGCTTATCCTACACCCCCTCGTCAAATTGAACGTAATCTTTTCTTAGTGGATAGCCAACCCAATTATCTGGCAGTAATATACGCTCCAATTTTGGATGTCCTTCAAACTGAATACCAAGTAAGTCGTAAGTCTCACGCTCTGGCCAGTTTGCACCTTCCCAAATTGGAGTAATACTATCAACAATAGGTTGTTCACGGTCCGCTCTCACTTTTAAAGCGATTCCATGTTTACGTTTATATGAATATATGTAAGAGTAAACTTCCATGTACTCTACAAAATCAGTTCCATGTAATCCAGATAAATAAGTAAATTGTAGCTGTTCATTGTTCTTTAAGAACTGTGCTACTTTAAAATAAGCATCTCTTTTAATTGTAAAAGTTGGATCATGTTTAGATAGCGTATTAATAAATGCTTCCTCAATAACTTCCGCTCCAAACTCTTTTTCAATTAATGCCTTTACCTCATCTAATAATGGTTGATTGTGAGAAGCTTTCACTTCCTCAACTGGAGCCTCTTTACCACCATCTGTTTTACCTTTCGCTTTTGCTGCTGCCGCTGCTTTCGCCTTCGCAACTGCAATTGCCTTCGCTTTTGCTTTTGCCGCTTCATCGTCCGAACCAGCAGTTGCAGTATCTTCTCCACCCGCTGCTTTTTGTTTTGCCAATGCCGCTGCCTTTGCTTTTGCTGCCGCTACTGCTTTTGCCTTCGCCGCTGCTAAGGCCTTTGCTTTATCATCATCAGAAGTCGGCTCTGGCTCTTCTGCTTGAGCTTGTTCACTTGCTTCTGCTACTTTTTGTTTTGCGATTGCTGCTGCCTTTGCTTTTGCTGCCGCTACTGCTTTTGCCTTCGCCGCTGCTAAGGCCTTTGCCTTATCATCTTCAGAAGTCGGCTCTGGCTCTTCTGCTTGAGCCTGTTGGCTTGCTTCTGCAGCTTTTTGTTTTGCGATTGCTACCGCCTTTGCCTTCGCTGCTGCTACTGCCTTTGCTTTCGCTAGTGCAAGTGCTTTCGCTTTTTCATCTTCCGAAGCTGGTTCCTCTTGTTTAACTTCATTTTCAACAGTTAGTTCCTCAACTACAGGAGCTGCTTCTTTTTGACCTTCAGTATTTTTTACAGCTTCCTTTTCAGCTTTCAACTGTTCCATCTTACGTTGAGCTGCTTCTTTTGCCCTCTCGGCTGCTTCTTTCTTTAACTGTTCTTTTGACTTATCTTCACTCACTTATTCGTCACCTGCTTTCCAGTTTTAGCTTCGTAACGAATCTTCTCTTTCAATTTGTTAATTCCATAAATTAATGCTGCTGGATTCGGAGGACATCCTGGGATATACACATCTACAGGAACGATCTGATCCACTCCTTTAACAACTGCATACGAGTTAACATACGGTCCACCAGCAGTGGCACATGAGCCCATCGCAATTACCCATTTTGGTTCAGGCATTTGATCATATAAGCGTTTAACAATCGGCGCCATCTTTTTCGTAACAGTTCCAGAAACAATCATACAGTCAGATTGACGAGGAGAAGTACGGAAAAATGATCCAAATCGGTCTAAGTCATAATGAGAAGAACCTACACCCATCATTTCGATTGCACAACAAGCTAACCCGAATGTTAATGGCCATAACGAGTTACTTCTTGCCCATGCCTTCACTTCTTCCAAAGTCGTGAAAAAAATATTTTTTTGGAGTTCTTCCATTTCAGCAACAGAAATTCCATCTAACTTCATAACCATTTCAACACCTTCTTCTTCCAAGCATAAATAAGTCCAAGTAGTAGCATAAAAATAAAAATAATCATCTCTACAAAAGCAAAAAGCCCTAATTGATCATATGCAACCGCCCACGGATATAAGAAAACAGTTTCAACATCGAAAATAACGAATAATAGTGCAAAAATGTAATATCCAGCGTGGAAACGAACCTTCGCATCATGAAATGGTTCAATACCACTTTCATAGGTCGTTGCTTTTGCTTCAGTTGGTACATTCGGTCTTAAAATTTTACCAATTACCGAGAGTGCGACAACTGGAAGCGCAATTCCTATAACTAGGAACACAACTACGATCACATAATTATTTAAATAAGCATTCACGAAACTTGTCCCTCCTCTAACTACAGAGCTCTACATTATATACTTATTATAAATATAATGTATTTTTCATTAATTTTTACTATTCAGTTTTGTAATCGTATCCATTATAACAAATGTGACAAAAACGTGTCGATATTTATTGCCATTAATCTGAAAATTGAATGATATAGTTGGAAAATAAATTCCATTATTCTTTATTTATCTTATATGTATGTCGTTCTAATAAAATTCTAATATTTTGATCATTGTAATCCCTAACTATAACTTTATATTAGTATAAGAGTTATCCACAAATCCACAGAAAGTTATTCACAATTCCCACAAGTTAAAATATAGTGATAATTGTCGAAAAAAAACCAGTTCAATACATGAACTGGCTCTTTTTTAAGATGCAATCGTTTCTGAAGATTGCTGCTTATTTTGATTTTTAGATTTAGATTTAGGTTGTGCAATCTTTCTGCTCTTTGTACTTCCCATAAAGAATGAAAGCACTAATGCAATACCTGATAATACAGTTGCAAAAATAAATGCATCATTGATTCCATTAATAGATGCTAATTTAGACGCCTGACTATAAAGCGTTGTAACTGCTAAAGCTCCACCTTGAGAAGGAGTTACTCCAGCTGCACCAGCTAATTGTGCGCCTGTTTGATGAACCCAATCCATAATGAAAGAATTCGTTGAAGTCACTTCATTTGAAAAGTCAGCCAAATGGTTTGTCGTTTGAGTCGTCATAATTGTAACGAGAACTGCTGTACCGACCGAACCTGCAACTTGTCGTAGTGTATTTTGGGTTGCTGTACCGTGAGAAATCATCTTAACTGGCAACTTATTTAAACCAGCCGTCATAATTGGCATCATAATAAATGACATACCAAATGAACGTAAAGTATAGAAAAACATAATTTTTAAATATGGTGTATCAATAGACAACTTAGTGAACTCATAGGTTGTAAAAGTCATAATAAGTAGACCAAAAATAGCTAAAGGACGGATACCATATTTATCGAACAATTTACCCGTAAGTGGTCCGAGCGCACCCATTATCAATGAACCAGGAAGTAATAATAATCCTGCTCTAATTGGTGTAAACCCACGAATGTTTTGTAAATAAAGAGGTAGTAAAATCATCCCCCCATATAATGCTGTTGTAACGATTAAGTTAATTAATAATGTGTAAGTAAACGAAAAAGATTTAAATACTTTTAAATTTATTAATGGTTGTTTAGCAGTTAATTCTCTCCACACAAATAAACCTAAACTGATACATGCAATTACTAAAGAAAGAACTACTTCAGTGCTACCCCAACCTTTATTACCGGCTTCACTGAATCCATATAATAAACTTCCGAATCCAAGCGACGAACTTATTACTCCCAAAATATCTAAAGTTGGGAAAGAACGTTTACGTGAAATATGAAACCAAGCATTAGATAAAATGATTGAAATGACACCTAGCACAGCCATTCCGTAAAATAAGAAATGCCAAGAATAATCTTGAACTACATAACCAGTTATTGTAGGACCTATAGCTGGCGCTAGAATCATTGCGATCCCCATTAATCCCATTGCTGCCCCACGTTTTTCAGGTGGGAAGATCGTCATAAAGATATTCATACCAAGTGGCATTAAAATACCAGCTCCGATGGCTTGGACTACACGTCCTACCATCATAATTGGGAAGTTACCTGATAAAGCACAAATAATTGAACCAATCGTAAAAGCAATCATCGAAAAGATAAATAATTTACGATACGTAAATGTATCAACTAAATAAGCACTGACTGGAATTAAAATACCATTCACTAACATAAAACCAGTAGATAACCATTGTGCAGTCGAAGTAGTTACATTAAAATCTGCCATTAACTTCGGTAAAGCAACATTTATTAATGTCTGATTTAAAATAGACACGAACATACCTAGTAATAGTACTGTCAAAACTTTCCCCATGCTAAAGCTCTGTTTTTCACTTGACTCAGCTGGAATTGATTTATTTTGAATTTCTTCAGTTTTTTCTATTTTACTTGATTCTTCCGATTGGACCATTTCTTCTCTTTTATCTATTTTTAGGTCATTTTCTTTATTTCTTAATACAATTCGATTAATAATAAAGAAAACAATTAAGCAAAACCCTCCATATGCTATGATCATTCCTGTAGACATCGAAATTCCTCCTTACTTATGGATACGAACAGAAGCATTCATTCCTGGAACAATTTCAAATGACTTGTTATGATCTAAAGCAATTCTTACAGGTACAACCTGCTCTACTTTCGTATAGTTTGCATTAGAGTTTCCAGAAGGTAATAAACTAAATGTATTTGCAGTTGTTAATCCAACAAATTCTACAGTACCTGTTAAAGTAGTATCTGGATACGCGTCAACATACACATCAACCACTTGACCTTTTTTCACATCTTCTACTTCAGTTTCTTTAATGTTTGCAGTAACCCAAAGATTATCTAAGTTATATGCATAACCAAGAGTTGAACCTGTTCCAACCAATTGATCTTTAATTGCATTTGCTTGAACAATCGTAGCATTTGTAGGTACTGATACTGATACTTCATGTGCAGTATCTCCAGCTGCTTGAGGTGCAGTTAAAACTTTACCAATTGATTCATTTGGTGAAAATGTTTTTCCGAATATTCCTGACCATGACTCAAGCTTACCAGCAGCAGGAGATGAAATGACAATTTGTTGCCCATCTATTTTTGCATTATCCGTTTTTATATAATTTGTTGATTGATCATAATAGTAATAACCAGCAAATCCACCAGCAACTAATATGATTAAAGTAATTATGTTAACAAACACCATTTTCTTCATGTTCCCCATAAATAAAATTCCTCCTAAATTTTTAATCGTTTCTCTATATAGGTAACAAAAGTAAAACAACACATTGTCGTTTTACTTCTCATAGTTTTTAATTATAATTGATTTATAAACGTACTCAACCGTTAATAATTAAAAATTTGTTGTTTAAGCAACACTACTATTATTAATTGTTTAATTTCTTAAAGTTATTTAATAAAGGAGTTTTAAAATGAGCATAAAAAATAATCTTGACCCTCGAGTCATTCGAACTAGACAGCTTTTACAAGATGCATTAATTACGCTATTAGCAGATAAAGAATTCGAAGCGATCAGTGTACAAGATATAACTAAAAAGGCAAATGTCAACAGAGCAACCTTTTATAGCCACTACGAAGATAAGTACCAAATGGTCCGCCAAATCGTTAAAGAAAAACTAGTTGATTTAGACAGCGCCATGAAAAATGTAGATTTTAGCATGTATGATGGAAACCCAAACTCACTCGATGGAATGGCCTTACAATCCTACTACCATCTATTCGAACACATCGAAAAAAACAGTTACTTCTACAAAGTCCTCCTAAAACGACAAGGACCAAATATTTTTAGAAGAAGACTTTACGAAGTATTATCAACAACGTTCGAAAGAGGTATTGCATTCATCCAGCCAAAAAAGAATAAATACCTTGTCCCAGGTGACCTACTAGTAAGTTATATCTCAGGCTCAACCCTCAGCGTAATTTCATTTTGGGTTGAAAATGACATGCCATACACAAAAAAACACATGGCAGAATACCTTTTAAAAATCTCAAGAAATGGAATATTAACAACAGCGGGTTTGGAATTAAACTAAAAAGAGGATTGCTGTGACAACTCGTCTAAATAGTGTGTTTTGTCTTTTTTTGTTCCTGAGGATGGTAGGTTTAGTTTGCGGAGGAGTCTTGAAGCGTTGTAGATAGAGGGTATATGGAGGAAGTCTCTAACTTGTTTATTATTTATCGAGTTTCCAATTAACAGAAAGTAATCAACTAAAGCACTTATATGTGCTCCTTTTGAAACATGTAAACAATTCTTGCAAATCCAATTCCCTTTATCTCGTACCATTGAAAACTGATGACAATTAATGCAAATTACACCAGTTAGTAGTTCATTGTTACCGATATTGTACTTATCTAAAATATTTTGATCTAAAAGCTGATGTTGTTTTATTAATAGTTTAGCTAATTTCCTTATTTCTTTATGTGTATAAAAATCGGTTTTAAATTTCAAATCTAGCTCCTCAACTTTTTTATAAAGTAACTCAGAATGAAAAACTTTTTTTGCAATCTCACATTGATTTGATGAAGCTTTTATTATTGTTTTGGGACTACTTACAACCACATAGGGTATGACATCTAAATTTATAAAATTATGTTTTCGTAGCCACTGTGTAAGTTGTCTTTTTTGCCTATTAACTTGAATAATGGGGTTTGGAAATGAATCTTCTTTCCCATCAATTGATCGAATAAGTTGCTTAAAATTTCCACCCAACATAACCCAACAAAAAAAGAGCCCCAGCAAGGGCTCTTTTTTTAATTACTTATATTGTGCTACGTTTAAACGGTTCATTGCTTTGTGTAAAGCAAGTTCTGCACGTTTGATATCTGTATCAGGACGTTTTTCATTTAAACGTTGTTCTGCACGTTTTTTTGCTTCTACTGCACGCTCAACATCGATTTCAGTTGATGCTTCAGCAGATTGAGCCAATATTGTAACGGCTTCAGGTCGAATTTCAATGAATCCTCCACTAACTGCAACGTGATCAGTTCCAGCTGGTGATTTAATTTTAACAGGTGCTGTTGCTAACGGTGCCACAGTTGAAATGTGTCCAGGTAAAATACCTAGCTCACCGCTAGTTGCTTTCGTGCTAACGAATTCTGTTTCGCCTTCATAAGCCGGTCCATTAGGAGTGACGATACTGACTTTCATTGTCTTCATAGTGAACTCCTCCTGTCTAGCTTCGTGAGCTAATCAAGTTCATTCAAATAGAATGATGAACAAGCCTTTCGATTAGACAATTATTATACTAATGTTTTTGCTTTTTCTACTACTTCTTCAATGCGTCCAACTAGACGGAATGCATCTTCAGGAAGAGTATCGTATTTACCTTCTAAGATCTCTTTGAATCCACTAACAGTTTCTTTAACTGGTACGTAAGAACCTTTTTGTCCTGTGAATTGCTCCGCAACGTGGAAGTTTTGAGATAAGAAGAATTGAATACGACGAGCACGAGCTACGACTAATTTATCTTCTTCTGATAACTCATCCATACCTAAGATTGCGATGATATCTTGAAGTTCTCTATAACGTTGTAAAGTTGATTGTACTTGACGAGCTACTTCATAGTGCTCTTCACCAACGATTTCAGGGTTTAATGCACGAGATGTAGATGCTAATGGATCTACCGCTGGGTAAATACCCATCTCAGATAAACGACGCTCTAAGTTAGTTGTTGCATCTAAGTGAGCGAACGCTGTAGCTGGTGCTGGATCCGTATAGTCATCGGCAGGAACGTAAATCGCTTGAATCGAAGTTACAGAACCTTTGTTTGTTGAAGTGATACGCTCTTGTAATTGACCCATTTCAGTAGCAAGAGTTGGTTGGTAACCTACCGCAGAAGGCATACGACCTAATAGGGCAGAAACCTCAGAACCTGCTTGAGTGAAACGGAAGATGTTATCGATGAAGAATAACACGTCTTGTCCTTGCTCATCACGGAAATATTCAGCCATTGTTAAACCAGTTAAGGCAACACGTTGACGTGCACCAGGTGGCTCGTTCATTTGTCCGAATACCATCGCTGTTTTCTTGATAACGCCAGAGTCGCTCATTTCGTGGTATAAGTCGTTACCTTCACGAGTACGCTCACCTACACCAGCGAATACTGAGATACCGCCGTGCTCTTGTGCGATGTTGTTAATTAATTCTTGAATTAATACAGTTTTACCTACACCCGCACCACCGAATAGACCGATTTTACCACCTTTGATGTAAGGAGCTAATAAGTCTACTACTTTGATACCAGTTTCAAGGATTTCTACTTTTGTAGTTAATTCTTCAAATTTAGGTGCTTGACGGTGAATTGGGTCACGACGTACGTCTTCTCCAAGTTCTTCTTCTAAGTCAATGTTGTCACCTAACACATTGAATACGCGTCCTAATGTAGCGTCACCAACTGGAACCGAAATTGGTTTCCCTGTGTTAACTGCTTCCATTCCACGTACTAATCCATCAGTTGAAGCCATTGCAACTGTACGAACAGTATCGTCACCTAAGTGAAGAGCAACTTCTAATGTTAAATCAATGTTTACTTCGTTTGCATCGCCCGCTTCTTTACGAACACGTAACGCATTATATATTTGTGGTAATTGGCCGTTTTCGAACTTTACGTCTACTACTGGACCTAATACCTGAGTAATAATACCATTGCTCATCGCTTTTCCTCCTAGCATTGTTTCATTAAAAGCCGATCAATTTATATAGCCGTTGTAAGCAGATTAGCCCAGTGCTGCTGCTCCACCAACGATTTCAGTAATTTCTTGTGTAATTGCTGCTTGACGTGCACGGTTATAGTGAAGAGTAAGCTTACTAATAACTTCTTTCGCATTATCAGTTGCACTTTTCATCGCTGTCATACGTGAAGCGTGTTCACTAGCTTTACTGTCTAATAATGCACCAAAGATTAAGCTTTCTGCATATTGAGGCAGTAAAACTTCTAAGATTTCATCATCAGATGGTTCAAATTCGTAATTAGTTGTTGCCTTACCTGTGTCAATATCTGTTAAAGGTAATAGCTTTTTCTCAGTAACTTCTTGAGAAATCTTACTTATGAAATGATTATATGATAAGTAAAGCTCATCAAAAATGCCGTCTGTGTACATTTGAACTGTACGATTAGCAAATTTTTGAATATCATCGAATGAAGGTTGATCTGGAAGTCCAAGAACCTCTTCAACGATTGGATAACCTAAACGCTTAAAGTAGTCACGTCCAACTCGACCTAGTACAATAATTGCAAATTCATCATTCGATTTATGACGCTCTTTAATTGTATTAGTTACCGCACGTAATACGTTACTATTAAATGCACCCGCTAAACCACGGTCAGAAGTGATGACAATGTAACCAGTCTTTTTAACTGTACGAGTTACTAGCATCGGATGTCTACTGTTTACGCCTTTTGCCACGCTACCAACTACCTCTTGCATTTTTTCCATGTAAGGAACGAATTGCTTAGAGTTTTGCTCAGCACGGTTTAATTTCGCAGCAGATACCATCTCCATCGCTTTTGTGATTTGGCTTGTCTTTTTTGTTGAATTAATTTTTGTTTTTATATCGCGTAATGATGCCACAGGTTTTCACCACCTTTTGGTAAACAGTTAAATGAAGGACGAGCTGTAAGCCCGATCCTTCAAATCCAGATATTTAAATCGCCTTCTTATTTAGAAGCAATAAAGTTCTTTTTAAAGCTTGTGATTGCAGCGTCAAGGTCAGCTTCGTTTGGTAATTTACCAGTATCACGAATAGCATCTAAAAGCCCTTTTGCGTTAACGTCCATCCAAGCTAACATTTCTTCTTCAAAACGAGTAATGTCTTCAACTGCTACGCTGTCTAAGTGACCACGTGTTAACGCATATAAAGATGTTACTTGTTTTTCTACTTTTAACGGTTTGTGTAAACCTTGTTTAAGGATTTCAACTGTACGAGCACCACGGTTAAGTTTAGCTTGAGTTGCTTTATCTAAGTCAGAACCGAACGCAGCAAATGCTTCAAGCTCACGGAATGACGCTAAGTCAAGACGTAGAGTACCTGCTACTGATTTCATCGCCTTAGTTTGCGCTGAACCACCAACACGTGATACAGAAAGACCTGCATTGATCGCTGGACGTACGCCAGAGAAGAATAAGTCAGACTGTAAGAAGATTTGTCCGTCAGTAATCGAGATTACGTTTGTTGGAATATAAGCTGAGATATCACCAGCTTGTGTTTCGATGAATGGTAATGCAGTTAATGAACCGCCACCTAACTCATCATTTAACTTAGCTGCACGCTCTAATAAGCGAGAGTGTAAGTAGAATACATCCCCTGGATATGCTTCACGACCTGGAGGACGTTTTAATAGTAATGAAAGCTCACGGTAAGCTACCGCTTGTTTTGATAAATCATCGTATACTACTAATACGTGTTTACCATTGTACATAAACTCTTCACCCATAGTTACACCAGCGAAAGGAGCTAAGTATAACATTGGAGCTGGAGAAGAAGCAGGTGCTGTTACAACGATTGTGTAATCTAAAGCGCCATGCTTACGTAAAGTTTCAACAAGTCCACGAACTGTTGATTCTTTTTGACCGATTGCAACATAGATACAGATCATGTTTTGGTCAGCTTGGTTAAGAATTGTATCGATAGCAACAGCTGTTTTACCAGTTTGACGGTCACCGATGATTAACTCACGTTGTCCACGTCCGATTGGTACAAGAGCGTCGATCGCTTTGATACCTGTTTGTAATGGCTCATGTACTGATTTACGTGCCATTACGCCTGGAGCAGCGTTTTCAATTGGACGAGATTTTGTCGTTTCGATTGGGCCTAAACCATCAACTGGTTGACCTAATGAGTTTACTACACGTCCTACTAATGCTTCACCAACTGGAACTTGCATGATGCGTCCAGTACGACGAACTTCGTCGCCTTCTTTAATGCCTGTGTAAGGTCCTAAGATGATAATACCTACGTTGTTTTCTTCTAAGTTTTGTGCTAGTCCCATAACGCCGTTAGAGAACTCAACTAGCTCTCCAGACATACATTGGTCAAGACCATGAGCACGAGCGATACCGTCACCAACTTGGATAACTGTACCAACATCACTAACTTCTATTTCAGTTTGGTAATTTTCGATTTGCTTTTTAATCAGCGCACTGATTTCTTCAGCTTTGATGCTCATGCATTTCACCCCTATCTACAAACTATTTTGCGATTAATTCACGTTCAATTCGAACAAGTTTATTTTTTAAACTGCCGTCAAAAATACGGTTTCCAACACGAACTTTATAACCACCAATTAAAGATGGATCAATTTCGTTTTTCAAACGTATTGAGTTTTTACCTAATTTAGATGCGAATAACGCTCCAATTTTATCTAGTTCTTCAGAAGACATTGCCGTTACAGAGTAAACTGTTGCATCTGCAATATTACGAGTTTCATTCGCAATTTTTACATATTCAGTTACTAAGTTAGAGATAGTGCTCATTCGCCCACGATCAACTAATAAGCATACTAGATTTAATACCGTTTCAGAGATTGAAGCAAACGTGTCATTTAAGACAGACTTTTTGCTTTCTTTAGTGATACCAGGGTGTTGTAAAAACTTATTTAATTCTAAGTTTCCTACATACTCCTTTTTCACTACTTGTAAGTCATGTTCAACAGTTTCTACTAAATTTTGTTCAGTTGCTAATTCAAAAAGAGCGTTTGCGTAGCGTTTTGCAACTAATTCGTTACTCATTTAGCTTCGCCTACTTCTTTAAGATATTGATCAAAAATAGCAGATTGGTCTTCAGACTTCACTTCTTTTTCAAGTACTTTAGAAGCAATTAATACAGATAACGAGGCCACTTGTTGTTGAACTGATTGTATTGCAAGCTCTTTTTCACGAGTAATTTCACGCTTAGCGCTTTCTTTCAAGTTTTCAGCTTCTGCTTTTGCTGCTGCAACGATTTCTTCACGTTGTACATCAGCTTGCTTTCTAGCTTTCTCAAGAAGCTCACGAGCTTCAGTACGAGCAGCAACTAACTCTTGCTTTTGCTCTTCAACTAGTTTCATTGCATCAGCGTTGTTTTTCTCAGCTGAATCTAATTGATTAGCGATGTGATCTTCACGTTGTTTCATAATTCCCATTACTGGTCCTAATGCATACTTTTTCAGAAGAGCAAGTAAAATTAGGAATATTACTAATTGATACACGACATTGCCCCAAGGTACACCATGTCCTGCCTCAGCTAATACGAATAGTGATCCGTTTAACACAAGCTTTCACTCCCTTCAAGGGTTGTATTTAATTATTTTTTTATAACATAGCCCTAATCTCTTACCGACTTGGACTTAACTTTCAAAAGGAATCCTTCAAACACAAAGTGTCATAAAGGAATGGCGAAGTAAATGTGAACACAAACTTCGCCATTTTTTAATGATTTGTATGATCTTAAGCTTTACCAAATGCCATGAATGCGATAACTACCGCGATGATTGGAAGTGCCTCAACTAATGCAACCCCGATGAACATTAAAGCTTGAAGAGTTGAACGTAATTCTGGTTGACGAGCAACACCTTCTACTGTACGTGATACAATTAAACCGTTACCAATACCTGCACCTAGTGCACCTAAACCTATTGCAATTGCCGCTGCGATTAAAGCCATTTTAAATTTCCTCCTTCTTAATCTTAAGAAATATATTTTTATTATAATTTTTATCAAACTACCAAATTCAGTGAGCTGTTTAATGCTCGTCCGCCACTTTATGTGACAGGTAAACCATTGTTAACATTACGAAGATAAACGCTTGGATTGAACCAACGAATACAGAGAATCCCTGCCAAACAATCATTGGTATTGCTGCTGCGATAGACCAAATCACACCTGTCCCTACGCTTGTCGCATATGCATGTGTACCCATTGTTGCAAGTAAACCTAATAATACTTCCCCTGCATATATGTTACCGTAAAGTCGAAGACCTAGCGTTAATGTGTTCGCTAATTCCTCAATAATTTTTAATGGAAATAAGAATCCCATCGGCTGGAAAAATCCTTTTCCATAAGCCTTAAAGCCTCTCATTTTGATACCATAATAATGTGATAAACCAACTATAAAGATTGCTAATGATAAAGTAATGACTGGGTCTGATGTAGGTGATTTCCAAACTGAGTTTCCATCGAATGAGATATCGAATGGTAGACCTAACATATTTGAAACAAATATGTACATAAGTAATGTCACACCTAGTGTAAGGAAGCGACCACCAGTTTCCCAATCCATTGTACTGTTGATAAGGCCTTTAACGAAGTCTATAATCCACTCAATAAAGTTTTGCTTTCCTGACGGACGTATTCGTAGACTTCTAGCGCATGTAACTGCGATGATAAAGACGATTAATGCAGCAATGGTTGTCATTAGAACATTTGTTAACGTAAAATCTAAACCAATAAATTTAAAACCATAAGTGCCGTGTTCCAATTTATTCACCTCTCTTCCTTGCAAAAGACGTTTGATGTATTGCAAAATGTATCATAATGACAAGATGTCCTGTCATTAGTCCCGCAGTTAGTGCCGGTATGCTCACAAAATTTTCATACCGAAGCGCGATGACCATTGCTAGAGCCACCGCTGAAAGACAAATTACAGTACCTAAAGATCGAACTTTTTGTTGCTTTAAAACTCGGTCAAAAAAGGTATTTATCTTTCTGTGTAGAATCCATATACAATAAAAGCTAGTTACGGTTCCGAGAATATAACCTGTGAAAATCGTTTTATAGTCGGTAAAGGCCCAACCTAAAACGGATAAAGCAATAATATACAACATATCTCGTACAAAGCGTCTTAATTGTTCTTTTTGCATAACTAGTCCCCTGGTGTGAATTGCTTAACTAATTTAAGCGTGCCGTAGATTCCAGTAAATAATCCTAACAGTAAAAAGATGATCATAAATACTGGTACTGGCCAATTAAAAAATGAATCAATCCATCTTCCTAGAAAGATGCCTATGAGAATAGAACCGACAAGTTGAGCTAAAATTGAAGACATGAGTGTCATTGCTTTAAGAGGATGATGATTGTTTTTTTTCATACAAAATCCCTCCATGTCAATTTTCATTCTCAAAAAATTGCCAAAAGTCTTATCATGGTTTATTCTACAACAATTGTTTCCTAAAATCTCTAAACATTGAAAACGTTCACAAATTGTTCACAAAACGTTCAAAAAATTTTAACAACATAGTATTTACATACATTGAAAACCCTTTTAAACATTCATGTTAAGCATACAATATGTTGCAAAAATGTGTCAATTACCTAAATTAAAAAACTATTAAAAATTACTTACCAATTTTTAGTCTTCAACATAAATCTTAGCGACATTGACGTAAGATTCCGTTGCACTTTCATATTGTTTACGTTTATAAAAGATCACAAACTTATAAATTCCACTTTTAGGAAATTCCTTTAAAACTAGTTCCTTCTTAATAATCCCCCTTTTACTATTCTCCTGTTCATCAATTACACCTAACAAACGGAATGTTTCTGATTCAAAAACAGCAATTTTGTATTCCTCAACCTTACTTGGTAAATAGAGTTCATATTTATAGCGATTTTTACCTTTTACTCTTCCAAAGTGAAATCCCATGACCGACGGAAAGTTCGGTTCTCCTTGTAGTAATAAAAACGGCATTCTTAGATTTTCATCATCATTTGTACTGAACGTAATTGCCCCATCATAAAATCCATCTCTTAATACTTTCGTATCAACCGTTGCAGTAAGACTAACCTTTTTGCTAGTATGCGCCGGAATTGTAAAAGGCTTAGGTAATACCCATTGTATTCCAGTGGCTGGCTGATTATTTATAGCTGTAACTTGTTTTGGCATATTTGATTTATTGGATATTCTTACGACAAAATCTTTCTTTACTTGTAAATCTGATTTTCTAGTTACTCCTAAAGATAAAGACGTTGGGAATAATGTTGTCTCAGTCTCAAGTGCCTTTTCAATATCTAATCTTCCAGCCCCTTGTTCGTACGCATGATACATCTTTTTATTATTCTTATATAATGGTGTTGCTGTGTTGACTAGCACACTTTTTAAATCATCCATACTCCAATCTGGGTGCAGCTGTCTTACTAGAGCAGCTGCTCCAGCAACGTGTGGACTTGCCATACTCGTTCCTTGAAGCGCTAAATACCCACCCGGAATTGTACTTTTTATTTGTACACCTGGGGCTAATAAATCCGGCTTCATTTGCCAAGTACCTGTTACCGGCCCTCTAGAGCTGAAATCTGCAAGAATATCAACCTTCTTCTCATGTCCAGTCTTAGCTTCCACTTTACTTTTTTCAATGATTTTCTTAATCAATAAGCCTTCTTTTCTTGAAATAGTCGCAGCTGGAACAGTAAATTTCCCTTTAATTTGTCCGATAAAATTTCCATCAATATTATTAAAGACAATAACCGCCTTTGCACCAGCATCTTGAGCATTTTTTACTTTATCAGTGAATGTGATTTTTCCCCTTTCAAGCAAGACAATTTTGTCTTTTACTCTTTTTAAATCACGCTTTTCTCCATATTTCTTAAATACAAATCGCCCTTTTAAACCTTTACCCCATTTAGCAGATCCAATCATAGGACTAATAATTGTCTCTTTATTTTTTACGTGTATAGATGGGAAAAGAACAGGTGGATAGCTCGCACCAACTGTTAAAGCCTTTGATGCAGTTGCTGGAGAACCAACAGTCCATAATCCTGGTCCAGAGTTTCCTGCAGCTGTAATTGCAAGTACCCCCTTCTCCACTGCCTTATCTAAAGCAATACTTGTCGGCCAGTCTGGTCCGTTCACATCATTACCTAATGATAAATTAATAATATCTACTTTATCCTTCACTGCTCGCTCAATTGCAGCCATAACAGTTTCAGATGTACCAACGCCACCAGGACCAAGAGCACGGTATGCATAGATTGTAGCTTTAGGGGCTACACCTTTTCTCTTTCCATTTGCTGCTATTACTCCAGCTACATGGGTACCATGAAATGTACTTTTTTCTTCAAGCTTAGTTTCCATTGGATCTTTATCTAAATCAATCGTATCGTAACCGCCACCATAATTTGATTTCAAATCAGGATGCCTGTAATCTACACCAGTATCGATTACTCCTACCTTAACGCCTTCACCAGTAATCTTTCTTCCCCTTTGATCCTTATATAATTGAGCTTCGTCCGCTCCAATAAAAGGGATGCTATCTTCTAAATGAGCTCTATATGTCGTAACAAAATGCATATCCTTTACTAACGGCATTTTAGCTAACTGTGATAACTCTTCAAGAGAACCCGATACAGAAAAACCATAGTACGTCTCAGTGTATTGTTGTCTTACGGTTACATTAGGGAAACGTTCAGCAATATATTTTATCGCCTGTGTAATCATTCCATCTTTAACCGAAATTAAAGCTACTTGTTTTTGTTGTTCATGTGCATTTACATAAACATCTTTAAATGGAAATAGTAAAAAAACTAAACAAATAATTATTTTAAGAAAGTAATTTTTCATTCAATGCAGGTTCTCCTTTATATAAGATATTTTCTTTTTAGCTTTCTCACTAATCGTTCATTCATGTATAAAAAGGTAATTTTCTCTAGAACCTACAAAGTTTTCAAAATAAAAAAAGACTAACTCTAGGTAAAGCATTAAGCTTACCTAACAAGTTAGTCTTTTTTTATTATCATTAATTTTTTAATTCAGGTTGGTTAAACAACTGGAATCTTTTATTTGTAACATACGCTTTAACCTCATGTATGACAAAATACAAAATCGAAGCACCTAAAACTACGATCCATGCATTTGAAATTACTGTCTCCTGCCAAATCCCTAAAAGCATAAAAAATGCAGGAAGAGTAATTGTAGTCCAAGATTGTATCATTGCAACAATTCCTGTGTATCGTTCTATTTTCTTACCTAATACTAGGCCAGCAAAGAATAGATACCATAAATATGCCCACATAACCCATAATAGTCCATTGACAACATCATGAATAATAGCGAAGTTCACGAAAGCCCAAAGTACAGACATGATTGATACCCAAAGTGAGAACCAACCTAAGCCAGTTCCATTAAAACCTTTAAGATTTGTAAATCCATTATATAAATAAGTAATACCAAAAAAGAAAATGCTTGCCGTATTAAATAATTCCCACTTACCTGCACCTAAATGCATTAATAAATAGATAGGAAAAACGATTTGTAATGTACCTACAAATAAGTTTAATAAAGCTGCACTTTTAGCATTCGCTTTATTTAATAAAACAAGACTATTTAAAAACAGAGTTGCACCAGATAAAAGTAAACCAACAGATCCCATAGTGACTTGTTAAAAAGAAAATTGTTAGAAATTCACTTTTTAACTCAACCCTCCTACTTTAAGATTAGAAAAAAAATACAAGCGCCTGATCTAAGTCAAACGCTTGGATTAAATTATTTTAAAACGATCCCTACGATAATTGCCGTTAAAACACTTACTAATGTTGCACCAAATAATAATTTTAAGCCGAAACGGGCTACAACATTACCTTGTTTTTCATGTAAACCTTTAACTGCACCTGCAATAATACCAATTGATGAGAAGTTAGCAAATGATACAAGGAATACTGACACAATTCCTAATGTACGAGTTGAGAACTCTTTACCATGTTTTGCTAAATCCATCATTGCAACGAACTCATTTGAAACAAGTTTTGTTGCCATAATACTACCTGCATCCACCGCTTCTTTAAATGGTACACCCATAATGAATGCGAATGGAGCAAAAACATAACCTAAAATTCCTTGGAATGAGATTCCAAAAATCATATCAAAAATGTTATTAATTCCACCAATTAATGCAACAAAACCGATTAACATTGCTGCAACGATGATTGCTACTTTGAAACCATCTAAAATATACTCTCCAAGCATCTCGAAGAATGATTGTTTTTCTTCTTCTTGTACCGTTAAGATATCTTCTTCAGCTGTAACAGTGTAAGGATTAATAATTGAAGAAATAATAAATCCACCAAATAAGTTTAATACAATTGCCGTTACTACATATTTTGGTTCAACCATTGTCATATATGCACCTACGATTGACATAGATACTGTTGACATTGCTGATGCACAAAGAGTATATAAACGATTTTTTGGTAAGTGACCTAATTGTTTTTTTACTGAAATGAATACTTCAGATTGTCCTAAAATCGCAGATGCTACTGCATTGTAAGACTCTAATTTACCCATACCATTGATTTTGCTTAAGATTAAACCAATGTATTTAATAAAAAACGGTAAAATCTTTGTGAATTGTAAAATACCTATTAATGCAGAAATAAATACGATTGGTAATAATACTCCTGTGAAGAATGGGAAAGCACCTTCATTTGCCATACCACCAAAAACGAAATTAACACCTTCACCAGCGTATTCTAATAACTTTCCAAATCCGTTAGAAATTCCTTTAATTAAAATTAAACCTACTTCTGTATTTAATAATAAGAACGCTAATATGATTTGAACAACAACCATAATTACTACTGGACGATATTTAATGTTTTTACGATCACTACTAGCGATGAAAGCAAGACCGAAAACTACTAGTAGTCCAACAAGAGCTATAATATATTTCATGTTTCTCCCCCGAAAATCCAATAAATTTATTTTTATTTAATATAAGCGCTTTCAAAACGAACACAACTTTTTATTTGTTGGATGTCAGACATCATATAGAAGTTAGATGTCAGACAAGGATTAACCTTGTAAATCTTTTGAACTAAATGATCCAGGAAGTAATTCCTTAACAGTTGTTTCAGCGATGTCACCTTTTAAGTTAGTTAAGTATACTTTTGTATTTTCATCACTAAATTCTGCGATTACTTGTCTACATGCACCACATGGTGAAATTGGACCTTCAGTGTCCCCCACTATTGCGATTGATTCGATCTTTGCTAAACCGTTACCCGCAGCTACCGCACTAAATATAGCAGTTCTTTCTGCACAATTTGTTAGACCATAAGAAGCATTTTCTACGTTACAACCTGTGTAGACCGTTTGGTTATTTAATAAAATTGCTGCACCTACTTTAAATTTTGAGTAAGGAGCGTATGCGTTTTCACGAGCCTTTAAAGCTTCATTGATTAATGATTGTGTATTCATATTTATCACCCTTTAACGAATTGTTAGGTAATTCTTTATTAAAGTGTGTGAGTTTTGTCTTCGCTTTACCATATTACCAACGTAAGAGCTAAAGAGCAATAACTCACTCACTTTTTTTTATTTTAAAATTATTTTGAAATTAATAAGCTGTGTTTGCTTCTTCACCTTGGACGATTTTAACACCTGAACTTGTTCCGATACGGTTTGCACCAGCAGTTACTACACTTTCTACGTCTTTTAAGTTACGAACACCACCAGAAGCTTTAACGCCTACGTTTTCGCCAACAGTTTTACGCATTAATGCAACGTCTTCTACTGTTGCTCCACCAGTTGAAAATCCTGTTGATGTTTTTACAAAGTCAGCACCAGCTTTAACTGATAATTCACAAGCTCTAACTTTTTCTTCGTCAGTTAAAAGACAAGTCTCAATAATTACTTTTACTAAAGCTTTACCTTTAGCAGCTTCAACAACTGCACGTACATCTCTTTCAACTAACTCGTCATTTTTTTCTTTTAATGCAGAAATATTGATAACCATATCAACTTCCTCAGCACCATTTTCAATTGCGTTTGTAGTTTCGAATGCTTTTACTTCTGGAGTGTTTGCTCCTAGAGGGAAACCAATTACCGTACAAACCTTTACAGAAGAACCCTTTAATAATTCACTTGCATAAGAAACCCAAGTAGGATTGATACAAACTGATGCAAAGCTAAATTCTTTTGCTTCTTCAGCTAGTTTTGCAATTTCCTCTCTTTTTGCGTCAGCTCGTAATAATGTGTGATCTACTAAACTTGCGTAATTCATATATAGTCGCTCCCTTAATGGTTTTATTATAAATAATGTTTGTTTACTATGTTACTTTGAATATGTCTTTACTATAACACCGCCATGAAATTTTGTAAAATACAAATTGAACTTATGTTCAAGGATAATTTTACCTATTTTATAAAGAAAGAGGCTGTCTCATAAGTCAGGTTAACTGACACAAAAGACGCCTCCTTTTTAAATGTAAAAATATCTAATTTCTATGGTAACCACTATTGGAACACCCTTTTTTTAAAGGTTGTCTAGTAGAAAACATGACAGAGGGAAGGGGCAAAGTCTTTTAATAACTTTACCTCTCCCTTTCTTATCCCTGCTCTAACAATCTTTTTGCAGTAAATTGATCGGTTATTAAAATATTTGCATATTTACCCATTAAAGCACCGTGAATAGCGTTTATTTTTCTTTCTCCACCTGCGACTAAAATAGACTTTTCTTTACTTCTTAGCTCATCTAACTCAATTCCAATCGTTCGGCGATTAAGAAGTTCAGAATAAATATTTCCTTCTTTATCAAAAAAGCGTGAGCAAATGTCTCCTACAGCAAATGTTTGTAAATCCGTCTCTTCCTTCTCGTTTAAGTAGCCAACTCTGAATAGTAAAGCATCTTTTTTAACAGTTCCTACAGTGAAAATTGCAACATTTGATTGTTTTCCCAAATCGATTAATCGACCAATATGGCGATCTTCCTCGACCATTTGTTTTACTTGTGGATTATCAAATATAACTGGTAGTGGTAAATATCTTGGAACGGTGTTAAATGCTTCAGCAAACAAATTTACCGTTTCAGATGCATAAGTATTCGTTTTAGAGTAACTTACTCCACCGTTTAGCTGAATTACTTCTACACCCTTTACTTGTTTATTACTTAACTTCGTTGCAATATGATACATCGTAGTTCCCCAAGTAACTCCAACAACGTCACCATCATGGACTAAATCTACTAATACATCTGCAGCTTTTTTAGTGATTATTTGCAAAACTTCATTGTAGTCATCAATTGGTGAATAGCAAACCTCAACAGATTGTAAATTATATTTCCTCTTTAACTCTCGAGCTAAATCTTGATTGCCTTCTAGGGGGTCAATAATTTGAATGCGTACATATCCCAATTCCTTTGCTTGTTGGAGTAATCTTGAGACAGTTGGACGAGAGATTCCTAATTGTGTCGCGATCTCTTGTTGACTAAAGTCAGAATCATAGTATAGTCTTGCAGCATCTATTATTAACCTTTGTTTTTCGAGTGACATTCCCTAATCCCCTTTAACTTACCAATCCTTATTTAACGTTCAAATTTTTAATTATTATACCCCTTTTAATTAATTAAAAAAAGCTCTCCTATGCTAGGAAAGCTTTTTAAATGTAATTACTTTGTACCAAATAAACGATCTCCAGCGTCGCCAAGACCAGGAACAATATAACCATGATCGTTTAATTTTTCATCAAGGGCAGCTATGTAAATGTCCACATCTGGGTGTGCTTTTTGTAAAACTTCAACACCTTCTGGAGCTGCAATTAAGCACATAAACTTAATATTTTTAGCACCACGTGTTTTTAAAGAGTTGATTGCTTCAACTGCTGATCCACCTGTCGCAAGCATTGGATCAATCACAATGAAGTCACGCTCTTCTACATCCGTAGGAAGTTTAACGTAATATTCAACCGGTTTTAATGTCTCAGGATCGCGGTATAATCCAACATGTCCAACTTTAGCTGCAGGAACTAATTGAAGGAATCCATCAACCATTCCTAAACCTGCACGTAAAATTGGTACAATCCCTAATTTTTTACCAGCAATTACTTTTGACTTTGCAGTTGCTACTGGTGTTTCGATTTCCACTTCTTGTAGTGGTAGATCGCGTGTGATTTCGAATGCCATTAAACCTGCAACCTCATCAACTAGTGCACGAAATTCTTTTGTTCCAGTGTCTTTTTTACGAATTAAAGAAACTTTATGCTGAATTAACGGATGATCAAAAACGTATACTTTACTCACTTTTATCGCTCCTTGCAAATACTTAGTAATTTATTATTCTTAAAAAGAATACCGAAAGCGGTTAAATAATTCAAGCCACATCATGCAATCACTTAGAATTAATTTAGATCTTTTTTACATATAAACTTCAATATTTCCTTTTTTTACTAATCTAATTGCTATTTTGACCCATTTTGAATAAAAAACTCCTCTTCATCATTAATATAAGTCAGAGAAGTTTTTATCTAATACGCAAAGAGAGAACCAATTGGTTCCCTCTTTGGTGTGTATAGTTAAGATACATTTCTTAAATTATGATCTGGTACTTTTGGAGTGAAAGAAGTTTTTCTATTAATAAACTTGCTAACATAGTGATCTAATCCGATACGTCCTGCATTTGAACCAGCAATTATAATAATGATTCCTAATAATACCATTTGTGGATTTGTACTAGTTGTACCACTAAACATAAATGCGAAGTTCATCATTAAACCAAAGAACATTGCTGTTTTTGTAAAACATCCAAGAATAAGTCCAAGTCCGATTGCGAATTCTCCAATAGGAACTAAAAAGTTAAATAAATCGATGTTTGGTATTGCGAAGTTTGTTAGAAAGTCTGCCCACCAGCCTTGAACTGCTGGGTGTTCACCTGTGGCATTTTTAACTGCAAATCCTAAAAATCCTGAAGCATCGAAATTGCCAGCTGATAACTTACCCCAACCTGCATGGATCCACTCATAACCTAAATAAAGACGAATAATTGTTAAGAAACCAGATGCAATTTTATTAGTTCTTAAAAAATTAATAAACATAATTTTTTGCCTCCGTTTGAATAAATTTTTAATTGCTGTTTACATGAGTTATTGTACTCCATTTCCAATGGATAATGTGAATCTTTTCACAAGTTTAAACGAACTTTTTGTGAACATTATCACAAACTTTTAAAAATATAAAGCTATCTTTAAAATAACTGCACCTTCGATGCTATTTGCAATTGAAAATACTGTTCTAAAGATAGCTTACTTTATACTTTATTTATTAAAATGTTGGATATAATTCGTATTTACTTGATAAAGCATTAACTCGATTACGAGATGCTTCTAGTACTTCTTGATTTTCGTGGTTCTTTAATGTCTCAGCAATGATTGATGCAATTTCATCCATATCTTCTAAAGTAAATCCTCTTGAAGTGACAGCAGCTGTACCGATACGGATACCACTTGTTACAAACGGACTTGCTGGATCAAATGGAATTGTATTTTTGTTACATGTAACACCAACCTCATCTAATACGTGCTCAGCAACTTTACCAGTTAACTCTAATGATCGAACATCAATTAAAATTAAGTGATTATCTGTGCCACCAGATACTAAATTTAAGCCGTGAGATTTTAAGCCTTCTGCTAAACGAGCAGCGTTATCGATGATCGCTTGTGCATACTTTTTAAAATCTTCTTGTAATGCTTCACCAAATGCTACAGCTTTTGCTGCAATTACGTGCATTAATGGTCCACCTTGAATTCCAGGGAAGATTGATTTATCAATCGCTTTTGCGAATTCTTCTTTACATAAAATCATACCACCACGTGGTCCACGTAATGTTTTATGAGTAGTTGTTGTAACAAAATCAGCAAATGGAACTGGATTTTGATGAAGACCTGTTGCTACTAAACCAGCGATATGAGCCATATCAACCATTAAGTAAGCTCCAACTTCATCTGCAATTTCTCTGAATTTTTTAAAGTCAATTGCTCTTGGATAAGCACTTGCACCAGCTACAATTAATTTAGGCTTATGTGCTTTAGCCTTTTCTAATACATCTTCATAGTTAATTACTTGAGTTTCTGGATCTACTCCATACTCAACGAAATTATATTGTACCCCACTGAAGTTTACTGGACTTCCGTGAGTTAAATGACCACCATGTGATAAATTCATACCTAATACTGTATCACCATGTTTTAAAATAGTGAAATAAACTGCCATATTCGCTTGAGCACCTGAATGAGGTTGAACATTTACGTGTTCTGCTCCGAAAATTTCTTTTGCACGGTCTCTTGCAATGTTTTCTGTGATATCAACATATTCACAACCGCCATAGTATCGTTTGCTTGGATACCCTTCAGCATATTTATTTGTTAATACTGAACCTTGGGCTTCCATTACTGCTTCGCTTACAAAGTTTTCAGAAGCAATTAACTCGATTTTAGTACGTTGTCTACCTAACTCTAACTGTATTGCCTCATACAATGATGGATCTTGCTTTTTTAAATTTTCCACAGTTATATCCCCCTTTTTGTAAAACACGAACATTACTAGTATAAATTTACTATATTATTCGATAAAACGACCGAATTCCTTTCTATTTTACCATGTTTTGTATTGAAAATGAAAGATATATCTTTCAACTAACTAACATTTAACTATTCTATTATAATAAAAAACACATTATTTAACGTCTTCATCTATTGCGTAAACTGCACGTGCTCCACCAATTAACTTTGGACGAGTTTTTGCCGCCGTAATATGAGCTTGTCCAACTTGTTTAATACTTGTTCTTAAAGGAACTGCCACGTGCTTTAAATGCATACCAATTAAAGTATCGCCAATATCAATCCCTGCATCCGCTTTAATGTGTTCAACAATTACAGCATGATCTAAATGTCTATATGCGAATGAGGCAAGTGCTCCTCCTGCAGTGCGAACTGGTACCACAGTTACCTCATCTAGTTGTAAACTTTTTGCCGTTTTTCTTTGAACAACTAATGCCCTGTTCAAATGTTCACAGCATTGAAATGCTAATTGTACTCCTGTTTCATCTTGAAAAGCCTTAATCTCATTAAATAAGACTTCCGCTACTTCGATTGTTCCTGAAGTTCCAATTCTTTGTCCGCTAACCTCACTAGTGCTACATCCAATGACTAAAACATGCTCACTTGTGAAATTTACATGATCATTTAGCTCGTTTAATAATGATTTTATTTGCCCGGCTACTAACCTTAATTCTTCATTCATTTGTTTTGCTCCTTTCGTAGAATAATTCTTTAAATTGACTAACATTCCATTTCTCATTATTAAAAAAGCCGATAATCTTCACATTATGTTTTGGATTAGCGGCTTTAATTTTTATAATTGGTGATTCTTTTCGTAGTCTTTAATTTTATTTACTCGATTTTCATGTCGACCGCCTTCAAACTCAGTCGTTAACCATATTTTTGCAATGTCTCTTGCTAAACCAGGTCCGATTACTCGTTCCCCCATAGCTAGAATATTCGTATCATTATGTTCACGAGTTGCTTTTGCACTGAAAGTATCATGCACTAATGCACATCGAATTCCTTCAACTTTATTTGCGGCAATTGACATACCAATTCCTGTTCCACAAATTAATATTCCACGGTCTACTTCTCCATTTGCAACTTTTTGTGCAACTGGGAATGCATAATCTGGGTAGTCTACAGATGTCCCACACTCACAACCATAATCTTCGTATTCAATGCCCATTTCATCCATTAAATTCATGATTTCTTGTCGTATATTTAATCCACCATGATCAGACGCTATTGCTACTTTCATTAGATAACCCCCGTATTGATATCTTTGAATTAATTTTCTATCGTATTGAATTGACTTCAATTTCTATCTTACACTATTCTGTTCAGATTTAGGGCATCTAATTAACATCAAATCACTGATTAAATTAATATACGTTTGGTTTCTGTACAATCTGTTTTACCAACTCTTCTAATTCACTCAAAGTATTTTCATAAGTTGTTAATGACCCTCCATAAGGATCAGAAATATCTTTAGCTTGACCGTTTATATATTCATAAAATGTAAATATTCTATCCTTGTACTGAGGAAACTTAGAAACTAACATTTGTTTATGGCTCAATGTCATTGATAAGACTTTCGAAGACCATTCCAATAGATCTTCATTTATTTGCTGCGAGGAATGATTTGTTTCTATCCCTTTATTTTTCAGTGCCAATATTGCATTTTGAGAAGCAGGGTCACCTGACATAGCAAACACTCCAGCAGACTTGACCTGATAGAACTCATTACCATGATATCTTAATAGTGCTTCTGCCATTGGGCTTCTACATGTATTTCCGGTACAAACAAATAATATATTTTTCATCTTAATACCTCACCCTCATTTATCTGAACGTTTTATTTAATCTATTTTACTAAAAAATAAAAGGATGGGGCAATTGTCTCCAATTTTCTCCATCCTTAGCTCTTATTCACCATATGTATCTGTTAAGAAAAAAATAATAGTTTTATTCCGAAAATCAATAAGAATGAACCACCTAATAGTTCTCCGAATTTACCAAGTTCCTGTTCTACTCTTCTTCCTAAGAGTAATCCAGCCCAAGTTAAAATTGTACTGATAATACCAAATAGTAAAATTGTTAGCCATGTTTTAGCACCGAATGTTCCCAAACTAATACCAACCGAAAAGCTGTCCACACTTACACTAAATGCAAAAAGAAGTAAACCTACTCCTGTAGGTGAATATTTGTTTTCTTCTTTTCCAAATAAAGTTGAATAGATCATGTGAAAGCCTATTCCCATTAATAAGAATCCACCGAGTAATACAGCAAATCGTCCCAGATTCTCGGATAACTCATATCCAATGATCATTCCTAATAAGGGCATTATTACATGAAAGAGTCCAATTACAATACCGATATTAATGATCTGTTTAAATTTAAGTTGTATAACTCCCATTCCTAACCCAACTGAGAATGCATCTAAACCTAGCGCAGATCCCATAATAGTTAATGTAATTAGTTCATTGATTAATGAGCTACTCATGCTTTCCCCCCTAGGACTTGCTATTAAAAGATATGCACGTCCTATAAATCATATGAGGGAAATTAATAAAATTTAATTTTAAATTAGGGGCAGGGGCCATTTCCTAAAAAAAATAATAGAAGCTCTATTCGGGGCTTCTATTATACGCTGTTGAAAAACAAGCTTATCAATTAATTATCAAATTTTCGTAAAAGGAGTTTAATGAGGTTGATTTCCACTACAGGATCTCGCTTTCCATGGGGCGAGATTCTTTAGCCTCCTCGGCAAGCCTGCGGGGTCTTCAGCCTTCCCTCATTTCCCATAGGAGTCGAGCACCCTTCCGTTCCAATCAACTTATTCATCAATAAAAGATTACACTAAAAACCTAATTTAATATCCTTTTACTTAGAGTAGCATAGCAGCTTATTAATCAGTTTGTAGGTCAATTAAGATCGAACATCAACGTATTATAAAAATAAAAATTAGCTCTTAAATACTTTTACCTTCTCAAGAATAAACAATTACTAGAGTTTGTTGATATTATAAATCTGCTCAATCATATTAACATTTAAAATCATGTTTAGATCATCAAAACCGAATTATATGATCAATAAGGTTCCTTAAGATACATTTGACTATTTTATATTTCACATTCTGAAATCACCGAATGTCCACAGGCTTTCCACAGACGATTCATAATGGCAATTCCAATACCTTCATAAGGGAAGGTTTCGCAATAAATGATATCAACATGTTCTTCGTTAAATTTACGAATACAATCATATAATGCTGCAGCTACGGTTGATAGGTCACTACGTTTTCCACATGTAAGAATTACATCTGCATCATATTGCGATGCATTTTCTTCCGTTGTTAATATCCCTACTCTTTTTCCCTCTGTTTTGGAATTGTGTATAAGTTTGTGCATAAACTCAATACTTCCATTTACAAGATGCATTTGAGCATCTGGTGCATAATGTTTATATTTCATGCCCGGTGATTTTGGTGCTTCGTTTTCCTTCATTGTTGCTGGATCTACTTCAACAGTAGGAATTATTTCTTTTATCATTTCTGGCGTAATACTACCTGGTCTTAATATTGTAAAAATAGCTTGAGAACAGTCAATAACTGTCGATTCAACCCCGACACCCGTACTACCACCATCTACAATTCCTACAATTCGTCCATTTAAATCTTCAAATACATGCTTAGCAGACGTTGGACTAGGCTTCCCTGATGTATTTGCACTTGGTGCTGCTATTGGCAAATTACAAGCTTCAATTAAAGCTAGAGCAACTGGATGATCAGGCATTCTAATTCCAACAGTAGATAACCCTGCCGTTACATATTTTGAAACATTTTTCTTACTTTTTAAAATTAACGTTAATGGTCCTGGCCAAAAAGCATCCATTAGTTTTTTTGCATCTAATGGAATTTCTTCAACTAGATTATCTAACTGTTCTTTGTTGGCAATATGTACAATAAGGGGATTATCACTTGGTCTACCTTTTGCTTGGAAGATTCGTTGTACCGCTTCATCTGAAAGAGCATTTGCCCCTAACCCATAAACGGTTTCTGTTGGAAAAGCGACAACTTGTCCTAACTGTAAATTTTTTGCTGCATCCACAATCTGTGGGTAAACTTCTTCTTTATTCACAGGATTATCCACATACCATATTTTCGTTTCCATACGTAGCACCTCTCTCTAGAGTGAATAATAGTGTATATTTTACAAATTTAGACATTATCCAAAGAATGAAAAGCAAGTTTTATCCACAAATTGTGGACAAAACTTGCTAATTTGTGGATAACTTTGTGTATAGTTCTATTTGATAAACTAATACTTCTTCATTCGTAATAGTAGTTTGGTAATGCTTCATTTCTTTGATACTGTTCGAAACATTTTCCTGTTCGACTTGCCCAAAACCTAGTAAAAGGAATAAGTCTTGAACTACATGCTGTCTTGTTAATAAATATACTTTACTAATCATTTCTTCTTTTAGTTTTTCAAGAACACTTTGTAAAAAGAGTACCATATGCTGTGAGTAAATGGTAGGTGCAACTACTAGTGATCTTAATAACGCTTCTTCTCCGTCTTGCTCATATCCTACTACAGCTTGTGCTTTCCCAAACTCATCTTCCATTATGAAAAAAGATTCTTGTTGCTCCTCAAGTCCGTTTGTGGATAATCCTGCTTGTCCCAAGAATGAAAAAATTGTTTCAAAATCTTCCTGAATCGCTGAACGTATTTTCATAAAAAAAACCTCCCTAGTATGCTTGTAATACTTTATGCACATAGGGAGATTGCTAGAACTAAAATAATTGCTTTAACATTTGTACAAAGAAGCTCTCTACCTTAATATCATCTTTTGGATCATCACTAGGTAGAGTAGAAGCTACAACCGCATCTTCACTGCTCTTGACATCAGTATCATCCTGTAAAGATGATTCATTGTTTTGTTTTGTAGCAACATTAGAATCATCATCGCTTAAACGTAATGCTGCTTGTTTTTTAAACTCTTTATTTGGTTCTTTTTCGATTTTTGTTTCATGATCAACCTTTTGTTGCGATTGTAGTGACTCTTTACTTAAAGTTGCATCACCGTTTGAAAAATCTAGGAAACATAATGGTGGGAACAATACGCACCACCAGTTTGCCCCTTGACCTGCACCAAGTTTAATTAAAACCGCTTCGTAATCACCAGCAGGATATAAGAAACTACCATATAATTTTGTAGGGAATTTAACTTTTTTAGAGTAAGTAATTGTAAATGATTGATTTGAGCCTTCTTCTTGAATAACACGTGTAACTGTTTTTTTTAAATCTGGAATATGACTTTTAATAACCTTTTGTCCCTCTTCAAAAGTTGTTAAATCTTTTACCCAAGTATTAATTTGAGCATTAACTTCATCTCTAACTTTACGTTTAAGAGCTTGATCTTCACTAGAATCGCTATTTGCTAGAATTCTTAGTCGTACAGCTTTCTTAGGAATTACGACCATTTCATTACCTTTTGCATTTGTATCTCGAAGTGGCAATAACACTGATGAACTAATTAATAATATGATAAATAAAGAAATAATTTTATATGTTATTTTTGTTTTATTTTTAGTTTTCATTCTCTCCACCATCCCTCTAGGAACAGTGTAGACAATTTGATTATTTCTTAAACACTAGTATTCTATTTTTTTAATAGTGTCATTTTTGGATTAGGAAGTAAACGATGATTTCCAGTTTAAGATGCCCTTTTTCCGTTGTGCAGATGTTGAGCTGTTCATTTACCGCAGGATCCCAGCCGCCCCCTTCTCCATCGACGTTGAGCATCTTACTTTCGGATTTACTCATAGATTTACCCTAACTAATTAACAATCTATTAAAAAGGAAAGTGTGAAATATACGGTTTAGAATCCGAAAAAACCTTTAATAAACTTTCTTTATTTCCTAGATATCTTACAATTCCTTTTTTCTCTAACACTTTATCTGCTTTTTAATATAATCCATATACAACGAAACAATATCAATGTTTGATACTGTATATAGTGTTCTACTTCCTACTACGTCCTCGATTTCATTTAGGATTAGTTGGTTGTTTGCACCAAACATGAAGTCAATTCCGACGAAGTCAAAGTCAAAATGATCTACTATTTTTTGAATGAGTTCTTTTTCATTTTTGGAAAGTTCGTATAGTATTGCGCCTCCGCCTAGAGAAAAATTCGCTCGAAAGTCTTTATCTGAATATCTTAAAACGGCGGCAACAATTTCTTTACCGATAATGAAAACTCTTAAGTCCTTACCTAATTGCTCTGCAACGTTTTGAATTAATATTTCATCAAAGTTTACGTTCTGTACGGTCTCAAGTAACTCTTCTTGATTATTTATAAAATATACTTCACTTCCGCCTCTTCCTGTGCAGTTTTTAAGCACACAAGGGAAATGAATTGTATCTATAGATTTTGTAATTGTATTTTTTTTATAATAAAATGTGTCTAGCATTGGAATTCCTAGATTAGAAAGCTTCTGATGTGTTAGAAACTTATGGTTGGCCATTGTTGAAATCGCCTGGTTATTAAATGTTCTGATTCCCATTTCTTCAAAGTGGGAAGATAATATTTGTGATATTGTCCTCATGATTACAAAGGCCGGTTTACTTAACTCTTTACCTTGATAACAAAGTATATTAACACCGTTTCGAATACCTATTACAATATCTTCTGTATATAGCAACTTTAACTCAAATCCATTTTCCAATGCTCCGCTTACTAACCAGTCGATATACGTCCTGTTTCTTTCTGCATCTGATTCGGAATAGATTAGCCAACCAATCATACGTTTTTCTCCAAGTCCTCGACAATATAATCAATTATATATTTCGTTGTATCCACGTCTGTACATAAATAAATATTTTTGAAATGTGCGTTTGAGTTAACTTCGCATATATATGTTTTTCCATCTTCTCCGAACAATAAGTCAATTCCTGCAAAATCGGCTCCCAATATTTCAGAACATTTAAGCGCTAAATTGATCTGCTCTTCTGTTGGCTCATACTTATACATCTTTCCACCGTTTGTAACATTTGCACGAAAATCTGATTCTGATTTTCTTAACACTGCTGTTACTACTTGTTTACCTACTACTTGGATGCGAAGATCAGTCCCTCTGCTTGATTCTATAAACTCTTGATAAATATGAGGTTTGTGCTTTAGTTCGTCTACCTTTTTATAAAAATCTTCTCTATTCTCAACTAAATAAACTTGTCTACCAAATGAACCGAATGACTCTTTTATAATTAAAGGAAAACCTAATTCCTGTATAACTTCATCGTAAAAATCATAGTTTGTTAAATCACAATTAGGGAACAACAGCGGAGCCGTAATTGTTTTTGGCATGGGAATATCGTAGTTCGATAATGCCTGAAAAGTTAAAGCCTTATCATCACAAACTTCAATCGTTCTCGCAGAATTATATAGTTTTAGCCCCATATTCTCTAAATGCCTTGCTAAATGAACATCTTTGTCCCAAAAAATGACAAAATCAGGTTTCTCATTCGCGAATTTCCCTTTTAAAATCGCTTGACCCTTTTCGATTACTGGGATTAGTTCATAATGTTTAACTAAAGTAACATCTATTCCTTTTGTGATTGCTGTATCACGTATCCATTCGAAAAGTTCAGTAAATTTTGTAGCTGTAATATGACCATTAAATACAATCCAACCTTTAAACTTTTTCATTCTAACTATCTTCTTTCGTAATGTTTTTGTTTTTTCTTGATTGAAATTCCCCTCATCTTTTACAACTGTATCACAAAAAAAAGAATCGTAATACATAGACTTTTTCTAGTCAATATCATTACGATTCACTATTTAAATTAGCCATTTACCATATATACCATACGATCTTTGCCATTAATATCGAGAACAACTTCAACATTCGAATTCGGGTAAACTTCCCTTAAAATGTCTGCAACCTGTTCACCTTGATTGACTCCTACTTCAAATGCAACCAGTGATTTTTCTTCTAATACTTTAGGTAAGTCATTTGCAAAACGACGATAAAAATCTAGACCATCTTCGCCACCTACTAAAGCACGATATGGTTCGTGTTCCTTAACTACTTCATCTAAACCCAACCAATCCTCATGCGGAATATACGGCGGATTTGATACAACAATATCCACTCTCTTCTTTTCTTCAATAAAGTAATTCAGTAAATCATTGTGTATAAAGTGGACATTTGCCTGTAACTCTTGTGCATTTCGTTCAGCAACTTGAATAGATTCTGCTGCAATATCAACTGTATGAACTGTTAGTTGTTTATTTTCAAGCGCAAGTGAGATTGCAATCGCCCCACTACCTGTTCCTACATCTACTAGTTCAAGTTGTTCTGTATTTTTCCAATGCTTTTGAATACGATGCAGAACACCTTCCACTAACTCCTCTGTTTCTGGTCTTGGAATTAATACTTCTTCATTAACGAAGAACTTTCTGCCATAAAAGTATTCATATCCTATTAAATATTGGATTGGTTGGCCATCTATGTGCTTATGAACCAATTCTTGAAACTGCTTCCAATCATTCTCTTCTAAATCTTCTCTCATATTTAGCAATAATTCTGTTCGATTGTAGTTCAAAAGATGTTTTAATACAATTTCACCCACATTTTCATCACGACCGTGTTCTTGTAAAAAAGAAGAAGCCCATTTTAGGGCTTCATATATCTTGGTTGTCATTATTGACTTTGTTCCATTCGTTTTGCTTGATCATCCATAATTAACGCATTAATAATTTCGTCGATTTTACCTTCAACGATTTGATCAAGCTTTTGAATTGTTAATCCAATTCGGTGGTCAGTTACACGGTTTTGTGGGTAGTTATAAGTACGGATACGTTCAGAACGGTCACCTGTACCTACAGCTTGCTTACGGTTTTGATCATATTCTGCTTGTACTTCTCTTTGGAATTTATCATAAACCCTAGCGCGAAGAACCTTCATCGCTTTTTCTTTATTCTTAATTTGTGATTTTTCATCCTGACATGATACAACTGTATTTGTTGGAATATGAGTTAAACGCACTGCAGACATCGTTGTATTTACTGATTGACCACCAGGACCACTTGAAGCAAATGTATCTACACGAATATCTTTTTCATGAATTTCAATTTCAACTTCTTCAGCTTCTGGTAAAACTGCTACAGTTGCAGTTGAAGTATGAATTCGTCCACCTGATTCAGTTTCAGGAACACGTTGAACACGGTGTGCACCATTTTCAAATTTTAGTTTTGAGTATGCACCTTTACCATTTATCATAAAGATAACCTCTTTAAAGCCACCTAGCTCTGTGTAGTTACCTTCAATGATTTCTGTTTTCCATCCGTTAACCTCAGCAAAACGGCTGTACATACGGTATAACGTAGCAGCAAATAATGCAGCCTCGTCTCCTCCCGCAGCACCACGAATCTCAACAATAACGTTTTTATCATCGTTAGGGTCTTTTGGAATTAAAAGGATTTTTAATTGTTCTTCTAAATCCTTTGATTCGTTTTCTAAATCATTTAATTCTTCTTTAACCATTTCGCGCATATCAGCATCAAGCTTCTCTTCAAGCATAGCTTTCGCATCTCTAATTTGCTCTTTAACTGATTTGTATTGACGGTAAGCATCAACTGTTTCTTGAATATCTGATTGTTCTTTTGAGTATTCACGTAACTTTTTTGAATCGTTTATAATTTCCGGGTCACTAAGTAAATCGTTTAATCTATCATAACGATCCTCTACAACTTGTAATCGATCAAACATAATTTTCACCTCGACATTTTCGTCTTAAATAGTTTCTAAATATATATCGAAAGAAGCGATTCTACATCGCTTCTTTAATTCTAAATTCTAAGGTAAAAGCGCCTATAACACTTTATCCACAATTATTATTGTCCAGTTCCGAAAGCTAGCTCTTCGATAATATTCCATTCAGAGCTGTGCGAGCTTACTCCACATTTCTTAGTATATGGTCTTAATAGCTAATTTTCAACCTACTGTAAAATTAATCGTTCTGACTTTGAAGTACTGGTTGAATTGTTTTTGTTGGTACTTCGTGACAGTGGCGACATCTTGGTTCATACGATTCAGATGCACCTACTAAAATAATTGGGTCTTCAAATAGAGCTGGTTTACCATTTATTAATCTTTGAGTTCTACTTGCAGGTGATCCGCATGAAGCACAAACTGCGTTTAATTTCGTTACATGTTCTGCAATTGATAATATTTCAGGTACTTTACCAAATGGTAATCCTCTAAAATCCTGGTCTAAACCTGCACAAATTACACGTTTTCCAGAGTTCGCAAGTTGTTGAACTACCATAACTATTTCATCGTCAAAGAATTGAATCTCGTCAATTGCAACTACTTCAACTTCTTCTGTAACATATTTAAGAATATGTGATGAGTGTGTTACTGCATAAGCAGGTACTTTCATACCTGTGTGAGACACCACTTCTACTTCACTGTATCGATTATCAATTGATGGCTTGAATGTAACACAGCTTTGCTTAGCAAACTGTGTACGACGAACACGGCGAATTAGTTCCTCTGATTTTCCAGAAAACATACTTCCGCAAATCATTTCAATCCAACCATTTTTTTTCATCATAAAGAACATTATGTGTCTCACCTTTCTATATCAGTACAAAGACTATTTTATTTATTTATTTTAAACGCCGGTTAATTCATCAGTATTTATAATTCGTGTAAGTATCTTGATTATTTATATAAAAATTCACTAAATTGAATTAAACTTATATGTTATTTGACTATAAATGCGTAAAAAAAGCAGGCAAAGTAGCAATAACTCGCCTGCTTTTCATCAATATTACTTAAGGCCGTATTTTTTGTTGAAACGTTCAACACGTCCTGCAGCGTTAGCAAATTTCTGACGTCCAGTGTAGAATGGGTGTGAATCAGAAGAAACCTCAACTTTGATTAGAGGGTAAGTTTCGCCATCTTCCCATTCGATTGTTTCGTTAGAATATTTTGTTGATCCGCTTAAGAATTTGAAACCAGTGTTAATATCCATAAACACTACTTTCTTGTAATTAGGATGAATATTCGCTTTCATGTCTTTCATCTCCTTCCGCCCTGAAATCCTTGAAATCAGAGTTATAAGAAACCATGTGTATACCACATAATTTACATTTCACATACAAATGAAATTATAGCAACTAACCCGGGAGAATGCAACCCACTATTTCTCTTTCAGATTGCTTATATCTTCCAACTATTTATGAGAGACTGGCGTTTTTCTACTTTCTTCAGTCATCGTATTGAAGAAATCTTCATTTGTTTTCGTTTGACGAAGCATTCTGAAATAACGTTCAACAAAGTCTGGAATATCTGACATTGTTTTTCTCATTAACCATAGCTTGTCCAGATGATCTTTTGGTATTAATAGATCTTCTTTACGTGTTCCAGAACGACGAATGTCAATTGCTGGGAAGATACGACGTTCAGCTAATGAACGATCTAAGTGAAGCTCCATATTACCGGTACCTTTGAATTCCTCATAAATAACATCATCCATACGTGAGCCAGTGTCGATTAGAGCCGTTGCTAAAATCGTTAAACTTCCACCTTCTTCGATGTTACGTGCAGCACCGAAGAATCGTTTTGGTCTATGGAATGCAGCAGGATCAATACCACCTGATAACGTACGACCACTTGGTGGAATAACTAAATTGTATGCACGAGCAAGCCTAGTAATACTATCCATTAAAATAATGACATCTTTCTTATGCTCTACTAGTCTCATAGCACGCTCTAATACTAATTCAGAAACCTTTATATGACTATCAGGAGTTTCATCGAAAGTCGAACTTACAACATCTCCTTTTACAGAACGTTCAATGTCCGTTACCTCTTCTGGTCGCTCATCAATTAGCAATACAATTAGTTCTGCTTCTGGGTGATTTGTCGTGATGCTATTTGCAATTTCTTTTAATAACTCTGTCTTACCGGCTTTTGGAGGGGCAACGATTAAACCACGTTGGCCAAATCCTACTGGGGCAATCATATCAATAATTCTTGTTGAAAACTTAGCAGGAGATGTTTCAAGCTTCATTTGTCTATTAGGATATAAAGCAGTTAATCCCGGGAAGTGAACTCGTTCTTTAGCATTCTCAGGGTCATCACCATTGACTGCCTCTACTTGAAGTAGACCAAAGTATCTTTCGTTTTCCTTCGGTGGACGTACCTTTCCAGAAACTTTATCACCATTTCGCATATCAAAACGACGAATTTGAGATGCAGAAATATAAATATCTTCTGAACTAGGTGAATAATTAATTGGGCGTAAGAATCCGTATCCTTCTGAAGAGATAATTTCTAGTACACCTTCCATGAACATTAATCCGTCTTTTTCCGCTTGCGCTTTAAGGATTGCAAAAATAAGTTCTTTTTTCGATAATTTGCTGTAATACGAAATTTTCATTACCTTCGCGTGTTCATACAAATCTTTTAATTTCATGTTTTCTAATGCAGAGATTGTTAAACTCATATAACACCACTCTTTACTTTTATTCGTTCAAATTAGGGTTTTCTTAATTCGGAAGGTTATTTAGAAGGTTTTTTGAAGGAAACTTACATAAAGTATTACTCTTTAGTGTAACCTTTTCCCCTAAAAATATTCTAAGTAATTAGAATTAATAGGTTTACTATCTATTGAGATTATAATTCGAAAGAGTTTTTTATGCCAACTATTTTTCGACTAAACTATTTAATGACTCTTCCCCTTGGTAAATAAAGGAAAGAGTCATTATTCTACTAAATTAATATCTAGATTCCGATTTCGTTAACAAAGAATTTTGACTCATCATTATCCTTCATCAAAACCAAGATTTTAAGTGATTTGATTATTTAATAACTAGGTTTGGTTTTTTGTTTAGGCTGTGACGTCCATCTACAAAACGAACAGTTCCTGATTTAGCACGCATAACTAACGATTGCGTAGATCCTACATTCCCTTTGTATTGTACACCTTTTAATAATTCCCCATCAGTTACACCAGTAGCAGCAAAAATTGCGTCGTCACCCTTAACTAAATCGTCCATATATAATATACGGTTTGGATCTTCTATGCCCATGCGTTTGCAACGTTCAATCTCTTCTTCATTTTGAGGTAATAACTTTCCTTGAAGTTCTCCACCTAAGCATTTTAAAGCAACTGCAGCGATAACTCCTTCTGGCGCTCCACCGCTTCCAAATAAAATATCAACACCTGTGTGATCAAAAGCTGTGTTAATCGCACCCGCTACATCACCATCGTTAATTAGTTTAATTCGAGCACCTGCTGAGCGAATTTCTTCAATTAACTTCGCATGACGTTCTCTATTTAATACTGTTGCAACGACTTCATTAATATTTTTTCCTTTTGCTTTTGCTACAGCAGTTAAGTTTTCAAGAACAGATGCATTGATATCAACTTTACCAACCGCTTCAGGCCCTACTGCAAGTTTCTCCATGTACATATCAGGAGCATGTAATAAATTGCCATGGTCAGCAATTGCAATAACTGCTAAAGCATTCCATCCACCAGATGCAACGATATTTGTACCTTCAAGTGGATCAACTGCTACGTCCACTCTTGGACCATATCCATTACCAAGTTTCTCACCGATATATAGCATTGGAGCCTCGTCCATTTCGCCTTCTCCAATTACAACTGTTCCCTTCATAGGAATCGTATCAAATACATCACGCATTGCTGTTGTAGCAGCATCATCTGCTTCATCTTTTTTACCTAAACCCATCCACTTTGCAGATGCTAGTGCCGCTGCCTCAGTAACACGTACTAACTCCATTGATAAACTTCTTTCCATTCAAAACTCCCCCTTTGATGTAAATGAAAACTATCTTTATTATGTTAATGAGTATGTAGACACCCAATCTTACGCATTTTTTAATTGTTCAACTTCTTGCTTGGTTAGTTGAACACGCCATACATTCGCTCCTAATCCTAAAAGCTTTTCAACTAAATCCTCATATCCTCTGTCAACATGTTCTAAACCAGTTAGTTCTGTTTTTCCTTCTGCAATTAGGCCTGCTATAACCAACGCTGCGCCAGCACGTAAATCACTTGCTTTTACACGACCGCCTTGTAACTGCGCAGGACCGGAAATAATAGCTGTACTACCTTCGACTTTAATCGTTGCACTCATTCTTCTAAGCTCATCAATATGCTTAAATCTTGCACCATAAATTGTATCAGTTATAACGGCTGTCCCATTCGCCTTCGTTAACAGCACAGAAAACGGCTGCTGTAAGTCAGTCGGAAAGCCTGGATAAACTAAAGTTTTAATATCTACTGATCTTAGTTCTTTATTTGATCCTGAAACGATAATTTGATCGTCATTCGTATCAATATCTATATTCATTTCTCTCATTTTTGCTATAAGTGATTCCAAATGATGAGGAATAACATTATCAACAATAACCTTGTCCCCTTCTTGCACAGTTGCAGCAGCTAATATTGTATAAGTTCCTGCTTCAATGCGATCAGGGATAATTGTATGTGTGCAGCCAGATAGTGATTCTACTCCATCAATTCGAATTACATCAGTACCTGCACCTTTAATTTTAGCACCCATACTTGTTAATAAAGTAGCTACATCAACAATCTCAGGCTCTTTTGCAGCGTTTTCAATAACAGTTCTACCATTTGCTAAAACCGCTGCTAACATGATATTAATCGTTGCACCAACACTAACTACATCTAAGTATATACGTGCACCTTTTAGTTCTTCTGCCCTTAAATAGATTGCACCTTGCTCATTTGTTACTTTTGCACCCAATGCTTCAAAACCTTTTATATGTTGATCAATAGGTCTTGGTCCAAGATAACATCCCCCTGGTAAGCCTATAACCGCTTGCTTAAATCTACCTAACATTGCACCCATTAAATAATAGGACGCTCGCAATTTTTTTACCTTCCCACTTGGAAGTGGCATTGCAACCATATTTGTTGGATCAATCATTATTTTTTCATCAGATACTTCTACTTGACCACCTATTTCCTCTAAAAGGTCACATAGTGTTTGAACATCTGAAATAGAAGGAACTCCTTCAAGTGTTACAGGTGAGCTTGCTAAGATAGTTGCTGGGATTAAGGCCACTGCACTATTTTTGGCACCGCTAACACGAATTGTCCCTTTTAAAGGTATACCGCCTTCTAATACAAGCTTTTCCATAGTATACTCCCTTCTAAATGAGCAGAAGAAAATAGTAGAGAAGTAAAGTTTTTAATCTTCTCAACTGTCGAATAGTTTCTACCTATTTTCTCCAAAATTCTACTTCTCTAATCTTAGTTTATACGAGAGCTACAGTCTAATGTAAAGACTTTTGCTTTTAATTTGGTTAATTACAATATCTTGAATTTCAATAAATATTGAGTAAAACCTTTAAATAAATTTTGATTAGTTAATAAAGTAGAATTAGATATTTGGTAATTTCTTAACTAGACCTAAACTAATTCTAATCATTATTATCTTATATCTTCAAGTCTAAATGAAAAAACATATAAATTTATTGCTAAAAATAGCTTTGTTAAACAAGAAAACCGTCTAAACATAATTTAGACGGCTTAATTTATTATAATATATCATATTTTAAGCTAAAAAACTTAAAATATTATGCTTTGTTACTAGTACCGAACTCACGGATCTTACCAGCTACTGTTGCGATAATTGCTTCGCGACCTGGTCCAAGAACTTTACGTGGGTCGTATTGTTTTTCATCATTTGCAACAAATTCACGAACAGCTTTATTGAAAGCAATTTGGTTCTCAGTGTTTACGTTAATTTTTGCAGTTCCACGAGCGATTGCTTTTTGAATTTGTTCAGTTAGGATTCCAGTTCCACCGTGTAAAACTAATGGTACATTAGTTTCGTTACCGATTTGTTCCATTTCGTCGAAACCTAATTTTGGTTCACCTTTGTATGGTCCATGAACAGAACCTAAAGCTGGAGCTAAGCAATCAATGCCAGTACGCTCAACTAGTTCTTTACATTCTGCTGGATCAGCATAAATAATGTCTCCAACAACGTGATCTTCTTGTCCACCAACAGTTCCTAACTCAGCTTCAACAGATACACCATGAGAATGAGCGTAGTCTACAACTTTTTTAGTTGTTTCAACGTTTTGTTCAAATGGATCATGAGAAGCATCAATCATAACTGAAGTAAATCCAGCGTCAATTGCAGCTTTACATGCTTCAAAGCTTGAACCGTGATCAAGGTGAATTGCTACAGGTACAGTAATTTTTAAATCAATTAATAAACCTTCTACCATTTTTACAACAGTATTAAATCCACCCATGTATTTAGCTGCACCTTCAGAAACACCAAGAATTACAGGTGATTGTTCTTTTTCAGCTGCAGTAAGAATAGCAAAAGTCCACTCTAAGTTATTAATATTGTATTGACCAACAGCGTATTTACCTTCTTTTGCTTTATTAAGCATTTCAGTCATAGATACTAAAGGCATTTTAAGCCCTCCTTATATACTCTTTTATGAAAATTAATCTGCACCCATAATTTTACTAACAAGAATAGAATGCTACAAATCGTTCTTTATTATGTAAATTATTAGGTTTTTATATCACAACATAAGAATACAAAAAATGAAATGAAAATACAACAAATATCATCTAATGTTCGTATTATCGTCACATTTTGGATAATTAAACACTATTTCAACCGACTTTATTCGGTATTTCCGAAAACGCTTTCAATTTATAGATAAAAATAAAAGCAGATGGTCCGCTACCCATCTGCTATTTTACTGCTGAGATTGTGGTTGTGAAGTATGCTCTCTAACAACCTTTTTAATTTCATCAATATCAAATGGTTTTGGAAAATATTGTAGTGCTCCTAATTTTTTAGCTTCTTCAATAATATCGAGTTCACCATAAGCCGTCATCAATATAACTTTAATATCTTTATTAATTTCTTTGATTCGTTTTAGAATCTCCACTCCGTCCATACCTGGTATTTTCATATCAAGAATAACTAAGTCGGGACAATCCTTCACTACAATATCAATTGCTTGAAAACCATTAGCTGCCTGAAATACCTCATAGCCTTCTTTTTTGAAAATTTCGTGTAAAAGCAAACGAATTCCGTACTGATCGTCTACTATAAGTAATTTACTTCCCAAAAATAGTACCACCTTTCTTAACCAGATAGCGTTCTTAAAAAAACACAAATTCCCCTAAATTTTTACATTCTACTTAAAAACCTTTTTTCCTGCATTAGTTTGAAAATTTTACAAAAAACTACTTTTTTAAAATTTTTTGTATCTATCTAAATTACAGTATAATGGTTAGACCATACTTTTATAAGAGGGAGTATTACTTAATGTTAAAAATTTTTTCGACACAATTGAATGGCGTTTTTCAAAAAATAGTTAAGCAAGAGGAAGTATTTGAAGATGCTTCACGGTTCCTAGCACAGGCAGTTATTGGCGAAGGATGCGTTTATGTTCATGGCACAAAAGAATTTGCTGGTATTATATCCGAAATAACTGATGGAGCAGAACAAAACAACTCAATTAAACCTTTATTGATTAACGGCGAAATCCAGTCATTATCACCAGTAGATCGAGTACTTTTATTTACAAGACAGACGGATGATCAAGAAGCTATTCTTCTAGCTAAAAAACTATCAGATTCAAACATTGGAATAGTGATTGTCTCTACCACAATCAATGGAGAAGACCATTTATCAGAACTAGCTGATGTATTTATTAACTATGAATTAACAAGAAAGCTTGTTCCAACTGACGAGGGAGACCGAATCTGTTTACCTACCCTACTCACAGGATTATTTATTTATCATTGCCTACTACTTACAATGAGTGAAATCCTATCAGATTTCGACTGAAAAATAATTCTAAAATAACAAAAACACCCAACATGATTTTAATAAAATCAGTTGGGTGTTTTTTATTTCATTAGCCTCGGTTTTGTAGTGATGCTCCTACAAAATCTCTGAATAATGGTTGTGGTCTATTTGGACGAGAAATAAACTCTGGGTGGAATTGAGAAGCTACAAACCAAGGGTGATTTGGTAACTCAATAATTTCTACTAAACGTCCATCAGGGCTAGTACCTGAGAAGATAAATCCTTCTTGTTCCATTTGTTGACGGTATTCATTATTAAACTCATAACGATGACGGTGACGTTCGTAAACAACTTCTTCTCCGTAAGCTTCGAATGCTTTTGAACCTTCAACTAATTTACATGGATATAAACCTAAACGTAATGTACCACCTAAATCTTCTACATCTTTTTGTTCTGGTAATAAATCGATAATTGGATAGTTAGTAGTAGGATCGATTTCAGCCGAGTGAGCACCTTTCAATCCTAAAACATTTCTAGCAAATTCAATTGACGCAATTTGCATACCTAGACAAATTCCTAAGAATGGTACGTTATTTTCACGAGCAAATTGTGCAGTTAAGATTTTGCCTTCTACACCACGGTCTCCGAATCCACCTGGTACAAGAATTCCATCTACGTCGCTTAAAAGTTCGTTTACATTAGCTGTTGTAACTTCTTCTGCATTAATCCATTTAATTTCAATTTCACTATCAAAAGCAAATCCTGCGTGCTTTAATGCTTCTGCTACTGAAATATAAGCATCTTGTAATTCTACATATTTACCAACTAGAGCGATTTTTGTTGATTTAGTTAGGTTTTTAACTTTATCTACTAAAGCAATCCACTCTGTCATATCTGCTTCATTTGTTTGTAGTTTTAAATGATTACATGCGATGCTATCTAATCCTTGTGCTTGTAAAGCTAATGGGATTTCGTAAAGAGTGTCTGCGTCTACACATTCGATTACGTCTTTCGCATCCACATCACAGAATTGAGCAATTTTATCTTTCATTTCTTGAGGTACAGATGTTTCTGAACGTAATACGATCACATTTGGTTGAATACCAATGCTTCGAAGTTCTTTTACACTGTGCTGAGTTGGTTTTGTTTTTAACTCACCAGCTGCTTTAATATAAGGAACAAGCGTACAGTGAACATACATTACGTTGTCGCGGCCTACATCGCTTTTAATTTGACGAATAGCTTCCATAAATGGTAATGATTCGATATCACCAACAGTTCCACCGATTTCAGTGATAACAACATCCGCATTCGTTTCGCGACCCGCACGGAAAACTTTATCTTTAATCTCATTTGTAATATGTGGGATAACTTGTACAGTTCCTCCTAAGTAATCTCCACGACGTTCTTTTTGTAAAACTGTAGAATAAACTTTACCACTAGTTATATTGTTGAATTTAGTAACATTAATATCAACAAATCTTTCATAATGTCCTAAGTCTAAGTCTGTTTCTGCACCGTCATCTGTTACGAAAACTTCACCATGTTGATAAGGACTCATTGTTCCTGGGTCTAAGTTAATGTAAGGATCGAACTTTTGAATTGTTACATTTAATCCTCTGTTTTTTAGTAGTCGTCCTAAAGATGCTGCTACAATCCCTTTACCAAGAGAAGAAACTACGCCACCTGTTACAAAAATATACTTTGTCATAATTGAGCCCCTTTCATTTTTAGCATTCGTATTTTATTTTTCCTTACAAGAAACTACAAAGCTAAACCTTTATAAAAAATTATTTAATAACATTTTGTATGCATGCTTTATTGTCATCCAAAATTGGGTTTTTTCATGCAATTTTTCAACATTTGAATATAAAGTAAACATTTCATTTATTGTTTTATTACATTAAGTATTTGTAAAAAAACAAAGACGCCCCCTATTTAAAATAGGGAGCGTCAAAATATATTTCGTTCTTTTTAAAGAGCCCAATAAGAATTCTACTCATTCAGTACTTAAAAGTCAAGAACTTATCGTTTTTCTTCCTCTTCTAATTCATCTAATTCTTCATCTTCTTCATCTTCTTCATCTTCTAGCTCTAAATCTTCATCATCAATTTCAATGTCTTCATCATCTTCATCGATTTCTTCGTCATCAAACTCATCAGTTTCTTCATCATCAACTAGATCTTCATCTAACTCGTCTAATTCAAGTTCTTCCTCTTCAAACTCATCTTCTTCAGATGTGTCATAATCTTCGAACTCATCTTCTTCCACTTGTTTACGTTTCTTCTTAGGTTTTGCAACAGGTAATACTTCTTCTTCAGCTTGATCATAAGGATACCAAGCACGTAATCCCCAACGATTTTCACCTAAACATACGAAACGGCCATCAATATTTAATTCTGTATAAAATTGAGGAAGTTTTTCTAATAGTGCCTCTCTAGTTACACCTAAAACTGTTGCAATTTGGTCAACTAAATCATAAAAAGAAATAGGTTCCTTTGTTTCAGAAAAAAGTTCATATGCTAATTCAATAAGCGATAATTCTTTTAATTGCTCTTCCGAGTATTGCTTTAAACTCAAGGTAAGCACTCCTTTAAAAATAATATTTTCACCATAATTCAATAACATTATGTATAAATTTTACTAGTTAGTTATAAAATACATATCTTTCATTATAAACAAAACTAAGTTAAATATGCTAGCACCTTGTCTATATTTTTCAATATTAGACTAATTTTTCGCGAAAATAGTAAAATGAGCGTCTAAAAAGACGCCCATTCTACCTAGCTCCAGTCACATGCCCCTTTTGCTGTCTTAAAGCAGACAAGCGGCTTTTCGCAATCCTTTTTTACATATTTCTACGGTATTGTCCGCCTACTTCATATAATGCTTGAGTGATTTGTCCTAAACTAGCAACGCGAACAGTATTCATTAGCTCCTCGAATAGATTGCCATTTTGACGAGCAACTTTTTTTAATTGTTCTAGAGCAACTTGTGCATCTGATTTATGCTTTACTTGGAATTGCTCTACATGATCAATTTGCGATTGTTTTTCTTCGTAGCTTGATCTAGCGATTTCCATTGTATTGATTGATTCCATTTGTTCGTTAGGATTGATGTAAGAGTTTACACCTATGATTGGAAGTTCACCATTATGTTTAAGTGTTTCATAATAAAGTGACTCTTCTTGAATTTTACTACGTTGATATTGAAGCTCCATCGCACCTAATACGCCACCACGGTCACTAATTCTCTCAAACTCTTTTAAGACTGCTTCTTCTACTAAGTCTGTTAACTGCTCAATGATAAATGATCCTTGGATTGGATTTTCATTTTTTGATAGACCATTTTCCTTTTGAATAATAAGCTGAATCGCCATTGCACGACGTACAGATTCCTCAGTAGGAGTTGTGACAGCCTCATCATATGCATTTGTATGAAGTGAGTTACAGTTATCATATAAAGCCAGTAATGCTTGTAACGTCGTACGTATATCATTAAATGCCATCTCTTGAGCATGTAATGAGCGACCTGATGTTTGAACATGGTATTTAAGTTTTTGGCTACGTTCAGATGCACCATATTTTTCTTTCATAGTAACAGCCCAAATTCTTCTCGCTACACGTCCTATTACAGAGTACTCTGCATCAAGTCCATTACTAAAGAAGAACGATAAATTATGTGCAAAATCATCAATTTTCATGCCTCGACTTAAATAATATTCAACGTAAGTGAATCCATTTGATAAAGTGAATGCAAGTTGTGAAATTGGATTTGCTCCAGCTTCAGCAATATGGTATCCAGAAATAGAAACTGAATAATAATTACGAACACTATTATCAATAAAATACTGTTGAATATCGCCCATCATTTTTAAAGCGAATTCTGTTGAGAAAATACACGTATTTTGCCCTTGATCCTCTTTTAAAATATCAGCTTGAACAGTACCACGAACTTTTTGTAAAGTTACTCGCTTTAATTCAGTGAATTCTTCAACTGTTAAAATTCTTCCTAATTCTTTTTCTTTTATTTCAACTTGTTGATGGATAGCGGTATTTAAGAACATAGCTAAAATAATTGGTGCTGGACCATTAATTGTCATAGAAACAGATGTTGAAGGACTACATAAATCAAAGCCATTGTAAAGCTCAATCATATTATCTAAAGTACATACATTTACTCCACTCTCACCAATCTTCCCAAAAATGTCAGGACGGATTGCTGGGTCTTCTCCGTATAGAGTTACTGAATCAAATGCTGTACTTAATCGTTTAGCCGGGTCATTCTCACATAGGTAGTGGAATCGTTTATTTGTTCTGCTTGGAGGTCCCTCACCAGCAAATTGTCTCTTTGGATCTTCATCTTGACGCTTGAATGGGAAAACTCCAGCTGTAAATGGGAAATATCCAGGTACATTTTCTTTCGCTACCCATCTTAATAAATCTCCATAATCTCGATAAGTAGGTACAGATACTTTCGGTATTTTTGTGCCTGATAAAGTTGTAGTTGTTAACTCAACTTTAATTTCTTTATCTCTAATTTTTTGAATTAATTGATCTTGTGAATATGCTTCTTTAATCAATTTAAAATGATTTAGAGCTTGTTTTGTAGATGGAGCAAGAGATGCTTCAAATTTATTTTTCAAATCTACTAATGTAGGTTTTGCATCTTCAATATTTTGTGACTCTATTTCAGACAGAGTTCCTTCAATTTGATAAAGCTTTGAAGCTTTTGCTGCCTCAACTTCAGTGTTTTCGTGATAGTTTCTTACAGTTTCTGCAATTTCTCTTAAATAAAAACGACGATTACTTGGAATAATGACATGTTGTTTCTCTACATTACCCGGCTTAATATATGTCGTATTCCAGTCATTTGCAGTGTGTTTTTCAATTGATTTTGTTAAAGCTAAAAATAAATTATTAGTTCCTGCATCGTTGAACTGGCTAGCTATTGTTCCGTATACAGGCATTGTAGCAATATCATCATGGAAAAGATGGCGACTACGTTGATATTGTTTTTGAACAAGACGTAATGCATCTTCTGAGCCTTGACGTTCAAATTTATTAATTGCAATCAAATCTGCAAAATCAATCATATCAATTTTTTCTAATTGAGAAGGTGCTCCAAATTCACTTGTCATAACATACAGATGTATATCACTGTACTGAGTAATTGCAGCATCACCTTGACCTATACCACTTGTCTCAACAAAAATAACATCAAAATCAGCTGATTTTAAGATTGAAATAGTATCCTCTAATGCATTTGAGATTTCAGATTGACTATCTCGAGTAGCTAAACTTCTCATATAAACATTTGGATGGTGAATTGAATTCATGCGAATACGATCACCTAATAGTGCCCCACCTGTTTTACGTTTTGTTGGATCAATTGAAACAATACCGATTGTTTTTTCTGGAAACTCTTGAATAAAACGACGTACTAGCTCATCTGTTAATGAACTCTTACCCGCTCCACCAGTACCAGTCATACCAATTACTACACTTTTACTAGTTTCTGATTTTTCTAATGTTGCAGCCATCTCTAAGCTTGAATCTAGAGAACCTTTATTTTCAGCTAAAGTAATAAATCTAGCAATTTCTTTATGATTTGTAGCAGATAGTTTTTGAACGTTTTCTAAGTCCTTCAAAGGTGGAAGAAAATCTGTGCTTTGTAACATGTGATTGATCATTCCTTGAAGACCCATTATACGGCCATCTTCAGGTGAATAGATTTTAGTGATTCCGTATCCTTCTAGCTCCTCTTGCTCTTTAGGCAAAATTACGCCACCACCGCCACCAAATAACTTGATGTGAGCAGCTCCTCTTTCTTGAAGCAAATCGTACATATATTTAAAGTACTCCATATGTCCACCTTGGTAGGAAGAAATTGAAATACCTTGTACATCCTCTTGAATTGCCGCGTTAATAATTTCTTCAACAGAGCGGTTATGGCCTAAATGAATAACTTCAACACCATTTTCCTGCAATAATCTTCTAATCATATTGATTGACACGTCATGGCCATCAAATAAGCTTGATGCAGTTACGAAACGAATCTTGTGCTTAGCTTGATACTTTTCTACCATACTAATCATCCCCCGAAATTATAATTACCTTTTTTTGTAAAAGAAAACTTGGTAAAGGGCAATCCATATTCCTTGTACCAAGCGATCCTAATCATTCGTAAAGCGAAAAGAAGAATAAATATTAATTTTTATAGCATTCTTGAGATTACTAGTTTTTGAATTTCTTGAGTTCCCTCATAAATTTGAGTAATTTTAGCATCTCTCATAAAGCGTTCTACTGGATAATCCTTCGTATATCCATAGCCACCGAATACTTGTACTGCCTCTGTTGTAACTTTCATTGCAGTATCGCCTGCAAGTAATTTAGACATAGCAGATTCCTTACCATATGGAAGTCCATTAGATTCTAACCATGCAGCTTGATAAGTTAATAGACGAGAAGCTTCGATACTTGTAGCCATATCAGCAAGTTTAAATGAGATACCTTGTTGAGCAATAATTGGTTTACCAAATTGAACACGCTCTTTAGCATAATCAACTGACGCATCTAAAGCACCTTGTGCAATACCTACTGCTTGAGCAGCGATTCCATTTCTACCACCATCAAGAGTTTGCATCGCAACTTTAAATCCTTTACCCTCTTCACCTAATAGGTTTTCAGCTGGGATACGGCATTCTTCAAAGATAATTTCAGTTGTTGGCGATGAACGAATACCTAATTTGCTTTCTTTCTTACCAACTGAAAAACCAGGTGTATCACTTTCAACGATAAATGCAGTAACCCCGTGTTTATTTGTCGGATCAGTCACCGCAAATACTACGTAAATTTCCGCTTCTCCACCATTAGTAATAAATATTTTTGAACCATTTAAAATATATTCGTTTCCTTCTTTTCTAGCAGTCGTTCTCATACCACCAGCATCTGATCCAGATCCTGGTTCAGTTAATCCATAAGCACCGATTTTTGTTCCTTGTGCTAACGGTTTTAAGAATTTTTGTTTTTGTTCTTCAGTACCAAATTTATATATCGGCCAACTAGCTAATGAAGTATGTGCTGATAAAGTTACGCCTGTTGAAGCGCAAACTCTAGAAAGCTCTTCAACCGCGATAACATAAGCTAAATAATCACTACCGATTCCACCATATTCTTCTGGGAATGGAATACCTGTTAATCCCAATTCAGCCATTTGATCAAAAATTGAACGATCAAATTTTTCATGTTCATCACGCTCAGCAGCTGACGGAGCAACCTCATTTCTAGCAAAATCTCTTACCATTTTACGAATCATTTCATGTTCTTCACTTAAACGAAATTGCATAGATCATTTCCCCCGATTTTTGCTAGGACAAGGATCACAATCAAATGAAAGGTTTTAATTAAAGATAATTATTTTATATCCTATTCCCTTTAACTTAATTGCTCCCTTATCACTGCCATGTTGTTTTTGTCGATTTTTGTAAGCGTTAACAAAATATTTTCTACTTTGACTAAAAAGATAGTCTACTTCGTATAATATTAGACAAAAATCTGAAAATCCCTGTTATTTTTTGTAGAAAAATTTTTAAGTTTGGAAGGAAGGAAAAACAGGATCAAGTTAGTAGGCAAAAATAGAAAAGCAAAAAAAATAACAGCTTAAGGGAGGCAGTACTTAGGTAGAAAGAAATATTTCCCTCCATACCTTTCCTGCTCTTCCCATACCCTGCTTTTCTTGCTTTTCCCTCTTATCGTACCTCTATTAAGACCGCGTCTCCTTGACCACCACCGCTACAGATTGCAGCAATTCCAAGGCCTCCGCCTCTTGCTTTTAGAGCATTAATTAAAGTTACGATGATTCTTGCACCACTTGCTCCAATTGGATGTCCTAGAGCAATTGCACCACCATTTACATTTATTTTTTCTAAAGGTATATCCGCAATTTTCGCACTTGCTAAAACTACAGCTGCGAATGCTTCGTTAATTTCAAATAAGTCAATATCTGATATCTTTCTATTTGTTTTTTGTAATAATTTTTGAATTACATATCCTGGAGTTCTAGGGAAGTCCTTTGCTTCTACAGCCATTGATTCTGTTGCAACGATTGTAGCTAAAGGTAAGTAGCCATTTAGTTTTGCTTCTTCCTCACTCATTAATAAAAGTGCTGCACCTGCGTCGTTTAATCCAGGTGCATTTCCAGCTGTGATTGTTCCGTCGCGATCGAATGCTGGAGATAGCTTAGCTAGTTTTTCAATAGTAGTATCTTCCCTTGGACACTCGTCTACTTCTATTTTGGTTACGACTCCTTTTTTGCCAACTGACTCAATCGTTACAATCTCTTCTTCAAATTTACCTGTTTTAATCGATTCAACTGCAAGTTGTTGACTACGAAGTGCCCACTCATCTTGTTGCTCACGAGAAATGTCTTCGATTTTAGCAACTTCACTTCCATATGTACCCATATGAACTCCAGTAAATGAACAAGTTAGGCCATCTACTAGAAGGCCATCCTTTAATTCTGTGTTCCCCATTTTATTTCCCCATCTTATAGAGGTTTGATAATAAGGTGTATTGCTCATTGATTCCATTCCACCTGCAACAATACGTTTACTTTCGCCAGAACGAATCAATAAATCAGAAAGCATAACACTACGCATACCTGATGCACATACTTTATTTATTGTTTCTGATCTTGTTTCCCAAGGTAATCCTGCATTACGAAGTGCTTGTCTTGAAGGTAGTTGTCCTTGTCCACCTTGTAAAACTGTTCCCATTATGACATCATCAATCATTTCTAATGGATGGTTAACACGGTTCAATGTCTCTTTAATTGCGATACCACCTAACTGAGCAGCACTAAAGCCCTTTAAGGCGCCTCCAAAACGTCCGATTGGTGTACGAACTGCACTTACTATAACTGTTTTACTCATCCCATTTTCCCCCTTAAAATTTTATCTATTTCTCCTCTATAATAAAATTCTATAATCAATCAATTCACCAAATAAAAGGCGGTTTAAAACGCTGCAGGCAGTCTGAAAGGTGTACAAGCTGCACACCTTTCATTGTTATTTTATGAAGATTGAAAAGTTATAGAACTTTTATGAAGCTTGGTTTTGTTTATCACCAAAAATCGATAACTCTAAAAGCTCTGCTATATCTAGTGTTTTAACAGCTTCTTCTACTTCTTTTGCTTTTGTTCCATCTGATAGCATTGTTAAGCAGTAAGGACAACCTGTTCCAATTACATTCGGACTAACTGCAAGTGCTTGTTCAGTACGCGTTACATTAATGCGATTACCAACATGCTCTTCCATCCACATTAATCCTCCACCCGCTCCACAGCACATACCTGTTTCACGTTTACGCTCCATTTCGACTAGTTTGACGCCAGGAATTGCACGAAGAATATCCCTAGGAGCTTCATAAACTTCATTGTATCGACCTAAATAGCATGAATCATGGTAAGTAATCACTTCGTTTACTTGATGAACCGGCTTTAACTTACCTTCTTTAACCAATTGAGATAATAATTCTGTATGATGATAAACTTCTATTGATAAACCAAAATCAGGATATTCATTTTTAAATGTGTTATAAGCATGCGGGTCAATTGTTACTAATTTGCTTACTCCCGCTTTTTCAATTTCTGCGATATTATTACTTGCTAACTCTTGGAATAAGAATTCTTGACCTAAACGTCTAGGTGTATCACCAGAGTTTTTCTCCTTATTACCTAAAATAGCAAACTTAATTCCAGCTTCATTCATTAGTTTTGCAAATGCTAATGCGATTTTTTGGCTACGGTTATCATATGAACCCATTGCACCAACCCAGAATAAGTACTCAATTTCTTCTCCAGCTTTCTGAGCTTCTTTTACTGTTGGGATATGGATACTTTCATCAAGTTCTCTCCAGTTTTCACGGTCTTTACGATTTAATCCCCATGGGTTTCCTTGACGTTCGATATTTGTCATTGCGCGTTGAGCATCTGGTTGCATCTTACCTTCTGTTAAAACTAAATAACGACGTAAATCTATAATCTTTTCAACATGTTCATTCATTACTGGACATTGATCTTCACAGTTACGACAAGTTGTACATGCCCAAATCTCTTCCTCAGTAATTACATCGCCAATTAAGCTTGGACTATATTCCAATGTAGCTGCTGATTCTTGTTTTCCTTGTGAAGCAAATGCTAATTGATTTCCTTTTGTTTTAGAAAACGCAACAGTTGGAACCCAAGGTGCGCGAGATGTAACAACTGCCCCTGTTTCAGTTAAATGATCACGAAGTTTTAAAATTAAATCCATCGGTGACAGCATTTTTCCAGTTGCAGTAGCCGGACAGACATTTGTACAACGACCACATTCTACACATGCATATAGGTCAATTAATTGTGACTGACGGAAGTCACTTATTTTTCCAACACCAAATGTCTCTTGCGTTTCATCTTCAAAATCTATTTTTTCTAATTTTCCTGCCTTCGATAAGCGATTAAAATACACGTTCGCTGGACCTGCAAGTAAATGTGCGTGCTTTGATTGAGGTACATATACTAAGAAAGTTAAAAGTGAAATTAAGTGAATCCACCAAGCAACGTAAAAGAACGAAATTGCTAAAGGTTCACTAATACCATTAAAAATTGTTGCAACTAAAGATGCAATTGGTTCGTGGAAGCTCGTTCCTTCTCCACTCCAAATCATTCCCATTCCATTACCAAACAAAGTTGATAACATTAATAAACCAATGAAAATTAAGACTAACCCGCTTTTCCAACCTCTTTTTAATCGAACTAACTTTTCAATATATCGTCTATGGAAGGCCCAAACAACTGCCACCAATATTAGCAACGCAACGATTTCTTCAAAAAATGTAAATGCACCATATAAAGGTCCAAGTGGTAAATGTACTCCAGGAACAAGACCTCTTAAAATAAAGTCTAAAGCTCCTGCTTGAACTAAAATGAATCCATAAAAGAATAACAAATGAATAAATCCACTTTTCTTATCCTTTAATAGCTTTTTTTGCCCAAAAACATTCACCCAAATTTTTTGAAAGCGATCTTTCAAATTTCTTTCAAATTCTTCTTTTTTACCAAGTTTGATGTAGGCAATTCGTGTTTTAATTAGGTAAATGAATAAATAAATTGCATAAACTGTAATTGCCACAAACCCCAGTGCGTTCAAATACAAAAGTGCATGATCCATGATGTATTCCTCCCCCAATTTTCCCGGTTATAAAGAAAACGCTTACTGTTTAAAAATTTATAACCATAATAATATTCAGAAAATATATACTTTAATTATATAATGAATGACTATTCAGTCAAATACTTTTTCATATTAAATTGGCTCTTTTTCATATTCTTCAATGTATATGGTCATACTATCAACACGTAAAAGGTAAAGGAGTTTAATTATATGATTCTTTGCATTTGCTTAATTGCTCTACTCTTTCTTATACTCCTTGCTAGCTTAGATCTTTATTTTGGTTATAAAGCCTTTCATAAATATGATAAAACTTGTCCATTTAAAAAAAGATATAGTGATACAATGTTAATAACAGATGGTAATGACCTGTACAAGCATCTTCTAGACGATATAACAGGAGCAAGTAGTAGCATTTCTATGCTTTTTTATATTGTTCGAAACGATGAAACATCCGAAAAATTTTTATCATTACTCGAAAGAAAAGCTCGGGAAGGATTACAAGTACGCTTGCTCGTTGATTGGATCGGAAGTTTTAGACTTAAGCGTAAAAGAATAAAAAAACTAAAAGAAAATGGCGTGGAAGTACTTTTTAATCGGCGAACCGGATTTCCATATACTCTCTATCGGTTTCAACACCGTAACCATCGTAAGATTACAGTAATAGATCAAAAAATCGGTTATTTTGGCGGTTTTAATATCGGCAAAGAATATATTGGTTTTGATGAAGACTTAGGTTATTGGAGAGATTATCATATTCGAATGACTGGTGAGGGTGTAAAAGATTTGCACGTTCAATTTTTAATAGACTGGGTTAGAAGTGGCGGAGAATCCGTTACACTAATTAATGACGGTAAATTAGCAAAAGGGAAAATCGAACATCACTTCTATTCGTCGGACTTTGTGCGGATTGAGAACCTATATAAAGATTTAATTGATCAGGCAAATAAACATATTTATATTGGTACACCTTATTTTATTCCAACAAAAAAACTGATGAACGCACTTCTTGCTGCTCTTAATCGAGGCGTCCACATATGCGTAATGGTCCCAGAAAAAGAAGACCACAGACTAGTTAAAGAGGCGAGTTTTCCACATCTCCTTTTAATTTTAGAAGGTGGTGGAGAAGTTTTTCATTATCAGAAGGGGTTCTTCCATGCCAAAGTACTACTCATCGATGATTGTTGCTGTGATGTAGGATCCGTTAACTTTGATCGTAGAAGTCTTTGCATTAATGATGAATGGAGTTGTATTTTTTCAAGTGAGTCTTTCATATTGAAGATTAAGGAAATATTTACAAAGGACTTAGAATGCTCAAAATCATATCCTATTGAGCATTATAAAAATACAACATTCTTATGGAAATGTCGCAAGCTTTTATCCAAGCTTCTTTCACCATTAATGTAGTGTTTTGAAATATACAAAAACAAAGGTAGAGGTAAACAAAATATGATCATTCGATTCGGATATGTATCACATGCATTATCTTTATATAATTGTTCACCTGCAAAAACTCTTACATTTACACGTTATAAGGCCCTTGATCGAGACGAACGTTTGGAGAAATTAATTTATGTTACCTCGCAAAATATCGAAAATACGTATAGAGCACTTCATTATAATGTGGGACAACAAATCCCCTTATATAGAATGTCCTCTTCAATGGTCCCTTTGGCGACTCATCCAGATGTAGAATTTGATTATATTAATATTTTTCACAAACAATTTAAAGAAATTGGTGATTTTATCAAGAAGCATGAATTAAGAGTTAGTTTTCATCCTAACCAATTCACGCTTTTTACAAGTGATAAACCTCATATAACTGATAATGCTGTGATTGATATGGAATATCATTATAAAGTTCTTGAAGCAATGGGTATCTCAGACGAAAGCGTCATTAATATACATATCGGAGGAGCGTATGGAAATAAAGAGCTCGCTATCCAACGTTTTTATGAAAATATAAAAAAGCTCCCTACTCACATTAAAAAACAAATGACTCTAGAAAATGACGATAAAACGTATAATACCACTGAAACACTAATGGTTTGCAAAAATGAAGGTATTCCGCTCGTATTTGACTATCATCATCATATGGCAAACTTATGTGAAGAGCCGTTAGAGAAATTATTACCCCTTATATTCTCTACTTGGGAGCATACTTATTTGAAGCCTAAAATTCATATTTCATCTCCGAAATCCGAAAAAGAGTTTAGAGCGCATTCAGATTTAATTGATCTTGATTTTATTAAGCCCTTTTTTGACATTGTTAGATTTATTGGAAGTGATATCGATATAATGATTGAATCGAAAAAAAAGGATATAGCTCTATTGCAATTAATGGAAGATATGTCGAAATGGAGAGGTTATAAGCGAATAAGTGGTGGAATGATCGAAGTTACTTAAGTTGAGTACCAAAATCATAACAGCAGGGAATATAGGGGTCAAGAAAGCATTAAAAAAGTTCATTTATACTTACGTAGCCCTTAAGGAAGTTTAACTTACCTTGAGGGTTTCTTTCATTTAGCAATATCTTTAAAATAACTGATTAATTATGGATCGCAATGATATGATGGTTTATAGATATTCACCTACAAGTCTTACTTCAACTCTACTATAAAGGCGGTTTGTGTAAATGAACTATCAAAATGCGCTACAACAATACATAAAAGCATTGACAAGACCTGTACTTCTTTACTAGAAATTCAGCAGTATTTTGAGAATGCCTGGAATGTGATTCAAAATGAAGTGTACACAGCTACAAATGTAAAATGGTTAACTACCGATTATAATTCTGCAACATGTACTTATCAATTTCAATATGAAGGCTATTTGAAAGGTAACTTTGTAGTCGGTCATGGTAGAGCTACCAATGTATTTATAAAGAATGACCACGGTGTATGGATGGTTATTCATGAGCATTTGAGCAGTATTTCCTAAGCCTTTATTCTTTCATGGGGTTAAGTAATGTCATTTGTATAAAAAACACTCAGATTATTAATCTGAGTGTTTTTCATTACCATTTTGCCAACCATTATTGTTCTTGTTCTCGTTTTGATCGTTTTTATAACGATTATTGCATCCATGGCAGCCTTCTTTATTTTCATTTCTTCCTTGATCATTATTACTTCTTCTTAATTCGCGGTCATCATTATAGTCATTTTTTTTTTTGTCTTGATGCTTTTCATAGTTGTTGTATTGTTTCTTTTGATTTTGATTCGACGATTCATGGTGTTCATTTTGATTTCTATGATTCCATTGACGCTGCTTATTTCCCCAGTGCTCATCTTGATGTCTATTGTTCTGAACTTCTTTTGAATGACCATTATCATTATTTTTTTCTTTTTCGATTGTAGGTGACTTTGAACTAGATTTATTGTTATTGGTTTCGCCTTTTGTCACTTTCGTTGAATTAGAATTAAAACTTTTTTCTGGTTTATTTTGATTTTGGCTATGATTTTGAGTTTTAACCTTTGGCTGATCTAGTTCCTCAGAATTTGGGATATTAATATGATTATTACTATCTTGAATATCCTTCAATTCATGATTTAGCTCACTTTGTTTATTTTCAAATTTTTTTCTCATCTCACCAGTTAATTTGATTTTTTCATCTGGTTCAATTACTTTAGATTTCTTCATTTCACCAACTAAATCATCCATCACTAAATTTAGAGGCTCCTGTTTCCAGTTTTCCATGTTATTGATCACTTTTTTACCTTGTTCATTGTGAGCTTTTAAATCAATAACATTTAACTGTTTGTCCAAAATTAATGATAACTTGGCCTCAGAGTCAATTGTAACCCTTCCTGCTGCTAATGCTTCTTCTTTGTTCAAATTTATAAATGTAAAAGAGAAAAGTATTAATCCGCAAGCAATTACGACAGGTATCATTTTAGGAATACTTATTTTCATTTTATTATTATTTAAAATAATTGCATTGCTGGGGAACTGAATTTCTTCACCAATCGAATAGGATGACAATAGTTTTTTACATTTCAAATACTCTCCGTTAGCAGTTAGTACAACTACGGAAGAGCGATTTACTTTTAATACAATACCATTGTTCATCTTCAGTTCCCCCTTCTTAAATAGTTTTGTAAATAAATATAATCATTGACGCAAATAATACACATGGCAATAATATATTTTCTATGTTTTTCAAGTGATTTTCGGCTTATATTCACTTTAGATTCTAGTTTATTCATCGGTAATTTTTTCTTTTTATATAAGAAAGTTAACATCGCTTCATCAGTTGTAATAGTATCTACAACTGAAAAAACATGCTCCCTTGTGTCTTCATGTTTAGGTGAAACCTCTACTAAAGTTTCTAATGAAATTCCAAATTGTTTAAGCATCTCACTGAAATGAATAATTTCCTCTTTACGATTTATTTCATCAAAATTTTTTATATAAGTGCTATATACATGGTCGTCGTATTGTTTATGTAGATCCTCCGACCCAGTTTGTTCTGAAGTTAATAATTGATACTTAGATTCCTTACGAAAATGATCGATTAATTCTCGCTTTATGATCAACTTTGCAAAAGATAGAAATGAAGCACCTTTTTTATATGAATATAGTTTAATAGCTTCATGAAATGCATTTAAACCGATACTAAATTCATCTTCTTGATTTGTAATAAATCTTCCACAAATAGTAGAAACAGTTTTGTTTATAAAAGGAGTATATTGAACTATAAAATCATCTAGTTCTTTTGATGAAGATTGTTGTATTGTTAATACAATATCTTCAATTTTTTCTTTTCTTTTATAAAGCGTCTGAAAAATTGTAAGTAACAAGACCCGATCTCCTTTCAAAAGAGGATTGCTTAGCCATTAAAACTTAAAGGCGCCTCCACTCATTATATAATCAAATGAATGTATGAGGCACCATTTTAATTTAATCAGTTAAACTTAAGCATATCGCATCTTATGAAATGTTTCATATGATTTTATTGAAAGGTGAATGGAAATAATTACTTATTAATTTTTACCATGTCCATGTCCATTTCCATGGTCTTCACCTTGGTTATTTGAATTCTCATTTTTCTTCCACTCTTGCTTTTCATTTCCCTTATGGTTTCCACGATTTTCATGTTCACCTTGATTTCGATGGTTTGTACCATTTTCGTGCTTTACTACGTGTTTTTCTTCATGTTTTTCTTCATGCTTTACTACATGTTTTTCTTCTTTTTCAACTTTTACTTTTTTTACTTTAACTGGTTTTACTTCTTTTGACTTATGTTGATGTTCTTCCTTATGCTCTACTGTTACAGGTTTTGTAGCAACTTCAGTAGCATCATCTTTGTCTTCATTCTCACCTTGATTATCTTCATTAACATTTTTCACGTCTGTGTCATTTACGTCTTCAATTTTCGTTATTGTTGTAACAACTTCTGGTGTAGCTGATTGTTCTGTAGTTGCATCAGGGTATTGAACTGTAATAACAGGTTTTAAAGTAGTTGAATCCTGTTCTGTATTCTTTAAGACTTTTTCTAATCTTTCAGAAATTTTGTTAAAGCTCTTTTCAATATTTTTAGCAATCGCAGCTTTTGCTTTTGGATTTTTAACTTGATCTAAAACGTTCGCTAAAACTAGTAAATTGTTATTTAAATGGTGTTGAATTTTTGCAATTTCTTTTTGCTCTTTTGTTATTTTTTGTTTTTCATGTTTTTCAACATGTTCTTTTTCTTGATCTTCTTTTTCAGTTTCTTGTTTGTCTGAATCTTGTTTGTCTGTCTCAGCTTTCTCTTGATCGTCTTTTTCTACTTCTTGTTTGTCTGTATCTTGTTTATCTGTCTCAACTTTTTCTTGATCGTCTTTTTCTACTTCTTGTTTGTCTGTATCTTGTTTATCTGTCTCAACTTTTTCTTGATCGTCTTTTTCTACTTCTGTAGTTGTTTTTTCTGAAGTTGTTGGTACAGTAACAGTTGGTAACTTACCGTCAAGTTGGCCTTGAGCATTTTCCATCTGACCTAAAGCTTCTTTTATTGTTTCTTTTGCTAAATCTTCTTTGCCTTCTTTAATTAATTCTCTTGCTTCATGAATACGCTCTTGTGCAAATTCTGCTAAAAGTTCTGCTTCTTTAACTTTGTCTGCTGTTAGTAAAAGTTGAATCTTTTCTACAGTTGTTTTTACAAAATAGAAGAAATCGCCTTTAACTAATGCAGGTGCTTCTTCCTTTTGGTCAGTTGGTGAAACTGTATCATTTTCAGCAGCCAGTACTGAACTAGAAAATCCTAATTGAGATAATAATAATGCTGTTGCAGTTGTATGTACTAATAACTTTTTCATGAATTTTTTCCCCTTTGTAAAAATTTCTTTATTTATTCTCACTATAACTATTCGTAGAGAATTTCATTTTTTAGGGGGTCGTTTTAAAAAAAATGTAAAAAATTAATAAAAAAATGGTGAAACTTGTTTTCTTTCCCTATTTACCGACAAATTTTTATAAATTAACAAACTAAAATATTACAAAATCATACTTTTGAAAGATTTAATTGTTTGTAGTTTATCTAACAAAAAAGTACCATACCCTAAATTAGGGCATGGTACTTTCATTAATTTATTACTTACATTTTTTCTGGTGCAGAAACTCCAACTAAAGCTAATGCATTTTGTAATGTAACTTGAACTGCTTTCATTAAAGCCAGTCTAGCTTTTGATTTTTCAACATTTTCAGCATCTAACACTTTTTCTGCATTATAGAAGCTGTGGAATGTACCCGCTAATTCAAACACATAGTTTGTAATATGATGAGGAGTACGTTTTGAAGCAGCTAGTGAAACCGCTGCTGGGAATTCCCCTAATTTCTTTAATAACTCATATTCTTTTTCAGACGAAACAAGGCTGTAATCAGCTTCCCCACTGTAAACAATACCCATTTCTTCTCCTTGACGAAGGATACTACAAACACGAGCGTGAGCGTATTGTGAATAATACACAGGGTTTTCATTTGATTTAGAAACAGCTAAGTCCATATCAAAGTCTAAATGTGAGTCACAGCCGCGCATTGCAAAGAAGTAACGTGTAGCATCAGTACCTACTTCTTCCATTAAATCACGTAACGTTACAGCTTTACCTGTACGTTTACTCATTTTAACTTTTTCACCATCTTGATATAACTGAACCATTTGGATAATTTCTACCTCAAGCGTATCAGCATTATATCCTAATGCTTGAATTGCTGCTTTCATACGAGGAATGTATCCGTGATGGTCAGCTCCAAGAATATCAATTAATTTATCTGCTCCACGACTAAGTTTGTCTCGGTGATAAGCGATATCCGGAGTTAAATAAGTATAAGAGCCATCGCTTTTAATTAGTACACGGTTTTTGTCATCACCATATGTTGTAGAACGGAACCAAGTCGCTCCTTCTTCTTCATATGTTTCACCACGTTGATTTAAATCATCAAGAGCCTCTAACACTTTGCCATTTTTATATAATGAAGTTTCTGAATACCATACATCAAATTCTACTCTGAAATTACGTAGATCTCGTTGTAGTTTTTCCATTTCTAATTTTAAACCGTACTCACGGAAGAACTTGTAACGAGCCTCTTCTGGTTCATTCACATAGCGGTCACCGAATTCAGAAGCTAAAGTTTTACCAATCTCAATAATGTCCGCACCATGATAACCATCTGCAGGCATTTCTTTGTCCATTCCAAGTGCTTGCATATAACGAGCTTCTACTGATAACGTTAAATTATTAATTTGGTTCCCAGCATCGTTAATATAATATTCACGAGTTACTTCATAACCTGCTTTGTCTAAAACATTACATAGTGAATCTCCAAATGCTGCTCCACGGGCATGACCTAAATGTAAGTCTCCAGTCGGATTCGCTGAAACAAACTCAACTAAAATCTTTTCACCGTTACCAAAGTTAGTTTGGCCATATTCGTTTCCAGATTTAATAATTGCTGGGATTAAATCAGTTAGGTAACTATTATCCATATAAAAATTGATGAATCCCGGTCCAGCAATTTCTACTTTTTGAATGCTTGCCTTACTTTGGTCAAAAGAATTAATTAACTCTTCTGCAATCATTCTAGGAGCCTTTTTAGCAACACGTGCTAATTGCATCGCCATATTTGTTGAAAAATCTCCGTGTGCTTTATCTTTTGGAGTTTCTAATACGACTTGTGGTAATTGTTCCTCCGTTGCTAATCCTGCTTTTAATACCGCAGCTTCGATTTCATTTTTCAAACGACTTTTTACTAGTTCTAATGTATTCATATCGTTGCCTCCTTAATTGATACTGTAATGTTATACGACCCAGCATTTTCATCTCCTACGAATAACTTATATCCTAATTGTAGTACGCCTTTTAAAGGTCCTTCAGATACTAGAAATTGTAGTTTTTTTGTATATGCCTTCGTTTGAAATACTCCTAATTCATTTGAGAAAGTACCTTCAGTTGTTTCATTTACTCGGTATTGATGACGCATCATTACTCCACCATTACGAATAATTGTTACTTCCCCTTTACCTATTTTCATAGTAGCCTTTACTTTTCGGTCCTCATGATTTTCATCAAATAATAAATATGAAACATCATCTTTTTTATAGTATAGTCCCTTTGCTTGAAAACTGATTTTATCACGCCCGTGCGGATCTTTTATCAATGTCTCAAAATCAATTGAAACAGGTATACCTTGTTGTCCTTTCACTTTTACACGTCCTTTTCTCCCAATGAACGTAACGAATCACATCCAAAAATCATCTTTTCCCATTTTAGCATAATCTAATAAAAAAAATAAAATAGGTAAGAAAAAAATTGTGAAAAATATTCATTAAAGTGAACGAAATAATCGTTCTATCTCAAAAGTTGAAGTACTTTCTTGTCTCTAAAAAATTTAATAGAGATTTTTTTGTATAACGTCCAAAGCTTTGTTCTCTATAATGATGTCTTTCATTCATAAAATTTGTGGGAGCGATCTAATGAGCGTTCATTAAGCTGTAATTAGCATTTTCAATAACGAAGGCAAAAATCAGCCAAATTTAAAAATGCATGCACTGTTACTCATTGAACGTCCACCAGTTTCAATTGTCCATCTACTAACAAAACAACCTTGCCAGGAAGGAGGATTTTTGTTTTCAATTGAAAACCGTTTGTGAGACAATAAAGAACATATGATGAATTAAAGGGGACTTTATGAAAACGATCGCACAACTATCTTCTAGCAAATTATTTTTCATTGGACTAGGCATTGGAATCATTTCATTATCGAGCATTTTTCTAATTTATTTGTACGTCTTTTTCGTTCCATTCGTTGTGGGACTCATCTTGTGGTTCATTTTAAAACGAAAAGCGATCATGTTCGGAAGTTTTACAGCTGCACTAATCGGGTTACTTGCACTGATCGGCTTCATCGTTTATTTGTCTTTGTTCGGTCATTTTGGACCATAATAAAACAGCTCGTAAAGGGGCTGTTTTTTGTTTATTCAAAAAAAACACAAAAACCCGCTAGGAATGCGTAATTCCTAGCAGGCTTAATTATCGAGAAATACACGATAATATTAATGTGCAGATTCTGCTTTATCAATATGAATTAAATGCTTTTTATTAATAAACAAGAAAAGTACCGATAGTAATACAAAACATCCACCTACATAGAAAGGTACATGTGGATTATACCATTCAGCAAGTTTACCTGCTAAATATGGTGCAATTGCTCCACCAAGGAAACGTAAAAAGCTATATGCAGCTGATGCTGTTGAACGTTCAACTGGTGCTGCTTGCATTACTGCTGTTGTAATTAATGTGTTATTATTACCTAAAAACGCACCAGCAATAATTACACAAACGATAACAACACTATTCGTATTTGTTCCTACTCCCATAATAAGAAGCGTAATTGCGAAAAGAGTTAACATTGCATACATCGATTTAAGCGTACCGAATTTTTTTTGAAGTCTTGGTGCCATAAATACAGATGTGATTGCTAGTAAAAGTCCCCAACCTAAGAATACAAACCCTAAACCGTGTTCCTTTAATCCCATATAGAATGGTGAGAATGCTAATAAAGTAAAGAATCCAAAGTTATATAAAAATGCTGTAATCCCTAATGTTAATAATGATCTATGTTTAAGAGCACGGAATGGATCAAGAAACGATGTTTTTTTCGTACTTTGTGTAATAGGTGTTTTTGGCATCATAAAGGATAAAGATAAAAATGCAATAACCATTAAACAAGCAACGCCAAAAAATGGACCTCTCCAAGAGATTGAACCTAATTCTCCACCTAATAATGGACCAACTGATATCCCAAGACCAATCGCAGTTTCGTATAATATAATCGATTGTGCAACACCTGACCTAGATAATGAAACAATAGCAGATAATGCAGTCGCAACGAATAGCGCGTTACCTAGACCCCAACCACCGCGTAACCATACTAATTGCCATATACCGCTTGAATTTCCTCCAAGCCCCGCGAAGACTGCAATAATCAGTATACCTAAAAGAAGTGTCCATTTAATTCCGATACGTGAAGAGATAAATCCTGTTATTAACATCGCGAATGCCATTACTAAATTGTAACTTGTAAAAAGAAGCGTTACATCACTTTTTGAAGCATGCATTTTTTCAGCGATTGCTGGTAAAATTGGGTCAACTAATCCAATTCCCATGAATGCGATAATACAAGCAAAACCAACAGCCCAAATAGCTTTTGGCTGATTCAAAAGACCAGATTTTTGATTTACATTTGTCTTTTGCTTTTTACTATCTGCCAAGTTTGACATAGTTCATCCATCTCCCATATTATTTATTGTTCTAATGCTTTTTGTACCCTCTGATACATCTCATTCATTTCATCTCGAATATCGTTCATTTTTTTAAGCTTCTCATCAATCATTTTTAATTGTTGAGCTAGTATTGCTTCTGCTCCTATGAGATTTTCTTTTCTTTCATCTTCATTCATCTTTTCCTTGTTTTCTCTATAATGTAATCGGAATTCTTCATACGCCTCACTAATTGCCATATATTCCTGTACCTCTTGTAAAGAAAAACCAAGAACATCACGAACATTCATTATTTTCTTCAGTCGTTCGATATGCAAGTCTGAATAAAGTCGAAATCCTCCTTCACTTCTTTCAGGTGGAGAGATTAAACCGATTTCTTCATAATAACGAATCGAACGCTTTGTTAATCCGCATTCCTTCGCTACTTCATCTATTTTGTAAAGCAAATCATTTCCTCCTTTCAAAATGAATTTAAGTTTTTTATATCACTTATCTATCTTACTCCTAATATATCGTTAACGTCAACGTTAACTTTGTGCATTTTTCTATTTTTATCTTTCTACAAAATTGTCGTTTTACTATAAAAACAGTACAAATAATCATATTTGTTACCTATTCAAAAAACCCGAAAGATAAATACGACTTTTAGCGCATTTTCTTTCGGGTTTAACAAATGATTCAACCGAATATTGTTATCATACTTCCTTATAAAATTTTGTTTGTCTTATGCTGTTTGCTGTAATTTTCTCATTTTTTTAACTTTGTTTTTTCGTTTTAGCGCCCACATTGTAATCCCAGTTATCCCCAAACCAAGTGGAGCTATTCCAACTAATGCATAAATTGTTTTTACGAACACACCACCAAAAGTTCCTCTATGCAAACTTTCTCGCCAAATAAAAAACTTATCATAGGCGGTTTCAGTATTTTTCGAAAAAGTTCCTAAATGCTTTCCAGAAAATTGATCGAAAAACTCACTTGTATTTCCTTTACCTTCAGGATCATAACTACCATCGCTTAATTGAGCTTCTATAACACCATCTTTATCCGTCGGAAGTCTCAACTTATATAACTCACCTTCCGGGTGCAATTTATTAATTTGGGTAACTATAGAATCCAGTCCTATTTGATGTTTACCATTATCAACTGATTTAAGTTCTTCAGGATAATTCGATGTAAATTTCAATTTCAAAGATTCTTCAATCTTTTCTTGGAATGGAAATAGCATTCCTGTTATTGCTACAACAAGTAAAAATGGTAAAGTAATAACCCCTATGAAATTATGTAATGATAGATTTTTTGCCATTTGACTTTTATTCCATTTAATTTTTAGGCTTTTAACCATTCGTTTAATGCCTGGATACCATAAATAAATACCTGTAATAAGAATTAAAATAAATGCAATTGCAACGATACCAATAATTGTTTCACCAATATCATCTAATAATAAATGTGTATGTAACTCTTTAACAAAAGAAACGATTGATTTCTCTCTATCAAAATTACCTAATAATTTGCCATTGCTAGGATCTACATATGCATCAATTTCATTATGTCCTTTTGACATACTTGCATGATATACATCTGATAACTTTGAAGGCACATCCATCCTCGAAATTTGAAAACCTTTGTACTGTTCAAGGAAAATCTTTTCTGCTTCTTTAATTCCAACATTACTTTCACTACTTGCAGGCTTAAAATACTGCGGATTTAATACATGCTCAATCTGATTCCCAAACACCAATACACTACCCGTTGCACAAACAGCAATAATAAAAAGTCCAAAAACTAAGCTGCATACCAAGTGTAGAGTTAAAATAAATTTCCTTGCCCCTTTTTTCATCTTCATCTTCTCCTAATAATTTGATAATAATAATCGTTCTCAATTATATAGGTAATGATTATCATTATCAATACTATTTTTCCATTATTAGTAAATTAATTGAAACGATTACAAGTTTTTAATGTTAAAAGTATAAAAAAAGACGACTTCTCGCTCTATTGAACGAAAAGTCGCCTTTTAAAAATTCTTATTATTTTACCCAACCTAATAAAATTTCACGAATAAATTTACTTGCCGCAACTTGAGTTTGCTCTGCATGATCGTAAACTGGAGCTACTTCTACTAAGTCTGCCCCAACAACGTTTATATCACTGTTTGCGATTGCTAAGATGCTATCAAGCATTTCTTTTGATGTAATACCACCTGCTTCAAGAGTTCCTGTTCCAGGAGCGTGTGCAGGATCTAATACATCGATATCAATCGTTACATATACTGGACGTCCAGCAAGCGTTGGAAGTACTTTCTTTAACGGCTCAAGCACTTCGAATTTGAATAAATTCATTCCAACTTCTTTAGCCCATTCAAATTCTTCCTTCATACCAGAACGGATTCCAAATGAATAAACATTTTTTGGTCCAATTAAATCACAAACTTTTTTAATTGGTGTTGAGTGAGATAATGGCTCACCTTCATATGAATCACGTAAATCAGTATGAGCATCAAAATGAATAATTGCTAAATCTGGGTATTTCTTGTACATAGCTTTCATTACTGGCCATGATACAAGATGCTCCCCACCCATTCCTAGAGGAAATTTACCTTCAGCTAATAAACCGTCAATATAATCTTCAATCATATCAAGGCTTCTTTGAGCATTCCCAAATGGTAATGGAATATCCCCTGCGTCGAAATACTTAACTTCTTCAAGTTCTTTATCTTGATATGGACTATATTCCTCTAATCCAATTGAAACTTCACGAATACGCGCAGGACCAAAACGAGAGCCTGGTCTAAAACTTACAGTCCAATCCATTGGCATACCATAAATAACTGCTTTACTTTCTTCAAAGCTTGGATGACTCTTTATGAATACATTTCCAGAATAAGCTTCATCAAAACGCATAATAAAGCCCCCTTATTTAGTAAGATCAGCTACAAATTTTGGTAATACGAACGCTGCTTTGTGTAGCTCTTTTGTATAATATTTTGTCTCAATATCAAAGAAGCGATTCTCTTCTACTTCAAGAGGATCATGTTTTTTCGAACCGATTGTAAATGTCCACATTCCACTTGGGTATGTTGGAATATTTGCAATGTATAAACGAGTGATTGGGAAGATTTCTCTTACATCACGTTGAACTTGTGTGATTAACTCTGGCGTAAACCATGGGTTGTCCGTTTGAGCTACAAAAATACCATCTTCTTTTAACGCTTTAGAGATACCAGCATAGAATCCTTTTGTAAATAAGTTAACTGCAGGACCAACTGGTTCAGTTGAGTCTACCATAATTACATCGTAAACATTTTCGCTATTTGCAATATGCATAAATCCATCGTCTACTTTTACTTCTACACGTGGATCTTCTAATTTTCCTGCGATTTCAGGTAAGTATATTTTAGAGTACTCAATTACTTTTCCATCGATTTCAACTAGAGTTGCTTTCTTTACACTTGGGTGTTTTAATACTTCACGAATAACACCACCGTCACCGCCACCTACAACTAATACGTTTTCAGGATTTGGGTGTGTGAATAAAGGTACATGCGCAACCATTTCGTGGTAAACGAACTCATCTTTTTGAGTTGTCATAACCATCCCGTCTAAAATAAGCATGTTTCCGAACTCTTCTGTCTCTACCATGTCAAGCTTTTGAAACTCAGTTTGCTCTGTATGTAAAGTTTTATTAATTTTAGCAGTAATTCCAAAGTTTTTTGTTTGTTTTTCAGTAAACCATAATTCCATTTAATGCATCTACCCTTCTTTATCAAGATTTAGTTTGAAACATAAACAAAGTAGCTTTTACCTTATTTGATTATGTTCCGTATTATCCCCACTCTTCCTAATTCCTATCGGATTTGTGTTGTTACAACAATTTTTTGCCGTACAAAAGAAAAGTATAGAGTAATTTTTGTGAAATGCAAGATTTTTAAAGCTAAATTTTTTGATATTTTTTACTACGGTAATTTGAATAAAATTTCTCTTAATCTACCATACTAGTATTAAATTAGAGAAACGAATCGAGAGGAGGATACATTTTTGTATAATATCAACTACTCTTTTCATTGGCGTACACTTCAAAAGGTCGGCATTTTGCTTACTATTATTTCAATTTCAGGAACACTATTTTTATCTTGTGTTTATCTGTTTGCAATTACATCTACAAAACCTTCATTATTTATTGAGTCAAATTCAAGTTATTATGATCACAATCAAAAACTAATTAGTAAAACTAAGCTACTTCAAAATCGTAAAACACTAAAAATTGCAGATGTTCCTCCGATTGCGATCAATAGTATGTTAGTTTCTGAGGATCGTAATTTTTTTCATCATCATGGCTTTGACTTAAAAAGGTTGGGTTCTGCTATTTTAACTAATATAACGAAGGGACAATACGCTCAAGGCGGAAGTACAATAACTCAGCAACTTGCAAAAAATTTATATCTTTCACAAGAAAAAACGCTTAATCGTAAATTAAAAGAGGCTTTTTTTACTATGAGACTTGAGTCAGCCTACAGTAAAAAGAAAATATTAGAAGCATATTTAAACACCATATATTTTGGACATGGTATTTATGGTCTAGAAACTGCGGCGAATACCTTCTTAGGAAAAGAGACAAACGAGCTTACGATTGGTGAATCTACATTTTTATTAAGTATTCCGGCTAATCCTTCAACATATGATCCTTACGTTCATTTTTCATCTGTAAAGAAAAGGCAGCAACGAATTTTATCAGCACTGGAACAGAATAAATTAATCAACTCAAAAACTGTTAAAAATGCAATTGATGAAACGATTAAGTTAAAACCGATTAAACATACTTCAAATTCTTCATTTACATCCTATTTTCAACAAAGCGTCCAAAAAGAGATTACGGCATCGATTGGACAATCAATCAATAATAATGGTAGCCAAATTTATACAACATTTAATCCTGCTATTCAAAAACATATTGATCAAGCATTTGATAAATATATTAGACCAAAACCTGATTTACAGGCTAGTGTAGTCGTATTAAATAGTCAAACTGGTGAAGTATTAGGTATGACTGGAGGCCGTGAGAAAGGACAGTTTTTATTTAATCGAGCAATAGCGTCGAAACGACAGGTAGGAAGTACAATAAAACCAATTCTATATTACAGTGCACTTGAAAATGGTTATACCCCATCAACAAGACTTCAAAGTAAGCCTACTATATTTCACTTTGAAAATGGAGATTCATATAGTCCCAAAAACAGTGGCAATCTATACGCACATGATTCAATTACTCTAGCTAAAGCTATTGCTGTTTCAGACAATATATACGCTGTAAAAACACAACAGGCAGTCGGTACTGACGAATTTATTAAAGCACAGAAGTTATTCCATTTAACCACACCGAATAATAAACTACCTTCAATGGCACTCGGCACTCAAGATGCTTCATTGCTCGATATGACAAGAGCATACGCATTAATTGCGAACAATGGTAAAGACGTTATTCCTCATTTCGTAAAAGAGATTAAAACTCAAACTGGAAAGACGATCTATAAAGAAAAGTTAGATAAAAAACAAATATTAGATAAAGATCAAACCATTATTCTTAAACAACTAATGAACGGAATGTTCAATACAAATTATTCAAGCTACTTGCCAGTAACAGGTACTAGCATTATCCCTGAACTATCAAAAGATTATTATGGTAAAACCGGCACTACGAAAACGGACAGTTGGATGATTGGATTCCATTCGAATATTATTGTTGGAGTATGGGTTGGGTATGATCATTCAAAAAATTTAACCGCAGAGGAAGGTACCCTGTCCAAGAAGGTATGGGCATCAGTTATGACAAATTTATCGGATAAAAATATAGACTCTAAACTGCCTAATGATCTAGTTAAAGTTGCTGTAGATGAAAAGACTGGCCTTTTGTATAAAGAAGGCTGTGGCGATAAGGTTTCACTCTATTTTCGTAGAGGGACACAGCCTACAAAACCTTGTATGAATAAAAAAATGAACCAAAAACACAAAAAGGAAAATAAAGACAGTAAGCCTTGGTATTCTAAATATTTACTATAAAAACAAAAGACCTCACCAAATTGGTAAGGTCTTTTGTTTGTCCTAGTCCTAGCTTTGTCCAAGCTATTATTAGTTTACTTTATTTAGTCTTAAATGTAAAAAGATTATTCGACGATTTCTTCAAATTTTTTATATATTTTACCTAAAGAAAAATCGTCAATTGGCGAGCCCTAGGGCGAAGACAGAGACGTAGTTGCACTTATACTTAATACCTAAAATTGGAAGCTACGTCGATTGGCCTTCTCCGCTGCCAATTTATACCTACTTAATGTGCAAAAAAGTATACTATCCTAAAAGCTCAGTTTTTAATTGGTCAGATGAATTATTCCACATCTCTTCATTGTGCGATTTTAAGAAATCAGCTAATAATTTACGAGACTTTTCATCCATCTGTTCAATCATTATTTTGCGTTTCATCGCTTTATCCATTTTATTTACGTGGTCAGGAAGAAGTTTATATCCTCTTCTAGCTTCACGATCAACTGTCATGTAACAGCCAGTTACTCCAGCATAATAAGGCCCACTTTCAGTTCGCTCAGTTGCGACCCACACTAACCAATATGGTTTTCCATTAGGAACTTCATCCTCATTTGTTAAAAACTTGATTCCTTTTTCAACTGAACTTCTTGCATGCATTGCACCAATATCTACAAAAACATCATTCTCTTGTATATCAATAAAGACTGGAGAAATATTTTCTAAACTAATTGCTCCAACACCGAATCCGCCATGCCCACTCGTTGAATCATTTTTTAATATATTAAAACCTAGTGATTTCTTTTTTGGTTGATCAGACATTGTGCCCCTCCTAAAAAATTAATGTTGTAACGATTGAATTAATCCAGTGGAAAACTGAAGGTATAGCAACTTGGAAAATTGGTTGTATTGTATAGTTATCTAATGGAGTTAATACTAAAACTAAAAATACAAATGCTCCATATTGCTCATATTGTGACATTTTTGCACGTAGATCATTAGGTGCTAAATCCTCTAAAATTCGATATCCATCTAATGGCGGAAGAGGAATTAAGTTAAACACAAATAATACTATATTCATTTGAACGAAAATATTAAAGAAAGAATCTAAAGTCATTGATAGCGATTGTGGGAAAGAATGAAAAAATCCGTACTTATATAATAGTGAATAAGCGATTAAACCAAGCGTCGCTAGTATTAAATTACTAATAGGTCCAGCTGCTGTCGTTAAGATACCCGCTAATCTAGGATGTTTAAAGTTATGGCGATTTACAGGAACTGGTCTTGCCCAACCAAAACCTAAAATAATAATCGCAATTGTTCCGAAAATGTCTAAATGTCTAAATGGAGAAAGCGTTAATCTGCCTTGTCTTTTTGCAGTGTCATCTCCAAACTTATAAGCTACATAAGCGTGCGCAAATTCGTGAACTGATAACGAAATTGCAACAACTAGTAATATTAATGGTATATCTTTTAATGGATATTGAAAAAATGATCCCATTCTTTGCTCCTCTCAAGAAATTACTGTTTTACGTCACTGAACGGTTAATTTATTAATAGTTTAATTTATTCTTTATGATTTCTTCAATGTTAATCGATTTAATCGTTATTATTCTGACTTCCTGAGTTATAATAAAAATGACAAAACGAAGGAGGTCATAATATGCCATACGTTACAGTAAAAATGCTAGAAGGTCGCACTGAAGAACAAAAAAAAGCTTTAGTAGAAAAAGTTACTTCAGCTGTTAGTGAAACAACAGGTGCTCCAACTGAAAAGATTGTTGTTTTCATTGAAGAAATGACAAAAAACCATTATGCCGTTGCAGGTAAACGCCTAAGTGACGAATAGAATTCCTTACATACATTAACAGTAAACGGGGTAACTTCCGTTTACTGTTTTTATCTTCTTTTAGCTCCTGCTATTTCTTCAATCATTTCAATTACTTTCTTTTTCTTTTCATCAGGATTGTTATAAATTAAATCATGAGGAAAATATAACTTAGAATCGAATAACTTTTTACCAGTTATTCCATCTACTAGCTCTGATTTACGCGAGATTTCTTTCAAATCACCGTTCGTTTGCAATAGTAGAATCGGCTTCTTTCCACCTTCTTCACCATACCTAAAGTAATCATAAGCCTCGTCTGAAATTGTATCGATAACTAAATAGTATTCCGGGTCTATATCTATTTCTAAAAATAACTCTTTTAATTCAGCAAACTTTTCAGTATGTTTTTGTGTATCAAAGTCTACATATTGAAATAATTTTCTACTTAAGAACCGCTGACACAGATCACTCAAGATTTGGTCAGATTCCTCCTGCCATACTTGGAAATAATACAAAAGGACTGATTCATCTAATTTGATATATTCATCTAAGTCAACTGTCCCCTCAAACAAATGATCAAAATGAACTGGTACATAATTAAAATGGTAACCTGTTTCATGCAAATATTTAGCCCTTTGTAATATCTTTTGTAAAATAGCTTCAGCACTTCTAGACACAGGATGAAAGTAAACTTGCCAGTACATCTGGAATCGGCTAATTAAGTAGTGCTCAACAGCATGCATACCTGATTGTTTAATAACGACACCATCGGGCCTTGGACGCATAATTCTCAAAATACGTTCCATATCAAAGTTACCGTAACTTACGCCAGTGTAGTATGCATCTCTAAGAAGATAATCCATTCGATCTGCATCAATTTGGCTTGAAATCATGCTCGTGACTAACTTATTCTCCGATGTTTTCTCAATGACTTCCGATACTTTCTTAGGAAAGTCATCCCCTACTTTTTTTAGAATTTCATTAATTTCTGTTGAACCCTCAATAATTTCTCTCGTTAATTCTTCATGATCTAATTTAAATATCTTCTCAAATGTATGCGAAAAAGGACCATGACCAACATCATGTAACAATCCGGCACAAAGAGCTAATAATCGATCATCATTATTCCAATCAGGACGACCAGAAAAAACATCATCTACCATACGTCTTATAATTTCATAAACACCAAGCGAATGAGTAAATCGACTATGCTCAGCTCCATGAAACGTCAGATATGTAGTACCAAGCTGTTTAATTCTGCGTAGTCTCTGAAATTCTTTTGTTCCTATTAAATCCCAAATAACTTGATCTCTTACGTGAATATAACGATGTACGGGATCTTTAAATACTTTTTCCTCATATAGCTTTTGGAAACGATATGACATATGTTGGCCCCCTTTCAATATGTACACTAATTCTTTATATGCTAATTGATTTACTTTCTGAACAAGACTCTTGTATCTTTCCTTTGTAGCTCCAGGCGTTAGCCCCTCGAGGTCATAAGCCAAAGCCCAATGAAGGTAAAAACCAACCTTCTAATTTTATTATTCAATTTTTGCCCTTAATCCTTAGAAACCAAAGTTAAAATAGGTATTTCATGATGTCTAGTTCCGAAAGCTAGCTCTTCGGTAATATTCCATCCATCTTCGAAGTGGAAAGATCGCCACTTCTTCAGCTGAATGGAGATATCCCCTTCAGAGCTGGGCAAGCTTTCTCCACATTTCAATCTATTATATCAAAAAAACGCTCCTAAAGATGAAGGAACGTTTAATTCTTACCTAGTTTTGACTTTATCTTTACAAGCAGATCATCTTCGTTTGGTGCAGATAAAGGGCGATTGTTTACGAAACAAAATGATTTTTTTCGTCCTGGTCCGCAGTAAGATTGACAACCAATTTTAATCTCTGCTTCATCATCTATTCTTTTTAAGCGAGGGACTAATGTTTTAATATTTGTCGCCTGGCAGTCATCACATATTCTAAATTCATTTGACATTTTTTTACAATCCTTTCTGTTCTAAATTGAACATACTCAGCAGTAATTTTACTCGTTCCAAAAAGGACATGCAAGTTTTCCAATTAAATCACTCCAAATACTATTCTACTATTTTCTATTTTTTGTATAGTTTTCTATTTTTTTGTCCAAACTTCTATTAATCAGCTACGAAAATAAATCAATTTAATTGAATAAAAGAAAGTTGAGGAGAATTTTCTATGATGAAATTAAGACAAGATGCTTGGACTGAAGAAAATGATTTACTTTTAGCGGAAACCGTTTTACGTCATGTAAGAGAAGGTAGTACCCAATTAAATGCCTTTGAAGAAGTAGGCGATGTTTTAGAACGTACCTCGGCGGCATGTGGTTTTCGTTGGAATGCTGTGGTTCGCTATAATTATGAAAAAGCACTTCAATTAGCAAAGAAATTCCGTAAAGAAAAGCTTCGTCACGCTAAAGGTGAAGATGCTAAGAAAAAATTATTATATACACCTTCTGAATCTAGTTATATACAAACAGATGTATCTAGTAATTTTGATCGTTATTTAAATGATGAACAAGATTTAGAATATGGTGTTGAACTCGATCAAGAATTTGGATCTTTTGTGGAAACTGATAATGAAAATGACACAAGTGTTGAAGTAACGCATAATGATGAACCAACAACTGAGATATTTTCAAGTATTCCTTCAGTTCAAAGTCAGTATCAATCACAGACTTCACCAGCTTCACCAGTGAATACAAGAAAAAGTTCAATTACAATGTTTGATGTCATCCAGTTCTTACAAGGTCTTTCAAGTAGCCAGATCGGTAGCGATCGTTTAGTCCGTGAAAATGATCAACTAAAAAGAGAGCTTATGCAATTACAGGAACGAAATTCACAGTTACAGAGACAAGTAGAAAAGCTTGAAAAAGACGCTACTACTGTTCAAGAAGACTATGAAACAATGATGAAAATAATGAACCGTGCTAGAAAATTAGTACTATTTGAAGAGGAAGAAAAACCAGCAGCAACATCCTTTAGAATGGATAAGAACGGAAATTTAGAAAAAATTGCAGAATAACATTGACGGTTATAATATAGAGGAACTAAATCTTAGTTTTGATTTAGTCCTCTATTTTTATGTTCACTAAATTTTGAAATTCCCTCTACAATCTATTAATTTCCTAAAAATGATTTTTTAAAGAACGCTAGCTGTTTTTCAAGTGTAACTGGGTCACTGAACGAAGTGCCATTGCCTAGCATTTCATATACACGATTATTTTTTACAACTGGAATAGATTTATATGGATCTGTTTTCTGGAATGATATATCTGCATCTGCGTATTTACTTAAAATAATATAATTTCCTGCGTATTGTGGTAGCACTTCTGTAGAAAGTGTATAATAACCATCTTTTAAAGCCACTTCTTTTACTTTCTCAGGCATTCTTAATTTCATTGCTTGGTATAGTATTTCAGTTCCGCGAGCCCAATTATTACCGAATACATATAGCTGTTTATCATATGATTCAAATACTGATACAGTTGCATCTTCACCGATTTTAGCGCGAATTTCATCTCCGGCTTTTTCTGCGCGTTGTTTAAAGTCAGCTACCCATTCCCTGGCTTCCTTCCCTTTGTTTAACAGTTTACCAATTTCGATATGCTGTGCTAAATAATCTAACTTACCCCATGTGTATGTAACCGTTGGAGCAATCTCTTTCAATTTATCTATATTTTTACTATTTGATAATCCAATAATTAAATCAGGTTTTAATTCAATTATTTTTTCAAGATTCTCATCTGATACTTCCGCTACATCCTTTAATTCTTTCTTAAAAGTTGGATTATTCTTTGACCAAACATCTACCCCAACAACATTTACTCCTAAAGAAATGACATTACCCGTAAAACCTGAAAGTAAGATAACGCGTTTTGGATGTGTTGGTACTTCAACTGGTCCAGTTTCCGATTGATATGTAAATGTTTTAGGTTGATCGTCCATATTTGAAGTGCTAGCCTTCTTATCTGACGAATTATGACTACATGCACTCGTGATTAATACAAAAATAAGAATAAACGGTAATAATAACTTTTTCATTTAAATCTCCTTTTTTTTATTATTATCAACCTTACATTCAATTGATAACGATTATCATTTTCATTATTTTGTTTACTATATGTTTGATTCAAATTATTGTCAACCTATATTTACTATTCAGAATATGAAGTTTTTTTATTTAGTTTAAAATCATGCTAAAATAGGAAAACAAACGCAAAACGCAAGGGGCTTATTTAATGAATCAACATTTGAATCGGTTACAAACAGATGAAATACGTTTTATAGACGGCTCAACTTTAGGGCCATCCTTTGAGGCGATCCAATCTTTTGCATTAGATGACACATTATGTACAAAAATTGGGAAAATGGAGTCTCCAACAACAATTCGAACATGGGTACACCACAATACAATCGTTCTAGGAATACAAGATACTAGACTACCGAATCTAACAAATGGGGTTAAATTTCTTAATGACCATGGATACAAAGCAATCGTACGAAATTCTGGTGGGCTTGCTGTTGTTTTAGATGAAGGTGTTCTAAATATATCGATCCTCTTTCCAGAGGCTGAACATAAGCTGCAAATTAATGATGGCTATGAAACGATGTATGCACTAATTCAAGATATGTTTAAGGACTTAACAGATAAAATAGTTGCTAAAGAAATAGTCGGATCATATTGTCCAGGTGATTTTGATTTAAGCATTGATGACAAGAAGTTTGCGGGTATCTCTCAGCGTCGGATCCGTAAAGGGGTTGCTGTTCAAATTTATTTATGTATTAACGAAAGTGGTTCAGAACGTGCTTCAATTATTAAAGATTTTTATGAAATTGCGATTGACAACAAAGAAACTTCATTTAAATATCCTACAATTAATCCTAATACAATGGCATCTCTTTCCGAACTACTATCATTAAATCTCACAGTGACGGATGTAATGACAAGACTACTTCAATCATTACTTAAATTAACTCCAAAATTAACTCCTAACTCTTTACTTGATGATGAAATAGAATTATATAATTACCATTTGCAACGAATGATCGATCGTAATTCGGAAATAAGTTCTATGCAAGAATCATAAGAACAGAAAAAGGATTCTTTAAATTGAAAAAACCAAAAGGCTGATAAATACCTTTTGGTTTTTTTAAAATTAAACTAACACAAATTGTTCTAATAAAAAAAGAGTGCTCAAAAGTTCATTGACTTAAGAGCACTCTTTTTACTTAATCTGCCCTAATTATAGTGCTTGAGCAGCTGTGATGATTGATAATTTATAAACGTCTTCACTGTTACAACCACGAGATAGGTCATTAACAGGCATATTTAAGCCTTGTAGGATTGGTCCGATTGCTTCAAAGTTACCTAAACGTTGAGCAATTTTGTAACCAATGTTACCTGCTTCTAAGCTTGGGAATACAAATGTATTAGCATCACCTTGAATAACTGAATCAGGAGCTTTGCTTTTTGCAACAGATGGTACAAATGCTGCATCGAATTGGAACTCGCCATCTAAAGTTAATTCAGGAGCAAGCTCTTTTGCAATTTTAACTGCTTCTGCAACCTTTTCAGTTTCAGGCGATTTTGCAGATCCTTTAGTTGAAAAGCTTAACATTGCAATTTTAGGGTCAATGTCAAATAGTTTAGCTGTTTTTGCACTTTCAATTGCAATTTCAGCTAAGTCTTGGCTATTTGGGGCAATATTAATCGCGCAATCTGCGAATACATATTTCTCATCTTCACGAACCATGATAAATACACCAGATGTTTTTGTAACGCCTGGTTTTGTTTTAATGATTTGAAGCGCTGGTCGTACTGTATCTGCAGTTGAATGTGTTGCACCACTAACTAATCCTTGAGCTTTGTTAGCATATACTAACATTGTTCCAAAGTAGTTTGGATCTAATAATGCTTTACGAGCTTGCTCTTCTGTTGCTTTTCCTTTACGACGTTCAACAAATGATGCAACTAATTGCTCCATTTCTTCATAAGTAGATGGGTCTAAAATTTCTACTCCTTGAAGTTCTAAACCTAAGCTACTTGCTTTTTCTTTTACGCTTTCTACGTTACCTATTAAAATCGGTTTTAATACATCTTCTTTCGCTAGTCTGTCAGCTGCTGTTAAGATTCTCTCATCTGTACCTTCTGGTAAAACAATCGAAATACCTTTACCTGATACTTTTTGTTTAATACTTTCAAATAGATTGCTCATAATAGCCTCCGAAATTTTTAAAATAATTTTATTTGTACATAATTAGAATAAAACCTTTTTAGTATAATGAAAAATATAATATATTTAATAAAGCGCTATCATTTAAAGTAAATTAATTCCTAATTTTCTAACTAAATTTGGATATTGTATAATTTTGTATGTTTTTACAAAATACTTTTATTTGTAGTATGCTATATAAATGAAAATCAATACGATAACGTTTGGGGGATTTAAAATGAGTGAAGCTGCAAAAACTTTAGATGGCTGGTATTGTTTACATGATTTTAGAAGTATGGATTGGCATGCTTTTAAACAATTAAGTAGTGATGAGCGTCAACTAGCAATCACAGAGTTCCAACAAGTTTTCTCAAAATGGAATCAAGTTGCTGATTCTGGTGAAGGTAGCCATGCTATCTACAATATTTTAGGTCAAAAAGCAGACATTATGTTTATGGTTTTACGACCTACAATGGATGAGTTATTACATATTGAAACAGAAATTAACAAAACTACATTATCTCAATATTTGATTCCAACTTATTCATACGTTTCTGTTGTTGAATTAAGTAATTACTTAAGCGAAGAAGATGGCGATCCATATCAAAATCCACATGTTCGCGCTAGGCTTTACCCTGCTTTACCAAAATCTCAATACGTATGCTTCTATCCAATGGATAAAAAGCGTGAAGGTGAAGATAACTGGTACATGCTTCCTTCAGCAGCTCGTAAAGAAATGATGTACAGCCACGGAAAAATTGGTCGCACTTACGCTGGTAAAGTTAAACAAATTATTACTGGTTCTGTTGGATTTGATGATTATGAATGGGGCGTTACTTTATTCTCTGAAGACGTACTACAATTCAAAAAATTAATCTATGAAATGCGCTTTGATGAAGTAAGTGCTCGTTATGGAGTATTCGGTTCATTCTTTGTTGGAACAATTCTAAAAGAAGATGCATTCTCGAAATATCTTTACGTATAATTGAATACTTAAGAGTATCCACTGAATACGGTTAGTCATAGTATATAAATTAAAAGACTTCTCTTTTTTGAGGAGTTTTTTTATTTTCCCGTTGGAAAAGATGTCATATGTTTCTTTCAATTTTAATATAGTTACAGTAGTGAACGAACTAATTAGTCCTCGCTTTCCGATCACCAATGGGATTCATGCAGAATATTTAATTCGGATGAGGAGGCTTTTTTATGGCTGTAATACGTTATACTGACGCTGAAGTTGCTTTGCTTGCTAGGTTAATGCGTGCTGAAGCTGAAGGCGAAGGTAAAGAAGGTATGTTAATGGTTGGGAATGTATGTGTTAATAGGGTCTTATGTGATTGCTTAGATTTTAGAGACATTCGAAGTTTAACAGATATGGTTTATCAGAATCCAGGTGGATTCGAAGCTGTTCAAAAATCTTACTTTTATCAGCGTGCCAGGGACCAAGATATTGAACTATCTAGAAAAGTAATAGCAGGGCAGCGTTTCTGGCCAGCTACTTATGGCCTATGGTTCTTCCGACCTGCAGGTTCATGCCCAGGAACTTGGTTTAACCAAAAACTAGCAGGAAGATTTAAATCGCATTGCTTTTATCAACCAACTTCTCAAGATTGTCCTAAAGTTTACAGTGTTTAGTTTGATTTAACTAAGGGAGGTTTTTTCTTTGAGTAATCCTTACGAATATTATCCAAATCTTTATCGTGCGGCGCAACCTGCCCAAGGGCAAGGGCAAGGACAACAAACCGGACAGGGGCAAGGATATGCAGCCCCATCAGGCGGTATGATTACCCAACAAGGTCAAGTTACCGCCTCGGCTGGAATGTTTGAACAATCCTATGTAGAAAATATCCTTAGAGCCAATCGTGGGAAAATTGCTACGGTTTATATGACGTTTACTGGTCACCAACAACAAGTATTTGTAGGGTATATTATGGGAGCTGGACGTGACCATATTGTACTCAGAGATGTAAATACAACCAAAACTTTCATACTGTTGACAATTTACTTGGATTACGTCACATTTGACGAAGAAGTAGCTTTGCCTTATCAACTATAAAAAAAGGTGTTCAATATAGTGCAATAATTGCACTTTTATTGAACACTTTTTTTATTTCATTACTGAAATCCCTACTAAAATCCAAGCTACTAAAAATGCTAAACCACCTAATGGAGTAATTGCACCTAATATTTTAATTCCAGATACACTTAATATGTACAAGCTTCCTGAGAATAAGATGATCCCTATAATAGATAACCATCCCGCCCACATTAATTGAGTTGTTGAACCAAATTTATCAATTAAAAATGCAATAATAAATAGTCCACCTGTTTGGAACATTTGATATTGAACAGCCTTTTGCCAAATTTGAAGTGATCTTTCGGAAATTTTCCCCTCAAGTCCATGTGCTCCAAATGCACCTAATGCAATCGATAAAAATGCAAAAATACTACCAAATAAGAAAAATAGTTTCACTTGTTCTCCCCCTTTATCTTAAAAATCTAATAATGATCCACTTTGTTCCGAGTCATCTAATTTAGGCATAACAGAAGATCCGGACATAATAGGCTGACTTGGTATTGATTGAACGATACTACTCGTTACTATATTCTGTGGAATCTCTACACTGCTCTCGTCTTCAAGAAGTAACTCACATAAAGAACGAATACTGGCAATTCTTTCTCGAAGCTGTCCAGGTTTTTGCGTACTTACTTTTGCCATATGTAACTCATTTTCAATTTGCTGGATTACTTTTTCTACACTGATATTCAGATAAATCACCACCAAACTTTTTTAACACAATCCAATAAACCCTATTATACTATGGCTTTTTTCTGAAAGCGAATACCAACCAAACTAAGCACTATTTTAATCGAACGGTGGTATACTAAAAAAGTTAATTTTTAGGAGGTAATGTAATTTGAACTATAAAATGATCGTTTTGGATATCGATGACACACTTTTAACAGATCAACATGTTATTTCGCAAAGAACGAAGGAAGCTTTACTCAAAGCTCAAGATATGGGTGTAAAAGTAGTGTTAGCTTCCGGTAGACCAACCTTTGCAATGCATAAGATAGCTGAGGAACTATTACTACATGATTATGGTAGCTATGTTCTATCATTTAACGGGGGGATCATTACTGATTATCAAACAAAAAATAATGTTTATGAATGTACGCTAACAAAAGAGCAAGCACATGAACTTTATGAGATTAGTAAGAAACATAATGTCTTCGTTCATACATATGTTGAAAATGATATTATTACAGAACAAGGGAATCAATATACTGATATTGAAGGCCAACTCACAGGCATGCAAATTAAAGAAGTAAGCAGCTTTACCGAGCATGTGCAAAATGATGTTGTGAAATTGTTAATGTTAGAGGACCCAGAAAAACTAGCTCAAGTTGAAAAAATACTTCAAAAAGAGCTTGAAGGTAAAATTAGTGTCATGCGCTCGAAGCCGTTCTTTTTAGAATTAACAAACAGTGAAGTAGATAAAGGTAAAAGTCTAAATCACTTAATTCAAATTTTAGGAATAAGACAGGACGAAGTAATCGCTGTAGGAGATGGATATAATGACCTACCGATGATTAAATTTGCGGGACTAGGCGTTGCGATGGGAAATGCTCCTGAAGAAATTAAGCAACAAGCAGATTATGTCACTGCTACAAATAATGAAGATGGCGTCGCTGAAGTTGTTGAAAAGTTTATATTGAGTAATAAATAATAAAGACAAGAAAGGGTTGTCTAAAAAGACAACCCTCAGACTGCCCGCCAAACGCTCGCTGTCTGTGGTGCTCATTACCGCGTAAGGGTAACTTGCGCGCCTCGAAAGACAAGCGCTTGCAATCAGTCTGATAATCATGTTATCAGTACTTTATCTACAAGATGAGGGATGTCCAAAAAGAGAAACTTTTTTAAATCCCGTTTATAGACTACTCAACTGTCCAGTCAATCGGTTCCAGTTGAAGATCTACTAGTTTTTGGTTAATTTGTGAAAATGGTTTACTTCCAAAGAATCCTCTACTAGCTGACAATGGACTTGGATGATGTGATTTTAATATTATATGGTGGTTACTCGTAATCAATTCTTCTTTAGCTTGGGCATGTTTACCCCATAGAACAAAAATAATCGGACGTTCTTGCTTATTTAACTCGGATAAAATCGTATTCGTAAATAGTTCCCACCCTTTATTTTTATGGGAATTTGGTTCCCCTTCACGAACAGTTAAAACAGTATTTAATAATAAAATCCCCTGTTTTGCCCAATTATTTAAATATCCGCTCGTGGGTATTTCTATCCCTAAATCACTTTTTAATTCTTTATAAATATTTCTTAAAGAAGGCGGTATTTTTACCCCCGGTAATACAGAAAAACTTAACCCATGCGCTTGACCTGGCTGATGATAAGGATCTTGTCCAATAATTACTACCTTACAATCTTCATATGAACACTCGTTTAAAGCCTGAAATAAATGTTCTTTGGCAGGGTATATTGTTTGTTCTTTGTATTCTTTTTCAAGAAATTGCAATAAATCTTTAAAATACGGTTTTTCAAACTCTGGTTTTAATTTTTCTCTCCAATTTGATGATAGTTTAAGCAATGAAATACCACCTTTCCTGACGAAATTTCCCGAGAAATAGATATGATTTGTTGTTTCTTGTCGTTGTTCGCGTTTATTAATAGATTACTTGAATTAATAAAATTGCGATGATGATTTGAAAACCTACGATGCTTAATGCATAAAGTGAAAGTGACTTCCCTTGTTTAATGATCATTTTTAGATTTACATTTAAACCAATTGCAGCGAGTGCAATAATTTCAAATAAGTGACTAGTCTTATTTGAAATATTCGCAGCCCAACTTGGTATCACTCCTAAACTATAAAAAACACAAAGGATGACAAATCCAATTACATACCAAGGAAATTGGATTTTTACTTTTTCAATCGAATCCTCCGCTAAGTGTCTTCTTTTTATAGTAGATAAGCTAAATACTACAAAAACTAAAAAAACTACTCGAATCAGTTTAAATAAAGTCGCATAATTCTTTACTTCATCATTCACTAAACTACCACTAGCAACTACTTGTCCCACTGATTGTAATGTACTTCCGATTAGTGCAGAGGTTGGCAATGTTTCTGAGTGATATAATACAGATGCTATTAAAGGCAGAATAAACATTAAGACTGTTCCCATCATATTCACAAGTGTCACAGCCAGTCCCTTTTCTTCTTGAGTGGCTTGTATAGCTGGGGCTGTTGCGCCAATTGCTGATGAACCACAAACCGCATTTCCACTTGCCATTAAATAGCTAAAATTCAAACCAAAACCTAATTTTTCGCCTAACCAAATTGTAAAAATGATGACTAAACACATTTGTGTCACGATTAACAAAATTCCTTTTAATCCTAATAAGCTAATCATTTGAATGCTGATCGTTGCACCTAATAGAAATATTGAGATCTCTAATAATTTACTTTCTGCAAACTTTCTACCGCCTTCAAAATAAGGCTTTAAGTGTATTGTATTACCGACAATCAACCCGATTAATATTGAAAATGTAGCTGCTCCAACCGGTAATATATAAGAAAGTGATTCACTAATAAGTGCAATAAAAAGGCATAGAGCGACCCCTGGAAGAGCTTTATAAATATTCCCCATATTATTCTCCAAGCTTTCATTAAAATATTATTCTATCTTTAAATATTATGTAATGAAAAAAGAAATTCGACAAGATTCTTGTCGAATTTCCAAATTTATCATATCGTAAAATTTAATCTTCATCGTAGCTTGAAGCCTCAACAATGTATTGGGGTCTTCTTTTTGTTTCGTAATAGATCTTACCTAAATATTCTCCTAATACTCCAATCATCAAGATTTGAACTCCGCCAAATAACATAATGAAATTGGAAATCGTATATAAACCAGGAATTCTAATCCCAACAAAAATTACTTTAAAGCTCATCATAATAAAGATTACAAGACTTATACCAATTAATAATAATCCGACTTTCGTTAGCAACCTCAATGGTCTTGTATTAAAACACAATATATACTCAATGGATTTTTTTACAGAATCTAGTCTTCTTACCTCTGACTCTTTGTTAATAATTCTTGATGTGATTTCATACTCAATCGTTTTTATCTTGTAACCAATCCAGTTAAAAATACCTTTTGAATAGCGGTTTGATTCTGGCATACTTAAAATAGCATTCACTACTTTTCTACTTAACAAACGAAAGCCTGATTCGTTTTGCAAAATATCAGGGTCTACAATTTTTTTAATGACCTTTTCAAAAATGCCTTTTTTTGCTTTTTTTAGAACTGAATTCTCTAATTTTTTTGAAGCCACCACATGGTTATGACCTTTTTTGTATTCATCCATCATCTCTAAAATAACATTCGGTGGATGTACAAAGTTTCCATCCATTAGGATAACTACATCGCCTTTTGCATGTTCAAGTCCAGCACAAATTGCTCCCTCTCTTCCGAAACGGCGAGTAAACGAGATATATTTCAAATGACTGCTATGATTTGCAACAACTTGAAGTGCTAGTAGTGTATCATCTTCACTTCCGTCGTTTATATAGATAATTTCATAATCTTCTTTAAGTAACTTTACTGTATTTGATAAATTAACGTGAAATCTCTCAAAATTTTCTCCATTGTTATAACAATATACAACAACTGATAATTTCATACAAAACACCTACTTCTCCTAAAAGCTATGAAGATATAACTTTTATCTATGTTATAGCACTTGGCAAAACAGTTCAATGATTTTTATATGAATTTATTTTTTTCGAACGACTAATGGATGAGTCTACTTTTCTTAGAAAGATCTACAATTTTACTTGCTCTTTTATTAATAGGTGCTTTAAGAACAACCCCCACTATGATTGCAATGATGACAAAAAGAATTAATATTGGAAGGTCCTTATAAATGGTATCCCATACGATTCCACCAGTCGCCTCCCTTAACAAGCTTAATGCATAGGTAAAAGGTAGAAACGGATTTATTTTTTGGAAAAATGGCGGAGTTACTTGGATCGGATAAACTCCTCCCGCTCCAGATATTTGGAGAACCAAAAAGATAATACCGATGCCTTTCCCAATATTTCCGAAAACCGAAACAAGCGTATAAACAATAAACGTAAATACAATGCTAATTAATAGTGCAAATAAGATAAAATAACCTCTACTTGCTGCATATGTACCTAGTATCAGGAAGTTACCAGTAGTCACCACTAATGTCTGTAATACCCCAATAGTAATAAAGGTCAATAATCTTCCAAAATAAACTTCTCTACTTTTATATGGCTTTTCTTCATGAACTTCAGTAGTTAATAACGATACCATTAATAAAGCTCCTACCCATAACGACAATGTTGTATAAAATGGAGTCAAACCTGTACCATAATTCGGTATTGGAAACATTCGCTCCTTTTTAATTAGGATTGGGTTAGAATAAAAGTCACTTACCTTTTCTATATCTGTTCGAAGAAAATTAATTAAATCCTCGATGTTTCCTTTTTCTTTAGCCTTTCTAATCTCATTAGCTATTTTTTTTATTTTCGTTTCAATCATAGGTAACTCATTTACTAATTGTTGTATATCACCTTTTTTCGTTGCTAATAAATTTGATGTATCCTGGAGTACACCTTTTATTGTAGGTATACTCGTTTTTGCATCAGCCAAAACAGTCTGGGTATTTTTTATTGATTCATTCACTAATCTTGAAGCTTCACTTATTTTTGGAGCTAAATCTTGATCAAAATTTCCATTTAAACTGTTTATCTTGTTATTTATACTTGCCGCGCTCTCATTCATTTTTTGAAGTAAATCATTCGGTAGGTCGTTTCCGCTTTGTATTGCACTTTTTAATTGAGCATTCTCATTTTGAATCACCATTAAATCTGCTTCTAGATCCTTTAATGCACTAACATCTTTACTAAAATCTGCTGTAGTGCCTAAGCTATTAAACGATTGAAGAACTTGATTTAAAGAAGTAACCATATTTTTTGAATTCGGTAGTACTTTTTCGATATCATTCGATAGCCTCATCGATTCGTCTTGACTAATCGTTTGATCCTGTAATTGTGATAATGTACTTTGTATAACAACAGACTGGTTCTGGAGTAGGTTTAGCGTCTCTTTAATAAATGGAGTTGAATCTTGAATTGATTGGTTAATTTGATTAAAAAAACCACTTAAACTAGCTGTTAATTTTTCACCGTTTGCTACGATGTTATTAATCAATTCCATGTCTTTTTTTGTAGTTTGAATAACGTTTTGTACTTTTTTATAGTCATTTAAGGCTGTATTCACAGTTGTCTTTATTTCGGGTAAATCTTTTTCAAGCTTAAAAACCATTTGCTCAAATTTTTTTATTTCAGGTAAATTTGCTTGTAAATCGATTCCTATTTTATTAAATTCCTGCAATACTTCCTTACTTACGGTCTTTTCAAATTTCTTTGTAATCTCACTGGCAATACCGGTTGCACCTTTTTCAGTATATTTCGGCGCAACTATATTTAGCTTTTCATTCACTTGATAAATTAGTTCAGGTTTTTGAGGATAATCTGTTAAAACTGTGCTAATTTTATTTGAAAAATTATTCGGTATTAAAATACTAGCGTAATATTTTCCTTGTTTAACCCCTTCATTTGCGACTTTCTTACTTGTAAATCTCCAGCCTAAAGAAGGATTTTGTTTTAAAGAATGTATCACTTCGTTTCCGATATTAATTTTATTGTTTAAGACAGTAGCACCACGATCCTCATTTACAATTGCGATCTTTAAGCCCTTTGTATTTCCATATGGATCCCAAGAGGACTTTATATTAAACCACGCATACATTGAGGGCATGATAATTAAACCAATAATAATCATCAATGCAGCCCAATTTGTTACAACCCGCTTTACATCACGAAAATAGATTTCAAATATTGAACTCACCTATAACTCACCTAATCTTAATTTTTTAAGTAGTATGCAATAAATAATGCATAACTATTCTTAATGTAGTATGAAAGAGACTTGATAAAGAAAAGGTAAAACAAAAAGACTTTCACTAAAATTAGCGAAAGTCTTTTCTAACCAAATTCTTTAAACTCCTTTGTTTTATCTACATTAATCAATATCTAATTTCTGCCCTTACTCCCATCTAAAAGTACGTGCAGCGATTAAGAAGCTTACGACCATCCAGACACATAACCATCCGAAATCTGGAAGTAAATCTCCAAATGATGCTCCGACATTCATGATATCGCGCATCGCAGTTGATAAGTGCGTAATTGGAATTGTCTTTATAATCGGTTGTAAATATTCTGGCATATTATTTACAGGGAAAAATACTCCACCTAAAAACATTAGTGGGAACGAAATGAAACCTGCAATTGGTCCAGCACTTTCTGGACTTTTCGCTAAACTAGCTATAATAAATCCAATGCTCATAAATGTTAATGTACCTAATACTACAAATAACACTACTAATAGAAATGATCCTCGAATACTTACATCGAATCCAAAATAGCCAATTAGAATTGTTAAGATGGCTTGTAAGCTATTCAATATTAGCCTTGCTGTAATTTGGGCGGCAATAAACGTTGAGGCTCTTAACGTGGTGCCTTGCATTCGTCTTAAAACTCCTCGTTCTCTCCAAGACGCAATTTGGCCTGCGACACCATTCATATTATTATTCATGATTTGCATTGCAATAATTCCAGGTACTAAAAAGTCTAAATATGAAAGCGTAATTCCAGCTACCCCTTTAAAGTCTGTTACGACTTTAGGTGTATACCCTGCCATTTGTTTACTAGCGGCATCAACATATGCTGTAATTGTTGCTATTCCACCTTGAAGCTGGGCCGCATTACTTTCATTATAAAGTACTTTTATTTGTGCAGGAGCGGATTGTTGTTTAGATGTCACTTGATTTTGAAATCCTTTATTAATGACGATTACAAAATCGGTTTTACCATCAGATAATAATTTCCTAGACTTTAATTCATTTGTTTTTTTATGAATTTTAAGCGATTTTTGTTTATCTAAAACAGTTGTAATTTGTTTACTTGCTTGAGTGTTATCATAATCAATTAAGTTTACGGAATAACTAGTTGTATTCCCATCCTTAAACATTAATCCAAAAATAATCATAAAGAAAAACGGAAATAATAGTGTCCAAATTAGTGCTTGACGATTACGTACATAAATCCGGAGTTGCGCTAAAGTCAATTGATAATAAGCTTTCATTCTTCACGTAACCCCCTTCCAGTCATATGTAAAAATACGTCCTCAAGAGTCGCAGTTCTAGTCGATAAATCCGAAATCGTCATATCTTGATCTTTTGTATACTCAAGTAAGGCCATTAATGAAGCTTGTAAGTTCCGAGTATACAATGTGACGAAATCATGATTGATCACGACATTCATTACACTGTCTAAATGTGCAAACTTTTCTTCTTGCTCTGGTAGTTTTGTCTTAAATTCAACCGCACTCTCTGCAGAAATTGAACTAACTAGATTGTTTGGTGTATCCAGCGCAATTAATTTGCCTTTATCCATGATACCAATGCGGTCAGCAAGTACATGAGCCTCATCCATATAGTGGGTTGATAAAACGACTGTTTTACCGCGTTCTTTTAATTTTAAAATGATATCCCACAACGTTCTACGAGCTTGTGGATCAAGTCCTGTAGTTGGCTCATCTAAAAATATGATTTGAGGATCATGAATTAATGCTAATGCAATTGCTAATCGCTGCTTTTGTCCACCTGATAATCCTTTTACTAGACTATTTTGCTTTTCAGATAAAAGCATTTCATCAATCAACGGTTGAATCGGGATATGACTTGGATAAAAGCTTGCATACATTTCAATGATTTCCTTTACTTTTAACAGTTCAAATAATGATGTTGATTGGAGTTGTATTCCGATCTCTTGTTTGATTTTATATGAGTCTTTACCGATCACATGCCCTGCAATAGTAGCCGTACCTTCATCTGGTTTTCTTAATCCTACAAGCATTTCCATTGTCGTTGATTTACCGGCTCCATTTGGACCGAGTAGTCCAAAAACTTCACCCTTTTCAACTTCAAAACTAATTCCATTTACAGCGTAAAAATCTCCATATCTCTTTTTAAGATTTTCAACTTTTATAATTGAGCCCATAGTTTTTCCTTCACCTCGACTAATTAAATGATTATTTAAAAAGTGCACTATCTTTTTTAATTCAGCCTGCTAAGTATATATTGCAAAACATAATTTATTTGTCGAAAGAACTGATTATTAATAATTTTTAATAAAAATTTACATTTTTTACCAACAGGCATTGTTCGGTGCTACGCTTAATCCCAAAATTTATTTAGAGCATTTATGAAATATTTATTTACATTTTATAACTTGATTGTAACGTCCATGTTGTCGCTTTGTAATACTCATCCGTTACAATATGTTGGACATTATTTAAAAAAATTGGCTATGATTTGAAGTTTTTTGCTTTAAGCGAGCCATAAAAACAAGGTGATAAAATGAAAATAGAACGTGAAAAATGGTTGGATGTTGCCAAAATGATCGGCATCTTTTTGGTTGTTTATGGTCATTCTACAGAAGGTCCGGATTCTATTACATTTATTTACTGGTTCCATATGCCCCTGTTTTTTATTATTAGTGGCTATTTATTTAAACCGGTCAATTCGATTAATGAACTTAAATTTTTTATAAAAAAACTAACATGTAGATTGCTTGTACCTTACTGTACGTATTTAGTTTTATTTAGTTTATATAACATCGCCATAGAGGTACTAAACGGAACTATTAACCAATCAAATTTATCAAAAGAAGTCCTTTCTTTGTTAATTGGTGGTAGATTTATTACTGGAGTCCATGGCGTATTTTGGTATGTGACATGTTTATTTATTACTCAAATATTATTTGCGTTAATCTGCTTATACTTTAAAAAGAATAGTACCCGTCTATTCATCGTTATTGCATGCTATTTGTTTGCACATTTTGAAACAATTAAATTAATTCCACAAATTGGTAAAAATACCTTTAATCAAATTTCGATTCCTTGGAATATGGATGTTGCTTTACTAGCTATTTTCTTTTTAGGATTAGGATTCTTTACAAAAAAACTGTTAGCGTCCATTTCTAACTTCCTGGGATTATCATGTATTACGCTAAGCATCGGTTATATGACCCTGTATGAATTGAATAAATTAGACTACCATTTAAGTCTTAAATATTTAAGATATAACCATCTTTTTTTAGATGCATTAATTCCAATTACAATGACGATTGCCGTACTTTATTTATGTCAAAAGCTTGCAAAGCTTCGATTTATTCAGCCTTGCACAATATTTGGTAAAGAATCATTAACGATTATGTACATCCACATTTTTGCAAATGCTGTTTTTTCACAGTTTTTCGATTATGGGCCGTTATTGTACACAATGATTGGTTTAGCCGTACCTATGGTTGCGAAGAAATTTATTATTGAAACACAACCTACTATAAAACCGTTGTTCATTGGTTTAAATGTAAAACGAAAACAACATTTAAAAGTAAGAACTGCATAAAAAAAATAGCCCTAGGGCTATTTTTTTTATTTTAATGTAGCAACAGCTGCATCTGAACCTCTTTGAATTGAGCCAGTTGCTGTAACTTTAATGTTTTCTAGTGCATCTCCATTTGTGAAAATAACTGGAGTAATTGTGCTTTTTGCATTTTCTTTTATATAGTCAATATTGAATGTTAATAAATGATCTCCAGCATTAACTTTTTGTCCTTCTGTTATATGAGCATCGAAACCTTCACCATTTAGTTTAACTGTTTCTAGTCCAACATGAATTAAGATTTCAACACCCTCATTTGAACGAATTCCAATAGCGTGTTTCGTATGGAATACTTGTACGATTTCTCCGTCAAAAGGAGCTACGACAACACCTTCTGAAGGTGTAATAGCAAAACCATCACCCATCATTTTTTCTGCAAATACAGGGTCTGGCACTTCAGATAGTGGATGGATTTCTCCAGTTAATGGCGCTTTAATGACAACTTCCTTAGCTGTTTCTTTAGTTACAGGAGCAGATCCTTGTTGTTGTTCTTCTTCTAAACCGAACATTTTTTTTAATTTGTTAAACATAATACTCACCTTTTCTTTAAATTAGATTCCAGTCTTATCATTATCTTTTCATAATAAATAATACTAATTATCCTAACAGAAAAAATACTTTAATGCTAAAGAAAAGATGAACTTTTATTGAATTATTAACTAAACTGTATCATTTCTACAATAAAAGACATGAAAAATCCTCTCATGAATCATTTATTAGCTAGTTCTAAAAATTGGCAATACATATGATAAAATAATGATGCATTACTATTTGTCCATATAATTAATAGATAGGAGCGATTAGATGACTGAAATGGTTCCATTAGTTTTCTCACTTCAAAACAAAAAGATAGCGATCATCGGAGGAGGAAAAATCGCTTTTCGAAAAGCAAAAGCATTTATAAAAAGTGGTGCTACAATTACGATTATTAGCCCTCAACTATGTGATGAATTTAAACAGTTACCTACAATAAAATGGATAAATAAGTATTTTGAGAAAGCTGATCTAACTGGATCTCATATTGTTATTGCAGCTACAGATGATAAAAATTTAAATAAATTCGTCAAAGATTGCACATCAGATTTCCAATGGTTTAATGATGTAAGTGATCAAAATAATAGTGATTTCCATACACCGGCTGTGGTTCGTAGAGGAGACCTTATTGTATCAGTCTCAACTTCAGGTAAAAGTCCAGTCCTATCAAAAAAGATAAAAAAGGAACTAGACACTTATTTTGACGATCATTATAGTGAAGTCGTAAATGAATATGCAATTGAACGAAAAAAACCAGTCATAGAGTAAACTCATATGACTGGTTAGAGGGGCAGAGTCTCTGCCTTTATTGTTTTTTTAGCTTTGCTAAGGCTTCTGCAAATGGGTTGTTAAATGGTTCATCATCTTGTTTGATCTGTTGTTTTAAATATTTTTGAACATCTCGTTTTGAAACTTTACTATTTTTTTCTTTCGAACGGCGATCTTTAAAAGTAGAAAGTTTTTCTCTATGCCCACATGCACATACAAAAATTTGACCTTCTCCTTCTCCTCTTAGCTCTAAACGTTTGAAGCAATTAGGACATCTCGCGTTAGTTGACTGTGAAATGGTTTTACGATGACCACATTCCCTGTCCTGGCAAACTAACATTTTTCCACGTTTACCGTTTACTTCTAACATAAGCTTTCCGCAGTCAGGACATTTAGTACTAGTCATGTTATCATGCTTAAATTTTTGTTCAGTTTGTTTTATTTCGTTCACAGCATCTGAAGAGAAACTAATCATTTCACTCATAAATTTAGATTTAGCTAATTTACCTTTGGAAATGGCTTGAAGCTTCTGCTCCCACTCAGCCGTTAGAGCTGGTGACTTCAAAGCTTCTGGAACAAGGTTTAATAATTGTTTGCCTTTATTTGTGATGAAAATATCTTTTCCCTTTTTTTCAATTAAAAAGCTACTGTAAAGTTTTTCAATAATATCCGCTCTTGTTGCAACTGTTCCCAATCCGCCTGTTTCGCCAATCGTCTTCTTTAAATCATTACTATTACCAGACATAAAATGTACTGGATTTTCCATTGCACTTAAAAGTGTAGCTTCATTAAAGTATGCTGGTGGTTTCGTATACCCTTTTGTTTCTATAACTTTAGCGACTTCAAGACGCTCATTCTCATTAATAACTGGTAATCGTTGATCTTCTGTACTGTCAAGATCGTCTTCGTCTTTAAAGACTTCTTTCCAGCCCAGTGATATAACCCTTTTACCTTTTGCAACAAATACCTCATTATCAACTTCTGCGATAACCTTTTCCTGTTCATATACGTACGGAGGTAATAGGACTGCTAAAAATCTTCTTACGATTAGTTCATATATTTTAAATTCCTTTGAAGAAAGTTCACTCAATATAGGTGCCTGCTCTGTTGGAATAATCGCATGGTGATCTGAAACTTTATTATCATCTACAAATGACTTATTAACTTTAATCGGTTGATTCGTTAACTTCATAATGATTTTTCCATAAGGTTTTATGTTACATGCTGATAAACGTTCCTTTAATGTATCAACTAAATCCGATGATAAGTATCTTGAATCAGTTCGTGGATACGTGACAACTTTATGGTGCTCATATAACTTTTGCATGATGGATAAGGTTTCTTTAGGTGAAAAATTAAATCTTTTATTCGCTTCTCTTTGCAGCTCAGTTAAATCGTAAAGCTGTGGAGCAAAAGATTTTTTTTCCGCAGTCGAAACTTCCTTAACCTTTAGCTGTTTTCCTTTTATCGCTCCAATAATTTTTTGTAATTCATCGGAGGTTTTAATTTTCTGGTCATTCGACTTACGATTTTGCCACGTAAAAGTTACATTATTTGCTAATACTTGTAACCCGTAATAAGTTTGTTGCTTAAATTCTTTTATTTCCTTTTCACGCTCTAAAATCATCGAAAGTGTCGGAGTTTGAACCCTACCACATGAAAGTTGAGCATTATGCTTACAAGTAAGTGCTCTTGTTGCATTAATCCCCACGATCCAATCTGCCTCAGCTCTTGCTACAGCAGAAAGATATAGATTTTCATATTCCTTACCACTCCGTAAACTTTCAAAGCCTTTTTTTACTGCCTGATCTGTTGCAGAAGAAATCCACAGCCTTTTAATTGGTTTATTAACCTTTGCCAATTGAAGAATCCACCTTGCAACAAGCTCACCTTCTCGCCCTGCATCCGTTGCGATCACGATATCTGAAACATCTTTTCTTAATAATTGAGTTTTTACAGCTTGAAATTGCTTGCCTGTCTTTTTAATAACAACAAGCTTTAATTTATCTGGAATCATTGGTAAATCTTCTAAATTCCATGACTTATACTTATTATCATAACCCTCTGGATCAGCCAAAGTCACAAGATGCCCTAATGCCCAGGTCACAATATACTTTTTACCTTCTAAAAAACCATTACCCTTTTGATTGCACCCCAGCACTTTAGCTATATCTCTAGCAACTGAAGGCTTTTCCGCTAATACTACAGTTTTACTCATATCATACTCCTTAATTTACTTACAATTTTCTTATTAACTAACTTTAACACTAAGGACAGGGGAAAGGGAAGTGAACGGAATATAATAGGGAAAACCTAAATTACAGGATTAAAGAAAGAGGGTAAGTTATGACAATATAAGATTTAAAAAATACATTAATTCTACAAAAATATCCGTCTTCTCTTTTATTCTACCTAATTTTACTATATTTCCGACTCTTCCTGTTTTTTCAACAAATGTTCTTTTTTTGCTGAAAATTGACGTTTTATTTTACTAAGAAAACAAAGGAATTCACTCCCTATATAGCAAATTTAGTAATTAATTCCATATATAAGGAGAGAGACAATGATAAATAAGATTGTATCTGTACTTTTAGGGGTATTTTTATTCCTTTTACCCACAGCTAATGCAACTTCTTTTTCTCAAGGTTTTAGTGATGGTGAGTTATCGAACTATATAGATAATCTAAATTTAAACACTACTGAAGCCACTTTTGGACAATCGATTGAAGTTGGCTTAACGACTAAAGAACATTTCGACAATGTATCTTTAACGTTTAAAAATGGAACTAATTTGACAGAAGTTTTACTAAAAAATCCATCGTCATCAGATCTTTACTATTCTGGAAAAATAGGCGTTACAGCTTCTTTTACAAAAGGTACTTATCAACTAAGTTCAATTACGCTAGGTGATCAAACTCTAACAGTTTCAGACCAGAATATTAAATTTATGATTAAAGATTTACCAACCCCAAAAATCAATCTAATTACTAATAAATCTACCTCCGTGACAGGAGCATTTTTAGAAAAAAGCAATGTCCAAATTCTCATCAATAATAAGCTGGTAAGTACTGTACAAACTGATGCAAAAGGCAATTTTCAATTTAATACTAAACCTCTAAAAGAATTCACTAAAATAAATGCAGTTGGTGTTTCAATTGGATTAAAAAGTAAAATTGCTACATCATATGTTTCAGATGTAATCGCACCTTCTATCACTTCAATACCTTCAATTTCAGATCAATCTCAAAGTATATCAGGTAAGTCGGAGCCGAATGCTGATGTTCTCATTTACTTAAACAAGAAAGTATTAGCAAAAGGTAAAGTTAACACGGCAGGTAAGTTTACTATTAAAATGACGAAGCAAAAGGCAAACACTGTTCTTCAAGTTGTCGCAGTTGATAAGAGTAAAAATCAAAGTAAACCTATTTCAATTCGTGTATTAGATCGTACTGCACCTGTAGCACCTACAATCCAAACAGTTAAAGAAAATGCTACTGTCATTAGTGGAAAAACAGAACCAAATGCTTCCGTTAAACTGTATCTAAATGGTAAATATACCGCAAAAACGCCTGCATCAATGAATGGTAGTTATACTTTTAAGGTCAGTAAATTAAAAGTATTTACGACTATAAAAGTACAATCAATTGACGCTGTTGGAAATCAAAGTAAGCCTTCATTTACCGAAGCAAAGAGCTCCCAACCCCTTTCCAATGGGCAGCTAATTATTGTTAATACAAAAACAAATAAACTTTCATATTACAACAAGGGAAAACTAATAAAAACATTTAGTGTAGCAACAGGAAAAGCCTCCTCTCCTACACCTACTGGAAAGTTTAAAATCTTAAACAAGATTAAAAATAGACCTTGGTATAAGGAAAATATTCCTGGCGGAGCTCCAAATAATCCACTTGGTAAAAGATGGATGGGCTTAAGTATGGGAAGTTCTCCTGGAAACTCATATGCAATACACGGAAATGCTAATGAAAGCTCAATTGGTAAATCAGTTAGTCACGGCTGTATTCGAATGCATAACAGTGAGGTTGAATGGTTATTCGATCAAATAAATGTTGGAACGACAGTTATTATTGCAAAATCGTCCAGTACAAACGGGCAGATTGCTCACTCATATGGAATAGCTATCGCGTAAAAAGCAAACCTTTCCGGTTTGCTTTTTTTTATAGTTTAATAGACTGCTATCTTATTTCTAATAGCATTCTTTTCACTTTTCACTGATAATATTTAGTAAAAAGGAAATAGTTAGAAAGGGGTAATTTTATTTTGAAGAGGTATTTACCTATACTTATTTTATTTTTTAGTATTCTCTATATCTTTTTTATTCCTTCAGAGCCTGTAAGCATAAAAATACTATTTAAGATAATTCCAATGGTGTTGATTATCAGTTATGCCTATTCACAAATTCCTTATCAATCAACTAAATATCGTGTTCTTATACTTTTAGGTCTTATTTTTTGTATGATTGGTGACGGAACGTTAATCTGGTTTGTTGTCGGTTTAAGTGCTTTTCTAATTGGGCATTTGCTTTACGCTGCCGGTTTTATATCAGGATGGAAATTTTCAATTTATCGCGCACTAGCGATCATTCCAATTGCAATTTATGCGTTTTTTCTATGCTCTAATTTAGTAAAGTCTTTAAACGAAAGTGGACAGGAAAGCTTAGTTATTCCGGTAATAGCATATTCAGTAGCAATTTCTTTAATGGTATTTACAGCCAGTATGACTGGAAACAAATGGGCTATTTTTGGGAGTCTATTATTCATCATTTCAGATTCTATATTATCGTGGGATTTATTTGTAGAAAGCGTTAAATATGGTCACGAATTAATCATGATCACCTACTACTCAGCACAGTTTTTAATCGCTAAAAGCATTATAAATAGAAAGAGAGTTGCGTAATATTTTACTTTCAAATAAAGAAAGAACTACAATAAAAAATGAAAGCGTATTACCCATGGATTATGAAATGTAAAAAAGGAGATTTTCATATGAAAAATGAGTTAATTAATCGTTTAATTAGTTATGCAAAAGTTGATACACAATCAAATGCAAGTAGTGAAACATGCCCTTCTACACCTGGCCAATTAACTTTGGGGCGCATGTTAGTGGAAGAGTTAAACAAAATTGGAATAGTCGACATAACAATGGATGACAATGGTTATGTAATGGCTACACTTCCGGCAAATTCCGACAAAGATATTCCGACAATTGGTTTTTTAGCACATTTAGACACAGCGACAGACTTTACAGGAAAAAATGTTAACCCTCAGCTAGTTGAAAACTATGATGGAAATGACATCGTTTTAAATGAGAGTTTAAATGTTGTATTATCTCCAAGTCATTCACCAGAGTTAACTAAATATATAGGTCATACATTAATGACAACTGATGGGACAACATTACTTGGTGCAGATAATAAGGCTGGAATCGCTGAAATTATGACTGCGATGGAGTATTTAGTTCAACATCCTGAAATTAAACACGGCAAAATAAGAGTCGCTTTCACACCAGATGAAGAGATCGGTAGAGGCCCACATAAATTTGATGTAAAAGCATTTGATGCTAAATATGCTTACACAATGGACGGTGGTCCACTAGGGGAGCTTCAATACGAGAGCTTTAATGCTGCAGGTGCAATGATTACGGTAAAAGGTAAAAATGTGCACCCAGGTACTGCTAAAGGTAAAATGATAAATTCTATGAAAATTGCCATGGAAATAAATAATTTATTACCTGTTGAAGAAGCGCCAGAATCAACTGAGGGTTACGAAGGCTTTTATCATCTAGTATCAATTGAAGGTGATGTAGAGCTAACAAAAATGCACTACATTATTAGAGATCATGATAAAACAAAATTTGCTAATCGAAAAGAGACATTGTCGAATATTGTAAATCAATTAAAAGAAACACATGGTGACAACATAATTTTAGAGTTAAAAGACCAGTACTATAATATGGGTGAGAAAATCTTACCTGTTAAAGAGGTTGTTGATATTGCTCACGAAGCAATGACAAACTTAGAAATTACACCAATTGTAGAACCAATTCGTGGTGGTACAGATGGTTCACAGCTTTCATATATGGGACTACCTACTCCAAATATCTTTACAGGAGGAGAAAACTACCACGGTAAATTTGAATACATTTCAATCGACAATATGGTTAAAGCAACGAATGTTATGATTGAAGTGATCAAATTATATGAACAAAAAGCAACTTCAAAGTAAAAAAGTAGGACTGACAGATCTGTCAGTCCATTTTTTTACTTAATTTTACGAATAAATACGACTTTTAAATAGTTACCTTCTTTAAACTGTTTATTCGTTTTAAAATCATTAGGTAGGCTGAATTCTTCCATTAATTTATATTGCCCGCCTAATTCTTTAAAGGCTGTGTCAATAAACCCTTTAAATTTATTCATTCCAAAAGTACTACAATTCGTTGAAGCAACAATTACACCATCATTTTCTGTAATCGTAATCGCTTCTTTCAACAGGTTCTTATAGTCCTTTTCGGCACTAAAGGTATGTTTCTTAGATCTTGCAAAGCTTGGTGGATCTAAAATAACCATATCAAATAAAAGGTTCTTTTTAACTGCATATTTAAAGTAATGAAATACATCCTCAACGACAATGCTTTCGGTAGCAGGATCGATTCCATTAATTTTAAATTGTTCTTTTGTTTTATCTAAGCTCCGATTAGCTAAGTCAACACTAGTAGTCTTACTTGCCCCTCCAACTGCTGCAAAGACAGAGAATGCGCCTGTATAAGAGAAAGTATTTAAAACTGTTTTCTCATAAGCATATTTATCTCGAATTAGTTTTCTAACTTCGCGTTGATCCAAAAATACGCCTACCATTGCTCCATCATTTAAATAGATAGCAAAATTAACTCCATTTTCCTTTACGATAATAGGAAATTGACCTCTTTCCCCCATCACAAAGTCATCTTCTTCAATATAATGACCTTTTGTATCGAAGCGCTTTTTCTGATAAATCCCTTTGAATTCGACAATATTCTTTAATGCTTGAATAACCCAATCTTTGAATTGATAAATTCCTTCGCTATACCAACTAATTAAATAAAATCCGTCAAAAAAATCAATCGTTAATCCACCAATCCCATCGCCTTCTCCATTAAATACTCTAAATGCTGTCGTATCAGAGCTATTATAAAATTGTTGGCGGTCTTCGATTGCTTGTTTAATTTTATCTTCAAAGAACCTAGGACTAATCTTTTCATGCTCTTTTAGGCTAAGAATCCAACCTAAACCCTTATTTTGCTTTCCATAGTAACCCTTTCCGATAAAACCATTACGCTCATCTACTAGATTAATTATCGTACCTTCATTTTTTAAATCTTTACTATTCACGATCGAATCTTTTGAAATTAGTGGAAACCCGTTTTTATAATCTCTTACAAATTTTTGTTTAATTTTTAGATTCATTTCTTTATCCATAAGCCCATCCATTCATTCTCTTTTTTACTCATTATTTCCATAATCTATTATTATAGTGTGACCCGTTAGACAAAACTGCTGATTTTGGTAATATTTAATCTTTTATTTGGACTAACCGCTGAAGCCATTTCATACACAAAGCGCTGTCAAGTCCTTAATTATAACATGACAAGCAAGTTACTTAATCTCTTAATTACAATCTATCTTTTTCTAAGCAAGAATGATCGTAGTTTTTAAATAGGAAGAATAACATAATCTCTTTCATTGCTAGTCCATTTAATATTAATATCACAAATACCTTTAAGTGTAATTGCAAAAGTGGTAATACTAAAGTAAACGCCAAAACATTTGGGCTAGAACACATTTTTGTTCTAAGTGAAAGGGAATAAAATATGGAGATTATTAATGAAACAAAACAAATAGAAGACTTAAAAGAGAATAACATAATAGGGAACCCTAAATTAACAAATTCAAAAATAATATTTAGAGGAAAAGGAAATATTCTTTATTGTGATAATGATCATGTTCATTTAGTAGATAGTACTATTGAGTTTAATGGAAATGATACAATTATTTTTCTATGTAAAAACAGGTTTAATTATATACTCAATGCAATTGTTTACAATAATTCTGTATTATTTTTTGGAAGAGATAATTATTTTAACAATAAATTAAATCTAATTATTTCAGAACAAAAAAATATAGTTGTAGGAGAAGGTTGTTTATTTTCATTTGACTGTTGGTTTAGAACAGCTGACCCTCATCTAATTTATGATTCTTTTACGAAAAAAAGGATTAACCCAAGCAAAAGCATTTATATTGGCGATCATGTTTGGATTGGTCAACATGCTTTTATTTTAAAAGGAACACAAATTGGTTCAGGCAGTATTATAGGAGGCATGTCGTTAGTTAGTGGGAAAAAAATTGAATCTAATTCTTCATATGCGGGAAATCCAGCAAGAAAAATTGGTGAATCGATTTTTTATGCTAGTGACAGCGTACATGCGTTTACAGAATCAGAAACACGAAGTCATGAACTTTTTGAGAGTGACGAATATATTTATTCATATAATCAGACTGAGGTGTTCCCATTTTCTTCAATTGAACAATCATTAACAGAATTAAAGTTGGTTTCAGAAAAACTTGATTTTATAAAAGAGAATTTGCAGATGAACCGAAACAAAAACCGCTTTTTCATTGGAAAGCCTATTGTTAAGCAGAGTTTTATAGAAAGAATTAAAAAAATATTTATGGGTATTTAATGTTAAAGAAGTAAATACATGCCGCATGCTTTAGTTTAATAGAGGAAAAGTAAAGATCACACTGGTCAGGATCCCCCAAAATAGAAATGTAAAAAAACTGAGTTATTTTCTTGGAAATAGCTCTTTTTTTATTCATGTTGAGCCATTAACCAGTTTTTTAAGTATTTTTTTTTACACAGTTATATAGACAACCACGTAAGAACTTGAACTTTTTAGCCATAAAAAACACCCTTTAAAGTAAATGTTGACCTACAAATGGTTTTTTCAACATCTACTTTAAGGGGTGCAGTCTATATCTAAATTGAATAAGGTTTTAAATTCATTCATTAACCTGTTTTATTCTTCTAGCAAAATCAACGAATTTGAACTTATCAGGTCTATGTCTAGATTGACCGTATTGTAATAGAGAACCATCGTCTAAATAGACGAAAGTATTTACAACTACTACCATATCATAGCCATCTAAATCTAAATATTTTTGGTCATCTTCTGTACAAGCTTGTACGACAATTTCTTTTTTCGCAAAGCCAATATTTAAATGTAGAGTATTTTCTACATAGTCGAAAATTGACCCTTCGCAGATTGACTTAGAAAGTTTTTCGACATATGCACAATTATAGTACTCTTTGTCTAAAATTATTTTTTTCCCGTCGATTTTTCTAGCTCTAACTACTTTCCAAATCGCTGTTTGGTCATCTATTTCTAGTTGTTCTCTTATAAACTTACTAGGCCACTTCTTTTCAAGAATTTCTACAATCGTTTCTGCTTCTCTACCGATTTGATTTGATAATTCTTTAAAACTAATTAAACCTGTTACTGGGAAATTTAATTTTGCAGTGTCTAAAATAAACGAACCTTTACCTTTGACTTTATTTATATAACCGTTTTGCTCAAGCATTTGTAATGATTTTCTAATTGTATCTCTAGAAACATCAAATTGCTCCATTAATGACTTTTCAGAAGGTATTTTACTACCAACAGTAAAAGCCCCTTTTTCAATCTGTTCAATTAACTTATGATAGATCGAAATATACTTTGCGTTCATTTTCATCACCTAGAAAAATTTTATTATATTCTCACATTTTTCTCAAGAAGGTAACAAATAGACTCATATGGACGCAACGTAAATTCGGTTAAATCCTGACTAGAATCACTATAATTTGAAATTAATATCTGCTTGTTATACTCCCCAATAGCAATATCTTCTGGTAATTTAAAAAGAGCATCCTCGCCATAAAAATTATTAACGACTAACAACATTTGATTACCCAGCTTACGAGTGTATGCAAAAATTTGTTCATGATTTAGTAATAAAGAATCATACGTACCTGTCGAAATAATGTCGAATTCTTTTCTTAAATTAATTAGTTTTTTATAATGATGAAACACTGAATCTTCATCAACTAGAGACTTTTCAACATTTATTTGCTCGTAATCTTTTCCTGTTGAAATCCAAGGTGTTCCGGTTGTGAATCCTGCATGAATTGAATCATTCCATTGCATAGGCGTACGAGAATTGTCCCTTGATTTGCTCTTTAAAATGGCTAATATTTCTCTTTTTGGTACCCCATTTCCCTTTAATATTTTATAATAATTTAAGCTTTCTACATCTCGATAGTCTTCAATTGCATCAAATTTAGGATTAGGCATTCCAATTTCTTCACCTTGGTAAATATATGGAGTTCCCCTTAATAAATGCATGGTAGTAGCAAGCATTTTGGCTGATTCTTTATGATATTTTTGATCGTTTCCAATTCGTGAAACAATACGCGGTTGGTCATGGTTACACCAAAATAAGGCGTTCCATCCATTTCCAGTTTGCATACCTTTTTGCCACTGATCCAGAATTGACTTAAGTGACATAAAATCAAAATCCATTAATGACCACTTTTGTCCATCCTTATAGTCAATTTTTAAATGATGGAAGCTAAAAACCATCGATAACTCATTCTCAGACGGATTTGAGTATCGAATACAATGGTCGATTGAAGTTGAAGACATTTCACCAACAGTAATGATTTCTTCACTCTTACCAAATGTCTCATTGTTTAACCTCTTTAAATACTCATGAATTCTAGGTCCGTCAGTATAGTATTTTCTGCCGTCACCTATTTCGTCGTCAACCATAACATCTGGCTTAGAAATCAGATTAATTACATCCAAACGAAATCCTTTTACTCCTTTATCAATCCAGAAATTTACGATATCAAAAATTTCGTTTTGTACCTCATAATTTTCCCAGTTTAAATCCGGTTGGGTTTTATCGAAGAGATGTAAATAATATTCATTCGAATTCTCAATTTTTTCCCAAGTTGAACCACCAAATTTGGAAATCCAATTCGTTGGCTCTTTTCCGTCCTTTTCTTTCCTAAAAACATAGTAATTTTTATATTTTTCATCTCCATCAAGAGCTTTCTTAAACCACTCATGTTCTGATGAAGTATGATTAAAAACCATATCCAGCATTATTTCTATATCACAACGTTTCGCAGCCTTCACCAATTCATCAAAATCTTCCATTGTTCCGTATGCTGGGTCAATTTTTCGATAATCTGCTACATCATAACCATTATCATTTTGAGGAGATACATAAAATGGAGTAAGCCAAATGTAGTCAACACCTAATTCTTTTAAATAATCAAGCTTTTTTGTAACTCCTCTTAAGTCTCCAAAACCATCTCCATTCGAATCATAAAAAGACTTAGGATAAATTTGGTATACGACACTGTTCTTAAAATCCTTCATTTTGATAATCTCCTTGATTTATAAATAAATTCGAAAGGAAGGAAAATAGTTTTCCTTCCCCTTAAATAATTATGAGTTTTTCACTAGCAGTTTTTTCTTGTTAAAGATAATCGTTAAAATGAATGGGACAACGACAGCAACTAGCATAGCGATTGAAAACATTCCGATATGTTTAGGTTGAATAGATAAAATTGCTGGAAGGCCTCCAACACCAATTGAATTCGCCATTACACCTGAACCAACTGAAACAATAGCAGCTATACCAGAGCCGATCATAGCAGCTAAGAATGGATAAGCATACTTTAAGTTAATACCAAACATTGCTGGCTCTGTTACTCCTAAGAAACAAGAGATCGCAGCAGGAATTGATACTTGCTTTTCTTCTTCATTCTTTCTATTCAAATAAATGATTGCTAAAACAGCTGAGCCTTGTGCGATATTTGATAAAGCGATCATCGGCCACAGATTTGTTCCATTAAGCTGACTCATTAGTTGAAGATCGATTGCATTAGTCATATGATGCAATCCAGTTATAACTAGTGGTGCATAAAAGAATCCAAAAACTAAGGCAAATAGCCATCCAAATGAAGACGTTAATCCTGAATATACTAAATGTGAGATAGCTGAACCGATTTTCCAACCGATCGGACCTAATACTACATGTGCAATTAAAACTGTTGGTACTAGTGCAAAGAACGGTACTACAATCATTGAAATTGCACTTGGAACGATTTTTCGAATATTTGTCTCTAAAAACGCTAAAGTGAAACCGGCTAAAATAGCTGGAATAACTTGCGCTTGATAACCAATCATATCGATTTTAGCAAAACCAAAGTCCCAAACTGGTGGTACAGCCCCACCCGCTACTGCGTATGCATTTAGTAGCTGTGGTGAAACAAGTGTAATACCTAAAACAATCCCTAGAATTTGAGTTGTACCCATTTTCTTTGTAATTGACCATGTAATACCGACTGGTAAGAAATGAAAAATAGCTTCACCGATCAACCATAAAAAAGAATGCGTACCTGCCCAAAATTGAGAGGTTTCGACAAGCGTTTTTGTACCATGGTCTAGTAGTTTAATATCCCCAATTATGTTACGGAATCCTAAGATCAGACCCCCTACAACAATGGCTGGAATTAATGGTGAAAAGATTTCCGCTAAGTGAGCAAGTATCCTTTGAATCCATGTCATATTTTGCCTTGCAGCTATTTTAACTTCTTCTTTTGAGGTTTCCTCTACCCCAGCTAATTTTACAAAATCATTATAAAAAATAGATACTTCATTACCGATAATTACTTGAAATTGTCCAGCTTGCGTAAAAGTACCTTTAACTATTTTAATTTCTTGTATCATTTTTTCATCAGCTTTTTTAACATCTATCAGCACAAAACGCATTCGTGTTGCACAATGAGTTACGGTAGCGATGTTTTCTTTACCACCAATATACTTAAGTAATTGTTTTGCTTCATCACTAAATCGGCTCATGATATCCCCTCCTTGAGCAATCTATTATTTATCTTATAATTTCAAATTCACCCTGTACGTACAAGATTAGTATATTCTTGTACGTACAGGATTGCAAGCGTTTTTTGTAAACGTTCTCACTTCTTGTTAATTTCCATGGAAATTGCAAATCAGTTTACTAATAAATTCTTTTATCACCATTTATTGAAACAAAAAAAGTCATAAAAAAAACCGTTAACCTCTATCTGTTCCCAGGTAGAGAATTAACGGTTTTTAGCTTTAATTACATAGTTTCCTCTGTAAAGTGATCAAATACGATACAGCCTGCACCTTGTGCAACGATATTATACGCTGTTGATGATTTAATGATTTGAACGGGACTGTTTGGGTAATTTTTCAATCTTCCTTGTGCTGTTTCGCATGCTATATCAAAGAATAATGGCTTTGGAACTAGTGTACCTCCACAAATTACAATATCAGGGCGTACGATATAAATAAGATTAGTCAGTCCAATTCCAAAGTAATTAGCAGCCTCTTTTATGACTTCTAAACAAAGTGGGTCTTCCTTCTCTAAAGCTTCAAGAATTTGATGATAGCTAATATTTTCGACATCGTTTAATTCACCCATCAAAGAAGTCATCTCACCGCGCTTAACACGTTTGATAACCTCTTCTCGAATCGCAGGTAAACTACTGTACGCTTGTAGACACCCATATGAACCACATGAACAAAGTTTTCCATGAACATCAACAATCATATGTCCAAAAGCATCGTCCATCTCGTTCTTATTGCTTATTAATTTACCTTGTTGAATAATTCCACAACGTATTCCCATATCGCTCGAAACAAAAACAATATTTTCGTTTTCTTTACTGAAATTTAGCCTGTACTCTGCTAAGGCAGCTAAATTTGTACCGTTATTTAGTAGCACCGGACACTGATTAGCTTCTTCTAAGTGCTTAACAATATTTAATTCCTCCCATCCATCTGCTAAAAATGATCCCGATTTAATCATTACACCTTTTTCTTGATCAATTGGGTCTAACACCCCAATACCAATACCTAATAATTGTTCTCTATTAATATTATTTTGATCTAATAATTCACTTACACTTTTCGTTACAAAATTTAAAGTATATTCTCCAGTACTCACATTGCTCATTTTTAATTTTTTTGAATCGACAATTGTTAGATTTAAGTCAAGCAGTAGTACCGTTGTAAATAAATTCGTGATTTCGACACCGATTAAGTAGAATGCAGTTGGGTTAATCACATACATTGCTGGTCTCCTTCCACCGCTAGAAACCCCTAAACCACTGTCATATATAAGTCCTTCCTGTACTAATTCATCTAATAACCGGACACATGTAGTATGTTTATACCCTGTCATTTCAGTTAATGAACTAACTTTAATTGGCCCTAATTTTCGTATTAAGCTATATAAAAGCTTTAAACTTTTGATTTTAGGCGACTGATGGCCTATAAATTGCCTGATCATTGACTCCTCCAAAACGCTAATCTTATTTTACATTCATTTATCTTTTTATATTTTATGAATTAAGTATAGCTATTTATACGCTATATTTACAGCGTTTTTAGTAAAAAGGAATAAACTTTTTACCAAAATGATTTTTAGTCTGTTTACAAGTAAGGAATTATCCATTAGACTTATGGTGAAAGCATTATTATTTAGTAGAATTCTTATTACAATCCCTATCGGTCATTTTAGGAGGAAAAATAAATGCATAAAACTGAACATATTTTAGAAACAAGAGATTTTATATTAAGTAAAACAAACTACCGTCCAACAGTTGGATTAATATTAGGTTCTGGCTTAGGTACTCTTGCAGATGAAATCGAAAACTCTGTTGTAATTCCTTACAGTGAAATTCCTCACTTTGCAAAGTCTGAAGCAGTTGGACATGCAAATGAATTAGTAATCGGTGAATTAAAAGGCCAAGCTGTCGTAGCAATGAAAGGCCGTTTCCATTATTATGAAGGCTTTACTTTAGATGAAGTAACATTCCCTGTGCGTGTAATGAAAGCACTTGGAGTAGAAAAATTAATCGTAACAAATGCTTGTGGCGCTGTTAACACTAGCTTTAATCCTGGTGATTTAATGTTAATTACTGATCATATTAATTTAGTAGGAACAAATCCTTTAATTGGACCAAATAACCCAGAACTAGGAACTCGCTTCCCTGATGTTTCTGAAGTATATAACAAAAAATTACGTAGCCTTGCATTAAATATTGCTGCGAAACAAGATCTTAAATTACAACAAGGTGTATATGCTTGGTGGAGTGGCCCTTCATACGAAACACCTGCTGAAATCCGTATGATCCGTACACTTGGTGCTGATTCTGTAGGAATGTCAACGGTTCCTGAAGCAATCGTAGCTGTTCACGGAAGCATGAAAGTTTTAGGTATCTCTTGCCTAACAAACATGGCTTGTGGCATCCTGGACCAACCATTAAACCACGAAGAAGTAATCGAAGTAGCAAGCATGGTTAGAACAAAATTCGTTAACTTAGTTAAGGGCATTTTAGAAGAAATATAATTCGAAATGCGGAAGGCGTTTGATCAGCCCCGACAAGCATAAGACGAAGAACGATAAAGGTTGGTTTTTACCTTTATTGAGCTTCGGCTTATGACCTCGAGGGGCTAACGCCTGGAGCTAGACAATGGGAAAGCTTTTGAGTGGCTCTGGAAAGAGTATTACCGGAGAAATATCTCGCTCAACTAGTCAGTAACAAAATATGAAATTAGATATAAGTAAAGAGGTTTTCCCTCTTTACTTCTTTTTATTAAACGGGGTGTTATTTTGAAAGGCATACTATATATCATTATCGGTTCTGTTTGTTATGGCGTTTTGTCTACCTTTGTAAAATTGGCTTATGGTGATGGTTTTATTGTAAATGATGTAGTCGGTATTCAAATGTTTGTTGGGGCTATATTGTTATGGTCCATTGTACTTTTTAATAAAAGTAGATCCGCTAAGTCAAATAAACAACAATATTTAAAACCTACAAAGAAGGATGTTTTATTGCTTGTAGTATTAGGGTCTACCACTGGCTTAACGGGAATGTTTTATTATTTGGCGTTACAATATATTACTGCATCATTAGCGATTGTGCTGTTGTTCCAGTTCACCTGGATTGGCGTTTTATTAGAATCGATAGTCAATCGAAAACTTCCAGAAAAAAGTAAATTACTTTCATTGATTCCACTTGTTATTGGAACAATCTTTGCAACAAATGCTTTAACAGATGGACTTGGTTCATTGAATTTGTTAGGAGTTTTATTTGGGGCGTTGTCCGCAGTTTCATACAGTACTTTTATCTTACTTAGTGGTAGAATCGCTTTAAAAGCCAACCCTATCACAAAAACGGCATTAATGATAACAGGTGGTTTTATAATTTGTGCTATCTTCCTCCCACCTACATTTTTCACAAATTGGCACTTATTTGCAGAACTTTCATTAAAGTACGGGCTGATCCTTGGCTTTCTAGGTCCATTTTTCTCTACTTTAATGTTTTCAAAAGGCGTTCCTTTAACCGGTTCTGGTCTTGCCTCTATTTTAGGGGCAGCAGAGTTACCGACAGCTACGTTAATGTCAGCGATTGTATTAAATGAAACGGTTGGAGCTCCACAATATTTTGGTATCATTTTAATTTTAATCGGTATCATTTTACCTGAATTCCTTAAAAGAAAGTCACTTCAATCAGCATAAAATTATTTTAAAATGAACAAAGGGACCGTGTTATTATTCGGTCCCTTCTATGCATTCTTATTTATTCATTTGTGCAAGAAAATCTCCGAGTAGACTATCCATATCTTCCTCTTCAATTTCTTCTTTAGCTGCAGAGATTTCGCTTTTGCTTGCAACTTCCCAGTTAAAGTTTTCTAAATCATCATCAAGATCAGCTATTTTTCCTCTATTATCTAAGTTGGTTACATTCCGTTCGCTTGTACGAATTTCTGAATGAACAGGTTCCAATTCTGGCTCTAGCTCATTCATTTCTTCTTGAAGATATAGAGCTTCTTCAATTGCTAGACTATTACTATTTAGCGATGTAATAAGAGAAGCAGTTCGAATTGGGTTGGATAATAGTTGATACACAATACTACCTAATAGTGCCTCAGAATGTTCATGTTTTAACCAATCTCTTTGAGCTTTATCTAGGCTTTTCGGAAGTGGAATCGTTATTGTTTGCCTTTGCTTTGATAATGAGTCATTAACTCCGCTTAATACGTACTCAGCAATCTTACTTGAAAAGTTCCGCCTTTCGCTTTGTTTAAGCTGCTGCAAATGTTTTATGATTTGATCAGGCGTATCAGAAGGGATACGAAATGTAATAGGTTGTCCCCTCGTCAATTCTTTCTCCTTCATGGAATCACCTTATTTTGCTTTAGACATTTTTTGTTCTTCTTTTTCAGCTTGTTGTATTTCTCTTCTAGATTCTCTTACTCTTTTTAATTCAAAATCAGCAATTAGCTTATAATAAGCATTCGCCATCATCCAGATACTTTCCTTCTCATCCTCAAAGAAATCAATATTATAACCATCTAGGTTATTATTAAGTGTCTTAAGATATTCTTTTAAGATTAGCGATCCTCCACCAATGAAATAGCATATTTCAGTTTGTGAGTTCTTCTGCCAAATATTTCTTAAATGGCGATATTGTTTTTTTGCTAATTCTAACAGAATTCGGTCTACAATATCATGAACGCTTGTCCGACTACCCTTAACCATAATATGATTTCGATCACTTTTCTTTGTAATGATCTCTACAACATCTCTTCGGCTATCAAGTTCAACTCCATGTCTAGAACGAATCTCTTCACGAATTGCTTCTAGGGACTCTGCCACGCCAAGATTAAAACCTTGAGCTTTATCGTCATCTACCTTTCGATTCCTAATGACCGCAATATCAGTTGATAATCCTCCGATGTCTTGAATAAGGATTTTTTTATCTATAAGGTCTTTATTAATTATGTTTAAATGATTGTCCATAACTAAGTTAATAAAAGCAGCAAATCCTTCAGGATAAACTTTAACTTCTTCAAATTTAATATTAACTTTTAATCCTTGATGTCTAGGTGTTACTAAAAACTCTACTTGGTGAACTGAGCCTAGTAATCGTGAACGATAACCAACGTCTTTTCCTTCTTTTACTTCTCTAAGTGGAAGACCAGTTCCTAATACGTATGTTGCCTCAATTACATTATTAGAGTTCTTTACAATTTGTTTATTATCTTCTCTAGCTGCATCTAACGCTAAAGCTGCAAATAACATAATAAGTGTTTGATCCTCTTCAGACTTATTACTCCCAGGATCTAGTTCTGTTGCATTTCCACTTTTAGTTGCTAAATTTCCTACACGATAAACTGTATTATTCTCTTTTAAAGTAGGAGAGTGAACGCGAATATGTATTCCATCAACTGGATCTTGGTTGTCTAATTCTTCAATCCCAATGATTGGACGATCTTCTGTATCCCTTGCAATAATATTAGGAATATTAATCTCAGATTCCATCTTCCCAAAAATTCCTTTGAGTGAATCGTTTCCTACATCAATAGCAGCTATACGAGCATTTACCACCTAAATCATCCCTTTCGTTAATAGGTTTACATATTAATAGATAATTCTGATTTAAGATTATCTAACTTTATCCATCCGGTCAATGTCCCATACTGAACTATTATAAAAATGTAACTGAATTGTCATCTTGTATACAAAAATGTAAACACATACACATGTACACAATTCTGTATACATGTGTACAAAAATGTATACAAATGTTTACAAAAACGTGTACTTGTATACGAAAGTGTATACATTCCCTTTTTCATTCTAGAATTAATTTCAGGACAACTGTTTCCTACCTGTAAATAAAAGGTTTACGTTTTGTGTACAAGTAAACTTTATCGTGTACAACTGTTTACAAAATGTATTCTTGTGTACAAATATGTGTACAACTCCCTTTAGATCAGTTTTCCTCAGAAAATTAAAAAACAGGCAGATGGCTTCTACCTGTCAGTATGTGGATAAGTCTCTTAATTAAAAATATCCACATGTGGATTACTTATTTTTATTATGATTACAAACTCTTGAATAGGATTATCTTCAAAGATTATCCCTTTTGAATCCTGTAATTTATTGTAATCCTCTTTATGCATAAGCTTTAAATAGAATAGGTCCCCTTTTGTTGTAAATTATTAAATAAGACCCCCACAAAAAAGGATTACTAATAAAATAAAAAATGTATGTTATGATCTGTCATTTTGAAGCTGGATTTTACTATATTTATATATCGATTATTGTAATTTATTAGCGAACTCTTAAAAAAAGCTATTACAATTATGCAATACTTCCAAGCCACTAATAATAGATTGGCAAATTTCCTCTATGTTGATTGTTCATTAATAATTGCCAATATCATTTAATTATCTCTTTTTCACCTCCCATCAAATTCCCTGATTCTAAATTCCTTTTAGATCCCTTAATCCTACATCGACAAGTGCTTTTTTCTGAAATGCCATGACTACGACTGGTCAGTCATAAATTTTCCCAGCATTCTGTTGGATTCCTTATATAGCCTCAAGTAATAGAAGAATAATCTACTAAGTAGTATAGTAATTTCTAATTCTTGGATTTCAGGTTACGGCGTCAATCCTACCCCTCTATGTAGAAAATAATAAATAAGTTACTGTGCAGATTCAGTCGCTAAAGTAACATCTAAATCAATACAAACTACATACTCCTATTGCATAGCAAGTAATATGTAGAACTTTTGCCCCCCCTCTATTTTCATTAATGAAATAATCTAGTTCTACTTAATATTCAATTATCACTTCAAGTGATATCAGTGTGCCAATTAATGTCCTATCAATCCTTTAAAAATTTACTTCTTCTCCTTTTTCTAGGTATTGAAAAAAAAAGAGCCAATCTTGCAATCTAAACTAACGAAAAAATAATAAATACAACGATGACACGATCATATATGTAATTTTTTACTTTCTTACAAAAGTTTTTGTTCTTTTAACATGAAACGATTATAATGGGAATTATGATTGTACTTCTCTAGTACAATTTAATAGATAGAAAATTTAATAAAAAATCCATAAGTTTTATTACTTATGGTAGAGGTCGCAAACTCCCCTCTACAAAAAAATAAGGCGAAAAACAATATTTGTCGTATTGTTTTTATTTTTGTTATTCGGGATGCCCTCTTCTTTTTAATCAAGTAAAGGAGAGAAGAAATATGAAAAATGAAAAAGCAATCGTTGTATTTAGCGGTGGCCAAGACAGTACTACTTGTTTATTCTGGGCTATGCAACAATTTGGTGAAGTTGAAGCTGTTACGTTTAATTACAATCAGCGCCATAAACTAGAATTAGATGTAGCTGCAGATATTTGTAAGGAATTAAATATTCCTCACCATATCCTTGATATGTCCTTGTTAAATCAGCTTGCACCAAATGCTTTAACAAGATCAGATATTGATATAACGCACGAAGAAGGCGAACTTCCTTCTACATTTGTTGATGGACGTAACTTATTATTCCTATCTTTTGCAGCAGTACTTGCTAAACAAAAAGGCGCAAAGCACATTATTACTGGTGTTTGTGAAACAGACTTTAGCGGATACCCTGACTGCCGAGATATCTTTGTTAAATCATTAAATGTCACTCTTAATCTATCAATGGATTATCCATTTGTTATTCATACTCCACTTATGTGGATTGATAAAGCTGACACATGGAAATTAGCCGATGATTTAGGCGCATTTGAATATGTTAAAAATAAAACATTAACTTGCTATAACGGCATTATTTCTGATGGTTGTGGAGAATGTCCGGCATGTGAGCTTCGTCAGGCTGGTTTAGATCGTTACCTACAATCGAAGGGAGCCGCAAAGCATGTTTGATTTTCGCATCGTAGAAAGACTTCACAAAATTGATGAGCATATTAAAAAAGAAGACTTAAAATATCACCATAAACGAGTTCTTGTTAATAAAGAATTTACATTTGATGCTGCACATCACTTACACTGCTATGAAGGTAAATGCAAGAATTTACATGGCCACACATATAAAGTTATTTTTGGAATTAGTGGTTTTGTTGATGAGATCGGCTTAGTGATCGATTTTGGTGATATTAAGCAGATTTGGAAAGAAAAAATTGAAATCTATTTAGATCACCGTTATCTAAATGAGATGTTACCTCTGATGAATACAACAGCAGAGAATATGGTTGTTTGGATTTTTGAGCAAATGGAAAATGCGCTTAAAAATGAAACAAATCCTGCACAAGATATTCGAGTAGAGTTTGTCCGTTTATTTGAAACGCCTACAAGCTATGCAGAAGCTCGTAGGGAGTGGATGACCAATGAGTAAAATTCCTGTACTTGAAATATTCGGACCTACTGTACAAGGTGAAGGTATGGCAATCGGTCAAAAAACAATGTTTATTCGTACTGCAGGTTGTGATTACTCTTGTAGTTGGTGCGATTCTTCGTTCACTTGGGATGGTAGTGAAAAAGAAAATATAAAATGGATGACCGCAGAAGAAGTTTGGGAAAATTTATTGAATTTAGGTGGCGATACATTCTCTCATATTACGATTTCTGGTGGAAACCCTGCCCTACTTCCATCTTTAGGCCCTGTAGTTGAGTTTTTAAAGGAAAAGAATATGACTTTAGCTCTTGAAACTCAAGGTAGTAAGTGGCAACCATGGTTACCTTCTATTGATGAAGTTACTTTATCGCCTAAACCGCCTAGCAGCGGCATGAATACTGATTTTGATATGCTAGGAAGCATTATTCAAAATTTAGAAAACCACCCAAAGTTTTGCTTAAAAGTTGTTATTTTTGATGAAAAAGATTTAGCTTATGCGGAAACTGTTCATCAAAAATTCCCACATGTTCCGTTCTTTTTACAAGTCGGAAATAGTTGGCTAAATGCGGATGATGGTACTTTATTACAATACATGTTAAATCGTTACGAATGGCTTATAGATGAAGCAATGAAATCAAAAGTCTTTAAAAATGTAAAAGTTTTACCTCAATTACATGCATTTGTTTGGGGAAATAAGAGAGGAGTTTAACCAAAATGGTAGGCAGATCAAAAGGTTCACTAGAAGAAGTATCATTACTTGGTAGCAACAACACAAAATATTTATTTGAATATGATCCAGGAATCTTAGAAACATTTGATAATACTCACCCAAATCGTGATTATTTCGTAAAATTTAATTTCCCTGAATTTACTTCACTTTGTCCAAAAACTGGTCAACCTGATTTTGCGACAATTTATATAAGCTATATTCCTGAGAAGAAAATGGTTGAAAGTAAATCATTAAAACTATACTTCTTTAGCTTCCGTAATCATGGTGACTTCCATGAAGATTGTATGAATATTATTATGGATGATCTAATTAAATTAATGGATCCTCGATATATTGAAGTTTGGGGAAAATTCACTCCACGTGGTGGAATTTCAATTGACCCATATTGCAACTATGGTCGCCCAGGTACAAAATACGAAAAAATGGCTGAACATCGTATGATGAACCATGATTTATATCCTGAGAAGATAGATAATCGATAAAAAATCACTTTAAAGTGCACTGTATAAAATACAGTGTACTTTTTTTTATTCAGGTAAATACTATATTCGTTTATGGCACTTAATTTGTTTTTATTTTACAATTAATGGAAAGTAAATAAGAAGTGTGGTGCAACCATTTGTTTAAACTATTACTCATTGAAGATGATTCTTCTCTATTCACTGAGATTAAAGATCGGCTATCAGGATGGTCCTATGAGGTTTATGGGATAACAGACTTTAGTAAGGTAATTCAAGAATTTACAGAGATAAAACCAGATTTAGTCATCATTGATATACAACTACCAAAATACGATGGTTTTCACTGGTGTCGTATGATTCGTTCACATTCAAATGTACCAATTATCTTTCTATCTTCAAGAGATCATCCTTCAGATATAGTTATGTCGATGCAGCTTGGAGCAGATGATTTTATTCAAAAGCCATTCCATTTTGATGTGCTAATTGCGAAAATCCAGGCGACTCTTAGACGCGTATATAATTATAATACCGAAAAAATTGCTCTTAAAACTTGGTGTGGTGCAACCGTCGACTATGAAAAAAATACTGTATCGAATGAAAATGGTGCAATTGAACTTACAAAGAATGAAATCTATATTTTAAAACTGCTAATTGAACAAAAAAATAAAATCGTAAGTCGTGAGGAATTAATAAATGCCCTTTGGGATGATAAGCGATTTATTAGTGATAACACCTTAACAGTAAACGTAAATCGATTGCGTAAAAGACTAGATGAAATAGGCTTAGGACAATTTATTGAAACAAAGGTTGGTCAAGGATATATTGCTTTAGAAGAGGCGATCTAATGATTAAGACATTTCTAATTGAGCGATTTAGTTGGATAATTTTTTTTCTACTAATACAAGTACTCGTTGTATTTGTTTCATTTATTGATTCGTCAATTCCTTTAAAATCACTACTTTACATTGTCTTTCTATCACTATTATTGTTTATCATTTTTTTAGTCATTCGATATCCTAAAGAAATAAAATTTTATAAAAGTCTAGTTGAACGTGAAGATAACCTTGATTTGACTGGAATTGAGGATTCAAATAGTCCATTTGAAGAAATTGTTGAAAACAGCTTAACGAATCAAACAAGCTTATTAAAAAAAATAGCTATTCAAAATCAAACTTATTTAGAGCAAGAAAAAGATGAGCTCCTATCATGGATCCATGAAGTAAAAACACCTTTAACAGCAATGCACTTAATGATTGATCGTATGAAGGATGAAAAGTTGAAATCAAATTTAACATATGAATGGCTACGCATTCACCTATTATTAGATCAACAGCTTCACCAAAAAAGAATACCTTTTATTGAAAATGATCTTTATATAGAAAAAATTCAGCTTGAAGATGTCATCTATCCAGAGATTAAAACTTTGCAATCATGGTGTATACATAAAGGGATTGGATTTGATATTGAATTAGAGGAGCTAGAAGTATTCAGTGATGCTAAATGGCTATCATATATACTACGACAGCTTTTAACAAACGCAGTGAAATATAGTACATCCTCAGACATTCGAATTATAAGTAAGCAAATTAATGAGCAAGTGATTCTTGAAGTTGAAGACTTTGGTCGTGGTATTCATTCAAAAGATTTGCCACGAATTTTCGAAAAAGGATTTACTTCTACGATTCAGCATCAAGACAATGCGTCTACTGGGATGGGGTTATATTTAGCAAAGAAGGCTGCCCAGTCCCTACATATTACTTTCCAAGTAAAGTCTGAGTTAGATAAAGGTTCAATTTTCACGCTAGCTTTCCCTAAACGAAATGAATTTGTAAAAATAACAAGCATGTGACAAAATTGTCACATGCTTTTGTTTATTGTTCGGTTAATCAAAGGAAACGGTCTAGGTAACCATTTATACTAATTTTATCGAATGAAAATAAGGGAGTGTATGAATTGACTATTTTAGAAGCAAATAAAATTCATAAAAGTTATGGAAATAAATTTAATAAACAAGAAGTGTTAAGTGGCATTAATATAAACATCGAAAAAGGTGAATTTGTTAGTATCATGGGTCCATCTGGATCTGGTAAAACAACTTTACTAAACGTTCTTTCCTCGATCGATAAGATTAATAGTGGAACGATTGCAATTGAAGGTAAAGATATAACGGATATGCGAGAAAAACAATTAGCAGAATTTCGTAAATACTATTTAGGCTTTATTTTCCAGGAATACAACTTACTAGACACATTAACTGTAAAAGAAAATATTCTTCTACCTTTATCAATAACAAAAACGTCACCAAGTGAAGCCAATCAAAAGTTTGATGTAATTGCTAAAGAGCTTGGTATTTACGAATTAAAAGATAAGTATCCTAACGAAATCTCTGGGGGACAAAAACAGCGTACTTCAGCCGCTAGAGCATTTATTCATGAACCTAGTATTATTTTCGCAGATGAACCTACAGGTGCATTAGATTCAAAATCTGCTTCAGATTTATTAAATAAACTAAGCGAACTAAATGAGAAAAGAAACGCGACAATTGTAATGGTTACCCATGATCCGGTAGCAGCAAGCTTTTGCAATCGAGTTGTCTTTATTAAAGATGGGCAAATCTATTCACAACTACACAAAGGCGATGAAACGAGACAGAATTTCTTTAAAGATATCATGAAGACCCAAGGTGTATTAGGCGGTGTTCACTATGAGCATTAATCATTTGATATTCCGAAATTTAAAAAAGAATTTAAAAAACTATTATCTATATGTTTTTGCTTTAATATTTAGTGCTGCCTTATACTTCTCATTTGTTACATTGCAGTATGACCCGTCAATGGAAGCGACAAAGGGTTCAATCAAAGGAGCTGCTGCAATTCGCTCAGCGTCGATTTTACTTGTCGCAATCGTTTCGATTTTCCTTTTATATGCAAATATGATTTTTATAAAAAGAAGAAGTAAAGAAATTGGTTTGTTTCAATTAATCGGAATGACTAAAAACAGGATCTTCGGTATTTTAACAGTTGAAAATTGTATTCTTTATTTTAGTTCATTGGTTCTTGGTATCTTAGTTGGTTTTTCTATTTCAAGGCTGATCATTATGATTTTATATAAAATCGTAGGAGTTAAAGCAATTGCTAGTTTACATTTTTCTTCACAAGCATTAGTACAGACATTAATTGTATTTGTCGTCATTTACGCGTTCATTATGTTAATGAATTACGTTTTTATTAAAAGACAAACTATTTTATCTTTATTCCGAGTAGTCTCATCGACTGAAGGAAAGCTTAAAAAAATGTCTATTTTTGAAATTTCTATAGGAATTTTTGGTATTTTACTAATTATCTCAGGTTATTTTTTATCATCAAAACTATTTGATGGTGATTTTACTACTATGATTCAACTATTTTCAGCAATGATCTATATTTTAGCGTCTGTCATTATTGGAACTTATTTAGTATATAAAAGCTCTGTTCGTTTTATTTTAAATATAGTTCGTAAAAAGAAAAATGGCTATTTAAATATTAATGATGTTCTCTCTTTATCTTCAATTATGTTTAGAATGAAGTCTAATGCTCTATTACTAACCATTATTACAACTGTTTCAGCACTAGCGATTGGCTTATTATCTTTAAGCTATATATCTTATTATTCTGCAGAAAAGACAGCTGAGAGCCACGTCCCTGCTAATTTTTTCTTAAATAATAAGAAGGATTTACAAACTTTCAAATCTGCGCTAGATGAAAATGGTATTAAATATACAGTAACACACACCGAGGTTATTCAAGTTAATGCAAATATAAAGAATATACTCGATAAAGAGTTAGAAGGCATGATGAAGGATGCAGACAAGTTTCCACTTGCTGTTGTAAGTGAAAAGTCAGTTAAAGTAAACCTTGCTTCAAATGAAGCGTTATTTACTGGATACGATGATATGCTTCAAAAATTTATGACCTTAAAGGATTCAGGGCATATTGAATTAACTAGCAGCAAGAAAAAGTTTAAACTAAACTATTTAGGATTAAAACGTGAAAAGATTATACCTTCCTACTTCACAAATGGAGGATTTCCTACTGTCATAGTAGACGATCAAGTGTTTAAAACGTTAAAACAGAATCTTGATTCATCAATTCAAAAAGATTCTACTGTCTACAATGGAATTAATATAAGTGATGAAAAACTAATCGAAAAAGCAAATACTATTTATATGGACCATCAATTTGATAAGAATTATCCTAATGCTTCTCGACTTGAAATCGTTAAAAGTCAGAAAGCAAATATGGGACTTATTATGTTCATCGTCGGATTTTTAGGACTAACGTTCTTAATGACATCGGGATGTATTTTGTACTTTAAACAAATGGATGAAAGTGTAGACGAAAAACCAAATTATACAATTTTACGTAAACTAGGTTTCTCCCGTAGAGACTTATTAAGAGGCATACGTTCTAAGCAATTGTTTAATTTCGGTATCCCATTAGTAATCGGACTGGTTCATAGCTATTTTGCTGTCCAATCTGGATGGTTCATATTCGGTACTGAAGTCTGGACACCTATGATTATCGTGATGGTTTTATATGCTATTTTATACTCTGTGTTTGGTCTTTTATCCGTTCTTTATTACAAAAAAGTGATTAAAGAAGCTCTTTAAACTTTATAATCTCTATTCCCTACTCTTCCTGTCTCATAAGTAATAGAAGCTCTCTCTTTAGCTTCTATTATTTTTTTTACTTATTTTGATTTATAATATCCTTATACATACTACTTTAAAGGTGGATCAGGATGACGAAAACGATTGTTGAAAAACTAAACTTAAAAAAGTATAAAAAAGCTACCGTTTTAAATCAGCCAAGTGATGCAAATTATTTTGCAGATTTACCACATTTTGATACGGATCTATTAAACCATCCTTATGATCTAATATTTGCTTTTGTTCTTGATATGGACTCGCTTAAAGAACTAGTCACAAAGATTACCCGAAATCATTATTTAGATAAAAATGGCTATATTTTTATTGCCTACCCTAAAAAAGGAAACAAAGTATATCCGACTTATATTCATCGTGATGATTTATTCGAAGGATTAGGTGCAGATGAGAGCGGCTATATTGGTTCAAGTACAATTAAATTTGCTCGCATGGTTGGATTGGATGACGTCTTTACAGTTGTTGGATTAAAGGACGAATCAAAAACAAAAGCTGCGAACTCAGCGAAAGCAAGTCAATGTGTAGATGATTATATCGAAATGATTCCAAACGTTGAGAAGGATTTAGAAGATTCTCCTGAATTACTTACGATCTATCAGTCTCTAACTCCTGGGTATCGTAAAGATTGGGCTCGACACGTCTACAGCGCTAAGCAAGAAGCAACGAAAGCAAAAAGACGTGAAGAAATGAAAATGGTCTTAGGTGCTGGATATAAAACGCTGGATTTATATCGAAGAGATCAAAAATAAGATTAATTCCAATATAATAAAAAAACATAAAAATCCACAAGGACCTTGTGGATTTTCTTATTATCTAAGAACTTTTACGATCTACACCCTTAACAGCATCGAGTAACTTTACCACCTTTAGAGTTAAAGCGTGATTCTTGCGCTTCGATAAAGAACTCTTTTCTAGATTGAATTGGTTGATCTGGGTGTTGTGTTTTCATGTGTTCTACATATTTCTCATAGCTTGGTACACCTACTAATAAACTAATAAACTGTTTATAATATTTTTTGAACTCCTTCACTTTATAGTGCATAATTTTTCGGTTCACTTTCTTCCCGTTTAATGTACGGAGTTTCATGTAATTTTATCGGTTTATTAGACAATATATTTATCCAATTTCGAATCGAAGCAATTAGAACTAAAAGCACAATCACCATAAATACGCCACAAATCGTTGAGTCAATATAATCATTTAAAATAATTTGATTCATTTGTGCTTTACTAGCTGCCGGTGCAAGGATTTTGCCAGCATCTAAACCATCTTTAAAAATTTTAGCATGCGCTAAAAAGCCTATTTTTGGTAATGCATGAAACAGCTTTTGCCAACCAGCAGTCATTGTGACGATTAAGATCCAAATCGTTGGCACTAATGTAATCCATGCATATGCCTTTTTCCCCATTTTCAGCAAAATAGTTGTGCCTAGTAATAATGCAATCGCGGCAAGCATTTGATTTGCAATACCGAATAGTGGCCATAAAGTATTAATGCCTCCAAGTGGATCAATAACTCCTTGATAAAGGAAATATCCCCAGCCGAAAACGCAAATGGCTGTCGCAATTAAATTCGCAGGAAGTGAATCCGTCTTTCCAAATGGCTTATACACATTGCCTAAAATATCCTGCGTCATATAACGCCCAATCCTAGTTCCAGCATCAATCGTTGTTAAAATAAATAACGCTTCAAATAAAATAGCAAAATGATACCAAAAAGCCATTAATGCCTTACCACCGATTACTTTAGAGAAAAGTGCCGCCATGCCGATTGCTAAAGTTGGTGCCCCACCAGTACGAGAAAGAATTGTTTGTTCACCTACGTCTTTGGCTAACGTGCTCAAATCATTTGGAGCTATTGTAAACCCCCAGCTTGAAACTACTTGAGCCACTTGATTTACGTCAGTTCCAATTATGGCAGGTGGGCTATTTATCGCAAAATATGCTCCTGGAGTTAATAAACAAGCGGCAATCATAGCCATTACTGCTACAAAAGACTCCGTTAACATAGCACCATAACCAATGGCACGTGCATGCGTTTCACGTTCGATCATTTTAGGGGTAGTGCCTGAAGCAACTAATGCGTGGAATCCAGAAACAGATCCACAAGCAATTGTTATAAATAAAAATGGAAATAGATTTCCGGCAAATACTGGTCCTGTTCCGTCAATAAATTTCGTAACGGCCGGCATTTGTAAATCCGGTGCTACAATAATAATGCCAATTGCTAAAGCTAAAATTGTTCCAACTTTTAAAAATGTACTTAAATAATCACGTGGAGCTAATAAAAGCCAAACTGGAAGTACGGATGCTATAAATCCATAACCAATTAACATAAGAGCAATCGTTTCTCCCTTAAACGTAAACATTGCCGCTAATGTTGGACTTTCTGCTACATATTGTCCTGCAAATAATGAAAGTAGTAATAAAATCACGCCAATAAAAGATCCTTCTCCTACTCGGCCTGGTCGTATGTATCGCATATAAATACCCATAAAAATCGCGATTGGAATAGTTGCCGCGATCGTAAACATTCCCCACGGACTTCCTGCAAGTGCTTTAACTACAACAAGTGCTAAAACAGCTAATAAAATAACCATAATTCCTAAAATACCTATTAAAGCGATAACCCCTGTTATAGGACCTATCTCTTCTTTAATCATTTCACCTAGTGATTTACCATTTCTACGTGTCGAAGCAGCTAATATGACAAAATCCTGTACTGCGCCAGCAAATACAACTCCTACAATAATCCAAATCGTACCGGGTAAATAACCCATTTGCGCAGCTAAAATTGGTCCAACTAGAGGTCCAGCCCCTGCAATCGCTGCAAAATGATGACCAAATAATACCCACTTATTCGTCGGTACAAAGTCTTTACCGTCGTTATTAATTTCGGCAGGTGTTTTACGAGCTTCATCAAGTTTAAATACTTTTTCTGCAATAAACTTACTATAAAAACGATAAGCCACTGCATATGTACAAACCGCCGCTGTGAGGAGCCAAATTGCATTTATTGTTTCCCCTCTTTTTAAAGCTAATACAGAAAAACAGAAAGCTCCAAGTATTGAAATTAATCCCCAAACTATCATTGATTTTAAAGATTTCACAACCAAGTTACCTCCTCTTTCATTTATAAAAGAAAGTATATCACCAATTCAGAATTTTTTGTCAATTAATGGTAAAAAAAGTATAATAACGACATTTATACTGATTTTAAGCTAGTTTTTCTTCATAAAAGTAGACGAAAGTTGTATTGAACTTATTTAATTGAAGAATTTCAAGGGAAAAAACAACTTTAGCTATCGTAACATTTGATCTAATCTTTTTAAACAAAAGAAAACCATCCTAAGCTTAATTGCTAAAGGATGGTTTTCTTTCATTTAATAGGTTGTTTAACGTGTTGAATAAAATTAATGTCGATCAGTTCATTCAGCCTTTGTAGTTCTTTTTCTCCTAGTAACGTTTTCCCTTCGTTTAAGGATACTAGAGCACTCTCAATTAAATATTTTCGCGGCGTTTTTGACTGTAATAGTTCATTCTGTAAAAAATCTAGTAACTCGTTGTACTTTTGTTGTTCGTTACTATTTAATGCTGATTTTTTCATTTTACAAATAATACTACAAAGCTTTTGCTGAAGATTTTCTTCTGTCTTTCTTACTGGTAACCATCTATCTAATAGCTCTAAATTGAATAATTGCTCACCAGATTCCTCAACATCCTCAACAATCTTAATCATACGTTTTACACTATATCGGACAACATGATCCATACTAATTTTCATATCTTTGGCGAGGTCATAGTATCTCACATTATGGTGTATTATTCCTAAAAACATAATGGCACTATCTAATAAAAAATCTTTCTTCTCACTACCAAAAATGTCTAAAAAACGTGTATACACCCAATTTAATGTCTTAAAATTACCTTCTCTTATGAACTGTTTAATATCTAAGTCATTTATATAAATTACTTCTTCAAATAGAGAAATTAATTTATTATCTCTATTTGCCTCCATTAATAAAGTTATTTGCTTAATGAAAATTTCAATATTCGAAGGGCTCTGTCCGATCAACAACTCATTTCTTTCATGCTCAAGTTTTTTATAAATCATATTAAATAATGCGACTACTAAATCACTTTTAGACGAAAAATAATTATAAAATGTACCTTTAGATATACCGCTATAGTCTAATATGTCTTGAATTGACGTTGCTTGAAATCCTTTTTCAATAAACAATTCATGAGCTATTTTTACAACATGCTGTTTACGATCATTCATATAATCACCTTGGTTCTAGTTAATTAGTGCTTAAAAAACATAGTACATTATTTTAACATTTTTAACTAGTAAATATCTGTTTAGATTATTAAGGATTTCTAATGGTTATTATAATTGCATCTAATGAATGAATGGTATATCATATTATCTTATATAGAAGATGGAAACACAGTTCAAAAAATTGAACTAGATGTACAAAGGAGGGGAAATCATGGATCATTCCATGAATAAATCGGTTCGCCCACCATATGGGATTATTACAATCCTAATGATTGGGGCTTTTATTGCGTTCTTAAACAATACTTTACTTAATATTGCTTTACCTTCTATTATGAAGGATTTGGACGTTGAGCCTTCGACTGTTCAATGGCTTTCTACTGGATATATGCTAGTTAATGGAATTTTAATTCCGACTACTGCTTTTTTGATCCAAAAATATTCTGTTAGACATTTATTTATAACTGCACTACTTTTATTTAATATCGGTACTTTAACCGCAGGATTTGCACATGTATTTCCTTTATTATTAGCAGGCCGTATGATTCAAGCTTCTGGTTCGGCTATTTTAATGCCATTATTAATGAATGTTATGCTTACTAGCTTCCCTGTTGAAAAACGAGGAACTGCAATGGGCTTCTTTGGTTTAGTAATGATGGGTGCACCAGCAATCGGACCAACATTATCTGGTTGGATTATTGAACATTATGACTGGAGAATGCTTTTCCATGTTGTTTCACCGATTGCATTAACGATTTTAATTATTGGCTTTTTCTTACTTAAAGATAAAAAAGAGAAATCAAACAGTACGATCGACCTTTTCTCTGTTCTTTTATCAAGTATAGGTTTTGGTGGATTATTATACGGTTTTAGTACTGCAGGAACAAAAGGATGGGATAGTCCAGAAGCTTACGGTACTTTAATTGTAGGGGTTATTTCATTAGTACTATTTATTTTACGTCAATTAAAACTTGATACGCCAATGTTAAACTTTAGAATTTATCGCTACCCTATGTTTGCTTTATCATCAGCGATTTCAGTTGTAGTTACAATGGCTATGTTCTCAGCAATGATGCTTTTACCGATTTATACTCAAACGCTTCGAGGCATTAAACCTTTTGATGCAGGCTTAATGCTGTTACCAGGTGCTTTATTAATGGCAATTATGTCGCCAATTACGGGTAAATTATTTGATAAAATTGGCGGAAGAATACTTGCAGTAACTGGTTTAGCGATTATGACTGTTACTACTTATTTTTTAAGTAAATTAACAATGGATACAACTTATACACATATTATTATTTTATACTCATTACGTATGTTCGGTATGTCGATGGTAATGATGCCAGTTTCGACAAATGGTTTAAATCAATTACCAAAACGATTCTATCCACATGGTACTGCGATGAATAATACTTTACAGCAAGTATCTGGTGCGATTGGTACTGCTTTACTAGTAACAGTAATGTCGAATCGTACAGAATCAAAAGCGAAAGAACTTGCTGCTGAAGCGATGAAGCATGTGACTAGTAAACCTACACCTGAAATGCTTGCTCAAATTAAGCAAGAGATCTCAATGAAGGCAATGTTAGAGGGAATTAACTTCTCATTTTATGTGACGGTATTCGTTGCCGCAGTAGCACTAGTTCTTGCATTCTTTATCAAACGTTCAACAGTTGCAGAGGAACCTGTAGTGAAAGAAAATTCTAATACTAGTAATAACTTTAAGAAAAAGTTAGCAGAGAACTAAGAAAGTAAGTCCCGAACAAAAAAAGTTCAACCATAATTGACTGGTTGAACTTTTTTATTAGTTTTTATAAATAAAATAATCGAAATCCGCATGAAGCCCTTGACCGGTCGTATCCTGACATTGCATTCCAACGAATGCACCTGTAAAGAATCCACCGCCTTGAATATAATCATCAGACAGTTTATATGAATAAAGTGTTACTGGTATTACTGTCCATTCTTCTCCATCAAATGAGTAAGAGTACTCGTAAACATTCGTTTTCACATCTACTCGAAGATACACATACTCAACATGTTCTGGTATGATAATTTCTTTGCCTTGAAGAGGTTGATCGAAATTAAAATTATCACATGTTGCTAATTCAAGAATTCTGCCCTTTTCTTCATTCCAAGTAATTTGACATGAAGTCCAGTTTTGAGTGTTGTAATAATTTACTAAACCAGCTGATTGATGGAATGTATTTGGATTAAATGCTACTTTTGTTTCTGCAGTAAAGTTAAAATGTTGCCAACGTCTTGCTATAAATGACTGAGTAAACTTAGATGTTAGGGATTCTCTTCCGTAAAGACGTAGATGCCCTGGATTGTCTTTTAGTGAAACGATCTTCTCACCTAATGGAATTCTCAAGTTTTGAAAGTGAGGGTTTAAAATTTCTGAGTTAAAGTCATCCATCACAGGGTAATCACTTTCCCATTTTACTTCATCTATTTTTGGGCCCTCTATTTCAAGTGAAGGACTATTCCCTCCTACGACATACGGCCAATCATTTTTCCACTCAAGCCTTTGTATAGCTGTTTCTCTTCCTAATGGACAGAAACCTCTTGGGTCTAACAACGGTTGGCCTTCTCTTGGTAATGGTCTTCCTGTTAAATGCACAAGGAACCATTCATCTGTATGTGTTTGAACAATTGATGCATGTCCTGCTTTTTGAAGGGGAATTCTTGGCGCATGGAATGACGAAATTAACGGATTTTCTGGGTGTACTTCATATGGGCCCTTTAACTGTTTTGACCTAGCAATTGTAGCTTGGTGATCATATTTCGTACCACCTTCTGCCGTTAATAAGTAATAGTAATCATTTATTTTATATAAATGTGGTGCTTCTGTCAGTTTAATATCGGTTCCTTTAAAGATAACCTCTGCTTTTCCGATCAGTTTCTGTTCTTCTACACTGTATTCTTGTAGTGAAATGCCATAAAAATGATGATTTCCTACGCGATGATCCCAAACCATATTAACTAAATATTTTTTTCCATCCTCATCGTGGAATAACGAGGGATCAAATCCAGTACTATTTAAGTAAATTGGATCCGACCATTCTCCGTCAATCGTTTCACATGTTGCGAGGTAGTTGTGACAATCTTTCCATTGACCTTCAACTACCTTTACATCAGTGTAAATTAACCAAAATTGTCCGTCACGATAAGATAATGCGGGAGCCCATATTCCGCCCGAATCTGGATTACCTGTCATGTTTAATTGACTTAAACGATTCAATGGTCTTGATGCTAAGCGCCAATTCTTTAAATCCTTTGAGTGATAGATTCCTACTCCTGGAAACCATTCAAAAGTCGAAACTGCAATATAATAATCTTCCCCTACTCGGCAAATACCTGGATCCGGGTTAAATCCCGGTAAAATTGGATTACTAATTTTGGCCATTTTAAACTCCTCCATATGCATCTATATAGTTCAATACATTACTTTTTTAGTAAGCACCTTTGATAAAGTCAGAAACATTCTTTTGATAGAAAAGCTCTAATTGATCTAATTCAGCTTTCGAAAAAGATTGTATATTCATTGCTTCTAAGTTGGCATTCACTTGGCTTTGGTTTCTAAATCCTGGAATGACACATGTAATTTCCTTTTGATCTAAAATCCATCTAAGTGCTGCACTTGCCATTGATGATCTTCCTTCAGCAATCCAGTTAATCCGATTTGCCAAATCTACTCCTTTTTTAAAGCCCAAGCCTGCAAATGTTTCTCCAATATTAAAGGCCGCTCCATTTTCATTAAAGTTTCGGTGATCATCTTTTTCAAAAATATGATCAGCCTTATACTTTCCAGACAAGAGTCCACTTGCTAGCGGTAATCTTACAAGAACTCCAACCCCACGCTTATAAGCTTCGGGCAGTAATACTTCTAATGGCTTTTGTCTAAAAATATTAAAGATAACCTGTAAGCTTTTCACATTTGGGTTTTCTAAACAAATCATTCCTTCTTCAACCGATTCAACGCTAACCCCGTAATGGCGGATTTTCCCTTCACTTTTTAAACGGTCAAGTACATCAAATACTTGTCCATCCTTTAAAATTTCAGTTGCTGGGCAATGTACTTGATATAAATCAATTACATCTCGATTTAAGCGTTTTAGACTATCCTCGCAATAAGACTTAACTGCTTCAAATGAGAAATTTTCTGGTGAATGGATATCACCTTTTCGGCAAAACTTTGTTCCGATATAAATTTTGTCTTCAAGTCCTTTTGTCGCTTTAGCAAGTAGTTCTTCGCTATGACCATCACCATAAACATCTGCAGTATCAAAAAAATTCACACCTTGATCGATTGCGTGTTGTAATGATTTTAATGCTTCAGTATCATCTGTCTTTCCCCATGCTCCACCAATTGCCCAAGTTCCAAAACTTACCTCGCTAATCATTAAACCTGTATTACCAAGTTCTCGATAATTCAAGTAAAACGCCTCCTCTAGTGCTATTTATAGCGTCTTATGCTACTTTCTAAATTCAGATAACATTCTATTTAATTCCTTCGTGTTAGAATAAACTTCCTTATAAATTGAATAAAGCTTCTCATATTGCTTAACGTTTTCACTAACTGGTTTATATGAAGCAATTGGCTTAATGAACTCTTCTGCACAAACCTCTAATGATTCAAACCAATTACATCCATAAGCAGCAAGCATCGCCGCACCCATCCCTGGACCTTGCTCGCTTGAAAGCTTACTAATTGTCGCATTAAAAATATCTGCTTGCATTTGAAGCCATATAGGATTTTTTGCACCACCACCAATTGAAATAATCGAATCAATCTTTTTACCGTTATTTCGGAAAATTTCAATTGACTCGTTCAATGAAAAGGTAATACCTTCCATGACGGCCCTCGCAAAATCACTTCTCTTATGTGCTGCATCCATACCGATAAAACACCCTCTAATAACTGAATCCGCATGTGGCGTTCTTTCACCAACCAAATACGGAGTAAACATTAAACCATTTGATCCAATTGAAACGCGATCAACATCCTCTAATAGTTGTTCAAAATTCACACTCTCAGCAAAAGTATCTTTAAACCAGCTTAATGAATATCCTGCGGCTAGCGTTACACCCATTGAATAGAAAGCATCTTCTTTACTATGGTTAAAATAATGAACTTTACCTTTGAAGTCATGTTCCCCATGCCCTTCATAAGAAAGGACAACTCCTGAGGTACCAATACTACAAAGCGTATTGCCTTCTTTTAAAATACCTGAGCCAACTGCGCCACATGCATTATCGGCTCCGCCTGCAAATACCTTCACTTCACGACTAAGTCCCGTCAAATCAGAAACCTCTTTTGTAATTGTTCCAACACAATCATGAGACTCAATAATTGGTGGGCAAAGATGGAAAGGAATCCCGAGTTTTGTACATAATTCTTCACTCCACTGCTTTTCTTTTACGTTTAAAAGCAATGTTCCAGCAGCATCCGAGTATTCAGTATGAATTTCACCAGTCAGACGATAACGAAGATAATCTTTAGGTAATAAAAATACTGCTGCCTGATGATAGATCTCCGGTTCAAATTCCTTTACCCATAAAAGCTTTGGTAAAGTAAAGCCTTCAAGTGCTGGATTTTTCGTTATTTCAAGTAAACGTTCTTTGCCTACTTTTTCATTGATAAATTCACATTGCTTAGTCGTTCTTGTGTCATTCCATAAAATTACATTACGAAGGATTTCATTTTCTTTATTCAATAGCACTAGCCCATGCATTTGTCCTGAGAAACTAATCCCTTGTATATCATTTTGATTACCATTAAAGTCTCTGACTAGTTCAGCAAGTCCATCAATTGTTTTTTCAACCCATTCTTCTGGATTTTGTTCACTATATCCGGATTTCTCTTGTATTAATGGATAGGAGCGAGATACTTCTTGGCATACCTCTCCAGACTGATTAACTAACAAAATTTTTACGGAACTTGTACCTAAATCAATACCTACTACATATTTCATAACAATCATCCTTTTATTGTTTTTGATCGTATCGTATGAGAAAAATGTGCTGGAAATAATGATTTTCCCAGCACATTTTATGGTCAAAAGATTTTTAAACTGTTGCGAATTCAGAAATCGCTTCTAATAAATATTGGTTTAGCACTGATTTAAGACGTTCTTCACGACCAGATTTATTTTGGATATCACCTAAATTTAACGCATATGCTTCAAGAGTTTGGAAACTTGCTTTATTCTCTACGATTTCTTTGCCAATGCCATAAGTAAAGCTGCTATAACGATCTTCAATAAAGCTTTCAAATACTTTATCTTCAATTAGTTTATTAGCTACTAATGTGCCAATTGCAAAGCTATCCATTCCAGCTATATGTGCATGGAATAAGTCTTCTACATCAAATGATCCTCTTCTTACTTTTGCATCAAAGTTCAGGCCGCCTTTTCCTAAGCCACCATTTTTTAAGATTTCATACATTGCTAATGTAGTAGAGTAAAGATCTGTGGGGAATTCATCTGTATCCCAACCAATTAACTTATCACCTTGGTTTGCATCAACTGAACCAAGCATCCCATTCATTCGAGCAACGCGTAATTCATGCTCAAATGTATGACCAGCAAGTGTTGCATGATTCGCTTCAATATTGAATTTAAACTGTTTCTCTAAACCATTAGCTTGTAAGAAAGCCAGTCCAGTTGCCACATCAAAGTCATATTGATGCTTCGTTGGTTCTTTTGGTTTTGGTTCGATTAAGAACTGACCTTCGAATCCAATTTCTTTTGCGTAATCTACAGCCATATGGAAGAAACGCGCAAGATTGTCTTGCTCAAGCTTCATATCTGTATTCAGAAGCGTGTCATAACCTTCACGCCCACCCCAGAATACATAGTTAATTGCACCAAGCTCTTTTGCAACTTCTAAGCCTTTTTTCACTTTTGCAGCTGAATATGCAAATACGTCCGCGTTGTTAGAAGTAGCGGCCCCATTTACATAACGAGGATGAGTAAACATATTTGCCGTATTCCAAAGCAATTTTGTTTTGCTTGTTTTCATATATTCCTTTATCATTTCTACAATGACATCTAAGTTTTTATAAGTTTCACCTAATGTATTTCCTTCAGGGGCAACATCTGAATCATGGAAACAGAAGAAAGGTACATCTAACTTGTCATAAAACTCAAATGATGCTTCTACACGTGCTTTAGCAAGATCCATTCCCGTTAAATGGTTCCAAGGACGTTGCATTGTACCTGCTCCAAATGGATCTGAACCATCTGCAGTGAATGTATGCCAGTAAGCAACTGAAAAACGAAGTAAATCCTCCATTTTTTGGCCATTAATTATTCTTTGAGGATCATAATATTTAAATGAAAATGGATTTTTTGATTTAGGACCTTCGAATTTAATTTTGTTAATATTAGTAAAGTAACTCATGTTTAATTCCTCCTAAAATAGTAGTTTTAAGTTTTATGACTTATGTGAAATGACAATCCATGTACGCAAAACTTTCATATCATCTGGCTCAATTCCTTGTAAGCCAGTCAATTCTCTATTTATTTCAAGATTAGGAGCGTTAGTTACCCACGTGTAGGGCTCTGGGCATAAAAAGCCGCTTCTCCCATCTTTGTTATAAACAACCCAGTGCTTAAAACTTTGGTCAACAGTATAATTAATCTCAATTCCTGTTGATTTGTTCGTTATTTGTGCCGTTTGTAGGCCACTGTTATTGGGGTTAGATAGAAAGACATCATCTAACTCTAGCCCGTACAAGCTCATTCCTTCACCCAACTCATCCTTGTACTCAATATCTTCTAATTCTCCTGTTGGTAAAAGTCGATTATTTAGTTTCCAACGTTTATCGACTGGAAGCTTGAAGATTGAAGTTTCTTCTGGGAATATGAAACTAGTATGATATCCAAAGCCAAACGGTAAAACTTCATTACTTTTATTAATAATTTCGGCTCTTTTAGCGAATAAATTATCATTCAGAATAAAGCTCATCCTTATCACAAAATGATGCGGGAATTGAGCTATTACATCTTCGTGCTTACTTGAATCAAACTCAGTAATAATTTTCACGGTTTGCTCATTAATTTCTACACTTGAGATATTCCACTTTCTTGTGTGAACAAAACCATGAATATGATTCTGCTTGTCCATTTCATTAATTTCAAATTGATACGTTCGTTTGCCAAATCTAAACTTACCTTGATCGATTCGATTTGGAGGGAACAGGATTGGAGTACCGTAAAGAACTGGATTATTCAAATACTCCTCGGTTGAGTTAGGTACTCTTAAAAGCTCAGTATTTGATTTTTTATGAACCATGGAAATCAAGTTTGATCCCCAACCTGGAATAATGATAATCTCCAATTCACTATTACCTGCTTTTATCGCTGGTTTATCTAAAAAAGAGAATTCCTCGGCATAAGTATTCATCTAGATTCCCCGTTCTGTCATTATTTCTGCATTTAGATTTTACTAATCTTACCTTGCCTTTGGTCTATTCGATTAAAGCTATACATACCACAGAACATGAAAATCCAAGCAATTGATACGGCACTAAAGAATGGAATTAGTCCTGGCTGATACAGCAACAAAAATAGGATAGCGATTAGACTAACAAGCATTAGTAAAGTAATGTGAAAATGAAATACACTTAAAAAGAATGCATTTTTTAGATAGTCTTTTAGTTTAAATTCGTAATGTACATATAGTGGGAATATATAAAGGAAAACCATTAAATAAACTGCCGCAATGATTAATAAAGGGATGATGAATATGAACTGGAACACCCCTTCAATCGTTCGAATGTAAAATACATCAAACGCTAGGAAGATTCCACTAAAAATGAATACCAAACCAAGTTTGTTGGAACTTTTAAATTCCTTTAGGAAGACAGTTAGAAATGTTCTCCAAATCGGAAGATCCGTTTCTTTTACGATCCATTTACGAACAATTGTAAAAAGGGCTACCGTAGCAGGGAAAAAACCAAATATGACTAGTCCTGCAATTGTAAAGAGGAACCAAAGTAGATTGACATATGCTAATTTCATAACCCACTCACATAGCGTAAACAATTTTCCCATTGTTTTTCCGAGTATCATTTAATCACCCTCCTTTACGAATTCATCTATAGCTTTATCTAATGTACTTAACCTTTTACTGACCCAGAAGCAATTCCTTCTACAATTCGATTACTTAATATAAGAAAGGCAATTAGGATTGGTAGAATACTAATAACTAACGTAGCTCCGATTGCTCCCCAATCAGTCGTATACTGGCCAATAAAGTTTTGAATACCAACTGTGAGTGTTTTAAATTGATCTGAACTAATAAATGTATTAACGAAGACAAACTCGTTCCAGTTGTAAATCATATTAATAATTGCTGCTGTAGCAATTACTGGTGATGTCATTGGTAAAGTAATCTTAAAAAAGATATGGTTAATTGATGCCCCATCCATAATCGCTGCTTCTTCTACCTCTCTAGGTAGAGCTTCATAAAAACCAATTAAAATCATAATCGTAATTGGCAAGTTAAAAGCTGTGTACGCAAGGATTACCGAAAGTGGATTATCAATTAAATTTATTTTTGTAAAAGTATTAAATAAAGGAATCAGTGTTGAATGGACTGGAATCATTAAACCTACCATAAATAATCCCAATACCCACTTACTTGCTTTCCAATTCATTCTTGTAATTGCGAAGGTTACCATACTTGCTAATACAACCGTTAAAATAACGGCAGCGATTGTATAAGTTACACTGTTAAAGAAATACTGACTAATGTTTCCCTCAGTCCAAACTTTCGTGTAATTTTCCCACTTTGGGCTTTCAGGTAAAGAAAAAGGTGACATATTGAAAACTTCTTGGTTATTTTTTAATGAAAAAAGAAATAGCCATATGATCGGAAATATTTGAAAAATCGCTACGATTATAAGGAAAAGATACATAAATCCGTAAGCAATTTTACTAAAAATACTATTTTTGCTACGGTCAGTTTTCTTTTCAGTTACAATAGCTTGAGATCCTGTAGCCCTTACCGTATCCACCTAAAATCCCCCTTTCTTTTAGTAAATGTCATTATTTGATTCAGTAAACTTACGAATAATCCAAGTAACTACTAAACAAATAACTAATAAGAAAAATCCAATTGCACTTGCATAGCCAAAGTCGAAACCTTTGAATGCTTTCTGATACATATAGGACGCCATTACTTCACTTGAACCATTAGGGCCCCCACCTGTCATTACATAAATTAAGTCAAAATATTTAAGTGATCCAACGACAGCAAGAACAATCGTTACTTTAACAACATTCATTATTAATGGTAATTTTATTTTTAGTGCGATTTGAATTGGTGTTGCCCCGTCTATTCTTGCAGCCTCGATTAGTGAGTCTGGAATATTTTTAAGAGCTGCATAGTAAATCAGAATATAAAAACCGGCGTACTGCCAAATAATCGGAATAATAATCGCATATAATGCTAAGTTAGTTTCTGCTAACCAGGCTGGTGGATTATTAACTCCTAATGCTACAAGTAAGCTGTTTAGAATACCGTTAGTAGGATGATAAATTTTTAGCCAAAGCTGGGCAATTGCAACAGAAGCAAGCAGCATTGGAATAAGATATATTTTTCTAAGAAGGTCTGCACCTTTAATTTTTCCGGCAAGTATAAATGAGATGAACAAGTAACCAATTAAACTAACTGCCGAAAATACTGCTAATAAAAAGGAGTGGAAAGCACTTTTCCAAAATAGAGGATCATGTAATAAGTGGGAGTAATTCTTTAAACCTATGAATTCCTTTTCCCCAATTCCATTCCATTTCATTAAGCCAAAGTATCCAGTTTGTACGATTGGAACGTAAATCAAAGCAAGGATCAGAAAGAGAGCTGGTGTAATATACAAGGCAATTATTTTTTTATTTGACATAGCTTTATTCACTTCGATTCAACTCCTTCCCCTATATTTTAAAATCAAGGGCATATTTTAATGAATCCATATGCCCTTTTCTTTAGTACATCAAAATTTATTTATCTTCTGCCTTTAAAGCTTCCTCATGTTGTTTAGCAAAATCTTTTGGTTTTACTTCATTTCCAAATAGTGATTGGATTAAATTTAAGTGAGTTTCTGCTACAGAAGCACTCATTTGAACGTCAGCAAACAGTGTTAAGCTGCTAGCTTTATTTAATTCATTTAACACGTCAATATATAACGGTGGTAAATTTACTTTTGAAGTATCTACCTTAGTAGCTGGAATTACACCCGCCTTTTCAACAGATTGCTCTCCCCACTTCTCTACAAAGAATTTAACAAAGTCTTTAGCTTCAGCTTTAACTTTTGAATGTTCTGCTACGAATAAACCTACTCCGGGACCACCAACCCAGCTATTAATATTTCCTTTTCCACCTTCATATGTAGGGAATTTAAAGAAACCTACATTGTCTCGGAAATCTTTTGGAATTTCTTCGTTTGTCGTAAAGTTTGGAAGCTCCCATGTTCCCATTAAGTACATAGCTGCATTTCCATTTAAGAATTCAGATTTACCCTCGTCATTCGATAATCCATTAAAGCCTTTATTAAATGCTTTTTCTTTAACTAGGTTTTGAACCTCTGATGCCGCTGAAACAAGTGCAGGATCTTCGAATGTTCCTGTACGATTAATTGCTTTATTTAATACATCAGCTCCACCAATTCTGTCTGCTAAATACATATACCAAAGTGAACCTGTCCAACGATCTTTATTTCCTAAAGCGATTGGAGCAACTCCATTTTTAGCAAGTGTTTTAACAACATTTTGGAATTCACTATAAGTTTGTGGTACTTGAAGGTTATATTTTTCAAAAATTGCTTTATTGTAATAAATTGGAGCGATGTTTAGTTCTAGAGGTAATCCATATGTTTTACCATCAATTGCATATGCTTCTGTTGTTCCGCTTACAAAAGAATCTTTTAATCCGTTATTTAACACATCATCTAAATCAGCAAAAAGTCCACCTTTTACAAATGGTTTCATATACCCTGCTGCCCATGTAAACCCAACATCAGGAAGTTCGTTAGAAGAAGAAAGAACTTTGATTTTATTCTTGTATTGCTCATTTTCAAGAACTTCTACTTCGATTTTTACATCCTTATGCTCAGCCTCATATTGCTTAATAATGTCAGATACAATTATGTTTTGTTGCTTAGAACTCCCAGCTGGCCAAAGATGCATAAACTTAATAACCTTTTTGGAACCGCTTTCAGTTGACGCATTATTAGATTTACCACAGCCAGTTAAAGCAACCATCAGTATAAGAACTAGTGCTAACATTAATGAAGACGCTTTCTTAAACATGTCAAACCCCCATTTTTTTGAATTTTTCGTTACAAGTAAATTCTAGCACTAAAAAAAAACCGCGGTAAGGTAACCACGATTGGATAAAATTCCACTATTTTTGGATTAGGGAATCATCAAGTTCTGACACTTTTCTAAATTTACTAGGGGTAATGCCCTCATAATCCTTAAAGATCTTAATGAAATATTTAGCTGTCTGATAGCCTACTTCTAGTGCAATTTCTTCAATTTGCAAATCTGTTGTCAGTAGACGATTTTTTGCAATTTGCAACCTCTTTCTAGTCATATACTCACTAAATGTTAACCCTACTTGCTCTTTAAATAACACACTAAAATAGCTTGCATTTAGATGTACCGCGTCTGCAACTTCTTTTAATGTAATTTGGTTGCTAATATTTTCATTAATAAAGGTCTTTGCTCCTTTAATTGAGTTAGAGCGGTTAGTAACCTGATCTAGTTTTAATAATTTCTGATCAGTCACTTTTTCCATATATTTAATACGTTCAATATTTGCTTCCTTTTCAAGCGCTTGCTCAATAGCCTCAATTAACTTTTGTTTACTTACCGGTTTTAATAAATAATTTACAACGCCTAGACGAATAGCCTCCTGGGCATATTCAAAGTCAGGGTGCCCAGAAATAATAATTGAAACAAACTTATGGCCTTTATCCTTTAGGTTTTTTAAAAGCTCTAAACCATTCATTTCAGGCATACAAATATCGGTTACTAATAGATGAATTTTTGTTCTGCTCATCTGTTCAAATGTTTCTTGACTATTTTCCGCACTAAGAATTTCAAATTTACCATTTGACCATTTCTCTAATGTTTTTTTTAATCCTTGTCTAGTCGCTTGTTCATCATCAACAATTAAAATAGTTTTTGTATCCAAATTATTCCCCACCTTTGTCTGGAACTTCGAATAATACAGTTGTACCTTTACCGATCTCACTTTCTAAACGAAGACCGCTTAAGTCAGATCCTTCGTAATATAATTTAATTCTTTTATTTACATTAGTAAGCGCCATACCCATCCCTTTAAAGGATGATACATTATCATTTTTAATTGCTAGATTAAGGGCATTAAGAGCTTCTTTATTAATCCCCGGTCCATTGTCCTGAACAGTCACTAATAAATTAGATGAGTTATTAATCCTTTTAATCTTCACTAAAACAATTCCTTGTTCCCGACTACTTTCAATACCATGCATAATGGCGTTCTCAACTAAAGGTTGGATTAGTAGTTTAGGGATTTTAATAGTTAGTAGACTTGGCTCAACAGATATCTCCCATAACAAACGTTCTCCTAATCTCATTTTCATAATCTGTAAATAGCGTTCAATTTGGTCGAGAGCAGCTTGTATAGTTACCCATTCACTACTGTTTGCATTGCCGATTGTATAGCGAAATAAACCTGACATCGCAATCACTATTTCGGCTAAATCCTCCTCACCCCTATCATCTAAAGACCAGTAAAGTGCATTTAGCGTATTATAAAGGAAATGCGGATCTATTTGGGCTTGTAGCGCCTTCAACTCAGTTTGACTACGTAGTAATTCTTTTTCATAAACGACTTGTATTAAATGATTCGTATTTTCTACCATCTGGTTATACGTTCTATTTAATTCAATTATTTCTAATGAAGCTGCGCTTTCCTTGTTAATTTTCAACTCGTCCATTTTCGCATTCTTCATTGTATTTGTAAGTTTTTTTATCGGTCTTGTGATCATTGTTGCTAGAATAATCGAAGATACGACAAAAATAATAAATCCAATCGCACCAGATAAAAGAGTCGCTTTCCTTACCGGTGTTACCGCCTCGTTTAAAAAGCTTGTAGGTTTTAAAATTACAAGGGTCCAGCCTGTTTTTGTAGATGGTTGTGTAACAATCATATATTGTTTTTTATTTACCTTTATCGATTCGTATCCTTCTAATAGAAACTTTTGAATATCAATGCCGTAATTATCCGTTATCGGAGTTAAATCCCTATCAAGAAGCATCATATAGTCCTTCTCCCCAGGAGATAAATTACTTTCTTCAACCTGAAAGTAACTATTAAGAATTCTTACTACTAGGTAGCCTCCATTTGAAAACCATCGATCCATTAAACTTACCCTTCTTATTGCATAAGAATAGTTACTATTTTTAGGATCTTTCCCTACCCACACTAATCTTCCTTTTTCAGCTTCTGCTTCCTTTACCCATTTCTCATCGATTACACTAGATATATTTTTTTCACCGAATGGAAATATACGATTACCTTCCGAAGAATATAGCTCAAAAGAAGAGATTCCATTTGAGTAAGCTAAAAAGTTATTTATTACTCTAATTAATGATTGTCTTTTTGCAAAATCAACACTTTCTCCGTTTTTCAACCCGAGTAATATTTGTTGAATGGTCTCGTTGGTCATTAATTGATTTGATAAAGTGTCAATTTGCTTATACAAGGTTTCCATTCTTCCATTTGCTTCAACAGCCGTTTGTTTGATTTGCTTCTCTGTTGTATCTTCCATTAAAGTTCCAACTTGGTTATATACCATAATGGATACAATGGATAAAACAATCACCATAACAATCAAGAAGACAGCCAATATTTGATTTCGTAAAGTGTTTAATTTTCTTAACTGTAATCTAATTTTGACGATTGTAATCACCTTTTCAGTAGTAAGTTAATGTAAGGGTTTTCTTTAAAATTTATCATACTATATTTAGTATTAGTCTGAATATTAAAAACAACTTTCTAGTAATAACTACCAGATCACTTAAGGGCAAGGTTTGGATAATGGTAATTAGTTAAATAAAAATCAACACGAAAAAAGGGAACCTAAACATATGATGCTTTAGGCTCCCCTTTTCATTTTCTTATTTACTATTCATTAACTTGTTCAACTTTACTCCATTCAGCTTCCTGAAGTGTCCTCCATAAAATTTTCCCACTTGCAGTAGTTGGTAATTTATCAATAAATTCGACATAACGTGGATATTTATAGTTAGCCATATGCTCTTTTGACCAAGCGATAATGTCCTCCTCACTTACTTTGCCTAAATAAATTGGATTTAGGATCACATATGCCTTTACTGTTTCGCCCCTTTTTTCATCAGGCTTACTAACAACACAAGCTTGTTGAATTGCTGGATGTTTGTATAGTAGGTTTTCCACTTCGGTTGGCCACACTTTAAAGCCTGACGCGTTAATCATCCTTTTAACACGATCAACGATAAAATAATACCCTTCATCATCAAATCGACCGATATCTCCTGTACGGAAAAATAGTTTTCCGTCTATTTCAATAAAGGCGTCATTTGTTTCTTCTGGTCGGTTAAAGTAGCCTTTAAATACTTGTGGTCCATTAACAACGATCTCACCAACCTCACCAACACCTAACTGTTTCAGTGTTACTGGCTCAATAATTCTGGCATCTACATCAAATGATGGAATTCCAAGACATTGAAGTTTTGGTCGATCTGGCGGATTAAAATGGGTCTGAGCAATTGTTTCTGATAATCCATAGCCTTCTACGAACTTTAAACCTGTTAATTGGAATAGCTGTTCACCTACTGCTTCTGGAAGAGGAGCCCCACCACCGGCAATATTTACAAGAGACTTGATGTCATCTGTATATAAAATGGGATTTGCTAAAAAGTCGATTAGCATTGTACTAATATTTACCCAATGGGTACATTGATAGTTTTCAATCAGTTTACATGCATGGTTTCGATTCCATCTTGTTAGCAATACCATACTTGAACCAGTGAGAATCGGTGTATGCATTCCATGAACCATTCCTGTAACGTGGAATAGAGGTAAAGTTGAAAAGCTAACGGCATTTGCAGAAATATTCATCCAAACGGCAGATCCTACTACATTTGCTTGTACCGTTTTATGTGTGTGTATACAGCCTTTTGGTAAACCCGTTGTTCCTGAAGTATATGGAAGAACTGCAACATCCTCTGAATTGCCTTCATATAGTGATGGAGTGAGCTGTGTTTGTATAGCATCTTCCCAATAAAATATATTTTCGCTTTGATAAATTTTCTTTGATTGAGTTATTTCAGCCGTTAAGTCAAAAACTAAAGGAATTGTTGGTAAGTACTCAGAGTAAACTGCAACGACTAAATTCTCTAATCCAGTTGTAGCTTGTAAAGATTCAATTTGAGGGGAGAGTTCTTGTCCAATGATTGCGGTTTTAATTTCACAATCATTTATGTAAAATTCAAGTTCATCAGTGGTGTTCATTGGGTTAATTGGTACTACAATTCCTCTTACTCTTAATATTGCATAAAAGGCGATGACATATTGAGGTGAGTTTTGCATATAAAGCATTACACGTTCACCTGGGGAAATTTCTAACCTATGCTCAAGATACCCTGCTAAATAATCAACCTCTTCAAGAAGCTGCTTATACGTTTTTGAAGCACCATAATACTCTATTGCAGTTTTATTTGGATACCTTTTTGCCGAAACGACTAAATTATCATAAAGCGTTGTCTCAGGTAAAGTTAAAGATTTAGAAACCCTTTTTGGCCAATATGCAAAATGTGAAGTACTCATAATTTTTCCCTCCGCTTATTTACCTTTTTTATATTTGTTTTAATACTGACAGCACTTTCTTGTATGTATGAAATTTTAGTCATTAACAAAAAAATTCAGGGTAATTATTCATATACAATCGTTCAATTAGAAAACGCTTACAAAACATTAGCTTTTAATAGGATTTTTTAAATTATTTGAAAGTAAATTGTAAATGAGGTAATTGCTAAGTTTAGTGTGGAAAGGAAAAATAGAATGGAAAATTGAATAGTAAATCATTATCAATATCAACTTTAGACCTTATTATAATGGAAAAGCTTAAATGAATAAATAGTTTTTTGAAAATTTAAAAAATATTTTAGTTTAACCGACATACTGATTTGAGTATCCAAAATTTTTTAAGGAAAATTACATACAATTACTTGTTTCAATAATAACAAGCGAGGTGTTAGCATATGAGAATAGGAATAATCGGTTTAGGAGATATAGCTACGAAAGCCTATCTACCGGTTCTTTCTGAAAAAGAAAAGATCGAGTTGGTGCTTTGTACAAGAAGTAATGAAAAACTAGACCATTTATCCAACAAATATCGAATCAATGAAACTGTTAATACAGTAGATGAATTGTTAGAAAAGAATATTGATGCAGCGTTTGTTAGTACAGCTACGGAAGCTCATTATATGATCACTAAAAAGTTATTATTAAATGGTATAAACGTATATATTGATAAACCTATTTCGTTGAACTTTAAAGAAACTGAACAAATTGTAAATCTAGCCAGAGAACAAGGAAAAATAGCCATGGTTGGATTCAATAGACGATTTATCCCTAGAGTAAGAGAGCTTACTATGCATGGAAAGGCTAGCTTAGTAATCATGCAAAAAAATAGGTTTAACTTTCCTGAACATACTAGAAGATTTGTTGTAGAGGATTATATTCATGTGGTCGATACACTTAGGTATTTAATGTCCACTAATGTAGTTGATTTAAAAATCAATTTCTTAAAAAAAGATAATCTGCTCGAACACCTAGTCATTCATCTTATAGGTGAAGGATGCACGGCTATTGGAATCATGAACAGAAACAATGGTGTTACGGAAGAAATTATTGAATATATGACACCACAAAATAAATATGTAGTGAGTAGTTTAGTCGAAACAACCCATTATCATAATAAAGAAATCAATATTAAGAAATTCGGTGATTGGGAACCAACCTTATATAAACGTGGGTTTTTCCAAATAGTTGATCACTTTCTTGACTGTATAGAACAGAATAAAACACCGGACCCTTCAATAAATGATTCCTTAATCACTCATGAAATTTGCGAAAGAATCGTTCAATATATTGATTCCAATGAATAGTAAATAAAAAACCCGAATAGTAGACTTTTGAGGTCTAATTATTCGGGTTTTATTTGTTATTTATTCTTGTTCAGCCATTGCATCCTTTGGAGTGCCGAATAAATACGTAAGGACGAAACCGCCAGCATAACCAGCAAGTAATCCGATTACATATTGTAGCCACATTCCGTGCGCAATAAGTGGAACTAACGCTACGCCTGAAGGACCAATTGCAATTGCTCCAACATTACCAAACATTCCAATTACTGCACCTCCAATACCACCACCGATACATGCAGTGATAAATGGACGACCAAGAGGTAATGTAACACCATAGATTAGTGGTTCACCAATACCTAAAATACCTACTGGAAGAGCACCTTTAATCATATTTGATAATGATTTATTCTTTTTGCAACGTAACCATAATGCTAATGCTGCTCCAACTTGTCCAGCACCTGCCATTGCTAGAATTGGTAATAATTCTGTTGCACCAGTTGTATTAATTAATTCGATATGAATCGGTGTTAATACTTGATGTAAACCTAACATTACTAATGGTAAGAATCCCATACCTAATATAAATCCTGCAAAAATACCGCCTTTTGCAATAATCCAGTTAATTGAGCCAATTAAGTTATCAGAAATAAATCCTGCGAATGGCATGATGAAGAAAATTGTTAGCAAACCTACTACTAATAAAGCAATCATAGGTGTAATAATGATATCTAAAGAATCTGGAATAACTTTACGTAATTGTTTTTCTAGAATTGATAATAAATATACTGCAAGTAGTACACCAATAATACCACCTTGACCTGGAGCTAATGGATCACCATTAAAAATATTTTTAATTGGTTGATCAGGAAGCATACCTGTTAAAAGTGTTACCCCACCAATTACTCCACCAAGGGATGGTGTCGCCCCGAATTCCTTCGCTGCATTGATACCAACGTAAATTGATAGATAAGCAAAAATTGCGTTTTTTATTACATTTAAAACTGTCACATATTGCGACCAAGTTGCCGCATCAAGGTTTTGAGCAGTAATATTGTTTGATAGAATCGAAGCAATACCAGCAATTAAACCTGCACCAACGAATGCTGGAATTAATGGAATAAAGATATTACCGACTTTTCGTAAGAAATTTTTAAAAGGTGTGTTATTTTTCTTTTTTAATTCAGCTTTAAGATCTGAGCCCTTTTCTTTTAAAGCCGCTGATGAAGTTGCTTGTTTTCCTGATGAGCTATTTTTTAGATGACCAAATTGTTCTGCAACTTTAGTTACTGTACCAGGACCTAAAATAATTTGGTAAGTCTCATCATCAACAGTTCCCAAAACCCCGTTAATTTTTTTAACTTGATCTTCATTGATTAAACTACGATCAGCAACATTAACACGAAGTCTTGTCATACAGTTTGTAAATGAAACTACATTTTCAGTACCGCCGATTGCATCAGCGATTTCAGAAGCTAATCTTTGATATTTATCCATCTTCTACTCCCCCAAAAATTTATTTTTGTATCGCTTTTCGAACAAATCCTTCTGACTTTTTCAATTGCTCAATTGCTTGCTCATAACTAAATCCAGTAAGAATCATAACGATTGCTACTTTTGGACTTTGATTCGACTTCGTTAAATATTCTTCTGCAATTTCATACGTACAAGAAGTTGCTTCCATTACAATACGCTTTGAACGCTCAACTAATTTTTCATTCGTTGATTGAACATCAACCATTAGGTTACCGTATACTTTTCCAATACCAACCATTGATGCTGTAGATAACATATTGCACACTAACTTTTGAGAAGTACCGGCCTTTAATCTAGTTGAACCAGTTAATACCTCAGGTCCATTAACAACTTCGATTGCTATTTCTGCTTCTTGACCAATCTTTGAGCCCTTGTTACAACTAACCGCTACAGTAGAAGCACCAATTTCTTTGGCATATTTTAAACCACCAATAACATAAGGAGTGCGACCACTTGCTGCAATTCCAACTACAATATCATTTTTACTTAACTTAATTTCCTTTAAATCTTCAATTGCAAGTTCTTCGCTATCCTCAGCGCCTTCAACTGCTTTTATAAAAGCTTTTTCTCCACCTGCAATTAACCCAACTACCTCTTCTGGACTTGTCCCAAATGTAGGAGGACATTCAACTGCGTCTAAAAGTCCGATGCGACCACTTGTGCCTGCACCTATATAAATCAGGCGACCCCCACTTTTGAAAGCAGTTACAATTTTTTCAACAGCTTTAGAAATATTAGGGATTTCATTTCGAACGGCAGCGGCAACCTTAGCATCCTCTTCGTTCATTACGGTTAAAAATTCTTCTATAGACATTTCATCTAAATTCATTGTTTTTTCATTTCTTGTTTCAGTTGTTAAATTTTCAAGCATATTTACTTCACCTCAAGTGATTTTTTTATAACTAAATTTAATTTCATATTTATTATAACTATTTTTGAAACAAAATTTCAATACTAAAAGTTCATTAGGAATAAATTTCATATTTTTTATTCAAATTTTGTTCAAATAAATTCATATTTATAAAAATTACTACATAAATTTTTCTTTTAAAAGATGCATAAATCTATAAGTTGTACATTAATTTGTCTAGCAAAAAAGTTTAGTCTCAATTTACAATTTCAAAACATAATTAATAAACTATTGTGGTATTTTAAACCTATGTATTTAAAATATGTTTGTTAATCTGATGACAACTTAACTTAAATACATTTCATTTTATAGATGAAAAAGCGGCATCCTCCATATGATTAAGGATATTTATGTCACTTAACTAGGGGTATACAATGAAAAAGTTTATACAGTTTTTTAAAAATTTCTCGTTAGTGGAGAAAAGCGCACTTCTCTGCTTCCTCTTACCTCCAGTAGGTATTTCACTGCTATTGATCATCGGGCTTCGTACACTCTATACTCAATGGTTTATTAATAAACGTTTTATTTATTCGTTTAGTTCGTACTTTTTCTTATGCCTATTTATATCTACTATTGGTGCTGCCCTTTTATTTAGAAATATATTATTTTTATTGGTCAGTATCATGATTCTTGGTTACTGGGGAATATATTGTAGGATTTTAGTAACTGAGAAAGGTCAATTATTTCAGAGATTTCGCATGATTATAATCTTTGGAGGCGTATATAGTTGTGTAATCGGATGGATATCCAAATGGTTTGTATTTCCTAAAATTGTTGGTTATTTATTAGGGACAGTACTTTTTGGGGAAGTTGAACCTAAGAATTTTAACCGTCTAATTGGTTGTGCATATAATCCCAATTTTACTGTTTTTATTTTATTAATCGCTATTTCTTTTCTCTTTGCCAGCTTACTTTCCAGTTTTGAGAGAAAACACTACATTAACTTAGCGTGGCAGCTTCCGATCCAACTACTACTTAGTTATGGAATTTATCTTACAGGTTCAAGAGCTGGCTTTGCGACAATGATTCTAATTTATTTACTTTTTATCTTCCGACTTAATCGAATCTTTTTCTTTGTTTGTACAATCATCGGACTATTCTTTTCGAAATGGTTGCTCTATATAATGCCAAGAGCCGATTCAGTTATTCAAGCAGGGCATAAAAGGTTGGACATTTGGAAAAACGCATATACTATATGGAAAAACCACCCATTCTTTGGTGTGACACCGATCGGATTTGGTCAAGAATACGCAATACAATATGGTCATTTCATCCCCCATGCACATAATTTAATGCTGGGTATGTTTGCGGAATACGGAACATTGGGAGGATTGGCTTTTATAACACTAATTAGTATAAATATTGTAAAATGCATTCACTTATTCTTTTTTGAGCGCAGTAAACAATGTTTTTTTAACAGTTTTTTACTCGGTCTACCAATTATTTTGTTTACAGGGGTATTTGATGAGCCCGTGTTCTCTCCACAAATCGGTTTCCTGTCGGTCATAATGCTTGGGTGTTGGGATCGCTATTCAAAACGTATGCAATTTAATATCGAGATTTCAGCCATTCAAGGTAAATTTATTAGCGTTTATGGGAGTACGGCTAGGTTAGTTGTTAGTTCGTACATGATTTTTCATTATTTAAAATCGAAGTTTATTAGTAACAAGTACTAAAAAGACCCCTACGATTAGAGGGGTCTCATTTCTTTGAATAGTTTATGATATTTTTTTCGTAACTTGTACTTCTACTGCCACATTTCGTTTTGTTAAGAATAAATTTAAAATAATTGCTGTTAATGAACCTGTCACAATTCCATTTTGCATTAACATTTTTAAAAAGTCAGGTAGTTGGTCGAACATTTGTGGAAGTGTTGCTGAGCCTAACCCTACTGCTATACTACAAGCTGCGATTAATAGGTTTTCTCCTTTACCTAAATCAACTTCTGAAAGAATTGATATACCAGCAGCCGCGACAGATCCAAACATAACAATCATAGCGCCACCAAGAACGGCATTTGGAATAACTGTCGTTAAAGCTGCTAGTTTAGGTAATAATCCAAGAACTACCATGATACTTCCAGCAGCATAAATAACTTCCCTAGATTTAACTTTTGTAAGTGAGATTAAACCAACATTTTGTGAAAAAGCTGTGTACGGAAATGCATTAAAAATACCACCGAGCATAATTGCAAGACCTTCTGAACGCAATCCATTTACGATCTGATCTTGTTTCACCTTTTGGTCAGTCGCTTTTCCAACTGCGAAATAGACTCCAGTTGATTCCACCATGCTAACAATACATACGATAATCATTGTGATAATAGCTGTAATACTGATTTTTGGTGCTCCAAAATAGAATGGTTGAGCGATACTAAACCACGATGCTTCTGATACGCTTGAAAAATGAACGATTCCCATTGCATAGCCAGCAATTGTTCCTACAACCAAACCAACAAGTACGGAAATTGTACGTAAAAATCCTTTAGCCCATCTGTTAATGACTAAAATTACGATAAGTGTAAGAAGGGCAAGTAATAAATTGTGTACTTGACCGAAGTCTGGACTCCCTTGTCCTCCTGCTGCATTATTCATAGCCACTGGAATTAGAGAAAGTCCAATAATCGTTACAACTGATCCTGTTACAATTGTAGGAAAAAATTTTAAAAGCTTGCCATAAAAAGGAGCAGCTAATACAACAAAGATTCCAGAAATAATTATTGCACCGTATGCTGTCGGCAAATTTGAAGTGGATGCAATTGCAATAATTGGACCTACTGCCGTAAAGGTACATCCTAAAACGACCGGCAATCTGCTACCAATGTATTTAGTCCCCATGCTTTGCAGGATTGTTGCTATACCGCAAGTAAATAAATCTGCTGCAATCAGATAAGCGATCTGAGTTGGCGTAAGTTTAAGCGCGCCACCTATTATAAGAGGTACAACAACTGCACCTGCATACATAGCCATGACGTGTTGAAAACCTAATGTAAATGCTTTTTGTTTACTTAACAATCTGATTCTCTCCCTTGTCATTGCTGAATTGATCTATATTGTTTGGCGTACAGTTATTACTCTTTATAAAACAAAAAAGGACAGGTTCCACTTGAGTATGTTTCTCTCAAGTGAAACCTGTCCTTCTGGGTTTTTATCCCTAATGGTGTAGCACGAATAGTGCCCACATCGCTCGGACCAGCCATTTTACTTACAATAATGCGGAACCCTAGATGTGCTTTCACTCATAGTCGGTCGATTATATTGGTCGTCCGGTAGAAACTTATGGGCCATATCCCCATGATTATATGAGTTATTTATATATTTGTACCTTGATTATGTTACACATGCTATTCAATATTTTCAAGTAGAAAATGCAAAGAAAAGGTGTTCCATTAGAAAAAAACTAATGGAACACCTTCTATTATGTTCTACGCATATAAGCCTTTACAGTTAGTGGTGCAAAAATTGCTACTATTACAGCAGCTCCAATAAGCGAAATGATTAGATCTGAACCTGCAGTTCCAGCGTTTGTAAGATTTCTTACAGCAGTAATCAGATGTGAAATTGGGTTTATTTTTACAAACCATTGAAGCCAATTTGGCATTGTATCAACTGGTACAAAGGCATTTGAAAGGAATGTTAATGGAAAAAGTGCTAGCATAGAAATCCCTTGTACACTTGACGCTGTACGTGCAATTACTCCAAAAAACGCAAAAATCCAACTAATCGCCCATGAACATACAATTACAAGTAGCCCAGCTAAAACTACATAGCCCAAGCCACCTTCAGGGCGATATCCCATTATATATCCCATAGTGAAGGTAAGAACTGTAGCGATTGTATAACGAATCGTATCCGCCAATAAAGCTCCGGCCAGTGGTGCAATACGTGCAATTGGCAGCGACTTGAATCGATCGAATACACCTTTATCCATATCTTCACGCAATTGTACACCTGTAACAATCGAAGTAGTAATGACCGTTTGTACTAAGATTCCTGGTATGATTACTGGTAAATAACTCTTAACATCCCCAGAGATTGCTCCGCCAAAGATATAAGTAAACATAAGTGTAAAAATAATAGGTTGTAACGTAACGTCAAATAATTGTTCTGGTGTACGCTTAATTTTTAGTAGACCACGATAAGCCATCGTAAATGAATTTTTTACTGATTGACTAAAGCTAGTTTTATTTTTTAATTCACGATAAGCAGCTGGTTTTATTGATGTGCTCATACCCTTACTCCCTCCATTTCTTTTGTTTTATCTGACACCTTTGATCCATCATTATCAACGCTGTTACCAGTAATCGTAAGGAATACTTCATCAAGAGTCGGCTTTTGTACACTCATTTCGGCTAAATGGATGCCTTCATCACGTAAGGCAATTAGAAGGTCGGTTACTCGGTCAGCATCCGCCATAGGGGCAGTAATCTTTCCTTCTACTAATGCGATATTGGATTTTACTTTTAGTACATGTTCTACTGTCTGACGCGCCTTTTGAACATCCCTTAAATCTTGAACTTTTAGTTGTAACGATGAACTACCAACCGAAGCTTTCAATTCATCAACAGTACCTTCCGCGACTACATGACCACGATCTATTACTGCAATTCGATCTGCTAGTTCATCCGCCTCTTGAAGATATTGTGTTGTTAATAGAACTGTTGAACCTTCTTTTACTAAACGACGAATAGTATCCCACATTTGATTTCTTGTGCGAGGGTCTAAACCAGTTGTCGGCTCATCTAAGAAGATAAGAGGTGGCTGAGCAATTAAACTTGCAGCCAAATCTAATCTACGACGCATTCCACCTGAGAAATTTTTTAGTGGACGTTTTGCTGCTTCTGTTAAACCAAATTCCTCTAATAAATCCGCTGATTTCTTTCGCGCTTCCGCTCTACCTAGACCTAGTAATCTTGAGAAAATTATAAGATTCTCTGTAGCACTTAGTGAATCATCAACTGAGGCATACTGACCAGTAACCCCAATTAATTGACGTACAATTTGAGCCTCTTTTAATACATCATGTCCGAATATGCGTGCAGTACCTGCGTCTTGTCTAAGTAGTGTAGCCAACATTCTAATTGTGGTTGTTTTCCCTGCACCATTTGGTCCAAGTACACCGTAAATACTTCCTGCACGAACGTTTAAATCCACTCCATCAACCGCACGATTATCACCAAATGTTTTAACTAAACCACTCGCTTCTACTGCCAAATCTCCATTATTTGGGGTAATTATTTTTTTATTTAAATATTCCAATTCATTTCCTCCTTTACGACTTATTACAAGATGAATATATCGACTAATTATGAATTAAGTATGAACTTTAAATAAAATTTTTCTTTACGAATAGTTACAAGCTAAGGGATACAATGTTCAATGTAAAAAAACTTCCCTTATCTAATTTAAGGGAAGTTTTTTTACACTGATTTTCAGACTGATTGCAAGCGCTTGGCGGGCAGTCTGAAATTTAGTCATGTACTATGGTCTGGTTTAGTAGTAAGAACTCTGAATTTATATCATGTAAAAAGGGAGTCACTTCACCTAAGCTATATAGATGTAACTGATGCATTGCTCGTGTACATGCCGTATAGAATAGTCTTCGGAGACGCTCATCTCCATAAACTTGAGCTGATGCATCGTAAATAATCACTGCATCGAATTCAATTCCTTTTGCCAAATATGCAGGAATAATGACTACTCCTTGCTCATATTCAACTGAGTTTCTCTTCACGTGCTTGATTCCTTCTACATCTTTTAATGCTTCATATGCATCTAAGCTCTCTTCAGCAGATTTACATATGACAGCAATCGTATTAAGTTTGCTTTTCTTTAAGTCCTCGATTTTATTGGCAATATGACTGTGCAAATCTTCTCGATTCGATAACTGTGTTAACACAGGCTTCTCCCCAACTCGTTCAAAAGGCGTAATTAGATTGCCCCCAGGAATGAGTCTACGTGTGAATTCTACAATTGGTTTAGTTGATCTGTAACTTTGACTCAGATTGATCACTTTTGTTTCATCTGGCCCATATAAGCCTTTAAGAACATTAAAATCTCCCATCTCACTGGCATGCGCAAATATAGCTTGATTAAAGTCACCTAGTACAGTCATTTTTGCAGAAGGAAACAATCTCTTCAAAAATTCAAATTGGAAAGGTGAATAATCTTGAGCTTCATCTACAAGTACAAATTTAATCGAAACATTTGATTGGAAGCCTTGAACCAATTCTTTTAAAAGTAAATACGGTGTAGCATCCTCGTAAAACAATTTGCCTTCATCTAACATATTTAATGTTAACTGACATATGTCTTCCCAATTCTCAGGGGTATCCCCTTCAATCCATTGTTCAATTTGAGTTGGATCAGAAAATAACTGTTTATAGACTCCTTTTATGTCAATGAAGCGCAATCCTCGAACCCATTCACGTAGTGGCTTTAGTTTTTTACGCACAACCATTCGACCTAATACCTTAGTTTCTTGTTCGTAATCATCGAATGAATTATCTTTAAATTTTTTTTTCTGTAAGTACTTATATGCTTTTTGATAATCATCTTTGCTGAGTAACTCGATTTCATCTTGTACCCATGTTTTTTTCAATTCTAGCTTTTCCGTTTCATTGATTTGCTTGTTTAACCATTCCGTCAACTTCTCTAATCGGTTGTTAAATTTTAAAGAAGGATCGGTGCTATAAAATCTTTCATATATTTGTTTAGCTGTAACAACTGGTTTACCTCTAAATTTAAATCCCCTAAAGACCATTCCGGATAATTCTAGTGATTGTCTATATGCCTTTATTGTCTCAAAGAAACGAGTTGAAGCTTTAAATTGAATGCTTGAAGTCCTAGTCTTATAGGAAGGATCCTCGATAGCAGTTAGCACATATTCTAATTGCTCATAATTATCCTCAACTTGGAACGCATCACTTAGCCTATGAACTAAATATTCTTGGAATGTAACTTGTTGCATATTTTCTTCGCCTAGTTCAGGCAAGACTCTCGATACGTAGTTATTAAACATTGCATTAGGAGAAAATAAGATAATTTGATCTGCTTTTATCCAATTTCTATATTTATAGAGCAAATATGCAATCCTTTGTAAAGCTGCAGATGTCTTTCCACTACCAGCCGCCCCTTGAACAATCAGTAATCTACCTTTGTCATAACGAATGATCTGATTTTGTTCTTTTTGAATGCTGGCTACTATGCTTCTCATATGCTTGTTTGTTCCTTTGCCAAGCACATGCTGCAAAATCTCATCTCCTATAGTGAGACTTGTATCGAACATTGATTCAATTACACCGTTACGTATAATGTATTGCCATTTTTGGTCTAATACGCCATTCACTTTTCCCCCAGGTGTATCATACTCAGCAGGACCAGGTGGATAATCATAGTAAACACTCGATACTGGGGCCCTCCAATCATAAACTAAAATATTCTCTCCAGTTTCGTCCATTAGCGTTGAAACACCAATATAAATACGCTCCGTTTCAGACATAGCTTCTTCTGTAAAGTTAATGCGACCAAAATAAGGAACCTCTTTCATCCGACGAAGTGCTGATAGTCGGTTGGAAGATTGCTTATGATTAATTTGGCCAATCGCCAAAAGTTGAGATTGTTGTCTTAAACTAATAACCGTCTCTAGATAGTCATCAAAACTATCTGTGTTAACTTTAACCTCATCCCAGAAATTTTTACGAACATTGATTACTTCGTTTCTACGTTGGGCTGTTTCGTCTGTTAATTTACTAATTTTGTCCGTGATTAGATCTAATACAGCATTTACTCTTACTTGTTCTTTTTGAAGTTCGTTGTTCATTTCATGCACTCCTTTAAAAGATAAAAATGGGGGTTGACTCAAGAGGATTTGTATAGTAAAATTAAAGTAGGGAAAATATGACCTCTATGTTAATCCTATTATATATACTGTATTAATCTACCACGTTTTTACCTTTTAGGCAATAGTCTTCGTTTGAAATCATTATTATTTCATCTCAATTATTAATTTTCGTACACTCAAAAATCAAAATGACCCACCCAAAAATGATCATTTAATCACTTATAGTAAGGTCATCCTTATTATTTATTAATTTCTTCTGTACATACTTCAATCAGCTAAATTTTACATCTTTATTAAAATCCGCCATATTATTTATGATTATTCCTAAATACAAATTCTCCATTCACAATAGTAGCCTGAACATTAAACTTACAATCAGTTAAGACGATATTTGCTTTTTTACCACACTCTATGCTTCCAACTTCATGATCAATTTTAAGTAGTTTTGCTTGGTTAAGGCTGACCATCGGTAAAATAGTTTCTAAAGGCACCTCTAAAATGTCATTAACATTTTTTAAACACTCCATTAAATTAGTCGTGCTTCCTGCTAATGAACCTGTTTCTACTGTTCGAGCAATTTTATTTTCCACTTTAACGTCTAATGTACCAAGATTATAGGATCCATCTGGTAAATCAGCAGCTGCCATTGAATCACTTATTAAAAAAATACGTTCTGTCCCTTTTGCTTTGTATAAAAGCTTAATTGCTCCAGGGTGGACATGCTGTAAATCTGCTATACATTCACAATAACATTGATCATTTGTTAGAACGGCACCAAGACACCCAGGATCACGATGATTAAATCCCCTCATGCCATTAAAAGTGTGAACAGAAATTCTTGCCCCATGTTCAATTGCGTTATTCGTTGTGTCGTAGTCTGCATTTGTATGACCCATAGACACGTGAATTCCTTTATCTGTTATCAATTTAATAGCTTCCTCTGCATACTCTTTTTCTGGAGCTATTGTGATTACTTTAACTGTATTATTGGAAATTTTTATAAGTTCAACTAACTCATCAGTATTTAGTTCACGAATATACTTGACCGGATGTGCACCACGATGCTCAGTTGTAATGTATGGGCCTTCTACATACGATCCAATGATTTCCGCTCCTTCTGTCTGTCCCATCGCCTCACTTACGATCTTTACAGCTTTTTTAATTTTTACGAAATCATGAGTCAGTGTAGTTGGTAAAAATCCCGTAACTCCATGACGTGCAAGTGACATAGACATTTCTTGTAATGAATGAATACTACCATCCATCGTGTCATTCCCAGCAATCCCATGAACATGTATATCAATCATGCCTGGCATGGCTACAAAACTAGAATAATCCAAAATTTCACAGGAAGGTCTATCAGTTGTTACTCCATTTATTTTTCCGTTTTGAATTATTATATAGCCAGCTTCAATTACTTTATCGGGTGTATAAACCTTTTTTACTTTAATTGCTTTCATAACACTTCCCCCTCTATTATTCACAGGAATACTTTTTCAAAAAGAACAATAGGCAACACCAAAATAGGATGCTGCCTGTTTGCTTAATACTTATACAGGTAAGTAGTTTAATTTTTTTAAAGTTAAGTAACATGCTCCATACAGCCCGGCGTCATTCCCAAGTATCGAAGGAAATACGATTGTTTCTCGATGATAAATCGGCATGGTTTCCTTTTTAATCTCAGAGTTGATGTCCTGAATAAACTGCTCTCCCTGCTCAGCAATTCCTCCCCCAATAATAATTGCCTCTGGGTTCAGAAGGTGAACTATATTTGAAAGACCTATGCTTATATAATGGATAAAATTTTTATATACGCCAGTAGCAGTTGAATCTCCTTCTTCTACTAAAGACAAGATTTCTTCTCCAGAGATTTTCTCTATCACTTCACCATTTTTGTTCTTTTCATCAATAAAGTCACTTACTAAGGCTGAAGTAGCAGCATATCTTTCAAAGCACCCTTTCCGTCCACATCCACAAGAACGTCCGTTATTAACAATGACGGTATGACCTAGTTCTCCTGCTAAATGACGGGATCCGCTTACAATATTCCCATCTATAATAATGGTGCTTCCAATACCTGTTCCTAATGTCAAAAAAACTACATTTTTCTTCCCTTGAATTGCACCCTTCCACTTTTCACCGAAGCAGGCACTTTTCACATCATTTTCAACACTAACGGGTAATTTTAATAAATTGAAAAGTATTTCGCCCAACTTCATTCCTGAATAGTCGGGTATATTGTTGGAAAATAAAATTTCACCTGTTTCATGATTTACAAGACCACACGAGGAGATTCCGATTCCTGCTATTAAAAAATCATTTTGAAGTTTTTTTATTTTCTCCACTAAAAGTTCAGGAAGCAGCTTTTGTATATTATTTTTAGGTGTTGGTAATTTATCTTTGTAGACCATTTGCCCATCGCGATTTATTAGTCCAAATTTGATAAATGTACCCCCGATATCAAAACAAACTATATTTTCCACCTTAATCGCCCCCTGTTAACTCCTTCACCTTAATGAGATTAAAGTAATGTTGAACTTTTGTTAATTCAACTGATCCAGTCCGCTCTGAGGCAGCATTGGCTATCCCGCAGGCACATGACCACTTTAAAACATCTTCAATTGAATAACCTTTCGAATGCGCAAAGGTAAAGCCTGCAAGCATGCTATCTCCTGATCCAACTTGGTGCACATCTGTCAAAGTTGGAACTATTGCCTGCAGTGTGACGTTTTTGCTAATTAAAAGTGCACCTTCTTTTCCTAAAGAAAGTAATACGTATTGGATACCCTTTTGGCATATATCCCGGGCATGCCAAATCATTTCCTCTATTGATAATTGGTTTAACCCGATTAACTTGCAAAACTCTTCTCTGTTAGGCTTTATTAAAAATGGCTTTCCCTTTATGCCATGTGCTAGTGATTCTCCACTTGAATCTAAAAGAAAATACTTCCCTTTTTGCTTTGTTTTTTCTATTAGGTATCTATAAAAATCAGAGTTGATTCCGTATGGCAAGCTACCAGAACCTATAATATAGTTATTCGATTCTAGAATAGTATCAAAATTTTTCAAAAATTCTTCTCTTTCATTTTCCAATATCTCGGGACCTTGTTCAAGAATTTCTGTATGACCTTCTTTAGATTCAATTGCTAAACAAAATCTTGACTCTCCCTTTATTCCTACAAAACGATTAATTAAATTGTAAATTGGGAGTTGATCTGCTATCCAATCGCCGCCTTTTCCGCCTAAAAACCCGGTACAAGTAACTTTAGCCCCTAGCTGAGATAAAACACGTGAAACGTTAAGTCCTTTTCCACCGGCTGTTTTATCGACATCTGTAACACGATTTACTCCATCTAAATAAAAGACGGGAAGATTATACCGAATATCAATAGCCGGGTTTAATGTAATTGTAGCAATCATATTTCTAACCCCGATTCATACTACCGCACATTTTAATTTTATCAGCAACGACTATTTTCATTTCTCTTACTGCATCTTTAAAATAATATCTAGGGTCATTGGCATCTGGATGTTCTTTTAAGTAACCACGTAATCCATTAGCAAAAGCTATTTTTAATTCAGTAGCAATATTTACTTTACATATTCCACTTTTAATCGTTTTTTGTACTAATTCATCTGGTAAGCCCGAAGCTCCATGTAGAACTAGTGGAATATCAACTTCTCTTTGGATTGCACTTAATCGTTCAATATCTAATTTAGGTTCTCCTTTATATAAACCGTGGGCCGTCCCAATGGCAACCGCTAATGAATCAATTCCTGTTCTAGAGACGAATTCTTTAGCTTGTGCTGGGTTTGTATAAATTTGATCCTTTTCATCCACTTCAAGGTCATCTTCTACCCCACTTAGGCGGCCAAGCTCTGCCTCCACAGCAACTCCAAAAGAAGAGGCATAATTGACTACTTCACGAACGATTCGAATATTTTCTTCAAAGTCATGGTGAGAGGCATCAATCATGACTGAGTGAATTCCACTATCAATTAAAGCTTTAATATCTATAACTTTTTCATGGTGATCTAAATGAAAACAAATTGGAATATCGTATCTTTTTTTTGTGGCCTCCATCATACTAATTAGAAATTCTTCCCCCATATAACTAACTGTACTAGGTGTAGCTGCGATCATAACTGGTGAACGTAGCTCTTGGGCTGTTTCTAAAACTGTTTTCATTGTTTCTAAGTTATGAATATTAAATGCCGGAACTGCGTAGCCTTTAGATTGTGCTTCTAAAAGAATCGTACTTCTTGATGTAATCAAGATAAATCTCCTCCATTCTTCATGTCATTTGTAAAAGGGTGAATCGTAACTCCTTTAACTACTCTGTTGACTACTCCTAATGGAGAAGGGTTATCTGGAGAAAAGCCGAGATTAATAGATTTATACATAGCAAAAGTTTGTGCGTATAAGATAAAAGGGAAAGTTAGAAAAATATCCTCATTAATTTTAGGAAGATCTACATGATAGAAAAGATCACTATATTCTTCCGCCACCTGATCTTTTAAAGATGAAATCGCCACTACTTTTCCTCGATTCGTTTCTTTATATATCTCTTCTAAAATGTCAAGATCGTACTGCCTTGTATAAGGGTTACAAGATAAAAATACAAATACAACGGTATCTTTATCTAAAATGGATTTAGGGCCGTGTCTAAAACCTAATGAGGTATCAAAAGTAGAAGGAATTGCCCCACCCGTTAATTCTAATAATTTTAATGAGGCTTCTCTTGCTAATCCTTCAAAAACCCCTGAGCCTAAATAAACAACTTTTTGAAAAGACGAATTTGCCAGTTGTTTAATACTTTGCTCGCTCCCGCTAATAATTGAATGACCAGCATGTATAAGTTCATCAACTTTCTTCTCCCACGTATGAATCTGATCAATATTGAAAAGAAGTAAAGCTGAGAAAAGCATAGTCGTAAAACTACTCGTCATCGCAAATCCTTGGTCATTTGCCTCTTCTGGCATATAGATGACCAAATGATTATGATCATTTTTCTTCTTTTGAGCCAGTAGTCCATCTTGGTTACATGTAAAAACGATTCCATAAAAATCATCTATAACTTGCTCTCCTAAATGAATAGCAGCCAAACTCTCTGGACTATTTCCTGAACGAGCAAATGAAATCATGATTGTTGGAAGGTCCTTGTCTAAATAAGAATATGGATTTGACACAATATTTGTCGTAGCAATACTCTCTACCACTATTTTTTTGTTGTTAACGATTTGTTTTAAGTATGGAAGAACTGTATCGCCAACAAATGCAGATGTACCCGCACCGGTTAAAATAATTCGTAACTGATCGTGTTTATTTTCAATGCTCTTTAAAAATGTAAGAACTCGGTCTCTATTAAATAAAAGAATATCCTTTGTTTCGTTCCATAATCTAGGTTGCTGGGCTATTTCTTTTGCTGTATGGCTCGCGCCAACATTCATTCTTTCATATTCACTCGATTTTAATAGCTCCATACTATTCCCTCCTGTTTTACTGTTAATGTCATCATTACCAGTTGAGTTAAATAGATACTTCTGTATCTACTTCAATTCTACTGTATAAGTAAATTTATCTCCTCTTGCAATAGAAATTGTATACTCGATTACTTTGCTTTGATCATAAGTTACTCGTTTAAGCATTAGACATGGTGCACCCTCGATTATATTTAGCATTTCTGACTCCACTTTATTTGCACTAACAGCCATAAAGCTTTCTAAAGCGCTAGAAATATTCACATTATATTGGGTTCTGAAGATTTCATACATCGGCGTATGTTGCAATTCTTCACTCGAAAGATTTTTAAAATCCTTTACGGGTACATAAGATGTTTCGTATAACATCGGTTCCTGGTCAGCAAGTCTTAACCGAACGATCTTAAATACCTCTTCTTCTACCGGTATATCCATGACCTTTGCTACTTTACTATCGCAATTGATTTTTTCAAAAGAAACAACCGTTGTCGTTGGGATTTTCCCTGCCTTTTTCATTTCTTCTGTAAAACTATAAAATTTTACAAGACTTTGGTTATAAGTTCTTGGAGAAACATATGTCCCCTTTCCATGAACTTTATAAATATAGCTTTGTTTTTCAAGCTCTTGCATCGTCTGCCTCACCGTTGTTCGGCTAACTTGATACGTTTCACATAATTCTCGTTCAGATGGTAGCTGATCGTTCTCAGCAAGTTCACCTGATTCGATTTTTTCTAATAAAATATCCATTAATTGATAATAAAGCGGAAGTCGGGAATCCTTTTCTACCATGATTAGCTCCTTTAGGTGGTATCTTTGTCATAACCAGTTAAATATACATCTATTATACATAATATTGAAAAAGATACCACCTTTTGTCGCAACAGAAATTTCTACAAAACTCCCTCTTCTGTCACTTTTAATTTTTTCATATAATCACCTACTGAAATCATTGTTCCTGAAATTCTTGATTCCTCTACTGCATAAGCGATCATATGACTTTTAGCTGATACGATAGCTGATGTTAAGCTGCCTTTGTCCTTCGTAGTTACGCGTTGAATGAAATCAGCCATAATACTTGTATCGGCTCCCATATGGCCACCATCTACAGTTGAAGGCTTAATTAACTCCTTCTTACCCGAAAAGTAATTAACTTCAATTTCATTTTTAGCATCATTTCCAACTATTTCGCCTTTTGTTCCCATAATTTTAAAGTTACGGAATGTTTCATTTGTAAATGCAGTCATAGTAAATGCAACTGTTACGTCATTTTCAAATAATAAATTAACTACTTGATGGTCAACAACATCATTGTCACAGTGATATACGCAGCGACCATATGGTCCTTCTTGAATTGCCTTTAGTCTACTATCAAGACTAGAACTTGCTGAAATAACATTTGCTGGCCAAACATCACGGTCATGTAAATACCATTTAGCTGCTGAATAAGGACATTCCTTTTCCACCTTACAACCATCCAAACAGCGATATGTTGAACCTTCTGGTGCGTTTTCCTTTTTAAAGTAAGTTAAACTTCCATATGAAGATACACTCTTGCACTCTGTACCAATCAGCCACGCAAGCATATCCATATCATGGCAGCTTTTTTGTAAGAGCATTGAGCTAGACTCAGAAGAATTACGCCAGTTACCACGTACAAAACTATGAGCTTGGTGAAAGTAGCCTACATTCTCATTCCACTGGATTGATACGATGTCGCCAATTACTTTTCGATCAACAACTTCTTTTAATGCTTGGTAAAATGGTGCATATCTCATAACGTGACAAACCGTTAATAATGTATCATGCCTTTCTGCTGCTTCTGCTATTTCTAGCGTCTCAATTGGTTCTGGTGACATCGGTTTTTCTAATAAAATACTATATCCTTTTTCAATTGCCTTCATAACGGGCTTATAGTGATTACGGTCTGGACTACAAATTAATAGAGCCTCACACAGCTGTTCTTTTTCTAATAGCTCAGTCCAGTCTTCAAATCTCATATTCTCAGGGATATTGTGAGACTCCGCAAACTTTTCTCTTTTTTCTTTATTTGGCTCCGCTACTGCAATGAATTGAATTTCACGTGGATACTGTAGTGCATATGATCCATATGCATAAAATCCTCTACTTCCCGCTCCTATTAAAGCTGCTTTCATAATCAGTTTCCTCCAAGCTTTGTAAGATTTTTATTTATTTCCTGTAACTGCAATTCCTTCAATAAATTGTTTTTGCAAAATCATAAATAAAATAAGCATTGGTAAAATTGCTAAAAATGATCCTGCCATTAATACTGGATAATTGGTTAAATATTGTCCTTGCAATGAAGACAAACCGACGGACAATGTCATTGATTCTGGTGAGCTATTAACAATCATTGGCCACATTAATTCATTCCAGCTCCATAGCGTTGTAAATATACCTAAAGCAACTAAACCTGGCTTTGCTAAAGGAAGCATGATTTTCCAATAAATTTGGAAATGATTACAGCCATCTAATCTAGCTGCTTCTTCTAATTCCTTTGGTAACCCCATAAAAAACTGTCTTAAAAGGAATGTACCAAATGCGCTAAATAGACCTGGAACTACTACTGCTTGTAAAGTATTTAACCAGCCTAATTTCACCATGATCATATATTGTGGCAACAAAAAGACTTGTCCTGGTACCATTAAAACCGATAAAGCTATTAAAAAAAGAATATTTCTTCCCGGAAATTCAATTCTCGCAAATGCGTATGCAGCTAAAGAACATAATAATAATTGGCCAATAGTACGAATCACTGTAATGATTAGCGTGTTAAACATAAATTTAAAGAATGGTAGTAAATCAAAAACATCTTTATAATTCACCCACTGAAAATGCTTTGGAACAATAACAGGTGGAACATGAATCGACTCAGCATAAGTTTTTAATGAAGTTAGTAACATCCATATAAAAGGGAAGACCATCGCCAAGGCGCCGACAATTAGAATTAAATGAATTAAGATGGTTTTACTTGTGATCTGATGTCTTGCTTTCTCCAATGGTTACTCCTCCTTCAATCATAATGAACCCATTTCTTTTGTAAAACCATTTGAATCGCTGTAATGATTAAAATAATGATTAATAGTAAAACTGCAATTGCGGCAGCATAACCTTTGTCATTTAACACGAATGCGTGCTGGTAAAACAAATATACGATTGATTGAGTACTTTCCAGTGCTGTACTGCTTTTCCCAATCATCATAAAAATTAAATCAAACACTTGGAATGCCCCAATAAAGGACATGATTGTTACGAAGAATATAACTGGGGAAAGTAAAGGTAGTGTTATTTTAAAGAAGACCCTGATTGGCCCAGCACCATCTATTTCCGCTGCTTCGTAATATGTTTTTGGGATTCCTTGAAGCCCTGAAAGAAAAATAACCATGTTGTAACCGAGACCACTCCAAATTGCTACGACAATTATTGAATACAGTGCAACTTTCGGATCACTTACCCACTGTGGACCTTTAATTCCAAAGATGGATAAAAGATAATTTAGGAGCCCATAATCAGAATTATATAGCCATCTCCAAACCATAGCGATTGCTGCTGGCATGGTAATAACAGGTAAAAAATACAATGTTCGATAAACAGATTTACCCTTAATTTTTTGGTTTAAGAGAACTGCTATCAGAATCGATAAGAAGATACCGATTGGAACTGTAAAAATGATATAAATCCCTGTATTTTTAAATGACTGCAACAGATTAGTGTCTTCTAGCATGCGTCTATAATTATCCAATCCTGTCCACTCATATTGCCCAAATGCTCCCCATTCCGTAAAACTGAAGTAAACCGTTTGGATAATTGGCCATAAGTAGAAAATTGTTAAACCAATCATTGTTGGTGCAATCATAAAATATGCCCAAAGATAATCTGATCGTTTTCTTGTCTTTGCTAAGCTTGGTATCTTTAATTTACTTTTTGATTTTATTTCAACTTGTAGAGGCATTTCCTTCACTGTATTCACTCCTTTTAAGAGAAATAAAGAGAAGAAGTGATTTATGACTTTAGAGAGCTTCTTCTCTTTATTTTTTTAGTTCTTAGCTAGTGCCTCGTCTGCTTTTTTCGTTAATTCTTTTGCAGCATCTTCAACACTTTCTTCATTACTCCATGCCTTTTTCAAGATATCTGTTTCATACTGCCAAATTTCTCCTGTATTTTTAACACTAGGTAATGGAACTGAATAGTCAACTCCATCAATAAAGGCTTGAAGATTTAAATTTGGAACAGCCTTTAGCCAAGCATCTTGTGTACCATTGTAAGCAGGGATTACTGTACCAGTTTTCGCGTATACTTCTGCTACTTCTTTAGAACCTAGGAATTGAACAAACTTCCAAGCAGCATCTTTATGCTTCGTATTTGCCGCAATTACATTTGCTAATCCATGAATAGAAACTGCACGTTGTTTTCCTTTTGGTACGACAGCTACATTTAAATTTGGATTTTTCTTATACTCAGGAACCATCCAAGGTCCATCAAACATCATTGCAATTTTTCCTGAAGAGAATAACTCTGATGGTGCTGTTTCCGTCATTTGAGCTTGTGTTGGAGACAAGCCTTCTTTTATAAAACTAATATTATATTTAAGTGCTTCAATTGCTTCAGGTTGATCAAATCCGACTGACTTGCCATCATCGGAAATAATATGTCCACCATTTTGCCAAATGAAGTCATAGTATCCGCCTTGGTTACCCATTAAAGCTGCGAAACCATAAATACCTTTTTCTTTATTTGTAAGCTTCTTTGCTACTTCTTTTAACTTATTCCAATCCCAAGTATTATCTGGGTAAGGTATACCTGCATCATCAAAAATCTTTTTGTTATACCAAAGTCCAGTTGTATCAAAGTCTTTTGGAATACCATAAAGCTTTCCGTCTACCGTATAAAGATCGACTAAAGACTTAGGATAATTGTCTAGACTATAGTTGTCCTTTGATGCTAAGTCACTAAGTGGGACAATTACTTTACCTTCCGCATATTGGACTACATGTGGTCCATTCATCCATAAAACGTCCGGTAACGCTCCTCCTGTTGCAGCTGTTTCTAGCTTTTGGAAATACTGTGCATATGGAGTAAGCTCCGTTTTTACTTTAATATTAGGGTACTTTTCATTAAATAATTTTATAATTTCATCAACCGCGGGAACTTGCTTCTTATCCCAAAAACCGTAAGTAATTTCAACCTTTCCATCTTTTGCATCCCCCGATGTGTCATTACTACCACATCCAGCTAATCCTAGTAAGCCTAAAGCCAAGGTTAGTAGCAAAACAAGCCACTTTTTCATCCCATTCCCCTTCTTTCTCTTAAAAGTATAATAGCCTTTCAATCGAGTGGTTTAATCTAGTTGTTGTCATGATGTTATTACCAGTTAACATGTAAAGGCTTACAAAAAATGTTTAATTTTCTAATATAAAAGTTTCATCACCCCTATTTCACTTTCAAAAAACCATTTAGTAATGATGTCATTACCAGTTGTAAGTAGTATATCACCTCTTTTTTAAATCCTGAACACTTTTTTTCAATTTTTCAAAAAATTTAAATCGACATGATTCCTCAAATTATTCATTATTCAGCTCTTATCCACTTATTCCCTGTCACAGCAAAAAGAACCTTCAATAAAACGTCAATTTGAAGGTTCTATACTTTATTATGTTATTTATAAAAATCAACTATAAGCTAGCTCTTTTTCATTTAATCCAAGCGTTTTTGAAGTTGAAGCTTGAATTTCCTCTAAAAGTTCTGGATGTTCTTCTAAAGATAAACCAAATGAAGGAATCATTTCTCTAATCTTTGGAGCCCACTCCATCATATGCCCAGGGAAGCATTTTTCTAATACTTCAAGCATTACATGAACAGCTGTTGAAGCACCTGGAGATGCTCCAAGTAATGCCGCGATCGATCCATCAGCTGCACTAACTACTTCAGTACCAAATTGAAGCGTTCCTTTTCCAGCTGGCGTGTCTTTAATAACTTGTACACGTTGACCAGCAACTACGATATCCCAATCCTCACTCTTAGCATTCGGAATAAATTCACGTAATTCTTCCATACGTTTTTCATTCGATAATAAGACTTGTTGAATTAAATATTTAGTTAATGCCATCTCTTTTACGCCTGCCGCTAACATAGTCATGACGTTATTAGGTTTTACAGAACTAATCAGATCCATATTTGAACCTGTTTTTAAGAACTTTGGTGAAAACCCAGCAAAAGGTCCAAATAATAATGACTTTTGGTTATCGATATATCTTGTATCAAGATGCGGAACAGACATTGGTGGTGCACCAACTTTAGCTTTTCCGTAGACTTTTGCATGGTGTTGTTTTGCAACTTCCGGATTTTTACATACTAAGAATAGTCCACTTACAGGGAACCCCCCAATATGTTTTGACTCAGGGATACCAGTTTTTTGTAGTAAAGGTAGACTAGCTCCTCCGCTTCCGATAAATACGAATTTTGCAATGTGGGAATCAATATTGCCAGTACTCATATTATACACTTTTACTTCCCACCCGCCGTCACTAGTGCGTTTAATGTCCTCAACACTATGTCGATAGTTTATCTCTACATTATTTCTCTCTAAGTGCTCAAACATCATACGTGTTAAAGCTCCAAAGTTTACATCCGTTCCTGAGTCTATTTTTGTTGCCGCTATTGGTTCATTAGATGTGCGCCCTTCCATGATTAGCGGAATCCATTCTTTCAGCTTTTCAGCGTCCTCTGAGTATTCCATTCCTTTAAATAGAGGATTGTTAGAAAGCGCTTCAAATCGTTTGTTTAAAAATTCCACATCTTCTTTACCTTGCACTAAACTCATATGAGGAATTGGCATGATAAAGTCTTGTGGATTACGAATTAGGTCGTTGTTTACAAGATAAGACCAAAATTGTCTTGAAAGTTGAAACTGTTCATTAATTTTTATTGCTTTGCTAATATCAATCGATCCATCAGCTTTTTCTGATGTATAGTTAAGCTCACATAATGCAGCATGTCCCGTACCTGCATTATTCCACTCATTAGAGCTTTCTTCTCCTGCTTTTTCTAATTTCTCAAATACTTTAATTTCCAATTCCGGTGCTAATTCTTTTAGTAATGATCCCAAAGTCGCGCTCATGACTCCGGCACCAATTAAGATAATGTCTGTTCTAGTTTGTCTGTTGCTCATAATAACCTTCCTTTTCCCCTTTATTTGCAAAAAAGTAGGTTTTCCTGCTTAGGTGTCACAAAAAGCAAGGCACCACCTAGGAACACACCTTTTCTGTCTCAATTATATCTTATTAATAGTATAACACATTTAAGCTACATTTTAATAATAGTATATCACTATTTAGTTATATCTAATTAATAGTATATTTCTATTATTAACTGCCCTAAAAAAATTTTTTCTTTATCTGATAATTATAAACTATTTAAACAATGTACAAAAGTTAAAAATCTATCATTAAGGTTCTTATTTTAGAAAAATAAATTCTGACTCGCTATTACTTAGTGAACCCTACCTCTATATAGTAAGCGCTTATTTTAAGTTTGTCTCGTGTGCAATATAAAATAACTGAAGGAAAGATTTGCTTATTATTTTAAAATTATTTAATTGAACCAAATTTTAGTCTAAATTTACTCCGACTTAAATGATTTATACACAAAAAAAGAGACTGCCGAGAAGATCCCGACAGCCTAGTGCGACTCCAAACAAGCACTTTAATTCCTCATTCGAAAAAATATATTTTCTAATTATTTAACGGTACTTATTTTTTCTTGAAAGATTGACGATTATACTAGTTGTTCCATTACTTTCCACTGTTACCCTTATGTTTAAACGTAACACCGATTGTATGGTTCTTTGTTATATTCGTTAATGTATACGTATTATTTGTTAGCTTTGTTTCCACTCCGTCTACTTTAAACGTATCAACCTCATAACTACCCTTATCAGGTGTAATTTTGAATGTTTGATTTGCTCCTTCATCTACATTAAGTATACCAACAGGGCTGATCGTTCCATTCCCTTCAGCTGATACTATGATAGTGTAAACGATCTTTTTGAACGTTACGTTAATCATGTGATCCTTCGTTACATTTGTAAATGTATAAGAGTTATTTGTAAGATTTGCATTCACACCATCAACAGTAAATGTAGCAACCTCATAGCCTTTATTCGGTGTAACCGTAAATGTTTGATCTTTTCCATGATTTACAGAAACATTACCGCTTGGACTGATCGTTCCATTGCTTCCAGTTGTTGCTGTTATTGTGTGTACTATTTGTTTAAACGTTACATTAATCGTGTGATCTTTTGTTACATTCGTAAATGTGTACGTATTGTTTGTTAACTGTGCATCTACACCATCTACTTTAAATGTTGCAACTTCAAAACCGTCATAAGGTGTGATCGTAAATGTTTGGTTTGTTCCGTGATTTGCTGTAATTCTGCCGTTCGGACTAATCGTTCCGTTAGTTCCAGCTGTTGCCGTGATGATGTGAACGATTTGTTTGAACGTTACATTGATCGAATGATTCTTCGTTACGTTTGTAAATGTGTACTCACCATTTGTTACTGTTACTTCTTGTCCGTCAACTTTAACGCTTCCAATCTCAAAACCGGTATTCGGCGTGATTTTATACGTCTGATTAGAACCATGTTTTACCGAAACGAAGCCGTCCGGATCAATTTTTCCATTGCTGTCCGATGTTGCCGAAATCAAGTGTGACAAATCATCACTGATGATAATAGTAAATGAAGTGTCCAAATATCCAGGCGCAGAAATTGTAAACTCATAATCACCTAGGTCTTTAAATAAAGATCGATCAACAAATGTCAGTTCCTTAGCTGTAAGCGTGTACTTGCTAGAATCAACCACTTTGCCATTCAGTGAAACAACAGGTGATGCTGCAAGCCAATCTGAATCCTGATTGTAGCTAGTAGTGATTGGTGTATCTTCTTGAATATAAGCAATTTTTGATACAAACACTGGTGCATTGCTCTTAACAACTTGAGTAACCTTCATGTCTGGGTAGCAATACGCCGTAAACTTAATTTCTTTATTACCTGTCGTTGTAAATGCTGTTCCAGGAAGTGTAATTGTGATATTGCTCTTATCTGATGAGATTGTCGCATCAGATTTTACTGATACTCCTTCTACTGTAATATCACCAGAAACTGCTTTAGCTGCATTTGCCCATCTCATATTTTCAGTATTATTAGGTACTGTCATAATCACTGGTTTATTAACGCCACTTAGCGTCACGCTCGGTGTTGGTGCCGTTCTTTGAGCAAATGGTTGAGCGATTGTGATTGGCGTAAAGTAAGGTGATATGAACTTAACGTTCTTATTACCTGCAACAGTATTAGATTGTGTTGCATTTCCATCAATCGTTACTGATCCTGTACCATTTTTTACAGATGTTGTGACATAAGGTTTTACTGATGTAACCGATGATAACTGAATAGTGACATCACCGTTATCTACCGATTGATCTGACGTTGGTGCAAGTAAAATTGAACTTCTCCATAACGGATTATCATCCCCATTAATAGAGTAAGAAATGGTATCACCAAACTGAGGTGTTCCTGTAGTTGACGAAAGTGTAATGACAGGTGCAGTTTGTGGTGTAACAGTTGTATTTACATTAACGTCAGCATAACCCGGAGCTGAAACAACTAAGCTCCTTGAAACTGCTGCGCCACCATTTGTTCTTACTAAATCATATGGAATCGTTAAAGTTCCTGCTGTTTCATCAATCACAGCCTTAGTTTTAATCGAATTTCCGCTAAATTTAATATCGCCGCTAGCCTTCATAACAGCTATCCAATCAGATGCAGTTGCACCTGGGTTAAATTTCATTACAAGGTCTTTGCCAGCATAAATCGTTCCTGCCGGACTTGTAAGTGTTACCCCTTGTTTGTATAAAGGTTGATCAACAGACGCAGTTTGGTAATTTGATGCGATAATATTGATTTTTATACTACCTGGAGCAGTGATTAGCGCTTCATCAATCTTAATTGGTGTTCCAGGAGCACCTACTGTAATTTTATTCGCTTCAAAATCTGCTCTATTAATTGTAGTACCGCCAATTTGAATGGCTGTAATCGCATCTCTCCACGCTTGTGTATCGTTTGTAGCTCCAACTCCAATCGAAATTGGATTTGAATTGCTATCATTAAAATATCGATTTGCTTCGGCAGTCAACGTTGGTGCTGAGAACGCATTAATTCTTTGTGTGAATGAATACGAATCATAATTGTCAGCTGCGATTGTAATCTTCCAATCTGCACTACCCGACGATGGCGTCGAGAAAACACCTGCCGGGATCGTAAAGTTAAATGTTGTTGCGTTTGCTGGCGTCAATTGGTTAAATAGTCCTGCCAATTCAGTTCCTGTATAGTTTTTAACAACATTATTATTTGGGGCAGTTACTGTTATTGAATTAATATTTGGCTGCCAAATATCACGATAGTGCGCAGCTGTTGAACCTGTCGTATCTGATCGAGTGTATGTCAACGCTTTTCCAATTGTTGCAACGTTGTTTGGTGATAAAAGTGAAAAGCTAGTTCCTCCACCATTTTGCATTTTAAATTTTAAAGAGCGATCCATATAACCCGGAGCCTTGAACACGATTGTGTGGACTCCTGCTTTTTTGAACAATGATGGATCAAATTCATATTGTCCTTTTCCATTTACAACTTTTCCGATAATTGAATTTGATGAAACACCATTATATACATTCGTAGTTGCTTTTCGGTCGACTCCATCAATTAGAATTTGTCCACCTGCACCGTCTATAGCAGCTCTCCAAGCTGTATCTTCAATTTGCGTAAGTGTCGTAGCCCCAGTTACAACGTCTGGTGTTTTGTAGCCAACAGAAAATAGTTGAAACGGATTAACTTTTCCATAATATACAAAAGCGTTGCTATCACTTGTTTTAATATATGGCACTGGTTTTACAACAGTGTTAAAAGCAGTAAGATCTGAACCGCTTGGTAAAGTGCCAAATCCAGTAATTGTTATTGCTTTACTTGTAGTTAAAACGATTTTTCCGTCTAAAGTTGATGCATTTGGTGCAGTCGTATTGTATTTTCCAAAGTTTTTGATGATGTATTCAAAGTCGTTATAATCAATTGTACCGTCGAAGTTTAAATCAGCATTTCTTGTGTAAGCTGATGATGTGTCAACAAAGCTATTGTAAGCTGCGCTTTCAGCTTCAATGTCTCTCATATCGATTACATCGTCACCATTCACGTCACCTGCAAGCATGATTGCATTCGGAACAGAATAATTTCCTCCTGCTGCGTAATTATATTGTCCTGCAGAATTAACAGCTAATGTACCATAATATGTTAAATGACCTGGCATTTTCATTGTAAAGTTATATGGTTTATCTCCTGCTTGCATAGGAAGGTCAGTTGTGAATAAACCAGACTGAATAATCCCTGGATTTGCACTTGAAGCGCCGGCTGTAGTATCCTGAACTATTGACAATTTAGAAGTAATACCACCCGCATTAGGATCTTCAAACTTAACTTCAACACCCGAACCATCAGCTGTTATTGGCGTTGATCTACCGAATGTATTAGAGGTCGCATAGTTTTGGAATCCTTCCGGTCTAATACTTCCACTAATATTTGCTGAGCCTTTAATATAAAGTTTTTTATCAAGGAATGTAGGGACTCGATCCATCCCATTTTCCCCACCGTCATATGTTGTGATTTCCGGGATATTCGCAGATCCTTGAAGCCATAATGTATCTAATCCAGCATCATTTGTCACTTTGTATTTAATATCAAGAAGAGGCATTTCTTGGGCAACACCTCCGCTCATTGTGTCTGCTGTATTTAATACACCTTGAGCTTGTAAATCTTTTGGAAGATTGAAATTGAATATAAAATCTCCATTTACATCTGTGTCTTGATGAATCCAAGACTTGTCAGCTGTAATACCCTTTGTTGCTAAAAAGGCTTTATATTCTGGACTGAAATCGATATCCTTAATATCAGCAAAATAAAGGCTATCAATATAAAACTTTGCTCCTACAAGCTTTTTCGGATACTTAATAGATAATGTTGATTTAAAATTATCTCCTTTAGAGACTAATGTTTTATCAACAAGGAAGTTAGGGTCTACTCCATTTAATGTAGTTGAACCAGGTGAATCAAGTCGTGCAAATCGATTTACTACATACTCATTACCTTTTTTAACAAAATAATAAAATTGCCCTTGCGTTTCAAGATTACCTGCAAACGAGTAATCTTCAGGATAAATTCTGAACTGTGTACCGTAATTTTCTTTTAATGGGTCAGCATCAGTATTCACAAGGTCTTCTTTGCTAATTCCAAATCTAAATTGTCCATCACCACTAGGGGTAAGGAAGTAGTTGACGTACGGTGCTGAGTTTGAATCACCAAGCATTCCGTCAATTCTACCTAAAGATTGACTTACATTTGTATCAGTATCATAGTTCGGCGGTGCAGGAACTTGCGTTTCATGCCCTACGTTTTTCATATAATCAACATTTGAATCGTAAGCTTTTCCTGAGAACCATTTTAGAGCTCCATCAGTCATAGGAGCGTTTGGATCAATCTCATAAATCCCTGGTTCACTACCTTTATCCATTTGTACTGTTGGTGCAGTGTTATCAACATAAACTGTGCCGTTTTTTTCATATAACTGACCATTAGAAGCGTCTAAAGCACGAGCTTGTATTGTATAACCACCTTCTCCAACTTGCTTTTGAGTTGATTGTTGTTGTGTCAGTTTAACTGATAAATTAGGATCATCCTTGGAAATTGGATCTTTATAAGGGTAATAACTACCATTAATTAATAACGGTGCATAAACCAAATTACCAAGAGTAAAAGCAGAAAGATTAAATGTAGCAATATATCCTATATATTTACTTCCTGTTAGATCCATAAGATAAAGCTTAAAGCCAAATGAAGGATCCAGTGTGCTTTTCACTCGAACCTCTGCCCAAGATTGAGGAGTAACAGCAAATGTATTAGGATTAAAGTTTTTATCACCACTTAGCGTAAAAGCTTTTCTTTGGATTCTAAAATCTAGTCCTCTACTTTGAACGTTAATAGCAAGAGGCATACGGTAAGTTTCATTAGGATTAGCTGGATTAACAAAGTTAATATATGCCTCGTAATATCCACTTGCAGCTGAAGTAGGAGCAGTAAATTTTACTGTTAGATGAATTGTTCCTCCTGCTGGAACTGTAATTGACTTTAATTCAGTCTCAGGGGATGCTGCATTACTTATGCTAATTTTAGCACCTTGTTCTACCCCATCTTGTCCATTTGTCATAAACGCATCCTTAAAGAAAGCGCTCGATCCGTCGAAGGTCTTAGCAGCATTCCCGTTATTCGTAATATACAAATCGCCTGTTTTCGTAATAGAACCATCTACTGAACGAGCTGTATAACCAAACGAGAATGAACCTGTTGTATTTGCTATGTTAATAATATTTGAACTTGATGAATCGTCAGTTGATGAGCGTGATTGAATAAAATCCTTTACCTTAAATTGCATATCAGAATGCACTGCCTGATATGGATCGGCTTTACCAGAGCCGATTTGGAATAAACTTTTTTGTGAGTCTATTGCATCAGCAGTTTGCATCAATGCTACTTTGACGTCCTCAGGCTTATAGTTTGGATGAGCTGATAAAATCAATGCTGCCATACCAGCAACATGAGGAGTAGCCATTGATGTACCTGACATTGATTGATAAGTATAAGAATAATCTTTGTTAGCTGGTTCCCATATATCATAAGGAGCTGTTGAGAAAATATCTACACCTGGGGCAACAACATCAGGTTTAATTGCTAATGAGCCTGTAACAGGACCGGTAGAACTAAAACTAGCAAGTGAATTCCCTGGCATTGTGTAATTTCCAGCATTCGATACAGATATTTTCTTAATCGTACCGGCCTTAAAAGCATTATAGAATTTTGTTCCATCGTTCTTGCCTATTTGCAAAGTGTAAACCGTACTACCCTTAGAACCAAAATAAAATGGATAATACCCTTGATCATCAAATAGAAGATTAGGATTGTCTGATGGATTCCACAAAATCATGGCCTTAGCATGTTCATTAGTCGCGTACATCATTAACTGGTCCATAGATGCAGCACCGCGCTTAACAATAACAACCTTATCTTTCACATCAATATTTTTATTACGAAGATCATCGTACCAAGCAGGTGTGCCGTATCCGGCGTCTACGATATCATACTGAGTCGTTCCACTAAGCTTTGAATCCGATTCCGTGAAATCCTTTCCGATTAAACGAGTATTTGTAATCGCAAATGAATCTTCCCCCGATGCTCCAAATGAATGGATGTCAAACGTTGGAACTTGGGTAGGTGTAGCAATTGCGCCGACAGTTATTGCCTTTGCTGCAGCCCCCGGAGTTCCCACTGTTCCAGCACCCGGACCAGAATTACCAGCAGCGATAACCGCAGTTACTCCAAGGTCAGAAATATTGTTAATTGCAACAGCATTAGGAGACAATGAATCATTATAAGATGCACCAAGTGATAAGTTAATTACTTTACACCCATCCTTATAAGATTGCTCAATCCCTGCCATAACTGCCTCATCTGTACCACCGTGAGGACCTAATACACGGTAAGCATATAACTGAACTTCAGGAGCAACTCCTCTAACTGCATAAGGAGAACTATTTCTTGATTGACCTGCAATTGTTCCAGCTACGTGAGTTCCATGAGATGTAATATATCCATGGTAATCTGTTGGAAAGTTTGGATCTTGTTGATTAGATGGAAGTGAATCATTGGCATTTTTTGCAGCCAACCAGTCAGAATATACCGTTTCCATCGGGTCGTTGTCATTGTCTACAAAATCCTTACCACCTTGATATTCACCAGCAATATCTGGATGATTATAGTCAAGACCTGTGTCAATAACACCGACTTTTACGCCTTTCCCTGTGATGTTTTCATTTTGTAGATCATGTATTTTCAACCAATCAAGAACTGCCGTTTCACCAGATTGTGGGCCTTCTGGACCTGGAGGTGGAACAGTCCCAGACTGCGTATTAACTGTTTTTTCTGAAACGGAAGAGTTCTCTGAAGTACTACTTGCTGATTGTATGTTAGAACGATTTGAACGAATAACAGGTAATACATTTGGATTTGTTTTTTGATCAGAAACCTTTCCGTCACCTGTTACGCTCGCTGGAATATCGTTTGACTGAGAAGCTGGAATTGGAGCATATTTGACATTTTGATAGACACTCTTTACGTAAGGTAATGCCAATAGATCATTAAGTGAACTTTTAGGAATTTTGACAGCTAACCCGTTAAATACTTGAGTATACTCTCTTCCTATATGAATAGCGCTAGAGGATTCGCCTGTAGCTTTCAATTTTTTAGATTCGTTGCTAACGAAGCTCTTAAAGTCACTGTGTGTTTGATTTACTTCTGTTTGAGCACTTTCTAACGTAACAGCCGGCGTGCTTTCTTGATTAACAGACAGTTTTCCAGAAGATGCACTCTTCTGTTGATTTTGCATTTGAATTGGGGCTGGATCAACATTGAATTGAATAATTAAATCTAGTTGGTCCGAAGAATTTAATAGCTTCGGATCAAATTGAAGCTTCTCTAAATATAAATTTTGCAATTGTTGTGCTTGAGTCAAGTCAAGTTTGCTATTACTGTCTAACTGAACAGTTTGGCCATTACTTGCAGATGTTCCACCTGACATGGCATAAGCCTGAGCTGTGTAGCCTAGCAGTGTTGAAGTTGCAAGAAACGTTGACATGACCATCTTTTTCATTTTACGATGGCTCATACCTTTCTCATTTCCCTTCTTTAATTTAATAAATAGAGCAAAAGCCTATTTCCCCCTAACCATTTTCCCCCTTTAATGACAGAATTTTAATAGTCTTTAAAATTTTGCGACAATTTAACCGCCATTCTTCATTATAAGTTGGGTTGTAGGAACAGTAAATTGGGGAATTTTAGCGTAAGATGAAGAAAAATTTTTGTCATATTTTGTTAAATATTTGGAGCAATATTCTTTTTTCATTGTTTTATATGCATATTTTATAGAAATGGATTTGGGGGAATTTGCAACTTGTCATTCTACAAATTTTGGCAATTTTAAATTTTTGGGATAAATTAGTAATTCTTAATCCTTTTTTAGTGATTCCATATCTACTTAAGAACATAAAAAAAGACCTCTCAATTCTTTGAGAGACCCTTTCTACAATCTAATCCGATCTATTTTTTAATTTCCTGGATAAATTTCCAAGTTTGTCCTTTATCATTTGACTGATAAAGTTCGCTACTATTACCATTATAATCGCCATCTGAACCTTGACCAACCAACATACTTAAAACTCCATCCATCTCATAAGGCATACTCGGAGTATCAAAAGGTTTAATAATCTGTCCATTATTCAACTTTACTTCGTGAGGTGTATAGTTTACTTTTTTAAAAGTTTTGCCCCCGTCATCTGTGCGGTATAAGGCTCCTTCATTACCTGAAGGGTTAACTGCTCCTAAAAATCCGAGTTTGTCGTCCAAAAAGACGATACCTGAAGCTCCACCAACTGTTCCGCTGTACGGGTCATCATTTATGACCGTCCATGTATTTCCACCATCAGTAGTTTTGCTTAATGAATAAAATGTGCTTCCTAATGCTTTATCTGCAACATTTAGTTTATAACCTACTTCTTTAGATAGAAAGAATTGTTCCTTTGTATTAGTTTGCTCGTTTTTCTTCTCATCTGAAGTAGCTTGATTTGGAGTAGTAGATGGTTTGCTCCAATTTGGATCACCTATTAAGTTATATCTAGCCGGAGTGATTACTTTATCCATTCCATGGACAAATAAGGATACTGTATAGCCAATTATTTCAGTACTTGCTGTTTCAGGACTATATTCTCTTCCATCCTTATCAATATTAATGATTCCATTTGTATTGTAACCCCAATTTCTTTTACCGTAATAGATCAATCCATACTGATTTCCATTCCATTTGCTAACTGCTTTTTTAATTGGAACCACATTAACGGTTTCAATTAAAGGTTCTAACAGTTTATCGTCATTATAATTAGGAGCGGCATACCCGTGTAAATATAATGTAATATTTTCTGACTTATTTTTATCATAAGTTATTAGAAAGCTTTCTTCTTTTCCATTGTTATTCTTCCCATAAACAAATGTATCAAAGGATGTAATCGTTCCATCTGAATTAAATTTAAGGGAGAAATTTTTTTCCATATATAGTTTTTGGGGCAATGTATACTTATTATTTATATCTTCAAAAATGCCCTCAACGCCATATTGATATATATTGTTATGCTGAAATTTAATTGATCTTTGATTTTTTAGTCGTTCTATATACCACGCAAGTTTACCGCCAAAATTTGTCGCACTTTTATATATGTTCGCTCCGTAAAATAATGTAATTGCAACAAACAAGACAATCGAAATGATTTTCCATGCTTTTAAATCCGTTAGTTTATTCGGTTTACGCTCGCTACTTTTTATAACTATTATTATGGTAAATAAAATGACCAATATTAATAGGGCTACGCTTACTAATAAAATAGGTAGATTTTTATCGATACTTCCATACTTGCATATTGAAGCTAACTTTATTCCAAAAATCCAGTATCCAATTAAGAAAATCGGATTTGTTAATAATGATTTAAGTATTCTTTTTACATTTCCCCTCAATCTATAGATCCCCCCTAATTGAATTTGTCGTTCTATTCATCCATTCTAAGTATACTTTGTTTTCATAGATTTCTGCATGACCCGTGATTGACCGTCTAGCCTCATTAAATAAAAAAGCACCCCAATTTGAATAGGAGTGCTAAATCTGAATTATTTTAGATTAAGAAATTAAACTATTATGTTTAGGTATTCGAATCATCGCCTTAAATAAATCACCATCAACTTGAATTGAAAACTGTCCTTTTTGAATTTCAATTAGACTTTTTGCTATCGAAAGACCTAAACCGCTTCCTTGGCTAGTTCTCGATTCATCGCCTCTTTTAAATCGTTCCATTAGTTCATCAGCTGAAATATTTAACTCATAAGCTGAAATGTTTTTGAAGGTTAGAAGTATATCATGACCCATATCTTCAATATCAATATATACCCTTGATCCTCTAAGTGCATATTTAAATATATTTGATAATAAATTCTCCACAGACCTCCATAATAGTTTTCCATCCGCTGCAACATAGAGTTTATCTTGAGGTTGATTTATTTTAAATGCTAAATCTAAAGCTTCAATTTTTGCATTAACTTCACCTAAGCCTTGGGTAATTAACGATAAAATATCGATCCGTTCAAGGTGAACTGGTATTGTTCCGCTAGATGCTTTTGCTGCTTCAAATAAATCATCCGTTAATAGCTTTAATCTTTGCGATTTTTGATCCAAAACTTCTACATATTCTTGTATTTTAAGAGGGTTCTCTTCCCTTTTTAATAAATCGACATACGTAATGATTGAAGTCAGTGGTGTCCTTATATCGTGTGATACATTAGTGATGAGCTCCGTTTTCATTCTCTCACTTTTTAGTTCACGATTAACGGCTGTTTTCAAACCATCTGTAATGGTATTTATATTATTAGCAAGACTTGCAAACTCACCTTTCCCATCTACCTCTATACGGTGATGGAAATCGCCTGCTTTTATTTGCTCGACCCCTTCTTTAATCGCATTGAATTTTTTTACTTGTTTATACGCAAACCATGCTGCAAAACCGATCGTGATTGGGAATATATAAAACGTTAATGCAATTAATACTGGATAACCAACTACGAGTAATACAGTTTTCACGCCAATATTGCCGCTCTTATATACATTTTTAATAAATGTAAAAAGCCTACTTAATAAAAGATAGATTAAAGTATGTTTTATCAGTGTTCTATTTTTAATATTTTTTATTAATGATAGAATCAGCACTAATGCTACAATTAAAAACGGTATCGTAAGGAAGAAAACTAACTTATTAATGACTTCAATTGTCAGCATTTCTACTAAAGCTATCCAAGAGGAAATTAGAGCTATTAACAGTACTATATTAATATCATTAAATAATTTATCAGTGGCATTTAAATGTAATTCTTGAGCTTTAAATGATTTTCTACCAATAATGAATGCTAAGTAAGCAAAAGATAGTAAAAACCCTACTGAACAGGTTATGAAAAGAATGAATGCCTTCGTTGCAATTGACTTATTTTCTTTCCATTCTTTTATTTTTTGATCCAAAGCATCTTGCTTGAATGCAATAGAAACTTCCATATTCTTTGCATTCAACGGATCTAAATCTTCAGTAATCCAATTAAAACGCTTATTCTTTTCAATTGTTGCTGGATAAATTTCTCTTTTATAATCTTTGTATATTACATAAGAAGGATTTCCTTTAAATTGACCTTTGAAAGTATTATTCGTAAACTCATTAACACCATCATTGGCATAATATAATAGATCTTTATTTCCAGCTACTACCTGCATCAACCCTTGATATGTTTTTAGATCATCCGTTATCATCTGATTCTTTGCTTGATTAATTTCTTTTGCATAAGCCTTTTTAAAATTTTTAAAGTTTTCTTCTTCGCTTAAGCTTGGATTATATATTTTGGACCGCGCCTCAAAATCAGGATATAAAGATTCTTCAATTGTTTTCAGATCCTCTGTACTAATTGTTCCACCCTTTGAAATATTCTCTTCACTTTTATACTCACTTACTAATTGAGTCAGGCTACTTAAAATAGGCTCAACTTCCAACATATAGGATTTGCTTAGAAAGTAATTATCTTCAAAGACTATTCCAAAATCATCATCAGTTAAAGCTTCCATATTCGCAATAGACTTAAGTATGCCTGAAAAAAATAAAACGACTATTGTAAAAACAATTACTTTTGTTGTTATCGAATGACTATATTTTCTCGACCTTATATCCAACTCCCCACACCACCTTCAAATATTTTGGTTCTTTAGGATTTATTTCGATCTTCTCTCTAATTTTTCGAATATGAACAGATACTGTATTTTCGGGATTAAAAGCTGTTTCATTCCATACTCTTTCATAAATTTCTTCAATTGAAAATACCCTACCTGCATTTTCAGTCAAGAGCTTTACAATCTTATACTGAACTGGAGTAAGATGAACAACTTCCCCATCAACTGTAATGATTTTGCTTTCATCATCGATTACAAGCCCTCCACTTCGATATAAACTATTCTTTGTTTCAAGACTTCCTAAGCTTGTATATCTTCGCAGTTGTGATTTAACTCGTGCAATGAGCTCTAAGGGATTGAATGGCTTTGTTATGTAATCATCTGCTCCTAAATTTAAGCCTAAAATTTTATCAGAATCCTCGGACTTCGCAGACAGCATAATGACAGGCACACCATAATTTTCTCTAATCTTCATCGTAGTCCGAATTCCATCTAATTTAGGCATCATAATATCCATAATAATGAGATGGATTTCTTTGTTTTCGATGGTCTCCAAGGCCTCTACTCCGTTATAGGTCTTGAACATGCTATATCCTTCATTTTCTAGATAAATACAAATTGCCTCAACAATAGACTGATCATCATCACAAACTAATATGTTCATGTATCTCTCTCCTATTTACCTTTTTCAAAATTGTATCACCTCTTTATTTTTCATGTTAAGAGGATGATAACAGTAAAATCTTAATAACCTCTCAATGTAAATCTTAAGATTTTCTTAGGATTATTAAAAAGTATAGACTTTGTCTTCTTTTATAATGTTGACGGCTCGTAAGTAGTTAACCCTTTAATTATTTATTGGATTAAATGAGTATACACTTAAATCTCCTTAATAAAAGTTGGCTATTTATTTACAAATAATTTAAATTTCCCTAAAAAAAACTATGGTATTGTGGAATTAGGCAATGGAAATATAATACATATTTAGGTCATTCATGGTGTTTTAAGTGAATATAAAAAAATTAATGCACCTGCATTTTAAAGCCATTTTCTATTGTTCTTAACCTATTAGTGAGCAAAAATTGAGATCACAAAAAAATACTATAAGGAGGTGCTAAAACGTTTTTTTAAGGTATCTGTATGTAAACAATCTGCTCTAGATTAAGTAATAGTTTTTTTTGCCCTATTAAACATATTTTTTTATTTTTCTTGTGCAAATTATCATATTAGCACATTTTCTCTATAACCAGGGTCCATGGTACCTCAAGAACCCTCAACCAGAACACCATCTTTAGGACACCTACTATTTTATTCCCCCCCAAGCATACACAATGAATGGATCGAGTTCTTATTCTTGGGTTGTTTCAATTACTATCAGTATTTTTTCAAAACTTAGTAGGAGGTTTTTATTTTATGTCAGAAAGTCGAACGGTACAAAAGACTATGTTATCTAAAAAAATTAAGAAAAATTTCAAAAGAAAGACAGCCTTCATCGTTTGTTCTAGTTTAGTTTTTTTTAGTTCTGCTTTAGGGAACTTATTTACGAAACCTGCACAGGCTGCTGTTGGATCTCATGTCGTTATCAGCGAAGTTTATGGTGGTGGAGGTAATAGCGGTACTTCCTACAAAAATGATTATATTGAACTTTATAATCCTTCAGATTCAAGTATTAGCTTGTCTGGATGGTCTGTCCAATACGCTTCTTCAACTGGTACATTCAGTAGCATTACAAATTTGACAGGTAGTATTGGTTCATATCAGTATTATTTAATTAAAGAAGCAAGTGGTGGTGGCGGAACTGTTGATCTACCGACTGCAGATGTTACAGGTACAATCAATTTAAGTGCAAGCAGCGGAAAAGTTGCGCTAGCAAAAGTTACAACAGCGGTATCAGGTTCAACGGATTTAAATATGGTCGATTTTGTTGGTTTCGGCTCTGCAAATGATTCAGAAACTACACCAGTAGGTACTATTTCTGCCACGACAAGTGTAGAACGTAAAGACAACAATGGTGGAACCGTCCAAGGTCAAGGAAATGGTTGGGACACAAATAATAATGCTAATGACTTTGTGATTACGAGCAGCCTAGTTCCTCAAAATTCGTCTTCTACGGCTGAGCCTTCTACACAAACTCAAACGGGCACTGATAATGATCATATCGGATTAGGGAATCCAAGTGGTGCTACAAGTAATGTATCTAATTCTAATAATTATTTAATGGTTAAGCCTCAGTATGATCTATCTTACAACAATAGCAAACATGAGCCTAACTGGATTAGCTGGCACATAGGTTCATCTGATCTCGGAAGTGCGGCTCGTCAGGATGACTTCCGTGCTGATACAACATTGCCATCAGGGTGGTATCAAGTTACTGCTAGTGAATTTTCAGGAAGTGGGTTTGATCGAGGTCATATGTGTCCATCTGCTGACCGTACATCTACTGTTGCTAATAATTCAGCAACTTTTCTAATGAGCAATATGATTCCTCAAGCTCCAAATAACAACGAGATTACTTGGGCAAATTTAGAAGAGTATAGTCGTTCACTTGTATCAGCCGGAAACGAATTATATGTACTATCTGGTGGCTATGGATCCGGAGGCACTGGGTCTAACGGATATAAGACTACTGTTGGAAATGGCGTTGTCGTGCCAGCAAAAACATGGAAAGTGATTGTTGTATTACCAAACGGGAATAATGATTTAAATCGTGTTACAACTTCTACGAGGGTAATAGCTGTAGTGCTGCCAAATGATCAAACAACTTCTAGCCATCCTTGGAGCTACTATAGGGTAAGTGTAGATTCAATTGAGTCTATGACTGGTTATGACTTCCTATCCTCGGTGCCGGCTAACGTTCAAAGTGCAGTCGAAGCTAGCGTTGACAATGGACTTACAAATTAAGTCAATGGGATAGTTTCTTCTTTTGATGGGAAATTAGACTAAATACATAGAAAAGGGAATGTGATCCAAAAAACTATTGGTAGCACATTCCCTTTTCTATTTTACTTATGATGTTCCATTTATTCTAACTCTGGCCAGTACTTTTTATTAGCTTCAACTAAATCATCTAATATCTCATTTACTTATGATAAGGCTCATTTCTATTAATCCGAAAAGCTCGATAAATCTGCTCGACTAAAACCAACTTCATTAATTGATGCGGAAAAGTCATTTTTGAAAATGACAATGTATCATCCGCTCTTTTCATCACAGCATCACTTAGACCTAACGATCCACCAATTACGAATGCTACTTTGCTGTTTCCATATGTGGCAAGTTGATCTATTTTTTTTGCTAGTGATTCAGACGTATGTTCCTTCCCCTTAATTGCTAATGCAATTACATATGCATCTTCTGCTATTTTACTTAAAATTCTTTCGCCTTCTTTTTCCTTGACGATTAGCATGTCTGCATCGCTTAAATTCTCTGGTGCTTTTTCATCCGGGACTTCGATCATATCCATTTTTGCATAACTAGATAATCGTTTTATGTATTCATCTATCCCCATCTTTAAATACTTCTCTTTTAACTTTCCAACACTGATAATTGAGATATTCACACTATATCCTCACTTTACGAACAAGTTATACACAAAAGTTATCCACATACCCACAATTTCTATCCACATTTAGTGGGGGAATCTATGTTCGATACAATATATATGGCATCATTTTGACAATATTCACAGGTTGTGGATATATTATGCGTTTTTTCGACTTTATTCAACAGAGGTGTTTCACTATACTTATCCACAAAATCGTCAAGAGCCCATTCTACATGCTCATCACAGCTTAAAATTGTTTTTTTCACTTATACACAGCTCCTTTTTTATAGCACATAAAGAAAACTCGTCGATTGACGAGCCTTTTAGGCGAAGTCAGAGGCGTAGTTGCACTTATACTTAATTCCTAAAATTGGCGACTACGTCGAGTACCACTCCCTGCTGCCCAATTTATAGTGTTTTAACGTAAAAAAAAGAGGAAAAGTAAACTCTCCCCTTAAGTATGCGCTTTGTTTTATACATACACTATATCTGTTGGTTTTTGAGGATCCGTATCATGAATTTCAAATTGCATCCCAACTTCAAATCCTTTTCCCTCTAATGTTTGTGTAACAGACATTCTGGCAAGCTCTTTCATATTATTATCTTGGCTTAAATGCGCAAGATAAATACGTTTTGTTTTATCTCCAATTACATCAGCCATTGCAAGTGCAGCATCCTCATTTGATACGTGACCAACATCGCTTAATATACGGCGTTTAATGCTCCAAGGATATCTACCCATGCGTAGCATTTCAACATCATGGTTACTTTCAAAAATGTACATATCTGCGTTAGAAATGATTCCCTTCATTCGATCACTTACATAGCCTGTATCCGTAATTGTAACAAATTTTTTCTCGTTATGATGAAATACGTAAAACATTGGTTCAGCAGCGTCATGTGATACACCAAATGATTCAACTTCAATATCCCCAAACTGAATCGTCGTTTCCATGTTAAAAATGAACTTTTGCTCTGTTGGAATTTCTCCAATTAAATGGTTCATTGCTTTCCATGTTTTTTCATTCGCGTAAATTGGGATTTGATATCTTCTGGCAAGAACTCCAAGTCCTTTAATGTGATCACTATGCTCATGCGTGACTAGAATGCCGGAAACTTCTTTTATATCCTTGTTGATTTCTTTAAATAAAGACTCCATCGCTTTACCGCTTAGTCCTGTATCAACTAAAAGCTTAGTTTTCTCCGTCCCAACGTATAACGCATTTCCGGTACTTCCACTTGCAAGTACACTAAAATGCAGACTCATCGCTATTCACTCCATTGTTCTTTATCTATCTTAATTATTTGTCCCTCAATAGCATTTACAAAGTAATCCTGCTGTTCATTGGCAATGATATGCCATGCTGGTGCTATGAATTTAACTCCATTCGATAACGGGATTACTGTATAATAGCCAAAGTCAACCTTTGTAATTCGATCACTCGGTTTTAATTCATCTTTAACAAATAAATTTTCAATGGCTTTAATTGCCGGTAACGCTTCTTGCACATTCTTTTTATCGATCATTTCCTTTAAGTTTTCTAAATATCTTTGGCGATACCCGTAAATCTCATTATTATCGTTATACTTTATTTCAACTACTGAGCTTTCGATATTATAAATTAGGCGATCTTTATAGGTTTGACAGAAGTATATCGTTTTTGACGTTTGATCTATTTGACAATAACGATAGTTACCACCATTCCAAACATACTCCTTCACAAAGTTTTCTAAGAAGAGTATTTTATTTGTCTCTGCAATTGGAACTGGTTTTTTCAATTGACTTTGTAATACATCTTTGTAGATTTGTATATTCTGTCCTTTTCGATCAGCAAAATTTTTCTTCGAGAAATCCTTACTATTACCCGATATATAAGATTCCTTTAAAGAATTTTTAGGTAATGTCACATATGTGATATCATTTTCCTTTAATTGCTCCTCAATACTCGATTCCGCCATCGTATCAAACTGGTCGCTACTTCGCTTTTGATAATATTGAATCGCTAAAAATAAATCTAATACTAAGAAAGTTAAAATAAATATTGTTTTGATTCTACTCCAATCCAACAATATTCACCCCAGTTCTACTTAGCAAATCTTGATCAATCTTCTTATATGTGTCATCGTAATTTATAATCCAAACAGGTTTTAACTGAATTGCTCTATTATAGTACGGTTGATTGATAGTTGATTTCTCTTCATCAAATATCGTCTCGTACCCTAAGCTAATATCCTTAATAAGGGATTTGTTAATAGACTTATTTTTAGATATGATCTCCATAATTTGAGAACCAGCCATTAACTCCATTTCACTTTCCTTCTTGTCCACCTGGATTCTAGTAAATTTATACAATGGACGTTTAAAGGTTTCTATATCGTCTACTCCCCAGCTCGTCGTAATTGTTGAATTATTATACACAGGTAAATTATTTACAAAAAGTCTAAATGAAACTTCATTATTTTCAGGTTTAACGCCAGACAAAATATATCCATCAGTCCAGCCACCGTGAGCATTAATAAAATCAACACTTCTTTGGACTAATAAATTAGGACTTTGATTATTATTGTTTTCAGGTGTTGTCGGGTTAACAAATGAAATCGACCGATTTAATGGTGAAACTGACATTAATCTAGTACCGTCTGTGAATGTATCTCCTGAATCGGTACTTTCTTTTCGGACATTTGATGGATCACTAAATATAGCATCTTTTAATTTATCAACATCGATATCCGTTGTAAGGAACTCCATCGTTGTTAATTTGATTGGTTTTTTAGGTAAATAAATTATTTTACCTGAATCTAACTTATATCCTAAGCTTTCAGTAAAGCTTTCGTAATTGTCTCTTATCTTTTCAACTGATGCAATAATTGAAGAGTTATCAAATGTTGCTCCATAAAGAATGTTTTGTGCTTCATTCGAAAAATAGATCCTTGCTGAAGAATCTTGTTTAGTAGATAAATTGATGATTATTCGATCAAATAAAACATTTTGTAATCGTTTTGCGTCTAGATTAAGAACTTTACCTAATGTCTCAATTGGCACTACAGTTGGAAAAATAATTTCTAGTTTATTTTTTCCTTTTGTTATTGATTGGTAGGCAACTTCAGATGTTCTATTTGTCAGGTTTTCAAAATTTGTGATTTCGGATTTCTGCAATGATCTATAAATCGGTGATATATTACTCTGTTTAGTTGTTTCATAATTTTTATTCGATTCATGAACAACTAATAAGTTCGGAATTACTATGTCCTTAAAGTCTCTTTTGGCACCAATTGAAACTTTTTGGACATAGTCTTGATTTTGAAGTACATCGTATGTTGGTTGATATGACCATAAGCTATATGAAAGAACTAAGCTTACTATAACAAGAGTAGTTAAAATAACTGATTTTATATGTTCTCTTCTCATTCCCACTCATCCTCTTGGTCATCAGCCACTGGAAGTGTGAAATAGACTGTTGTACCCTTTCCTTCTTCACTTTTAGCCCATATATGACCATCGTGCGCGTAAATCATTTCTTTTGCCAAAGCAAGCCCTAGGCCAGTGCCCCCAACTTGTCTTGATCTAGCTTTATCTACTCGATAGAAACGATCAAATATCTTTGATAGATTTTCTTTTGGAATTCCCATACCTTCGTCAGTAATACTAACTAATATTTGATCTCTAGACTCCTTAATACGATAAGTTACAGTCCCACCCTCCGGTGAATACTTTAGTGCATTGGAAATAATATTATCTAACACTTGTGTAATTTTATCTTCATCTATAAATACAAATCTTGTCTTACTTATAAACTCACGTTTGAACGATACTTCTTGAGACTTACTCATTTCATGTCGATCAATTATACGATTAAATAATTCTGTAAAGTTTACCCAATCTTTCATTAAACGATATTCAGTACTATCTAACTTAGATAATTGTAATAAGTCATTTACTAATCGAATCATTCGTTCCGTTTCATCTTGAGTTACTTGTAAAAACTTAGGTGCAATTTCTTTATTCTCCCAAGCTCCATCTGACAATGCTTCTAAATAGCTTCTCATCGTTGTTAACGGTGTTCTTAATTCATGCGACACATTGGAAACAAAATCTCTACGTTCTTGCTCTATCTTTTCCTGTTCAGTTACATCATAAAGTACAGCGATTAGACCATTAACTTTACCAGATTCTTTTTGAATAGTTGAAAAGCTAGATCGTATAATCATTGGTCTCTTATTATCGCTATAATCTAACATAATTGAATCTGGCTCATCGTATAAATCATCTAAAGTATTAATCTTTTCGATTCCCAATACCTCTAAGATAGATTTATTTAATACTGTTTCACGTGAAACATTTAGCATCGTTTCAGCTGGATCATTTAAGAGAATAATTTTTCCTCTACGGTCAGTTGCAATAACCCCGTCTGACATATGCTCTAATACTGATTGAAGCTTTCTTCTTTCTCCATCTGTTGAAGCTCTAGCTTGCTGTAAATTACGTGATAGATTATTAAATGATATCGTTAATTCACCAATCTCATCTTCACTATAAGCCTTTAATTTGCGAGAGAAATTTCCTTTCGCCATTTCTTGGGCCTGTCTTCTTATTTCAGAGATTGGCTTCGTAATTGCTTTAGCCAATAATATCCCTAAAATGGATGTAATCGCGACTGCTATAATTGTACCCGTTGAAAAAATACGGTTAATTAATTCCATTCTTTCATAAGTGCTTTCCATTGAAGCACTCGTGTAAATGGCTGAAACAATTTCGTCGCCTTCCATTACTGGGGTAACAATCGTTTTCATTCGATGACCATTTTTAGGATCAATTAACACTTTTTCAGTTCTAGTACCTACTAAAAGTGCTCTTTTAACTAAAATATCAGTTGTCCTTTTACCAACAATAGACCGATTACTAGAATCCGAAGTAGCAATGACTTCACTATTTTGGTTAATAACTCTTACGTCTGATATTCCAATATTCTTTCCAAAGTCAGAAACTATTTTTCGGATATTAGCTTTTACCTCTGGATCGTCCAGAGTTTTCTTTTTTTCATACTCGATTTTTATATTATAAGCCAGTAGCTTAGCTCGTTCGTTTATCGCAACTGTAAAACTATTTACGAGTTGCTTTTCAAGCTCTCTCGAAAAATAAACGCTAATAATTTGCATAGCCACCAGTATGAGTAAAATATAAACAAGTACAAATTTAAATACAATTGATTTAAATAAACCAACTTTATTATAAGCTGCCATTAATCTTGCTCCGGATCACGCAGGTAATATCCTACTCCTCTTCTTGTTACAATGAAAAGTGGATAACTTGGATTGTCCTCAATTTTTTCACGAAGTCTTCGAATTGTTACATCGACAGTTCGTACATCTCCAAAATAATCATAACCCCAAACGGTTTGAAGTAAGTGTTCTCTCGTCATAACCTGTCCGATATGCTTTGCTAAGTAATATAGTAATTCAAATTCGCGGTGAGTTAATTCGATCTTCTCGCCACGTTTTGTTACGATATAAGCGTTTGGATTGATAACAAGCGAACCAATAATAACTTCAACTGATTCCTCTTTTTCAGATGTAGCTCCTGTTTGGTGTCTACGTAAATTTGCTTTAACTCTAGCAAGCAACTCACGTGTACTAAATGGTTTTGTTACGTAGTCATCTGCTCCCATTTCTAAACCTAGTACTTTATCTAATTCAGAATCTTTTGCTGTAATCATAATGATCGGCATATCATGATTCTTTCTAATTTCTCTACAAACTTCTAAACCATCTCTAATTGGCAACATAATATCTAATAAAACTAGATCAGGAAGAAACTCATCTACTTTTTGTAATGCTTCCTCTCCATCATACGCGCAAACAATTTCAAAACCTTCTTTTTCTAAATTAAACTTCAATATATCAGCAATTGGTTTTTCATCATCGACTATTAATATTTTTTTATTCATTCCCCGCACTCCTTTTCTAGTCAGTTTTTGCTGCCATCAATTCTATACATATCTTTTGCAATTTAGTATTAAATTAGGCAACAAATGAACTTTTCATAGCAATTTCGTTTTGTGGACTATCTCTCTAAATATAATACGACTACGATCATACGTGTTATTCTTTTTATATATAAACACTAGATTTTTGAAAAAAACCTCTAGCTTGTTGCTAGAGGTCTACTCCACTTACTTCTATTTTAAATTAAGTATGTTTTTTTGTAAAATCGAACCGTTTTAATCAAACTAGAATCTATTTTCTATTAGGTTGATATAAAATAAAAAACTACTGTATATACAGTAGTTTTTATGATGGCTCGGGACGGAATCGAACCGCCGACACGAGGATTTTCAGTCCTCTGCTCTACCGACTGAGCTACCGAGCCATTATATGGCGGTCCCGACCGGGATCGAACCGGCGATCTCCTGCGTGACAGGCAGGCATGTTAACCGCTACACCACGGGACCAAGATAAGTTTATAAAAAAGGATGACCCGTACGGGACTCGAACCCGTGTTACCGCCGTGAAAGGGCGGTGTCTTAACCGCTTGACCAACGGGCCACATTAATTTAAGAAAAGATGAGCCATGAAGGATTCGAACCTTCGACCCTCTGATTAAAAGTCAGATGCTCTACCTACTGAGCTAATGGCTCATAAAATGATTAACTTCATAAACTATATACTAGTTATGACGACAAGATTTATCTTATCATACTTTCTAATAAATTTGCAATAGTTTTTTTAAAAAATTAATAAAAGCCCCTAAATTTTTATTTAAGGGCTTTTTATTATATTAAGCTCCGAAAACGTTACGTACGATATTTGTTTGGTTACGGTCTGGACCTACTGAGAATACAGATAATGGAATACCTACTAATTGAGACACACGTTCTACATAATGTCTTGCATTAACTGGTAGTTCATTAAGAGTTTTCACTCCTGTAATATCTTCTGTCCAACCTGGAAGTTCTTCAAAAACTGGCTCACATTCTGCAAGTTGTTTTAAGCTAGCAGGGAACTCAGTAATTGTTTCTCCACGGAATTTATAAGCAACGCAAATTTTAACAGTCTCTAGTCCTGTTAATACGTCAATTGAGTTAAGTGATAAATCAGTAATACCGCTAACGCGACGAGCGTGGCGAACTACTACACTATCAAACCAACCAACACGTCTTGGTCTTCCAGTAGTTGTACCGTACTCACGACCTACTTCACGAATTGTATTTCCAATTTCATCGAAAAGCTCAGTTGGGAATGCACCTTCACCAACACGAGTAGTGTAAGCTTTACATACACCAACAACGTGATTAATTTTGGTTGGACCAACACCAGATCCAATTGTTACTCCACCTGCAACAGGGTTAGAAGAAGTAACGAATGGGTATGTACCTTGGTCGATATCTAACATTACACCTTGTGCGCCTTCAAATAATACGCGCTTTCCACCATCAATTGCATCATTTAATACAACAGAAGTATCACACACATATTTTTTAATTTGTTGTCCGAACTCATAATATTCTTCAAAAATCTCTTCGATATTTAATGAATTTGAATCATACATTTTTTCAAATAAATTATTTTTCTCTTCAAGATTGCGTTTTAATTTTTCGTAAAACTCTTCTTTATCTAAAAGGTCTGCCATACGGATTCCCACACGTGCAGCTTTGTCCATATAAGCTGGTCCAATACCTTTTTTAGTAGTACCAATCTTATTATCACCTTTACGCTCTTCTTCTAACTCATCTTGTTTTAAATGATAAGGTAAGATAACATGAGCACGGTTACTAATACGTAAGTTGTCAGTTGAAACACCTTTATCATGTAGGTATGCTAGCTCTTGAACTAAAGCTTTAGGATCTACAACCATACCATTTCCAATAACACAAATTTTATCTGAGAAGAAAATACCTGATGGAATTAAATGAAGTTTGTACTTTACACCATTAAATACGATTGTATGACCTGCGTTGTTACCACCTTGATATCTTGCAACTACTTCTGCCTGTTGTGATAAAAAGTCGGTAATTTTTCCTTTTCCTTCGTCTCCCCATTGAGAACCAACTACTACTACTGATGACAATGTACTGCACCTCCGATTAAAATACGCTATTTCCGAACTAAAACCAAAACTAGTATATCAAACTTACGGAATTTGTCAATAAATCTCTTTGAATAATTCTGTTCTAAGTTTTTTTTGTTCGTAAATACAAACTAAAGAATTTGATAAAAATAGTTTACCCTAACAAAAAAAAATAATCACATAGATTCACTATGCGATTATTTTTAGATGAAATCCAAAGTAGTAGAGAGCAGACTGATTAAACATATTTATGACTGTCTGATTACAAACTTTTTAGGCACCTGGTGCTTGCTCGTCAAACCTTCGTTCTAAGTTTACGAACTTGTTATATTCTTTTACGAACGCTAATGAAACAGTACCTACTGGACCATTCCTTTGTTTAGCAATAATGATTTCAATAATATTTTTATTCTCCGATTCTTTATCGTAGTAATCATCTCGGTATAAGAACGCAACGATATCCGCATCTTGCTCAATACTTCCTGATTCACGAATATCAGACATCATTGGGCGTTTATCTTGTCTTGATTCTACGCTACGTGATAGCTGAGATAAGGCTATTAGAGGTACTTTTAATTCCCTCGCCAGTCCTTTAAGAGAACGTGAAATTTCTGATACTTCTTGTTGACGATTTTCTCCACCTTTGCCGTTACCTTGAATAAGCTGCATATAATCAATTAGGATCATTCCTAAGCCATGCTCTTGCTTCAGTCTTCTACACTTAGCGCGTATATCATTTACTCTAATACCAGGTGTATCATCGATATATATGCCTGTACCAGCTAGGCTACTAGCAGCCATCGTAAGCTTATTCCAATCCTCTTGTTCAAGATTACCTGTACGCAGTGCCTGTGCATTAATATTCCCTTCCGCACAAAGCATACGCATTACAAGCTGATCTGCTCCCATCTCGAGACTGAAAATTGCTACGTTTTCATCTGTTTTAGTCGCTACGTTTTGTGCGATATTCAACGCAAAAGCTGTTTTACCTACAGAAGGACGGGCTGCTACTATAATTAAGTCATTCGGCTGAAATCCCGCTGTCATACGATCTAAATCAGTAAACCCTGTCGGTACACCTGTGATATCGCCACGTTGATTAAATAAAGTCTCAATTTTACTAAATGTAGTAAATACTACATCTTTAATACTTTGAAAACCGGAAACGTTCGTGCGCTGAGCTACTTTTAAAATACTTTTTTCAGCCTCGTTTAGTACAACATCTACCGGATTATCTGGCGCATAGCTTTCCGCTACAATATTTGTAGCGGTTCTTATTAATCTTCTTAAAGTAGATTTTTCTTCAACGCTCTTTGCATAGTATTCAACGTTAGATGCCGTTGGTACCGAAGCCAGCATATCATTTAAGTATGATACTCCTCCTACTTCTTCTAACACTCCTTGATTAGCTAGTTCAGAAGTTAGCGTGATAACATCTAGAGGCTCATTCCTTGAAGCAATCTTAAGCATTGCTTCAAATATTTTTTGATGGGCAGCTCGATAAAAGTCATCTGGTAAAAGCCGTTCTGAAGTTGATATTAGCGCCTCTGAATCTAACAGTATGGCTCCTAATACAGCCTGTTCAGCTTCTATATTCTGTGGTGGAGTACGATCATTTAGCAAATCACTCATTTCTAGTCCTCCAGATGCTTGTTTTTCTTATTGTTCCTTAACGTGTACTTTTAAAGTTGCACTTACTTCAGGATGCAATTTTACTTTAATATTTGTTACACCTAAGCCTCTAATCGCATCATTCATTTCGAATTTACGTTTATCTAGTTTAATACCATGTACTTTTTGAAGCTCATCAGCAATTTGTTTGCTAGTGATTGATCCGAAAAGACGACCGCCTTCACCTGATTTAGCTTTTAGTTCTACTGTTAGAGTTTCAATTGTTTCTTTTAGCTTTTTACAATTTTCTAATTCGTTTTGTGCATCTTTTAATTCTTTATTTTTTTTCGCTTCAAGAGTTTTCATATTACCTGCAGTAGCTTCAATAGCATCCCCATTTTTGATTAAGAAGCTTGCATAGCCATCTGCGATATTTTTAGTTTCCCCTTTTTTACCTTTTCCTTTTACATCTTTTAAGAAAATTACTTTCATTTGTTTGTTCTCCCTTCAATATATTCATCGATTATTCTCAATAAATGTTGTTCAACTTCTCTGATTGAAGAAGATTCAATTTGTGAAGCAGCATTTGTTAAGTGACCGCCACCGCCAAGCTCTTCCATTATTAATTGAACATTTATATTCCCTAATGAACGACTGCTGATGCTAACAAGATTATCTGACCTTTTCGCAATAACAAAAGATGCAATGACATCAGTCATCGTTAATAATGTATCTGCAGCCTTTGCGATTAAAACTTGATCATAGTTTACATTGTCTTTTCCAAAGCTAATCGCAAAGCCCTCTTTGTACATATAGGCTTCCTCTATTAATTCTGCTTTGCGAATATATTCATTCATATCTTGTTTTAATAAATTTTGAACGAGTATTGTATCCGCGCCATTCGAACGCAAGTATGATGCTGCGTCAAAAGTTCGTGCCCCTGTTCGGAAAGTAAAACTCTTTGTATCAACAATAATTCCTGCAAGTAAGGCTGTTGCCTCAAGCATGCTTAATTTTATTTTCTTAGGCTGGTACTCCAATAACTCTGTAACTAATTCTGCGGTAGAGGAAGCGTACGGCTCCATATAAACTAGAATTGCATCCTTAATGAAGTCCTCTCCTCGTCGATGATGGTCTATAACAACAATTTTATCTGTCTCATTTAAAAGTGATTCTTCTTCAACCATTGTTGGTCTATGGGTATCTACTACGATTATTAATGTATCTTCAGTAATAAGTTCTTTTGCTTTTTCAGGTGAAATAAAACAAGACATAAATTGTTCATTTTTAGACATTTCCCTCATCAACCGATTAACACTTTTATCTACTTCACCTTTATCAATTACTACATAACCATCCACTTCATTATGCATTACCATTTTTAAGATCCCAACTGCTGAACCAAGAGCATCCATGTCAGGTAACTTATGACCCATTATCATAACATTGGTGCTACTCTTCATTAAATCTCTTAATGCATGCGAGATTACCCTCGCTCTAACTCTCGTTCTCTTTTCTACAGGGTTTGTTTTTCCACCAAAAAACTTTACTTTACCGTTAATGTTTTTAACAGTTACTTGATCTCCCCCGCGCCCTAGCGCTAAATCTAAGCCTGATTGAGCTAGTTGACCAAGTTCGGTTAAATTTAAACTGCCTACTCCGACACCGACGCTTAGAGTAAGAGGCAAATTACGTTTTGTAGTTTCTTCCCTTACTTGGTCTAATATAGAGAACTTATTATTTTCTAATGCTGCCAGAATTCCTTCATTTAAAACTACACTATAACGATCAGATGAAACACGTTTCAAGAAAATACCATGGCTATTAGCCCAACTATTTAACATAGTTGTTACTGCACCATTTACACTAGAACGTTCCTGATCATCTAATCCCTGTGTCATTTCATCGTAATTATCTAATAAAATAATTCCGATTACTGTTCTTTGATCTTCGTATAACTTCTCTAATTGTGCCTGTTCTGTCACGTCAAATAAATAAATGTATCGCTCTTCTCTTTTAATTACTACGCGATATGTTCTTTTACTAATAATCAATACATCTTCTTTTTTCTCTTTTTTCGATATTAAAGCCATTAACCCTTCAGATAGATCATATATGTGTTTACCAATTAATGAACGATCGTCTAAAATATTTAAAATATATTGATTGCCCCATTCAATATGGTACTCTCTATCATAAAGTAATACTCCAATTGGCATTTCTGTAATTGCTTCATTACTTAAATTTTTCACTCTCGACATAACTGATTCTATATACATATCTAAAACGTAGCGATACTTAATTTCTAACTTTACAACTAGAAAAATAACGCATAAAAAGATAACAATAAAAATTATCCCTATTTTAGGTTGAATATAGACCACAGTTCCGATCAAAAACACTGAAAGAGCAGTTAAAAGATAGACGGGTATAAGAAACATTTGTTTCTTATGAAAATCTTGCATATGTTCAACCCCTAAGCCAAATAAAATCTAACTTACATATTAAAGTTTATTCACTTTTGCACAACAAATTAGTAACAAATATGTTATTAAGTTTAAATTTTTCTTCTATTAAAGATTCCAATTGAGACGATTCCAATTAGTAAAACAATATAAATTAACGGTTGAATGATAAAACTTGCGATCAATATAATAATTGGTACCGCTTTAGAAAACTTTTTTAAGTAACTAAAATAAAAGATCGATGCATAACCTTGAACAAGTAGTAAAATTTGAAGTACATATGTTAAGTTAATCACTGCTGTACTGAGGAAACTACTTTGTTTCAAATTGAAGAACGAAAAAATCATTACAATTAAAAAGAACCACATGAATCCTACTGGGAGTCTAAACTCTCTAAATGGCTTAAATTTCGGTGTTTTATAACCTAATCTTCTTATTAATGGAAAAGTTACTAGTTGTGTTAAAAAAGCAAGTATAAAACTAACCATTAACAGTAACGAAGGAATTAATGTAGGGATTAATTTAATAGCATTTGTAAGACTATCTAAAGCTTTTTCATTGGCGTTTGTACCGAGACTAGCACTAAGTTCCTTACTTTTTTCTATAGCTTCCGTTGCCAAGTCTATATTCTCTTTAACGAAATCAATATGAAAAACAGCTTTAAATAGTATGTACGATAGTACTGTATGTATTAAATATAAAAAAGTACTAGTAAGTAAAATCTCGCCTTTACTTCGCTCATTTTTCAACAGATACCCAAATGCTATACCAACTGTTGAGTACATTAAAGTAACTGGAAGTAAATTAAATGAGGTAATCACAATTGTTAATCCCAGCGCCACACAGCAAAGTAAAAGTGATTCCTTAATTGAGTATTTAATACTTAGAATAATAAACGGCAGCGGCATAAGGAATGCCATAAAAATTGAGAGAAACGGTACAAATCTAAATATTAACAGTAGTACTGAGTAAATAGCTAAAAGTACTGCACCCTCGGTAATAAAGCGAGTCGATTTCAAAATAAAGCTCCTTTCAACTACCTCTACTTATTTCGCGATAAGCATACTATTTCTTATTTTACCATAAAACTTATTTTTTCATAAATACAAAAAAAGTACAGCACGAGAATGCTGTACTTTTTATTACTTAGCTTATTCAGCCACGTATGGTAATAAAGCCATTTGACGAGAGCGTTTGATTGCAATCGTTAATTTACGTTGGTATTTCGCAGAAGTACCAGTTACACGACGAGGTAAAATTTTACCACGCTCAGAAACGAAACGTTTTAATAACTCAGTATCTTTGAAGTCGATTGTAGTGATGCCGTTTGAAGTAAAGTAACAAACTTTACGACGTTTAGCACGTCCACCTTTGCGTCCACCCATTGCCATTGTTATTTCCCTCCTCTACTTAAAAATTAGTTTTTTAGTAATGTTAACCGTTCAGCATTACACTGTTTTTATTATTAGAAAGGAAGATCGTCATCAGTAATATCAATCGTTTTGCTTGTCCCACCAAATGGATCATCATTAAAGCTAGGCTTTTGAGATGGTGCTTCGAAAGGATTTCCAGCGTTAAAACCTTGATTTTGTTGGTTCATACCGACTGAACCACCTTGGTTACCTGATGCATTTCTTGGTTCTAAGAATTGAACAGAGTCGGCTACAACTTCAGTTACATATACTCTCTTACCATCTTGACCATCAAAACTTCTAGTTTGAATACGACCCTCAACGCCAGCTAAGCTTCCTTTTTTCAAGAAATTTGCTACGTTTTCAGCAGGCTTTCTCCAGATAACGCAGTTAATAAAATCCGCTTCTCTTTCACCTTGCTGATTTGAGTAGGCACGATTCACCGCTAGAGTAAATGTTGCTACGGCAACCCCACTTGGTGTATAACGTAAGTCCGGATCCTTTGTTAAGCGACCTACAAGTACAACACGATTGATCATCTGATTCCTACCTCCCTAAAGCATTTAAAAAATCTTATTTTTCTTCTTCACGGATAACGATATGGCGGATGATATCTTCGCTGATTTTCGCTAAACGATCGAATTCTTGTACTGCTTCTGGCTTAGCAGAAACGTTTACAAGCATGTAGTGTCCATCACGGAAATCGTTAATTTCATAAGCTAAACGACGTTTACCCCACTCTTTAACGTTTGTGATTTCAGCACCTTGTTCAGTTAAAACGCCGTTGAAACGCTCAACTAATGCTTTTTGTGCTTCGTCTTCCATGTTTGGACGAACGATGTACATGATTTCGTATTTATTCATCACAATGTCACCTCCTTTTGGTCTAACGGCCCACTTAAGGGCAAGGAGCAATTTAATTAATCACTCACGAGTTAAAATTATAGCATAGTTTTTTTAAGATAGCAAATCAATAATTCAGTTGCTATTTCATTAAACATTAAATCGGAAATGCATTACATCTCCATCTTGTACGATGTACTCTTTACCTTCAAGACGTACTTTACCTGCTTCTTTTGATGCTGTCATGTTACCATAAGTCGCTAAATCTTCAAAAGAAACTGTTTCTGCGCGAATAAAGCCACGTTCGAAGTCACTATGAATTACGCCAGCACATTGTGGAGCTTTCATGCCTTTTTTAAATGTCCAAGCTCTTACTTCTTGTACACCTGCAGTGAAATAAGTTGCCAATCCTAATAAAGAATAAGCTGCACGAATTAATTGATCTAAACCTGATTCTTCAATTCCAAGTTCTTGAAGGAATGTACGTTTCTCTTCATCATCTAACTCCGCAATTTCTTCTTCAATTTTTGCACTAATTACAATTACTTGAGAACCTTCCTCAGCTGCAAATTCTCTTACTTTTTCAACGTATTCGTTTGATGAAGCATCTGCGATTTCGTCTTCGCCGACATTAGTGATGTAAAGCATTGGCTTAGTCGTTAATAAGTGTAACCCTTTTACTACTTTCATTTGCTCTTCCGTAAACTCTACTGAACGAGCTGGCTTGTCATTTTCAAATGCTTCTCTTAATTTCACTAAAATTTCATGTTCATAAGATGCATCTTTATCTTTTTGTTTCGCTAATTTAGCTACACGATCAATACGTTTTTCAACTGATTCTAAGTCTGCAAGAATTAGTTCTAAGTTAATTGTTTCAATATCTGCAATTGGATCTACTTTTCCAGATACGTGAGTAATATTATCATCTACAAAGCAACGTACTACTTGGCAAATTGCGTCTACTTCACGAATATGAGATAAAAACTTATTTCCTAACCCTTCACCTTTACTTGCACCTTTAACGATCCCTGCGATATCAGTAAATTCAAAAGTTGTTGGAACAGTTTTTTTAGGTTGAACTAATTCAGTTAATTTTACTAAACGGTAATCTGGTACTTCTACCACACCTACGTTTGGATCAATTGTACAAAACGGATAGTTTGCTGATTCTGCCCCCGCTTGTGTAATTGCATTAAATAATGTCGACTTTCCTACGTTTGGTAATCCTACGATTCCTGCTGTTAATGCCATATTTTCCACTCCTATACGAACTTAGTTAATCTTTCACAATTATATTGATTTCAAAAAAAAATAACAAGAAAATCTGAATATTAATTCTAAACATACGAAAGGTATCTAATACGAGCGATCCTTCAGATTGCTCTACTAGATACCCATTGATTTAAAAATCTTCCTACTCTTCAGATCGAACTAAAACCTTTTTTAATTTTCGTGTGAACTCTCTGCGCGGTATTAATACGCTATGCTCACACCCCTCACATTTTAATCGAATGTCCATACCCATTCGAATAATTTTCCATCTGTTCACTCCACAAGGATGAGGTTTTTTCATTTCTACTATATCATTTAGGTTAAATTCTTTTTCTTCCATGTAAAAACTTCACTTCCTTAAAATAGTAGCATACAAACTATACATTCGCATTTTCATTTTTAGTTTCTGGTTGTTTATATAATACCATCTTTGGATACGAAATTTCTATGTTATTTCTTTCAAGTACTTCCTTAATTTCTTTTCGAATTGCTCTAGAAATTTTAAACTGTGTCATTGCTCTAACTTCTGAAGAGATTCGCAATGTTACTTCAGATGGACCTAGGTTTTGTATCCCAAGAAACTCTGGAGGTTTTACCATTTCTTCATATCTATCTGGCATAGTTTTTAAATGCTCTTCAATTACATTTTGTGCATGTTCAATATCGCCCTCATATGAAATACTAACATCTACCATTGCCACAGCATTATGTAATGAAAAATTGGTTACTTCAGTAATCATTCCATTCTGAATGATATGAAGCTCACCAGTTCCGCTTCTAATTTTAGTTGTTTTTAAACCGATTGATAATACTGTTCCTTCGAAAGATTGAACTCTAATGTAGTCACCAACTGAAAATTGATCTTCAAACAAAATAAAAAATCCAGAAATGATATCTTTTACTAAGCTTTGTGCACCAAAACCAATTGCTACACCACCTATTCCTGCTCCAACTAAAAGTCCTTTTATTTCCACACCAAATATCGGGAGAATCGTCAAAACAGCAATAAAGAATATTACATATGCAAGTACATTTTCCATCAATTTAATAAGTGTTACTGATCTTCTTTCTGATACTTGTAACGGTCCTCTAGCATTGACTTTTAAAAGATTACGGATTAACTTTCTTCCGAGTTTTACAGCCAATACTGAAACGATAATAATTAGAGCTATTTTTATTGATGAATTTAAAATTGTGTCCCATTGTTCTGGAGTTAGCATGCTTTTTTTTATTACTTTCTCAGCATTTTCTATTTTATCTGCTGCATTATTCATACTGTATTTTTCCCCCTATCTATTTTCAAATGACTTTAAACGTAATACTAAACGAATTATCACCTTAAAACTACAAATATGAATAAATGTAATAATAGTTTAATTTAATATCGAAGATCGCTTGACGAAAGTATAAATTGTTTAAATTTTGCATAAACTGATACTACTCTCTTAAATGAAAAGTAGGCGATATTATGCAATTTTCAGCAAATCCTTTGCGTAACCTATTCAAGGATGATTATTCTGTATTTCTAGATGACGAAAACGCTATTAACAGATTTGCAGATCGTTTATGTAAGTCGCTTCCAAGTGTACACACTAAAGAAATTGTTTTTGTATGTATTGGAACTGACCGTTCTACGGGAGACTCTTTAGGTCCTTTAGTGGGAACCATGTTAGGAGAATTAAACTTAAGTAGGTTTCATTATTATGGTACTCTTGATGAGCCAATTCATGCGTTAAATCTTTCAGAACAACTTGAAAGAATTAAAGGCAAGTATAACAACCCTTTTATCATTGCTGTAGATGCATGTTTAGGCAGAGTAAAAAGCATTGGTAGCGTGCGCTTATCCAATGGTCCGTTAAAACCTGGGGCTGCAATGAAAAAAGAATTACCTTTAGTAGGCGAGATTAACTTAACCGGTGTTGTAAACGTTAGTGGCTTTATGGAATTCTACGTTCTACAAAATACTAGATTAAGCCTTGTAATGAAAATGGCTAAGTTTATTGCGAATTCAATTAAAGAAACTGAAAGAAAATTTACCTGCCAATTAGATTTTTAACGTAATAGTTTCCTAACTTTCAATTATAAAAAGGTCAGTTAAAAACAAAAAGGGAGTATTAACTGCATTGGAAGACAACACATTTAATATTCCCTATGAGTAACTCATTTTATAATTGAAAGAATTCTTTCCAAATCCTCTTTGTTAAAGAATTGGATTTCTATTTTCCCTTTATCTTTAGCCGATTTAATTTTAACTGAAGTTCCGAATTTTTCTTGTAAAAGATCCTCATATTCACTAAAAAATATGTTTTTAGTTGGATTTTTCTTTGATGTTTCACGTGAAACATTTTCATTTAGATCATTGACTAACGTTTCAACCTCACGAACACTTAAGTTTTTTTCAATTACTTTTAGTGCGGTACCCTCAATTAATCCTTTTCGTTTTAGTCCTAAAAGTGCTCTTCCGTGTCCCATTGAGAGCGAGCCTTCTTCGACCATTTTTTGAACAGAATTAGGTAAAGTTAAAATTCTTAAATAGTTAGCAATATGTGGACGACTTTTCCCAAGTTTCTTTGCCAGTTGTTCTTGTGTTAAGTGTAATTGTTCAATTAAAGTTTGATATGCTTCAGCTTCTTCAAGAGGATTTAAATCATCTCGCTGTAAATTTTCTAACACAGCTAACTCCATCATTTGCTCTTCAGTCAGGTCTCTTACAATAACCGGAACTGTATTTAAACCCGCATTTTTTGCAGCGCGATATCGTCTTTCTCCAGCAACGATTTGGAAACCTTTTATGCTTTTTCTTGCAATGATTGGTTGAAGAATCCCATGTTCAATCACTGATTGAGTTAATTCTAACATTGCAGTCTCATCAAACACTTTGCGAGGTTGGTATGGATTAGGTCTAAGTTCTTTAAGATCAATTTCCTGGACTAACTCTTCTTGCTGATTAATATCTTGAAAAAATGCTCCAATACCTTTTCCTAAACCTTTAGCCATTATCAATCACTTCCTTTGCTAGATCGAGATATACTTCTGCACCTCTTGACTTTGGATCATATGTAATGATCGGTTTACCATGACTTGGTGCTTCACTTAAACGTACATTTCTTGGAATAATTGATTTATAGACGCGATCTTGAAAATATTTTTTTACTTCTTCTATAACTTGAAGCCCTAAATTTGTACGAGCATCTAGCATCGTTAACAATACGCCTTCAATTGCTAAATTTTTATTTAAATGTTTTTGTACTAAACGTACGGTACTTAATAGCTGACTTAAACCTTCGAGTGCGTAATACTCACACTGAACTGGAATAATAATTGAATCAGAAGCAGTTAGTGAGTTTAAAGTTAATAAACCTAATGATGGAGGACAATCTATTAAAATATAATCATAGTTACCTTTTACTGTATCTAAAGCACGCTTTAATCGTACTTCTCTAGAAATAGTAGGTACTAATTCAATTTCAGCTCCAGCAAGTTGAATTGTTGCCGGGATAATATCGAAATTTGGAATAGCAGTATTTAAAATGACATTTTTCGCCTCAACATCATCAACTAATACATTGTAAACACACTGATTTACATCAGCTTTTTCAATTCCAATACCACTAGTTGCATTACCTTGAGGATCTATATCGACTAGTAATACTTTTTTTCCTAAGTGAGCTAAACAAGCACTTAAATTAACCGATGTTGTAGTCTTACCAACACCACCTTTTTGATTCGCTATAGAGATTACTTTAACCACTATGTAATCTACTCCTTCCACAACAAACAATTCTTATTTCCTATTTTACCATGAATAGATTCATCATTGTGTCTAGATTTAAAAATGAACAAAAAAATTCACCACTGAAAAGAGGTGAATTTAATGTTTATTTCTTTGGTATTTTAATTGTTATTTGGTAATAGTCATCATGTTCTTCTTCTTGACTGTCAATACTCATACCTGTTTTAGTAACCATTTGTAAAGATTCACGGATCGTATTCATCGCAATTCTTATATCTTTACTTATGGCCTTAAATTTACGTTTAGCCTTTGGTTTTTTCTCTGTAAGTAATGTTACTACTCGTTCTTCTGTTTGTTTAACATTCAATTGCTTTTCAATTATCTCATGAAGAAGAGTTATTTGTAGTTGAGGCAACTTTAATGGAATAAGTGCTCGTGCATGACGTTCTGTAATCGACTTATCCAATAATGATTGTTGTATTTCCCCAGGAAGTTTCAACAATCTCAATTTATTTGCAACAGTCGATTGACCTTTACCTAGTCGCTGAGCTAGTGCCTCTTGAGTTAAGTTATGTAAATCAATTAGTTTTTGGTAAGCTACGGCTTCTTCAAAAGGAGATAGTTCTTCACGTTGTAAATTTTCAATCAGAGCGACGGAGGCAGTCTCTGTATCGTTAAACGTTTTCACAATTGCAGGAATTGTATCCCAACCTAAAGATGAAACAGCTCTGAATCTTCTTTCCCCGGCAATTATTTCATAAAAGTTTGGTCTAATTTCCCTAACAACAATTGGTTGAATAATACCATGAGTTCGAATCGTTAGCGCTAGTTCTTTAATTTTTTCATCATCAAAGAATGTTCTAGGCTGATACTGATTCGGTACTATGTCCGATACTGGAATTTGGCGAATAACTTCATTACTCGAAACCGAATTTTGAACATCATCACTAATTTCTTTTTCTGATAAGCCAAATAACCTAGATAATGTGCTTTTCAATGTGATTCCCACCCTTTTAGAATTTCGTTCACAATAGAATAAACATAACAAATGTTTCACGTGAAACATTTGTTAGTTTATCATATTAAATCTCTAATGGTTCTTTACCAGGAGTACCCGGTTTACGAGGGTACTTAGTAGGCGTTTTACGTTTCTTTTCTACTATAACAATATTTCGATCACTGTCTTCACTTGGCAGTGTGAAGTGATTAATTGATTTAACTTCTCCACCAAGTGTTTTTATAGCATAATTTGCTTTATCCAACTCTTCTTGACCAGCAGCGCCTTTAAGTGCAACAAAGTGGCCATTTTGTTTAACAAGTGGTAAGCATAATTCAGTTAACACAGACATTCTAGCAACCGCTCTAGCAGTTACAACATTGAAAGATTCTCTCATACCAGTTCTTTTAGCAAAAGTTTCTGCTCGATCATGAATAAATGATACATTCTCTAATTGTAATTCCTTCGCTAAATGGTTTAGAAATGTAATCCTTTTTTGTAGGGAGTCTACGATCGTTAATTTGATAGATGGGAAGCATATTTTAATTGGGATAGAGGGGAAGCCCGCTCCTGCACCAATATCACATAAAGTAATTTCATTAGCGAAGTCGAAATAAAAGGCAGCGCTAATTGAATCATAAAAATGCTTTAAATATACTTCGTCTTCTTCTGTAATAGCAGTTAAGTTCATTTTATTGTTCCACTCAACTAATGTGTGGAAATATATATCAAATTGTTTTAATTGGAAATCAGACAAATGGATTCCTTTATCTTTAAGAGCAGCGATAAATTGTTCTTTATTCACTAGTAATACCCCTATCTATTATTAGTTCGATATTCTTGCAATTTTTCCTTGTTCTAAATAAACAAGTAGAATTGAAATATCTGCTGGATTAACACCAGATATACGAGAAGCTTGACCTACTGATAGAGGGCGCACTTGCTCAAGCTTTTGTCTTGCCTCAGTAGCAAGGCCGTGAATAGCTTGATAATCGATATTTTCAGGAATTTTCTTTAAATCCATTCTTTTCATGCGTTCTACTTGATTTAATGATTTTTCAATATAACCTTCATACTTAATTTGTATTTCAACTTGCTCTTTAACATCTGAATGTAAGTCTTTTTCTGATGGAGTAAGAAGATGGATATGTTCATAAAGCATTTCAGGGCGACGTAAAAGATCTGCTGCACGAATGCCATCTTTCAGTTCGCTACCACCATTTTGTACAATTAATTCCTGTACTTCTTTTGTCGGTCTTAATTGAGTTGCTTTTAAACGCTCTATTTCTTCTTCAATTAACATTTTCTTTTGTTCAAACTCTGCATATCTTTCATCATTTATTAAACCAAGTCTTTGACCAATTTTAGTTAAACGTAAATCGGCATTATCGTGGCGTAATAATAATCGATATTCTGCTCTAGAGGTAAGAAGACGGTACGGTTCATTTGTCCCTTTAGTTACTAGATCATCTATTAAAACACCAATGTAAGCTTCAGAGCGATCTAAAATTAACTCTTCTTTATCTAAAGAACGACATGCAGCGTTAATTCCTGCCATTAAACCTTGACCCGCTGCTTCTTCATATCCGGAAGTTCCGTTAATTTGACCAGCAGTATACAGATTCTTAATTTGCTTAAGTTCCAATGTTGGCCATAATTGAGTAGGTACAATCGCGTCATACTCAATTGCATATCCAGTTCTCATCATTTGAACATTTTCAAGACCTGCAATCGAACGCAGCATTTTTTCCTGTACATCTTCAGGTAAACTAGTTGATAATCCCTGTACATAAACTTCTTGGGTATTTCTTCCTTCTGGCTCTAAGAAAATTTGATGTCTCGGCTTATCATTAAATCGGACAACTTTATCCTCAATAGAAGGACAATAGCGTGGCCCAGTACCTTTAATCATACCAGAGTACATAGGCGAACGGTGTAAGTTATCGTCGATGATTTGATGTGTAGTTTCACTTGTATAAGTTAACCAACAAGGAATTTGTTCTGTTTCAACTGGTTCTGTTTCGAATGAAAATGCACGAGGGACATCATCACCAGGTTGTATTTCTGTTTTTGAATAATCAATACTATGACTATTTACACGAGGAGGCGTACCTGTTTTAAAACGAACAAGTTCTATTCCTAATTCCTCTAAGTGCTCAGAAAGCTTAATTGCTGGTTGTTGGTTATTAGGACCACTTGAGTATTTTAATTCTCCTACAATAATTTCTCCGCGTAAGAAAGTACCAGTTGTAATGACAACTGTCTTTGAACGATAAATTGCACATGTTTGTGTAATTACACCTGTGCATTGTCCATCTTCTACAATTAATCTTTCTACTAAACCTTGCTTTAGTGTTAGATTCTCTGTATTTTCAATGGTTTTCTTTAATTCATGTTGATATGCAAATTTATCCGCTTGAGCACGCAATGCGCGTACTGCAGGACCTTTACCTGTATTTAACATTCTCATTTGAATATGTGTTTTATCGATATTTCGACCCATTTCACCGCCAAGTGCATCAATTTCACGTACAACAATCCCCTTGGCGGGACCACCTACAGATGGGTTACAAGGCATAAATGCTACCATATCAAGATTGATTGTTAGCATTAATGTTTTTGCACCCATTCGAGCAGATGACAAACCGGCTTCACATCCAGCATGACCAGCTCCAATAACGATTACATCATAATTGCCTGCTTCAAAACTCATCTTTTCTCCTCCTAACCATTTTATTTTCCTAAACAGAATTGAGAAAATAGCTGGTTGATTAAACTTTCCTGAACTGTATCTCCAATGATTTCACCTAACAATTCCCATGCTCTTGTTAAGTCAATCTGTACTAAGTCAATCGGCATACCATTCTTCATTGCCTCAATTGCGTCATTAATTGTCTGTTCTGATTGTTTTAAAAGCGCAATATGTCTAGCATTAGATAAATAAGTTAAATCTTGTGCCTCAATTTGCCCTTCAAAATATAAGTTGGCAATTGCTTTTTCTAAATCATCAATTCCTTTTTCTTCTTTTAAGGAAGTCGTAACAATTGTAGCATTACCAACTAACGCTTTTACCTCATTCATATCAAGCTTTTGTGTCAAATCTGTTTTGTTAATGATCACAATTACATCTTTACCGCTCATTTCTCCAAATAATTTACGGTCTTCTTCACTTAATTGCTCATTATTATTTAAAACAAATAAAACTAAGTCAGCCAAATTCAATACTTTTTTAGATCTTTCAACACCAATTGCTTCTACAACATCCTTAGTTTCGCGAATACCGGCTGTATCAATTAGTCGTAATGGTACACCTTTTACATTTACGTATTCTTCAATAACGTCGCGCGTTGTACCTGGAATATCAGTGACAATCGCTTTGCTTTCCTGGACAAGCGTGTTTAAAAGAGAAGATTTTCCGACATTTGGTCTACCTATAATGACAGTAGATAGTCCTTCACGTAAAATCTTACCTTGTTTTGATGTTTCTAGCAGTTTTTGTATTTCAACTCGAACTATTTTTGCTTTTTCAATTAAAACAGTATTGGTCATTTCTTCAACATCATCATATTCAGGGTAATCAATATTTACTTCAATATGAGCCAAAATCTCAAGTAATGTTTGTCTTAGGCTATTAACTAGCTTTGACAATCGACCTTCTACTTGATTCATTGCGATAGCCATTGCTCTGTCAGTCTTTGAACGAATTAAATCCATTACTGCTTCGGCCTGTGATAGGTCGATTCGTCCATTAAGAAATGCTCTTTTCGTAAATTCACCAGGCTCCGCTAATCTAGCCCCTTGTGATAGGACTAATTCAAGTACTTTGTTAACTGAAAAAATTCCACCATGACAATTTATTTCGACAACATCTTCACGTGTAAATGTTTTTGGTGCTCTTAAGATCGAGACCATAACTTCCTCAACAGTATTCCCGGAACTTGGATCGACTAAATGTCCGTAATGAATTGTGTGTGAATCTACTATATTTAAATCTTTTTCTTTAAATAATTTATTCGCTATTTGAACAGCTTCATCGCCACTTAAACGAACGATGGCAATTGCGCCTTCGCCTTTTGGCGTCGATATCGCTGTAATTGTATCGAATTCCATCAAAAATCACCTCGGAGCATGTTAAACACAAGTTAACATGTTACTTCTAAATCTATAGCATAGCATAAAGAATTTTATAATTGAATGTTTTTATATTATAACCGTACGAAAGTACAAGTAAACTTATATGACTTGAATGAAGTACATTAAAAAACCAATTAAGGCTTAACCCTTAATTGGTTTTTTTAAATCTATAACTAATTGACGATGCGGATCTTGGCCTACAGACTTCGTAGAGATATTCGGCATATCTGTCAGCATATGATGTATAATTTTTCTTTCGAAAGAAGGCATTGGCTCTAAAGAGACCGCTTTTCTTGTTTTTAAAACTGTTTGAGCAGTCTTTTTTGCAAGAATCTCAAGCGATTCCTTACGTTTTAATCGATAATTCTCAGCGTCAACGACAACATGAATCAATTGTTTTGAATGACGATTTACAAATGTTTGAACTAAGAATTGAAGAGCATTTAAAGTATTACCTCTTTTTCCAATAATAAGAGCAACCTTATCACCCTTTACTGTAAATAAGAAGGTTTGTTCCTTAGTACCTTGCAATTCGAAATTTACATCTGCAGTTTCATCAAGACTTTTAACAATATTTAAAAGGTAGTCGTATGCTTTTTCGATCAAAGTCTTCTTTTTAACAACTAATACTTTAGCAGGTTTAGCACCAAATCCTAAAAATCCTTTTTTACCGTCTTCGATTACTGTGATGTCTACGTCTTCTTCTGTTGAACTAAGTTGCTGAAGTGCTATTTGAACTGCTTGTTCGATTGTTTGACCAGTAGCAGTTACTTCTCTCACTTACTAGCCCCTCCTACATTTTTATTTTTTACGGTAGTATTACCTCTATTAACAAATAATGTTTGAAGAATCATAAATGTATTACCAACTACCCAATATAAAGCTAAAGCAGATGGAAGTCTAACAGCAAATATTAAAATCATGATTGGCATAACATAAAGCATGATTTTCATTTGTTGAGCAGCAGGTCCTGTCATTGAACCAGTACTCATTGATACTTTTTGTTGAATGAAAGTTGTAATACCAGCGATGATTGGTAAAGCATAAATTGGATCCGGGTGTCCTAATTGGAACCATAGGAAGTCATGTGCTTTAATTTCCATTGTTCTCATAATTGCATGATAGAAAGCAATTAAGATTGGCATTTGAATAAAAATTGGTAAACATCCAGATAGTGGATTTACACCATATTGTTGGTACAACTTCATTGTTTCTTCATTTAATTTTTGGACAGTTTTTTGATCCTTAGAAGAATACTTTTCTTTAAGTTTGGCCATTTCAGGCTGGATTGATTGCATCGCTTTCGTACTTTTAATTTGTTTAATCATTAATGGTAGTAATGCTAAACGGATTAAAAGTGTTACGACGATAATCGACATTCCATAACTTCCGCCAAAAATTTTAGATACGGCCGTGATTAACCATGATAGTGGATAAACGAAATACTCATTCCAAATCCCCGTACTTTCAGATGTAATCGGTTGGTTGGTTTGCGAACATCCAGCTAACACGACTACTAATAAAAGAACTGTAACTAGCAATTGGTACTTCTTAGTCTTCAAACTAGTTCCTCCTTTAAGAAGTTACATTTAAATTATGTAATTACTTAATTTGATTTTTATCTAATTTATGTTTTGAATCACGTATTTTAAGCGCTTCCGCCCTTTTCAACACATGAATTAAACTTTTTTTAAATTCATTAAAAGGTAGTTCAGTACAGGGCTTTCTTGCGATTACAACATAATCCATATTCACACGAAGATCATCACTTAATTCGGTAAGAGCTTGTCTTATATACCGCTTAATATGATTTCTCACTACAGCATTACCTAACTTCTTACTAACAGATAATCCTATACGAAATTGCTTTTGATCTTCCTTTTTTAATGTATAGATTACAAATTGTCGATTCGCAGTTGACAATCCCTCTTGAAAAACGCGACTAAAATCTGCATTCTTTTTTATTCTGTTTTTCTTGTTCATGTTCCACTGACACCTCAAATGATTCCTTCAATTATCATAACAATTTTTTTATAAAAAATGAGGCCTTTTTTACTTACAAATTGTGACATAAAAGCAAAAAAGGCCTTCTTATTAGTGAAAAAGACCACTGTTGACAGTGGCCTACGCAGATAATACTTTTCTTCCTTTACGACGACGAGCAGCTAGAACTTTACGTCCATTTGCAGTGCTCATACGGCTACGGAAACCATGTACTTTGCTACGTTTACGTTTGTTTGGTTGAAATGTTCTTTTCATTATATGACACCTCCCTGAGGAATTACTGTAATAGACAGTCCTATAAATTATAAAGAATAACTACTATTAATGTCAATGTAAGATGTTAAATCATGTTGAATAATTATTTCCAATTTATGAAGAATGGTTGATCCAGTAAGTTTTAGTAAGAAAAAAATAAAATAAATTCACTTATTTAATAAAAGAAATGCGATTTACTCCTATCATTTCCCTCCAATAAATTTATAAACGATTAATCAGAGCAAAAAATATGGTGTCGAAAGATTTTTTTAAACGGACTTTTAAGTGAATAAAAAAATCTATAAAAAAATACTACTTCCTCATTTCTTAAAATTGTTAAGTGCTCTGTGGATAATATTTTTCTACACATTTTTTACCCACAGCAGTTACTGACAATTTTTACACAAGTTCTTTTTCTGTGGACAATTTTTTTAAACAAGTGGATTAGCATGTGGATAACATTAACTACTCATTGAAATAGCTAAAGATTTTTGATATTATTAATTTGTTTTCCACTTTGGACAACTTGTTTTTTATTTTTATTTGTCCACAGATGTTAATAACTTGTGGACAGGTTTTACACTTGTACCATTTTAAAGTTATCCACATGGGTGAATACTGTCAAATAAAGTGGATTTTTGCAGTTTTATAAAATAACGCATATTCAAAGACATGAATAAAAATAAATACTTAATTTATATGCTTGTACAAAAGTTGAACAAGCTTTGTAAGGAGGGATTATTGTTTGGAGAATATAGGGGATCTGTGGTCCAGGGTTCTAGCAGAAATAGAAAAAAAAATAAGTAAACCAAGCTTTGAAACATGGCTAAAATCAACAAAGGCATTTTCTTTAAAGAATGATACTTTAACAATTATTGCCCCAAATGAATTCGCCCGTGATTGGCTTGAGTCAAAGTATTCATCATTGATAATGGATACAGTTTTAGAAATAACTGGAGCGGAATTAGAAATTAAATTTATCCTTCCTCAAAATCATGTAGAAGAAATAGAGATGAATATACCGGCAGTTAAAGCCAAAGTAAAATTTGAGGAACCAGTAGAGTTCAATCAAAGTATGTTAAACCCTAAATATACTTTTGATACTTTCGTAATTGGTTCAGGTAACCGTTTTGCCCATGCAGCATCATTAGCTGTTGCTGAGGCACCTGCAAAAGCCTATAACCCATTATTTATATATGGGGGCGTTGGGTTAGGAAAAACCCACTTAATGCACGCAATTGGACACTATGTACTTGAGCATAATCCAAATGCCAAAGTCGTTTATTTATCATCAGAAAAATTTACAAATGAGTTCATTAATTCAATTCGTGATAATAAAGCAATTGAATTTAGAAATAAGTATCGTAATGTAGACGTACTACTTATAGATGATATTCAGTTCTTAGCTGGAAAAGAACAAACACAGGAAGAATTTTTCCATACGTTTAATACACTTCATGAAGAAAGTAAACAAATCATTATCTCAAGTGACCGACCACCTAAAGAAATTCCTACATTAGAAGATCGACTTCGTTCACGATTTGAATGGGGCCTTATTACGGATATCACACCACCAGATTTAGAAACAAGGATCGCGATTTTACGTAAAAAGGCTAAGGCTGAGGGGTTAGATATTCCAAATGAGGTAATGTTATATATTGCAAATCAAATTGATACGAATATACGTGAATTAGAAGGAGCTCTTATTCGAGTAGTCGCTTATTCATCGTTAATTAACAAGGATATAAACGCTAGTGTGGCCGCTGAAGCCTTAAAGAATTTAATTACAGCGACGAAGCCTAAAATAGTATCAATACATGACATTCAACGAACAGTTGGAGAATTTTTTAGTATTAAATTAGAGGATTTTAAAGCAAAGAAACGCACAAAATCTGTAGCCTTTCCAAGACAGATTGCAATGTATCTTTCAAGAGAGCTTACAGACCATTCTTTACCTAAAATAGGAGAAGAGTTTGGGGGCCGAGATCATACAACAGTTATTCATGCGCATGAAAAAATTTCAAAATTAGTTGAAACTGACTCACAGTTGCAATCACAAATTAAAGAAATCAATGAAAAATTAAATCAGTAGAGTTATTTACCTGTGCATAACTTTCTATTTTTTTTACACAGTCTATCCACATGTTGATAGACTTATTTTTCTTTACTAAAATATAGTTATCCACAAATTCACAGGCCCTACTACTATTACTATATTATTTTATAAATTATATAAGGAGTACAAACAATGAAATTTACTGTACAAAAAGATCATCTTGTTAAAGCTGTACAAGAAGTTATGAGAGCTGTTTCATCAAGAACAACTATTCCAATCTTAACTGGAATTAAATTAGTCGTTACAAATGAAGGTCTAACTTTCACAGGTAGTGATTCAGATATATCTATAGAATCTTATTTACCAACAGTATTAGATGATCAACAACTAGTTGATGTAAAGCGATCTGGAAGCATTGTATTAAATGCTCGATATTTTAGTGATATTGTAAAAAAATTACCTTCAGATTTTGTCGAATTGGAGTCTGATAATAATTATGTAACAACAATAAGAGCGGGAAAAACCGAATTTAGTTTAAATGGTTTTGACTCTGAGGAATATCCACTACTTCCTCAAATTGAAGAACATGAAACAATTTCTATTTCTGCAGATTTATTAAAATTTATGATTCGTCAAACAGTATTTGCAGTATCAACTTCAGAGACTAGACCAATTTTAACCGGTGTAAACTGGAAGATCGAAAATGGTGATTTAACGTGTATAGCGACAGATAGCCATCGACTAGCTTTAAGGCAAGCAAAAATCGACGAAAGTTTTATAACAAGTGAATTTAAAGCTAGCGTAGTAATTCCTGGGAAAAGTCTTAATGAATTAAGTAAAATTCTAGATGACAATGATGAAAAAGTAGAAATCGTCTTAACAGAACATCAAGCTTTATTTAAGACAAAACATCTATTGTTCTTTACTCGATTATTAGAAGGTAATTATCCGGATACCTCAAAGTTAATTCCAAGTGAAAGTAAAACGGAACTAACTGTAATGACTAAAGAATTCCTACAAGCAATTGATCGTGCTTCTTTATTAGCAAGAGAAGGTAGAAATAATGTTGTTCACTTAGAAACAGTTGGTGGCTCAGTGGTCAATGTTTCTTCTTATTCTCCTGAAATCGGTAAAGTAGTAGACGAAATTGTTTGCGAGGATATTAAAGGTGAAGAGTTAAAAATCTCTTTTAGTGCGAAGTATGTTATGGATGCATTAAAAGCAATTGAAAGCCCAGAAATTTATATTCAATTTACAGGAGCTATGAGACCGTTTTTAATTCGTACTGTAAATGATTCAAGAACATTGCAATTAATTTTACCAGTTCGCACATACTAGTTAGTAAATTCTATCGAAAGGGGCTGACCTAATAGAATGCACTAGCAATCTCCAACGAGCAGAATGAATAAAGAATTTATTCTACAAATTTGTTTGGGGAGTGCATAGTACATTTAGGTCAGTCTTTTTGTACTTAATAGACAAAATAAGGGTTAAGTGTTTTTTTTCTTACAGAAGTTTAGTACAATTAAGGAATGGATAAATGAGGGTGATAAAAATGAAAACAGAAAAAGTTAAAATAAATACAGAGTATATTACATTAGGTCAATTTTTAAAGCTTGCGGGTGTAATTGATACAGGTGGAATGGCTAAATGGTTTCTATCGGAGCATGAAATCTTTGTGAACAATGAACCTGAGAATAGAAGAGGAAAAAAATTAGTTTTAAATGATACAATTTCTATAACTGGAAAAGGTTCATATATTATAACTTCATAAGTTTTGGGGGAATCCCATTGTATATTAAAGATTTACAACTAAAACAATACCGTAATTATGAAAACCTTGAATTAAATTTTCAAAATAATGTAAATGTCATTATTGGTGAGAATGCTCAAGGTAAAACAAATTTAATGGAATCCATTTATGTGCTAGCTTTAACAAAGTCCCATCGAACAAGTAATGACAAAGAAATGATACGTTGGGATGAAGAATATGGTACAATAAAGGGTACGTTACAGAAAAAAAATCAGCAAGTAACACTACAGCTAATCCTCTCAAAGAAAGGTAAGAAAGCAAAGCTGAACCATCTTGAACAGATGAAGTTAAGTCAATATATAGGCGTGATGAATGTCGTTATGTTTGCACCGGAGGATTTACATTTAGTAAAAGGTAGTCCGCAAGTGCGTCGTAAATTCCTAGATATGGAACTAGGACAAGTTTCGCCTGTTTACCTACATGAACTGAGTCAGTACCAAAGAATCCTCCAACAGCGAAATTCACTACTAAAAACATTACAAACTAGCCGAGAACGGAACTATTTAATGCTTGAAGTCCTAACATCTCAGCTTGTAAAACATGCCATAAAAATAATTGAAAAACGAATTTCGTTCATCAAATTACTACAGGATTGGGCATCGCCTATTCATAGTCAAATTTCTAGAGAGACCGAAAAGCTAGAAATTATATATAAACCAAGCATTAATGTATCAGATTTAACAGATTTGACGAAAATGGAAGATGAGTACATAAAACTATTCGAAGCTGAAAAAGAGCGTGAAGTATCAAGAGGTACTACATTGCTGGGTCCGCATAGAGATGATTTGGTTTTTATGGTAAATGATAAAAACGTTCAAACTTTTGGATCGCAAGGACAGCAGCGGACAACAGCTCTTTCATTAAAACTAGCAGAAATTGAACTGATTAAAGAGGAAGTTGGAGAATATCCTATTCTTTTATTAGATGATGTTCTTTCAGAGCTAGATGACTATCGTCAAACACATTTATTAAATGCAATTCAAAATAAAGTACAGACTTTTGTCACAACAACAAGTGTAGACGGAATTCAGCACGAAACGATAAAACAGGCTAATATTATAAATGTTTCACATGGAACAATTATAAGTACTTCTCGATAAATAATTTATGAAATTTCTACTACGCCGCCTAATAAGCATAGCTGAAATTTACTAATTCTTTTATGTAAAATAAAAAAAGTAGGTGAGTGTTCATGACAATGGATCAAAAAATGCAAGAACATAATTATGATGAAAATCAGATTCAAGTTCTTGAAGGTTTAGAAGCCGTACGTAAAAGACCGGGTATGTATATCGGTTCTACGAGCGGAAAAGGATTACATCACTTAGTATGGGAAATCGTTGATAACAGTATAGATGAGGCATTGGCTGGATACTGTGATGAGATTAATTTAATAATTGAAGAAGATAATAGTATTACAGTTAAAGATAATGGCCGTGGGATTCCAGTAGGTATCCATGAAAAAATGGGTAGACCTGCACTAGAAGTAATTATGACGGTACTTCATGCGGGTGGAAAATTTGGCGGTGGTGGATACAAGGTATCTGGTGGATTACACGGGGTAGGTGCATCAGTAGTAAATGCTTTGTCTACTTTGCTAGAAGTTCATGTACATCGTGAAGGTACTATTTATTATCAACAATTTTCTAAAGGTATACCTGTTGCAGATATGAGTATCGTTGGTGAAACTGATGTTACGGGTACAATTACTCATTTCAAACCTGATGCAGAAATTTTCACTGAAACGACAGTTTATGACTTTGATACATTAGCAAACCGTTTAAGAGAATTAGCGTTCCTTAATAGAGGTATTCGCTTAACAATTGAAGACCTTAGAGAAAATAAACAAAAGAAAGAATTCCATTATGAAGGTGGAATTAAATCTTACGTTGAACATTTAAATCGTTCTAAAGAAGTAATACATGACGAACCAATTTTTGTTATTGGTGAAAAAGATGGAATTAGTGTAGAAATTGCACTTCAATATAACGAAAGCTATACAAGTAATATTTACTCATTCACGAATAATATTAATACACACGAAGGTGGTACGCACGAGGTTGGGTTTAAAACAGCTTTAACTCGTGTTATTAATGATTATGGTCGTAAGAATGGTTTAATTAAGGATCAAGATAGCAACTTATCGGGTGAGGATGTACGTGAGGGATTAACGGCGATCGTTTCTATTAAACATCCAGATCCACAGTTTGAGGGACAAACAAAAACTAAGTTGGGTAATAGTGAAGTTCGTACGATTACAGAGCAAGTTTTTGGAGAAAAGCTTGAAAAGTTTTTATTAGAGAATCCGACAGAGGCTAAAAAAATAGTTGAAAAAGGTTTAATGGCGGCTAGGGCTCGAGTTGCTGCTAAAAAGGCTCGTGAATTAACAAGAAGAAAAAGTGCTTTAGAAGTATCAAGTTTACCTGGGAAATTAGCTGATTGTTCTTCAAAAGATTCTTCTATTAGCGAAATTTATATCGTTGAGGGTGATTCAGCGGGTGGAAGTGCTAAACAAGGACGAGACCGTCACTTCCAAGCAATTCTTCCTTTACGTGGAAAAATTATTAATGTAGAAAAGGCTCGACTTGATAAAATTTTATCAAATAACGAGGTTCGTTCAATGATTACTGCTTTTGGTACTGGAATCGGTGATGATTTCGATATCGAGAAAGCACGATATCATAAAATTATATTGATGACGGATGCTGATGTAGATGGTGCCCACATCCGTACATTATTGTTAACGTTCTTATATCGTTATATGCGTCAAATCATTGAAAGTGGTTATATTTATATTGCTCAACCACCTTTATATAAGATCCAGCAAGGGAAAAAAATACAATATGCTTATAATGATCGACAAATGGATGAAATTATGTCGACTTTAAATGCAGTACCAAAACCTGTTATCCAACGATATAAAGGTCTAGGTGAAATGAACCCTGAACAGTTATGGGAAACTACAATGAATCCAGAAACTAGAACGTTACTACAAGTTAACCTTCAAGATGCGATCGAAGCGGATGAAACGTTTGAAACATTAATGGGTGAAAAAGTAGAGCCAAGACGTAACTTTATTCAAGATAACGCTAAGTATGTAAAGAATTTAGATATTTAATAAGTATTTGTAAGGAGCTTTATGCTCCTTTTCTCAGGTAGATACGGAAACTAAAGGGAGGTGCCGATGTTGAGTGAAAATCAACAAATTAAAGAAATAAATATTAGTCATGAAATGCGTAATTCCTTCCTAGATTATGCAATGAGTGTAATTGTTTCTCGAGCGTTACCAGATGTACGAGACGGCCTTAAGCCTGTACATAGAAGAATTTTATATGCAATGAATGATTTAGGTATGACAGCTGATAAAGCCTATAAAAAGTCAGCGCGTATCGTTGGTGAAGTAATTGGTAAGTATCACCCGCATGGTGACTCTGCTGTATATGAAACAATGGTACGTATGGCTCAGGACTTTAACTTCAGATATATGTTAGTAGATGGCCATGGGAATTTTGGATCAGTTGATGGAGACGCGGCGGCGGCAATGCGTTATACAGAAGCTAGAATGTCTAAAATTTCGATGGAATTGATTCGTGATATTAATAAAAACACGATTGATTTTCAAGATAACTACGATGGTTCAGAAAGAGAGCCAATCGTTCTTCCTGCACGATTCCCTAACTTGTTAGTAAACGGAGCAACGGGTATAGCGGTTGGTATGGCCACAAATATTCCTCCGCACCAATTAGGTGAAATAATTGATGGTGTTCTTGCATTAAGTAAAGAGCCAGAAATCACTACACAAGAATTAATGGAATATATTCAGGGGCCAGATTTTCCTACATCAGGTATGATTCTAGGTAAAAGCGGTATCCGCAAGGCCTATGAAACTGGTAAAGGCTCTATCATTATTAGGGCAAAAGTTGAAATTGAAGAAAAAGCAAATGGTAGACAAACAATTATTGTTACAGAGTTACCATATCAAGTAAATAAAGCTAAGCTTGTTGAACGAATTGCTGAACTAGTTCGAGATAAGAAAATAGAAGGTATTACTGATTTACGCGATGAATCTGATCGAAATGGTATGCGTGTTGTCATTGAAGTTAGAAGAGACGCGAACGCAAATGTACTTTTAAATAATCTATATAAACAAACTGCACTTCAAACAAGTTTTGGTATTAATTTATTAGCACTTGTAAATGGTGAACCAAAAGTTCTATCCCTAAAGAGCTGTTTAAAACACTATTTAGACCATCAAATTGTTGTTATTAAACGTAGAACAAAGTTTGAGTTAGAAAAAGCAGAAGCGCGTGCACATATTTTAGAAGGTTTGAAGGTTGCTTTAGACCATTTAGATGAGGTAATTAGCTTAATTAGAGCTTCTCAAACAGGAGAAATCGCTAAAAATGGTTTAATGGAAACTTTTAATTTATCTGAAAAGCAAGCACAAGCAATTTTAGATATGAGGTTACAACGTTTAACAGGTTTAGAGCGCGAAAAAATTGAAGAAGAATACCAAGAGCTAATCAAGTTAATTGCAGAATTAAGAGCAATTCTTGCGGATGAGGAAAGAGTTCTTGAAATAATTCGAGAAGAATTAACTCAGCTAAAAGAGCAGTATAATGATAAACGAAGAACAGCAATTGTTCCTGGTGGACTTGAAATCATTGAAGATGAAGACTTAATACCAGTGGAGAATATCATTGTAAGTTTAACTCATAATGGATATATTAAACGTCTTCCAGTTTCTACTTATCGATCACAACGTAGAGGTGGACGTGGTATTCAAGGGATGGGTACTAATAATGATGACTTCTTAGAACACTTACTAACACCTTCAACACATGATACAATTTTATTCTTTACGAATAAGGGAAAAGTATACCGTTCAAAAGGTTACGAGATTCCAGAGTATAGTCGTACAGCTAAAGGATTACCTATCGTAAACTTACTAGAAATCGATCGAGATGAAAATATTAATGCTATTATTCCAGTAAGTGAATTTTTAGAGAATTGGTACCTATTCTTTACAACAAAACAAGGAATCGCAAAACGTGTACCTTTATCTGCCTTTGCAAACATTCGCACTAACGGATTAATTGCAATTAATTTAAAAGAAGATGATGACGTAATATCGGTACGTTTAACTGACGGAACAAAAGATATTGTTGTCGGTACTTCAAAAGGTATGATGATCCGTTTTAATGAAGATGATGTTAGATCAATGGGAAGAACGGCAACGGGTGTTAAAGCAATTACACTTTCTGATGATGATTATGTTGTTGGAATGGAAGTTGTTGAAGAACACTTAGATATTCTTGTTGTTACGGAACTAGGTTATGGTAAGCGAACTGCACAGGAAGAATACCGAATTCAAAGCCGTGGTGGTAAAGGTTTAAAAACGCTTAATGTTACGGATAAAAACGGTAAAATGATTTCATTAAAATGTGTAAGTGACGAACAAGATTTAATGTTAATAACTGAGTCTGGTGTAATGATCCGTATGCCAATTGAACAAATTTCTCGCTTAGGTCGAGTTACTCAAGGTGTTAAATTAATAAAACTTGATCATGAAGGTCATGTTGCGACTGTAGCGATTGCTGCGAAAGAAGAAGAGGAAATTGATGAAGAAGCTGAAAATGAAGCTGAATTAACGACTCTAGAAAACGAAGATGATATTGAAACAACAGAAGAATAATATAGTAGTGACTAGTAAAGAGAGAACAAGTAGGTTCTCTCTTTTTTTTTTAAAATTGTATACTGATGTGTTAATCATTGAGAATCGGGTGGAAGAATTATGGATCCTTTCATATACAAAATGAGTGCTTGAGTGTACACCTAATTTAAAAAACAAAAAAGAGATTTCAAAATATCCATCGCCCTAATGTGGCTTAGCATTAGATCATTTTGGAGCTAATCAAATTGGTTGATATTTTCACTTATGGTACAGTATTAAGATTTTAAGTTAACTTATAACACAATCCAGTTAAATGGAGTAAGCACCGGAAATACTTTCTACTATTAGATTACGGTTTTATTATTACTATTTTGATTAGTATATCTCCATTATGTACTACTTTAGATAGGAGGATAAATGCTTGAGTTGAAGGGAATTTTAATGAAGTGTAATGTTTTATTTTTTTTTTTGAAATTATTTTATAAAAACTATTGACCAGGGTTGTTAGATTTGTTATTATATAGAAGTCGCCAAGAGATACGGACGACAAAATGAACTTTGAAAACTAAACAAAACATGAAGTAAACGTCAATTATTAGTTTTTTGAGCAATACAAGATTTAAACTTAACTTTTATGGAGAGTTTGA
>NZ_JBHVQN010000004.1:0-39783 GCF_042886615.1 Gottfriedia sp. NPDC057991
GATCACCCTCTCAGGTCGGCTACGCATCGTCGCCTTGGTGAGCCGTTACCTCACCAACTAGCTAATGCGCCGCGGGCCCATCTATAAGTGATAGCAGAAGCCATCTTTCAATAAAGGAACAGGAGTTCCTTTATGTCATCCGGTATTAGCTCCGGTTTCCCGAAGTTATCCCAGTCTTATAGGTAGGTTGCCCACGTGTTACTCACCCGTCCGCCGCTAACTAACGGGAGCAAGCTCCCATTAGTCCGCTCGACTTGCATGTATTAGGCACGCCGCCAGCGTTCGTCCTGAGCCAGGATCAAACTCTCCATTAAAGTTAAGTTTAAATCTTGTATTGCTCAAAAAACTAATAATTGACGTTTACTTCATGTTTTGTTTAGTTTTCAAAGTTCACTTCGTCGCGTCATTGGCGACTTTTTCATATTAACATTCTCAGTAGAGCCTGTCAACATTTTTTTAAAATCTTTTTTCTTTCGACGCCGTCATCTCTTGGCGACATAGAATAATATAACATCGATAATTCACACCGTCAACACTTTTTATAAGTTTTTTTCAAAAAAGATGAAAACTCTTTTCTAAAAAGAATACACCTGGATTTGGACATACAAATAGTAAGTCATAATACTTTAATACAAACAAGCTGAATACACTTAAAAAAGTACAATAAAAGGATCCTAGCAGTAGTGAATTGTTCAATATCATCTATCCGAATTGAGAGAGGTGTAAATAATGAATGGTTTTGTATTGTTTTCAAAGCAACATATTATTACATTATTAATCATTCTCCTACTTCTTATCTGTTTGTTTTACTTCAGAAATTTAATAAACAATAAGAAAAAAGTAGATTTATTCATCCGAACTCTTTTAATCGTCTCAATGCTTACAGTTGAATTTCTATTATATGGATGGCTAATTAAAACGAACCAGTGGGATTGGGGCGATTCATTACCTCTCCAACTATGCGGTATAAGTATGTATCTAAGCTGTTATACACTCATTACAAAAAATTATAAAATATATGAGATTATCTATTTTTGGGGATTGGCTGGGGCTATCCAAGCTGTACTTACTCCAGATATCAAATATAGCTTTCCTCATTTTAAATATATACAATTTTTCATTACCCACGGAGGAATCATTATTTCTATTTGTTATATGACGTTTATCTTTGGATATACTCCGACTCTCCGTTCACTATTAAAGTCCTTCCTTTATTTAATTTTATTAGCTATACCTATTTACTTACTGGATTATGTCATTAAAGGAAACTACCTATTTTTAAGAGCTAAACCTACCGAAGCAAACTTGCTAGACTTTTTTGGTCCATGGCCATATTACTTAATTGTATTAGGCTTAATTCTTATCCCCTATTTTTTGATTTTATATCTCCCAATTCATTTTTTTAACAAAAAGTTGAAAATAAACCAAGTACCATCTGATCATAATACCAATTAATTAATGTGAGAAATGTCCTGTGTTTAGCTTAAATTCAAAATTCATCAACTAAAATCATTCCAGTAAATAAGTTCGAATTGTTTTCCATGTTAGCACTAACATTTCCTATCTCATTTATGCTATATTTACAATGAATGGGGTGGGACAAAGTGGCAAAAAAGAAAAGTAGTAAAATTAATAATATAAGAACGTTTGCACTTTCATTATTATTTATTGGCTTCATCATTATGTATGGTGGTGTATTTTTCAGAGAGCATAAGATTGTCATGACGATCTTTATGCTTGTGGGATTTTTAGCGATTATTGGTAGTACAGTTGTTTATTTTTGGATCGGAATGCTGTCTACAAAAACAATTCAAGTTATCTGTCCGAATTGTAACAAAACGACTAAAATGCTTGGTAAAGTTGACATCTGTATGTATTGTAATGAGCCACTTACATTAGATCCTTCATTAGAAGGAAAAGAATTTAATGAAAAATATAATAGCAAACGAGATGCTAAACAATAGCATAATAAATAAAGCACATTACAATTATGTAATGTGCTTTATTATGATAATGTTTTTTCTTTACACTTAGGACAAATACCGTATACTTCCATTCTATGATTGGTTACTTCAAATCCCGTTTCCTTTTCAACATAAAGATTGATTCCTTCTAACCCGTCGTAATGAAAGTCATTCATTTCACCACATATTTCACAAATAATATGATAATGATCAGTTGTTATATAATCAAAACGACTAGAAGAATCACCGAAGTTTAATTCTTTAACCATTCCTACTTCACGTAATACTCTGAGATTATTGTAAACTGTTGCCACACTCATATTTGGAAATTTTCCCTCAAGTGCTTTATAGATTTCATCAGCAGTTGGATGTGTTCCACTTCCTATTAAATATTCTATAATTGCATGCCTCTGAGGTGTAATACGTACGCCGCTATTCTTTAAATGTAAAATTGCATCTTGAATATTTTCCTTATGCAACGCCGCTCTCCCCGTTTCTTTAAAATAGTTCCAAAATTAATTACTTATTATTAGTTTATTCAACTGCAAGAATATTTGTCAACTTTTTGAGAATTTCTAAAAAAAAATTAGCCATTACTTGTATTCCATATACCAAAACAAAAAAATGTGCGAGAATTCTCTCGCACTTCAAAATGCTATCATCTGAGGAGGTATGCCCTATACTCCAATATATTCCCTAAAGCAATATAGGTATAGACGAAAAGCTCGATTATTTTAGATAAAACGATTCTTTCTCAAAAAAAATTAAGATAAATCAAGTTAACTGACCCAAATTAGTTTGTACAAATTTTAAGAACGATTAATTACACTAAAAACATCTTCAACATGATTCTTTACTCTAACCTTTTGCCATACATTTTCGATACAACCCTCTTCATCTATTAAAAATGTTGTACGTTCTATTCCCATATATTCCTTACCAAAATTATTCTTTAACTTCCAAACATCATATAACTTTGCAACTTCAGTTGTTTCGTCGGAAAGTAATAAAAATGGTAATTGATGTTTTTCTATAAATTTTTCATGTCTTTTTATAGGATCAGGACTTATTCCTAAAATGACAGTTCCACTATTCATAAACCTTTCATATGAATCCCTAAAGTCACAAGCTTCCGTAGTACAACCTGGTGTCATATCCTTTGGGTAAAAATAAAGAACTACTTTCTTACCTTTAAAGTCTGATAAAGTTACATCTTCTCCATTACTTGCTGGTAAAGTAAATTCCGGTGCTTTCATTCCAATTTCAACTGTCATAATAATCTCCTTAATCATACATATTAACGTTCTTCTTTAAATACTTGTAAAACAAAAGCCGCTGGCATCGTATAACCGATGAGCGCTTCAACCATAGCAACCCATCTTCCGATCCCCACTGGTACAATATCCCCATAGCCTACGGACAAAAGGGTGATTGCGCTAAAGTATAAGCATAACCCCATTATATTGTAATTAGTCCCTTCAATAGGAATAGAATGCTCAATTAAAATTGGATGTGGCCCTCGCTCCAATATAAAATACACTGCGCTAAAGCCTATAAGTACCGTTCCATATATTAAAAATAAAAGAATGTAATTATTAATTGAAATAAGACTTTTATTAACTTTTGTAGTTGAAGTATTCCATAAATACACTAGACTATACAAAATCGTAAATATAGAAATAAAAAAGAAAAAAGCAGTTCCCATTCCAATCACCTCATTTCAATTTATGAAACAAGCTATTGAAATAGAATACTGCTTAGTTACCAGCACCTTTATATTTTTTTACACCTTGGTTCCAAATTAACACAGATATAACAAAAACAACTAATCCCATAACTGGCGTTAAAAATGAATAGACATACCATTCACTTCTACGTAGAAAATATGCAGCTGGATAAACACCAACAAATGCAAATGGTAAAATCCATGTTAATACAAAGCGAATGATTGGATGATAAATATTAATCGGATAACGACCATAGTTTCCTATATTATACATTAACGGCATAATTGACGTTCTTGCATCTGACCAAAAACCGATACTTGCTAATGCAATAAAGATACCGGCATAAACAAACATTCCACCAAAAGCCATTACTAGAAATAAAAATGGATCATACCAAGTGATTGAAAGTCCTAATTTAAAACCGGCATAGATCATAATAATCAATCCAGTAATAGCACCTAGTAAAGATTCTAACTCCATTTTCTCTAATACAACTTGAAAAAGACTATGAATTGGTCGAGTTAAAATACGATCAAACTCTCCCTTTACAATGTAACGATCATTAAAATCCCATATATTAAAAAATGAAGCAAAGAGAGCAAACGGAACTAAAAAGAACCCATAAATGAATACAATTTCATCTCGGTTCCATCCTTCAATAAGTGAAGTATGATTGAAAACTAATAATATAAAAATTAAATTTACAGCCTGAGCCATCAAATCTGATAAAAATGATAAAAAGAAATTTGCTCTATATTGTAATTTCGTTTTTAAATATTGACCTGAATATTGAAGAAATATATTTAAATAAAACATTCTTTAACCTCCTTGTATAACAAGATGCTTTTTAGCTTTATACCATATAAGGATAATAGGGATACATAATATAATAATCCAAATTACTTGGAATAAAAGGCCTCTTAAAATCAATTCACCTTTTATGCCTTGAGCAAAAATCATACTAGGAATATAGCTGATCCCTTGAAATGGTAGGTACTTCATTACATCTTGTGCCCAAACCGGAAAGAACGTGATCGGTATCGTTAAACCTGAAAATAAATCAATAATGACACGTTTAGCTTGAATAAATCCCATATTATTTTGAAGGAAGAATGCCATTAACCCTGTTAATAAATTCAATTGTGTATTAATTGCAAAACTGAAAATCGAAGCAATTAAAAATAAACCTAAAGTTTTTAAATTAAATGAAACATCTAAACGAAAAATTAAAGCAACTATAATAAAGCCTGGAATTGAAAAGAAAAAGAATCTGAAAATCCCCTCACCTAACCCTTGCATCACTTTGGTAAGTAAATAGTTATAAGGTCTAATAAGTTCTATTGCTACTTTACCTTCTACAATTTCTTCAGCAATTTCACGGTCAAGATTATTAAAATAAAACGCCCTTGCCATCCAAGCAATCGCTACATAAGTAGTCATCTGGTTTACTGAAACACCTTGAATTGATCCTTGGTGACCGTAAATCGCTTTCCATAAAAAGTAATAAGCACCTATATTAATCGTATAAATAACAATCCCGGTGTAATAATTGGTACGATACGCTAACATCATTAAAAAACGGATTCGAATGATTTCAATATACTTACTCATTACTAATACCTTCTTGGTAGATGTTTCGTATAATTTCTTCTGTAGAAATCTCTAACATCTTCATATCTTTAACAGGATTTGATTGAACTACTTTTGCGATAATCATAGAAATAAGTGTTTCATCATTCGGTAATGTAACACTCCAAATATTCTCGCCTTCTTCTTCCTTCCATTTTACATCAGCTCGTCCGATTAATTCATTCAATGTATTATGATTGACAGGCTTAATAAACTGGAATTGAATTTCTTTTTCTTCGCCCCATTGCCCCTTTAACTGTTCAAGTTTTCCATCATAAATGATTTTCCCTTCATCTAACATTACTACTCGATCACAAAGTGCCTCAATATCAGAAATATCATGGGTTGTTAAAAGAATTGTTGTCCCATATTTTTGGTTTAACTCTTTTAAAAACTCGCGAATTTTTAATTTTACTAATACATCTAATCCAATTGTTGGCTCATCTAAAAATAATAAAGGTGGATTATGAATTAAAGCAGCTGCTAATTCACATCTCATTCTTTGACCTAAAGATAGCTTTCTTACAGGTTGATCTAATAAAGGCTCAATATCCAAAGTCTTAATGATATAACCCATATGTTCTTCATATTGTTTATCTGGTATTTGATAAACTTTTTTTAGTAATCGAAATGATTCTTGTACAGCAATATCCCACCATAATTGAGATCTTTGCCCAAATACAACACCTATTGATTTAACAAAACGCTCTCGTTCTTTTTGAGGGTGGTATCCATTAACTGTTACATTACCAGAAGTAGGTGTCAGTATTCCCGTCAACATTTTAATTGTAGTCGACTTCCCTGCACCATTCTCCCCGATATAAGCCATCATTTCACCTTTTTTTACAGAAAAGTTTATATTATTAACGGCTGTTTTTGTTCTATAGTTTCTTGTAAACAAATCTCTAAATGCACCTTTTACACCAGAGCGACTCAAGAAAGTTTTAAATTCTTTGTGTAAGTTTTGAACTTCGATTATGTTTTCCATAAGACTGCCTCCATTTTTTATTCCGTCGCTTAGTGTATTTGAAATACGAACTAAGTACAATAAAAAAGTACTAAAAAGTAGTTTCCAATTTTTTCGGACTATTTTTGTGAAAAATATAGATTCTACAAAATGTTCAAATTTCTTTTCAACTTGTAAAGGCTTACATTTACCACGCGCTAAAATTTCGTGCTAGAATGTAATTTAACCACATAAATAATGTAAAGATGCCGGTTAAATTCTTTCATTTTTTTATCAATAATGGGAGGTACTCCATGAATAATCAAAAGTCAATTGTAATACATAATGAAGCTTTAGAACACATCGTTGGAGGAGTAAACAGTCCTTCAAGATCGTTTAAAGCAGTTGGTGGCGGAGCTCCTGTCACAATGAAGCGTGCAAAAGGCGCATATTTTTGGGATGTTGATGGCAATCAATATATAGATTATTTAGCAGCATACGGTCCTATTATCACTGGCCACGCTCACCCACATATTACAGCTGCAATCACTAAAGCAGCAGAAAATGGTGTCCTTTACGGTACTCCTCATGAACTTGAAGTACAATTTGCAAAAATGCTTAAAGAAGCGATTCCTAGTATGGATAAAGTCAGATTTACAAATTCAGGTACTGAGTCCGTAATGACAACTATTCGTGTAGCGAGAGCATACACTGGTCGTACTAAAATCGTTAAATTTGCTGGATGCTATCACGGTCATTCAGATTTAGTACTTGTTGCTGCAGGCTCTGGGCCATCTACTCTTGGTACTCCTGATTCCGCTGGTGTACCACAAAGTATAGCTAATGAAGTGATTACAGTTCCATTTAATGACATTGAGGCATATGCAGAAACAATGGAAAAATGGGGTCATGAAGTAGCTGGTGTACTTGTTGAGCCAATCGTCGGTAACTTCGGAATCGTTGAACCGCAAGAAGGGTTCCTAGAAGCTGTAAATGAAATTACGCACAATCATGGTGCATTAGTCATTTATGATGAAGTAATAACTGCCTTCAGATTTATGTATGGAGGCGCACAAAACTTATTAGGAATTGAACCGGACTTAACAGCTCTTGGTAAGATTATAGGCGGTGGTTTACCGATCGGAGCTTATGGTGGTAAAAAAGAAATTATGGAAACAGTTGCCCCACTTGGTCCTGCATATCAAGCTGGTACTATGGCAGGTAATCCAGCATCAATTGCAGCTGGTATTGCATGTCTTGAAGTATTACAACAAGAAGGTGTCTATGAAGAATTAGATCGTCTAGGTGCTATTCTTGAAAAAGGTATTCAAGAAAAAGCAGATGAGCACAACATCCATATAAAAATCAACCGCTTAAAAGGTGCATTAACAGTTTATTTCAATGTTGACGAAGTAACGAATTATGAAGAAGCAAAAGAATCCGATGGAGAAGTTTTCGGTAGATTTTTTAAACTTCTATTAGAAGAAGGTATTAATCTAGCACCATCAAAATATGAAGCTTGGTTCTTAACTACAGCTCATACTGAACAAGATGTTCACCAAACAATTAACGCTGTTGGGAACGCATTCCTAAAATTATCTACGATTAAACTATGATATATCTGAGGTCACTACAACTTGAAGTGACCTCTATTCATACATAGTTAATTCAGAATAATCAATTTTTTCGATATAAATAGGAGGTAGTTAAATGAAATTTCAAACAAAAACAGAATGGTCACCAGGTTTATTTAGAGATTATTACAATAACGAACATGATGCATGTGGAATCGTTGCCTTTATCAATCGTTCTATAACTCAAACAAGAGAAACGATTGATATTGCTGCCGAAAGTTTACGAAAGATGAATCATCGAGCGGGATTTACGAACGGTGAAGGTGATGGTGTAGGAATTCAGACTGACATCCCCACTCTACTCTGGCAAGAAAAACTTACATCTGTAGGAATTAGTCCAGAAGTCGTTTCACACCCTTCATTTACAGTTGGACATTTCTTTTTAAATGAAAAATCAGAAATACAAACTTTGCTTCAAATTATTGAAGAAAACGGTTATGAAACCTTATATCATAGTTGTAATCAAACCTTTACTTCAGCACTTGGTCCGATCGCACAAGCAGTAGAACCTGAGTTTTTACAAGTAGCATTACTCCCAATTAAAAATCACCAAAGCACAACTCTATTTGATTTAACAAATATTATAAGCAAAAAAACAAATGTAACTGTTGTTTCTCTCAGTCAATCAACTTGCGTTTATAAAGTAATGGGAACAATCGACACTTTATTGTCATACTATTCAGATTTACAACATCCTAATTTTCAATCATCTGTTGTGGTAGGTCATAATCGCTACTCAACAAACACATCTTCTTCGTTTTCAAGAGTTCAACCATTTAGCATGCTAGCACATAATGGAGAAATTAATACAATTGAGCAATTAAGAATTGAAGCAAAACAAATTGGCGCAAATATTAAGCATGGAAATAGTGATTCCCAAGATGTAAATATAACACTTGAAACGCTTATTCATAAATATAACTACTCTTTGAAAGAAGCAATGGAATTATTATTCCCACCTGTACCTGCAGAATATGAATCAGACCAAGAAGTAAACTCCATTTACAATACGATTCGAAGTACATTCGGTCCATATTGTCAAGGTCCCGCAGGTGTACTTACAAGAGAAGGAAATGAATTTGTCGCTAGTGTGGACGCTTTAGGTTTACGACCGGTTTGGTTGCTTGAAACAAATGATTATCATGTATTTTCATCTGAGCAAGGCATCCTTTCTCCAGAATTATTTATATCTGAGCCACATGCCCTTTCGCCTGGAGAAAAAGTCGGTATTAATTTACTAAAAGACCGAGCTCAACTATTAACACACCGTGAATTAACGCATTTCGTTACATCGAAACTAAACGAAAAATTAACGATGAATCTAGCAAATAAAGAAGCAAATTCAGCTGATTACGTTGAACACTCACCTCCTTCAATTCATCCGTTTGAATATGGAGCTTTTGGATGGCAAAAGGAACAAATCCAATTAGTTGAACAAATGGCAGAAAAAGGTGCAGAACCTATTCGTTCTTTAGGGCACGACGCACCACTAGCATGTTTAGATGAAGCTAGAAAAAATCTTTCTGATTTTATGAAAGAAACAGTTGCAGTAGTAACGAACCCTGCAATCGATCGTGATCGTGAAACAGAGCATTTTTCTATTTCTGTCATATTAGGAAAAAGGCCATCCATTACAAAGAAAGATTCAGGAATTGTACTACAGCTCCCTTCTCCGATATTAAGTGATGGTTTTGTAGGAAATACACTAAAAGCTAGTCGTCAACAAATTTCGTATGAAGAAATTCTAAATCTATATCAATTAGAAAATAAACTTTATACAATTCAAAGTACATTTTCTAATTTACCTTTAGAAGAAACATTGTCTCAATATAAATACGAAGCAGTAGAAGCTGTAAAAAATGGTGCAGAATGTATTGTTATTACCGATGACGAGGCTCATAAAAATAATCAATACTGGATTGATCCGGCTCTTATTACAGCAATAATCCATAATGGACTTGTGAATGCTAGGTTAAGAAGAAACTGTTCGATTGTCTTAAAGACAGCTGCAGTCCGTAATCTTCACGATTTAATGGTAATGAAAGGTTTAGGAGCAGATGCAATTAATCCTCATTTCCTTTTTGGAACAATTTCAGAATTGGAAGCTCCTGAAAAAATAGTAAAACTTTATGATGTTTTAAATAAAGGAATCGAAAAAGTTATTTCAACAATCGGTATGCATGAACTACGAGGCTATGCAAAAATGTTCAGTAGCATTGGATTACAAGAAGATATCTCTTCGTCTTTAGGTGTAATAAATTTCTTCGGTGACCAAACAGTTTCTGGATTCAAATTGTTAGAGGCTGATTCGAAAAAACGTTCTGAAGATTACAACGCAAATAACGCAGCAATGCCAAAATCTTTCCATGTATTCCCTCGAATTTGGAAAGCTATTGGAGAAACAGCACAAACCGGTAGTTATGAAACATACCGTCAAAAATTAAATCAAATTGAAGAAGAGCGACCAACTACAGTACGGCATGCGCTTTCTTTAGTTGAGAGTAGTAAACCAGTTGATTCATGTCAAGTTTCATTAGAAATAGGTACTCACTCACTACCATTTATTATCAGTTCTATGTCATTTGGATCCCAAAATGAAGTTGCTTTCAGAGCATACGCTGAAGGCGCTAATCGACTAAATATGATTAGCTTAAATGGTGAAGGTGGAGAAATCCAAGATATGATTGGCAAATATCCAAACACTCGTGGACAGCAAATTGCTTCGGGTCGATTCGGGGTTAATGCTAATTTACTTCACTCTTCTAACTTAATTGAAATTAAAATCGGTCAAGGTGCAAAACCTGGTGAAGGTGGTCATTTACCTGCTTCAAAGGTTACACAAAAAATTGCGGAAACGAGAAATGCAACACTTGGTTCTGATTTAATTTCACCTTCAAATAATCATGATATTTATTCAATTGAAGATTTAGCTCAAATGATTAGTGAAATTAAAGCTGTTAATCCTAAAGCAAAAGTTGCTGTAAAAGTGCCTGTTGTTCCTAATATCGGTACAATTGCTGTTGGTATTGCAAAAGCGGGTGCAAACTTTATAAATATTAGTGGGTTTGATGGAGGAACTGGTGCTGCCCGTGTTCATGCAATTCAAAATGTAGGTTTACCAGTTGAAATAGGTGTTCGGGCAGCCCACAATGCACTACTAGAATCTGGTTTACGTAATTCTGTCGAAATTTGGGCTGATGGCGGAATGAAAAGCGTAAATGATGTAGTAAAAATGATGATTTTAGGTGCAAACCGAATCGGCTTTGGAACTTTATCAATGATTGCAATCGGTTGTACGACATGTCGTGGTTGTCATTTAGATACATGCCACGTTGGTATTGCAACACAAATCGAATCAGAAATAGAAGCAATGCGTCACGGTTTACGAAAATTCACACCTAGACAACTTGAAACAGCAGTAACAAATTTAGTTCAATTCTTCACTGCATTCAAAGATGAATTGCAAGTGATTGTTGGTTCATTAGGAGTAAAAAATGCGCAAGAGCTTGTTGGTAAAACTGAATTCCTAAAACAAACAAGATTTTTAGATACGCTAAGTTTAACTAATTTATTATCTACTAATAAAATTGAGGCTAAAGAATATGTACTTTCGAATGGAGAATCTGCTAAAGTACTTCAAAGTAATGACGTTGGAGTTTATGCAAAGGTTGACAATGAATATCGACATGCCGGTAGCTTATTAATCCATGACCTAGTAGTAAAAAAACAAACGCAAGGTGTAGCTTCCCCTGTCGAGATTAACTTCGAGGATCAATCCATTCCTGGAAATGGCTTAGGAACCTATACAGTAGAAGATTATTCTATATTCGTTCAAGGCGGAGCTCAAGATGGTGTAGCGAAAACTGCTTTTGGTGGAACGATTTTTATTAGTAAAGCTTTAGGTGCTAACGGACAACACTTTGGTGGTTCGGTCGGAAAATGCTTTGCATACGGAGCACAAAAAGGACAATTCTTTATCCAAGGTAATGCTGACTCGCGTGCAGGCATTCGTTTATCAGGAGCCGATGTAGTAATTGGTGGCCATAACCTATCTAGTCAACCTATTTCACAGAAAACTCGCCTTGGTGCAAAAGCAAATATAAACGGATTTGCTTTTGAATATATGACTGGTGGTCGTGCAGTTGTTCTAGGAGATCCGGGTCCATGGATGTGTGCGGGTATGACTGGCGGAGTAATTTACGTTCGAAACTCATCTGAATTAGGTCTTACTAAGGATGCTTACCAAAATCGAATCGCAAAAGGTGCAAGTGTAAGTATTGTACCGGTCGATGAAACTGGTAAAAACGATCTAAATGAATTGTTAGTGAAATATATATCACTTTTAACGCAGCATAATCAACAAGACGAAGCTGCATTTGTTCAAAGTTTATTAGACGATATTGAACAAAACTTCTTACAAATTAAACCTAAAAAAGAACAAGCGGATCCGTCTGTTTCAACTGAATGATATTATAAAAAAGAAGCGAAAAATTTCGCTTCTTTTTTCATAGTTCTACCACCTTATTTAATAGTAAAGCTCTTTCATTTTTAAGTTCAAAATCTTTTAATTTAACTAATAATTTAATCTTCTTCCCCATTCATATAATTAACAAAATTTCTTAAAAATTTGTATTGATAATGCGTGTAGTTCATTGTATAGTTACAGGATGTTACATGAGAAAAAAAATAAAAGTTACTTTTAATTGTAGCAATTTTGAAAAACACTCGATGTAATAAATAGTAGTTTAGTAGTAATATAGTTAAACGTTCATATTTCATTACAAGCATTAAGCTAGACAAACAAAAAGGAGTAATACAATGAGATTAGGAGCGCGTGTTCTAAAAACTGGTATAGCCATTACGCTCGCCATTTATAGCGCGATGTTTTTTGATTTATCAACAGCTTCGATTGCAGGTATTTCTGCTATTTCGGCATTAAAATCATCAGTAAACCAATCATATAAATCGTTAATTGAACAACTTCAGGCTAACTTGATTGGTGCGATTCTGGCAATTATTGCAGTGATTACTCTAGGGAATAATCCAGTAATTATAGGTTTTACATGTATTCTCGTGATTATCATTACATTAAAACTAAAACTCGAAAATACAATTGCTACAACACTGGTTACTGTAGTCGTTATTATGGAGGTAAGTACAAGTACCGAACACTTTGCCATTTTTACTTTCGATCGTATTTTGGCAGTAACGATTGGTGTTTTAGCTGCATCATTTGTAAATATTTTCTTAATGCCTCCAAATTACGAAAAAAAATTATCTCGTGGCATGATTTCGATTACTGAACAAACAAATAAACTAATGATGATGGCTCTACACAAAACTGTTAGCCATAATGGTTTAAAAGATGAAATTTATCAATTAAAAGAAATCATGAGAAATGTTACGAAAATATATCGCTTATACAAAGAAGACCGAATCATTCTTGTTGGTCGTAAGAAAAAAGAGCATGAAAAATCTCGTAAAATCGTATTGTTTAGACAAATGCTTATCACAGCCGATAACGCATTTGATACGTTAAAAGCTTTAAACCGATTAGAATATGAAATTAACGCATCTCCGAAAGAGTTCCAAGATTTAGTAAAAAATGAACTAACATGTTTAATACAATTTCACGAACATGCTTTAATGAAATTAATCGGCAAAGTAAACTTTGATCAAACTGCTCCACTTCATAGAGAAGAAAATATATTAAAAGATAAATTAACAAAGGCATTCTTGGACCACCATGATATTAATGACGAAGAAAAACAAAAAACATGGTTACATTTATTCCAAGTAGTATCTGCCATTTTAGAATATAGCGAAAATGTTGAGCATTTAAATACACTCGTAGATAGCCATCAAACTTATCACAAAGAATACCAAGTTCAAGTTGATCAGGTTGAAACAATGTAAAAGCCTCCGAATTGCGGAGGTTTTTTGTTTTGAGAAGTGGGGTATCTCGACGGCGTTCTTTATTTGATGTTGATTTTTTCAATCCTTGCCATAGATAATTAGCCGTTTTTTATCTATTTTCAGATCGATTTGAGAGTAATTAGACTAATATTGCTAGTTTTTCCTATTAAGAGTATCTTCTTGTGCAATTATTCGTAGGAAATACATTTACCAGTATGGGTAATTATTTTTCTTATTTGCGATTCTTGAAATTTTAATTGCAGTTTTGCAGATTTTATTTGCGATTCTTGAATTTTAATTGCATTTCTGCCAATTTTATTTGCGATTTTCGAATTTTAATTGCAGCTGGCTGTTTATTTGCAACTTCCCCTTATTTAATTGCGCACGTAATCCCCTTATTTGCGATTTTCACGTACTTATTTGCAGTTCAGTTCTACAAATAAAAAAGCACAAAGAAAACTAATTTCTTTGTGCTAAACTTCTATACCGAACTCGAACTAATCTCTAAATTTTGAATTTCAAACAAATGATAGTAAGCTTCTTTTTTAGCCATTAATTCCTCATGAGAACCAATTTCGACAATTTGACCTTGATCAATATAAACTATTTTATCTACATGTGTAATGGTAGATAATCTATGTGCAATAAATATTGTTGTACGGTTCTGTGCTAGTTCATGAATCGCGTCTTGAATATACCTTTCATTTTCTAAATCAAGAGCAGAAGTAGCCTCATCAAATATTAGAATAGAAGGATTTCTTAAAAATACACGGGCAATTGCTACACGTTGTTTTTGACCACCAGAAAGCTTTACTCCTCTTTCCCCAACAAGCGTGTCGTATCCATCCGGTAAACTCATGATAAAATCATGTGCATTGGCTGCTTTGGCAGCCGCAATAATTTCTTCTTCACTAGCACTTGGATTCCCATAACGAATGTTCGATTTTACAGTATCACTAAATAGAAAATTATCTTGTAAAACAATACCGATTTTTTCTCGCATGCTTTTCAAATCATAGTCCCTTATATCGACACCATCAATTTTAATAGACCCTTTTGTTACGTCATAAAAACGTGGTATTAAACTAACTAATGAAGACTTTCCTCCACCACTAGATCCAACCAATGCAATTTTTTGACCAGGCTCAATTTGGAAAGTTACATCTTGAATGACCTCATCATCAACAGCATTATATTGAAACGATACTTGATTAAAGTGAATTTGACCGTCTAACTTTTTGGCATTGATTGGATTATCACGATTAACGATGTCATATTTTTCATCCATTAATTCAAAGACACGATCCATTGATGCAAACGATTGTGTTAACGCAGTTGAAGAATTCGCTAATCTTCTAAGTGGATCATACAAACGATCAATATACCCAACGAATGCAACCATCTCACCAAGCGTTAAATGACCATGAATAACTTGATATGCAGAAAAACCGATAATTAATAATGGACCAATATCAGTTAAAGTATTAATAATTGTAAACGTTCTCGCATTCCAGCCTGTATGTTTAAGAGCACGGTCTAAAAACTCACCGTTTTTTTCTTTAAATAGTCCACTTTCATAATCTTCCAATGCAAAACTTCGTGTTACTTGCATACCTTGAATTCTTTCTGTTAAGAACCCCTGTAAAACAGCTAAAGCTTGAGATCTTTGACGAGTCAAAGATCGAAGTCGACCAAAAAAGTACTTTACTGCTAATGTATAAAACGGTAAAACGATTAGTGATACAAGCGTTAACTTTACATCCATTGTTAACATGATTGTAACTGTAATTAAGATTGTAATTAAATCTAACCAAACATTCATTAACCCAGTAATAACAAAGTCTTTAGTAGATTCAACATCATTTATTACTCGTGAAATGACTTCACCCGTCTTTGCATTAGCATAATATTTTAAGCTAAGTTTTTGTAAATGTTTAAATAAATGATCCCTAATGTCAAATAGAATTCGACTACCGATATATTGAGCATAATACTGTCTGAAATACTCAATAGGTGGTCTTACAATAACAAAAATTCCAAATGCAATTAGCATGATGTAGATAAGATGTGAACTTTTGGTTGCAATTGGTAACGATGAATTAATGATGTTATCTACTACATATTTTAATAAAAACGGTACTATCAATGGGATTCCAAATTTAATGATACCGATCGCAATCGTTAAAAAAATATGAAATCGATATGGTTTAACAAATTTTAAATAACGTTTAATACTTCCCATATTTTCATCCTTTCATATCATTCAAAAAGAAACTGTTGAGCAATCTTTTTGAGATGATTGATTCTCAAAAGACTAAGGCGCTCAACAGTTTCGATTAATCACGATACATTAAGAATCGTTCATACCAATTATCAATAAAATCGGTAGCAAACGGCCCTTTTCGTTGATGAATTAATTCCTTTAAATAACCTAAGTTCTTTTTTAAGATTGGGTCAATAATAGGAGGATAATTCATTATTTGTCGATGATTCTCATATTCATCTTCATCTAACAGCACGTAAGTCATATCTGGAAAAACTTTAATATCTAGATCATAGTCAATATACTTAATGGCACCATCTTCATAGACGAATGGTGAGCTAATATTACAGTAATAATAAACTCCATCTTCTCTAATCATTCCAATGACATTAAACCAATAATCCATATCAAAGTAACAAATTGCTGGCTCTCGTGTAACCCATGTTCTTCCATCCGATTCAGTTACAAGCGTGCGATCATTTGCGCCAATTACTAACTGCTGCGTCCCTTTTAAAATGGTTGTCTCTTCCCATATACGATGAATATGTCCATTATGTTTGTAACTATGTATCTGTATTTTTTCTCCTGGTTTGGGAACGTTCATTGTTTCTCCCTTCTTTCTAGTGTGGACGCATTTCAACACTTTATTTATACTTTACACTTCTATTATAACTAGTTCTTATCCATTTTTAAACAAAAGGGAGATTAATTTGGTAAAATGCCCCATTGTTTTTTTTATTTTAATGCAATTTTTCTCTCATCTGAGAAAGATTTAATAATTTGCTGTGTTTGTATTAAAAAGGTGTCTTGGATAGCTTTTAATTCAGATCTCATTATATGTATCTCATCTTGGATAGAAGACAATTTTGACAAATCCTCTAATTCAAATAGTTGGTTTTCAATTTCTTGACATCGTTCAATTTCTTCTTGAATCTTTATTAACTGATCCATTGTTTCAAGCTGACGACTTACCAATTCATCGAATACTTGCATACCATTCACCATCCTTATTTCATTATTACACTATTTCTTGAAAACTAACATAATCCCTTTGACTACATTTGACGATATTTGACTATTGAGAAGAAATTAATAATTCTATGTGGATTTAAAATGTTGGACTTAAAATTACACGTAGGTAAAAGAGCACCCTTAATATAAGGGTGCTCTTTTTGAACGTTCTTTATAACAACTAGACTGCATGATCTCTCATCAGACAGGAAGATGAATTTAGAAAGTAAGACTTTACTTACTATCTTTTCCTCATCAACAGCGCACTTCTAGTAATTCCTCTTTAAGGTATTATTGTTGGTTTTGTTGGCCAAAGTTTTTAGAAGCAGCTTTTTGTGCAGATTGTGCGTTCGCTTCTCTTACAGCTTGAGCATCAGTTTCACTTGAAAACTCTTGCCCAAAACTTTGGTTTTGTTGTTTAACTTTTCCAATGTTAGTTCCAGATGCTGTTTTTCCAGCATTGAATTGATTGTTGTTGTTGTTGTTCATGATTTATCACCTCCACAAATAATATGATGTCCATCAATCAGTTTATTATGTAAAAAAACTTTACTTATTTTTTTGTTTATTGAACCAGTTGAGTGGAAAACTATGAAAAGAAATTATAAGGAGGCTTATTATGTACGTTGGCAGAGATCTTTCAGAATTATCAATGACTCCTAAAACTCAGTGGAAAGATAGTGAGTTGGAATACTATCATCATTCATTTCAGCAAATTACTGGTTATTTAAATATTGAAGGTAACACAATGCAAAAAGAAATAATAAATGAAATTGAATCACGCGGTGGTCTTCATAGAAATGAGGCAGACTGGACTAGTGGTACTCGCCCTACTGTTGACTAAGTGACTCTCAAATCACAAAAACCTCCAACACTTTGTTGGAGGCTTTTTGTTTCAAAGCTTTTCGATTTCCTGATAAATCTTTTGATGTACTACCGGAAACGGCAGCTCTTTACACTCTTCTAATGTTACCCATTTCTGATTACTTGATAAACTACCCTCATTTATTGCTTCTCCAACATAAACTTCCATTTTCCATACAAGATGTGAAAAAACATGCTCAATATTAAATTGATAAGATAACCCTTCAACTACTAATTGAGATTCTTGATTTAAGAAAAAGCTAAGTGTATCGCTTTTAGATAACATCGTTGATCGTAATTCTGCAGTTGGAAACTCCCACATATTAGCAAGTAATCCAGTAGAAGGTCTTTGTTGAATTAAATATTGGTTATTTTTATTCTTAATGACACCTACTGCTAAATTAACTGGTTTTGGTGCTTTCTTTTTACTTTTTATCGGTAACTCAGTAACAACTCCAGTTTCAAAAGCTAAACATTGTTCCCTCACAGGACAAAGTAAACATGCTGGATTTGTTGGCGTACATATTAATGCACCTAACTCCATCAAACCTTGATTAAAGGCAGATGGATCTTCATGACTTATTAAAGCTCTTACAGCTTGTTCAAAAATTTTTCGGTTTTTAGGAACACCAATGTCCTCCCAAATTGTTAATATTCTCGATAATACCCTCATTACATTCCCATCAACCGCTGGCTCTGGTTTACCGTATGCAATACTAAGGATCGCTCCAGCAGTATATGGTCCTACGCCTTTTAATTTTCTTATTAATTCCGGTGTATCTGGTACTTTCCCTGAATACTCTTCATGGACTTCACGTACAGCCGATTGCAAATTTCTAGCTCTAGAATAATAACCAAGCCCTTCCCATGCTTTTAATACTTTTTCTTCCTCGGCATTCGCCAAGTCAGCAATAGTAGGGAAATTTTGCATAAACTTATTATAAAAAGGGATTACTGTATCTACACGTGTTTGCTGAAGCATTATTTCTGAAACCCATACTCGAAATGGGTCTTTATTCTTTCTCCAAGGTAAATCTCTCTGTTCTGCTAAAAACCAATTAACTAAATTATTTTTAAAGTCATTTTTGGGGAAAACTTCTAATGTCTTATTTAAATCATTATTCATAACTTATACCTTTCTCTAACATCTATATGTTTTTGTTAATACTCAATACTATAAAAATTAAAAGGGTAAGTAAAGGGAGGAACTAAATGGATACTGGTACTCATCTAGTAATGGGATTTACACTTGGCGGATTAGCAACCCTGAGTCCAATTGTCCTACATGATCCACATTTGACAAACTCACTCTTATTAACAACAATCATTGGATCACAATTACCAGACAGTGACACGATATTAAAATTAAGAAATAACGCAAAATATTTAAAACATCATCGTGGAATTACGCATTCAATTCCAGCAGTCATTTTATGGACATTATCACTTTCTGCCCTTATGACATTATTTAACCATAGAGATCACTATGGACTCTATTTATTCTGGTCTTTCCTGGCAGTAAGTGTGCACGTATTCGTTGATTTATTTAATGCCTACGGAACCCAAGCACTAAGGCCATTTTCAAAACGCTGGATTGCTTTTGGCATTATCAACACTTTCGATCCAATTATTTTTGCAATCCATTTAGTTGGAGTTCCATTTGTTATTTTTCATTTTAGAGCTGGTCCGATCTGTGTCATGCTCTATTTCATTATGATTTTTTACTATGCGTTTAGATATCGACAAAAACAAATCGTGATTCAGACCGTCACAAAAAAATTACCCGATGTAAAACGTGTCTATGTTTCACCTTCTATAAAATACACTCATTATCATATTGTAGCAAGTACAGATTCTCATCATTACGTTGGCAAAATAAAGAAAAGAATCTTTAAAATCCATGACGTATTTAAAAGAATCCCTTTACCAGTCATTGAAGACGTAAAAGCAGCCTTTAAGGATGAAAACGTTAAATCATTTCTAGCATTTTCACCAGTTTACATTTGGGAATTGATTGGACATGACGACCATAAAGAATTAAGACTAATCGATCTAAGGTATCGAACCGAAACATACTACCCATTTGTTGCAGTAGTCAAATTCGACTACGAACATAATATTATCAGTTCATTCACGGGCTGGATCTTTAGTGAGAAAAAATTGCAGAAAAAACTAAAAGTGGAATCTTGAAAAACGAGTCAGTTAAAGAAAATCCATTCGTTTTATCCTCTAATCAAAAAATAACCCTTAGCAATTTTTTGCTAAGGGTTATTTAATTAATGAAGAAGATTATCCTTCTCTTTCGTTTCTATAATTTCTAAACCTGGTGGCTTTGCAATTTTGATATCTGTTTCATGCAAATATTTTCCATATTGGAAAATAAATTGTTGAACAACCTTTTTAGACATTTGTTCACCATGATATTCTCCAGCCTTAGCATAAGTTGCTTCAAAATCTTCCCATAGCCATTCAACCCAAATTTTTGCTTGTGAATATGTTAAATGGCTATTTTCTTTAAGTAATAGCTCAGTTAATTGTTCTAAATACTTCTCCATATTATTACACCTTCCAATTTTTAAACATTTATTATAATCATATCTGAATTCAAAATGGTCATCATATTGATGATGGTTCATTTCATCAATTAGTTTTAATCACTAGGGGGTTTTTTTAATGACAACAAAAAGCGAACATTTTTCAGCACAAAAACATGATATGAAAATTGACGGATCAATCGATTATAAATCAAAAAATGCTTCTAAACGTCCTAACGGTCAAATAAATACAAGTCCACAAAGAAGAATGGCAAAAAGTGATCCTAGTAATGATTAATTATTAAATTTGAAAAAGCCAGGGGCAATTCGTCCCTGGTTTTAGACTGCCCGCCAAACGCTCGATTATAAAATTCATTACATTCTTACCCTGAGAAGACAAAGCGTTTTCAATCAGTCCGAATTTTATATTTTTGAATTAGTTCGTTCCTTGTTTCTTTAATAATGCGATTGGGATTCCTATTTCTTCTTCACTAGTGCTTTTATGACCCCAAGCAAAAATACCATTCATGTATGTGATCATAAATAATACACCAGGTTCTTCAATTAATTCATATTGCTCGCCAGGAATAAACTGACTTGCGTCTAATAAATATGATTGAGCCATCGTTTTTTTACGAAGTATAACTTCAAGTTCATTAATCATATCCATTTGTTCAGCTTTTCTAGCTTGATGATTCAAATTGCTGATTTCTTGAACTAATTCATCTTTCGTTAAGTCACTATATCGTTTTGGAATTTCCATTTTAAGTCTCCTCTAAATCATTTAGATATATTTATTATATCAAGCTAATAACAGACAACCAATTAATTTAGTTTCAGACTGTCGACAAACGCTTCCAATCAATCTGAAAATCAAGCTTTTTGTCTACAGACTTCAACAAATTTAATTTAGTTCTTCCTCTTCTAAAATTAAAATCGCTTTTTGAATTAGATCAATTGGGAAACCTTTTCGAAATAATACTGTTTTCATTTTTTGATTATATTCCCAACCGCTAAATTTTTCATATTTCTTTTTCGCTTTTCTAGCATGTATTAATAGAGCTTGTAATTCATCATCTTCTTCACTTTCATAATGTGTTTCTTCAATTGCAATCGAAATGATGTTAGTAGAATATCCTTTTCTTCTTAACAGTTCTTCAAGCTTTGCCTTTTTTTGATTTGTTGAGTACTTCGAAAGTGCAGAAACCTTTTTTTGGCATAGTGAAATAGCATGTTGAATTTGTTTATCTTTTGAAAATAAAGTTAAGCTTTTCTCTATTACAGAATTATGAATACCTTTTGCTAATAATTCATTCTTAATGATTGATGGTCCTTTCAACGTCGTATTAATAGACGTACGGACATAACTTTCAGCGTATTTTTCTTCATTAATATACCCTTCTTCTACAAGCCGAATAATTGTAGTTTGTATTATATCAATCAAGAATTCTTGCTTTGTTAAATATTGTTCTATTTCTTTTTTTGTTCTCATCATTCTAGATAAATAAACAATGCTAGAAAGATATGCCTTTCTAAGTTGATCGGCATTTAATATTTCTTCTAGTTCAAATGGCTCAAATGATTGCCCCTTATTTATGTTAAATTTAACAAGAGTATCAGCATCTACACTAAACGAATACTCTTCACCATTGCCACTATCTGTGTAAATATTAAATCGTTCTTTATTTAATTTTTGAACTTGAATTTTCGTAATTATAGACATAATTTACCTCAAAAGAAATTTTGTTTTTATGTACACATAAAAATAATAATATCATATTATGAATTAAGGAGATGCGTGGATGAAGATTCTTCTTACAGGCGGTACAGGGTTTATTGGATCTCAATTAATAAATGAATTTATTCGACATGAATTTCAATGTTATATTGTCACAAGAAATATAAGAACATCATCTAATCCATTTATTACTTATATTAATTGGGATCAATTAACCTCGAATTCTTTTGGGGTGTCCATTGACATAGTCATTAACTTAGCTGGTGAATCAATAAACAGCGGTAGGTGGACTAAACAATTAAAAGACAAAATTCTACAAAGTCGTATAAAATCAACAAATATTCTAATTACATGGTTTGAAAGACAAGCCCATCGTCCAAACCTTTTTATTAATGCTAGCGCAATAGGGTTTTATGGAACCTCAGGGTCAATAACTTTTAATGAACATGACAAGCCTATTTCAAATGATTTTTTAGCATCAACTGTTAGAGAATGGGAAACTGTTGCCAAAAAAGCTGAAGAACTGGGAATTCGGACTATTCTCGCCAGATTTGGTCTTGTTTTAGGATTAAACGGTGGAGCACTTCCAAAAATGATTTTGCCTTATAAATTGTTTATTGGTGGTCCAATCGGAAAAGGTACCCAGTGGATATCTTGGATTCATGAGAAGGATGTTGTTGGCTTAATACTTCATTTGATAAAAAATACCGAAATTAGGGGGCCAATCAATTTAGTGTCACCTAATCCAGTAACAATGAACGAGTTTAGCAGAACCCTTTCAGCGGCTTTACATCGACCAAATAAATTAAAAGTTCCAAATTTTGCCCTTCAATTATTACTAGGTGAAATGAGTATGCTAGTTTTAGAAGGTCAAAAAGTTATGCCTTCTAAAGCCATTCAAACTAATTATAACTTTCAATTCCCATCTTTAAAAGAAGCTTTACAGTTAACTTTAAATTAGTATTTGAAAGGATTTATCATGAATCTATTATTTAAAAATGCAACCATTTTCCCCATTACATCTCAAGTTTTATATAATCATGATTTGTTAATTGAAAATGGGAAAATTAAAGAAATTGCACCTGAGATTTTTTCGATTGAAGATCAAACGATTGTCATAGAATGTGCAGGAAAACCACTTTTTCCAGGTTTCATTGATGTACACACTCATTTAGGACTATATGATGAAGGAACTGGTTGGGCTGGAAATGATGCGAACGAAACAATTGAGGTACTGACTCCACATATTCGATCAATGGATGGGATATTGCCACTTGATGTTGCTTTTACTGATGCGATCCAACATGGAATTACAACAGTTCATATCATGCCTGGTAGTGGAAATGTAATTGGTGGAACAACTTGTACAATTAAAACATATGGTAAAAGTGTCGATAAAATGATTATTCAAGAACCGTCTGGATTGAAAATCGCTTTTGGTGAAAATCCAAAAAGAACTCACAGTAACGGGAATAAAGAATCAATTACTAGAATGGGTATTATGGGAATGCTTCGTGAAGCATTCTATGAAGCTAAAAACTCGCATAACCCAGATGACTTTCGAATTTTACCAATTATTAAAGCTTTAAATAGAGAAATTCCAGTACGAATTCATGCTCATCGTGCAGATGATATTTTATCAGCTATACGTTTTGGCGAAGAATTCAACTTAGATGTACGAATTGAACATTGTACGGAAGGTCATTTAATTATTGACCATCTAAAGGATCGAAACCTTCAAGTATCTGTTGGTCCTACATTAACTAGACGTTCAAAAATCGAATTAAAAAATAAATCCTGGACTACATACAAAGCTCTTGCTGATGTTGGGGTAAGTGTTTCAATTACAACTGACCACCCTTATACGCCAATTCAGTATTTAAATGTATGTGCAGCTATCGCAGTTCGAGAAGGTTTACCTGAGCTAGAAGCATTAAAAGCAATTACGATTAATCCAGCAAAAAATCTTAATTTATCTCATAGAATTGGTAGTTTAGAAATTGGTAAAGATGGTGATGTAGTGTTATGGTCCCATCATCCGTTTCATTATATGGCTAAACCATTACTTACTGTCATAGATGGTAGAATTGTGTATAAAAATATCGAATAATTTTAGTTTGCAATTTGAACAAAATCGTTTATTATAGTATAGTAAGAACGTTTGCGGTAAATTAAATAGAAAGTGTGAAAACACTTTTCTTATATAGTATTTTAACGGGAAAGGCAAATGGTGAGCCACCAGTAAATCGCTGGTCCTAGTGGGTTCGATTCCCACCCCGAAATTTTAGGGTGCATTAAAAAATTATTCTTAATCTATTCATATTTAATGCACTTCACAGGACTTTAAATTTTATTGTTTAGTCCTCACAAAAATTTCGCGGGTGGCGTAACCTTCTTTCGCTACCCTTATTATGAGGAGGAGTAGAGATGCTGAAACAGCGAGATTTACAAGATTGTTCTGTACTTTTTGAACTTATGGTGCATCCTGATGTCTTTCCCTTTGTGCGCCATAAAGCAAATTCGTACGAAGAATTTCTATTTATCACAAAGCAGGCAATCGAACTAGAAGAACAAGGAAAAATGATATCAAGAACAATCTTAGATGAGTGGGGTAACCCTATTGGTAACATTTCTTTACATGATATTGAAGATGGATATGGCTTTTTAGGAACGTGGTTAGGCAAACCTTTTCACGGAATGGGTTATAACAAACCAGCAAAAGACACATTCTTCCATGAGTTATTTCACGATTTAGGAATAAACTCTATTTTTATGCGTATTCGTAAAGTTAATAAACGCTCTTTTTATGCTGCAAGTAAACTACCCTACGCATCATTAGCAAATGAATCACGTAAATGTTTATATAATGAAATTAATCAAAATGAAGAAATTTACGATTTATTTGAAATCACTAAAGACAATTATTTATTGCATACAATGCGTGAAGATTACCAACAACATGAAGTTACGCATTTAAAAGAAGCATAATTTAGTATATCAGCCACAAAAAATGGAGAGACTTACTAAGGATTTTATAACTTAGCGAGGTGTTTTTTGTGGATAAACGAAAAGATAAAACGAGACGTAATTTAAGTTCTACTCAAGAAGTATTATATGCAAAGGAATTTAAGAGAGCTGATCGCGCTGCAGGTTATACTAATTTTAATGGAGTAGGCAAATAATTTTATTCAAAAAGGCTTTCTTAGGAAGCCTTTTTTGTTTTTCTAGAATAACTTTATAACTAGTTATACAGCTTTCAAAATTTACAATATCTTATTTAAATTTCACTTGATTCAAAAATATAAACCGAAGACGGTCTCACATAATATTCCTTACTAAGTTTTTCTTTTATTCGATGCATTTCATCTTCAATTTTTTCTCCTCGAACAAAAGATCCCCCTTCGATTCCATTCTGATCATCTAGTAAAACATACCACGAAAATCGAAACTCCTTCATAAAATTTCACCCTTTAAAATAAGAAACTATAAATAACTATTTTTCATTATATTCACTAACCACAAATTTATTTTAGTCAATCGTCTAAATAATAATAAAAAGCTATCAAAATAAACTGTCCTTTAAATGTTAGACGCCTACTAACATTTAAAGGACAGTTCAAAGTAATTAGTTTTATTAACAAGTTTGTAATTCTTTCTTTTGAGTTAATAGTTGATAAGCATGATTAACACTTTCATTTGAAGGTGGTTGAATATCTTTTAAGGGATATTTTAATCCTAATGCTTCCCATTTGTATACTCCTAATTGATGATACGGTAAAATTTCTACTTTTTCCACGTTACCTAAAGTGTTTATAAAACCACCTAGTTTTATTAGATCATCTTCTGAGTCGGTAATTCCAGGAACTAAGACATGCCTAATCCAAACCGGGATATTTTTCTTGCTCAAGTATTTAGCAAAACTTTTAATTTGCTCATTTGATTTTCCAGTAAGTTTTATATGTTTTTTTTCGTCAAAATGCTTTAAATCTAATAATACTAAATCAGTGTATTCTAATACTTCGTCTAATTTTAAAAGAAAATTTGGATCAGTACTGAAACATCCACCAGATGTATCAATTGTTGTATGAATTCCATTTTTTCTACAAGATTTAAACAGTTCTAATAGAAAGTCTAATTGTAATAATGGTTCTCCACCACTAACCGTAACGCCACCTCCAGATGATCTCATAAATGGAATATACGTCTTGATATCCTTCATTAATTGATCAACTGACATTTCTTTACCTGCGCCGATTTTCCACGTATCTGCGTTATGACAATATTGACATCTTAATAAACATCCTTGCGTAAAGATTACATATCTAAGACCTGGTCCATCGACAGTTCCACAAGTTTCAATTGAATGTATATTTCCTGAAATCATTGCCATTCTCCTCTTCACTATTTTTTTCTGATTTAGTAAAAATATTAAAGCCTAGTGAAGCATGTCCCCCACTAGGCTTTAAATACTGGGATTTTTACATAGAACCGTGGAAAGTTCTATTGATTACGTCAATTTGTTGTTCCCTAGTTAGTTTTATGAAGTTAACTGCATAACCCGAGACTCTAATCGTTAATTGCGGATATTCTTCAGGATGTTCCATCGCATCCATTAATGTTTCTCGGTTGAATACATTTACGTTTAAGTGATGACCACCTTTTTCTGTATATCCATCTAACATTGCTACTAAGTTTAATATTTGTGTACTCTCGTCTTTACCTAAAGCTTTCGGAACGATTGAGAAAGTATTTGAAATTCCATCTTGTGCATCTTCGTAAGGTAATTTCGCTACTGAACTTAATGATGCTAGAGCTCCATTTGTATCGCGACCATGTAATGGATTGGCACCAGGAGCAAATGGTTCACCTGCTTTTCTTCCGTCTGGTGTATTACCTGTCTTTTTACCATAAACAACATTAGACGTAATCGTTAGCACTGATGTTGTATGAATTGAATTACGATATGTTTTATGCTTTCTTACTTTTGCCATAAAGCTTTCAACAAGTTCTACTGCAATTTCATCTACAAGATCATTGTTGTTCCCGTATTTTGGATAGTCTCCTTCAATTTCAAAATCAACAACGATTCCATTCTCATCGCGAATTGTTTTAACATTTGCATGCTTAATTGCTGATAATGAATCAGCACATACTGACAATCCTGCAATACCTGTTGCCATTGTACGTTTTACGTTTGCATCATGTAACGCCATTTCAATTCGTTCATAGCTATATTTATCATGCATAAAGTGGATACAATTTAATGTATTAACATATAAGCCTGCTAACCAATCTAATAAAACGTCGAACTTCATTTTCACTTCTTCATAGTCAAGATACTCAGATGTAATCGGAGCATACATAGGTGCTACTTGAGCTTTTGACTTTTCGTCTTTACCACCGTTAATTGCGTATAATAGTGCTTTAGCAAGATTTGCACGTGCACCAAAGAATTGCATTTGTTTACCGATTGTCATAGCGGATACGCAACATGCAATACCATAATCATCACCATATTCCGGACGCATGATATCATCATTTTCATATTGAATTGAGCTAGTTTTAATCGACATTTTAGCGCAATATTGTTTAAATCCAACTGGTAGTTTTTCTGACCAAAGGACAGTTAAGTTTGGTTCTGGAGCTGGTCCTAAATTATCTAAAGTATTTAAAAAGCGGAATGAGTTTTTCGTTACAAGTGGACGACCATCTATTCCTATTCCACCGATTGATTCTGTTACCCAAGTAGGATCGCCAGAAAATAATTCATTATAATCAGGGGTACGAGCAAACATAACTAATCGTAGTTTCATTACAAAATGATCGACTAATTCTTGTGCTTCTTTTTCGGTTAAAGTATTCTCTTCAATATCGCGTTCAATATAAATATCTAAAAATGTTGAAACTCGACCTAAACTCATCGCCGCCCCATTTTGCTCTTTTATAGCTGCTAAATAACCAAAATATAACCACTGGAAAGCTTCTTTTGCATTTGTTGCCGGTCCAGAAATATCAAATCCATGTTTTGCAGCCATTTGTTTTAATTCATTTAATGCACGAATTTGTTCATTTAGTTCTTCACGATCTCGTATTACTTCTTCTGACATTACACTTGTCATTTTATTTAATGTATCAATTTTATCTTTAATTAGTCGATCTACACCATATAGTGTTACTCTTCTATAGTCACCTATAATTCTTCCTCGACCATATGCATCAGGTAGACCAGTAATAACGCCTGAACGCCTTGCTGCTTTCATCTCTGCTGTATAAGCATCAAATACGCCTTGATTATGCGTTTTTCGATATTCTGTAAATATTTTGCTTATTTCTTCATCAACTTTATATCCATAAGATTCACATGATGCTTCAGCCATTCGAATTCCACCAAATGGTTGTAATGATCTTTTAAAAGGTTTATCCGTTTGGAATCCAACAATTTGTTCTAATTCTTTTTCTAAGTAACCTGGTTCGTGTGAAGTGATCGTAGATACAATTTTCGTATCCATATCTAAAACTCCGCCCTTTTGGCGTTCTTCTTTAGATAGCTTAAGTACTATATCCCAAAGCTTGCTAGTTGCATCAGTTGGACCAACAAGAAAAGATTCATCTCCAACATAAGAATTAACATTTTTTTGAATAAAGTCTCTTACATCAATCGATTTTTCCCATCGTCCAGTTTCAAATTGTCTCCATTGTTCCATCGTATTACTCCTCCTCTTCTGTATATAATACAGAAAGCTAATTAGGTATATAACAGATTACGTATATAATTTATCATACGATGAACTGAAACTTTCACTTAAATTATGAACATATTGTGAAATATTGAACAAAGTAGTTTTGATGTTAATAATACTAACACCTAATTCTTTCCACTAAATTACAGTTGCTTCATATATATAGTAATTCGCTCTGAAAACTTTCCTGTTAAACAACAAACTGTTATACTCAAAAGATAGAAACTGTATTAGCAAATTCACTAAAAAATATGGACAAGACATTCACAATTCGGATATGTGATAATACTATGGTTAATACAAAAACGAAATTGAACAATGTTTATTTAAAGGAGTAATTTATGAATACACAACTAAATCTTTCAAGTTCGATTAATGAAAAATTAAATTTAATATATAATGAACAAATTCAAAAAGTTCTAAAAGAAGAGCAATTATTAATCGGAACAAAACAATATGTTTCTCAAGACAAAACCATTTTAGAAGATGCTATTACTGCCCTTCTACTTGGAAAAAATATATTATTAAAAGGTCCAACAGGAAGTGGTAAAACCGTTTTAGCTGAGACTCTATCAAAATTGTTTTATCAACCAATGCATAGCATAAACTGTTCAGTCGATTTAGATTTAGAAGGAATTGTTGGTTACAACACAATTACTTCTAACACGAACGGATCTGAAGTAATATTCATCGATGGACCTTTAATGAAAGCAATGAAGAAAGGTCATATTTTATATATCGATGAAATTAACATGGCTAAACCAGAAACATTACCATTACTACATGGTGCACTTGATTATCGAAAAATGATTACAAATCCATTTACTCAAGAAGTAGTAAAAGGTGACGAAAACTTTAGAGTAATCGCAGCAATTAATGAAGGATATGTAGGAACAAGCGAATTAAATGAAGCTTTAAAAAATCGCTTCATTATTATAGATGTTCCATACATTAACGGAGAATCATTACTTCAGTTATTAAAAGATGAATCTGAGCTTAAAGATGAAGAACTACTTAAGAAATTCACAAGTTTTTCAAGTGATTTAATTCCATTAGCAAGCGAAGGCAGAATTAGTGAAGATGCAGCAAGTATTCGTGGTGTTCTTGACGCATGTGATTTATCTGTTCATATACCAGTACTTCGAGCGATTGAACGAACAATTATCGCTAAATTAAGTGATGACATTGAGCGTGAAACTGTTAGAGAACTAGCTGAAAGTTATTTTCTTTCTTGAAATGAGTGATGATTAATATATGAAACAAATCATTTTTAACAATAAAAAAATCGACGCTTCCACTTTTCTTCAAATGGAAAATTTATCGATTTCTCTTTCGAAAGATCGTAATTCATTTTTAGAATTTGATTTTCAGGCGTATTACGACGATGAAGAAGAAAAATTTACTGTAAGTCATTTTTGGGATACACAAGAGCATAGTACACAGTTACAAGGTTTGAAATCAGATGTGTACTTAAAAGCTTTAGGTAATAAACATTACTCAGATTTTAGTGAATTCAAAGATACATTAAAGGAATTGCAAGAAACACATTTAAAAAGTTTTTTCACACAATTATTTGTCCTTCTAGAGGATATCCGACTTGAAGAGTTGATAATTCATCAAAGACCAGGTACAAGACAATTATTTTCTACGAGAAAAAATATATATAGACATTATTTTCAATCACAATTTAAAGCAAATGAAATGCGTAATTTCCAATTAGATCAATTGTTTTGTTTAATTTATCTTTCACTTACTTCTACTCAATTAACTTATCAAACGAATGAACAACTCGAGGATATTTTACCCATCCTCTTTCAAGCTTTTGAAGCTAAGAAAACAAGTGATATTGCTTCTATTGTATATAGAGTGCAGCAGAGATTACTCTCACTGTATAGGGAAGATATGATTCACACATACTTTGGCTATTTACCATTAAATAAAATTAATGAATTAACTTCATGTAATAGTAAGGTAAAAGAGCTTCAAAATGACGACCAGCAAGAGGGTCTTGATGAAAGAAATAGCGAAGATGAGAGATTATCAACCTGGCATAGAGAAAGTAAAAATAATGAAACAGATGATAATTTTTTACGATTTGAAGTTGAAAGTGGTACAAAAACTTCTATTAAAGCAAATTTTGCACGAGAAGAAGAGGCCGGCGATCAGGCAATTGCAAATGCATTTGGTTCCTCCAAACAAGGAGAGAATAAAAAGTCAAAACAAACTGATTCACATGAGGCTACGAATTCATCCTCTTCACAGCAAAATCCTTTTGGTAAGTACAATAGTAATGTTTCGATTAAATATAAAGAAGCAATTGGGCAAACAGTTACTGAAAAGAAACAGTATTCTACATTGTCTTCAATGGTATCTAAAGATGTTAAAGAGCTAAGAAAAACGATTGAAAAATCTTTAGAAAACAAACAAAATGCACCTACTGATAAATACTATGGTAGGTTAAATAAAAAATGGGTTCGACTTTTCACAGAAGAAACTCCTAAAATGTTTTATAAAAAACAAACTGAATCGAAAGAATTAGATGCTGTATTCTACTTATTAGTTGATTGCTCAGGATCGATGTTTAATAAAATGGATGAAGTGAAAAAAAGCGTCATTTTATTCCATGAAACTTTAAAACAATTAAAAATCTCTCATAGTATTAGTGGCTTTTGGGAGGATGCTTCAAATGCTACAAAAGAAAACAAACCAAATATTTTACATCAAGTCATTCCGTTTTCAAGCTCTTTATCACCTTCAGTAGGTCCAAATATTATGCAGCTTCAAGAAGAAGAGGACAATCGTGACGGCTTAATGATTCGAATTGTTTCAGAAGAACTCGCTAAACGCTCAGAAAAGCATAAATTTTTGCTCGTGTTTACAGATGGCGAACCTTCAGCTTTAGATTATTTCCAGGATGGGATTATCGATACGCATGAAGCAGTTAAACAAGCTAGAAAACTTGGAATTGAAGTAATCGGTACTTTCATTGAAGAAGAAGAACATCAAGAAGAAACTTCACAATTAATGAAAAATATATATCAGCACCATTACTTAATCGCCTCAAATGCAGAAGATTTAAGACTTCAATTAAAACCAATGCTTAAAAAATTATTATTAAGAAGCATAGAATAAGATAGTTGTCCATAAAATGAAAAGAAATAGGTTGTAGCAGACAAAGTTCTAATAACTTGGTGATCAGACTGATTGCAGGCGCTTGTCTTTCGAGGCACGAAGGCTGATGAGGAGCGGAGTTACCCTAGACGGTAATGAGCACCGCTCAACAGACGAAGTAACGAAGAAAGCGAGCGCTTAGCGGGCAGTCTGATTGGTTTACTAGTAACCTATTTCTTTTTTATTTTATAAGAAGTTTGAATATTTTGTCGAACAGATTTACATAACGAAATCGTATTTCCTATTGATTTTTAAAATTAAACGGAGTACGATAAATTTTGACGACTTAGAGAGATGCATATTTAAAGAAAAGCTAGTGAATGACCGCTAGTTTGTTTGTATTTAAGGGGGATTAGACTATGCCTACTTCATTTAAAGCAACATTTTTACGCGTACGATTCGTATTATTGGTTGCGTTAGTAGTTTGGCTAAAAACGTATATTGTTACTCTGTTAGGATTCGATTTAAAAATTGATACAGTCTTTCAAAATGTAATATTATTTATTAGCCCTTTAGCATCCTCCTTATTTCTGGTAGGGATTGCACTTTTTTTCAAAGGGAAAAAACGTAATACGATTGCTCTTTTGATTAATTTTATTTTAACCTTGCTATTATGTGGAAACGTTTTATTTTACGGATTCTTTAATGACTTCATAACTTTACCAGTACTGTTCCAAACTAGTAATATGGGAGATTTAGGATCAAGTGTAAAAGAACTAGCAAGCTTTAAAATTATTTTTATGTTCATTGATATCCTTATCCTATATTTGATATCGAAGAAATTTCCTAAATTTTCAAACACTGGTCGAGTACCTTCATTTATGAAGTCAACTTATTATTTAATTACGATTGCAATTGCAGTTTTAAATTTAGGCTTGGCTGAAATGGAAAGACCTGAATTGCTTACTCGTTCGTTTGATCGTGAAATGCTAGTAAAAAATCTTGGACTTTATGTTTACCAAGGCTATGATTTATCACTTCAAACAAAAACTTCAACACAAAAGGCCTTTGCGGATAGTAGTAAATTAACTGAAATTGAAAACTATGTAAATAGTAACGGCGTTAAAGCAAATGCAAAGCTTTTCGGTAAATATAAAGGTAAAAATGTTATTGTTATTTCTTTAGAATCAATGCAAAATTTCACAATTGGTGCAAAGGTTAATGGTAAAGAAATAACACCATTTTTAAATAAATACATTAAAGAAAGTTATTATTTTGACCACTTCTATCATCAAACTGGTCAAGGAAAAACATCTGATGCTGAGTTCATTATTGATAACTCTTTATATCCATTAGATCGCGGTGCTGTCTATTTCACACATGCAAATAACGAATTTATGGCTACACCAGAAATTTTAAAAGATCAAGGATATTATTCAGCTGTTTTCCATGCAAATAATAAAAGCTTTTGGAATCGAAATGTAATGTACCCTTCTTTAGGTTACGATCGCTACTTTAATGAAGTAGATTATAATATTACTGATGAAAACTCGGTAAACTGGGGATTAAAGGATGAAGATTTCTTTGAACAATCACTTCCTCTTTTATCACAAGTGAAACAACCGTTTTATACTAGATTTTTAACTTTATCAAACCACTACCCTTTCGTACTTGATCCTCAAGATCAATACATTGATCAATATAATTCTGGTGACGAGACACTTGATCGTTATGTAACGACAGTACGATATATGGATGAATCAATTAAACACTTTATTGAAGGTCTGAAAAAATCAGGTCTATATGATAATACAATTATTGTAATGTATGGAGATCATTACGGTATTTCTGAAAACCACAATCGTGCAATGGCTCAGTTCTTAGGTAAAGATGAAATTACTCCATATGACCATATGGATTTACAACGTACGCCATTTATTATTCATTTACCTAAGCAAAAACAAGGTCAAACAATCTCAAAGGTTGCTGGTCAAATTGATGTAAAACCTACGATTCTTCATCTGTTAGGTGTTGATACAAAAAACGATATCGAATTTGGTAAAGATTTATTTAGCCCAGATTATTCGGAATTTATTGTTTTCCGTGACGGAAGTTTCGTTACAAGTAAATATTATTATGTTGCTGGCTCAAATGAATTTTATAATCGTTTAACTGCTGAAAAAGTCGAAGTTCCTGATCAAGACGCGAAGCTATTAATTGATAAAGCAAAAAAAGAGCTTACACTTTCAGATAATATTGTTTACGGTGATTTATTCCGTTTCTACAGTGGCAATAAGCATAAAACAGGTACAATGAAAACAATAACTGAACCAAATCAGTAAAATGCAATTCAAAACAACCTCACAGTCTAGTCATTAAAATTTTAGTTTTATACACCGAGAGATGCTTTTACAAGCATCTCTTTTTGTTATAATATGGTATTTATACATAAGTTTTTTTAATCAAAATATAGTGGGAGGATATTAATTGTATAAAAACTCTAAGTTATTATTTTGGACAATCGAACTACTATTATTATTCTTAGTCTTATTCGTTGGAACAAAAATATCATTCTTATTTCAACCAATTGCTATTTTAATTAGTACTTTATTTGCACCAATACTTGTCTCAGTCTTTCTTTATTTCCTATTCGCACCAATAATTGATTTTTTAGAGCGTAAAAAAGTGCCCCGTTCAATAGGCATTCTTCTTCTCTATCTCGGATTAATCCTAATTGCTGTAGTATCTATCATTAATGTATTCCCAACCTTAACACAGCAATTTAAAGATTTAGTAAATAATATGCCAACAATTGTAAATGAAGCAACAGATAAGATTGGCCTATTAGAGAAGTGGTTAGGAAGTCAAAATTACGTTGAAATTAAAGATTTAGAAAAGAAAGTTGCAGACTATGCTCTAGTATTTATCGGTGGCATAACAGGTGGAATCGGTGCGTTTTTCAATATTTTAAGTAATGTAACGTTAATCATTTTAACAGTTCCATTTATATTGTTTTATATGTTTAAAGATGGTCATAAATTTCCGGCTGCGATGTCTCGTTTTTTACCGCAAAGCTTAAGGAATGAAGCAATTCATATTGCAAATGAAACAAGCGAAACATTAGCTTCTTACATTCAAGGTCAAACGATTGTTTGTATTTTTGTTGGAATTGGAACATTTATTGGATATAGTATTATCGGAATACCTAATGCCTTAATTTTAGCGTTAGTAGCTGCTATTACAAATATTATCCCTTACTTTGGCCCGTTTATTGGTGGAGCTCCTGCAGTGATCGTTGCGGCTCTAATTTCTCCAAAATTAGCTTTATTCGTTGTACTAATCATTTTAATTGTTCAACAAATTGATTCAAACTTAATCTCACCATATATCATGGGTAAAAAGTTAAATATTCATCCTTTAACGATTATTTTATTATTATTATTCGCTGGTAACTTTGCAGGTGTACTTGGTATGGTTTTAGCTGTGCCAACATATGCAATATGCAAAGTAGTGATTGTTAATATAACTAGAATCATCAATTTAAGGAAAAAAGCGAAATTCGCAGATAAGATTATTGATGACGATATTGAAACAAATATCGAAATAAACATTAACAACGATAACGATCAAAAAGAATAAATAAGAGCAAGAATAATGAAGTGGAGTGATATTCACTCTTAACACTTCCATTATTCCTGCTCTTTCTTTTTACAATTTAAATGTCTCTCTTCCCTGCTCTCTATTTAATAGCCATTCTTTCCTCCACAGGCCACCAGCATAGCCTGTTAGCTTCCCATTTGACCCAATAATCCGATGGCATGGAACGATGATACTTAATGGATTTCTTGCATTTGCATTCGCAACTGCTCTTACTGCCTTTGGGTTTCCTATTCGATTAGCAATATCTGCATACGAAGCAGTTTCTCCATATTTAATTTTAACTAGTTCTCTCCACACACTTTCTTGAAAAGGAGTTCCTTTGGCAATTGATTGAATACTAAATTCCTTCCTAGATCCATTGAAATATTCAATCAACTCATTTCCTGCATCCTTCAAAGAAGGTGGTACTATTTTTTGAATTTCGTCATTTTCTTCTTTGACAAAATCAATATATGCTACTCCTTTTTCATTTCCAACGATCCTTAATGTACCTAACGGAGTGTCTATATAAGCTGTATCTAATTGATTCATAAATCATTCTCCTAGATTATTTATCTAAATTTGGAAAATACTCCATTGCTTCAATACATTGATTATAACCGTTCCGCTTATAAAAATTAACTCCTTGCTCACTCGGCCAAACAATAACAAATTCGAAGTTCATTTCGCTTATCCATTTATTGACTTTGGAGATTAATTTACCTCCAATCCCCTTCCCTCGATAATCCTTTAATGTATATACGTTCGTCATGAAAGCAAAAGGATTGGTCACCCTACCAGGTCGAGGTACTTTTTGAACAAGTTCAATATAAATATGGGAAACAATTGTACCTTCTATTTCAGCAACCCATATATACCACTGTTTACTGTCTATTGCATTTAATAAAAAATCACGACATTCACTGTAAAATTCATTGTATTCGCTCTCTTTAATTCTTCCTGTCTGGTAATCTTCCAAAGTAAAGTCCCATCTCATCTTAATTAATTGATCTATATCTTTTACTTCTGCCAATCTCAAATTCATTTTATCCCTCCTTAATCCTTTGTACCTAAAACATCCGTATTAGGTGGAATATACCCCATCTGTCGAGCCATCGCGACAATTTGTCCTTTATGATGATATTCATGTGTAATCGTATGTACTAGCAATTTCAGCGGTGTGAAAGATATTTCTTCATTATTATCTCTCCATGGAATCTTTCTATCAATTGGTTTATTTAATTGATCAACTGTCATCTCCAATAATTCAGTCACGAATAAATCAGCTTGTTCAAATCTTGATTTAATATCATCAAGACTAAGATTTACAATTTCTTCCTTTGGCGTAATTGGCTTTTTCGTTTTCAATAAAATAAAAGATCCAATCCATGCGATATAACATTCAGCCATATGTAGTAGCGTTTCTCTTACACTTTGGAAACCGAACCCGTCTAATTTACGAGTAAAATCCTCCTGATTTAATTCACCACAAAAATTTAATAATGTTTCACGATTTTCTTTTACCCATTGATATTCCTTCAGATTCACTACAATCACCTCTTAAAATATTAATTAATTAAGCTATTCTACCGAGTCGTAAAAATCACCTTTAAGTAAAAATAATAAAAGGTCTACGGATACACCCACAGACCTTGATTCCTTTATACAAATAACTTAAGACTTACTTGAACAATTAATAAAACAGAAACTGAAATCAATAGAATTCTAGCTAGCTTCATTGGAACAAATTCTGCAAATCTTAACCCTACTTGATTACCAACAATTGAAGCAGCAGCCATCGTCACAGCAATTTTCCATTGGAAGTGACCTGTCATATAAAATATGATAAATGCTGATAAACAACTCCCAAAGTTTAATACTCTTGCTAACTGAACTGCATTAACATAAGTAAACCCTTTTTTAATAAAATACAAGATTGCAAATGTTGAAGAACCTGGACCGAAGCCCCCGTCATAAACACCAATCCCTGTTAAGATGCCCCTATCTAGCAATGTTTGCTTTTCAACGCCACTTTTATTCGTAGTTTCATAGCTCCACTTTTTACTTGCAAAAGTTAACCATAATGAGCCTGCTAATAAAACTAATGCGACAATATTCATCACATGTTCATCTAACATACTTGTTACAAATGCACCAATTCCTCCACCAATGATCGAAACTAAAATAAATTGAAAAATGACTGAAGCCTTAAAATCTTTCTTTTTAATCGTATAAAGAATACTACTAAACGACCCCAAACCTGAGGCAAACTTATTTGTGGCAATACCCGTTTGAATAGGAATGCCAAGAAAAATCATCATCGGAAGTGTAATTAATCCCCCACCACCTGCCAATGTTCCAACTATTGCTGCACCGATTCCTAAAATAAAAAGTAATAATAGTGAGTCCATTTTCCTATCTCCCTTTTTTGCATCTTTTTATACTATACACAAAATATTCGAAAAAAGGGAAACTAAAGACCTCGTTATTTGTGGTTGATTATGGAATTGCAGGACCAAGGAAAAAAATTAAAGGGATTTTGGGGCTTTATTACTATAGTGAAGAACGCGCTAAAAAGTTTAAGATAGCACTGCAAATAAACGACGAACTGCAATTAAATTTTCGAGAATCGCAAATAAAAATAGTAAAACTGCAATTAAAATCCAAGAATCGCAAATAAGATCGAAAAATAGTGACCAGATACCCAACCTCAACATAAAAAGGGCTTGCCCACCTGTCAATTAACCTGACTTGTGGACAGCCCCCTATGTTTAAAAAATACTCAAATTATATCGTGAAGCCAGTAACTCTAATAATTTTATACCGGCTATACTATTTCCTTTTTCATCAAGTGACGGTCCATAAACACCAATTCCAAATCGGCGAGGGACTGCACCCATAACACCGCCAGAAACACCACTTTTAGCAGGAATTCCAACTTTTATCGCAAACTCACCCGATGCATTGTACATCCCACAAGTAACCATAAAAGTGTTACAAATCTTTGCTACTTTTTCAGGTATAAGCTGCGTTTTAGAAATTGGATCCCAACCATCAAGCGCAAAAATAAGTCCAATTCTCGCCAATTCTAAACAGTTTACTTCGATTGAACATTGTTTTGTATATAAATCTAATAACAATTCAACATCTTCAGTAATAATTCCATGCTCTTTCATAAAGTAACAAAGCGATCTGTTCAAGTGCGCTGTTTCAAATTCTGAAGCAGCAACCTCTTTCGAATAAGAAAGATCTTTATTATTTGTTAAAACCCTCATAAAGTTTAAAAGTCGTTGAAAGCGATCTTTTATACTATGACCTTTAATCATACTTGTAACTGCCAAGGCCCCTGCATTAATCATTGGATTTAACGGCTTTCCAGCAGATCTAACTTCTAATTTTGCAATTGAATTAAACGGATCACCTGTAGGCTCCATCCCTACTCGCTCAAATACAAAATCTTCTCCACGATCCATTAAAACTAAAGCTAGCGAAATTACCTTCGAAATACTTTGTAAAGTAAAACGAATGCTCGTATTACCTGCTTCAAAATGTCGTCCATCTGGCAAAAACACAGCCAACGATAAATCATTTTTATTTGCCTTTGCAAGAGCAGGAATATAATTGGCTACTTTTCCATACTGAATAAATTCTTTTGCTTCTTCAATAAGGACTTTTAATTCCTCCATACGATGAACTTCTTTTTCCTCTCGAAATCCATTCTGCGTCATAAAATCACCTGTTTATTTCATTTTTAAGGGAAAGGGTACAACAATTAACTCCCTACCAAAACTTCCCGTTTTTACTATCTACTTCTCCTACCTGATCTTCCTTCATTTCCTGGTCTTCCTGTACTTCTCGATCTTCCAACATTTTCTGTTCTTTCGCCTCTTCTTGAATTTCCCGTATTTCCTGTTCTTTCCGATCTACCCGCATTTCTTGCACTATCTGGCCTGCTTGCATTTCCCGTTCTTTCTGCTCTGCCTGCACTTCCCGTTCTTTCTGCTCTACCGGCATTTCCTGTTCTTTCTGCTCTACCTACATTTGTTCTTTCAGCTCTACCAGCATTT
>NZ_JBHVQN010000004.1:39883-512071 GCF_042886615.1 Gottfriedia sp. NPDC057991
CCTGTTCTTTCCGCTCTACCTGTATTTCCCGTTCTTTCCGCTCTGCCTACATTTCCTGTTCTTTCCGCTCTACCTGCATTTCTTGTTCTTTCTTCCCTACCTGTATTTCCCGTTCTTTCTTCTCTACCTGCATTTCCTGTTCTTTCCGCTCTACCTACATTTCTTGTTCTTTCTTCTCTACCAGCATTTCCTGTTCTTTCCGCTCTACCTGTATTTCCCGTTCTTTCCGCTCTGCCTACATTTCCTGTTCTTTCCGCTCTACCTGCATTTCTTGTTCTTTCTTCTCTACCTGCATTTCCCGTTCTTTCCGCTCTGCCGGCATTTCTTGTTCTTTCTTCTCTACCTGCATTTCCTGTTCTTTCCGCTCTGCCGGCATTTCTCGATCTTTCTTCTCTACCTGCATTTCTCGATCTTTCTTCTCTACCTGCATTTCTCGATCTTTCTTCTCTACCTGCATTTCTTGATCTTTCTTCTCTCGCTCTGTCTGAACTTTCTCCTCTTTCCATTTCTATTCTCTTAATTGAAAGATTAAGTTCTTTTTCAATTACTCTCATATCTTGAAAATCCTTTGGAGTAGCAAATGTAATCGCAATACCAGTATCTCCTGCACGTCCTGTTCTTCCAATTCGATGTACATAGCTTTCTGTATCCTGTGGTATATCATAGTTGAACACGTGAGTAACACCTTCGACATCAATTCCTCGAGCTGCTACATCTGTTGCTACAAGATATTGTATTTTAGCTTCACGGAACAATTTCATAACTTTTTCGCGCTTGCCTTGAGTTAAATCTCCGTGTAGTTCTTCAGATAAAAGACCTTTTCCTTTAAGCTGTTCATTTAATTTATTAGCTCTTCTTTTTGTTCTGCAAAAAATGATTGCTAGAAACGGTTCTGCTTCTTTGATTTGAGTCAATAAGGCATTAAATTTTCCGCGATCGGTTGTTTCAATAATTAATTGTTCAATTTCATCTAGTGTAATTCTTTTAGCTTTTACTTTAATAATTTCCGGCTTTTTCATGTAACGCTTTGCAAGTGATTGGATTTGTTCTGGCATCGTAGCAGAAAATAATAACGTTTGTCTCGATATAGGAGTTTGATTGATAATATCTTCTACTTCGTGTAAAAATCCAATATGTAACATTTGGTCTGCTTCATCGAGCACTAGAAAATCAACCTTATCTAATTTAATAGTTCCTCTTCTTAAATGGTCTAAAAGTCTGCCAGGTGTTGCAATGATTAAATGGGCACCACTTTTTAGTTTACGCGCTTGTTGTTCAACATCTTGTCCACCGTATACAGCAAGGACACCGAAATCATCACTAACAATCCTTTTAGCCTCAGCTGTTATTTGGAGAGCCAGCTCTCTTGTTGGAGCAACTACTAATGCTTGTGTATGTGGTAATTCTAAATTAATTCTTTCAAGGATTGGAAATAAAAATGCAAATGTTTTACCAGTTCCTGTTTGCGCCTGCCCTATTAAATCCTTACCTTCAAATACGATTGGGATTGCTTTCTCTTGAATCGGAGTAGGCTCAGTTATCCCTAATTCAGTTAAATACTCCGTTAATTCCTCACTTAAACCTAAACTAAAAAATTTATTCATTATATTTACCTTACTTTCTATTTTCTATCATTAATAATAATGGTTGTTTCATATATTTACTCAAAAATGACTAATCCATTGTATCACAACGTTTATTAATCTTTTTAAAATTATTCTTATTTAACTGTGTAAGTAAAATCGGTCAGATTTCTTCTGCATCAAGTTATTTTTCACAATTTCTCGGTAAAATAATCAAAATTTTAATTAAATATTAAGTTCGGGATCAAGGAAAAAAGCACGATTTTTTATCTGTTGTTAAAGAGTATATGTTAGTTGATTTCCACTACAGGATGCCCGCTTTCCATGGGGCGAGACCTGAGCCTCCTCGTCACGTTCGTTCCTGCGGGGTCTCAGCCTTCCCGCATATCCCATAGGAGTCGGGCACCCTTCCGTTCCAATCAACTTCTTCAAATTCCAAAAAATAATCTTATCATTATCTAAAAAAATAAATACTTAAATGAATTAACTTTTGTAAGTCAAATCAATTTTTATATCAAAAAAGTTTACTTTAAATAAATTCTACTATGCCCCCTTTTGAATTGATCAAACAATAAAAAACCTTGGTATATTTGACACAATCATTTTTCTATAGCACGAAAAACGGTAACCCACTAAAGGCTACCGTTTTTTTTATATTTAATTACTCTAATCCAAGTGCCTGTAAAACATCATCTAATGTCTTGCCCTTATATTTCGTAGCTGCTTTTGGTGAATTGTCATTCCAAGGATTTTGCATTAAGTAGTTATTGATGACATATTGCATATCTTTTGCATCAACAACACCATCATCGTTAATATCAGCATCACGCTTATTTGTATCCCAATACGTTTGGATGTAGATCGCATCTTTTACATCTATGACATTATCTTTATTTACATCTCCACCAGGTATATAGTCATAGTTAATTGGTTTCGATCCTGCTGTAGTTTTTCCATCTTCTTTTACACCAACTGTAAAATCTTTAGAGAATGTAAAGTGACCTGGTACATCAATTTTCAAAGTAAAATCATCATCAGTTATCGGCAATCTCGTTCTAAATGCTGATGGACCTAAGCTGCCAGCGTAACCTAAAGGATCAGATACACCATATTCTTTACCATTTACATCTTTCACACTAATTTTTGAACCTGTTTTATTGAAGTCAATTTGTTTCGCCATAGGTTCTCCACCGAACAACATTAGTCCTTCAGCTTGAACTTGAGCTCTCATTAGAGAATATGTCGGAGTAATATAGAAATATGGTTGAATACCTTGTGTCGTTACAGTCGTATTATCCACGTTAGTATACACAGCGTTAAAGAATCTACTTGAACCAGTTGCATTGTAGAAGTTCATCGGTCCTTTGTAGTACTGGTCTTTTGCTTTTAATGTTAAGTCTACTAATGATACATCTCCAGCGATACCTGTGTTCGCTAAGTCTCCTGTTGCCGTTGCTGTAATCGTCATTTTTGTTAACGAATTATTAAAAGGTGCAGTTGTATATTGAACATCTAGTTTGCCTTTAAACGCAGCATTCGGCTGAACATTGATTAAATCAAGGAACTGACTTGGGTAAAGGAAAGTAAATTCAGCTTTCTTCACATTTGTTTTTACATTTTTTGTTGAGAACGTTACCGTTGTTGATTCACCCATGTTTATACGTTGTTTATCAGCAATTGCTGTAGTATAAGCCGTTCCTTTTCTAACAAAATATGCATCAATGAAACTACCGTAATTTCTAACAGTTGATTTGCTATAGTCTGAGAAGTCGTACTCTGTAATTGCATTAACAATTGGCCCAGATGTACTTAATGGTATGTCTGAATTGAAATTACCTTGTGAATCTAGTGGTATACTTTTCTCTTGAGAGTTATTAGGATTATAGTAAGTAAAATTATTATCTCCTTGTGAAGTATTAATGCCTGCTGCTTTCATTTCGTCGATCTCTTTATCAAACACGTTACCTGATACTGTAACTTTCGTGTCAGTTGGATTAGCAGTTTCGTAAATGCCTCCAGCCTTCATATTGTTCATTGTTACTTTTGCTTCTTTCACCCCGTTATAAACCGGTGCATCAGCTGTGAAAGTTTCACCTTTATCATTTGTTCCTACCATTCTAATTTTCCATAAACCTGGATCAAGCTCTTTCAGATCATATGCAATTGGACTATCCGAATCACCAGTTAATGGATAGTATTGACCATTATTTAGAACTCCTCGGAAATAATACTCAATATTCTCATCTGCTCCCATTCCATCAGCTGAGCCTAAGAATCCGAATTCTTTATCTGTTTTTGGATCGACAAGGAAGAAATCAAAATAACGCATATGAGAATTTAATTTAAAGTTTACGCCAATTGACCATCTTGTTGCATTACTTGCCGCTTCGTATGGCACTGTAAACGCTGAGGGATTACCTGTCAAATAGTCAATTCCTTCTTTTACCGTATGAATAGCAAATGGGATTTTATAAGTTTCATTAGGATCCTTTTGGTTTGTATAAACTACATACCCTTCATACGTCCCAAGCTTCGCATTTTTAGGAACGTTGATTGTAGCATCCATATTAGCACTACTATATCGTTTTACTTTTATAGATGATTTAACATCTAATGTAACTCCATTTACAGCAGCGTCCTGATCTGCTCTTGAGTCGCCTGCATACCTAGCACTTAACGTATGGAATTGTACTTTCACATCATATGTTTTATCCTCAGAACTTTTATTAAATAACGTGATTGAACGTTGATCTGTCAAATCCTTACCACCAATTCCTTGTTCGCCAAAACTCATTGCACCAGTAATATTTTTAATTTGTTTAATGCCCTTACTTGCTAAAGTAGTTGCTCCATTATTAGTGGTATTATCTTTTACTGTTGAAGTTTTGTCTTTTACTTGAATTTCCGTCGCTGCATGAACAGCGTCATAAGGATTTACACGTCCTGCACCAACTTCATATACACTGTATTTATCAGATAAAGGATCCGCTGTATTCATAAGTGTTGCTTTAATATCTGAAGGAGTCATGTCTGGATGAGCTTGCTTTAATAATGCTGCTACCCCAACAACGTTTGGAGTTGCCATTGATGTTCCAGATAAACGCTCATATGCGTATTGATAGTTCCCAATTTGATCTGCTCCATGCATATAAGAAGGAACAGTAGAGAAAACAGATACACCCGGTGCCGTTACTTCAGGCTTAATATCATATAACACACGAGAAGGACCACGTGAACTGAATGGTGCCAATTTATCGCCCACAGTCACTGTTTGTTTCATATTACTAAAAGTAAAGTCTAAAGGTGTACCTGCTGACGCACCAACTATAGGTAATTTAGCAGCTAAAGCTTTTCCTTGTGCGTTGCTCATTAAAAATGTTGGTAGTAAGCCATAACCGTCACCAAGATATACGTCACCTAAAGGAACATCCGCATCATATAAAACAACAGCCTTTGCCCCATGTAATTTAGCTGTCGCAATGATTTTAGTAATTCCAATGCTACCTCGTTGGGCTAGAACAACTTTTCCATTTACATCGATTGGTACAGAATTACCATTCACATCACGCTTAAAATAACTAGGTTCATTACCATATGATACATTCACCATTTGTAGAGTCTGACCTTCAAAATCCGCTACGTTATCAGTTAAACCTTGAGCAGCTAATTTTAAATCAACAGATATATCGCCTGTTGAAGGATGAAGTGCACCTGAAAAACTTGGAATTGTAACAGACGTGTCACTTGCACCTACTGTAATTGCTAAAGGAGCATTACCAGGAGCGCCAAGTGAATACATTCTGTCCCCAGAGTTACCTGCAGCGACAATCGCTGTTACCCCTGCAAGTACTGCATTGTTTACTGCAATACTCGTAGGATATAATGGATCATTGTAATTTGCTCCAAGAGACATATTAATGATGTCCATACCATCTGATACTGCTTTATCGATACCTGCCAAAATAGCTGACGTAGAACCTGAACCATATGGACCTAAAACACGATAAGAATAAATATCAGCTTCAGGTGCAACACCCTCTACAGCAAAATCTGCATTGTTTTTTGCTTGTCCAGCAATAATTCCGGCAACATGCGTACCATGCTCAGTATAGTACGCTTCACCGCCTGAACTCAATTCAGGCTGACCAGACTTCTTCCAATCTGCATATGTAGTCTCCATTGGGTCACTGTCATTATCGACGAAATCATAACCACCCTTGAAAGCGCCTTTTAAATCTGGATGATTATAATCAATTCCAGTATCAATAATACCAACCTTTACACCTTTTCCTGTAAAGCCTTCTTGATGAAGTTTTTCAACACCAGGAAAGGTAACCATCGTATGTTTTGCAGCTTTCTCTGTTGATGTTGATGATTCGCTAATAGACGGTGGTTCTACTTGAACTTGCAAATCACTATAGACTGCTTTTACTGCATTTGATTTAAGAAGAGCTTTTACTTTATTAGCTGGAATTGTCATTGCAACTCCATTAAAAGCTTTTTTATATGAATGTTTAATTGAATATGGATTTTTCTTTGCTTTTATTTCACTGCTAAAAATTGTTTTTAAATCTTTTTGGAATGTTTCGTGTGAAGCATCTACTTTTGCTTTTGCATCTGCAGCTGTTAGAGTTGTACCATCTGACTCTGCTTCTAAAACCGCTGTCTGCTGTGGCTTGTCCTTAAACTCAACTATGACAGGAGTAAGCTTGTCACTAGTTTGATCGACTTCAGAAGATAATTGAAGTCCCTCTTTGTCACTTAATTTCAATTGCTTAATTGCCTCTCGTTGCTGTGGCGTCAGTTGTGCTAGTACTTGTTCAATCTTTGAAGTTGCTTGTGCATGAACTTGTTGTGAAAAGGAACCTGGTGTCATTGTAGTACTGATAAGTCCTGTTGTTAATGCTAATGTTGTAACATTTCTAAACATTTTCTTTTTCAACTACTATCCCTACTTTCTTTTCTTAATAAGTTCATTATAAAGAAACTTGATATAATTTTATTTTCTGAAAATTATGTCAAATTGTATTTTTTTAAAATTTATTTATACTTAATTCTCTTCTTCAAACTAATAGAATAGAATTAAGCAAAGTTGCGCAAGGAGCTCTCCTTAATACCATTAATACTTAATAGTTGTATATACTTATTTATTTGGTCCGAAGTCGCATAGTCCTTATATCTCCAATATATTAGAAGACATTTATTGAATCTTTCTAAATTGCCTATTTGATTTGCTGTATAAGCTACATCCAGTAATTCATTTAAACCATTTGGCAGCTGTAGGCTTTCACACTGGTAAAAAGCATATGCATAACGAAAATCTAAATGCACCTTCTGTTTTAACCATGGTTCGGCATCTATTATCAATTCTTCAATTGTATGATGATATAAATCTAGTATTCTTTTAGCATCATCTAATCGATTCAAGCGAATAAAAGCTTCAAGCACCTTTGGTAATCCAACATATACATCTTCTCTATTTTCTAGCCAACTAAGATATTGATCTACATACTCCAGTTGTCCGTAATCTAAATAAGAAGCAAGGCGATTTCCTTTAGCTATATCAGCAAAATAATCATTTACCCCCGCATATTGTTCTATAAGTTCTAATATCTCTTCTAATGAGCCCCCAAGGCGGGCAAGTGCAAAGCTTTTATACATAAGTGCTCTTCCATAATACTCTCCGTCTTTAACCATTTTCCTTAATCTCTCAGCGTAGTAAAGCACCTCATCCCATTGCTCGCGCCTATAATAGAAAGCTGAGATCCATAAATATGCTTCCATTCTAACTTTTTTCGGCATGCAATACAGATACTCCAACACATATGTCAATGCGTGATGACCATCCTCTGTCATTCTTAAAATATAAAAGCGCCTATAATAACTAATTGCCAACAGTTCTAAAACGTCCTTTGAATCACATTTAATAATAATCTCGTACAAAAACAAAGCCTTTTCTTCTTTTCCAGCTTTAAAAAGCTCCTCTGCGACGAAAAAAATATAATTCATATAATCGATTTGAATCGTAACTGATTTTTCAGTTGTCATAACTTGTAACAGATTTTGACAATGCTCTTCGTAACCATTCGTAAAGCATTTGAATAAAAACTGTACACTTTTACGCTTGTCCAAAATTTGTTCTTCATTAAAACACTCTTCATAAAAATATGAATAAAGTGCGCCTTCCTCCAACCCAATCGCTTCTGAAATGGCATCCAAATATTTTAGTGTGAGCGAGCGTTTATGATTAAAAATACGACTTATTTCACTAATATGAATACCTGACTTCTGAGCCAAATCAGTTTTTGTCCAGCCTTTCTCTAGGCATATACATTGAATTTCTTTAAATAGAGCTACGTTCATTCTTCTCACCTACCAATTTTCTTCTTATTTACTTCTGCTCTTTCCCCGAGCTTTATAAATGCCCCATCCGCTTAAAGCTATTAAATTACAATTTCATTATAACGAGATTTGATATAATTTTATTTCTGACAAATTTAGTCAATTTGCTTTAATCGTTAATAACATTTGATTATTAGAAGAAATATCAAAAAAAATGGCTCTCCATTAGTCTCATAGCGACTTATGGAGAGCCTCATTAATTAGTTAATATAATACGAATCTACTTTTTTAAGACGGTATAGATACTTACGAGATTATTGCAGGAAACCTAGGCCTTTAGGAACTCTGGTCAACCAGTAAACATTTCTGGTAGACCATTTTTTACATGTCTTATGATTAGCAGTAATTTACTATTTCTAATCCTAAAAGTATTAATAAAAAAACCGATGTTTCTCAAAGAAAATCGGCTAATTATTATCAATCATTTCGGAAGAGAGTGTTAGTGTGTTAAATATCAAGTTTTCGGTTACCAATCCATTTCACCATTTCAGGATCCCTATGGGAAAAGAACAAGCTTTCCTTCGTATCTAATGCACCAATCCTCTCCAGTTCTTCTTGGCATAATTTGAAGTCAAAGATATTAAAGTTTTCGATGATTCTTTCCTTACGTACTGATTTAGGTATCGCAACAACGCCTCTTTGTGTCAACCAACGCAAGATAACCTGTGCTACTGATTTATTGTGTTTTTCAGCAATAGATGCTAAAACTTCATTTTGAAACATGTTATTTTTGCCTTCAGCGAATGGTCCCCATGACTCTATCTGTACATTATTTTCTTTCATAAGGTCATGACTTTCAATTTGCTGACAGAAAGGATGCGTTTCAACTTGGTTTACAGCAGGAACCACTTCGTTATGAATAATAAAGTCTGTTAGTCGGTCTGGATAAAAGTTACTAACTCCAATTGCCTTAATCTTACCATCACGGTACAATTCCTCCATTGCACGCCAAGAACCATATACATCACCAAATGGCTGATGAATTAAATATAAATCCAAATAATCTAGTTGTAATCTTTCTAATGACTTTTCAAATGCTTTCTTTGTTTGTTCGTATCCTGTATCTTGTACCCAGAGTTTTGTGGTAATAAACATTTCCTCCCTTGGCACTCCACTTCGTTTTAATGCTCGGCCGACTGCTTTTTCATTTAAGTAAGAGGCAGCAGTATCGATCAATCGATAACCTGCCATAAGTGCATCATAAACAGCCTGTTCACATTCATTTTCATCTTGAATTTGATAAACACCAAAACCTAAAATAGGCATCTCTACACCATTGTTTAAAATGACTTTTTGCATATAAATCCCTCCAGTTCTACACCTTTTCTTTAATACATTTTTTCCAAGAAGATAATATGTTTAAGTTTTAAAGATTGGTATTTGTGCAATGGTTACAATATTTTCGTATCCTTATTATGCAATAAATGAAAAAGCTACCGTTATCCAATTCTTATCAAATCATTGCCTAATTCTCTCAAGTCACTTATATTCTTGAAAAATGTATATTAAAATTATCACAAATACGTTCCAAACAATTAATTCCAAAAGCAACTCTTCCAACAACTGATATAGGCTCTATTAAATCAATAATTTCTTTAGACACTTATTTCCATCCCTTAATCAAACTTAATTTTGTCCTTATTCCTTCTGCAACTATACTGCCATTTATTGAATTAGAAAATCAACAATCTACTTTAACAGAACCAAATAATAAAAAAGGTAAGTATACGCTCTGCAAAGAATAGTTAATACAGTAAATATAAAGGAGCTGATTAAATGAATGGAGTTTTAGATATTGTAATTTTTTGTAAAGACACAAACTCTTCTAAGAACTGGTATGAAAAAGTTGGATTTGACTATTTAAGAGGTCACGATGATATGTATTGGTTTAAAGCCGGGAATGGCGAGCTAATGCTCCATCCTACAGATACGCAATCCAATACTGATGCAGTCTTTCAATTAGTCGTAAATGAAGTCGATCCACTATTTGAAAGTATAATGGAAAAAGAATTGACGCCATTAGATTTCTCAAATGGAGAAAAAGTCATCACAGAGCCTACTGTTCAACCGTGGGGATACAAGGAATTTTGCTTAAGAGATCCAGACGGTTACATATGGGCATTTGTTCAAAAATCATAATTAATTAAAATAGTTCCATAAAATGAAGAAAATCCACATGATAATTCTTTTTCCATGTGGATTTTCTTCATTTTAGTTATACGTTCGAATTCTGTAAACTCAACTCGCTTTACAAAATTTCAACGGACCGCAAATTCAAGATTAACAATATTACTTAGAAATATTCACTTCTTTCTTTAAAAGCCTCCCTTGCTTTCTATACATAGAAAAAGTTGACCAATTTGCAATGAATACTCCAGATAATATTAGTATGCCACCAATCGCCATAATTGGTTTAATCGGTTCGTCCATTACAAAATAACCTAAGACAGTTGCAATTAATGGTGATACATAAAGCCATGTTGAGGGGAAGACCGGATTAGTCTTAGATAATAACCAACTGTATAATCCGTGTCCCCCTATTGAACCTATAAATACAAGATACAATATTGGCCACCCTGCGTCCCAAGAACTTAAACTAGCAATCTTCGGTTTTTCCAATAAAAACGAAAATAATAGTAGAAAAATTCCACCATATAACATTTGAAAAGCATTGATTAGAAATGGCGATACAGTACTGTATTCTGTTAATATTTCTTTTGAGGAAATCGATCCTAATCCGTAAAAAGCTTCTCCTAATAATACTGCGATACAAGCGGCAACCCATAAGGAAGAGACATGCTGACTTATACCAGGTAAACAGACAAATATTACACCTGCAAAAGCCATTAATAATGCGATTAGCTGTTTACGCTCAATTCCCTTATTATTTCTCCTTAATTGGAAAAGTAAGATCATCATTGGACCAGTTGCAGACAAAACTGCGGCTAAGCCCGATGTTATATATTGCTCAGCCCAATATAATGTTGAAAATGTCATAAAAGTTAAGCAGAATCCAATATACATAATTCGTTTTAAAAAAATAAATTTCTTTATATTTACCCCTTTAAGAAGGAAATATAAAATGACAATCAATCCCGCTAATGTAAATCGAATGCCAGCTGAAAATAAAGGCGAAACTCCTGACTCAATTCCGAATTTTATTGCTAGAAAAGTTGTACCGAAAATAATGCAAATTAAAATATAATTAATAATGATCATCTCATCACCCCTTTGATAAAAGTATTATATTAAAGTCGGAGTATAACAGTATAATAGAGCATATAACAGTTAGCTCTTTTTCCATTGACGAATGATCTTTTTTTAATTAATTTATAAATAAAAAACTAGTGGTGATCTATGAAAATTCAAATCCATAAAAAATCAACAGTTCCGATTTATCTCCAAGTATGCACTCAAATTGCAGGTAGCATTCAAAGTGGTCTACTTTTACCTGCCGAAAAATTACCATCTTTACGGAAATTGGCAGAGGAACTTTCAATAAGCGTTTTAACTGTTAGAAAGGCTTATAAATGGTTAGAGACAAACGGCTATGTCACGGTAGAGCCAGGTAAAGGAGTATTCATTAGCAAGAAAGTAAAAAAAACATCACCAGTCGATCTAAGTAATAACTGGCAACAGACTTTAGGAATCAATATTGTAAGATCCCAATATTTAATAAATAGAGAACAGTTAAAATATGATTTTTCAAAGGCAGTTGTGTATCCACGTCTGCTTCCTAATAAATTTTTAGCAGATGAAATGCAAAAACTATTAAGAGATGACGCTTCTATCTTAACAACCTACGGACCGGTTCAAGGAGATCATGAACTAAGAACGGAAATTGTTAAACATTTATATGAATTTCAAAAAATACGATCTAAAGCTGAAAATCTAATTATTACAAGCGGCGTTCAGCAAGGAATTGACTTAGTAGCACAAGCACTATTAAAACCTGGGGATTCAATTATAGTCGAGAGTCCATGCTATGGTGGTGCACTTGATATTTTTATAAATAAGGGGATTCATATAATACCTGTCGAGATGGATGAAGAGGGAATTCGATCAGACTTAATTGAAGATATATGCATTAAATTTACACCAAAATTAATATATGTTAACCCGACCTTTCAAAATCCAACTGGAATCTCAATGAGTAATGGTCGAAGAAAAGAATTAATTGAACTTGCACAACAGTATCATTTTTTTATTCTTGAAGACGATTCATTTAGTGATATGTATTTCGAAAAAGCATTTCAATATTACCCAATTAAGTATTATGATCAATCAAATCACGTCATCTACATTAAAGGATTTAGTAAAACTTTAGCACCCGGAGTTAGAATTGCTGCAATGCTGGCAAATGGACCGGTTCTAGAATGGCTACTTGCAGTTAAAGCTTCAATGGATGTGGGTAGCCCATTACTAACACAAAAAGCGATTTTACCATTTCTACGAACCGATCGAATGCGAAGTCACATCGAAAAACTACGAATCGCTCTACAAATTCGGCGTGATACAAGTGTTGAAATACTTTCATCTCTTAATGATCAATTAAATTTTCGGATACCTGATGGTGGCTTTAATTTGTGGCTAACATTTCATGAATCCAATCTAGATATTTTTAGTCTATTAAGAAAAGCTAATCATGAAAATATCTCATTTTTACCTGGGGTAGCTTGTTTTAACAACAATACAGATCTTTCTTCATTTCGAATTAGTTACTCGCTAGTTAGCGATAATGAATTAGCCGAGGGGTTAGAAAAACTACGCAATATTATTAAACAAAAATAAAACGATTGTAAAGGAAGGCCATTTAGAACAAGATGCTTAATTTTAAAAAAATAAACTTATTACCACTCGTCATAACTATGCCAGCAATGATAATCGGAGTACTTGCCATGATCAATAACCAGGTGTCTCCGTCCATTTACGGTCAAAATATTTTTATTGCTCTTGTAGGAGGAATAATCTCCTTTTTAGTACTGTATAGAGATCAGAAATCCACCAAGAAAAAGACAAATATCATTGTCATTACATGCATACTCATATTATTTTTACTTACCTTTTTGGATAAAGGATTACTTGGTGTACATCGCTGGGTAGCAATTGGCCCATTAAGATTTAATATCGCTTTAGTTTTAGTTCCATTATTAATAATACAACTAGCAAGTTTATTGAAATCAAAACCATTTTGGGTTACTTTTGGATTTACATTATTCTTTGCAGTAATGTTACTTTTTCAACCTGATGCATCTCAACTAACTGCTTTTACGATCTCTATCTCATTTTTATTACTAAATCTGAAAAAAAGTAAAAGCGTTCAAATACTCTTATTAATTGTTTTTATCCTTTTAATTGTCTTCAGCTGGACTCATTTAGATCAACTTGCCCCAGTTTCTTATGTTGAAGACATTTTAAGTTTAGTAAAGGAAATGGGAATCGGATGGCTAGTCTTAGCGGTAATCTCACTTTTTATTTTACCAATGCCATTTTTCTTATTTCCGCCAACCAATGCAAAACCATTATCGTTTAGTCTTGGGATCTATTTTTCGATTAGTATTCTTTCAAGCTTTTTTGGAAACTTCCCGGTACCGATAATGGGGTACGGAACATCTCCTTTTATCGGTTACTTAATAGCTATTTCTTGGTATGTATATAATAAAAAAATGAACCACTAAATAAATTGGTTCATTTTTTTATTTTCCTCACCAATGAGATGGTCTTTTAAGTGTTGCTGGTATTCTAGTGTGATAATCTCCCTTTGCTGAGTTAATTTGAGCTTGAGTAAGAAAAATACTTCCTGTAAGGTCCGCTCCACTCAAATTAGCATCACGTAAGTCTGCACCGATTAGATCAGAACCCCTTAAATCGGCTCCCTTTAAATCAACAGCAATTAAATAGGCCCCTCTTAAGTTAGCTCCGATAAAATTCGCACCTTTTAATTTAGCACCTATAAAGTCTAAAGCCCTGCCGGTTGCTTTTTGAGGCTTCTTATTGTTGTTAAATTTTTTCAAAGCCACGGCCCTTGCTAGCTCACTAGTACGTATAAGTAAAGAGTTAACTTCTGCACGGTGAGCGATAATATCTAAGTTTAATATTAATTTAGGCTCCATAAGTGTTAGCTTTTCAGTTTCTTCTAAAATTATTTTTACTTCATTATGAATCTCACTTGCAGTACTAATCATCAAACTTTCATTTAAATACCAAAGCATTTCATGCAGTTGCTTCATAATTGGAAATACTTCATACATCTCATTAGCCAATTCAGGATTTTGTCGCCAGTCTTTTCCATTAAAGGTTACTTGAGATACTTTTTGTCCAGCCCCAAAGCAATCAAAAACAGTACAGCCTTTGAAACCGATCTCTCTTAAATTCTTGTGAACTCCGCAACGAAAGTCTGATTGTAAATTATGACAAGGTTCGCCTGCAATTTTATCATTAGCAAAATCAGCCGAAGCAGCAAAAGGTAATGCGACACAGCATAAACCAAAGCAACTCTCACAATCCGCATTTAGATTTTTATAACGCTCGTTTACTAAACCTATATTTTCAATTTTACTAGCCACTCTTTGAGCCCCCTTCCCACCATATATAAACGAATAATATTTTTTATCGTAACATCGTTATTTTTTTTGGTCAAACATAGACTTACAGCTTATGAAGTGCGACTTTCAACATTAATTAGTAGTCATTCTTTATCAATAAAAAACAGATAATTATATAAAATTATCTGCTTTCATGTACTTTATTTAATTGTTACATCTTTTAAAAATGGAACAAAGTTAATCCAAGTTTGTCCTGGTGAAAGCTTTATTTCAGTTCCATCTAGTGTAAACGGAATGATTCGACCATCTACATTCTTCCATTGTATATTCATATACTTTCCATCAACTAGATAATATCCTTTTCCACCATGTTCGATATCAATTGAACGGCGACCATAGCTATCAATAATTTTATGAGTCGCTTCTACAACTAAAATATTTTTAATTTGAAGTTCCTTCCCGTTCAAGGCATCCTTTGCAACAATTCCATTTTGAACTCGTTGAAATTCTTTAGTTGAATTCGAATACTTATAAGTCACATTATTTCTTGCATCATGAGAGTATTTTATAAAAATTTCAGCAGCATTTTGCCAAGAGTTATCAAATACTAATTCTTTCTGGGTAAAATCTAATGGAGCAACTTTTTCTGAATAAGAGTAATGTCTTTGAGCAACTCCTTTTTCAATACCCCCTTTCAAAATATAAGAATTGTGAGGTGCTTTTCTCGTTTTGTCTCTTTTAAATAACGTACCGTCGTAGATCAGTCCGTTTAATGCATCAATCATTCCTGAATCCATCATTTGTTTCGCTTTAGGACTATTTCCGTGGCATATAAATAATGCATGATAACCATTTGCCAAATTGATGTAATAATCTCTCGCACTTCTTACAGGTCCAATTTTTTCGGGTATATTGCTTTGAAAAATGGCTAGAAATCTTGTAATATCTCCTTCTGCTAAAATTTCATAAACAACATCAGCATTACTTAGTCCACTTTGAGGTCTAGCCAAATAATAATTATTAACCATAACTGCAACAGGTCTTTGTTCACTAGCTTGACTTATTGGTAAACCATTTAAAGGAGAATAAATCGTATCTATTTCTCCTTTATCAATTACATGTTCATTCGAAGGATTTTTATCATCATTTTTAACTGTTTTTACAGACTTTTCGCCATGCTTACATCCTACTAGAAGCATACTTATCACAATTATTGATAAAATTTTCTTATGCATTGGCTACCTCACAATCTGTTATTTTCTTAAATTATATTAAATAACTTTTAAAATCGAAAGAATTTGTTAGAATTTTTCAAAAATAAAACGACCATCTAATAATTGAAGTTATTCCTTAATATATGAACTTGTATTGTTAAATAATCAGCTTAAATTTGTTCTTATTTTATTTAATCTAAAATATTGTATAAAGATAAGAATGATTAGAGGAGTTGAAGCTCTATGATTGTAGTTCACTATATTGAGAAAAACGTTGAACTATTAAACCAACTACTCAAAAATGTCCCCTCTGAAGGAGATACTATTTCCATTAAAGGTCGAAAAGCTAAAGTATTAAGTGTTAATCAAATAAATGATAAACATGTACATGTAATTGTAGAACTAGAAGTAATTAAGAAAGTTCAGGTTTTAGCAAAAGATGATAAAAAAAGAAGAAGATAAATTTCTAAAACTTAATGGGAGATTATTCCCATTATTTTTTTTTGAAGTTTTGCCCAGCTTTTTACATTCCACATTTCATTTTTCCACTTATAACTATGAACTATACTGTCAAAATGAAAAGTATTCTTTTTTCAAACAGTACTAATCATGTTAAACTAGTAAAGTTTTAGTAAATCAAAGTAAGAAGGTGTTTTAATATGGAAATTAAGAATATCCACCATGTCGCTATTATTTGTTCTAATTATGAATTGTCTAAGCATTTTTACATAAATTTATTAGGTTGTAAGGTAATTAAGGAAACCTATCGAGAGGAGCGAGGCTCTTATAAATTGGACTTAAGTATAGGAGAAAATGGACAAATTGAGCTATTTTCATTCCCAAATCCACCGAAGCGACAAACAAATCCGGAAGCAGTTGGGTTACGCCATTTAGCCTTTACTGTAGCTAATATAGAAGAAAGTGTTCAATACTTAAAACAAAATGGTGTATTTGTAGAACCAATTCGTATTGATGAGTTAACAAATAAAAGATTTACATTTTTCCAGGATCCTGATGGCTTACCTTTAGAGCTGTATGAAGAGTAGATTTAAAAAACAAAACCCAATCTTAATGAAAGATTGTCAGAGTGTTGAAATATAAAATGGTCAATAGGGAAAACGGACATTAAATGAACATTTATTAATGATGAAATTTTCGTTTTTTGAATGATCTATTAATGGTTTTAAATGTTAATATGTTTGAGCGATTTCATGTTCCAATAATCACTAGGAATGATTTTTTTCAGATGTTAAAAATATTATGAGCTAATTTTTAGAAAAACAAATTCAGTGGATTAGTTTAATTAATGTTCGATATTAATTGACCTACAAGCTGATTAATATACCACAGTTAAGTTACTCTAAGTAAAGGCTATTTGATTAGGATTATTGCAGACTTTTTTTGATGAATAAGTTGATTGGAACGAAAGGGGTGCTCGACTCCTATGGGATAAGCGGGAAGACTGAGACCCCGCAGGCGGTGCCGAGGAGGCTAAAGAATCTCGCCCCATGGAAAGCGAGCACACTGTAGTGGAAATCAATAACACACAACTTACTTATCATGATTAATCCATGAAAACACAATCTTAAATGAAAGATTGTGTTTTGCTTTTTCCTTTTATCCTTCTCTTCTATCTTCTTAAAGAGAAACCTTTATCTTTTCTGTTAAATTATATGTTTCACCACCAATTTCTAATGATACTGGTGGACCATATTCCTTTGTAACTGTTATCGATTTTTTGGAAATTGTTATTTCAAGTCTTGCTCCTTGCCATAGGAATGGAAAAATCATTTTATCCCAATTTGAAGGTAATTTTGGATCAATTTTTAAACGATTTATGTCCATGGAGATATTTGCAAAGCCAAAGATTGCAGCTAGCCAATTTGCTCCCATAGGCGCAGCATGAATTCCATCATCTGAAGAATTTGGATTCGGTCCTAAATCGATTAAACATCCTTCTTGAAATAATTGGTAAGACTCTTCTTGATAATCACATCTTGCAGCAACAATTGCGTGAACTGATTTACTTATTGGAGAATCATGAACAGTACGCTCTTCGTAGTATTCTATATTCTTTTTAGCGATTTCCGTTGAGAACAAATCAGGGAAAAGATAGAGCAACATTACAACATCAGCTTGTTTTAATATTTGTAGTTCATATAGTTCTTGTAGAGAATAATCTAAAAGTATTTCCCGACTTGCAATAGATTGTCTATATTCCGTTAAGTCAATCTCGGGTTTACTTAAAAATGTATCATCTTGCGGAATGATATTTTCATCATTTTGGGTTGGTAAATATAATCTTTTTAAAAAATCAGTACAGTTTTGCTTTAATTCTGCATCAGGATCATTGTATTTCCCCATAAAATTTAACGCATTCTGCACATTATAAAAAGCCATGTAATTCGTATAAGCATTATTATCTACTTGATCTGTATATTCGTCTGGACCGATGACATTTTTAATGATTAAATCGCTATTTGTATCGGTTGTCCTACTCACCCAAAAGCGCGCAGTTTCTTTGAGTAGTTCAAGTCCATCATTGGCCATAAAGCTTTCATCTAGCGTATTTTCATAGTATTGTACGACAGCAAATGCAATGTCAGCTACAATATGTTCACTTGATTTTGCTAAATTTGAACTATGGACGATCTCGGGTTTTGTATTATTCTCTGAAGCTTTCTGTGTTTCTTCTTTTCCGGAAAAAGCACTTGCCCAAGGAAATAAAGTACCCTCATAACCTGATTGGTATGCATTTACTTTTGCTTCTTTAATATGATGATAGCGATATCTTAGTAATTTTTTAGCAATCTCTGGTTCAGTAAATAAGTGAAACGGTGCAATAAACATCTCTGTATCCCAAAATATTAATCCATTATTGCCCTCACCAGTTAATCCCCTTGCGCCTATACTCAATCGGTCATCATGCACAGGAGTCATTGCTTCAATGTGGTACAAAGAAAAATCAAGAGCTAACTGATCTGCTTGATCCTTTGAAGTTATGACTACTCTTTTTTGCTTCCAAAAATCCTGCCATTTGATTGTCGTACTATTTCTCAAATTATCATAACCCTCTGATAAATATTTCTGTACAGTATTAACACTAGCTGCAGAAGGTTCTTCCCGTAACATATCATTAGAGGTATAAACTGAGCTAATTTTTGAAAACTCTACAGTTCGATCAACGACGAGCTCTTGTGTAATTGAGGCTAGAAATTGATTATTTAACGTAAAATATGAAACCTCACTCTCATCAGGAGTTACACAGCATGTTGCGATCGCAATTTTATGTTTAGTCTCAGTAGTTTGATAAACACCATGCATAATTCTATTATCCAATATTCTTACTAATTCTTCTGTAAGTTCATTCTTTTGTTGACTGACACACTCCGCATTAATACCTGTTTTTATTTTAATCTTTGCATTACAATCTAAAGCTGTGACACTAATTTTTGAAGCAAGTAAATGTAAATCATCCTTAGAAACAAAACGCTGAAACAAAAAGTGGAATCGATTTCCGTCTTTATTTTTCCAAATTACCTCTCTTAATAATTCGCCTGTCAGCATATTTAATTTTCGATCATAAAATGTAAATTGGCCAGTTGCATTGGAAAAAATATCACCATTTATTTCAATTTCCATTCCAATTAGATCTGGAAGATTCACAATTTTTGTCGTTTGACTTGGAGATAATTGATTATAGATACCAGCTATATACATCCCTCTAGTTTGTCCTTCATAGTCTTCTTCATGACAAGATCGTAAACCTAAGTAACCATTACCTAAAGCCATTAAACTTGCATATTTATTAATTAATTGTTCGTCAAATTCTTTTTCAGTAATCAAATTTACTTCATTCATATAGTTAATTTCTCACCTTTATAAAAATTCATATAGTAAAAGTTTGCAATAAATCTTCTTATTTTAAACTTGATATTATAAAAATAATGAGTGATTTGTTAAAAACAGTACTACTGACGGTGAAAAAAATCGTGTCACTATTTCCAACACGATTTTTTCTTTGCAGTTCTTTATTTATTTTTTTGCAAGAGTTAATTGCCAAGATACACCATATTTATCATTCACCCATACAAACTTTTCACTGAATGGATACGACTGTAAAGGCATTAATACTTCACCATCTTGACTTAATTGTTTATATGCATTTTCAATTTCTTCATTTGTTTCACAAGTCACATATAATGATACAGCTGGTGTAAACGAAAATTTATGTTTAACGGTACTATCAATGCACATAAATTGTTGGCCGTTTAATGTGAAAGTAGCATGTATTACTTTCCCTTCAAACTCTCCCATATCTGCTCCATAACGCGAAATATTCACAACCTCAGAATCTTTAAATAGTGACATGTAAAAATTCATTGCTTCTTCTGCTTGTCCTTCAAACATTAAAAACGTTGTAATTTTTTGCATTTAAGTCAACTCCCTTTTTCATTTATATTAAAAATTCATTGCTTACACAATTATGGTTTTATAGTGATTTCATTTCCTCGTTTAATTTGTTAAAAATACTGTGAAGATCCTCTTTAGAGATTGTTGAATATAAGTCTCCAATACTAATCTCGCAATAACTAACTTCCTCATTAACTGGTCTTAAGTTACCGGTAATACCAATTTTTGTTTCTTCATGAATAGATTGAAGTATGTTTTTAATCTTTTCGAGCGGAGCATTAAAATGGACATGAAACATATTAGAAACAGGAATAGTCGGTACAGTATTGATTGCATGACAACTATTAAAGAACTTTGCTAACTCAACTGCATCGTCATAGTATTGCCCCATCTTATTTGCTCTTTGATCAAAATAATAATTTGCACTTATTATGTAAGGATAAAGACTAATTAAATCTCCTCCATGTCTTCTTTTCCAAACTTTTGATTCGGCGATAAAATCTCGGTCACCAGCAAGAATTGCTCCCGCCACTGCTCCAATGCCTTTATAAAATGACATATAAACACTATCAAATAAGCTACATAATTCAGAAGCTGTCTTCTTATAGTATGGTAGAATTTCCATTAATCTAGCACCATCTAAATGCAATTTAATTCCCTTTTCACGGCAGTATGAAGAAATTGATTCTAGTGTTTCATATGATGGAAGTTGTCCACCAATTTCTCGTTGTGGTAATTCTAGTAATAAACAAGAGATTTCCTCATCCATTGCTAAAACATCCTCTAACTCAATAACACGACTTTTATCTGCTAGTAAAATAGGATGTATATTATGTAGTTTTTTCAAACCATCTTCTTCATGAATTTCTAAATGTGATAAAGGATGATAAGCAACTTTATTGATTCCTTTTTGATCACACCAAATTCTTAATGCGATTTGCTGAGCCATCGTACCGCTAGGAAAAAACACTGCAGATTCCTTACCTAAAAACTTTGCCATTTTTTCTTGAAAATCTTCAATAAAATTCCCTGCTCCATAAAGATCGCTTTCTTCACTACCATTGAAATCTGTTAGTGCATCCTTTAGAACTTGGATATTTCTAAATCCATTACCCGCTAATTGTTGGTTTGTATTTTTAAATGATTCTATAAAAGGATTAATATTATTCAAATTGAACTCTTCCTTCCGACTATTTAATTTACTTTTATCCCACTTAAAAAAATTCTCCATAATGACCAATAAATCCTTGAATCTTATAAAATTAGTAAGTTAATCGATAGACTAAAAATCTTTCATTTTGATTTTTCATATAAGCATCTGCTAATAGGATTTCTTGTTTTAATTCAAAGGCAGTCTGGTTTTCCAAAAAATAAATATAATCATCAGAACTATAATACAAAATGATTTCAACATTTCTTTTTGAATGCTCAACTGAAATTAAAATGTTATTAATGATATTCATAAAAATTTGGATTGAAAATGGATTAAAAAAATAGAAACAATTATCTAATGGATTAATTTGATAATCTTCAGCCAAGCAGCAATAAAACAGGATCTTGTCTTCACTTGTCTTTGTTTTTTTTATGTAATTCTTTTTATTTTCAATAGCTTCATTATAATATTTTTCACTCATTTCAATTCCGACAACAGTAGCATTAAATAAGCTATTTATATAGAAATTTAATCTTCCTTTACCGCACCCGAAATCAACTATTCGGTCATTGCTTGAGAGTATGTATTGTTTAAATAGTTGTTGTAAAGCGCTATAAGGTGTTGGCTCATATCGGTGATAATGAAAGGATTCATTAAATCCTTTTTGCTCACCCTCTGTTTTTATATTCAGTAGATTATCATAATACTTATCGTCCATTTTTCCACGACCATTCGAACTAATATTTTGTAAGTATCTTTATCATACCGTTTACAAATGACCCAGTCTAACCTAAAAAAGAACCGTCTAATTAAAACACGATTCTTTCCATTGAAAAATGATTTGTCAATTAAATAAGGAATGCCTTGTTGATTTCCACTTCAGAATGCTCGCTTTCCATGGGGCATGAGCTGAGCCTCCTCGTCACGTTCGTTCCTGTGGGGTCTCAGCCTTCCTGCATTTCCCATAGGAGTCGAGCATCCTTCCGTTCCAATCATATTCATCTAAAAAAGTTATACTTTAAACCTATAATAAACATTCAGAGGAAATGTAATTAATAAAGTTAAAACTGCAAATAGCTTTGGTAAATCAACAAATAAAAAAGTCATATCTGTATCAAAAATTAGTAATTTTCAAACAAGGTCAATAATCATGAAGAAATAGAGTAAAAGGATTAAAAAACCAAAAATAAATATCCTAAAATTGATATAAAAGAAAGGTCCAAACTTTTTATCAAAAACCAACTCTATATCAAAGAAGTTCACGAATTTATCAATAAAATTCACTTAGTTTTTTTAGCTTTCGGTATTGATTAATTTATATTTAAACACGCTTTAACTTAAATTTCTTACCCGCTCCAATATATTGTAATAATGATAGATCGTCTTCAATAATCTTCCCTATTACATTTACTTTCTCATCGCTCGGTAGATTAGTAAGCATAATTTGTAGCTCACCTCCATATCTGCCATATAATTCATTATCAATTGTCACAGATCCAATTGAGCGAGTGATCGTATTTGCTGGTTTTAGACTATTCTCACCAAAGCTACCGTATAGTCTAGACTCCATTGATCGAAGACAATCGCGTGCAGGATCTTCTCGATTCGTATGAACTTGCTCTACAATGGAAAGGATTTCTTCTTCTTGTGAATATGGTTTATATCTTAATTCCATATAGTCCTCCGCTTTTGAAAGAGCCTCCATCGTTTCTATCTTTATACTAATATCACCAACCAAAACTTTATCAACGGAACAGTTTTGGTTTAGATCTAAGTAAGCCAGCAGAGGGTCTACTTCGCGATGTTTTTCTAATGTTGGTAATCCTTTAAATAGTGGGCCTCTCATTTCATCATTTCCAGGAATAAATGCCATTGTTGAAATTCCGCAGCTTTTTAACCATTTATTTTTTTCAATTAAATAAGTTGTTGCTAATCCGGTTTCTGGACGAGGATAGAAATTATGCCAAGCCTCTACATTTTCAGTTTGTAATCCATATTTAAGTAGTTCATCTAAAAATGCAGGTGTAAGTGTACTAGCATTAAGTGCAATCTTCATTTTCTTAGAAAGGTCTGCTATTTGTACTTCTTTCAGTCCGTAGTCCACTCGCAATCCAGTAACTCCCCAATTTAGTAACTCACTGACGTTTGAATAATCTAAGCCTAAATGTGTAAGTGATTTTGCTGAAATATCTGCCATAAGCTCCATTTCATTTTTCTTTGCCTCTGTACCAAGTGTTTGAAGAAGTTTTTTATAAATTGAAGGGTCATCTTCAGGAATGTGTAATGATGTGAAAATTGAATGAAATCCATTTTTTTTTGCTATTTCGATATATTTTTTATTCTTCTCAATATTTTTTTCAGATAAATAGATTGATATACCTAGCATAGTCTCTTTCCTTCTTCCTACTATTAGATTTATACTATTTGGTTATCATTTTAAACTTCCGAAATAAAAAGTCAATACAACTCATTAAATACACGAAATTATATTTCATAGTAAAATAATATAGTTTTAGTTTGTATAGTGGTTTCCTATTAATCACTTAAAAACAAAAAAAAAGAAAGACAACATTAAGTTGCCTTTCTTAAGTTCATAATTATTTATATACTACAATTGATCCAACTGATTTATCAGTAGATTGACCATTAACACGAACTTTTAAACCAAAGTGTCCGATGTTACGACCAGCATCTGGTAAGAATGCATTATTATAGTCTTTGCTATCATTAAATAAAGAGACACCTTCTTGACTTGGAGATTTAAATGCTTCTCCTGTTGCATAAGAAATGTCATAACCTGATGTCGGATTTAATCCGAATGCTGCATCCGCTACATGGAAACGAGAAGATGCTTCAGCGCCATAGTTCCATAATAAGTTTGTATCATCGTGAGCATCAACAACACCTAAGAAACCATCACCTGGGTGAATACCTGTCCAGTTTTCTGTAAATGTATCATCAACATACCATACTACTAAACCGCCATCATAGCTTAATAGAGAGTTTCCGCGTTTGATATGAGCTAAACCTTCGTCGGCACCTTTATGGTTACGCCATTCTAATAAGTAGTAATGATTTGAATATTTGTTACCGTCAAACTTTGAAAATCCTTTTAAAGTAAATGGAGAAGTTGCATTTTCAGCACCATCATCAACAATTGTTGCGCCATCTGCTACTACTTTAATATTGTCTGCAAAGAAACCAACGTTTGAAGTACCCCAGTCAGTTGCAGAACGTAAGCGAAGCTGAATTTTTTTGCCTTTATATGCTGATAAATCAAAGCTTTGTGCTTCCCAACCATTTGATTTTCCAGTGAAACCAGGCATTGAATTTATGATTGTTGGATATCCGTCAGATACAACGTCACTTCTAGTGTGGCTGTTACCTAATGATTTCCAAGTTGTACCATTATCAGTTGAAACTTGAACAAATGCGAAATCCCATTGTTCTTCCATATCGTACCAAGCGTCAAAAGTTAATGTTGCTGAAGCTTTTCCTGTTAAATCTACAGAAGTAACCATACTGTTATCCATTTCGTCTGCTTGTCCACCCCAATATTCATAAGTGCCAGCAGCCGGTTTATTGACTGGTAAAACTTTTTTCGGTAAATTCACTTGAATAGCTTGGTTGTTTTGTCCAAGTGGTGAATTTGCTTGATCTAATAAGAATTGAGTACCTTTTGTAGATACATCTTCCCAGTTTACAACAGTTGGGTTAGTCCATTTTCCACCTAAAGTTGATTGGAAATATGATTTTGCCCATGGAGAGAAACCAGTTGGCTCTGTTCCAGGAACTTTTCCTGCCCAAGAACCAGCTGACATGATTGACCAATATTCAACAGCTTCTCCAGCACCAGAGTAAATTGTATCGTACTCATCTGGTAATCCTAAATCATGACCATATTCGTGTGCAAATACACCAGTTGCACCGTCTTCAGGCATCATCGTATAGTCGTAGAATCCTGGTTTACCATTACCACGTCCGTCTGGATCAACGAATGCAGCAGAGCGGTGAGACCAAATTGCATTGTCTCCTTGTGCTCCACCGCCAGCTTCTTGCCCCATACCTGAGTGAATAATTTGAAGATGATCAACTAAACCATCTGGCTCCCAATAGTTTCCATCACCATCTAAATCATGTGGATCTTCTAAATCATAATCTTGTAAAGGAATTCCTGCAGCTAATGCAGCTGCATAAGTATCTGCTACTAATTGTTTTGATCCACCCGGTTTTACATTATCATGTCCAGTTGATGAATCTTTTCCATAAAATGCTGCTGTACCTGGTACTTTTAACCATCCATATGCTTTACCATCAACTGTATATGTTCCACCAGATTGTTGTTCATAATATTGTTTTTGTGAAAGGAAAGTTTCTCCGTTTGGACCTTTCACACCATTTTTACCAAAAATCATATCTTCATAGTGTTGTGGAGTATAATCTGCGTACCAGTTGTCTGTTTCTTCCTTCTTAATTTTGTTATGAGGAAGATCAGAAAACTCTACCATTAATGTTAAAAGTTTACCCTTCTTTTGAATACCTGGTGAAGCTGACTCTTGAACTGGATCAGGAGTACCTTTTAATTGACCATTTTTCTTACCGTTTCCGTGTAATAGGCCATTATTAAAGTCTTTAAATTCACTGTGTTTAGCAGCATCTGCTTTTTTTACTTTGCTAGCAATTGGATCTTTTTCTGTTACTAGATCCGCTTGGCCTTTAACCTCTAAATAATTTTGTAACGCAGCTTGTTTCTCAGCTTTAGAAGCATTTGCAGAAATGACTCCGCGTTTAACTAATGCCTCTAATAACTTTTCATCATTAACTAACGATAAATCTAAAGTACTTTTTGAATGCTTAGCTAATGCACTATGTACTTTACTTAAGCTTTCAGATGATGCTGTTTTTAATGGAATTCCAGAAAATAAAGTTCCGGCAACCATTACTGATGCAAAACTAGTTACTACAAACTTGTTCAAAATAAGCCCCCCTTAATAATTTTCAAAGTACATTTTAATAATATTCTAAAAATTCTTATGATTATAGAGGGTTTTTTTCATCAAATACTAACAATTTTCACATTATTTTTACAAAAAATTTACTTTCTTACATAGAAACTTGACGAAATTCGTCATTTTTTTTAACTTGTTTTTTGACGAATGCTGTCTTTAGTCTTATATTATTCTTTCAATCTAGTTTTTAAAATTAGCACTTTAGCATTATTAAAATTTCATTAAAATTTAAATTTAAATTGTAAACCATGTAATTGTAACTAATTATTAAATTTCCCTTTTCATTTTTTGACATTTTTTTCCTTATTCATTTAAAAAAAGAAGATAAGTCAAAAATTTAATTTTGCTCATCTTCCTCATAAATTTTGCTTATCTTCTTAATTTGCCCGCTTCTTCACTATACTCCTGAAGCCTACTAGATACTTTGTTACCGATTCGGTTAAAGCATATGACATATAAAGAATCGATTATATTTTGTTGTGACATTTTAGAGGCTATACTTCCAATTCGTATATCTTGTTCCATATCCGGTGTACAAAGCTTGATATCAGCTTCCTTAAATAACGGAGACTTACCAAGCTTTGTAATCGCAATGATCGTTGCTCCCTTTTTCTTAGCAAAACGAGCAAGCTCTAATACATCCTTTGTTTTCCCTGAATTAGAAACGGCAACAAAAATATCGCCTTCTTCCATATGACCTACTAAAGTGATGACCATATGGAAGTCAGGAGACATAATGGCATGGTAGCCAATTTTCCCAAATTTATAGGCTCCGTCCATAGCTGATACAGCTGAACCGCCTACTCCATAAAATATAATCTTCTTAGCTTTTACAATTTCATCTGTTGCTTTTTCTAATTCTCTTTTATCTAAAGTTGATACAGTAGCTTCAATAGCGGCTTTATTTACATACGTTACTTTATTAAATAAATCATACGGTGTGTCTTTCTTATCCATTACAGAAAAATCATTAATATTCATTTCAGCTACAGTCAAATCTCGAACTAATGCTATTTTAAAGGCTTTAAAACTACCGATTCCTATTGTTTTACAAAATCTAACAACACTTGCTTCACTAGCTCCAGTATTGTTAGAAATATCTTTAGTCGTTAAGTTGGGTACAATTTCAGCATGCTCCATTATATATACAGCGATTTTCTTTTCGGCTTGCGTAAATCGATCCATATAATTTTCAATTTTTGATAAGATTGTTAAATGTTTCATTTACTAAACACCTTTCTGCTAAAAAACATACAAATTACTAATATTCTCTATTATGAACCAAATGGATAGAAAATCATATTAATAACCAAATTAAAGTTTTTTTTTTAGTTCTTTCTACATTTAAAATCTTGTTAAACATGAAAAGTGTAGGAAAATATATTCCCTACACTTTTTGATTATTTATTGTTGTACAGTAATTGTTTGTGGCTTTACTGAAACTTTGAATCCATCTTTACTCGACACATCAGCAGATATTGTATACGTACCATTTGGAACAGTTGCTTCTGGAGTCCATTTTAAGTGGATTTCATTTTTATCTAGTACATCCATTGAATCAATTACATTACCATTAGAATCTTTAATATAAATTTTCCAGTTTACATTATTGTTTGCAAATGCATTGATTCCTGCAGGTGTTTTTGCATTTACATTTTTATTTGGATATACACTAAAGTAGCTAACAAGCATTCCCTCATTAATATAAGAAGGATCCCCCCAAACTGTATAACTTTGGTTTAGTGCATAGTCTACTCCTAATACTACAACACTCTTTGGCTCTTCTTTTACTAGAGTAGATGTCGCACCTTCAGGTAATGACTTATACTTGCCGTTATACCAAATAATCGCACCATTATAACCACTTCCAACATCATCCGCTTTGAACGAGATTTCGTATTGGCCATCTTTTGGTGTTACTTTTATATCTGAAACAACTGGTGCAACTGAGTCAACATGCAATGGAAGTTTTACGATTTGTGGCTTCGCACCATTATAATCAAGCGTTGTTTTGATTACATAGTTATAAATGCCATCCTTCACTACTTGCCCATTTTGATCTTTCAAATCCCAACCATATCCAGTATTCAAATAGTCTCTGTAAGACATAATGTTTTTGCGGAATTTCCATGGCTTACCAGTGTATTCACTAAAATCACCTAAGTATTGAAGTAATTCACCTTTATCATTTTCTACGTACATTTCTGTTTTAGCTAAGTTACGAAGCACTGTAAATGATGGGTATACTTCTTTCAATGGAGTATTAGGAGACATTACAATTCGATCCATATTAAAACTTCCTGTTCTTGGATCATAACCTAATGGGAATACCCCTTCTGCTCCTATTTCATCATTCCAAAGTGTAGTATAACCTAAGAATGCATCTTTCTCATATGCTGCTGGATCAATGTTTTTTGGTTGATCCCATTTGCCATAATACCCCATATAAGGAACTGATAACGGTACTGCTGAATCGCTATTTTTTCCAGAAGGAACTAGACGTACGTATCCCTCAACAAATGAACCATCTTTTAAGCTTGATGGAAGTTGAATCTGAACATCAAGATTTTTTTCTTGTCCTGGTTTAATTTTTAATGTCTTTCCTTCTGTGCTTGTTACTTTTTCACCATTTACAGTTGCCGTAGCCCCTTGGATACGCTCACTTTTTAATGTTAAATATTCTTTTGAATCTAATTTCCCATCATTGTCTAAGTCAAATTCTTTTGTTTCTCTACCATCTGTATATACATCTACATACACTTGATACTCTAAATCTTTTACATTCAGATTTTGAAGAGCTTCTGCATTTAATTTGAAGTGAATATTATTATTAACTTCTTTTAGTGCAACAGCTCCTGCTTGCTCAAGTGGAGTTTTCTCTCTTGTCACCAGTACAGGCGTTTTTATCGCATTCTGAATTTGCATTAAACCAGATCCTTGAATACGTGGAGAATATGGTACTTCATTATTCGTACTAGGATCCTGTACTAGTTTTGAAGTGTTCATTAAAGCAATTTTCGCTTTTAAAGCTGTACTCTCTGAATGTTTTAATCCTTTTTCATAAAGCGATTGTAAAACTAATGCTGAACCACCAGCAACATGTGGAGATGCCATTGATGTACCGCTCATAACCTCATAGCCATTCCCTGGTACAGTTGAGTAAATATTTCCTCCTGGTGCAGATATTTCTGGTTTAAAGTCTAATGTATGTGGAGCTCCATATGAAGAAAAATATGACATCGTATTCTTATCTGGGTTATCAACATATACCCCTTTAGATGGTTTCATTTTTACAACATAACCACTTTTCAACTTAGAAATTAATGCATTGCCAACCGCTTTACTTGTTGTAGCTGCTTCTACATTAAAATAAGGACTCCAATAAACTAATGGATAATCAATATCATTATCAGCAGGAACAAGAATTACCGCTTTTGCGTTCTTCTTCTTCGCTTCTGATTGAATATAAGAGTAAGTAGCATACCTTACATTTGGTTTTGCTATAACGATCTTTCCTGTTAAATCAGGAAGATTTTTGAAGTCGGCAGTTTTACCTTCTCCAACATATACCATTTCATATGATTCTAATGGTGATAATACTTTTGATAGGTTAAAGTTATATTGTGATTGGTCTTGGTATGGAAGCTGTATTCCATTTTCCTCTTTTAGCGTATTCATATGTATACTTGAATTTTCATATGAAGCCACAGATATCGCAAAAGGACTTACACCTGGTTCCCCAACTGTACCAATATCCGGATTTTCAGCATATGGTTTTAAAGAAGATTGCAACAAATTATTTTGCGTACTATAAGCAGAGTTTCCACCCGCTACAACTACAAGCGTACCTTGCTCAGTCGCTTCACGGATCACCTTTTGAATCGGATCATCTACTTCACTAACAAATCCTGAATCAGTTCCTAAACTCATATTAATGACATCTGCTCCCATTGTTACCGCATGCTCAATCCCTGCAATGATGTCGTCTTCATACGCCCCATTTGCTGTATCAGAGAATACTTTTTCTGCTAGTAATTGTACACCTGGAGCAATACCTGCAACCCCATCATTTGAATCGTCACCGTTTGCACCAACTGTACCAGCTACGTGCATACCGTGCTCATTTCCTGCTCCATGTGGAATGACATCTGTATCATGATCTGCCCAGTCATATCCAGTTGGAACTTTGTCACTATACCAAACGTCTCCTACACTTGTTTCAGCTAGTTTACTTTTAATGTTTTCTTGATTCCATTTTTCTTTAGCTTTTCCTTTTTCAGTGATTGTCATGTCCTTATGCGTATAGTCAATACCTGTATCGACTACGGCTACTAACAATCCCTCACCTTGATATCCGTAACTTTCCCATACTTTTTGAGCTTGTACTAATTCTTTACTTGCTCCCATTGTTGGTTGGAACTTTCTTGCAATATGTACATTCGTTACGCCTTCTGTTTGTTGAATATCTTTTAAGTTACGATATTCTGTCTCTAAACTAAAACCATTAAAGCCTTCATAAAAGCGTTGATTTATTTTAGGTACAGATCTTGTTTTTGAAATCTTTGAGATGACTTGATCTTGCTTTTCTTTAAAACGTGCTTTTTTAGTTTGAGTAGAATCATCAGAAGTTGTTGGTTGCTCTACCTCAACGATTACACGTACTTTTTCATTTGGTTTATAAGCATGAGCATCATTTAAATCTTTATAGCCAAATGAGTCTACAGCTTCTTTCCCAGTTTGTTTTTGTTCTTCAGCAAAAATTTTTTGACCTTGCTTTGCAATCTCATCTAAACTTGGAGCTGGTACCTGATTTTCATTTGTTCCTTCAGCAAATCCAGTTGATGTAAATAACATTGAAGCTAAAGTTGTCGTTGCAAGGACTTTGTAAGGAAAGCTATTTCTCTTTTTCATCTCTAATCTCCTCTACAGTAAACTTTAATGTTCTGAATCTATTAAAATATAAATAGATTCAAGTCAAACTGATTTAAATAATTGCTAATGCTTTATTAAGAAACTTGATACTATATTAATTTTAAATACGTTGCCCCTATAATCATATTGGGTTATTCAATCGGACTTTTGGCATATTCAAGTTGATGAGAATTGAAAGAATTCAAGTAGAAAAAAAGGGGATTTTGACATATTCAGTCGAGGATGTTCGAAAAAAGTTTATTAACTCGGGAAAATTGCAATAATTATGTTAAGACATTTTGGGGTTAAATTAGTTTGTATTAGATAAAAGAAGCATTTAGCCATTTTCAGCCGAGGTCTATTAATTTTTAAATAGGTAAAAATATGGTATTAATATTAGTCTGAATAATCTGTCTTCACTATATATACGACAAGTTTCTACTTATTTTTTACCTGAACAATGGTAAGGTTGGTGAGTTGATCTAATATGGAACATTTTTTGAAAAAATTGTTTTTTAGCTTAACAATGAAGTTGGTTCTACTATTTTAATTGCCGGTTCCCATTTTTAATTGCAATTCCCCAATTTTTATTGCGATTTGCCTCTTTTAATCCCCCCTGAGATTAATACAATTTCCCATCTTAATTAAAACTCCATTATTATTTCCCACCACCTCGCCTAAAGTCAGAATTTTTCATACAAATTTCAAATCTTAGTTTGTTAAATTACCTTTTTTTGGATAGAATGGATTTGTAGGCTTTTAAAAGTCTTGAATACATAATATTAGGAGTGAAAAAAATGCCAATCGATGTTTATTTAAATTTTAATGGTAATACACGTGAAGCAGTTGAATTCTATGCGGCTGTATTTAACACTGAAACACCAAAAATTATGACTTTCGGTGAAGCACCCCCAAATCCAGAATACCCACTACCTGAAGAAGCGAAAAATTTGGTTATGCATACTAGACTGAACATTAGCGGTAGCAACGTTATGTTCTCAGATACTTTCCCTGGTTTCCCATTTAACCAAGGCAATAACATTCATTTATCTTTTTTAAGTGAGGACTTAGAAGAACTTAGATCTGTCTTTTCTAAATTAAGTGATGGCGGTAAAGTAGAAATGGAACTTCAAGAAACATTTTGGAGTAAAGCTTATGGTAGCCTAACAGATAAATTCGGCATTCATTGGATGTTTAATCACGGTACAGGTGAATTTTAATTTATAGATAAAAAAGGAAATGAATCCTTCATTAGTAGGATTCATTTCCTTTTTTTACATATCACTACTACACTTCCTCGATTAAGGTAACTCTCACCTTTTTCCTCATTCTATATTTCTTTTCAATCAGAATATTTACTATATAATAAGGTATAATTCTAGTTCTCTAAAAGTAGGTGGAATTTTATGCAAATACTATTAAAACGGTTATCACAAAATAGAGAAAAACTTAGCCAGCTAGAAAAACAAGTACTGGATTATATTTTACAAAATACGGATTATATTACTAAGCTGAATCTTGATGAATTATCAAAAGAGCTTTATGTATCTACAGCAACAATTAGTAGAACATGCCAGCAATTAGGCTTTCGTGGGTTTCAAGATTTAAAATATACTCTTTCAATGGAAACAAATAGGGTTCAAAGTCCAGTTTCTTCTACCTCCTATCTACTTAATACTCATATTGAGAGAATGAAAGAAGAAATGGAAAAAACATTGGGATATATTGATGAAGAAAAGATTAAGCTAGCTGCTAAATATCTAAACGAAAGTACACATGTTGAAATATTCGGAGTTGGTAACTCACTTCCCGCTTGTGTCGACGCTTCTAGAAAACTCATGTTTGCAGGTAAGTTATGTAATGCGCGAACTGATTGGGACGAGCTACGTAGTGCAGCAAATAGTTTAACAGAAAATGATTTGGCCATACTAGTTTCATATAGTGGGGAGACTTTACATATGTTAGAATTTGCCCATATTTTAAAGAATAGGAACGTTAAAACGATTGCCATAACTGGAAACCACTCGAATCGTTTACAAAAAGAAGTAAATTTATCTCTTCAAGCTTATATTACAAACACGTACTTTGGTGAGCTTGATATGACTTCAAGGTTTCCGTTAAGTATGGTACTAGATTTCATCATTATTGCTTATTTAAACGAAATGAAAATATGTTAGTTAATTAAAGAGACAGAAGTAGTCTATTACTAGACCACCACTGACTCTTTTTATTTATGAATTGATCAATCTAATTAAAGTAAGCAATATACAAAAAATGTACACGCTTACATAAACGTCTCAAACGGTTGTTAAACGATTTTGCCGTGAGTATTCTTAAGACATAATAAAAAACGAAGGAGCTAAAAGCATGGCAAAGAAGAAGTCCGTTAAATCACAACTTTGGGAATTTTTTCAAGGGCTAGGTAAGACCTTTATGGTGCCCGTAGCATTACTAGCTTTTATGGGGCTTATATTAGGAATCGGAAGCTCATTTACTAGTCCAACAACAATCGAGACATTCCCATTTTTAGGAAATTCTGTACTCCAAGTTATTTTTAGCTTTATGTCCACTATTGGTGGATTTGCATTTTCATACTTACCCGTTTTATTTGCAATGGCAATTCCGTTTGGACTTGTACGATATGAAAAAGGTGTCGCTGCTTTCTCGGGATTTGTTGGTTACGTCATCATGCACTTATCGATCAATTTTTATTTAACAGAAACAAATCAATTAGTAGCGGCAGATAAAATGCGCCAAGCTGGCCAAGGTATGGTTATGGGCATTCAAACAATTGAAATGGGCGTATTAGGCGGAATCATCGCCGGTATAATTGTCTATTTATTGCATAACCGGTTTTATAGTATTAAACTTCCAGATGCATTTGCATTTTTTGGTGGTGCTCGCTTTGTTCCAATCATAACGACACTTGCATTATCAGTTGTTGGGATCATCATTCCGATGATCTGGCCAATTTTCGCAATTGCCATTACAGGAATCGGAAGTTTAATTCAAAAATCTGGCGTTTTCGGACCATTTTTATTCGGTGCCGGTGAGCGTTTACTACTACCATTTGGTCTTCACCATATTTTAGTTGCAATGATTCGATTCACAGAAGCTGGTGGAACTGAAGTCGTTAATGGTCAAACGGTTTCAGGAGCTCTAAATATTTTCTATGCACAATTAAAAGCCGGTGCTCCGATTAGTCCATCAGCGACAGCTTTCTTATCTCAAGGAAAAATGCCAACATTTATGTTTGGTTTACCTGCAGTAGCGCTTGCAATTTATCATACTGCTCGTCCAGAAAATCGTAATAAAATTAAGGGACTATTAATCTCTGGTGTTATTGCAACTTTTGTAACCGGTATCACTGAGCCAATCGAATTCTTATTCTTGTTCATTTCTCCACCTTTATATTTCATTCACGTTATTTTAACGGGACTAGGTTTTATGGTAATGGCTTTATTACACTTAACAATTGGTAACACAGACGGTGGAATATTAGACTTCATTATCTTTGGCGTTTTACAAGGAGTTAAAACAAAATGGTATCTCGTACCTGTTGTAGGAGCAGTATGGTTTGCCGTATACTATTCAGTTTTCAGATACGCAATTTTAAAATTCAATTTAAAAACTCCTGGTAGAGAAGAAGGAATTGAGGATCAACAAAGTGAGGAACCAGTGGTTAAAGGCACAAATGCCCAAGCATTAAAAATTCTTACTGCTTTAGGTGGGAAAGAGAATATTCAGTCACTAGATAACTGCATTACAAGATTAAGACTTGTTGTAGATAATATGAATATTATTAATGAAAAAGTTCTAAAAGATTGTGGCGCACTTGGTGTTGTAAAATTAGACGAACACAATTTACAAGTCGTTATTGGTCCACAAGTTGGTATTCTTAAAACACAATTAGAAAAATTATCATCTTAAATAAATTGGGGTTGTACGAAATGAAATACAAATTTGATCAGATAGTTGATCGGACCGGCACTTATTGTACACAGTGGGACTATATTGAAGATCGATTTGGAGTGCCAGATTTACTACCATTCTCGATTTCAGATACTGACTTTCAAAGTCCAGATGAAATAATACACGCTATAGAAAAAAGAATGAAACACGGTATATTTGGCTATACACGATGGAATCATGCTGAATTTAAAGAATCAATTATAGAGTGGTTTCGTAATCGATTCTCTTGTGAAATAAAAGAAGATTGGATTGTTTATAGTCCAAGTGTCATTTATTCAATTTCAAAACTAATCGAATACTTGACAAATGTTGGTGATCATGTCGTTATCCAAACTCCAGCTTATGACGCTTTCTTTAAAGCCATTCAAGATAACAATCGTTTCATTTCTGACAATCAATTAATCTACGAAAATGGCAAGTACCGAATCAACTTTGAAGATTTAGAACAGAAACTATCTCACGAGCGTGCCAAGGTCCTTCTACTGTGTAGCCCGCATAACCCTACTGGACGTGTTTGGACAAAGCATGAATTAGAAATAATTGTTGGCTTATGTAATAAACATAATGTATTTATTATTTCAGATGAAATTCATATGGATATTGTACATGACCCTTATTCCCATAGTCCGATTATAAACACTAGCAGTAACTTGAAGAATGTGTGTATATGCACTTCCGCGAGTAAAACGTTTAACACTCCTGGGCTAGGTGGATCATATATGATTTTACCTAATGAAACGATAAAACAAGCTTTTCTTTTATCATTGAAAAATCGAGATGGCCTTTCATCCGCAAGTATTTTTGGGACGTTAGCGACAATTGAAGCCTACAAAACTTGTGAAGAGTGGGTCGATGAATTGACCGAATATATTCATGATAATTTAAAAACAGTAGAAGATTTTATTAACGAACATCTTCCGAATCTTAAATTTACAGTGCCAGAATCAACATACCTTGCATGGATTGATATTACCGGGCTGCCTTTTTCTAGCGAACAATTACAACATGCACTTGTTCATCATGCGAAAGTAGCCATCATGCCTGGAGAGACATATGGTGAGGCTGGAAAAGGATTTATTCGCATGAATATCGGCTGTCCAAAGTCTAAGATTATTGAGGGATTAAATCGTCTAAAAAAGGCAATAGATTACTTAGAAAGTAATAAATAGTTAATTTAATAACCTCTAAAAGTAGAAGATCAAAAAACTACTTTTAGAGGTTATTTCATTTGAAGAAAATAGTTAAAAATTGCTTATTCAAATTTGTAAACAAGTAGTTATTAATTAGCGAAGTAACATATATTCTATTAAATCGCTTTTTTTAGAATATAAATTGGGGAAGTGTTAGAATGCGGTCCACTAAAGCTGTTAAGCACTCATCGAACTGGTATGTCTTACTGTCATTTGCTGTACTTGCTGGAATTAGTCAAATGCTTTGGTTAAATTTTGCACCTCTAATTTCATATTTAAAATCACATTACGAAGTTTCAGAGTCAGATATTAATTGGTTATTAATTGTATTTCCATTAATCTATATTTTATTTTCAATTCACTCAGGTAAAGTAATTGATCGAGCTGGATATCGATTTAGTATTTTACTAGGTGGCATTTTCATGTCCGTTTTTTCTACTATTAGGATTTTTGATTCAAGCTTCTCATTTTTGCTAATTGGTCAAATAGGAATTGCGATTGGCCAACCTTATATTTTAAATGCAATATCAAGTTTAGTAGTTGACTGGTTTCCTAAAAACAAACAAGCAACAGCCACTGGAATTGGTACAGTCGGTATGTTCATCGGTATGGCATTAGCCTTAGCGGGGACACCGCTTCTTGTAGATCATTTTGGATTCCAACCCACATTAATCATCATGGCAATTTTAACAATTATTACAACAATTCTCTTCTACTTCATCGGTCATCATAATTCAGATTTCAAACGAAATTCCAGTACTTCAGGAAGTTTTGGTACTACATTTAATTTATTGAAAAACAAGAACCTCTTACTACTAAACATTGTTTCCTTTTTAGGTTTAGGAGTCTTTAATGGACTAACATCCTGGCTTGAACAAATCTTAAAACCGTACGGAATTTCATCAGAACAATCCGGAATCGTAGGTGGCACTTTAATAGTCGGTGGAATAATTGGTTCAATAGTGATCCCGCTGTTTTCAGATAAAGTTGGTAAAAGAAAGCCCTTTTTATTAGTCACGATTATCGGCTCCCTTCTATTAATCTATCCTGTTTGTACTTCAAGTAATTTTTCTTTTCTAATTGTAATAGGTAGCGTCCTTGGATTTATATTTTTACCGGCCTTTGCTTTGCTGCTATCAGCCACGGAAGAACTAGTTGGTGAAAAAGTATCTGGTGAAGCAACAGGACTACTACTGATGGCAGGGAATTTAGGTGCTGTAATTGTAATTGGGGCGATGCAGCTAATTAAAGGCGAGCAGTCAACGTGGATTCATTCAGTTTTTTTCATGCTAATTTTAATGCTAATTGGTTTTTTCCTTATGATTTTATTTAAGGAAAAGCCTAGTATAGTAGTGGATAGCACGAAAAATAAATAACGAATATAAGTAAAAAAAGCATAGGACCCTAACTTCCAATGCTTTTTTTATTTTAAAGTTATGACTTAAATTCAATTCTCTCCAAATATAACCCACCAGGATCTGCAAGATTACTCACTTGAGCACGATCCTTGAATTCAATTATTTTTGGTATATTTTCAGTGTGTAACCTACCTGCTCCTACTTCAATTAGTGTTCCTACGATTTTTCTTACCATATTGTATAGGAAACCATTTCCGCTTATTCTTATTTGGATAAATCCGTCTTTCTTTTCGAAATCAATTGAGTAAATTTCTCGTACCATTGATTTCTTCTTAGACTTTGCATTTGAGAATGCTGTAAAATCATGCTCACCTAAAAAGTACTCGGCTGCAGTCTTCATTTTTTTGAGATCTAGTTTTTCTTCTACATGCATACTGTATTTGCGCATAAACGGATTCGTATATTCTTCATTCCAAATTTTATAGATGTACGTTTTAGCACTAGTATTATATCTTGAATGGAAACGGTCAGATTCAATCGAAACTTCTTTTATACTAATATCTTTAGGTAAATAACGATTTAAATAAGTTTTAATTTCTATTTCAGGCATGTTCTCTTTTATTTTAAAATTAGCAACCTGTTCAAATGCATGGACACCTGCATCCGTTCGACTACTTCCAATAATTTCAATTTCTCTTCCTACCATTTCTGATATTACATTCTCGATTTTACCTTGAATTGTATTTTCACCATTACCAAGCCTTTGCCAGCCTTTATATCGGCCCCCATCATATTGAATGACTAATTTATAATTGTTCATCTCTTGCTCCTTTATCTAACACTATGTATGTACTATTTTCCTTTTGATTCCACAGTACTGACCTTTTGTACTTCCTGCTCTTAATACTTTACCACTTTTTTATCACATATCCTATTTTTAGCCTATTGGCTCTATGTTCATAACTTTTTTCCCTTTTTCACAAACTACTTTTAGTAGAAATGAGTCATTTTACATTATACTAATAGTAACAATTGTGATAGGAGTTTGACATGGTACTTGATGAGTTGGCATTAAAGATCATTAATGAAGTTAGAAAGTTAATACAAGAGGATATCATTATTATTAATACAGATGGCATCATTATAGCAAGTACAGACCCGGCACGAACTGGTACATTTCATGAAGGCTCATTAATTGCAATTAATGAAAGAAAAACGTTTACGATCACATCTGATGATGAAAATCGTTTAAATGGTGTAAAGGCTGGCATTAATCTTCCTATTTATTTTCAAAATGAAATAGTCGGAGTAATTGGAATTACAGGAAATCCCGAGCAAATTTCCCCTTTTGGTGAAATGCTTCGTAGGATGACAGAATTATTAATTAGAGAAAACTATTATACAGATCAAATTGATTTGCAACAAAGAACATTAGAAGCATTTGTATTTGATTGGATTCAAGATATAGAGTGGGATGATTATTTTTATGAACGTTCTACCATGCTAAATATTGATTTAAATTATATTAGGCAGGTTATTATTTTTGAATGGGAAAATACCAATATGATCCCAATCGATACAAGACAACTAATAATTGATTTAGCGAACCGAAATAAAGATGACGTATTTGTTCGTTGGGGCAATAATCGAATTGTATTTTTGATGAAAGTTGACGATACGAATAAAGATATTCATAAACTACAAAGAATACATGATCTATATGAGATTATAAAAAGTCGATTAAACTCACCCATTGCTGCAGGCGTTGGGCAACAAATCACTCCAAAACAATTACATAAATCATATCATCAAGCGGCTCGGGCATTAAAAGTTGCATTAAAAACAAGTTCAATTATTTTTGATGAAGATTTAACAATTGATTTAATTCTGCAGGAACTTTCACAAGAGATTAAGAAAACATTTATAGAACGGACAATTGCACCAATATTAAGTGAAGAGGATTTATTTATTACAATTAAAGAATATATAAATCAAAATCAATCTCTTAAAAACACCGCACAATCCTTACATATTCATATAAACACACTTCTATATCGCCTAGGTAAAATTACTGAATTAACGAAATTGAATCCGAAAGATATCCAAGATTTAGTTAAATTGTATATCGGAACATACCTACTAGATGATTCTACAAAAAAACACCGATAAATGGTGTTTTTTCTGTATGTTCTTCTATAGTAAATTCATCTATTAACTCTTTATACTTGAAATAAGATAATGGGGGGAATTTATTTATGATTACAAATGACATTGCACAAAGTTTTATAGCAATTGTTGGAAAAGAAAATTATGATGATTCAAAAGTAGAGAGACTCGTATATTCTTATGACGCTACACCGAATTTGCAAGCTCTTCCGGATGCAGTCATTAGTCCTCGTTCTACTAAAGAAGTATCCGAAATTGTTAAAATCTGTAACGAACACCATATTCCGATTGTGCCTAGAGGCTCTGGAACGAATTTATGCGGTGGTACTTGTCCAACTGATGGTGGTATCGTTATCTTATTTAAACACTTAAACAATATTCTTGAGATAGATGAAGAAAACTTAACAATTACAGTTCAGCCTGGTGTAGTGACTCTGGATATGATCAATACAATTGAAGAAAAAGGTTTATTTTATCCGCCAGATCCAAGCTCAATGAAAATTTCTACAATAGGTGGAAATATTAATGAAAATTCAGGTGGCTTACGTGGATTAAAATATGGTGTAACACGTGATTATGTCATTGCTCTTGAAATCGTATTAGCAAACGGAGACATCATTCGAACTGGTGGAAAGCTAGCAAAAGATGTTGCTGGATATGATTTTACTCGTTTATTTGTTGGTTCTGAAGGAACTTTAGGTATTATTACCGAGGCTACATTAAAGCTTATTCCGATGCCAGAAACGAAAAAAACAATGCTTGCATTATATGATAGCATGGAAGATGCTGCCAAAACGGTTTCTAAAATTATCGCTAATAAAATTATTCCTACTTCCCTTGAATTTATGGATCAACCTACTCTAGAAGTAGTTGAAAACTTTGCGCAGATTGGGCTACCGACCGATGTAAAAGCCGTTTTATTAATTGAGCAAGATGGTCCTAAGGAAGTTGTAGACAGAGATATCGAATTAATAAAATCAATTTGTCAGCAAGAAAAATGTATTTCAGTTAGTGTAGCTAAGTCTGAAGAAGAAGCAGTAGCATTACGTACGGCTAGACGCTCTGCTCTTTCAGCACTTGCACAATTAAGACCAACAACAATTTTAGAGGATGCAACTGTCCCTCGTTCTAAAATTGCTGAAATGGTCTCTGCAATTAATGTGATTGCTGAAAAACATAATGTAAAAATTTGTACATTCGGTCATGCGGGCGATGGAAATCTACACCCTACTTGTCCTACCGATGCTCGTGATCACGAAGAAATGGAACGCGTAGAAATGGCATTTGCAGAGATATTTGAAAAAGCAATTGAACTAGGTGGCACGATTACAGGTGAACACGGTGTTGGAATCGTAAAAGCCCCTTACCTTGAATTAAAGCTTGGTAAAGAAGGCATTAACGCAATGCTCGCTGTCAAATCAGCTTTAGATCCGAATCATATTATGAACCCAGGTAAGGTCTTTGCAAAAGACAGTCGTAAAAGAATGGTGGTGTCAAAATGACAACACTTCAAGAACAACAAGCTATCGGACAACAATTTAAAGAGCGTATGAACGAAGACGAGCTTTTAAACTGTATGCGATGTGGTTTTTGTTTACCGAGCTGTCCAACTTATATTGAATCTGGTCAAAAAGAATCACACTCACCACGTGGACGCATCGCTTTAATGAAAGCAGTAACGGACGGATTAATTGAACCAGATGAAGATGTGGAACGTACACTTGAGCTTTGTCTTGGATGTCGTGCATGTGAGCCTGTTTGCCCTTCTGGTGTGAAATACGGTCATTTACTAGAAGAAGCTAGAGATATTATTGCTCAGCACAAAAAACATTCACTTCCTGCACGAGCTGTTCGTAAAGTTGTATTTAAAGAACTTTTCCCGCATCAAAAACGTATGAGACTTGCAGTTGGTCTATTAGGTTTATATCAACGAACAGGCCTTCAAGTCGTTGCAAGAAAAGCTGGAATTATGAAGCTAATCCCTAACAATTTATCTGCAATGGAAAAGGTTTTACCAAAGGTCCCAACTATGAAACAAATGAAGTCACGCCCTGACTATTTGCCACCATTAAAAGAAAAAGTAAAAAAGGTTGCTTTTTTCTCTGGATGTTTAATGGATACAATGTTCTTAGAAACAAATAATGCAACGATGAAGCTTTTACAATTAGCTGGTTGTGAAATTGTCATTCCAAAAGACCAGGCATGCTGTGGTGCATTACATGGTCATAGTGGTGAAAAGTCGATTGCGAAAGATATGGCAAAGAAAAACATCGAAGCCTTCGAAAATCTCGGAGTAGATTATATAATTACTAATGCAGGTGGCTGTGGTGGTTTCCTAATTGACTATGATCATCTTCTTAAAGACGATCCAATTTGGAAAGATCGAGCTCTTTCGTTTAAAAATAAACTAAAAGATATATCAGAAATTCTAGTAGAAGTTGAGTTTCATAATAAAGTAAAATTAAGTTTACCAGAACAAATTATCACGTATCAGGATTCATGCCATTTAAGAAATGTTATGAAAACCGCTTCTGCTCCAAGAACATTATTGAAGTCAATTCAAAATGTATACTACCACGAAATGAAAGATGCAGATCGTTGCTGCGGCTCAGCTGGTATATATAATATCGTCGAATCCGAAATGTCGATGCAAATACTAGATTACAAGATGAAGCAAGCAACAAAAACACAAGCTACTACAATTGTAACTGCTAATCCTGGATGCTTATTACAAATGAAGCTAGGTGTAGATCGAGAGAATCAATCAGAACATGTGGAAGTAGTACACATAGTTGATTTACTTTTAAAAGCCGCTGAATATAAAGCAAATTAATTCTAAAAAACACAAGGAACTTTAATCCTTGTGTTTTTTACTGCCCTTCTATGTGTCATATTTTATACAATAAAAAGGCCAAGGAATAAATCCTTGGCTCCCATGTAAATATTAATGTCTTACAACTGTGTATGTTGCAGCGGCACTAGTATTTCCTGCTTTATCTTTTGCAGTTACAGAAATGACTGTTCCTTTTTTCTGTGCTTTGATACTAACTGAATAAACTCCACTAGTGTTAGTTGTTGCAGATCCTAATACCGTAGAACCTTTTTTAACCGTCACAATTGAACCTTTTTCAGCTTTTCCAGTTACTTTTAAATCATTGTCGTCTACTTTATTAATTGTTGGTTTACCTGGAGGAATTACATCAACGACAGTTACAGTAGTTGCCACACTTGTATTTCCTGCAGCATCTTTAGCTGTTACTGTTAATTTAGTACCAGCTACTTGAACAGCGATTTTCGCTGAATACGTTCCAGTAGTTGTAGCCTTTACAGTCGCTAGTGTTGTTGTCCCTCTTTTAACCGCAACAGTAGAACCAGCTTCCGCTTTACCTGTTACAACTACATCGTTATTATCAACTCTGTTAACAGTTGGTTTTAAAGGCGCAATTACGTCTACAACTTTTGTTGTTCCAGCAACACTCGTATTCCCAGCTGCGTCTTTAGCATAAACACTTAAAGTTACTCCGGCTTTTTGAACAGGAATCTTAACCGAATAAGTTCCAGTAGATGTTGCTTTTGTAGGAGTTCCTAATACCGTACTACCGTTTTTAACTGTTACAGTAGAATTGGCTTCAGCCTTTCCAGTAACGACTAGATCATTATTATCAACTTTATTTACAGTAGGTTTAGAAGGTGCAATAACATCAACAACTTTTGTTGTCCCGGCAACACTCGTATTCCCAACATAGTCTTTAGCATAAACACTTAAAGTTACTCCAGCTTTTTGAACAGGAATCTTAATTGAATAAGTTCCATTAGATGTTGCTTTTGTAGGAGTTCCTAATACCGTACTACCGTTTTTTACTGTTACAGTAGAACCGGCTTCGGCCTTACCAGTAACGACTGGATCATTATTATCAACTTTATTTACAGTAGGTTTACTTGGTGCAACATTGAATAATGTATAGACTCCATAATCATCATCTTCGGTATTATCATCGTATTCATCATTATCATCATCCCATGCAACTACATAGTATGTACCAGCCTTAGCTTGATAGTATTGCTGTTCAAGATCAGTTTCTTCATCATAATCGTAACCTAAATAAACTAAGTTATTATCTTCAACAAAATCTTTTTGATAAATACCCATTGCTAAAATAAGATTTTCTGAACCAAAAGAAGTTCCACCTAACGTAATTTTCCCATCGGTAGGTACAACGATTTTAAAAAAGTCTTCATCATACCTAGGAAGCGATTGGCCGTACATAATTGCACCAATTGGTAAATCATTTGCTACATCAAAGTCATCATTTACTTCTTGTTCGTCCAGTTCTTGAATCTCATCATCTAGAGTAGTATAATTTGATAGTTTTATAGATGATTTATTAGTAAAGCGAGTAAGTTGTGATTTTAAATCAAAATCATTAAATGTATGAAACTCCTTTGCCCCTGTCGGAAGCAATTTTTCCACATGACTCTTGCTACTTTTCTTTAATAACTCATAGTTGTTTCCTTCTGCATGAGCAGTTGTGAAAGATAATGGTGAAGCTAATAAACCTAAAGTTGCTAAAGATAAAATTCCCTTTTTCATCATAATGTTCTTTCCCCTCTTTTTCCGTTCATTATAGTGAACCCCATATTAGTATCCTTTAATAATTAGCTATGTGCAATAAAAATTTTGCATTATACTAATAAAATTTTATGACCACCAAACAGTGCTCAGGCCAAAGTAATTTACTACTCTTTGTATCAAGGCTATAGTAGTATGGATACTTGTTCTGATTGTAACTAACAACTTGCTGCGTTTCTGATGTTACCTCCCTTAAAATGGACCACACCAATCACATTAGCATGATCGTTTTTTCTGCCTTCCCAAAAAGCTTTCTAATCCTCCTTTGTATTTTTGATGTTAACCATATTCTACCAACTTACCCTTTCATTTTTTTGAGCACCCAACTGCACATCATAATAACTCTCTTAAAAATAAAAAGCACAAAGAACTTAGATTCCCTTGTGCTTTTATATAAATTGCCTATTCCCTGTTTTAGCCTTGAACCTTACTTTTACTTTTTTAAAGAAAAAATAGCTGTTCTTGTTTGATCGATATACTGAATTGTTTGATCGTACTCTTGTGTTGCGACAGCCATAAACAAAATATCGATGACATGTAGTTGAGCCATCCTTGATGACGTTGCTCCACTTCGAAAAGTTGCTTCCCGATGTGGAGAATTGAATAATTTAATGTCCGCTAAATTTGATACAGAGTTTGAACCAAAGCCCGTGATACTAATAGTATTAACGCCGTTTTCCTTGGCAATTTGAACAGCTTTTTGAACCTCTAGCGTTTCTCCAGAAAATGAAATTCCTACTAAGACATCATTCTCCTCATGGTTCGCTATTTGGACAGCTAACAAATGCAAATCAGTAAATGCAGATGTATATTTTTTTATACGCAAGAACTTTTGCTGTGCATCTAAGGCAACTACCATTGAGCCACCTACTCCAAAGAAATAGATATTTCTAGCTTTTGTTAAAGCTTGTACCGCTTCTTCCAAATCACTCACATTAATAATATCGCTAGTATCTTTAATTGCTTGAATATTGTTGTTCGTCATCTTTTTAATGATGGAAGCAGTTGATTCTCCTAAATTGATATCTCTTGACCCTACCTCTGTTGTCGTGATGATATCACCTGCAATTCGTAGCTTAAGCTCTTGAAATCCTTTAAGGCCTAATGAACGACATAATCTTATAATTGCAGAATTACTGGTTTGACTTTTTTCTGCAAGTTCAAAAACTGTATATTGAATTGATTTTTCCGGATTTTCAATTATATATTTAGCCGCCCTTCTCTCAGAAGGTGGAAGTTTATATAGCATTTCCTTTAACATGATTAAACCGCCATTTAGTGCATTCATTTAATCTACTCAACTCTCTCTTCATTTGTATAAAATGATAAATGTTAAAAATCTTCAACCGGCATTTTTTAACTTTTTTAATCGTTTTCGCAATATGATTACAACCAAATTATAAAGTATAAAATAGAAAAGCTGAATCATATTTTTATATGAAATAGAAAGGCGACATCTAGTGTAAAAATGACTAGTTGTCGCCCTTTAATTAATTTTTTACTACTTTGCTAATAAAACCCCTAGCTTGATTCAAACTGATCAATGCTTCATCATAATTCATTCCCGTTAAAATCATAACGATTGCTACTTTCGTTTGATTATTTGCTTTTTGTAAGTAATTACTTGCCGTTTCATAATCACAGCCAGTGGCTTCAACAATTATCCTTTTCGCTCGATCAACTAGTTTACTATTCGTTAATTGCAGGTCTACCATTAGATTTTTATAAACTTTTCCAATTCCAATCATTGAAGCCGTCGAAATCATATTACAAATTAACTTTTGAGATGTCCCAGCTTTTAGTCGGGTAGAGCCTGTTAACACTTCTGGCCCATTATCTACTTCAATTTTTTGGAAGGCAACCTCTCCAATTTTTGATCCTTTATTACATGCTACCGCTACAGTTTTTGCTCCAATCTTGTTTGCATACTTTAAAGCACCTATTACATAAGGCGTTCGACCTGATGCTGCAATACCGATCACGATATCATTTTTTGTAAGGGATATTCGTAATAAGTCTTCCTTACCTAGTTCTTCGCTATCTTCGGCACCTTCAACAGCTTTAATAAAGGCTCTTTCTCCGCCTGCAATTAATCCAATGACTTCACTAGGATTCGTTCCAAATGTAGGCGGGCATTCAACCGCATCTAGCAGACCAATTCGTCCGCTTGTACCAGCCCCTGTATAAATTAAACGTCCTCCGTTTTGAAATGCTTCAACAACTAGTTGAACTACCTTTGAAATGATCGGAATTTGTTCTCTAACTGCTAGAGCCACCTTTTGGTCCTCTTCGTTCATTATATTTAAAAACTCATCGACGCTTAGTTGATCTAAGTTACTCGTACGCTTGTTTCTAATTTCGGTTGTTAAGTTCTCTAACACAATTACACCTCAATCATTAGGCAGGATTTTTACTCTTTTGTACTTCCTGCTCTCCTGTTATTACCGCACTTAATTATTCCTTACGTGAATTTACTTCTTTCATAGCTAATAGATATCCTCCAAAGGTCGAAGAGATTTCGTCTGTGTAAAACGTTACTGTTGGATAATGCTCATGAATTGTTTGAATAAACGTTTTCTGAACGACTGGTATTCGACTTAGAATACTTCCTTTTATTGCAACTCGTGGCTCTTCTCGAAGATTTAACTTTTTTATGGCTTGGATCGTCGTTTTCCCAAGAAGTTGACCAGCTCTTTCTAGAACTGATAAGGCCATTAAATCACCCATACTGGCCATTTCAACTAAAAATGGAACATGTGAAGCAATCTCGGTTTTTGTATTGTGATAAATATATTTTTTAAGTTCTTCAGCTTCTTTTAACTGCAATTTTTCCAGCATTTTCAAAGATAAATAACTTAAAGGAATACCTTCATCAAATTCCTGTGTAATCTTTTTAAAGATTTCCATGCAAATCCAATATCCGCTTCCTTCATCCCCTAGAAGATGACCCCATCCCCCTGCCGTAACAGTCCGTTCTTTATGCATTCCGATACAAATTGAACCCGTACCAGCGATTGTTAATACACCACTTTGTCCATTTAGTAATGCTGCGTGTGCAATTTGTGCATCATTAACAATTTTAAAAGGGATACGAAAAGCATCATTTAGTGCCTTTTCTAAAGGACCCCGATCTTTCACACCACCAATTCCAGCAATTCCTAAAAATAAGAACAGGCAATTCTCTTTTGATAAAGGGCTCAAGCAATTTTCAATTGCTTCTATAATGTGATTAATTCCATCTTCTTCATTGATTAGTAAATTACTAAAACCAGAATAACCTTGACTAATAATTTCACCATCTAAATTATAAGCGATAGCCTCTGACTTAGTTCCTCCACCATCAAGACCTATAACATATTTCACTAAAACTGCCCCCTACCATCTTTCATCTATTCTATTACGATATGAATCGTTTTATTTCTCGGCTAATTTTTTATGTAAACGAATGATATGCTCTATTAGCTTTTGTTCACTCATTGCAGTCATTAAATGATCTTGAGCATGAATCATTAATAGAGACTTTTCACATGGCTGACCATTTAATTCAGCTTGTATTAAAGTCGTTTGTGTTTTATGTGCATAACCAATTTCTTGGTGAGATTCTTCAATTAAGCGATCTGCTGTTTCAAAATCATTTTTTTCTGCAGCCTCTAATGCCTCGTAAGCTAGTGATCTTGCATTCCCACCGTGTGATATAATTTCAAAAATTTCTTGTTCGTTAGTCATCATTATATTCATACTCCTTAAGTATTGTTTTTTTATTTAGCCTTATTGAATTACCAATTCTTCTTTATAAAATAATGGTAAGTATTCTTTATGAGCATCTAAAAGTGCATCTAGTACATCCTTTGCAACTTCATCACTTGGAACTAATGGATTAATTGTTAGTGCCAATAATGCCTTCTCATAGGATCCAGTAACAGCCGCCTCAGCTCCAACTCGTTCAAATGATTTAATCTGCTGAACTAATCCATTTATTTGAGGTGGTAATTCACCGACTGATATCGGAATTGGTCCTTGCTTTGTAACGATACAATTTACTTCTACAGCTGATTCATTCGGAATCCCTTGTATTGAACCATTATTTTGAACGTTTAATACTTGGATATCTTTTTTATCGTTATATATAGATGTAATTAAACTACAAGCGGCATCACTGTAATAAGCTCCACCTCTTTTTTCAAGCTGAGGCGGCTTAATAGCTAAATTCTCATCTTTATATAATTCAAATAAATCATCTTCCAACTTCTTAACGACCTCTGCTCGAGTAGTGCCTGCTTTAAAAGATTCTAATTCTTCATCTAATATATGTTTCGTTTTGTAATAGTAACGATGGTATGGACAAGGAAGTACACCTAATGACATAAGAAATTCTTTTTGCCACGGTAATGGTGCGATATTTTTCATTGTCATTTGTATTTCCGGATTCGCTAATAATTCTAATACATGTTCAGTCACTTCTTTTCCATCAACATAAACATGAAGTCCATAAACCATATGGTTTAATCCAGCAAAATCAATATGTACACGACTTAAATCCACTTCTAATAATTTAGCAATCGTCATTGTCATATTAATTGGTACATTACAAACTCCAATCACTTTTTTATGTTTACTATATCGAAGTAATGCTTCTGTAACCATTCCAGCAGGATTTGTGAAGTTAATCAGCCATGCATCAGGGCATAGTTGCTGCATTTCTTCAGCAATTTCAAGTAATACAGGTATTGTTCTTAAACCTTTAAAAAGACCACCTGCACCGTTCGTTTCTTGACCAATCATACCGAATTGTAAAGGGATACGTTCATCTTTAATTCGTGCCTCTAGTAAACCTACTCGCATTTGAGTCGTTACAAAATCAGCATCCTTTAGCGCTAACTTTCGGTCTAACGTTAAATGAATCTCCATTGGAACTCCTGCTTCTTTTACCATTCGTTTAGCTAAATTACCAACAATCTCTAACTTTTCCTTGCCTGCTTCTATATCTACCAACCATAACTCACTTACAGGTAACTCGTTATATCTTTTAATAAAGCCTTCTACTAATTCTGGCGTATAACTAGAGCCGCCGCCTATTGTTACGATTTTAATTCCTTCTTTACTCATAATTGTCTCACCTCAAAATAGTTTATGAACTGAAAATAGTATTCTTTTATAGTGGGAATAACAGAAAATAACTCATTACTGTGCAAACAGCAGTAGAAATTAAAATGAATTTTAGTGCTTGTCTTCTATTCTTGTATTTCCCCTCAAGCTTTAAAACGACAAAGGGTAAACCGATACTACAAGCAATACTATTTGCAATAAATAATGATGTCTGATAGGCAAATCCTATTTGTTGAAATAGAGGACAAAGTATTAAATTGATGATTATTACGAAGGAGAAAAATATAATTGCACTTTTATAATTAAACTTTATAAACCAACTAGATTCTTTCAAACTGATCACCCTTAATTTTGGAATAAAGAAAGGTCGAACTGTTTTATTAACAGTCCAACCTTCTCTCATTTATAATGTAAGACTAGTTTTTTCTGTTAAGGTCGTTACATTCTCTTCTTGTGCAAGCTTATTATCATAAACTTTAAAGAATGGTAGATACACAAAGAATGAAATTGCGATGTTAATGAATACTAGCACAATCGCTCTCCAGTCTCCACCAGTAGATAAATATGCCCCAATTGGTGCAGGTAATGTCCAAGGAACCATGATATACGTTGGCCTTACAAACCCTGCAACTGTAGCAAAATATGATAATGTTGCTGTAATAAATGGTGTTAATACAAATGGAATAATTAAAATTGGATTTAATACGATTGGTGCACCGAAAATTACTGGTTCATTAATATTAAAGATACCAGGAATAATTGCTGATCTACCTACAGCTTTTGTATATTGTGATTTTGAGAAAAATAACATTGCTAATACTAGTCCAATCGTTGCTCCAGAGCCGCCAATCCAAATAAACCACTGGAAGAATGTTTCAGGTGCTACGTGAGGAATAGCATGTCCAGCTGCAACAGCTTCAGCATTTTTTGCTAAATATACCTCCCAAAGTGGTCTTGCCACAGTACCAACAATTGAATCTCCATGAATACCAAAAATCCAGAAAAACGTAATAAAGAATACTGGTACTAATACTCCTCCAAGACTGTCTCCAGCACTAACTAAAGGAGAGATTGCTTTATCAACTAAACTATGTAAATCAATTTTAAATACAACAGTTACTAAAGTTAATACGAGAACAACAAAAGCAACCGGAATTAATGATTCAAAAGAACGTGCCACTGATGGTGGAACCGAATCTGGCATTTTAATTGTAATTTTCTTCTCTTTAAAGAATCTCAAAGACTCTACAGAAAAGATTGATGTACACATTGCCACGAATAATCCATGACCACCCATATTGCCCATCGGTAATACCATTCCAACTTTATCAACTAATTGAGGTGTTAAAGTTAATAAGAACGCAGCAGCCGATAATTGAGCACCTGATAAAGGATCCATCTTGTAGTTTTTCGATAAGTTATATCCTATACCGTAAGCAATATATAGCGACATAATATACATTGTTAAACGATATGGAATTAAAATTTCAAAAACATGCTTTTTTGCCCAAAGTGAGATCGCCCACTTTTCCGGTAATGGAGGAAAAGCAATAATTAAGAATAAAGAACCAATAATAATAAAAGGTAGTGCAGAAATAACTCCATCACGAATTGAACGTAAATGTTTTTGCTCAGAAATCTTTGCCATTGGGCCAGAAAGATTATTTTCCATAAAATTAATAAAACCGTTCATAATTCTCCCCCTTTTTCATTTTTGATAACTACTAAAATTATTTTTTAGTAATCTCTTGTACCATTGTTAATAGCTTTGGTCCACCAAGCGGTGTGTAAGCCATAGGCGGTATTACTTCACATGGAACATTTGCTGCATCTGCCTCTGCTTTAAAGCTTTCAAAACGGTGACGAACTTGTGGTGCTACCATCGCAACGTCCCAACCATTTTTAACTTCTTCACCAAACTCTTGAGTTCCCACTGCTTGTACTTCCATTTGAATACCGTTTTTTTCTGCTTCTTTTCTTAATGCATTTACAACGATTGCACTAGACATTCCACCTGCACATACAAATAGTACTTTCATTTTTCTTCCTCCTAGATCTAGACATATTAAAATTCCAAAAATACTAAATACATAAAATACTGAAAACGTTTTCTATGAAGTTATTATATTCTTACCAAAAAAAAATTTCAATATTTTCTGAAAAAAAGTGAAATAAAATTTCAAAAAGATGTAAAAAAAATTTCACATCTTCTTAAATAATGATCATTTAATTTTCCTTAAACTGAAATTTACTCCAAGGATGTAAGAAATCTAGTAGGAAGATTTCTTCATCCGCAATACGTCCAACTACATTCGTTTTCCCAGAATTCTCCATATCCTGCAGTGCTATTTGTAATTCACCTTTATACTGTCCATATAATTCATTTTCTATTAAAATATCTCCTCTACGAATAGGTGGAGTATAAGTAGGTTTAAACTCTTCATCTCTATATTTAACGCGAGATTGCGTTGAACGAATTAAGTAATCTGATACGTCCCCGCGGTAAAAATGAAACTCATCTAAAACAATCTTTTTCTCTAAATCTGTAATTGAATCATGCAAGTCAATATTTAGTGTAAATAAGTCTTTACCGTTCTGATTTAGCTCCGCAAGTTGTTTGAACTCTTCTTCAGATGCATAAGCATTTGCGATAATAACATCATCAATTAAATCTGAATAAAATAAATGTTTCGCTTGAGTTACGACAGATAAATTACGGTGCATCTCTAACGTACAGAGACCTTCTGAAACAGGCCACGGTCCGTATGTTGCAGCTTGTGAATTAATAAATGCTGCTGTACGAATACCATGCTTTTTAAACTCCTCACTACATTTTACAAAATGTGAATAGCTCAAACCTGCATAACGATGAGGATAAAAATTATGAGATCCGATTAAATTAGATTGATTTGGCTTATAGGCTAATATATTTTCTAGATATTTCGTAGCATTACTCATGTTAATCTCAATTTTTAACCCATATGGATTATAAGTCATAATGGACTCTTCATTCCCAGTAAATCCCATATCAAGTCTTATTCCATAAGCTCCTAAGTCAGCAAAAAATGATAAGTCATTATAAGAAATATTTAATGTGCCAAATACTCGAGGAGCAATATCAACAATTACTTCCATCTCTAAACTATTTGCATAATCAATTATTTCTTTAAACTCTTTTAAAATCTGTTCCTTGTCACCATTAACCGATAATAAACAAGTAAAGATTCGTTTAAAACCATATTGATGAGCTAATTTAATATAAGCCTTATCTTTTTCAACAGTTGAATGCTCTGGATAAATTGAAATTCCTAATTTTTTCACGATTAATCCTCCTAGTATGGTATTGGTGTAATATTTCCTAAAACAACTAAACGATTTGCCTTTGTTGCTCCAGGTACATTACTTGGTAAACCGTTTAAAGTTTCATTTGCTAAAATCGCAAAGGCAATTGCTTCTTTTGCGTCCGAAGAAAAACCAATATCTTCTTGAACTAATACTTTCGAATCCACACCTAATAATTCTTGAAGCATGCGTAATAGCGTTTTATTATGACTACCTCCGCCACCTACAATTACTTCATCAATTGGATGGTCTGGTAAAATAAACTTTTTATAATTTTCAGCGATCGATTTTGCAGTAAACATCGTCATTGTAGTCACTAAATCAATCGGTGAAATATCACAAAACTCTTCCAAAATTTCATCAACAAACTGTGTACCAAATAACTCTCTTCCTGTTGTTTTAGGTATAAGTGCTAAAATATAAGGAATACTCATGCATCTTTCTAGTAATCTCTCATTTACATTACCTTTAGCAGCCAAATCACCATTAGCATCATATGGAACGTTAAAATAGCGCTTACAAATTTCATCTATCATCATATTACCTGGACCTGTATCAAAGGCTACCAAATCATCGATTGTAGAATTCCTTGGAATGATCGTAACATTACCGATCCCACCAATATTTTGTAATAAACGAGTTTTAGTCTTACTTTTATAAAGTAATAACTCAGAATGTGGAACTAAAGGCGCTCCATACCCACCAGCTGCCATATCCATCACTCGAAAATTAGAAACAACTTTCGTGTTTGTTTCATATGCAATAACCGCTGGCTCTCCTAACTGCAATGTAGATTGAATGAAATTCCCATGAGCTTCAGGCTGGTGATATATCGTTTGACCATGCGAACCAATAAACTCAAGTTGATCTAATGAAAATTCGTTTTTACTACAAATTTCCTTTACTGCATCTGCAAAAGCATAGCCAAGCTTAAAGTTTAAACTACATAAATGCTGAGCGTTTGAAGAAACAAGTGTAATCGCATCTTGAATTTCTTTTAATAAACCTTCCTCAAGAGGAACTGTCATAAAATCAATCAATCTTACTTCTGTCTCTGGTCCACATCCAGTGATTTCTACTAAAGCTGCATCGATTCCATCTAAAGATGTACCCGACATTAATCCAACCGCATATCTCAATTCATTCACTCCTTCATATTTTTATTACTAATACCTTAAAACAGAATTTCATTTTTGTAAAAGAAAAGAATGAAAGTTTATTTAGAATTTTTTAAAAAGTAATCTTTAATGTTTATAAGTAATCTGTGAATAGAAAGTGATTTTTATAGACTTATTTAGACGTAACACATCCCCCCTGATACATTTCAAATCTAAAATAATAAATGTCTCCATAGTGAATTATTACTCATTCCATCCTCTCCCATAAAAATAATACTTAATAAAAAATCGGTATAAGATAATTTCTAAAAATCCTTTCATAACTTTGATAAAATAGGCATAATTATCTTAAACAAATTAGTAACTAGTAAAAAAGTATTGAATGAGGAACAGAATAATTATACAATTCTTTACATAATCAAACAAAAAATCTTTATAACTATAAGGAGAATCTAAGATGAAGCATTTAGAAACACAAATAGATGAATTAGCAGATCAATATTCTACGGGACTAATAGAGATCCGTAGACATTTGCATATGTATCCGGAATTAAGTAATCAAGAATTTCAAACAACGACTTTTATCAATCAAGAATTAGAAAAAGCTACTATCAAAAAAATACAGTTGAATAGTCAAACAGGAACTGCGGCCGAGATAAGTGGCAATGCAGGGCCGATTGTTGCACTCCGAGCTGATATTGACGCACTTCCAATTCAAGAAGAATCTGATTTACCATTTCGTTCAGTTGTTGATGGAATCGCTCATATGTGTGGACATGATGTTCATACTACTATTACACTCGGAGTTGGATTTATTTTACAGGAGTTGAAACACCTGATTCCTGGTACAGTTCGATTGATCTTTCAACCTGCTGAGGAATCAGAAGGTGGCGCTGAGCAAATGATCGCTGAAGGCTTACTTAACGATGTAAAAGCAATTATCGGACTTCACAATATGCCGGATCTCCCAGTAGGTACGATTGGAATTAAAGAAGGCTTCCTAATGGCAAGTGTTGATGATTTTGCAATTACGATTAAAGGGAAAGGCGGACATGCAGCACTTCCTGAAAAAGCAATCGATCCGATTGTGATTGGCAGCGCAGTTGTCAACCTACTACAAACTCTAGTTAGCAGAACAATTTCTCCAAAAGAATCTGCTGTCATAACTGTTGGATCGTTTCAGTCAGGGAATACAAATAATGTAATCCCTGAATTTGCAGTTTTAAAAGGCACAGTTCGAACTTCAAATGAAACAATTCGAAAGCAAATTCAAGAAAACTTTCAAACACTAGTTCAAAACCTTGTACATTCACTTGGAGGAGAAGTAGAGATAGATTATCAAGTATTACTGCCACCAGTATTTAACCATTCGAAGGTTACATCAGTAGTACGTGAAGCAGCAATCTCAACAGTCGGAGTAGAAAATGTTGTGACTGCAGAATCGACAATGGGCGGAGAAGATTTTTCATTCTATCAACAAAAAGTCCCTGGTTCTTATATATGGTTAGGCTCTGGAAATAAAGAAAAAGATAGAACGTATGGATGGCATCACCCAAAATTTATGGTCGACGAAGATGCAATAAAAATTGGTGTAAAACTAATGGCACGATCAGTATTAAAACTATTAACGGATACAACTCTTGATAAATAATAGACAAAAAAGTGAAATCATTGATTGAACAATGTTTTCACTTTTTTTGTTTTTAATATATTAGCTTATATGATTTTAAAAAACTTTATGGTAGGTCTATTGGATTAGTCTTCATTCCTAATAATCAATATAGATAACATATATCCGATGAGTGTAACTTAACCACCTAATATACCAAAAATATATCGATTATCCCATTTAAAATAACCCTCTAATATTGTATCAATAATTGCATAAAAGGCAGACGCAAATAGTATTTGAGAAATAGTCATTTTACCTTTTATATATTTTTCCATTAACTTTCTCCCTCTTAAAATTGTTAATATATTATTCTATTTGATTGCTGGATAAACCTTTTTAATTAAAACTATACAGCCATTTAGGCAAATTAAAATCTACTCCAATTTACCCACTACCTTTTCAAACACTTCCTGCTAATATTTTAAGACATTCATTAATATAATTACCCTGTAGAGTTTATAGGGGGTATTTTATGCCGGATTTTGTACAAACTGCCAATTTTGAGCATTCATTTTGGTTGCATGTGTTAAGAGATCATTCTCAATTTATATTAGATGCTTTACCGTCTAAGCAAGAGGAAGAAATTAAGATTGCAAAACAATTTTACGTAATTTTTAATAATTTATTTACTAGTGTAAATAACAATGAAAATATGAACGAAATTACAATTCAAGCAGAAAAAAGTGCTTTAGCTCTACGCGATTTTAAACTTTCATTGCTAACGAAACATATTACTGACGCTAATTTTAAGATTTACTTAACACCTACATTTTTAAACCATATGGTTAATGAATTGGAAGAATATTTATTAGTACTAACCTACTTAAAACAAAATCAAACCCCACCGATCTTCAATGAACTCCATCATCATTTATTATGGGTGCTAGATGCGGCAGGTCATGCAGATGCCATTCATACTAATCTCGATGCTACAGAAAATATGCTAAGAAAGAAAAGTCACGAATTTACAAAGCATTTTGAACACTTCTATCTGAAAGCAGTAGAACTCACCGGATATTTACGTACTAAACTAAGTACATTTCCTGCATTAAAAAGAATGAATCAAGACGTAAAATTAGAAATTCAGCTATTTCAAATATTTCTAAAAGAAATTGAAGAATTAGATATTTCAAGCCAAATGTTGAGTAACTTTTCCGCTTTAATGGCAGATCATATGTACAGAGAAGAAATGTATTTCTTAAAAAAATTAGAAGAATCTTCATCCATTAATAATTAATTTTATGAAAATTAAAGCACTCTATTTAACACGTAATATGATGTGTTAAATAGAGTGCTCTTTTACTTTAATTAAATTATTGTTTTATTGAAATCCAGTTATTTTTAATTACTTTTATTACAGCATTTAAGCGATCTGGAACGTCTAATTTCATTAAAATATTGGCGACGTGATTTTTAACTGTTTTATTCGAAATAAATAATTCCTTACCAATTTGGATATTCGAAAATCCCTTTACTAAAAGGTGAAGTATTTCGTATTCTCTATTTGTAAGTAACTCTTTGATATATGAATCATTGGGCGGCATAAAATGGATTGAATTATCCTTGAGAAACTTGTATTCTTTAATCAATTCATTTGTAAAGCGATTATCTACCATGAATTGACCACCTTGTACTAGCTTAACAGTATTCACTAAATATGCTTCGTCAACATCTGTTAAACAAATTCCTTTTACTCCTACATTCAATAAACGATCTATTTCATAAAAGTCTAAAGAGTTTTTAATGGTAATTATTTTCGAAGAATCGTCATGTAACATAATACTTCTTGCATACTTTACCATTTCTTCTCCCGAAACTTGTGTTATAAGAATTGAATTACTTACTTCCTGGAAAGAAAAACTATCTTCTAAATTAATTTTAATAGCATTTATTTGATTAAATTCTAATATTGTACGAATACCCGCGACGAAAAGCGAATTTTCAACAAAAATAACAGTATTATTATTTCTTGTGTGATTTGGAACTAATTTTGCTAACATTACTGCCACCTCCAATTTGCAATTTTTTTATAGCAACATTTGTATTGTACATATTTGAATTGATTAAATAAATTTAATATTTTTGAAATTAAAGTTAAGTACTTCTTAAACAAAAGATTATTGTTATTAAAATTTAAGCTAAATCATTAAAATAAAGGTTTCAAAAACTTACGGTCTTATATTATGATATCTATGTACAGATATTTTTTATTACTATAATTTTCCCCTGGAAAAATTTTACTTTGTAACGTTTTAACTTCTTGCTTTTTTAGTAAAAAGCGATTATGAACAAAACACAAGAATTATTTTAATAATATAAATTTAACTATGCACAAGATTTTCCAGTGAAAAAGGTGTATCATTAAACTGTTTTCTTATCTTAAGTGTTCCTTCACACCATATCCACAATATAATTTTATTAGCTCCTCTAAATTAATGAAATTACTAAATTATAACCAACTATGTCCACTATCTTTTAAGCTTTTATGTTCTTAAGTTACTACATGTATTAGAATTTTTTATTATTAGGAGATTACTATGAATTTCGAACAATTAGAGTATATTGTTTATGTAGCAAGTGAAAAATCAATATCTAAAGCTGCCGAAAAGTTATATATCTCTACATCAGCTATAAGCCAATCTATTTCACAACTAGAAAGAGAATTAAATATAACTATATTTAATCGTTCAAGGATCGGAACTACTCCTACTCCTGAAGGAAATATTGTTATAATGAAAGCCATAAATATTTTATCGAATATTAAGCAATTAAATGAGGAACTTTTTAACTTAAATATAAAAAAAGAAAGACAGTTAAAGATCGTTGCAGCAACAGCATTTTTTGATATTTTTCAAGAAGCAGTGACAAACTTCAATTTAGAAAATCCTCAAATCTCAATTGACGTTGAAGAAATGCTTCAAGAGCAGCTACTAAAAAGTTTTAATCCAGATCGTTATGATGTTGGTTTCCTACCAATAGAGAAAGAAGAATTAGATAAATATCCAAAATTGGGTAAAAAGTTAATCAGTAGAGCAAGAGTAGGTATTGTAGTTGGAAAGAATTCTAAATTATTCAATTATGAATATGTAACACCTGCAGATTTAAATAATGAGAAAATAGTAATATTAAAAAATACAAAAAATGGCATTGTTAAAAAGTTTTCAAAATGTACTACTAATCATGTGATCTTAACGACAAATAATCCTAGACTACTATTAAACGTCGTCAAGGAAAGTGCTGGTTTTTCTTTTATTCATGAGTTTACAGTAAAAAACTACCCAACATTTCGTAATGATGAACTCAAGGTAATACCGATTACTTATACTGACGAAACGAATTACATATATCAGGATATATGGGCTATTTATTCTCAGGAACATGGATTATCAAGTTCATCCAGTGAGATTATTAAACACATATTATTTCAGTTAAATAAAAAATGAAAAGGAATAGGAACAATCTCTATAAGGCTTTCTATTCCTTTTTCATATTATTCATAAGTAACAAATGCAATCCGAACAAATATAATTTATAATAAATAAAAAGTTTTCATGATTTCTTTAGGAGGTGATCTATTATGACAAGTACTGTTAGTTTGTCAGATAAATCAGCATCCCATGCAAAGCCTAGATTTAGAAAGGCGATACTTTGCATGGGTAGGTTTTACTAATCGCCCAAGTAAGCAGTTCTGATTCAACGGCTTTGCACCTTATTTACTAAATAAGAATAAGGGGCTGGCAAAGATGGCATATATAAAAGCAACTGCTATTTTACCTGAAAAGTTATTATTGGAAATACAAAAATACGTACAGGGAGAAACACTTTATATTCCAAAATCTGAAAAAGTTCACAAAAAATGGGGCTCACGTTCAGGTACAAGAAAGCTAATTGATAATCGAAATAAAGCGATCAAAGAAGCATTCAAAAACGGTCAATCAATTGAGCATTTAGCAAAAGAATATTTTCTCTCAATCGAAACGATAAAAAAAATTGTATATACTAAATAAATAAAAAAACACTGATATTGTAATCAGTGTTTTTTTATGGCAACTTTGTTTCTTACATAAACTCAACCTATATAAATCCACTTTTTTGATGTAAATTAAAGATGTTAAGTTATAAATCGAACTTTCCTGTCAAATTAGGAGTGATATAAATGGAACCTTTTATTCGAACTGAACAATATAATTTTATTAAACATCAACTTCAAGTCTTAACAAATGGACATTCTACTGTAAATGATAAAACTGTTTTAAATGCTTTACATTCACTAGTTAATGATAAAATACTAGTTTTATTTCCTGATCTCACTGAAGATCAACATATACTCTTCAGTCCAATTAGCACAATTAAAAATTCTGATCAAGCAGCTGTTTTACTGAACGGACTAAAGCCTTATATAATTCCTTTTAAAGAAGTATCAGAACAATCCATCAAAAAGCTATTTCCTAAAGCAAAAAAATTAAGGCTTCCTTTATTACAAAATATTGATTTAGTTGAGACAACATATATTGGATGGGATGATTTAGGCTCTAATTCAAAGTTTATTGTCACATATTTAAATGAGAAACTAATTGGCTTACAGGGTACATTTAATCCTCTGAAGAAAAGAGGCAACTGCACAATATGTAATAAATACGGAGACTTAGGGTTATTCATGACAAAAACAAAAGGAAAAATTGAAGGTACTTTTACACAAAGAGGAAATTACATTTGCAAGGATAGCCAAGTATGCAATCAAAATATTATGTCGCTAGATAAACTGCATGATTTTATTATGTTAGTTAAGTAGTGAACACTAAAAAATCGCTTAGAGACATAAATCTAAGCGATTTTTCTATTATTTTTCATTTATTCTACGTTTGCATCTGTTGATTTCTTTTTAGAGAGAAACCAGCCACCTATAGCGATTAAAAGCATGACTGACCAGAAAATCGTATTCCAGATTGGTCCTTCAACGAAATGATGTGAAATAATGTGTAGAGAAGGATGTGCCAAAGTATGCATTAATAGCTTAACTCCTACCCAACCTACTAAAAGCATAGCTGCTGTTTCTAGACTTGGACGTGTTGTCAGCAATTTAACAAAAATACCTGCCGCAAAACGAATGACGATTAAGCCTGCAATTGCACCAATTACAATGATTATAAATTTGGCACCATCCATACCACCTATATTACCCATTTTTGAATTTGGCAGATCAATTACTAGCGCTACTGCTGCTAAAATAGAATCAATCGCAAATGCAATATCTGCTAATGATATTTGAGCAACTGTCATACCAAAGCTTTTTCCTTTTTTTCCTTTATCATTATCATGCTTTTTAAATAAATGCTTTAATGCTATGAAAATTAAATACGCCGCTCCGATTGCTTGAACCTGCCATACATTAAAAAGAAATGAAATAATAAAAATGGCACCAATTCTAAAAATAAAAGCTAAAAGTAAACCAATATTGATCGCTTTCTTTTGTTGTTCCTCTGGTAAATGTTTTGCCATAACAGCAAGCACTAGTGCATTATCGGCTGATAATAAACCCTCTAATAAAATTAGAATAATTAGTACCCACCCGTACTCTAATAATAAAGATAGCTCCATGTTTTCCCCCTATTTAATTTACTTTTAATCTTTTATTAACCACTTTTTAATTATATTCTCTTTTTTATAAATCCCTTATCCAAATTTTTGAATATTCTAGTACAATTTTCACCATTTACACTTTTATCACGCTCAATATAGTTGACTTAGTCAACTTTTTTAGTTTATATTATTAGTAATCTAAAATTTCAGAATATTGAAGGTGATGAAATTATGAATTATGTTGAAAAAATACGCAAATTTAACAGACATTATGCTAATGTATTAGGAAAAATTGATCAAGGAATCTATAATCACCCTTTTCCATTAACCGAAGCCAGAATCATAACAGAAATCAATGAAAACCACGGATGTACTGCCACAGATATTATCGAAAAACTCGGCATTGATCGTGGTTATTTGAGTCGCATTATTCAACGATTCGATGACGAAAACATCATTACAAAAATCCAATCTCCTGAAGATAAACGTCAATATACTCTTCATTTAACCGTAAAAGGAAACGAAATTTACAATAGATTGGTTAATGATGCGAACATTGGAGTAGAAAGTATGATTCAAAGCCTTTCTACTACTGAAGTAAAAGAGCTAGTAAAATCAATGGAAACAATTGAATCAATTTTCTCATTTAATCAGGCATCTATTCCTGAAATATCAATTCGACCATTTAAACCTGGCGATGTTGGGTATGTCGCTTATATTCATGGAAAGATTTATAGTACAACCTACCAATTTGGACGTGTATTTGAATATTATGTAATGAAAGGGTTAAGCGAATTTTTATTGAATCCTAACGGAGGAGAACTTTGGATCGCAGAAGTAAATGGAGAAATCGTCGGATCAATTGCTATTACTAAGGCCAACGAGGAAGTAGCACAGCTTAGATGGTTTGTTTTAGATGAAAAATATCAAGGATTAGGAATCGGTAAAAAACTAATCGAAACAGCACTCAACTTTTGTAAAGAAAATCAATTCGAACATGTATATTTATGGACTGTAAGCACATTAGAGACTGCACGGTATCTTTATAAAAAATATAACTTTACTTTAACTGAAGAGAAACCTAACTTCGAATGGACTGGATCTGAGTTAATTGAAGAAAGATGGGATTTAGTACTATCATAGAAAAAATAAAAAATTAATGAATTTAGAAGACATTTTCTAAATTAAGAGAAATTCAATAGATTGATCAGATGGAGTAATAATGAAAAACATATTGATAAAGAGTATAAAAATATTTTCAATAATTGCAGTAGTCATAACAGTACTATCTTTAGCCGGATATTTTACACTAGATTATTTATTTGGAGATATGTGCGGAAATGAAATAACCCATAAAGAAATATCTCCTAAAGGCGATAAAGTAGCCTATATTTTCCAAAGAGATTGCGGTGCTACAACTGGATATTCGTATCATTTATCTATAATTGATTCAGATCGGAAGTTACCGAATAAATCAGGAAATACATTTGTGTCAGACGATTTATTTAAAGTAAATTGGATAAACAATAAGAAAATACAAGTTAATTATCTAAAGTCTACTGAGACATATGAAATGGATCAGCATGTAGACGGGACGAAAATTATATATAAAGGAGAATAAACAACGCTATTTTTTCAAAAAAAAAAAAGAGCATCGGTTTGATGCTCTTTTTTATATCTACACATAACCTAAGTAACTTTTAGTAATATACGGATAAATGATTTTGCCTTTTAAACCGTACTTATAAAATAAATTTGTAAGTGCAGTTCTATAAGGCTCAAATTCTTTTTCGCCACTGAGTGGAGAAAAAGAAGAAGATAAGTTTCTACCTAAAAATCCTTCTAAATCCATTTCCAAATCATTTCTATAAACCATCGTTTCATAAATCCCGTTTTTAAAAAATTGGTTAGTAACATCTTGTGTATCTTCTATTCCACCGCTAAACCCTTTAAACTTAGGACAAGTTTCTTTGCAAATCTCCTGCAGTTCAATCATTAATGGACTTAATAAATCTTTACTATTCCAAACTAGAGATACTTTTGAATTCTCTTTTAAGATCCGTTTGCATTCTAACTGGAATTTTTCTTTATCAAACCAGTGAAATGCTTGCGCTACTGTTATTAAATCAACACTATTATTTTTTAGAGAAGTATTTTCAGCTGTTGCATTAATTGACTTATATTGATCATATAACTTCAAAGTCTTCTCCGCGATCCCTCGCATATCATTATTTGGCTCAATTGCTAAAACATTTAACTTTTTTTCAAGTAAAAGTTTCGTTAAAATACCCGTACCAGAGCCAATGTCCGCAATAACACTCCCCTCTTCTAAATGATTTTCTGAGAGTAAATAATTGATATATTCATTCGGATAACTTGGGCGAAACATCGAATATAGATCTGCTTTACCAGTAAAGTGTTCAATCAATACAAAACACCTTCTTATTAAAAATGTTTTTTGTGTTAAATTTGATGAGCATGAAGTCTAGCAAAAATCCCATCTTCCTGTGATAGTAGTTCTGTATGAGTACCATCTTCAGCAATTCCTTCTTCAGTGATGACTAAAATTCGATCTGCTTTTTTAATTGTGCCTAATCGATGAGCAATAACTAATGTTGTTCGATCTTTTGATAAATCATTTAATGCCTCTTGAATAATTGCTTCTGTCTCTGTATCTAATGCCGAAGTAGCTTCATCTAATATTAGGATTGGTGGATTTTTCAAAAACATTCTAGCAATTGCTAATCGTTGTTTTTGTCCACCAGAAAGCTTTAATCCTCTTTCACCAATTTGAGTTTCATAACCATCAGGCAATGAAGCAATTAAATCAGTTAAGTGGGCTTTTCTAGCTGCTTCTTCTACTTCTTCTTCAGTTGCATTTAACTTACCGTAAGCTATATTTTCTTTTAATGTACCCGTAAATAAAAAGACATCCTGTTGTACGATTCCGATATTTGATCGCAATGATTCTTTCGTCATGTTTCGAATATCGATTCCATCAATTGTGATCGCACCGTTTAAAACATCATAAAATCTTGGAATTAATGAACAAATTGTAGTTTTCCCAGCTCCTGAAGGACCTACGAAGGCAATTGTTTTGCCGGCCTCAATAGAGAAGGAAAGGTCATTTAAGATTCTACGTTTGTTTTCGTAGCCAAAAGAAACATTTTTGAACTTAATATCCCCTCTTAAATTAATTACTTCAATTGCATCTGGAGTATTTACAATGTCTGGCTCATTATCAATCAATTCAGTAAAACGTTTAAAGCCCGCCATACCCTTTGGATATAATTCAAGTAAAGCACTTATCTTATCAATTGGTTTAAATAAAATGTTTAAATATAAAATAAACGCTACTAATTCTCCATACGATAAAATTTTCGTAAAACTTAACCAAGCTCCAAAAACTAGAATTACAAGTGTCATTAATCGAGTAGTTACATAGATTCCTAATAAATTCACGCTCATTACTTTATAAGCTTTTAGTTTCGTTTTACGGAAGTATTGGTTATTTTTATTAAATCGTTTCATTTCATATTGTTCATTTGTAAAAGATTGAACTACCCTTACGCCTGAAACACTATCTTCAACTTGTGCATTTACATTTGCAATATTTCCATACATTTTACTCCATGAATTATTCATTTTCATGTTTGAATATGAAATTAACCAAACTAAAAATGGAACGATTATGATTGCTACTAATGCAAGCTTCACATTAATTGTAAGCATAATCCAAAATGCACCGATGAAGGTCATAATCGCAATAAATAAATCCTCTGGACCATGGTGCGCTAATTCACCAATATCCATTAAATCATTTGTAATACGGCTCATTATATGACCAGTCTTCGTATTATCAAAGAAACGAAAAGATTGACGTTGAACATGATTAAATAACTCACGACGCATATCAGTCTCAATATTAATACCAAGTTTATGGCCCCAATAATTCACAACAAATTGCATACCAGAACTTACTAAATAAAGTACTAAAAGTCCGATACTGATCGAGATAATTTTACTCCAGTTCCCTTCCGGCAGCAGTTTATCTATAAACCAAGACACTGCTAAAGGGAATCCAAGCTCCATTAAACCCACTAATAGTGCACAGAAAAAGTCTATATAAAATAACTTTTTGTGCGGGCGATAATAACTAAAAAAACGTTTAATCAAAATACAGCACCTCGAATTCTATTGATTAATCTAGTTCGTTAGATGTTAATACCTTACCACATGTGTTTTAAGCGTGCTATTATTTCAGAATTTTCCAACATATGTTTAGTAGGAGATCCAACACTAGATTTACAAGGAAGAAATACATTTTTTGTGAACTTAATTATGTTTTAGAGACTGATATTAATATAGATAATTTTATTCATTCGCATAAATGGAATTCTATTTTTATTTATTAGAAAAAGTAGACATAAAAAAACTACTCATTTAAGAGTAGTCAATACCTTGTCCACATTCAGGATCTACTTAATGTATATCACTTTGAACTAGTAATCATAATTCATTAATTAAAACCAACTTTTATGATGAATAAATCATATAAGTTAACATTGTATTTTACTAGAAGAGGCTATTCTTCAATATAGAGGTTTCGTAGAAATTGAGAAATCCTTATCGAGTTAAATGATTGGATATTCTAAAAAAGAAGAAATATCAGAAGAAGAGAAAACAATGATCAGTACTATTTAAGATCTGAAAAAAAGCTAAATAAAATATTTCGTTCTATTAAGGCTAAACTTGTTCAGTTCAACTTGTCTTTTTTTATTAAAAATTTAATTTATTCTCCGTTGATATTAAATTCAAATTTTCAAGTTCCAAAGGACTTTCTAGATTATGAATTGTCTATCTTAATCATTAAACAAGTATAAAAGACAAATTGTCTCATATTTTAGTAAAGTATGTACTAATTCATTTAAAACCTAAACTGTTCAAATGTCGAATTGTGCTCTTAAATATTTTGTAAATTCTAAATTAAATGTATTTTATTTTTAGGATTAGTGTGTTACGATTCAACTTGTGTTACTGGATATATTTACCATAAAGGGGGATAACTTGAATGTCGTGGTTTACTAAATGGGCCTTTAATAATAAAGCCGCCATTACCTTTTTATCAGTTCTCATTTTATTAATTGGAGTATTAAGTTATAAAAAGCTTCCAATGGAATTTCTACCTGCTGCAGATCAACCAATTGTTTCTGTCATTGTTATGGGCCAAGGTACTGATTCGAAAACAATGGAGGACCAAGTAACTACTCCGATCGAAAATGCTGTCTCTGGTGTGAAAGGTAAAAGTCATATTTATTCAAGCACAAGCAATGGTTTTTCAAAAATTGATGTATATTATGAATCAGGAACAAACATGAAGGACGCTAAACAAGAAGTCCAAGAATCTTTAAATAAAATCACTCTACCTCAAAATGTTAGTAAACCTACAATTGTTCAATTAAACACTTCCATGATTCCTATCGCAGATGTTGCAATCACTTTCGAGGATGGATTAAGTCCGAATAATATTGATTTTGCAAACAAAAAAGTTATTCCATATTTCAAAGACATAAAAGGTGTAGCAGACGTTCAAACATACGGTACAGAAAAATCTTTTGTTTCTGTAAAAATCGATAATGCGAAGCTTGCGCAAAATAAAGTTTCACTAGAAACTGTCATGGGTATTATTCGAGGTCAAAATTCTGCAGTTTCAGTTGGCGAAGGTATTATAAATGATAAAACTAGTAATATAAAAGTTGTTGGGAATTTAGACAATATAGACAAAGTAAAGAGTCTTATGGTAGCTGATCATGTTAAATTAGCTGATATTGCAACTGTTGAAGTGAAAAAGCCGGCAAACAATCTAACAAGAATCAACGGAAAAGACGGATTATTATTAATCATCACAAAGGATAGTAATTCTAATGCTGTTAGTATTACAAAGGATGTAAGAGAAGCTACTAAACACTTAAATAAAAAATATAAAAATATGAATTCAGATGTGATGGTCGCAACATCAGATATGGTAAAAACTTCTGTACATGCAATGATTAAGGAAGTTTTACTTGGTGCATTATTTGCTACGATTGTCATCATGTTATTCTTAAGAAATGTACGTTCAACACTAATTACAATTGTTTCAATTCCACTATCGCTATGTTTAACATTATTTTTACTTGCGGAGTCAGGCATTACATTGAATGTCTTAACACTTGGTGGAGTAGCTGTAGCAGTTGGACGATTAGTTGATGATAGTATTGTAGTTATTGAGAATATATTTAGAAAAACTCAATCAGAGAAATTTTCAGTTCAAATGATAATTGATGCTACAAAAGAAGTCGGTAGTGCAATCACAGCTTCTACTTTAACGACTGTTGCTGTATTTTTACCTATAGGTATTATTAGCACGGGGCTTAAAGATTTCATGCTTCCATTTGCTTTAACGATTACTTACTCTTTATTAGCTTCATTATTTGTTGCATTGACGGTCGTTCCATTATTAAGTGCATTCTTCCTAAAAAAGGCTAAATTAAAAGCTCATAAGCCGTCAGTACGATATAAAAAAGTTCTTACTTGGTCATTAAATCATAAATGGGTCATTTTAGTCGTTTCATTTTTATTATTTGTCGGCTCAATAGGTACTTATTTCGCTATGCCAAAAGGTGCAACAGATAATTCTTCTTCAGACTTTGTTCAAACAACATTAACGTATCCAAGTGATACACCAGTTGAAAAAGTAAAGGAAAACACGCTTAAACTAGAAAAGTATATTCTTGAACAAAAAGGTATAAAAGGAGTTTACACTCAATTAGGCAGTACAGCTGATGCTGCAAAATATGGGGATGTCCGCTCTTCTACCCAAGCAATCTATTTAATTACACTAGAAGATAAAAAACTTACTGACCAAATTGTAAAAAAAATCAACACGCAAAAATCTAACTATGCGGATGCAGAATTAAGTACAATGGCATCAAGTTTATTTGGAGGATCTAAAACTCAAATTACAATTGATGTGGTCGGAAATAATTTAAATGATTTAGAGAATACCGCAAGTGAAATTAAAAATAAGATTAAAAATATTGATGGAGTTAAAAAGGTAACAACAAATGAGGAAGACAAAAAAACGGTTTACTCATTAGAGGTTGACCCTTCCAAAGGTAATGCTGAACAACTATCGCAACAATTATTTGTTATGTTGAATCGAACTCCACTTGGAACAGTTACAATTGATCAACAACCGACTGATGTATATCTTGACCCAATTTTAGAACCTAAAACTCCTGAGGATATTAAATCAGTACCGATTATGACTAAAACTGGAATGATTCCAGTATCGTCAGTAGCTACACTAAAAGTAGAAGAAAAGTCTACGAATCTATATCATAAAGATGGCGATCCTTATTTAAGTATATCTGCTGAAGTAAAGCCAGATAAACTTTCAAAAATTAATGCAGATTTAAATAAAGTTATATTTGGAGATAAAAAATCAAAAGGCATGAAAATTGCCGATGGTGTAAATGTATACATTGGTGGTGCTCTTGCACAGCAATCACAAGATTTTTCAGATTTATATATGATCATGCTTGTCTCAATCGGCTTAGTATTCCTAATCATGATTATTACATTTAAAACATTCCGTGCACCAATTGCTATACTATGTTCTTTACCTTTAGCAGCGATTGGAGCTGTGCTTGGATTAATTATAAGTCGTATATCAGTTGAACCAACAGCACTATTAGGAGCACTGATGCTCATCGGAATTGTCGTGACAAACGCAATCGTATTACTAGACCGAGTAAAACAAAAAGAAAAACAAATGATTCTACGTGAAGCAATTATCGATGCTGCTGTAACTCGAATTCGACCAATTCTCATGACGGCAGTTGCTACAATTTGTGCAATGCTACCACTACTATTCAAAAAAGCCGAAACCGGTAGCCTTGTATCCCAAAGCCTTGCAGTTGTAGTAATTGGTGGATTAACTGTTTCAACATTATTAACACTAATTGTCATCCCTGTCATTTATGAGTTACTTTATTTTAGAAAATCTAGAAAACAGCGAAGACAACAGGATACTAGTAAGCCAGTAAGTTTGTAAATAAATGTGGGATGTCTCGGTAGTATTGAGACATCCCATTTTTTTGGTTAGAGATCAATCACGAACACTTTGTGAACTCGGCTCAATTCAAATATCAACTTCCTGGAGGTTTTGGATCATCTTCCTTCTTATTGGAAGCGTAAATTTCATTGCTTGGCGAATGATGACTTTGAATAGTATTTATCCCTACACTCACCAGCACAGTGATAATTAGGGAAAGTGCGATAAGTTTAATCTTCTTTTTCATCTGAGAACTCCTTTATTATGAGTCTTCTTCATTTGATGTAAACTGATTTGGAAATACTTATTAGCTAAAAGTGGGTCTCCTTGACCTTGATAATACTCGGCGATTCGTTCACTGTATTCATAAACCTTCATTCGATTACCATGTTTCTCCATGATTAGTAAGCCTTCTTCCATTAAATATTGGATTAATGCCTTCTCTTCATTTTTTGCTTCAAAATATAATACCCGTAATTTCACATATTCTAATTTTGTTTTATCTTCGAATAACTCTAGTTCATGTTCTAGCATATTCACAACTTGTTCATTTTTTTGTAGCTTTAGCAAATGAGTAGCAATATTACCTAATGTAAGGTAATAACTCTCAGAATTTTTCTCAATTAACGCTAGCGATTTATAATAACACTCCAGCGCTCTTTCAGAGAGGTTTTTAGCACCATACAAGTAACCTAAATTATGCCATGCCATTTCGACAATTGTTGTGTTTTGAATTAATTCTGCATCATCTAGTACTTCTCTTAATAAATTTTCTGCCCGTTCGTATTCACCAGTTTCAGTTAAATGAATTGATAAAATTGTTTTGACATCTAACGTTCTTATAATGTTATTCCTTTGTTTAAAAACTTCTAATGCTTTATTACCAAAATAAATCGCTAATGCTGATTGTCCTAATCTACAATGCATTAATGATTTTAAATAATAATATTCTGTTATTTCATCCCGATACTGTTTCCTTAAATCCTTTACTTCATCTAAAAAATCCAAAGATTTAATAAAGTTATTCCTTTTATGATTAAAAATTGCATTTAATATATTCCAAACAAATAATTCAAATTCAGAAAACATCCTCACATTTCGACTCATTTTTCCAATCATTTGCTCTGCTAATTCGAGTTGATTTAAAAACAAAATATACCTTAACATGTACAATTCATATACATAAAGTAATTCCGTATATAGAACAAACTCTCTATATTTCCTTAGGTTTAAATAGAGCGCATCTGCTTTTTTATGATGAAGTCGTTCAATTGAGTCATAGAACTCATGTAATTTTATTTTAATATGATTAACTTTATTTTTTTCATCTTCAACTGATATACCTAACTTCATACACAATAAGTTTAAAGTTTCGATATTAACCTCTTTTGAGTTGTTCTCAATCTTACTTAAATGAGAAATTGAACAAATTCCATCACAGAGTTGCTCTTGTGTCATCTGTTGTTTTTTTCGATGGTAATTAATAATTTTTCCAATTTTCATAGGTATTTTCCTTAAATATTATTTTAATATTGTTAATATTCATTATAGTGTAAAACTACTCCTATTTCATCTTACATTTTTTCCCATGATTATAAAACTCTATCTATTTATTTATACAAAAAAAAAGCATAGAGTCTAATTCAGACTCTATGCTAGTAAATCAAATTACCCTATAATAATTCAATCTCTTTTGGTAGTTTAACAGAAGATAAAATTAGCGTCTCCTTTACTCGATCATTAGCATAAGAAGAATTGTTTAGTATCTCGTGATCAAGATAACCAGGGTGACACATGACTTCAACAGATTGACCGTCCTGAACCCGTGTTAAAATCTTATCAAAATAGTCATCCGTTACGCCTTCCCCATAGAAATCATGAAGAAAAACATCTGTAAAAGAAGCAATCCCTTGTAAAGCATTTTCAGAAATGCGTCTAGCACTTAAATTATATTTTTGTGCTAACTTCTGGACGACTGGTAAAAATTCAGGAACGGTATGAACATGGTGGTGGCTGTCAAAATGAGTTGGTTTTAGTCCCGATTCTAAGAATTTTTCGATTTGTGCAGTCCATTCTCTTTCTAATTCATCTAGTGATATATTTTTATCTTCAAAGAATTCATGTCTACTTTTAAAGTTACCATTTTCATTAACAAGTGTTGGAACATCATTTAAAAGTGGCTTTCCACAAGTTAAAACAAGATGGATTCCTACTTGAAGGCTTAGATTTTCTTTTGCTAGCTCCACCGCATGACTTACGCCGGGCATATTCATCATCATCGTAGCTGAGTTAACAACTCCATTTTTATGTGCATCAATTATTCCATAATTAATTCCCCTTGAATAGCCAAAATCGTCTGCATTAACAATTAATTTGATCATTTAACTTTCACCTCTTTAAAAAATTGAGGTAAATACTTTTTATGTGCTTCTAGCATTTCATCAACAATTTGTTTAGCAACTTGATCGGATGCAACTAACGGGTTAATCGTTAACGCTAGAATTGCCAGGTCATAATCACCTGTTACAGCTGCTTCACAAGCTACTCTTTCAAATGATTTGATTTGTTGAACGAGCCCTCTTACAGAAACCGGTAGATCCCCCATTACGATTGGTTTTGGTCCATCCTTTGTAATGACACAACTAACCTCAACCGCTGAGTCGTTGGGAATACTAGCAATCGAACCATTATTCATCGTATTAACTGGTTGAATATCACCTTTATCATTATAAATGGAAGAAATTAAGCGAACGGCTGCATCACTGTAATAAGCTCCCCCTCGTTTTTCGAGCTGAGGTGGTTTGATTGATAGATTTGGATCTTTATAAAGTTCAAAAAGATCATCCTCTAATTTTTTTACAACTTCAGCACGGGTCCCTACAGTTTCGGCATTTTTAATATCTTTTTCAACCATTTCACGAGTTTTATAGTAATAGTTATGATATGGACATGGTAATGCGTTTAAAGCACGGAGAAATTCAGGTTCCCATCCATATCCTTGAATATTCTTAACAAAACTAGAGTTTTCCGGATTCGTTAATAATTCAATGACTTGATCTTTTACACTTTCGCCGTCAACAAATACATCTAGCCCATAAACCATATGATTTAATCCAGCAAAATCAATCCGTACGCTTGAATGCTCAACCTTTAATAGTTTGGCAATTCCCATTTCCATTCCAATTGGGACATTACATAAGCCAACTACTTTTCGATGGTCGGTGTAACGAAGTACCGCCTCAGTAACCATACCAGCAGGATTTGTAAAATTAACTAACCACGCATTTGGACAAAGATCTCTCATATCTTTAACAATATCTAAAATTACTGGAATTGTTCGTAAACCTTTAAATAATCCTCCTGGTCCATTTGTTTCTTGACCAAGTACACCATATTTTAAAGGTATTCTTTCATCCTTTGCCCTCGCATCTAACAAACCAACACGGAATTGAGTTGTAACAAAGTCAGCATCTTTAAGTGCCTCTTTTCGATCGAGTGTCAAATGAACTTCTACAGGAAGACCTGCCTTTTGAAACATTCGTTTTGCTAATTGACCAACAATCTCTAATTTCTCCTTGCCTTCTTCAACATCCACAAGCCATAGCTCTCGTAACGGGAGCTCATTGTACCGCTTAATAAAACCTTCTACTAACTCTGGAGTATAACTTGATCCTCCACCAATTGTCGCAATTTTGATTGATTTACCCATCGTATGTAGACCTCCTCTTATTGGTTGCTTACTTCTTGCCGCAGTTCAATAATCTCCCTTGCTAAATCTTTAAGCGTCATTGCTGTCATTAAATGATCTTGTGCATGAATTAATAAAATTGGTGTATCAAAATCCTCTCCACCAGCCTCTGCCTGAATCAATTGAGTTTGAAAGCGATGTGCTTGACTAAACTCGCGATCTGCCTCTGCAAGTTTCTCAAAAGCTAGCTCAAAGTTTTTTTCTTTTGCTGCATAGATTCCCTCCATTGAAAGACTTCTAGCATTTCCACTATGCAAGATTAATTGAAAGGAAAGGTTGTACAATTCTTCTTTTGTCACTAGAATCACACCCTTTACTAGAATTTAAGAAAACAATACCAAGAGCCTGCCTATAGGCAAGCTTCCAGTGTGTTTACGCAGAATCAAAACTTTTGTAATCTAACTGATTGAAAGCTAGCTCTTTCAAATAGTTTGGGAGCCTGCTAGATCGCAAGCCCCTTTGTGCATTTCTTATTTAGGTGCGCCTTGTTCAGTTTGTAAATTTTGTTTATCCCACATTCTAAAGAATGGGAAGTAAATTAAGAATGCTATAACAAGGTTAATCAATTGCATTGCAGAGCCTCTCCAGTTACCTCCAGTTGCTAGCCAACCGCCGATAATTGGTGGAGTCGTCCAAGGAATTGCAATACCATGTGTTTTTGGAGCAAATCCCGTTTTCATTCCTATATATGTGGTTACAACAAGAACTAATGGCGTTAAAATAAATGGAACTAAAAGAAGTGGATTCATTACAACAGGCGCACCGAACGTAATTGGTTCATTAATATTAAAGATACCAGGTCCAATCGATAGCCTTCCTAGTTGTTTTGCATGCTGACTCTTTGCAAATAATAGCATCATAAGAGCAAAACAAATTGTTGCACCAGAACCACCCATGTAGATGAAGATATCAAAGAATTGTTGTGTTACGACATTTGGCATTGCATGATGACCTTGCAGGGCTAAACGGTTGGCATCAGTTGCTGCTAACCATACTGGACCCATTACACCACCAACAATTGCCGCACCGTGTAAACCAACTGACCATAATAACTGAATTAATAATACAGCAATTAACGCGCCAGCTAATGACCCACCAAGTCTACTAAGTGGATCTTGTAATAGATCCCCAACGACATTGTGTAGAGTTTCATAGTGTGTATTTTCAATTAGTAAACGAATAATCCATACTAGGAGAATAACTAAAAATGCAGGGAATAAAGCAACGAATGATTTACTTACACTAGGTGGTACGCCATCCGGCATCTTAATGACAAAGTTCCTTTGAATTACCCATCTATAAATTTCAGTTGAGAATAATGCAATAATAATAGCAACAAACAGACCCTTACTACCTAAAAATGCCATAGGAAGTACTCCGCCTACTTTAATAGCAGCAGTTGCTCCATCTGGAGTAAACATTGTGAAGTATGGTGTTGATAAAATAAATGAGGCAATCGAGATCGCACCAGCATTCAATGCATCTACTTTGTAATGTTCAGCGAGTCGATATGCAATACCAAATCCTGCAATGAGCGCCATTATATCAAATGAAGCACTTACAGGATAAAGAAGCTTTGTTTGCCAAGCTGCACCGAATGTTTTTGCCATAAAATCTGGATATCCGTCAAACGGTAAGAAGCCTAAAATTAAGAAAATAGAACCGACAATAATAAGAGGCAGTGTTAAAATAATTCCATCACGTAATGCTTGCAAGTGTCTTTGACCTGCAATTTTACCAGCAACAGGCATTACTTTCTCTTCTAACATTTGAGTAAAGTTGGCCATCACAAATCACCCCTATATGAAATTATGAACCTATTAAATCGATTGCAAATTTCAGGACCTCTGCTCCTTTACACATCCCGTAATGAACCGGATTGATGGCATCAACTGGTATTCCTTTTTGTAAACCTTCTTTTTTTAACTGTGGGAGTAGGTACCTTACTTGGGGACCTACAAGTAATACATCTGCTTGATCAAGATGATTTTTAACATCATTAGCACCCACTGCCCAAATCCTTGCATCGATTCCTTCAGCTTTTGCAGCAGCTTCCATTTTTGTAACTAATAAACTTGTAGACATACCGGCAGCACAACATAATAATATGTTCATTTAATCCCCCTTTCTCTCTAAAGGAAACGCTTACAAGACAATTAAACTTCTACTAACAAGCAGAATCTACCCCTTACCTCTCTCCCTCTAGAATTTTAATCTCAAGAAATATATATTCACCATTTTGGACATTAGGACAAATATAAAAAATATTTTTTACTAATTGAGCTCTATAATTTCCTACTCCTAAAGTCGCTTAAAATAAAGCTTTGTACAAGCCTAAAGTATGATACCTTGTCAGATTTAACTGAAAGGATTATGCATTTAGAATATCTGAAAAAAGTCTCGCATTTGTAATTAATAATGCATGTGTTTTAAACTGAAATGCTAGTTTGGTATTCCTACCATTTTTAAATCTAGTAAAAAAGGAAATGGTTATAGCTTATTTCCTTTTTCTTTTTTTATCTTCATTATTATTGGGAGAATCTTTAAAATTAAATAGAGGACTTAAGTTACATACTTAAGTCCCCATCGTTAAAAAAGTGAAAGCTTCAGTCGTAGTTTTCGACTAAGACATTCAATTTTTTTATCTGTTCTTCTACACCAGTATCCGCATTCACGAAAATTTGATATGTGTCGTTTCCTCGTGTTCCTACAAATTCATAGCAAAGTACTTCTTGATTCAATTTATTTAGAATGATCGCTTGACGCTCTTCCATTATTTTTAAGTTTGAATTAATATTATTTCTCGCTTCTTCAACTGATATTTTCGGTTTTGGAATCGTCCTTTTCGTATATGCTGCTAAGTAATTTTTTGATGAAAATCCTACAATACTTCCGTCATCAAGAGCAATCTTCATCGTAACAGATTCAGGATAAATTCTTACACCATCCTGCTTTGTAACGTATGTAAATACACCAATCGTATCATATTGCGAGCTTTCTGTTAGCTCCATATTGGAGAATTTATTACGTTCTAAAAATTTCAGGCCGTTAATTGAAGCTTGATTTAAATCAATTTTTTGCGCCTTTATATCACGACGATCAATAGCCCAAACTGGATATCCTCCCTTTTCAGTAATGTCCATATAAATTTCGCTATTTGTTTTTGGTTCTTTAATTTCTAAGGTATAATACCGATCTTCTAATTTTTCACCTGTAAGATCCACTTTTATTTGTGCTGTACTATTTAATTGAAGAAATTTTTTCGCAATGTCCTTCGCTTGCTCTGTCGTTATTTTTTCGCCTTTTATATTCGAAAGGCTTGCACGATTTACTTTATAATTTGTCAGTGATGGATCTGCATTTGCATCGGAATAGGTCATTACATTCCTTTCCACTGTCTTAAATCCATCAATAATTACGTTATTTTTCGGATTTTGATCTTTTGCATAAGCAAGCTCTACATCCATCCAACGTAATTTATTCTCAAATACCATATGCTGAACTTTTCTAATCTCTCCTTGAATTTCAGCAGAGTTATCATATAACTTTTGCAGTGTTGCGTATTCATTTTGAGTCAATGGTTGTTTATCCAAATCTCTTACTGCAGTTCGATAACTAAAATCACCAATATTTGTTAGAAATTCTTCCGTTTTATTAACTGGTAATAGTCTCAAAGGAAGTTGCCCTACGTTAGATCTAGCTTGAGAAGTTAGTCCCCATACTTCAACTAGTGCTGGAGAGAGAGATGATTTTGATTTCATTGCTAAAGTATCGCCAATTTTATCATGTAGTAAATCTATTTCGTAAGTTAGTTCATGAAATGCCCGTTGATAGTTGTTTTCTGCCTGGATATTGATTTCGTTTTTAGCCTTATGCTCTGTATAACCCCAATATGATGTTCCGATAATTCCAATTGCTAACACGCCTATTGCAGCTTCCTTAATCACTTAAAACACTCCTTTCTTATCGGCAAAATATATGTCTACCAATTTGTTTTATTTGTGGTCTGCTCCAAATCCAAGCACTTGTCGCTGTATCTGGATTAAAATAATAAAGTGCACTTTCGCTCGGATCCCAACCATTTACAGCATCTAAAACAGCGTTTTTGGCTGTCTCATTTGGTGTTAAATAAATTTGTCCGTCAGACACGGCCGTAAATGCACCCGGCTCAAAAATAACACCAGACACCGTGTTTGGAAATGATGAATTGCTAACGCGATTCAGAATGACTGCAGCAACTGCTACTTGTCCGATATACGGTTCTCCACGTGATTCACCATAAACTGCATTAGCCATTAGCTGAATATCATTTTGCGAATAACCATTCGGAACATTCGATCCAGCACCTGCATTTTCACCTTTTTCATATTTTGTAGCTTTTACTAGCATCGCTTTTGTCTTAGCTCCAACAATCCCATCGACAGGCATTCCGAAATTATTTTGGAAATTCCTAACCGCCCAATATGTGTTGTATCCAAATACCCCATCCACTTTGCTAGTGTAATAGCCGTTGTATTTTAAACGCGACTGTAATTCAATAACGTCTTCTCCTGTAGCACCCATTTGAAGCACTTGGCTTGAAAAAGCATTTACATTTTTATGTTGAATATTACAAAAGAAACTTAAAAATACTATTAGTAATATCAAAGGACCTTTTATGAAAACTAGTTTCCTCATTTCTAACCTCCTAAAGTATACTTATCCCTTCTTGTATTTTTTTCAAGAACTCCCAATTTATGTAAACAGTTTTTGAAATGCAATAAGATTTCTTTCCAAAGTCTTAAAATAAGTCAGTTTTTTCCCAATAAAAAAGGGCCTATTTGGCCCCGTTTTTATTTTTTATTAAAGGTTATTCCTTCACCATAAACTCGATCATAGATTACCCAATCCCAAATATCATTTGAATGATTTTGAAGTACCCAGTCATACCATGAATGTTCAATCTGACCGTTTGTTAGAACTTTCATTAAAAGAGGTGCAATTTCGTATGATTCTAATTTAAGATTTCCTTTCTCTAAAAATGGCTTCGAATAGTTTCGGATCTTGTCCATTGTATTTTTGTCGTTACTCCAGATCCACATCGGAGTTTCATTATACCAATCTTCTCCTTCACTCTTTTCCAATGGTGCTCCCCACTGCTCGTATGTTGCCTTTTTATCGCCAAATGTTGGACGATGATCACCATAAAAAAGGACGATTGTAGGATTCTTACGTTTTTTTATTTCTTGCCATACTGTAACAAGAGAATTGCCACTTTTATAAATACCACTTGCATAACTCTCCACTTTTCCTTTTAAATCCTCATCCATAGGTACTCCACTAACTTTCATGTTTTCTTCAGGAAAATGGCCTTTACGCCAATCAAAATGATTTTGCATTGTCACAAAAAATACAAATTGGCTCCCTTTTTTATTAATTAATGATAATGCTTTTTTCGAGCTACACTCGTCTGATAAATATGAACCAAACTTTTCACAAGAAGATAAATCTGCTTCTGACAAGAACTGATTAAATCCTATGTTAGGATAAACTTCTTTTCGTTTGAAAAATGATGTTTTAAATGGATGAAGGGCTATCGTATCCATACCAAAGTTTCCAACATCTTGAATGAAACTAGGTGATCGTCTATTCCCCATTTTTCCTTCTTGGTATGGTGTCCGTTCTTCGAATTTACGTTTTAACTTTAGACTAGTTAATACTTCAAACTCCTCGTTAGCCGTCCGTCCTCCAAATGTATTACTTATTAGAGTTCCATGAATCCCCTCATTTATAGATCGAAGAGGTGCGTTTGGATCAGTGTTCCATTTTAAATTCATGTCATCTAACATACTGTATGCTTCACTTTGAATCACTAAAATATCTGGTAATTGTTTAGGTTTGGAAAGTGGTTTTAAAGAATTGATCTCTTTAATGACCTCATTTTTTACTTTATTAGATACTTGAGGTTCTCCACGTTTGCTATTTATGTAAGTTACTAAAAATGCTGGATACATACCATATCTTTCAACACTAGTTTCGTAATTCCAAGGTATATATTCTACATTTGAGTTTTTTACAAAATAAGCATAGCCTTCTTTTGAACCAAATGTAAAAAAGACCCCAAGTAATACGATTAGTAAAAAACGTAGACTATTTTTCCTTGCAGTAGCATTTCTCCATTTTTTATAGGCAAAAAAAGTCCCTAAAAAAAGAAATGTTATGATTCCAATTAATGCTCCCCATTTGAGAAGAAATGGAAGCTTTGAAAATTGTAAAAAAACAATTGGGTCACGCAGGAAAAATAAGTCACTTGGATGAAAAGGCTCTCCAGTATATTTTATTTTTTCTGAAAGTGCATATGAAAAAATCCCAATTGACCCTACAATTGTAATTAAAATCCACCAAACATTATAGCCTAGAACAAGGAGCCCAATGATTAATACTGAAACAACAACTGACACAATCATAAAGTTCCACTTAAAAAAATCCGTGATAATCCAATTCTGATAAAGATTCACATGGTTTTTCCACAAATAATTATGAGACCAAATAACAAGTAGATAACTACAGACCAATCCGATTAGAATTGGTCCGAGCAAATTAAAACTCTTTTTTATCATGAAGAATCTACCCTTTACAAAATTATAATAATTAACTTTGTTTTTTTCGTTCTTACATTAATTTCTCATTCGGTAATGCTTCATCAAGCTGCTTGTATTGTTGAACTAACTTCTCCGTAACTAAAGATTCAAACACTTTAGTAGCACCATCAATATCGCCAATCTCTGATTTGTATTTCGTTTCAAATCTACTGAGAATACTGCCTTCTTCAAAAATTCCCCATATATTATTCCCACTACCTTTGTAGTCGCTCAACTTAGAAGGTAAGTATGGATTAATATTTTTATAATCCTTCGTAAACGCATCGTTAACAATTAGACAATCGAACTTTGTTGTAAAATTTAAAAACTCTAAAAAGTTAACATAAGGGTTTACTTTGATATGTTTTTCAATTACTTCTCCTGAAAGTTCATTTGTAAGTGATTTTGGATCAGAAGTGAAAACATGAAGTTTAATTTTATCTCTTAATTCAGGTTTAGTTAATTTAAGCCCCTCAATTATTTCATTTAATTTTCTCGTTTGATAAAACGTTCCAAAGTACCCTAGGTTTACTTTGTTTTCATCAATTCTATATTTACTGGCTTTAACATGATAATATTGCTTCGGTAATGTCGGTTGATTACAAATTTTTGCTTTGCTTAAAATGACTTCTTTCATTTCTTGCATTGGGAACATTTCTGACATGTATTTCAACTGATTTTCATTTGTAAACACAATTTCATCTGCAAATGCATAAGCAATGTATTCACACCAAAAAAACATATTGTTATTTAACGCTAGTGGGAAGTTTTTTTTCTTTAAAAGTGAATTTACTTTTTTATAAAACCCTAGATCAATAATTGCTGACTTCCGTTCATTTCCATGAATATCTAATAGGATTGGATCAGAGAATTCTGCAACCCATTTTGCTTTTGGATTTTTTAATTTATATTCAAATGCTAAAAAATGTGAAGCAGGCCATAGTGCTCGGCTATATATTTTATGGTATGCACCATTTTTTCTTTCTTTAAATTTAATTTCCTTAAGAGATTTTTTAATAAAATCTTTCATTGATTTCCATTGTTTAAAACTACTGGCAGATGATATTTCCATCCGATTATTAATAAAACCATCCACCATTGCATTTTGTCGATAATCAACTTCCCTTACCTTCGACATATTATTATAAATTACATCCACCACTTCATTATTTTCGATAATACGTTTAGCCATTACAGTTCCACTAGTATCAACGTATGGTGGAAAACAATAAGAAATAATTAAAGAACGGGTCTCTCCATTGAATAACTTAAAATAAGGGAAATAGACAAAACAATTTTTATTTACTTCTTCAATTACTTGTTCTCTCAATTCATTGCTATTGTTTATATATCTATCTATAAATCCGTATTGAGCGTGTATTTTTCCTTTAATGAACTGTTGGATTGTAGGACTATTCGTTTCTCCTAGTAAAACATCAAGATGTTTCATTACTTCCAAACGTTCTTTTACATTAAACTCAAATGAGTTTTTACGTCTAGAAACTGAGTTATCTCTTAAAACCCGATAATATATTGCCTGCTCTTCTAATGGAACAATCTTTAGATGAAAATGATGCAAAGCAAATAACTTAGTAAAAAACACTACATCTTCTCCACTTTTTAAACCGAGTTCGTAGCGTTGCGTTTTTACTTTCTTTGTTGGTATTAATTTACAAGCATTCATTGTTAAAACACTATTTAAATCGGTATAAGTATAAATTTTAGTATCTAACGCTTTTTTGATTTGGGAGTTAACAGGATTATTCGGATTACTATTACCTTCTAGATCTACGTCCACAACTTGTGAAATGACAACAGATTCTTCATCAGCATGATTGAATAGTTTTTCAAGAAAGTTAGGTGAAATATAATCATCGTCATCTAAGAATGTAATGTATTTTTTTGATGCTTGTTGAATTCCCATATTCCTTGCAGATGAAACACTAGCTTCTTCTGAAATAAGAATGTTAAAGTGATTTATCTCATGTTCCTTAATGAAATTCATCAATATCTCTTCGGTAAGATCTTTTTCTCCATTGATTATAAAGATTACTTCAAAATATTTTGGTGATAAAGTTTGATTTTTTAATGATTCAATACATTTTTTTATCACTTTTTCACCTTTATATGTCGGGACGATTACACTAATACCGTTTATTAATTTTTTAAAATGATATTTTGAAAATATTAAGTCTTCCGGGATTTCCTTATTCATTCGTTGGTAAATTTCGATCTTAATTTTTTCAATTTCTTCTAATCTTTGCTGGATTTCAAATTTGTTCAAAATATATTCACCAACCTCTTAACTTTCTAAAAAGCCATCTTTTAGCTTTCCAATAAAACTGAATTAATCTGCCAAGCTTTGAGTGCATTACTTTTCGATAACGGTCTTCCATTATTTGGATTTCACTCTCTAGCTTTTCAATATACTTTATATTTTTATATTGCAGCTCTAACGCTGTTTCTTCATTAATTAATAATGTTAAGAACTGTTCATAAAACTGAGACTCTATCTCCAAATTATTTAAATTAGATTTAAACTTGTTCAATTTTATAAACCAGCTAGGTACTTCTAGCTCATTCTCAATTGTTTCTGCATTTAATGAATGAGTTCTTGGGTCGATTGTCATCTTGATGAGTCCTTCCTAATAGCTTGAATACTTTATAATATGCCCTAAATAAGCAGTTTTTTTTCATGAAATAATGAATTAGAAATCATTTATTAAGATAAAAAAAAAAGACAATCACCTTATCGGTAAATTGTCTTCATGTTGTTGAAAAAATTTTTTTCAGTTATATTATTGATAAGTAAGTTGTATGATATTGATTTCCACTACAGGGTGCTCGCTTTCCATTGGGCGAGATTCTTTAGCCTCCTCGGCGCCGCCTGCTAAGGTCTCAGCCTTCCCGCTAATCCCATAGAAGCCCGGCACCCTTTCGTTCCAATCAAGTTCTTGATAAATAAGAATAATCTTAAAAACAATAGAATAATCAATTGAACGAATGAATGATTCTTTATTCATCAAATTGTAACTTATGATAAAGACTTACACATCTTTACAAATATTGACCGTCAAAAAAGAAGATATTTTAATTTTTGCAAGTTAGGTAAAGCATTTATAAATCAATTAAAATAACTTGTTTATCAATAAGATGACAGATAAAACAATAATAAATAAACTTTTTTTCATAGAAATTCATTTATTGTTAGTATTTTTCAATATTGACTACTATATACTTCAACACTCTTAATAGATAATCACCTTATCAGTAATTTGTCTTATGATACATCGTTTTACTTTTTTAAATTTAGATTTGGAATTGATTATCCCTTTTAAATTTGCGAGATACATCTTCATATACTCCTGAACCAAACATCACACCTATTAAAATTAAAATAAAACCGACTACTTGAGTTAAAACAATTTTTTCACCTAAAAATAATACCGCACCAATAAGTGAAAAGAATGGATTTAGATTTAAAAAGATAGCCGCCTCTGTTGTGCCAACCTTTCCAAGAGCAAAATTATAAAGCATATGCCCCATAGCTGTTGCAACAACTGCTGATGCAAAAAATATCGCCCAAATTCCTACTGAATGATGCACCATACTAGCCATTCCACCTGGCTCAAGTATTTGGCTAATTCCGAATAATATAATCGAACCCATAACTAGCATATATCCAGTCATTAATCGTGGATCTAAAGTTTTCGAAACTTTTTTAATTAAAACAAAGCTAGATGCTTGAGCTAAGATTGCTAAAAACACATAAAAATCTCCATGCGAAACGCCATGAAAACCTCCACCGCTCTGGAAAACAATAAAAGCAACACCTGCAAAACCGAATAAAACGCCTAAAATTCTAACAAAGTTCATTACACTACCTAAAAAGAAAACCGACAATAAGGCTGTTAAAAGCGGCCCCATTCCTAGAATTAGACCTCCGTTTGACGCTGAAGTTTGGGAAAGACCAATCGATAAAAAATAATGATGTGCAACTACATTCAATAGCATCGCAAAAAATACATATCCAAACTCCCTCTTAGTAAGCAAACGAACTTTTTTAATTAAAAATAAAATAATAAAAACACTTACTCCAGCAGTGAATACACGAATAGCTGTCATCGTAACTGGCATAAAGTTCTCTACTAGAACTTTTGTTGCAATTACATTAAATCCCCATACCACCATAATACAAAATAAAATGATATAAATTTGTTGCTTCTTCAACTTCCCCACTTCTTTCTACTGGCCAAAATATAAAAAGAGGGAAAGTACCCCTCTTACTTTATAATTCAGAAAACTTTTAATTTACTTTTTCTAATATAGTAAATTTCCGAGATTTATTCAAAGTGTATGCTCAGATTCACTTAAAATATGTTCCTTGTTTTTCTTAAAAAATAAAATACTACCTATAGTAAAAGGTAGTATTTGTACTATAAAAAATATATGAATATAATCAAGTACCACAAAAAGTCTGATAAGGGCGGTCCGGGTTAGGAGGTAGTGTACAATAATTTTTCTGTTCTTCCGATTCAATAAAAGGATTAGAAAGTGCTTTAAGCAATTTCTCCATCACGCTATAATCTCCGTTCTCTACCGCTTTTTCTAATGCTTCTTCTACACGATGATTTCTTGGGATTACGGTCGGATTATTGTCTCGCATTAATTGAAGAGATGCTTCTTTTGATTCTGATTGTCTACTTAATCTCTCCTGCCACTGCTTCTCCCACTGTTTAAATTCAGATGATGTAAAGAAAGGCATCTCATCTTGATTACCATATGATAATGCTCTGAACGTATTCGTATAGTCTGCTTTATACTTTTCCATTATTTCTAGTAACTCATCAATTAATGACTTATCCTGTTCTTCTTCATTAAATATTCCTAATTTTCTCCTCATTCCTGCGATCCAATTATCTACATAAATCATAGGGTATTCAGAAATTGCATTCTGTGCTATTTCTAAGGCTTTTTCCTGATCATCATGCAATAATGGTAATAATGTTTCAGCAAATCGTGCAAGATTCCATCCAGCCATTTTTGGTTGATTTCCATATGCATAACGACCGCGGAGATCAATTGAACTAAAAACTGTTGCTGGGTCGTATACATCCATAAATGCACATGGACCATAGTCAATTGTTTCACCACTAATTGTCATATTGTCAGTGTTCATTACACCATGTATAAAACCAACTAATTGCCATTTGATAATTAAGGAAGCTTGGCGCTTAATGACTCCTTGAAGTAGTGAAAGATATCGATTTGGATCATTTTGTTCAATTTCTGGATAATGCCTTTGGATTGTATAATCAGCAAGTTCTTGAAGTTCATTCACACTACCCCATCTTGAAACATACTGAAACGTACCAACACGAATATGACTAGCAGCAATTCGGGTCATAACTGCCCCAGGTAATCGAGTTTCACGCTGGATTTGTTCACCTGTCGTTACAACGGCAAGACTTCGTGTAGTTGGTATCCTTAGCGCATGCATCGCCTCACTAATAATGTATTCCCTAAGCATCGGGCCAAGTGCTGCACGACCATCTCCACCTCTTGAATAAGGTGTTCTACCTGAACCTTTAAGTTGTACATCAAATCGCTCATTTTTTGGAGTAATCTGTTCACCAAGTAATAAAGCTCTTCCATCCCCTAGCATATTAAAGTGTGCAAACTGATGCCCTGCATATGCCTGCGCAAGTGGCAATCCACCTTCTGGCACTTGATTCCCGGCAAAAACATTTACACTTTCTTCGCTTTGAAGTGATTGAACCTCTAGACCAAGTGATAATGCCACTGGTTTATTTAGAACAACCAATTTCGGTGAACTTACTGGATTTAAATCTTGAGTAGCAAAAAAGAATTCCGGTAAGTTTGAATAACTATTATCGAAATTCCATCCTGCATCACTTTTTACATTTCCCTGAGTCATCTTATCCCCCTTTTCCACTTTTTTCTTTTTTATTATTTACTCTCTACATATAACAAAAAAACCATAGATTTTCTATGATTTTGTTTTCATAATCCATACCTCAGGTTAGTTTCTACTCCACAACTTCAATATATTCTAACATTGCCTGAAAAAGGCATAACTTCAATTAGCTGATTTAACAAAAATTAACGGCTACTCCATAGCAGCCGTTTCTTAACTAAATAACCGGTACACATTATTAATGGTACGATTTAAAATTCCTGTTTATCAACAATTTCTCTGTCTTGGACACTGCTTGATGTATCTACAATAAGTTTATTATAAACTTTATCACAAAGCTTGATCGCACAATAGCCAAGCAATCCTCCAGACGTATTTAGTATTAGATCATCCACATCAAAAATCCCTAAAGAAAAAACAACCTGTAAGCTTTCTATGCATAAACTAAAACTCAAAGAATTAATGAATACGCCTATGAATGACATCCCTCTATTTTTAGATAAAAGAACAAGAAACATTCCAAATGGGATGAACGCTACGATATTTCCAATCAAATTACTAAAATCAGGCCATGATGATAGACTCTGAATATTAATGAACATTGTTTTGAATGGGATAAAATTTCCTAATTTTAATTCGTTAATGAGATTAGCAGGATTCCCGAGATTAGTCTGAAGTTGATACGAAAGAAAGGTTAGATCTCTCCAGCGGAACTTAAATAGAATGACCCTAATTACTGCATATAGATAAAAGACAAATAATGCTGAAACAAAAATTTTGTTCATTAATTTTATTATTTTCATTCCGCTAAGCTATCCTCCTTAAGATTAGTATTTTCCCCGTTGTGAAATACCGTTACAATCACACCATCCATATTGTTGCCTGATATTTCATAACGAAGATTGGTTGGCACTTGAATGGTCGTATTTTTAGTAACTGGGTAATAAGATATTTCGTATTTTTCGCCATTTATTGTAGCTGAAATAGACTTTTGTTTTTTTAAGAAATTCAAATACTCTTCTAAAGAAAAATTCTTTTCCTCCATAATCACACTGTGTGGCAATCCAACATAGCGAATATGCCAAGGTTCATACTGAATGCCTGTAATTGCCGTTTTATCCTTTGGATAGCGTATAATAAAGCCGTATTTCCAAGCATTTTTTTCTAACCACTTACCTTCAGGTGCCTCATTCATTTTCATTTTGGTAGATCCTACATCAAGCGATAAACCCAAATTGTGTTCACTACGGCCGGCGGGCAAGGCATAGTCTGATCCCATCTTTTGATAAAGTGCATTTTGCTCACCAAAGTCTCGGAAGCCACTATTAATTGTAAAATGGTGAACCCCTTCTTTTTTAGCAGCAACAATTATCTCCGAAAATTTACGGGCGACATAATCTGACAATTCAATTTTAGTATCAAGCAATTCGTAGCCCTTTTTCAATTCTTTGTGAGTATATAAGTTTACAACATCTGATTTTATACTCTCCTGGTGTACAGGATATTTTTTGTTTATTAAGAGTAAGTTTCCTTTATAGACCTGTTCTTTTGTAATGTCCTTCGTTTGGAAACGATCAGAAGTCTCTTTATTATCTAATTGTTCATTGTTAATTTTTTTATATGTTTGAATCTCTACTTTATCTTGAAAAGAAATTTCTTTATTCACGAATGCAAAACTCAAGCAAATTACTAAAAACACTAATAATCCCCACTTCTTCATTATCCCGTTCCTCCTAGTTCTGATTGATTCTAGAATAGGAAAAACTTTTTAAATAAAAAGTGGGGTAAACTTTAAATTTTTCTTAAATTCTTTATGAAACTTTTAAACTTGGTCAATTGGGATACTTTCCTGCGGTAATCGAACTTCAAATACAGTCTGGATTATACTACTTTCGGCTGTAATTGTTCCATTATGTTGCTCCACAATATTCTTTGCAATGAATAAACCAAGACCCGTGCTATCTTCTTGATGAGTTCGTGCTTTGTCACCGGTATAAAACATATCAAAGAGATATGGAAGTTCCTCCTGAGGAATACGATCTCCATAATTAATAACCTGAACGATCACTTCATTCGCATCAACAAACCCGTTAATATCTACAAACTGACCATCATATCCATAACGATTTGCATTGGTTAAAAGATTTTCAAACACACGAGCTAACATCTCTCCATCACCCAAAATAGGTAAATGGGGCGGAAGATTCATTCGAGCGATCAAATTATTTTTCTCGAAAACAGGGTACAATTCTTCTTTTAATTGAAAAAGTAGATCACTTAAATTAATTTGCATTTTTTCAAGGGGTAACATGCCATAGTTCATTCTAGTTATTTCAAATAATTCATCAATCAGTTTTTCTAAACGCTGAGATTTAGTAAAGGCAATCGTTAAAAAATGTCTGACTTGTTCCTTAGTTAACTTCTCATCCTTAAGGATTAAATCTAAATAACCTATCACAGAAGTTAGCGGAGTACGCAAATCATGTGCCAAATTTACAACTAACTGTTCTTTACTGTTTTCTGAAAAATCGCCTCTTTGTACGGCTTCTTCTAATTTTTCACTTGCTAGATTAATTGCTTGAGCAATATCTCCAAACTCATCATTTGATTGGATCGAAACCCGATGTTTAAAGTTGCCACCAGCAAGATAATGAATGCCGTTTGATATTTCTTTAAAATAAGTAGAATAGGGTTTAGTGAGTAAATAGAAAAACAATATCGAAAGTGGGATAAATAGAAATAAAAAGAAGTTAACGTCTCCTATACTCTGTATGAATCGACGAAGCTGGGCCAAGGGGTCACCATAACGAACCATCGTGTGATAATAAAGCTGTAATCCTTTAAAAATTATATAGGTTATAATACCAGCCAGAGTCATACTTAAGCCAAATAATACGATGATTTTGGAACGAAAACCGTATATAAATTTAGCCATTGAATATATACCCCACTCCCCAAACTGTTTTGATTAATTTATTTTTTCGCTTATCTTCTCCGAGTTTTTTCCGCAAGGTGCGAATATGTACCATTACTGTATTACCACCTTCAAAGTATGCATCACCCCATACCTGCTGAAAAATATTTTCTACACTAAAAACTTTCTTTGGATGACTGGCTAATAAATACAAAATATCAAACTCTTTCGGCGTTAGCTCGATGTTTTCACCAAAAAGCAAAACTGTACGTTGATCAGGGGAAATCATTATTTCACCAAATTCCAAGATAACTTTATGATCATCTACTTTAGGTTGGTTCAACTTCATAAAGCGCCGCAATTGAGCATTCACACGTGCAACCAATTCAATAGGGGTAAATGGTTTTGTTATATAATCATCTGCTCCAATGACCAGACCTTGTACTTTATCGAAATCAGATGTTTTAGCACTCAAAAATATTATTGGCATATTATACCGCTCACGAATGAGCCGAGTTACTTCATATCCATCCATTTTCGGCATCATAATATCCAATATCAACAAATCAATCGACCCGGTCTCGACTACACGAACTGCCTCATGTCCATCCGAAACTTTAATAACATGATATCCTTCTTTTTCTATATGTAAGGCTATCAGATCAGCAATCTCCTGTTCATCATCCGCTATTAAAATAGATATAGCTTTCATCTATTCTCCTCCTATTTATCGTTACATTCAGTGGAAGATTATCCAAATATATATCCTAACGATGATTTCTCCCAAAGACTCGAATTAGCAATTGCGAGTTACTGCTAGCTTTAGTTGTCCAATAAACTTTAGGCTCTATACTATTTTCTATTATTTCCTCTTATTCTTCAAGAATATGGTCCATTTAGGAATAAGGATGGACTTTTTCTAAATATGTTCTCGTTCTTTAAGACATAAAAAAATACCCCTTAGATCATCACATCTAAAGAGGTATTTCTTTACGGCTATTTAATCCTTACTATTATATTCCACACTTCAACTGAACTTGGCAATTATCACATGTATTACAACCACCATGTTCAACTACAGTACCAGCTAAGCAGATTGGACAAGTGTCTCCGTTTTCTACACCTACGTTACCTGTTTTAACTTGAGCAGTTTCATCAGTATCGCTGTTCGTTGCATCTTTTCTATTTTCAACTGTTTCTAGTTCTACATTTGTTAAATCATTTTCTTCATTTGTTAGCGATAGTACTTGGGCATCACGTGAACCATCTACATAAACAGTCCCGCCTTTTGCTCCACCTTTGTGTAATCTTTCATACACTTTCGCTACTTGTTCAACAGAATAACCTTTAGGAGCATTAACTGTTTTACTTATTGAAGAATCAATCCATCTTTGGATAATACATTGAACATCAGCATGTGCCTCTGGCGAAAGGTCCATTGTTCCAACAAATTGTTCTGGAAGATGTTCAATCATCTCATAAACATTTTCTTCAGTTACTTCATATCCGTTAGCTTCTAACCATTCTAGTGCGATATCAGCTACAACTGGAATAAATTTACCTAAACGTCCTGAACGGAAGTAAACGAAGTTGAAATAAGGCTCAAGTCCAGTGCTGACATTCATCATCGTTCCAGTACTTCCCGTAGGAGCAATTGTTAGCAAGTGCGAATTACGTATACCACTTTCTAAAACAGCTTCACGAATTTCTTCAGGCATTTTTTTCATATAGCCCGAGTTAATAAAACGTTCGCGGCCATCTTCAAAAGTCGATAAGAACGGGAATTCTCCCTTTTCTTCCGCTAATTCAATTGAAGTTTTATAAGCAGTAGTTGCAATCACTTCAAAAATTTCATCAACAAGTTTGTTGCCAGCTTCTGATCCATATACTAGATCACAACGGATTAGTAAATCATGTAATCCCATCACACCTAATCCAATACGGCGTTCACCTTTTGCTTGCTTCGTATTCTCTTCTAGGAAATATGGCGTTGCATCGATTACGTTATCTTGCATTCTCGTTCCGATTTGGACAGTTCGCTTTAACTTTTCCCAGTTAACTTTACCATTTTCCGTCATTTCGGCTAAGTTAACAGCCGCTAAGTTACAAACTGAGAATGGAGCAAGTGGTTGCTCTCCACAAGGGTTTGTTGCAACTACTTTTTGACCATACGATACAGCGTTTGTCATTTTATTTGCATTATCTAAGAAGAAGATGCCTGGCTCAGCAGAATAAGTTGCACACACATTGATTAAATCCCAAAGTTCTTTTGCTTTAATTGTGTGGTACGTTCGTACACCATATCCACGCGCAACCCATTCACGTACATCTCCACATTCCTGCCATTCTTGATCATAAACTAAACGCATTTCATCATCATAGTTTTCTAAATCCGGGAATTGAAGCTTGTATTCTCCATCATTTTCAACTGCATCCATAAAATCATCCGTTAAACAAACAGATATATTTGCACCTGTTAAAAACTCAGGGTTGTGAACTGAATACTTACCACCATCATTAAGCAGTTCTTTTGCCTGTTCTATTTCAGGAGTATTTAATTTCCCTTCAATTGTTGCAATATGAATTAATGCTTCATAAGCTGCTTTTTCAGTTGCACTAATTGGCTCGAACTTTAATTTACGCTCTACTTCTTCACGAATTAATTTCGATTTTGTAGTTTGCGCAATATAGCGTAAAACCTTTGGATTTTGGTTCTTTGATACGATGAACTCTACAATATCAGGGTGATTGACGTTCATCATAATCATTTGCGCACCCCGTCTTGAACCACCTTGAATAACTAAATTAGTTAATTCAGATAAATCATGTAACCAAGAAACTGATCCACTTGAGCGTCCATTCACACTATATACAATTGCATCACGAGGACGTAAAGTTGATCCGTTTGTTCCAACGCCACCACCACGTGACATAATTTCCATTACCTTTTTACGGTGTTCACCAATCCCATCACGAGAATCGTGAATATGAGGCATTACATAGCAGTTAAAGAATGTTGTTGAAGCTCCTGTACCGGCACCAGCCAAAACACGTCCCGCTGGTACAAAAGTTTTGTTAGCTAAAATTTCATAAAACATATCTTTTACTTCGGAGAATTTTTCTGGAGTTTCTGCAGATGCAAGCCCACGTGCAACACGGTCTGCAATTTGTTCGTAGAAGATTTCAAGTGGTTTGTCTACTTTATTAAATGCAACTGTAATGACTGCTCCGTCTTCAAACTGAGAATCTAATTGAACAGTTACTTCTTCCTGACTATTGTCAATAGCAATTACTTCACCATAACCACGACGAGGAAACTTTGGATCATCCTTATATGTTAGTACAACTAGGTCACCTACACCTAATGTAACAAGCTTAATATCTTTAAATGCGTATCGATCTAACATAACCGTTCTAGATACACCTTTAAATGTTGTTTTATGCATCTTTGGATTAATAGGTGTAATCATTGGAAAATGCATTATGTCTTGATTTAATTTCTGTATATTCGCAGGTAATTCAGCATCAATTATTGTATTTATCATCACCTGTTCCTCCTCGTATAGATTATATCGATTTTATCATATATCGATATATAGGTGTTCTCTTTCTTTCCAACACCCATATGTAGTATTTATCCCGTCTCAACAAGATATAAATATACCGACTTAAGAAGTAAAAGTCAATGTAAACGACTGAAATAAACTTATTTAAATTTGCGCTATTTCCCACAAATTTCATTGACAAATAAAAATTTTACTACGTGATGTTTAAAACCAACTACAAGAATTCCTTACTCATAAATAGCCTTCAATAGTAAGATTGTTCATATATTTTTTTAAATAAGCATTCTAATTTCTCTATTAAATAGTGTACAATTTATAGATATTAAAGAATGGAGAAATCATATGGTAACTTGTAATGAAACAAGAGTCATTAGAACAAATTTAGTTCTTCCCAATGATGTAAATAGTCATAACACTTTGTTTGGTGGAAAATTAATGAATGACTTAGATATTATCGGAAGTATATCAGCAATGAAATTCTGCCGATCTTCCATTGTAACTGCTTCAACTGATTCCGTGGACTTTCTTCACCCGATCACGATGAAAGATTCGGTCGCATTCGAAAGTTATGTAACTTGGACTGGTACCTCATCGTTTGAAGTATTCGTTAAAGTAACTGCAGAAAACTTAAAAACGGGTGAAGAGAAAATCGCAGCAACAGCCTTTTTAACTTTTGTTGCCTTGGATCAAGATGGAAATTTAGTTAAAGTTCCACAAATTGTTCCCGAAACTGAGGAAGAGAAATTCTTATATCAAGGCGGAGAAGAACGCGCAAAAATCCGTAAAAATAGAAGACTTAAAAGTAAGGAATTAGCAGACTTTTTTTACAAAAAATAAAAAATGGGACGACAATTGTCGTTCCCATTTTAATTTGTTATACAGTCATTTTCCAACTAGATCGTGCTAACCAATTTTCTCTTTCCTTATATTCTGGAATGATTTTACCTACAAGTCGCCAAAAGGACCTGTCGTGATTCATATGAACCATATGACACATTTCATGAACAACTACATAGTCAATCACCTTTTGAGGTGCCATTGCTAATTTCCAATTAAATGTTAGTTGTCTTTTTGAATCACAAGTCCCCCAGTTTGTTTTACTATCAGTAATACGAATTGATGACGGCTTTACTTTAAAATTACTTTGATACTTCTGAATACTCTTTTCAACTATTGCTTTAATTTGTTGATAATAAAACCTTTTAAGTGCCTGTTTTATTCGTTCATCCTCTAGTTGTTTTACAATAATATTTAACCTATTTCCTTCAAAAACTACCTGATCTTGTTGAATACTTTCATCGTGTGAAATTTGGATAGGATATGAATTCCCTAAATAAAGAAATGTCTCACCAAATTCATAAGTCCGTTCTTTTGGACCACGAAGTCGCTCCTTCATTTCATTTGATTTTTGAAGAATCAACTCCCAGTTAGCCTCTAAAACTTCAATGACACTTTTATCAGATGCATCTTTAGGAGCCTGAACCTCAACATTTCCATAAGCATCTATATAAATACCGATCGATTTCCGCTTGTTATACTTTATATTAAAATTGATTGTTTCGTTTAAATATGTATGTATCATTTTTTATCACCTATCATTAACCTTCTAATCCCGAATCTTTACAATTATATAATATACTACAGTAGAAGTTTTAATTTTTAAATAGTAAAAACAACACTCTATTAAACGAGTGTTGCCTTAAAATTTTTATTCTATTATAACTGGCAGTTCTTTATACCCATACACAAATGTACTAGGTATAATTCTAAGCTCTTTTGTTTTATCCAACTTCATATTTGGTAATGCCTTTAACATCTCAGTAATGCATATATTCGCTTCCAACCTTGCAAGCTGTGACCCTAAACAAAAGTGTACTCCCGATCCAAATGCTAGATGATTATTTGGAGAGCGATTAATGTTAAAATCATTAGGTTCGTTAAAAACGGTATCGTCTCTATTTGCTGAGCCTATCCATGCCATTACTTCTTGACCCTTTTTTAGATTTATCCCATTCATATTCATATCTTCAGTTACAAATCGATTCATGCAGTGAACTGGAGAACGAAAACGTAGAGATTCTTCTATAGCTCCTGACATTGATGAATTATCTTTATATAGTTGATCAAGTAGATTTGGATGCTCAAACAAAGTAAGCATTGTATTCCCAATCAGATTTGTAGTCGTTTCATTTCCTGCAACAAGTAAAAGGAAGCAGAAGTTTAATAGCTCTTCAACAGATAATTTTTCACCATCTACATCTGCAGCAATTAAAGTAGATACAAGATCGTTTTTAGGGTCATTTCGTCTTCTTTCAACGATATGATAAAAATATGTTTGTAAGTCCTGTAACGCTTTACCTTGCTGTGCCATTAATCCATTCATCTCATCAGGTGATTGAGTTTGAGCACTAGACACTACAATATTAGACCATTCTTTAAACATTTCCCGATCTTCACTCGGAACCCCAAGCATTTCGGAAATTACAATAACAGGGAGTAGAAAAGCGATATCCGTAATAATATCGATCTCACGTTTGACTTTCAATGGTGCTAATAGTTCTTTTGTAAGTGACTCAATTCTTGGTGCAAGGGACTGAATTGCTTTTGGAGTAAATGCCTGACTTACAATATTACGGTATCGTCGGTGGGTAGGTGGATCTAAATCTAGTAAAGTTGGAAATAGTCCATTTCTGTTTGAACTAAATCGCTTAAAATTTTGTAAGACCATTTGAACATCCTTGTAACAAAATACGTCCCAACAATTTCGATCTGGATCAAATGAAATGGGAGAGCTTTTTCGCATTTTTTCAAACCAACCATGGGGGTCATCCGTTCCAACTAACCCTCATGGTCGAACTAATAGTCCATAACTCTTTTTTTGTTCCTCCACCCTAATTCCCTCCTTTATATATCGCTTATTACTCATTCTTCCAGACAAGTAATGATACATGGTTGCGCTATGTAACTATACAATTTATGCAGTTTATATTTTTCCTATAACCATCTCTATAAATCAATTGTCCAATCTACTTACTCACTTTGAACTTACAATTGAATATCACTTGTTGATGTTGTTTCAAACCGATTATGATTTAAGAGATCTAAGTTTCTTTCAATATTTTCGGATTCACGAAAACGAATTACCCATAAACCAGCCTTCAGCATCCAACTACTTGGGCGTGCGACCATGTTTCCAATCGATGCGACCTCATGATCATGCACTTTAATTAGCCCTTCCCACTCATCTTCTTTGGCTGCCGAAAGCTTTTTCGCAAAATCCCAGGCATAATGTCGAGACTTCTCTAGGCTAAAGTTTATTATTGCCTTTGAAGCTTTTGGGTCAACATGATCTAAAAATCCAATCCATGGCGAAATTCGATCCATGTCATCCCTTACCTCGTCCACTAGTGACGCCAACATACTATTTATTTTCATAAAGTCATTGTAAAGAGATAAAATATCAGAGCCTTGACATACCTTTACAGCAGCTACTCCTAGATCCAAATTAATATGAGCATTAATGCCAAGCAATAAATGCTGTAACAAAATAGATTGACGTTTATCAGCGTGACGAAACGCCAATTGCCAACTGAGACTTAATGGTTCCCCATTTAAATAGTTTCTAAGTGCTTTTAAATAGAAATTTGCAAAATTCACGTCCAGACTATCCATTCTTGCTCCGTCTTCGAACTGATTAGTTAAAATTCCATCTTTCACTTTAATCGTTACCAACCGATATAAAGAAGCAAAATAACCTAGTTTATTTTTTGTTTTATTACTCATTGAAATAATCTCATCTAGCTGTTCAATTACATCATCGATTGTACTTGCGTTTCCTATTTGCTTTGACAGACTATTCATTACTCACTCTCCTAAATTTTGTGACAAGTATGTCGTATTAGATTTGTTAATCAATATGCTATTTGTTTTAAAAAGATACTTTTAATAGTGGGGATTTCTTTTGTTATTCAGTATGTCTTTTGAGAATTCCTTCGTATGGCGAACAATTCATGAACTTTGCTTAAATTACAAAAAAAGAGCAACTCAACATGAGTTGCTCTTTTTATTTATTTTTGACCAATTATTTTGTAACCAAATATCAATTGCTAGTTTAAACTGCAAATTATATGATAGCTTTTTTGAAATGCTATTTCACCATAATGCCGAGAATTTTGTAACCATGTTTGTAATACGGAATGTTCTACTCCGATAGAATCTGAAATCTCTATTTGAGACTTATTCACTTCTTAGTAACGTTTTACTGCAATTAATTTCTCATCACTAGTAAATTTAGTCATAAAAATGCACCTCCAAATGTTAGACTGTGTCTGACATTTGGGGTGCACTTCACAATTACTTTATGGATTTTCTTTATATAGAATCAAGGAAGTACTAATGTTTCGGCTAATTCCGATCGTTTTCGGGCAATTTATCAAAATCCTTAAGCAATCCTTGAATATTTTTCTCATAAACAGACCCAATCTTTACAATAGGTGGTTCAGGACGCGTACGTGCATAAATGCTTTCGTAAAGATCTTCTATTTCTTCGCCTGTTAAGTCGCCTCTTTTTAGCAACTCTTGTGCAATAGAGTGTACGAAATCGGCGTGTTCAGTAACAAGTTTTTTTACTTGGCTCATTTGATCTTTTAGAAGAAGGTTAATTTTTGGTCGTAGTGCTCTAAGGCCTTCTGCTTGTGAGCCTAATGCATTCCAGCTGAATAGCTCATCGCCCATTCCAACTAAACCTAAATATGCACCACCAAGTAAAGTCGCTTGCTGTAGATCAGATGTGACACCGTTTAATTTCTTGTGGAGAAACTCTTCTTCTACTGCTCTTGCTGCCAAACAAACTTGGATTGCTGCAAGTATTTCGCTGTCGCTTCGATTATATCTCTCTGTTGTTGGCTTAGTCGCAGCCAGACCAAGTGCGTCACCCCTACGAATAATTGTTACCTTCCATACTCGATCATGTGGCTTTAACAAATATTGAGCTACGGCGTGACCTGCTTCATGATACGCTACATTTCTCTTCTCATCTTCACTCATGGATCTTAGTGGTTGTTTAAGTCCCCACTCATACGTTTCCATTGCATCACGGAAGTCAGTGTAATTTGCAAGCTCAGCACCTCGTTGATGAGCAATTACGACAGATTCATTCACTATATGTTTAATTTGTGCTGGACTATATCCAATCGTATCAAGAGCAGCTCGCTCTGGTGTTAAAGTTGTATCGATTTTCACCTTTTTTAGATAATATTGGAAAACATCAATACGACCATCATAATCTGGAGAATCTACCCAGAGTTTTCGGTCAAAACGCCCTGGTCGTAGTAATGCTTGATCAAGTACATCAGGTAAATTTGTAGCTGCAATCGTCAGAACTGCGGGGCGCTCTGCTTTCTTTTTACGTAATCCGAGTGAGCGAAGAAATTTTGCTATTTTGGAACTATCAATGTTTGGAGGATCCATTTGTAGTAAAAGCTCATTCAATAATCCAGAACCCATTCCCATACCGAACAATCCACCACCACCGGCTCCCCCTCCTTGACGAGACATACCAATTGCGTCGACTTCATCGATAAAAATGATACACGCTCCGTAAATATTAGCTAACTTTCTAGCCTTTTTGTAAATTCCCATTACTTTCAAATTCCCTACACCAAAGAACATGTTTTGAAAACTTGGAGCCGAGGCATAAGCAAAAGGTACTTGGGCCTCATTCGCAATAACCTGTGCAAGATAAGACTTTCCTGTACCTGGAGGCCCACAAAGCAGCAATCCACGAATTGCCTCTCCTCCCATCTCTTTAAACGTTTTAACACCTTTTAATAGTGTTACGATTCGTTTTGCATTTTCAACAATCTCAGGGTTTCCACGATAATCATCCCACGTGGATCCAGTCTCACCAGGTAAAATCCAATAAGTACGACCTCTGGCTAGAAACCAGAAAATTGCTACAAATTGGATGATCGCCATGAAAATCATAACGGCGAACTGAAATAAAAGACTAACAATCGATATTGCTACACTCCAGTATGTTGGCCCCCCTTTTATAAGCACAACACCAATAAAAACAATAACAGCTAACCAAATTAATACTCTTCGCCATTTAACCCATTGATATTTTGTCATAAACATTCTTCCTTCTAGGGGATTTTTTTGAATATTCTATGAAAAAATTTGCCCATTGGTGCCTAGAAATATATGTATGCAAAAACTAAATAAATTTGTTCATTTAAATAAAATAAAAAAGCCTCTTTGACATTAACTTTTAAGTCCGTATACAAAGTACTTTAAACTTGATTTCAAACTAAAAAGCCCTCCTTAAAAGAGAGCTTTCAATAATTATCGAAATTTACTAAAAATGTCTTTCAAGTACTTAATGACGATTGCAATTCCACTGATGAAAAAAAATGTTATTAAAATCCACCTAGTTTGAGTTGGAACGAGTCCAAACATTGATGTTAAAAACTGCAATGGAACAAGGAAGTATAGAATATCCTTTAAATATCCTAGTATAAAGGATGTATCGAATGAACCTTTCCAAAATGAACGGATAAATGCTATAACAAAATCAAGAATCATTAATCCAATAACTGCCCATAAAGTATATAGCATCCAATCCACAAGACTAAAACCATAATCCATAATTAATCACCACCTTACATCATACTATTCAAAGAAAATAGGCTGGTGATATTAATTCACTTAATTTTCAGATAATATTTTTTAAAGCTTTTAAAGACCATTGTTCTGTTCTTTATCCTTGTGTTTATCATATTAATTTAATAAGAGATTAATTGCTAAAATTTGTCTTTAGTTCCCACTTCATATTTACAAAAATACTCTTTTACTAAAATTTTTTATATGGGAGACAGAACATTACACACTTCAAACTTCCTAACCAATCGTCGTTTTAAGCTATACAATAGCCCAACTAAACATATCCAAGTTCCCCCATCTGTACTTGAACATAAAATATTAGTAAAAAAATATAGAAAGGGAGAAATAGTAGTGGGATTATTTATTAATAAGAATGAACACCCTGATGTCTTTAAAAATAATGAAACAATACAAACACCGAATCAAGGGCTTGTTCGGCATAATTACTTAGCTGAACTAATGGAAGAACAACAAAAAAATAACATGAGTCTAGAAAAATCAATCTCTGAATTGAAGCCACGATATGAGCAATTAGAAGAATTGCAAACAAATCAGTGGAATCATGTTAAAAATCAAATAAGTAGTCTCATAGGGAGTAACCGTGATCGTGAACAATTTGAAAGAATCATGATTCAGCGGTTAAATACATCAGACGCAAATGAAAGTCTGGAAAAACAAACGTTGACTACTCAAATGATTAGTTTAAATGAAGCTTATACAGAATTAGCAAAGCGATTGGAAAAAAGTGAATCTGATAACCAAACTCTCTCATTACAACTTGATAAGCTAATTGAAAAACAAAATGAAGTAGCTCATGGATTATTACAGCAAGAGGAATTTCAACATGGAGTTTTAGATCGCCTTGATACTCAAGAAGCAATGATGGATAGAATCTCTCACCAACTCAGCAACTTACGCTCAATTATTTTTGAACGAGCAAGCTATATTACGACAAAACTTGAAGACAGCTATAAACTAACAACTGACTATATTTATAAACTTATAAATGGATCCGAAAAGCCAAAATCCTATACTACTTCAGTGAGCAATAAAAAAGTAGAAAAACAAAAACAAGCAGACTAAAAATATGGTAAATTCTCAATTAAAGGATAGTTCGAAAACTTTTTTAGTTTAATTAGATCGAATATAAAAAAGCTTCTCGAAGTCTATAAGACTTTATCGAAAAGCTTTTTTTATGTTCACTTAAAAGTAGATTAATGCGACTTTTTCTTTCTCTTCTAACTTTTCAATCATTGAATACCAAGACTCTGGCTTATTTGATAATACTGTATAATAACGCTTTAGAAACTTTACAATCAAGTCCGATTGAAGCTCATTAATCTCCCCATCCATAGGAAGGAAACAAAGATCTAGACCTGTTACCGCTTCACCGTCATTGTTCCATGATGGATGAATATATTCAAAATCAAGACGCTTATAACCTAAGTGAGCTAATACTTCTCGACGAACATATGGATTCATTGGTTTAACGCCGCCAAACTCATGATGTTCTACTCGATATGGATCATAAATTTCAGCAAACATACCTAATAACTTTTTATTATTTTCAGTTGCTAATGTCTGTAAATCTACTAATCTATTTTGTGCCAAATACGGGCCGATTCCCAAACCAGCTTGGCCTATTATTGTAAAGTCAGTCATGGCAACATTAAAATCATCATAATAGCGATATTCTGTAGCCCCTACTACTCTTTCTTCATGGACAGCAACAAAAACACGAATTCCTGGATCCTCCAAAGGCTCTTTCCAAAGATCGAATTCTAATACTTCTTCTGGAGGAAATACATCTTGCATTAATTGATGCATTTGTTTAAATAATGGGTCATTGATATTTGTAATTCTTTTATATTCCATTTTCTTTCTCTCCCTTTAATTAGAATGTTTAAATGGATTTTTCCATTCCATTAGAGTCCCATAATTGCATGATTCTTCGTCCTCTAAATAATTAGCTACCACCTTAACCGGGGTACGACCACATCGAAGTAAAAAACTAATAACTGGATCCTTTAGCTCCCCTTTTAATACACCGTCTATGTATTGCTCGGGTGACAAGTTATTCGCCTCTTTATGATATCCTGGCATCCTGCCTCCTCCAAGCAATCTTTCCAAACCAAGATGTACAACAACATCATACATAGAAAACATTAACCATTTACCTAAACCTAATTTTCGATAGGATGGTCTGACGCCAATATCAACGACATAAAGTGTATTTCCGTTTGGGTTGTGGTTTCGAATATAACCATGATCAGTAACCTCTTCCCATGAATGGTCAGGATGGCTAGGATCAAAATGAACAAGTAGACCTGTCATCGAACCCGCCATTTGACCATTTACCTCTATACATAACGCTCCCTCTGGAAAAAGAGTTACATGATTTTTAAGTTGCTCCTCATTCCACCATAGTTCCGATGGGAATGGTGGCGGGAAGCTTTCTTGTTGAATACGGATTAAATCAGTAAAGTCATTCTCATTATAATGACGGATTACCACTGGGACTGGTTTGTCCTGGTCGAAAACAAAAAATTCCTTTCGATACATGTGCTAAACCTCTCTTTTCTATTAAAGAATAAGTTTACCAATCAGGATAAAGGTCTGTACGTCTGTCGCGCCATGTTGTAACGGAACCTTTTTCCCGAACTTTGTATAATAAATCTAAATTAAGATCGGCTGTAACAATCATATCCTGATTCATTTCACCTTCTACCATAATTCCTTTTGGAGGAAATGGGATATCGTTAGGAGTGATTACAACTGCTTGACCGAAATTTGCTCGCATAAAATCAACAGTTGGAAGAGAACCAATTGTACCTGTATTTACAACATATACTTGATTTTCGATTGCTCTTGCATGACATGTATAACGAACTCGGTGGAAACCATGGCGATCGTCTGTACATGATGGACAGAAAATGACATCTGCTCCTTTTGCTTTTGCCATTCGAACGATTTCTGGGAATTCAATGTCATAGCAAGTCAACATCGCAATTGTTCCTTTATCAGTCTCAAAAACCTCTAGACCGTCACCTGCACTCATATTCCACTCATTTACCTCCGTTGGTGTAATATGTAGCTTCGCCTGCTCACCAATACGACCATCTGGATAAAACAAATGTGCAACATTATATAGTCGATCGCCTTTTTTAATAACATGCGTTCCTCCAATAATGTGCATATTGTATTGTTTTGCTAACTTTAAAAATAAAGAACGATATCCCTCAGTAAAATTAGGTAAATCTTGAATCGTTAATGACTCACCTTTTTCATTACCAATTGACATAAGCTGTGTTGTAAAAAATTCCGGAAAAATGATAAATTCCGCTTCAAATTCCTCTGCTGTCTTAATATAATGCTCTACTTGTTTTTCAAACTCTTCAAAGGAGTTTATTGTGTGAAGATGATATTGAACGGCCGAAACTCTTAATTGCATATAATCCCCCTCTTCCCATTAACTCTTTATCTCTTACTTTTATTATTGAATAAATAGAGGGAACGGGCAAGTATGTACTCTTCATTACAACTAGCAAATAACTTTACTTTTCGCTATTTAATATTTCTACATTTTTATCTTTATCTAGGGTGATAACCAGATCAGTCATTCCAACAAATAATCCGTTTTCTACCACTCCGGGAATTAAATTGAGGTTACTTTCTACTATTTGAGTTTGAATATGATTCGGTAAACTGCAGTCAAAAATATAGTTTCCGTTATCCGTTATAAACGGAGTCGCTCCATTTAAACGAAGTTCCGGACTTAAACCGATTGCTTTAATATGTTTCATCGTCATTTCCATGCCAAATGGAATAACTTCTACTGGAAGTCGGAAATTACCTAATCTCTCTACCATCTTAGTTGGATCAGCAACTACTATAAATGTTTTAGCTGCTTTCGCAATGATTTTCTCTCTTAATAGTGCGCCTCCCCCACCTTTAATTAGCTCAAAGTTTGGATTAATTTCATCGGCACCATCAATTGCAAGATCAATCTGATCAATTTCACTAAAGTTTACTAATTGGATACCAGCCTCTTTAGCAAGCTTTTCAGTTTGAATGGAGGTCGGAATACCCTTTATATGCAGTCCTTCCTTAACTAATTGCCCAATCTTTTTTATCGTATAAAAAACTGTAGATCCCGTACCTAATCCAACGACCATACCATCTTTTACAAATTCTGCTGCCTTTTCTCCTACAATTTGCTTATCATTCATTTTTACACCTTCTATTTTGTTATTCTATTTCTTAATTAGTATAAGTAATAAATCCAAATTTCATTTTTCGATAGGATGTTCAATTTAATAGTACTGTATAAAAATATTTTGAATAAAGAATTTTAACTAAGAAAAACTAAATGAAAAAATATAAGTAAGGTGAGGACCATATGGATGTCCCTAATTTTGTTCTTAAGTTTTGCATCATTTTAATGATTTTACCTGTTACGATAGCGTGTTGTTATTTTGGTTACGTAGATAAAAACTACCAAATTGTAATTTTCGGTTTTGCTCTACTATTATTTTCAATACTCGGTAATTACTTTATCTTCATAAAGAGCAATAAAAATAGTAAATCGGAACAATAAGAACCGATTTCTAGTAACTTCTTAGTTATGGGAAAAACCGATCAATTTGGAAATTCAATCGACCGGTTTTTCACTAATATATTTTGAATTTTTCACTTTAAAACCAACTAATAAAAGGCGGAATGCTTTGCGAAAATTTAAATAGATTGAATGGGTCATATTCTCGTTTCACAACTCTAAGGCGATTTAAATTCCCACCATAATATGCTTTTGGCCAATTTCTAATAAACCGATCAGGCCAATTTACGTAGTCACCAGTAGTATATCTTGATAAGGCATTCCTTAACTCTTCGACCCATTGATTGTTTTTTCGTACTTCTTCAGGTGTGCTCCAATTGGCAAGATACTCTTGAGCGATAATGGCATCCCTGTAATAGTAGGCAGTTTCATTTGGCCTAATCCGCTTTACTGCACCTCCAAGAGATTGGTGCCATATGCTAGATTCTCCATTTGGTGTATTTTCTAAAAAACTTTTCATGATCAAGATTGCTCTCTTTGGAAAAGTTTGATTTAGAAAAGATCCTGACCTCTTTTTATAAGCTGGAACATTACCACTTGGATCATCAAAAAAATGAACAGCTTCTATATAAGGTACTTCCTTTACCATTACTTTTATAGGTGAGCCAGTATTTACTAGTGGCCGGAGTAGTTCGTTCAATTTTGTTACTGGGCCTACAAATTCCCCTTGTGCAATAATTTGATTTACTTCCCTAGATTTTAATTCAATTTCTGAAGTTAGTTTATTATCCGTGTTAATTGCCCAATTTTGCCAAGCATCAAAAGCGGCTTCTAAATCTTCCCACTCCCATATAATCGAGAAAATCGAAACATTTGAAATTGGTTGCACTTTAAATTTAAGCGACGTGACAATGCCAAAATTTCCGCCTCCCCCGCCACAGCAAGCCCAAAATAGATCACTATTCTTGTTCTTATTTGCTTTAATGAGTTTAGCTTTCCCATGTCCATTCGATACAACTATTTCTACTTCAAGTAGATTATCACATGTAAGACCATACAAGCGCGATAGCATCCCGATACCACCACCAAGTGTTAGACCTACAAGGCCAACACTACTTTCAGTACCTGCTGGGATTGTCGTACCATTTTCCCAAAGTATATTATATACTTTTCCTAAATCAGCCCCTGCTTGTATTTTTGCGGTCATGTTTTTGCAATCTACACTAACCGTATTCATTTCACTAACATCGATCACAAGACCACCATCTACGAGTGAAAAATTTTCATAGTTATGCCTGCCACTTCTTACTCTAAATGGCATATTATTTTCCTTCACCCAATTCAAAGCATTTAATACATCTCGCTTCTTTTGACAAAATACAATTATTTTAGGGAATTTTGGATTGTTTAAAGTATTGTTTGTTCTTGCCTGTTCATAATCCGTATCACCTGGTGTAACAATCCGTCCAGTAAGTTTTGTCTTTTCCAAAAAATATAACCCCTTTCAAACAGACTGTAAAGAGAATGCTATATTCTATGAAAATACTCCTGGAAAAGACACTTGCCTAATTGCGTACACTAAATCCGCTCATTTTCTCTTTTTTACAATCATACGTAACCCATCTTTCGGCCGAAGTGTGATCAGTGGTTCTGTCTCCACTTTATGATGATTAAGGGCTATATCAATCGTATAATGCTGAACGATTGTTGCTAATACTAAAGTAGCTTCCATAATTGCGAAATGATTTCCGATACAAACACGAGGCCCACCGCCAAAAGGAAAATACGCATATTCAGGTACACCTTCTACCTTTCCATTCTTAAACCGCTCTGGAAGAAATTCTTCCGCATGTGAGAAATACTTTTCAGAACGCTGCATGATATAAGAACTCATCATGACTGTCTCACCTTTTTGAATTCTGTAGTCGCCAATGCTGACATCTTCTACTGCTTTTCTACTAATAAGCCATGCAGGAGGATATAGACGAATACTTTCCCAGATGATTTGCTGAGTATAAATTAAATCTTTCATAGAATGATAGTCCGCTCGTCTTTTGCCAAGAACGCGATCCACTTCTTCATATAATAATTTAGCTTTGTCAGGATGCTGAGATAATAGATAAAAGCACCAAGATAATGCATTTGCTGTCGTTTCATGACCTGCAAGGAAAATTGTCATTGCTTCATCTCTTAATTGTCGACTCGTCATGCCTTCATTAGACTCTTCATCCCTTGCTTGCATTAGTAGTCCTAGTAGATCTTCCTTTGTTTCTGAGCTATTTCTTTTTTCAATAATTTCATATAACACCTTATCAATTGCTGTAATAGCCTCCGTTAAAGATTTATTTTTTGGCGTATTCAGTTTGAGCGGAGCTTTTAAAACTGATCGAATTCTCTTAGTTGCAATATCCATAATAATGTCAAAGTGTTTCCCAACACGATCATGTCCTTGATTCAGATCCATACTAAACATAGTTTTAGCAATAATAGCTAATGTAAGCTCCATCATATCTCTACTAATGAGACGCTCTTCACCATCTTTCCAAGAACTAATAAACTCTTCCGTGAGCAACGTCATATCCTCTGCGTAGGATTGTATATGCTGCTTCGTAAACGATGGCTGAATTAAACGCCGCTGTCTCATATGTACTTCATCTTCACTCGTTAACAATCCCTCACCAAGCAAGGTTTTCATCTCTTGAAATGGCTTTGATTTATGGAAAGAATGCTGCTTAGTTACTAATACCTCTTTTATTAAATCGGGCTCTAATAGCAGGTTTATTTTACGATGAGCAAATCGAAATGAGACAATCGTGTCATGACTTCTATAAAGTTCACCTAAAAAAAGTATTGGATCTTTCCGAAACTCATTCAAATGCCCTAAAGGTGAATAAGAAGCCAGTCCTTTTACTTCAAGCATAAAGTTCACTCCATTTCAGGAAAGTTTAATCTAGGATACTCTTATTATATTAAGAAGAGAGGGAAGCTAATGCTTTTTATATTTTGATATTTATGTACTTAAATTTAGGTTTTTTAGAACTAAAAAAAGACTGCCTAATTTAGACAATCTTTTAGTTATCCGTTTAAATAACCTTCCCAATCATAGTCTTCGATTTTAACAAAAAAGCCATCTTCATTTCGTTCATATGCACACAAAGGAGTTTCATCAATAAATTCTAGAATGGAGTCATCAATATTAAGGATTACACCAATGGATACAACTTTAAAGTTTTTAGAATCACTTTGAAAATCGCCATCTTCGTAACCACTAAATATTGACCACCCCGAGTCTCCCTCGTCTTGAGAATCATCCCTAAGTAAAAAGTTAAATTCCCTTTTTTCAAGCACATCATTGCTAACTATAACCATTGTATCAAAATAGAAATCCCAATCTGCTGAATCTGGATCCTTATATTCCGTATCACATATGTTTTCCATTCCAAATGTAATCTCATCACCAGCTTTTAAAGCTTGCAATCGATAAGGATCATTATCTAGTTTTCCAATAAATTTTTGTCCATTTATTTGAGTTATTTCGACCCACATTCTTTCAGCACTTAATCCAACTTCCTGTTCTTCCATTACGAATATTAGTTTGACTAAATCACCTACTGCTAAATTGTCGATCATAACTTTACTTAGAACATAGAACGTATAAGGAGATTCTTCATTTCGTTCGTAAACATTTTCTAAATACCAGGACATCCATTCTTCTCCCTTTCATTTCCATCATAAAGTCACTATATCATTTTCTAATTCAATTAAACTGTAAAAAATAAAAAAGAGCTGATTTTTCTATTTCAAAATTGGCAAACGGGCGATTCAATTAATCTTAGTCAGGTATCATCGAAAGGAACAGAATTCCTTCTAAATACGGATTAAAAGTTCGTGTAGTGGGTCAAAGTGCTGACGGTTCAGTTAGTAAAATTGTCGTCTTTACATAACAAATGAAGTGAACACATAGCGAGGATTGAATCCTGTATTGTACAGGACTCAATCCTCTTAATTTGTTTCTGATTATAATAGTTAATTTACTGCTTTTGTCTTATTTTTCTTAAAACAAATGAATGTTTTCCTTCTTACATGCTTCTCGTATTTCATCAGGCCATACAGATGATTGAACTTCACCAATATGCGCTTTACGTAAGAAGTACATGCACATTCTTGATTGCCCAATACCACCACCAAGTGTTAGTGGAAGCATTTCTTCTAAAATACCTTTATGAAAATCATACTCGCGTTTGAAATCTTCACCTGTCTTCGTTAACTGCTCATCAAGTGATTTACGATCAACACGGATACCCATTGATGATAATTCAAATGAAGATTGCAATACTGGATGCCAGAATAAGATGTCTCCGTTTAATTTCCAATCGTCATAATCAGCTGCACGTCCATCATGTTTTTCACCAGAACGAAGTACATCGCCAATTCCAATAATAAAAACTGCACCGTGCTCTTTTGCAATCGCATGCTCACGATCTTTCGGTGTTAACTCTGGGTATTTATCTTCTAATTCTTGGGACGTGATAAATACGATATCTTCGGGTAAATACTTTCCTAGATACGGATATTTTTCAAATAAATGATTTTCCAAATCTTTGAAGATTCCATAAATTGTTCGTACGGTTTCTTGTAAATAATCTACAGTACGCCATTCTTTTTGAATAATTTTTTCCCAATCCCATTGATCAACGTAAATTGAATGCGTAGCATCAAGTTCCTCATCACGGCGAATCGCGTTCATGTTTGCATATATACCTTCACCAGCTTCATAACCATATTCATGCAGTGCAGATCGTTTCCATTTCGCTAGTGAGTGAACAATTTCTAACTCTTCTCCTGAATGTAGCATATCAAATTCAATTGGGCGTTCTACACCGTTTAAGTGATCGTTTAAACCTGATTTTTTCGTTACGAATAATGGTGCAGATACGCGGAACATTCCAAGACGTTTTGCTAATTGATCCTCAAAAAATGTTTTAACTTCCTTAATTGCGATTTGTGTCTCTCTTACTGTCATTAATGATTGATACATGCCTATTTCCCCCTAAAATGTTTGGATGTAGTAGAAAAAAGCCAACAAAAAAAGCCCTTCTTTCCCAAAAAACTGGGACGAAAGGCTTTGGTTCCGCGGTACCACCCAAATTAGCAACAGAGGTTGCTCACTTATTCAGTACGGAGATTAGAGAGATCTCGATACTGTTCTTCTTTAACGGCGAAGTTCACGGCTAAGTCTACTTTCCTCTAAAGGATTTCGGTTAGCGACTCCAGGAGGTTCTTCATAACAGGCTTCGTATCAGGCTCACACCGCCCCTGACTCGCTTTGTCTACGTCCTACTATTACTCGTCCTTTCACAGTCGTTTTGTTGTCACATCTCTGAAACATTTTATTAATGATTATTTTATAGATAAAAATGAGAAAGTCAACATTTTTTTCACTTTTTAATTTATTCTAAACAAATAACCAAGATAATGATAGGCACTTAAATTGTTCTCTTTTGCGTTTTTTGCAGCCAGTAATATAGCCGATGAACTGGTAGTATTTTATTCACCTACTAAGCCATCACCATCTCGATCATCCATATATTTATAGAGCCATGAATCGCGCGTAATTGGCATTTTAAAGCCAGCAGCTTTGGCTTCAGCGATCGTAACACTTCCGTTATGATTTGTATCCACTTTACTAACATCTTCATTACTATTTTTCGTTTTGTTTGCAGGCACATTATTTGTTTTCGGTGGCGTACTTTTCGTACCTGTCGTTTTCCCTAAATTTTTGTTCACTTCATCTGGGTTTACATTGTCAAATTCATCTGTAATAGATCTGCCCTGAATTTTATATGTGAATTTATAGTGGTTAGGAATTTGCGTCCTAGTATTTGGATAGTGAATCACTGCTACGAAATCAGTACAACCTCTTGCATCTCGAATCACTTTTTCCATATAAGCTTGATCGCCGTGCCTATTTAGATTGCTGTTCTGAGGTGTAATGTTATATGCGTTTGACACTCCCCCAAGCGAGTCAGCAATCACATGCCCTTTATCCAAGGTTGGACTCTCTGTACCAGGAACATTTGCTTCATCAGAGTAATATCTACCTGATGACAAAACATGATCAGTATTCGAATTTTGAAGTGTTATCTTTTTCGCCTCAACACGAATTAGCTGACCGTATTCATTTGTATACGCCCAATATTCCCGTTCTCCAAATCCGACATCTACTTTGACATTCGGCTGTCTATCTCCTGACATATCCCCGCCGTTTACTACAATTAGGGTATATTTGCTATAATCAAATCCGTCCGTTGTACCTGTTGCCTTTGAAGTGCTAGATGCAGGAACACTCTTGTTGGGTTCACTATCACTCGTTGGTTTTTCTGCGTCATCGGCAGATGTACTCTTATTGGTTTCAACAGTCTTAGAAGCCGTGCTCGTTGGGGATTGCACTTTTTTTGCCGAAGTCTGTTCAGTGATTTTTCCGCAACCCACAAATACAGATAGTAAAATCACAGTAAATAAAATCAAAAATCCTTTTTTAATCACACTTCTGCACACCTTTCTCATTTTTCTACTCTAGAAAATCATATTTAACGATAACACATTTTGATCTTTTGGTGGAAAATATCTATCGTTGGTATTGAATCCTTATGCAACGATCCTGCCATTTACTTGAATAAGAAAAAAATGGGTAAAATATAAAGGATTTATCAGAGAAATGAAAAGAAAGGATGATAAAGATGGAGAATTCAAAGAACAAATCCACCCAAACGAGCATTAATTGTCCAAACTGTAATTCAAACATTTCCATTAATGACGAGTATTCAAATAGTAGTGACGTAATTCAAGAACATTATGAATATGAGTGTCCAAACTGTGGAAAACCAGACCTTTTTTATAATAAAAAATAAATTTTTAAAAATGACTCTTATGAGTCGTTTTTTCAAAATAAACTTAAAAAGGAGTTGCAATTGCAACCCTTTTACCAATTCCTTAATTTGTTTCTGTTTCACTAATATCTCTTTATTATCCATTAAATACTAAAAGGCTAAACGGCTAAACTGCCATTTATCGCTCTATCAAATTCAATTCATATAAAATAAAAAACAGAAACCAGCCAATCCATTCGACCTGTTTCTGTTTTTATATATTATTTCCCTTTATTACGTGTCATTACGTCGAATACAACTGCAAGAACAAGAACTGCTCCTCGAATGATGTATTGGTATGAAATATCAATACCCATTAAGTTCATCCCACTTGTTAATGAAGCCATTACGAATGCACCGATAATTGTACCTGTTACTTTACCAACACCACCAGCAGCAGAAACGCCACCTACATATGCTGCAGCAATTGCATCTAACTCAAACATTGTACCTGCTTGGGGAGAAGCAGATGCAAGTCGAGCTGTAAACAATACGCCTGAAAGTGCTGCAAGCATACTCATTGAACCGAATACAATGTAAGTGATTTTCTTTACGCTAATCCCACTTAACTGTGCTGCCTCAGGGTTTCCGCCAACTGCATAAATGTGACGCCCTAAAGGAGTTCTTGTTGTAATGAAATGATAAACTACTACAACAATAAACATAATCACAGCAGTCCAAGAAATCCCTTGATAGCCTGCAAGAATATAGCAAATGTAACCAATGATACCGGAAATAAACAATAATTTTATGATTTGCATTGGCATTGAAAGAACTTCAAAACCGTACTTTATGTTTACGCTTCTCTTTTTAAAATCACTCCAGATAAAAAGAATGATAGAGATCGCACCAATTAATAGTGTTGATATGTGTAAACCATTCAAATTTCCTAAACTTGGAATATAGCCATTTCCAATTGCCTTAAAGCTTTCGTTAGCAACGATGATCGTACCAGTTTTAACAAGAGACATTAGTAGTAATCCCTTGAATATTAACATTCCTGCTAATGAAACTACGAATGATGGAATTCCTAAATTAGCAACAAAGAATCCATTAATTAGACCAATAATAGCGCCAAATACAAGAACTGCAATGATTGAAATCCAGACTGGCAAACCGTGTGTTAAAAATAGAGCAACTACTGCTCCTAGAAAACCAGCAACGAAACCAACTGAAAGGTCAATATGTCGAATGACAATTACTAGTGTCATCCCAACAGCAAGGACTGCAACATAACCAGTCATATTGATTAAATCACTTAAGTTACGAGATGACATAAATAATCCATCTGTATTTAAAGTAAATACTAACATTATTACTGCAAGAGCTATATACATTCCATATTCACGTATGTTTTTTCTTAATAACATGCCTGCTTCTTGAAAAAAGTTCATTTTATTCAACCTCTCTTAAACGGTAGCTAGAGCCATAACGCTCTCTTGAGTTGCTTCTTCTCTTGATAATTCCCCGGTTATTTTACCTTCTGCCATAACATAAATTCGATCACTCATACCAAGGACTTCTGGAAGTTCAGAGGAAATCATGATAATGCTCATGCCTTGTTCAACCAGTAGATTCATAAAACTATAGATTTCAAATTTTGCACCTACGTCTATTCCACGAGTAGGTTCATCGAGAATAAGTACATTCGGATTCGTAAATAACCATTTACTCAACGATACTTTTTGCTGATTACCACCACTCAATTTCCCAACAACTGAAGTAATTGAAGGAGCTTTTATGTTTAACTTGTTTAAGTAATCATTTGCAACGACAATTTCTTCATGTTGATTAATCACACTTGACTTGGAAATTTCAAATAAGTTCGTAATCGAAATATTATTTTTAATATCTTGTTCAAGAATCAATCCGTCGCCTTTACGATCTTCTGTTACATATGCTATACCAGCTTTTATTGCATCTTTTGGATGTTTAAAACGCTTTTGCTCACCTTGCACTAAAACGGAACCATCAAGCTTGAAATTTGTTGGATTACCAAAAATACTTTTTGCTAGTTCTGTTCGACCTGATCCCATCAATCCAGCAATACCGATAATTTCGCCTTTTCGAACATTTAGATTGATATGATGAAGAATTTTTCGACCTAATTTTGGATCGTACACATTCCAGTCTTTTAATTCTAATGAAACTTCACCAAACTTTTGATTTGGACGCTTCGGATAAATATCATCAATTTCACGACCAACCATATGTTTGATAATGGTGTTTTCGGTGATTTCTTCTTTATTTAAAGAGCAAATTGTTTTTCCGTCGCGAAGCACGGTAACCGTATCTGCAACAGCAATTACTTCTTTAAGTTTGTGCGAAATCATAATACAAGAAATTCCTTGATTCTTTAGCTCTTCCATCAAGAAAAGTAGGTTTTCACTGTCATCTTCATTTAAAGCAGCTGTAGGCTCATCGAGAATAAGCAATTTAACATCTTTACTAAGTGCTTTTGCTATTTCAACCAGTTGCTGCTTACCTACGCCTAACTCTTTAATTTGCACTTCCGGATTTACATCTAGTTTTACTTTTTTTAACATATCGATTGCTTTAACAATCGTTTCATTGAAATCAACAGTTATTCCCTTTTTAATTTCATGTCCGATAAAAATATTTTCGTAAACGGACAGCTCAGGAAAAAGAGATAATTCCTGATAGATGATTCCAATGCCCTTTTTTTCACTATCACTTATTTTTGAAAACTTTTGAACTTCGTCTCCAAAAACAATATCACCTGTATAGGTTCCAAATGGATAAATACCACTTAATACTTTCATTAAGGTCGATTTTCCAGCACCGTTTTCACCAACTAAGCAATGTATTTCCCCTTTTCTAACCTTGAAGTTAACATCGCTTAATGCTTTCACACCTGGAAACTCTTTTGAGATATTTCTCATCTCTAAAATAAATTCACTCATATGATCCGTCTCCCGAATTTGCCATCTACTTGAGTCATTGATTAAATTGAATAATTAACAAAATAGTGACGGTTAGACCATCACTATTTTGCAAGTTCATTTCTTCTATTAATTACTTCAATCCAGTGAAGTCAGAAGCGCTATAGTATCCAGAATCAACTAAGTCCTTTTTCACTGTGCTTTGATCAACAACAATAATATCTGTTTGTTTTGTTTTGATATCAGCTTTACCGTTGTTTGTAACGCCTGAAGCATCAGGTGTTTCATTTTTTAAGATTGAAGTTGCAGTAGCGATTGCATCTTTAACTAATGTACGAACATCTTTGAAAACAGTCATAGATTGTTTGCCGTCAATAATGTACTGTACAGAAGCTTTTTCAGCATCTTGACCAGAAATAATATATGAAGTTATATCTTTGTCTGCTTTAAATGTATCTGCGATTGAACGAGCAGTTCCATCATTTGGAGCAAGAACTAATACATCACCTTTGTCAGCTTTAGAAGCTTTTGTTAAGTTAGATGAAGTTAAGTTTTTAGCTACGTTGAAATCCCAGTTAGTTGTAACTTGACCGATAATTTTTGCTTGCTCATCACGAGTTAAATCAGCTTTAGCTTTTAAGCTATTTGCAGCTGCTGAATTTTCAACTTTGAATGTTCCATCAGCAATTTTTGGTTGAAGAACTTTCCAAGCACCTTGGAAGAATAAGAATGCATTGTTATCAGATGCAGCACCTGCGTATAGGTATAAAGGTTGACCTGATTTACCTGAAGCATGATCTACAAGATATTGTGCTTGTGCAGCACCTACAGCAACGCTATCAAATGATACATAGTAATCAACTGCGTCAGTACCTGTAATTAAACGGTCGTAAGAAATTACTTTAACACCAGCAGCTTTTGCAGCTTCAGCTGAAGAAGCTGCAGCAGCACCGTCTTGAGGACAAATAATTAAAACTTTGATGCCTTTTGCAATTAAAGAATCAACGTTTGCTTTTTCTTTAGCAGAGTCACCTTGTGAGAATAAAATTTCAACTGAATAATCTGTATCTTTTAAAGCATTTTTAAAGCGAGTTTCATCTTGAGTCCAACGTGGCTCATCTTTTGTAGGTAAAACGATACCAATATCAACTTTACCATCTTTACTTTTCTTACCAGCAGAAGTGCTATCACTTGATGTTGCTGATGATCCACATCCAGCTGCAACAAGAGTCATTACTAAAAATACCGAAATTATTGCAAAAATCTTTGATAACTTTTTCAAAGTGTTTCCCCCTTTTTTCTGGTTACGCTTTCATAAATAAGGTTATCACGTTTTTTATTGGAAACGCTTACCCATTTCCTTCACTCTTTTGTCTATTATCTGCACTAATTTACCTCATTACAGAAAACGTTTACATTCTGAATATTAAAACTAGCATTATCTTAACTTTGGGACATATTAGTACAGTTAATTTCGATTTAAATCAAAAAAAGAGTCAAACAGAAAACTCAATAAAAGTATGTACAAATTAAAAAGTAATTCGTAAATACGATCATTAAGTATGTCGTTAGACTCTTTTATCATTAACTATTCAAATAAAATAAGTAATCGTTTATCAGTTCAAATTCAAGTATTTCTCTTTAAATATTCATTAAAACTTTCTTCCTATATTCCTTAGGAGATTCATTCGTACATTTTTTAAATACTCGACTAAAATAATTTGGATCATTATAGCCCACTTGGTAACAAATTTCTTTTAAATTTAATTCTCTTTTTTCCATTAATTGTTTCGCTTTATTGATTCTCAAATTCATTAAATAATCACTGAAAGTCTCACCTGTTTGCTTTTTAAATAGTTTGCTAAAGTAAACTGGATTCAATTTTAAATAGTTGGCCACTTGCTCAAGTGAGAGATCCTCTATGAAGTGATGAGCGATAAACTCCCTGGCCAATATCATCAGATGATTTGTCTTGATTTCTTTTTCACGATCGATCTTTGTAATTAAATTAATGATTTGTTGCTCCACAATCATCTTCAATTGATTGATTTCATTAGTGTCTGGAATATGAAATTTCTCAACTTCAATCGATGAATTACGAAGAGATTGGAAAATTTGATTAAATAGTGAATTTAATTCCGTTCTAACTTGCGAAACATCATAATTACTAAATCTTTCATACAAATTATTAAATTGATTCATAACGTCTTCTAAATCAGCTTTTCTAAAAGAATCAATTAAAACTTGTTTTTCCTCGTCTGGCATACTGATAGAAAGATTCATTGAATGCGGATTAACACGTGTTAACTCATCACATTCTAAACTTGCATGAAATGCCTCATTATATGATTGTCGTAACCCTTCAATTCCTTGCTTTAAAGACCCAATACCAATCACTGTTTGATAACCAGTTTGATTTTCTATGTATTCAATTGTCTTTAAAGCATCTTGATAGAGTACCAGTGTTTGAAGATCGGCTTCTTGGTTAGGCTGTACTGGAATAAATATGGCTAATTGGCCATCTACAACAGGGCTGATTAAACAATTCCTCGAAGATTTTATAAAGTGCCTAACACATTCATAAATTCTCCTTTGTTCCTTGTCATTTTGACTAATTTCTTTAGGCAACCTAATGACACTCGCATAACCTAACTCGATTTCAAAACCGAGAATTCCAGACAATTGAGCCACATTTAGTTCTTGAACCGTATTAAACATTAGCATTAACGTATATTCATTTTCAGTGAGAGGACGTATAATCGATAAATTTTCAATAGCCTCTAATTCTTGTAATCTTTTCTTATGATCATCTTCAATTTCATCGATCATCTTTTGAAGTAAAGAGATGATATGATCCTTTTTAGCAGGCTTTAAAATATAATCTTTAACACCTAATGAAATGGCTTCTTGTGCATATGTAAAATAGTCATATGCAGTGACAATGAATATTTTTGAATCAGGTAGCTTTTGTTTTATAACCGAAACAGCTTCAAGCCCTTGAATACCAGGCATTTTTATATCCATAAAGATAATATGAGGCTGGTATTCTATTGATTTTTCAATCGCAACTCGTCCATTTTCAGCTTGTTCAAATTGAAATTGATTAGGCATTGATCGATTTATCATCAATTCAAGTCCCTCGCGCTCTAATGGTTCATCATCAACAATTAATAAACGATACATAGGTACCTCCTTTAATTTTAAAATTTTGATGAGACAGGAAGCTTTAATATAATGGTTGTCCCTTTATTTATTTCACTTTTGATATCAACAATATCTTCTTCTCCATAAAAGAGGAGCCAGCGTTTAAATACATTTGTTGTACCTAATCCAGTTGAGCTTTTTTGAGAGATGATCGGCATAGACGATGTTAAAAGAGCTTCTCTGGTCTCCTCTTTCATACCAGCACCATTATCATAAATTTCGATGTAAATATATTTTTCATGATTTTTTATCGTAATTGCTATTACTGCCCCTTGCTCCATCCCCTCGATACCGTGTATAAATGCGTTTTCAAGAAGTGGTTGCAATGTTAAACAAGGAACTTTATACCCTAAACATGACTCTTCTATATTTAATTCGAAGCGTACACGATCTCTAAACCTCGCCTTTTGAATCGAAAAATATTCTTCAGCATTTTTGACTTCCTCCAAAAGAGTTACAGGCTCGTCTAATTTCCGTAAATTATAACGTAGCAAATTCGAGGTTGATACTGTTAGATCACTCGTTTGCTCAGCTCCTTCAATATAAGCTAACTTAGATATAACGTTTAACGTATTGAACAGGAAATGCGGGTTGATCTGACTTTGTAAGGCTTTTAATTCAAGCTCCTTTACAAGTCGGTCCTTTTCTACAATTTCGATATTTTTTATCATTAAATTGCTTAAATTCTTAGACATTTCATTGAGGATTTTACCAAGAATTCCGATTTCATTGTTTTGATACAATGTGGGGGGAGCCACATTAAAATTACCTTTACCAATTTGTTTAGCCATATAAACTAATCGATTAATTGGAATGACGATACTTCTAGACAACCAAATTGCAAAAACAATACTAATGATCGTCGTTATAACGAACAACTGGACACCTAATTGATTCATAGACTGAGTATTTGCAATAATCTTTCGAAAAATAGGCTGATAATTACTAAGCTCTAAATCAACTAAGTTTTGACTATCCTCTCTAATAAACCCTGATATTTTCTCTATATCCCGGTATTGATCTGTATAACTTGAAAAATTTTGGGAGACTAGATTATCTGTAATCGATGATTCTAACTCTAGAAAAGAATCAATCATATGGGTAAAGTTTTCTAACACAAGCTGATTATTTTTAGTAGCATTATGTGTTAATAATTCCTTTTTTAATTTTTGTAAATTGCTTTTATGCTGCAAAATCGATCGATAGTTTTTTGGCTGTGGATTAATAATATAACTACTTACCAAGCTTAAATTCTCCTGGGTTTCAGAAGAGATTTGTTTATATAAAAATATTTTATTAATCATTAAATTATAACTCTCTTGAACCTTCTTACCATTTTCAAAAATAAAAAATGAAACTAGATTTAATAAAATAACTAGAATAGGAATAAAAATAAATAACTTTGTCCTAATTTTCAACGTTTCTCCTCCTGATCAACGTTTCTTTCGTCACCACCTCGGTTGGTGTAAAATTTTCTTTATTAATAACTTTTCCATGTAACGAATCAATTAATAATCCGACAGATTGAAAGCCCATTTCATATGGCTTCTGAATAACAGTTGCTTTAATCGCATCATCTTGAACTGCTTGGAGTGTACCTTCGATATTATCAAATCCAAATATCTCAACTTGATTTAACTTTAAATTTTTTGATGCATTCAAAATGCCAATCGCGTCTAAAGCACTTGTACCAACCATAACTGAAATGTCTTTATTATTACGTAGCATACTTTCAGTTTGAAGCTTTGCTTGAATAATCGATATATTAGAGGACTCGATATCCTTTACCACTAATTTAGGATGCTTTTTAACAATACTTAAAAAGCCGTTTAATCTCGCCTGCTGACTTTCTGATTTTTCACTCCCTATAATAACGCCAATTTTCCCAACACCATTCGTTTCCTCAACGACAACTCTTCCTAACTGCTCTCCTGCGTTAAAATTATTTGTACCAACATAAGCAATACGCTTACTTTTTGGCGCATCTGTATCAATTGTAATAACAGGAATATGTTGTGAAACCGCTTTATTTATTACGGGCGAAAAAGTATTCTCATCAAGACTTTGTACGATAATACCGTCCACCTGAGAAGCAATTGCCTTTTCTAATAACTTAATTTGTTCTTCCGGACTTGTACGTAAAGGACCTATATATTCAACATTTACTCCAAACTTTTCTGCAGCAACATCTGCCCCTTCTTGTACTTTCCTCCAATAAGGATTATCAAATTCCTGCGAAATAAGGACAAAATGGAGTTTTTTCTTCGGTTCTACTTCACGATCCTGTAATTTTTGAACTGAATTTTCAATATTTCTAGCATTTATTTCAAAATGAATAAGTACATAAACAAACAATAAAAAAAGTACGCTTAAAATAATCGACCATTTTTTCTCTTCCATAACGTCCTCCAGTCCTATATTAAAATAGTACATTTTGATTATACAGTTTACAAGACTATTAGACTTTACAATTTTTTCCCTTTTATATTATTCGAACGAATGAATAGTTAAATAAGGAAATTTGTAACCTCAAACTATCTTTACTAAAAAAATCGTTATATTGAGATTTTTTCGAAAAAAAAATGATCCCCTAATAAGAGATCATTTTCATAAAACTAACTAGACTTGTCGATTTAACCTGCATGCCCGTTGGCAAGTTGATCTATGGTGGCGCTGGCCTAGGATTATCCATTACCAATCAATTGCTAATGCTCACAGCGGTAATATAATAGTAGAAAGTGTTTTAGGAGAAGGTAGTACTTTTATTGTTCAATTGCCGATTTGAATATGTATTTGATTTATCTCTGATGGTTCAGTAGTTGAAATTGAAAAATACATATAGAACATGCTTATAACTAGATCATGAGTAAGTATAATAGCTAAAAGCTGAAAAGTACTTACTCATGACTGTCTTTTGGGAAATCAATCTCAACCAGTTTTTCTTAACAATAATAATGTAAGACACTACTTCAGCAGTTTAAAGCCACCTTATAAGGTTGCTTTAAACTGCTGAAAAACTAGAAATTTGCACAAATAAAAAACTCCACGGCTTACGTTACGCACGATACTGAGGAGTTCACAAAGTAAAAAACAATATATTTAACCTAATTATGATGGAGACGGAAATCTTGCAGCTTCAAAATGCGTACTAACCTCACCATCAACATTTGTATCAATCGTACCAGCTAGGCTACTTTGAGCAAAAACCTCAACCTGATCCATAGCATTAAGTTTCACAATTGATGAGACATTTACAGTATTTCCGAATAATATTGGACCAAAGAAATCATTATCAATAGCGATTGCAGGTTTTCCATTTACGCGAATTTCGATCCGTACTCTATAATCGACATTGTTATTAACGGGGAAAAAAGTAATCGTTGCAGAAACTAAATAGACCCCATTATTTTTTGGTCTAAATATTGAAGTAAACGGATTATATTCATTTGCTAAATCAAATTGTTTTTTATTGTAGTTTACTTTTACAAAAGTATTTTCGGGCACAGTTTGAGTTACATTACTTACAGCTCTAAAAGCCGATGCAATATTAATATTCTCTTTATTCTCTTCATTTGAATTGTTTGGTTTTTTCATTTTTGGAGGCACACTTTTCACTTCACTCTCTTATAAACTCCTATCATTATATTGAGACGAGGCTTAAGTGATTGTATGCTTGTCCATGAGCGATTACTATTTATGGCAGCTAAATATAAAAACTGATCTACTATTCAGAAAAAAAGGGCTTTACTCATTAAAAGTAAAGCACAAGTTAATTGAAGAACGAGTATAGCATAATTGTAGTGGTTGCATGAACTGCCTTAAGTAAGGCTCAATAATCACAACAATTTCAATAATTACTAATTATCTCTTCTACAAGTTTTTGTTAAGACGTTTTTTCCATAGATACGTTAAGGTAATAAAGATGTAGATGCAAAGTGTAATGATCGTTACGATGATTGGAGTCGTGAAAATGATTCCGATTAGAATCATCATTAAAGCGATTATCACAGCCCAAGTAGTATATGGAAACCATTTAACTGCATAGTCACTTGACTTAATAGGTGACTGTTTACGTGATTTCAAATGGGCAAAAGCAATGATCAACCAGATGAATAATACGGTATATCCCAGCGATCCCATCAAGAAATCAAAGGTCTTGCTTCCAGCAAATAAGGAAATCAGTACACCGCCAAATAAAGTGGAAGTACACATTAATATTGCGTAAACAGGAACTTTCTTCTTAGATAATCTTGAAAAGATTTTCGGAATGCGACCGTCCATAGCTTGCGTATACAGAACGCGGGATGAACCATACAATCCAGAGTTCATCGATGAAATAATCGCTATTAGAACAACGGCGTTCATAATATGGTCAGCACCAGGAATCCCTATCATTTTAAAGACCATCACAAACGGACTTTCAGGCACCCCGTTTACTTTGTTCCAAGGAATTAAACTAACGATGATGAAAAATGGAATGATATAGAAAGAAATAATTCTGACCAATGTACTTCGAACGGCTTTTGGAACCACTTTTTCGGGATTCTTCGTTTCTGCTAATGTGACCCCGATAATTTCAGTACCACCATATGAATAAATTACAACCAGCATAGCCGAAATTAAACCTGTTGATCCATTCGGAAAGAAACCGCCATGGTCTGTCAAGTTAGAGAAACCGACTGCTTTATGATCACCAAAATTCACAAGTAACAATATTAACCCAGCTAAGATAAACACAATGATGACAGTAATTTTAATTAAAGCAAGCCAGTACTCAGTTTCAGCAAAAACCTTTACTGATAGCAAATTGATTGTTGTAACTAACACCGAAACAACTAATGCCAGTATCCAGATTGGATAGTCAGGCAACCAATATTGAATGAAAATGGCAGCAACGACTGATTCGGCCGTGATGTTCAATACCCACATTTTCCAATAAATCCAATCAAGGAAATAAGCTGGATACTTTCCTAATATAGATTGGACAAGATCCCTGAATGTTCTTGCATCGCTATTGCGAACCGCCATTTCAGCTAAACCTTGTAAGACGAATAATAAGATGATGCCTCCTAGCAAGTAAGCAATTATGATGGATGGGCCTGCCATATCAATTGCTGAACTACTTCCCTTAAATAAACCTGCCCCAATGGCACCACCTAATGCCATCATCGTAATATGTCTTGAAGTCATTGTCCTTTGTAATTTCCGTTTGTCCATTTTCATATCCTAACCTCCTAAAAAATCAAAAAAGGCACATCATCCCATTCTTCATAATCAAATGAAGAAAGAGACGACATGCCTTAGCTTACCGCGGTACCACTCTTATTGGCTCTTTTCGAACCCTACTTTAAAAACCTTGTAACGAAGGTCAATCGTTAAAACCAGAGAAAAGATTAAATCTAATCTTTCGCTTTACCACTCCCAGGCAAGTTCAAAGTATCATTGGACTGCGTTGCACCACCCCGCAGCTCTCTATACCTAATCATTAACTTTTACTACTCCTGATCTTTGCGTTTTGATAAATATTTCTGAATATTTTTTATAATAACTAATACTATACGGACGCGAGGTAAACTTGTCAACAGTTTTTTTAGGATAATAATTTTCAAAAAACAAATCATAAACTTATTGGCTCAGTAGCTAAATAGATCCGCAAAATCCTTTTATTGAAGTATCATCTGTCAATTTCGTTAGCCCTCACGTTTGTTCAATTATTAATAATTATCAACTCATTTTTAATGGTCACATGTAAATACTAACTATAAATTAAATTTACTAAACGAAATGGAGAGTGCCAAGAATGGATGAAATGATTGAAAGTCTGAAAAGTCTACACAATGAAATAAATGTTAAGCTTAGCAATGCTTTCAACTTTTCAGAAACTAATGAAAAGCATAACCAAAATTCACATCACGATTATACTGAATTATCTAAAGCTGCTAAAGAACAGTTAGAACAAAATAAAGAACATCAAATAGCTAAGACAATATTAAAACATTTAGAAACATTACTTAGTGAGGTTGATCAAATAAAAAACACTTAACTTTTAATCGTTATACATAACATTATCGAAAAAAAGGATTTTCCCTGGAAGTTCCTTTTTTTTGCTGCTTGTGCATTGATCTTAAGCAACAAATCTGCCAGTTGCTCGATTAAGAAAATCAACAATCCACTCTGATAGAACCTACTAATAAAATAAAAAAATCTCTACGGAATCTTCCATAGAGATCTTTAATAATATTATCTTTTTGCCCCTGTAAAGCGTCTATTTAGAAACTTAGCAAACAATCTAGCAAATAGATTAAATAAAAGGATCATTACGATTAAAACTGCAGCAGATTTTGTAGCGATGCTTTGTGCATCTGGAACAATACCTTCTGAATTTAATTTCCAGATATGAACTGTTAACGTTTCTGCTGGTCTAAAAATATTAAACGGATTCATCGGTGTATTTAATGGAGCAGCATTATTTAGAATAGGCGTTGTAAGTCCGGCAGTATAGATTAATGCCGCTGCTTCACCAAAAATTCTTCCAGCTGCTAAAATAATTCCTGTAATTAATTGTGGAATTGCTGTTGGGATACTAATTTTAGTAATTGTTTGCCACTTTGTAGCACCTAATCCAAGGCTACCTTCTTTACTAGTTTTAGGAACATTTAATAACGCTGTTTCACTTACCCTTGTTAAACCTGGAAGATTTAAGATTGAAATCGCAAGTGCACCACCAATTAAAGTGTAACCCCAGCCAGTCATTGTTACAAATACTAATAAACCGAATAAACCTACTACGATTGAAGGCAATGAAGCCAACGTTTCAATACATAATCTTAAGAAATTTAAAAAACGACCTGGTTTTGCATATTCTGCCATATAAATCCCAGCTCCAACTCCAATCGGAACTGAAATAATTAAAGTTAACACTAAGATATAAAATGAATTAAAAAGTTGTGGTCCAATCCCACCGCCTGCTTGAATATTACTAGGTTTTCCAAACAGGAAATCAAAGTCCCAGAATCCCCAACCTTTAAAAATAATTTCACTTAATAAAAATAGTAATAATATTACAACTAAACCAGCTATTAAACAAAGTATTCCCGTCCAAATCTTATCCATTTTTCTTGCAATCATGATTCATATCCTCCTTTTCTTCCAATTAATCGAATGACTAGTATAAAGAGGAAGGATATTAGAAGTAAGATCATTGCTAGAGTCCATAAAGTGTTATTCCAAGCTGTACCGTTTAATGTATTTGCCATATCCATTGTTAAAATTCCTGTTAATGTAGCTGTTGGGTCAAAAATACCATTAGGGAACTTAACTGTATTCCCGATTACCATTTGTACAGCTAATGCTTCACCAAATGCACGAGCAAGACCTAAAACGATCGCTGTTAAAATGTTTGTTTTTGCAGCTGGTACTATTGCCAATTTAATTGCTTGCCATCTAGTAGAGCCTAGTCCATATGATGCTTCTAAATAGGTTCTAGGAACAGCTCGCACAGCATCAGATGCTATACTTGCAATTGTAGGTAAAATCATGATACTAAGCACTATAATCCCTGCAATTAAGCTAAACCCTACTCCACCTAAAGTATTTCTAATAAGAGGAACTAATATTGTTACGCCAAGAAATCCATAAACTACTGATGGAATACCGACTAGAATTTCCAAAACTGGAATTAATACTTTTTCACCAAACTTTGGTGAAATAAAATTCATGAAAATTGCTAATGCAATCGCAATTGGTGCAGCTATAATTACAGCACCAACAGATACTAGAATTGAGCCAACAATAAAAATTAATGCCCCATATGTTGGGTTTGAAGCATTATTCGGACTCCAATGTTTTGAAAACAAAATTTCACTTAACGATATATCATTTACTGTAAATGATTGGATTCCTTTACTAACAATAAATCCGATTATTGCTATTGTAATACCGATCATTAAGAAACCACATAAAGTTACAAGAGTTCTTCCAAGGTATTCAATTAGAAAAAAGTTTCTTTTTTTGAAATTCATGATAAACCCCTATCATCCATTAATAAATTAGTTTGAGAGTTGGTATAAAACCAACTCTCATTTTTTATATTATTCTAAGCCTGCCATTTTCGAAGCTGGGATATAACCCATCTCAACTAACTTATTAGAAAATTCGTCGCCACTAATAAATTCAATATATTCTTTTACAGGAGATTTCGCATCGCCTTTTGTAATCATGTACTCATAAGAATAGAATGGGTAATCACCTGCAACGATATTGTCTGTAGTAGATTCTTTTCCATCAATTTTCACAGTTTTTAAAGCATCTTTTTTATCGCCGATTAAATATGAGTTAGCAAGATAAGAGATTGCACCAGGAGTAGAGTTTACAGCTTGCTCAACTGCACCGTTTGAGTCTTGAACTGTTCCTACGCCATCATTAATTTTAACGTCTTTCATAATTTTCTTTTCAAACGCTGCACGAGTACCAGATGATGCTGGACGATTAATTACATTAATTTTCTCATCTTTACCGCCAACTTCTTTCCAGTTCGTTACTTTTCCAGCGAAAATATCTTCAATTTGTTGAAGTGTAAGTGAATCTACTCCAACATCTTTATTCGTTACCATTGAGTAACCAACACCAGCAACTTTTGCTTCTACTAATGAACTTGCTAAAGATTTATCTTCTAATTTATCAGCAGCTGGTACATCTGAGTTACCAATTTGAATTGCTCCAGTAGATACTTGGTTTACACCAGTACCACTACCGCCACCTTGAACTGTAATTGATACTTGTGGGAACTTCGCCATAAATTCAGTTGCTGCTTCGTCAGCTAGTGGTTGTAATGCTGTTGATCCAGCAGCACCAATTGTTCCTGTTAATTCTACTTTTTTATCATCTGAAGTCTTTCCAGTTGTTTTATCATCTTTATTAGAACATCCTGCTAACATACCTGTAATTGCCATTGCTGCAAATGTTAATTTTAATCCACGTTTCATTTTAATCCCCCTAAAATGTTTGTTTTTATTTTTTGATTTTGTTTTTAATTTTTGTTTGTTTCTCTCTTACATTCTCTACTTTAAAGTTTTTAGGTTAAGCAAGTTTTAATCAATCGTAAAGAAATTGTAAATCTTTTTAGGAATTGTATATTTAGTCGATTTAAGGGCATTGAACGTTCCGTTAAACTACCAAGTATTTATTAAAACTTACTAAATATAAAGAAGAAAACTACTTAATACTAACTTTACTTTTTAAGTAGTCACTTCATGTTGATCGTTAACGTAGTCAATATTGAAAAACGCGAACATATAGTGACTTTTAATGATAAAGCTGTGAACTTCGTTGATAAAGTGATGCTTTTTGTTGATAAATTAATATTTTTTGTTGATATAGCGACGGAATTTGTTGATAAAATGCTTTTTGCCCATTACAAAGAAATAAAAAAAGCTGACTCAAAAAGTCATAGACCTTTAGAGTCAGCTTAAATTGCATTATTATTGTAAACCTGACATTTCTGAAGCTGGGATATAGCCCATTTCAACTAACTTATTAGAAAATTCATCGCCACTAATGAATTCAATATATTCTTTTACTGGAGATTTTGCATCACCTTTTGTAATCATATACTCATATGAATAGAATGGGTATGCACCAGAAGTAATATTATCAGTTGAAGATTCTTTTCCATCAATTTTCACAGTTTTTAAAGCATCTTTTTTATCGCCAATTAAATATGAATTAGCAAGATAAGAAATTGCACCAGGAGTAGAGTTTACAGCTTGTTCAACTGCACCGTTTGAGTCTTGCACTGTTCCTACGCCATCATTAATCTTAACGTCCTTCATAATTTTCTTTTCAAACGCTGCACGAGTACCAGATGATGCTGGGCGATTAATTACATTAATTTTCTCATCTTTACCGCCAACTTCTTTCCAGTTCGTCACTTTACCAGCGAAAATATCTTCAATTTGTTGAAGTGTAAGTGAATCTACACCAACGTCTTTATTTGTTACCATTGAGTAGCCAACACCAGCAACTTTAGCTTCTACTAATGAACTTGCTAAAGTTTTATCTTCTAATTTCTCAGCAGCAGGTACATCTGAGTTACCAATTTGAATTGCTCCAGTAGATACTTGGTTTACCCCAGTACCACTACCGCCACCTTGAACTGTAATTGATACTTGTGGGAACTTCGCCATAAATTCAGTAGCCGCTTCGTCAGCTAGTGGTTGTAATGCTGTTGATCCTGCAGCGCCAATTGTTCCTGTTAATTCTATTTTTTTATCATCTGTGCTTGTCTTACCAGTAGTTTTTTCATCTTTATTAGAACATCCCGCTAACATACCTGTAATAGCCATTGCTGCAAATGTTAATTTTAATCCACGTTTCATTATTGTTTGTCCTCCTAAGGAAAATTATTATTTTCTACATCTCTAACTATAGAAAAGAATAATTAACCTAGTTTTAAACGATTGTAAATAATTCGTAAAGTTGTTTTAGGATTACATTGTTTTTCTTTTCTTTAATCATAAAAAGAAAACACCCTATCTCCTTTAAGGAAATAGAGTGTTTTAAAGTAGTTTCTTAGATTATTTAGTCCAAACCTTTGCTCCGCCTGTAATTACACTAGAAGTATAACCTTGAGCATTTACAGTAACATAGTCTGGTGACTCTGAATAGATTTTCGTATTTTCTCCAATAACACCATTAGCTGTTACCACGCACTAAAAGAACCAGACACCGGTTCATGCACTGACATTTCACCAAGCGCTCTCATAATCGTAAAAATAATTAGTCCACCAATTATATATGAGATTAATATTGATGGACCTCCAGTTTGAATGGTCGTACTTGAACCATAAAACAATCCAACACCAATTGCACCTCCAAGTGCAATCAACTGAATATGCCTATTCTCTAACCTCGATGTAAGTTCTCTCTTTGATGACTGTTACTCACCAAACATCCTCTGCTTTTAGTTTGTGATTTTATATATAAATTGTATACAATAACAATATTATAAAGTGGACGTATTTTTTTAACAAAACTAATAATTCAAAATACGATTTCTTAATTCTGGTAATTATAAATTTATAGCAACAATTCTTGAACACGAAAAAAAGAAAAGGCCACGTTCCATAGATACGTTGCCTTTTTAGATAAAATATTTAGATTTAAAACAAACTCAGCCAAACACTCTACATGCGCGTAAAGTTTTTGATATGCTATTTATCACCACGATTTTTTTGAAAAACCCTATTTTTTCACTTTCTCAACGCATAGTTTTAACACACTATTAAGTAAAACATTCGCTCCTTTAGCACAATCCTCATATGAAGTTAATTCATCTTCACGATGACTATATCCATTTATACTTGGGACAAAAATCATAGCTGTTGGTATATATGAAGCAATGAATTGAGCATCATGGCCGGCACCGCTATACATACGATTTTCCTTATACCCTAGCTCTTTGCAAGCATATTTCACAGCATTTACGACTTTTTCATCAAAGTCAACTGTGTCTCGATCCCATAGCCGTGTGGATTTGATAGGGCAGTCATTTAAGTTTTCCGGCAGTTCTTCCACTATTCGAGTTACTTCTGCAATGACCCCAGGATCCTGATGTCTCGCCTCTAAAGTAAAGGTCACTTCTGAAGGAATGACTGTATGAATATTAGGGTAAGCATTCATACGACCAATTGTGTATACAAGCTTTGAATCTAGTCTCTGTAGTTGCTTTTGTAAATCAACAATCAAATTAGCTGCAGTGAACATTGGATCTTTTCGCATGCTGATAGGTGTAGTTCCTGCATGATTTGATTCTCCTAAAACAGAGATTTCATAGCATACCATTCCTAATACACCTTCTACAACTCCGATATCTAAGTTTTTACGCTCTAGTACAGGTCCTTGTTCAATATGTAGTTCGATATAAGCTGTGGCTTCTCTTAAACGATTTGTTTCAGAACCTTCAAAACCACTTAGATTCAATGCTTGAACAAATGATATTCCATTTTTATCTGTTGAAGCACTCATCTTTTTTTTATCAAATTTACCTGACAGTACTCCAGAAGCCATTAGTGATGGCTCAAATCGTGCCCCTTCTTCATTTGTAAAATTTACAATTGTAATTGGGTAATCTAACTCGATTTTTTCATCTATAATTGTATAAACAGTCTCTAAAGCTGTAAGTACACCTAGTACGCCGTCGAAACGACCTCCCTTAATAACTGAGTCCAAATGGGAACCAATTACAATTGGAGGTAAGTTTTTTTTCCCCGGTAAAGTAGCATACATATTCCCCATATCATCATACTTTACTGTCATTCCCACTTCTTCACTTAACACTTGAAATTTCTTCCTTGCAGCAATATCTTCAGCAGATAATGCTAGTCTAGTTACTCCATTGTTTTCCGTTTTACCATATTCACTAAACAACTCAATTAATTTTTGAAGCCGATTAGCATTCGTCTTGATCATATGAAAGCCTCCTTTAATTATTGGGTAATATCTTTATTAACAATTGCTACAAAACAAATGTTAATTCATTAGGTAAACTAGAAATATTCGAAAAAATATTTACAAATTTAAATGAAGTTGTTTCATTAAATATACGAAGGAAACTGCTGTTATAATACTAGCAATTACACCTTACTTATTCATTCAAAACATAGACAGTCGTTTGCCCATTTTTAGGACTGCATCTGTCTTTGTTTTTATAAATGTATGAAGACCGTTAGCTACTTTCTACCTTATTTTAGAACCCTACTTTCTATTTAAATTATCTGAAACTGTAATTGATTACCTAATCCCTCACGAAATGTTCTTATTTCAGAAAATTTGTATTATTTTGCTATTTTCCATTGATTTGTGTTAATAAAAAGATATAATTATTTTGAAAACAATTTGTGCAAACGATTGCAGTAAATGAGCATTACCTACATACATATTTTTATTGCATCTTTTGTATAAACGTTTTCGTAATTTAGAAAGAGAAAGGGGTTTTTTCATGAGGAGAAAACAGAGATCAATATTATCGCTTGTTACTGTATTAGGATTAGTTCTCCAGATGTTTCCGGGATTTTTTACAAATGGAACTGTAAAAGCAGCAGAAACGACAGCTAGACAAGTTGTACTTGTAGGAAGCTTTCAAAAGTTGTTAGGAAATTCAGGTGATTGGGACCCATCTTCGCACCAAACTGAAATGGTGTATAAAGGTAATGGTCTCTATACATTTACTGGTACTTTACCGGCTGGTGAATATGAGTACAAAATCGCCATTGGTGGAAACTGGTCAGAAAATTACGGTGAAGGCGGAAATCCTGGCGGCAACAACATTAAACTAATACTATCCGAACAAAAGGATGTCACTTTCTACTATAATGATAATACTCATTCAATTACTGATAGCACTCATTACACCCCTATAGCAGAGGAAAAACAACCACGTCTTGTTGGAACGATCCAGCCTGCTATTAATGCAGGGCCAGCTTGGAGCCCAGCAGACTCAACAGCCTTTTTAAAAGATGATAATTTCAAAAATATTTATTCCTTTACTACAAAAGTGCCAAGTGGTACTTACGAATACAAGATTGTACTAGGAAAAGATTGGACAGAGTCCTACCCTACCTCCAATCTGAAGTTATCTATAACTTCTGAAACTACTATTACATTTTTCTTTAATAACCAAACAAAAGAAGTTTATACAGATTATAAACCAACAGGCTCTGATGGCTTGATTGATCAGAATGCCCTCTATCATGATTCATGGGACCAAGTATACAAAAAGCCATTTGGGGCCGTTCCAGAAAAGACACCTGTCACCTTACGGATATCGGCTAAGAAAGGCGATCTAACAAGCGCGAGCCTTTATGTAAAAAATTATAATTCTGGCACGACAAAGGTCTTGGCTATGAAGAATGTAGGTTGGTCAAACACAAAAGACAAAGGTGACCTTGAGTACTGGGAGGCTACGTTTACTCCGACGGACAAAGGTGTTCACGGGTATAAATTCATTGTCAGAGATCAAGATACAATGGCAGAATACGGAGAAGACACACAAGAAGGTCATACTGGAAAAGCAGTAGATAAAAATGCAGGCCTTTTCCAATTGACAGTATATGACCCTAATTATCAAACGCCAGATTGGATGAAAGAAGCTGTAGTCTATCAAATTTTTCCCGATCGCTTTTATAACGGTAACAAGACAAATGACAATGTAAAGGACAAGGTCGGAGCTCGTGGTAATCAGCCAATCGAACATCCTTCTTCTTGGTCAAGCTTACCAGATAATCCTTATGAACAAGGAAATGGTTCATATACTGGAGACGGTGAGTTTAGTAATGACTTTTATGGAGGAGACATTGCTGGAATCAAAGCAAAGCTTGATTACCTACAATCAATGGGAGTCAACACACTTTATCTAAATCCGATTGCTCTTGCACCATCCAACCATAAATATGATGCAACGGATTACAAATTAGTAGACCCAATGTTTGGCTCAGAAAAAGAATTTAAAGATTTCACAAAAGAATTAGCAAAACGTAATATGCATTTAATTTTGGACGGTGTTTTTAACCACGTCTCAGACGATTCAATCTATTTTGACCGCTATAACAAATATAAAACAGTTGGTGCATATGAATATTGGTCTCGTGTTTATGATTTGATGAGTGATGAAAAATTGTCCGAGGCTACTGCCAAAGAGAAAACGAAAAAGCAACTTCTCTCTGAAGGCCAATCCTTTAGTCCATACGGATTTGAAAACTGGTTCCATATTGAAAATGTTAAAGTGCCAAATGAAAAAGTCAACGGTGTTTCAAATGGAGAACATTATAAGTATGAAGGTTGGTGGGGCTATGACAGTCTCCCTGTTTTTGAATCAAAAGAAGGTTCAAAGGTAGATCACCCTAGTGAACTTAACAATACTGCATTTGCTAACTATATAATGTATGATAAGGATTCTGTAAGCAAATCTTGGATTGATCGAGGTTCTTCTGGTTGGCGTTTAGATGTAGCGAATGAAGTAGACAGCTCATTTTGGCAGGAGTTTCGAAAAGAAATTAAATCCAAGACGATGACAGGTGCAGGACAAACTCTTCAAAAAGATGAAAAACCGCTTATTTTAGGAGAAATTTGGGATGACGCTTCTAAATACTTTTTAGGAGATCAATATGACTCCGTAATGAATTATCGTTTCCGAGGTGCTGTACTAGATTATTTAAAAAATGGTAATGCAGAAAATGCACAAAACTCTCTCCTTGCTGTTCAAGAGGATTATCCAAAGGAAGCTTTTTATGCTCTCATGAATCTAATGGGATCTCATGATACTGCACGAGCTATATTCCTCCTAGGCAATGGAACAGATACTTACAATCGAGCTGAACAAGATCCGAACTATAATTACAATGAAGGTGTGAAACGATTAAAGCTAGCCTCTATCCTTCAAATGGGTTATCCTGGTGCACCGACTATTTATTATGGAGATGAAGCAGGTCAAACAGGATCAAAAGATCCCGATGATCGCCGTACGTATCCATGGGGAAATGAAAACCAAGATTTGATTAAACATTATCAAAATATTGGTCAAATTCGTAGTAAAAATTCCGATTTATTTAGTCATGGTGACCTTCACCATATTTATGCTAAAAACGATGTATTAGCTTACGTTCGCACTAAAGGAACAAAATCAGCCCTGATCATTATCAACAGAGGGAAAACTGCACAAACAGTTGAAGTTGATACTAAAACGCTGATTGCGAACGGAATTCGTCTAGTAGACCAATTAGATAAAAATTACGTTGCTACAGTGAAGGATGGCAAGTTGACATTGAGCATTCCTGCTGAATCAGGAAGAATGTTACTATCCAATAATGACGTGAAAAATCCACAGTCAGTTAAAAATGTAATTGGGACTGTAGGCTCTAAACAAATTACTTTAAACTGGACAGGAACTGGCACAAAATTCAATGTCTATCAATCTACTATTGCTGGCGGATTATGGACAAAAGTGAAAGAAACTACGAACACTTCTGTGAACATTTCAGATTTAAATAATGGTCGTAACTACTATTTTTCTGTAACTGCTGTAGATTCTAACGGGAACGAATCTGAACCTGCAGTCTCAGTTGGTCTCGTTCCTCATTACGATGTTAGCAAAGCTAGCGTGTCCAACATGACAGCCTTAGACAACCAAGAGCTGAATTTAGCACTTGAATCTACTGTTAAAGCAACATTTTACCTGCAGGGTGCAACAGAAACAGGCCCAGCTGAAGGAATTACCGCCGATCTTCAAGTAAGAATGAAAGGCCAGACTGCTTGGGAATCATACCAAACTCTATATAATGGTCAGTCTCAAGAAAATCAAGCTAATGAGTTTAAAGGTAGCTTCACACCATTAGAGGCTGGCATATATGAATACAGAATGTCCTTTACACCTGATTTAGGTAATACATGGGTATACTCTGAAACAAAAGAAGTGAATTATACACGTAGCACTTTAGATACTACTCCCCCTGCTAGTAAGGTCACTTTGGAGACACCAATTAAAGAGTCTGGTCAGGTTAACTTGAACTGGAAACTTACGCAACCAGATCAGCCATATAAAACTATCATTTATCGTGACGGTCATATACTAACTTCAGTAAATGGGGACACTACTACCTTCCGTGATTATCAGGTCACAAACGGTACAGCATATAACTACCAAATCCGTGTCTTTGATCAAGCAGGGAACTATGTGGATTCAAATACTGTAAATGTCACACCAGATATTGTCATGGTGCAAGTTACCTTTAAGGTACATGCACCGGATGACACTCCTTTGTCAGCACAAATGAATATACCTAACAGCTTAAATGGTTGGAATACAGGTGCATGGTCAATGAGCCGAAATGGTGCCGTTACACCAGATTGGGAATATACAGTTGAGCTTGAGGAAGGAACTGAAATTACCTATAAATATACGAGAGACAACACATGGGATCATGAAGGATTAGCAGACCATACACCAACTGATTCATCAGATGATGATATCAGTTACTATGGATATGGTGCGACTGGAACAGATATGAAAATAGTTGTTTCAAATCAAGGTGGCAACAAAATGACTGTCCAAGATACAATCTTACGCTGGATTGATAAGCCACTTGTCGTTAGCCAAATTGATGTGAATGGTTCAACTTTAACTGTCAAAGGGAATTCTATTAAAGGAGCTAACCTCACTATCAACGGGGAAAAAGTAACTACCGATAATGAGATGAAATTCACTCAATCTATTAATCTAAAAGAAGGTCAGACACAAGTACCAGTACACATTGAACCAACTGATACAACCAAATCCACGATTTTTAAAGGTGATGGCGGTTCGATCAACAAAAACACTAAAAACTATGTGATTGATGTTGTTAATAAAACGATTAGTGAGTCTAAATAATAAGAATTAAGAAAGGTCTACCGATTTTGGTAGACCTTTTTTTGAATTATTTTTGCCTTCATTTAAATTATTCAATTAATCCTAAAAAGTTTTTTCCAAGTATGTATTCCTTTTCGTTATCAGGAATTAGAAGGGATTCCACCCATCTTTTCTTGTCCGAATAGTCATATTCATTAAATGTCTTCATTCCATATGGTCCGTCACAACCAAATAGAACTTTATGATAACCTAAAGACTCTACCGCTTGTTTTACAATTGTCGGATTGAGATAGTCACTTGATGTATCAACATATACATTTGGTTGTTCCTTAACGTATTTCCATAGTTTTGTCCAAAATGGTAGACCAGCGTGAGCATAAATTAATTTAAGATTAGGGAATTTTTCAGGTAGATATTTATAGGAGTCAATCTCAGAAGAAAGATGAATAATCATAGGTACACCTTTTGATTCACATAAAGCAGCAACTTGATCAAGAGCTTTAATACGATAACCATGCATGAATGGATGAGCCTTTACCCCAATAAAACTAGGGTTTTTAAGATAGAAGTCTATTTCTTCCATAAAATTAGGAATCATAGGGTTCACTGCTATCCAACCTAGAAAACGGTCTGGAAATCTAGCAATTGCAGTAGCCACGATATCGTTTTTTGGCTCGGTAAAAATCTTATATGAGTTACCATAAAGTTTCAAATAGCCATCTTTCACTAGACTATCATAAATTTTGTGCCCTATTTGAGGGGTATTAAGTATTAGAAAACGGAATAATCGCTGTATCTGATACTGAATGGTACTATCCGATTCAAACATTGTTTCACTCATAGGGGGGATTAGAGCAGTTTTTGCTATATGATTTTTATCCATCCCCTCTATCATTTTTTCTAAAGTCAGCATGGATTCATCCACGTGAAAATGGCAATCTACAATAATATAAATCTCTCCCTTCTATTTTAAAAAAATCTCCACCTTTTACTCCTTTCATTCCGAAATTCGGCTGATGTATGTTACACGGCAAGTGATAAACCAATAGCAAATAATCTAGTGGATCCTTGCGGCTTGCAATAGTATCAGCCACAACCGCTAGTAGCCGAATGAAATACAGCTACTAAAATATTAAGTTTCGTATTTTATGGGGCTAGCCCCAAACCCTAGCTAGCTCAACCCAATAGCTTAAAAAAGAAAAAGGCTTATAGAATTATTTCTATAAGCCTTTTTTGTAGTATTGTTATCTATAGTCTTTTAATTGAATTGAGTGGTATCTAGTAGTTTTACTAATTAATTTAGTACGTTTGCTGTCTGAATATGAATAATAAATTATTTTACTTCTGTTGAAATAAGCGTCATTCTTCACATAAATTACCGCTTTTAGATATTTAGGGGTATAGTTACCAAATCCAAGGAAAACTAATATACCATTCCAAACAGCTTTAGCTTTATTTATATAATAACCTCCTGGTAATCCATTAATTATAGCAGTTGCAACTGCTGCTACGAATCCGTCACGTGCACTTGTAGTGCCATAAACAGTTTTTGCATAAGTATAATCTTGATATCCATCATTTACTACCATACGATCTGTTTTCTCAGAGGTTTCAGGTGTTGCTAATGCTTCTGCTTCAAGTTGTTCAAGTTTATCTGATTCATCGACGACAATAGTATCATCAGATATGTAGTTTACTTCTTCTTGTACTGGCTGAGTTTCTTCTGCATTTACAAAGTTTGGAGCAATTGTTGATGTCAAAGTTGCTCCAGAGAGTACGGTTAATCCTAATTTTTTCATGATTTCCTCCTAACATTAAATTATTCATATTTAATGTTAACAAAATACCAGAAAGAAAAATGTACCATAAATGACGTTTTTTTGTACTTTTTTAGAATATTCATCAAACCATCTTATGGTATAATATAACAATTACTCTGACAGATTTAGAAGGTGTTTGTGATGACTTATTTAAGTAATTTGACAAAAAAAATAAAACCTTTTTTTATAGCAGTGATGATAGGTAGTCTTTTTATTATTAAACCTCAAAATATTGATTTGAAAATAATTTTAATGTGCATTTTAGGTGGTTCTCTTATATTAGAATCTTGTATTTTAAGTTACAAAAATAAAAAGGTGACTAATCGTATAGATTTGTTTTTTGGTTTGTTTTTAATTTTTTTTTCTATCTTTCAAAAAATAAATTAAATCTGTCATTTGTCACAGCTTCCATTAAAATTGTATCTCTATCAGTTAACATTTTTTTATTTCTTTGCTTTCTTTTTCTAACCCTTCAACACGTTCATTTGTAAACTTCAAATGCTCCAATATTGCATCAAGTTTTTCGTTCATTATAAAAGGTGTTACAGGATTATAAAGGCGAACTGAATTCCCCTTTAATAACTTGTTTAACAGCTTCTTCTACCTTCATACCTTCTTTTAATGCAATTACCTGTTCAAAACAATCTATATCCTTATCACTAAAGAGTCTAGTGCCACTTTCTCAATCCGTTATAAATTCATAATCGTACTTAACAAACAATAAAACAAAATAGGAAATAGGGAAAAAGATTAAGGTGACCACAATAGTCCCTCCTTCCTTCCCCCCTGTTTGCTTTTTTCAGTTGTCTATTCTGATTTTAGCAAAGGTTTAATATTTTAAAACAAGCTCAGCCACGCACTCAACATGTGTGAACTGCAATTGACAAAACATTGGATGTTGGTAGGTTTACTAACATTCTTAAGAGCTTTTACTCTTAGTTTCCTCAGTCAGAATACTTATGCCAATAAGATTGCAAAAAAGAGGTAGCCTTCCCACTAATCTATACTACTTATACTTTTAGTTTGTGAAACGCTTGATTATTTCTTTTAGTATGTTGCTTGGGAAACAAGCCCTAGTTATATAACTTAAGATTAGCAACCAATTTACTTTCTAAAACAGCACCTTTTAACGACCCTGAATGCAAATTATACTTTGTATTCCCACAAGTAAGGACAGTATTGAAACATGTAAAAGGACAGCTCCTAAACTTAAATGTGAAAAAATTAATAGATAACCACTTAAACCTTGCATCATAATAAATAAGAAATTAATTTGACTGAAGCGATAAATGTCGGGTCGAACATGACGATATTTTTTCGAAAGCACCATTTGAATGAAGAAAAGTATTACTAAGCCGAGTGCCAAAGATCGATGAATTACGTCGATCCAATAAGCATTTCCTACGATTGAAAAATGTTCAGTCGGTATTGGAAACCCACGGAAAGCTCCACCTGATCCAGTTTTTGCGACATATCCTCCGAAATAAATAGCTACATATAAAAATAAGAAAGTAAACCAAGAAAAAACTGAGAAACTAGTAGGCAACTTTTTCGAATCTCTTATTTTTTTTTCCTCTCGATAAATACCATAAGCAATATTCACTAAAGCCGAAAAAGAAATAAGAGCAATACCTAGATGTGCAGCAAGAATAAGGTGTGAAAGCTTAATCATTACAGTCAATGCACCTAGAGTAGATTCTCCTAGTATTCCTAAAATAGCAAATAGAGCAAGCCATTTCATTTTAGGAGATTTATATTTTATCCAAGTAATCCCTGAAACTACAAATAATAATATACTTGCTCCACCAACAACTATTCGATGAGTATATTCGATGATTGAATGATAATCTGAAAAGTCTGGAAAAACACTTCCATTACAAAGTGGAAATCCACTTCCACACCCCATTGCAGAATTAGTCAATGTATCAATAAATCCAATAATATTTACTAAAAAAAGGAACGAAGCAGCAATTATAGAAAGCTTAAAAAATTTCATAAGTACACCCCTTACAAGATTCCAATTACCATAGTAGAAAACATTCCTAAAATATAAATGAGAGAACAAATAAACGTTTTCTTCGCCCAGATAAAATGATTGTCGTCCTCTTTCCACATTTTAAATGTGCAATATAGAAAAAAGCTATTTATGATAATTGCAAAAACAAGATAAAAATAATTAAATTCTCCACTTACAAATAAAACCAAAGTACAAATGAATAAGAGAACCGTATAAATAAAGCTTTGGATTTTTGTTGAATGAGCTCCTTTTACAACAGGCATCATCGGAATCCCAGCCTTTGTATATTCATTATTCTTATATAAGGCAAGTGCCCAAGTATGTGGAGGGGTCCAAAGGAAAATGACCATAAACATCAGCCATGCTGTAATGTTTAGACTTCCTGTAACAGATGCCCAGCCAATTAATATAGGGAAAGCTCCTGCTCCCCCGCCAATAACGATATTTTGAGGAGTTCTTCGTTTTAACCACATCGTATAAATAAGCGCATAATAGATATACCCAGCAGCATTAAGAAATGCAGTGATTGGATTCAAAAATAGAAAAGCAATCAAAACGGATAAGACACCAAGTAGTATTCCAAATAATAAAACAGGAAGAGGATTGATCAATCCAGCAGGTATAGGTCGTTTCATCGTCCGTTCCATAATAACGTCAATGTCTCGATCAAACCACATATTAATCGCTGCCGATCCTCCAGCAGAAAGTGAAGCACTTAAAAGCATGTAAAAAAGGACAGATATAGATGGAACTCCTCTTTGGGCCACCAATGCAGAACAAAGTGAAGTAAAAATAAGCATAATTAAGATTTTTGGTTTTGTTACAATAACGAATGCAGAAATGGTTTTGGTCCACTTATGGAATTGAGAGGCTGATTCCTGACGTATTTGATTAACTGACACAATCCCTCGCTCCTTTTTGATTAATACTAAACGCTCAGTGAAGTAATTACCTCGCTGAGCGTTTAAACATTTTATAGTTCTATTGAACTTGAGAATTAAAAGTCATAATCCACATTGATCCAATAATAATCGTTAACACGAAGACACTACCTAAAATTAATGCCATGACATTGTATCGTGGCTTTTCTCCATCTCGGATGTGCATGAAGAAATATAATTGTACAACAAATTGCAAAGTAGCAGTAAGTAAAATAACAACAACACTAGTAGATTTAGAAATCATATGTTGTAAGACAAGCACAAGTGGGATGATTGTTAACACGATTGAAAAAATAAAACCTATTACATAAGCTTTACTCGAGTTAACATGTTCATGACTTGACATTTACATCACCCCCATCAGATAAACAACTGAAAAGATAAAGATCCAAACAGCATCTAAAAAGTGCCAATAAAGGCTGACCATCGTAATTTTTCGTTTCGTAACTGGCGTAATCCCTTTACGAGAAAGTTGAATCACTAATCCTATCATCCAAAATAAACCTACTAATACGTGAAGTCCATGTGTACCAACAAGTGAAAAGAATGAAGTAAGAAAGGCACTTGAAGTAATCGTCGCTCCTTCATGAACCATATGTGTAAACTCATTGATTTCTAATCCTACGAATATAGCACCTAGAATCGCAGTAACAATCAACCAGTTAATTAATCCTTTTTTGTTTCCTTTATTCATCTCTAAAACAGCTAATCCACTTGTAAATGAACTAGTTAATAGAATAAAAGTTTCAATGATAAAACCAGGGATATCAAATTCTTTCGCTGTAAATCCACCATTCGTATGGGTATGCAAAACAGCATATGCAGCAAAAAATGTAGCAAACAATAGACAGTCGGTTACAAGAAAAAACCAGAAACCTAAAAGCTTTAACCCCTCCTGGTCAACATGACCATGATCGTGGTCAGAAACATGAGCAGAAACATGTTGCATGTTTAAAACCTCCTAATTTGCAGTTCTATGAACATAAGTTTTATTCCTTAAAGCCATTTCAGTTCGTTCTATTTCTTCGACCGAAATATAATAATCTGTATCATATTGGAAAGAACGAGCAAATAATGCTATGACAACACCAATTAATCCTACAATTCCCATCCAATACCATTCAAACGTAAAACCAAATCCTGCAATAAAGAAGAAAACTGATAAGATAAAAGGAATTCCAGAATTCTTCGGCATATGAATCGGTTCATATTTCACTGGAGATGGCTTATACGCACCGTTTTCCATCGCTTGTTTTTGGTACCACCATGCATCACGACCACTTACCTCTGGCAATATGGCAAAATTGTATACTGGCGCAGGTGATGGAATTGACCATTCCAATGTACGTCCGTTCCATGCATCACCTGTAACATCTCGTTCACCATGTTTAATGCTATAAAGGATTTGCCAAGCTTGGAATAAGAAACCAATACCCATTAAGAATCCACCAATAGTTGAAATGTAGTTAAGTGGAGCCCATCCCATGTCCCAACCATTCACTTGGCTATACGTATAAATTCGACGTTGCATTCCCATAAAGCCAAGCGCGTATTGCGGCATAAAGCAAACATAAAAACCAATTTGCCATAACCAAAATGCCCACTTACCTAAACGATCATTTAACTTAATTCCGAAAATTTTAGGGAACCAATAATAAATACCTGCTAAATAACCAAACACAACTCCACCAATTAGAACTTGGTGAAAGTGAGCAATTAGGAAGTAACTATTATGATATTGATAATCTGCAGGAGCTGCTGCTAACATAACTCCTGTTGCCCCCCCAACGAGAAAAGTTGGAATAAATGCATAAAACCATAGCATTGGTTGTGTTAATGTAATACGACCACGAGACATTGTAAGTAACCAGTTAAATATTTTAACGCCTGTTGGAATCGCAATTACCATTGTTGCAATCGCAAAAAATATATTTACATTCGCGCCTGCACCCATTGTAAAGAAGTGATGGGCCCAAGTGAAATAAGATACAACACTAATAATCATCATCGAAAATACCATTGAACCATAACCAAAGACACGTTTTTTAGAGAATGTTGCTACAATCTCAGAAAAAACTCCAAATGATGGCAGTAAAACAATATAAACTTCAGGGTGCCCCCACATCCAAATCAAATTAATATACATCATTGGGTTACCACCAGCGTCCATTGTAAAGAAGTGACCACCAAGTAAACGGTCAATCGTTAACATAGCTAGCGTTACTGTAAGAATTGGGAATACGCCTAAAATCGTAATTGATGATGCGAATACTGACCATGTAAACAGTGGCATATCTCTTAAACGCATAGAAGGAGTACGCATTTTTAAGATAGTTACGATAAAGTTAATTCCGGTAGCTAATGTTCCGATCCCTGATAACTGAATACCCCAAATCCAAAAGTTTTGACCTGGTCCTGGACTAAACATATTTTCAGATAATGGTGGATAAGATAGCCAACCAGCACTTGCTGAACCACCGATGACAAACGAAATATTAAATAACATAGCACCTACGAAAAATAACCAGAAACTTAATGCATTTAAAAACGGGAAAGCAACGTCCCTCGCCCCAATTTGCAATGGAACCACGATGTTAAATAATGCAAACATAAGTGGCATTGCCATAAATAAAATCATAATCGTTCCATGAGTCGTAAAAATTTCATTATAGTGTTGAGAAGTTAGAAAGTGACTATTTGGTACTGCTGTCTGAATACGCATTAATAAAGCATCTGCTCCACCTCGAAGGAGCATAAGTAATGAAGATAGAAGATACATAATTCCAATTTTTTTATGATCGACAGTGGTAATCCATTCTCTCCAAAGCCATTTCCATTTTTTTAAATAGGTGAGAGAAAATACGATCCCAATAATCGTTAGAATAATTGAAACATCTGCACCATAAATCATCGGATCGCCAGTGACAAAAAAATGTGAGTTATCCATAGAAAATTGCCTCCTGATTTATTTTTTAGTTCCCATATCCATTCCTGGCATATCATCCATACCTGATGTCGTCTTACCATCACCCATATGGTTCATATGATGGTAATAGATTCCACCGTTTTTATTAACAATGTTTTCGAATAGATTCTTTGGATATGATGAAAAACTTAACTCTTTTACTACTGTGCTTTGCTTAGCTAAATTTTTATATCCATCATTCGTAAGACTAGGAGAGCTTTTCTTAATACCCTCAGCCCATTTATCATAATCAGCTTGAGTTACAGACTTGACTCTAAATTGCATGTGAGCAAATCCCTTACCTGTAAAGTTGGCACCAGTTCCAAAATACTCACCTGTTTTATCCGCTTGAAGCCACAATCCCATCGACATACCAGGCATTGTATATTCTTGTCCTCCTAGCTCTGGTACCCAAAAAGAGTTCATTGGAGCATCAGAAGTTAGAACAAACTGAATTGGCACACCTGCAGGAATCTCTGCATAATTGACCGTTGCAATTTTTTTATCAGGATAAGTAAACAACCACTTCCAATCTAGTGAAGTTACTTGAACTACTACTGGTTTTACATCCTTTACTGGTGGTTTCGTCAATGCCAAAGTTGTTTTAGCAGTGAATACACCGAGAATCGCGACGACTATAATTGGTATGCCCCACCAAATCGTTTCTAGAGTCTTACTATGTGCCCATTCTGGCTGATATGGAGCTTTGTTCCCTTCTTTATCCCGATACTTAATTGCAATATAGATAAAGATTCCTAAAACAGGAGTAACAACGATCAGACATAAAATTGCTGTAAGAATGATTAACCGTAATTCTTCATGTGCGACAGGTCCTTTTGGATTAAGAACAATAAACTGACTTTTATCGCATCCAGTCAAAAGAACCAACCCTAATAATGTTAAAAAAGACATCTTAGTAGCTTTGATCCATTTAAACAAATTAATTTCCCCTTCCCCTTCATTTCAATTTTTTCCTAAACGACTGCATGTACCAGTAACTAAATATGTAAGTACTTAGCAATAAAAATATAGCACGCAAAAGAAGTATTTTAAATACATCTTTATGTCGAAAATATGTCTGAAAAATGGCAGATTTGTGTCTGAAATATGATGAAATTGTTACTGATAAATGACAATTTACGATTGAATTTGAAATTCAAAAGTTAAATAAAAAGAAGATTCAATATTATGATTTATTTATTGAGAAGAAAATTTCAAAAATGAAGAAGAATTAAAAGGTAACGTTTTGGAAGAGCTGTTATTGTTAGGAGAACACGTACCACTAGTAAAACCACCAAAAGAATTAGCAGAAAAATTTTTAGCGATCCTTTATTATAAGTAAAAAAGGCAACTCCCAATGGGTTAGTTGCCTTTCTTTACAACAAGCTCAGCCACACATTCCACATGCGCAGTATACATTATTATATCTCTATATCAATTTTTATTATATATCCTCACAAACCCTTTAAAATCATTCACACTAATTAACCGACTCTCATCCCTTTGAATTACCCATTTTATTTTGAAATTACCATTAAATGTTGTTATAGTTATGTACTTCCATAGACTTAAAGGTTAAGTAAATAGTTTGCAAATAAAAAATACTAAAGGCAACGTAGCATAGCATATTTGCGTTGCCTTTTAAAATAATTATTTAGTTTTTGAAGACGTTTTTTTAATAATTTGAACCTGGCTAATAAAACTAAAAATGGTATCCTTCGATTTAATTGCCTTTTCTTCCTCTTTACTTATTTAACAATATTTTCTATTAATTATTAGATTGATGTCAGAACTTAATGAAAGCTAATTATAAATTAAAACCATCTTGCATAGGATAAAATCAGGTTAAAAATCTTTACAAAAGATTTTTTAAATAACTAATAAGAATCGAAGGGGGAAACAAATGATCAAAAAGGCCGTTATTCCCGCTGCTGGATATGGAACACGTTTTTTACCTGCGACAAAGGCTCAACCTAAAGAAATGTTGCCGATTGTAGATAAACCAACTATACAATACATTATCGAAGAAGCTGTTATGTCAGGAATAGAAGACATCATTATCGTAACAGGTAGAAATAAACGAGCGATTGAGGATCATTTTGATAAATCACTAGAATTAGAGCTTATATTAGAAAACTTTGGAAAAATAAATACACTTAAAATTATTCAAGATATCTCAACACTTGCGGATATTCACTATGTTCGTCAAAAAGAGCCATTAGGACTTGGCCACGCCATTTTATGTGCAAAAAAATTTATTGGAAATGAACCATTCGCTGTGTTGCTAGGCGATGACATTATAGATAGTAAAACGCCTGCATTAAAGCAAATGATTCATAAATATAATGAAGTACAATCAAGTATACTTGGTTGTAAGGAAGTTCCACTACAAGATGTAAACAAATATGGCATCGTAAATTATTCCAAGTTTAATAAAGACATTTTTAAAGTTAAAGGTCTTATCGAAAAACCAAATGTAGAATCTACCCCTTCTTCACAAGCCATTGTTGGGAGGTATATTTTAACTCCTACAATTTTTGAAATGCTAGAACAAATCACCCCAGATTCGAAAGGCGAATATCAATTAACAGATGCCATCGATTTATTACTTACAAAAGAACCAATCTTTTCTTATTTAATACAAGGAAATCGATATGATATAGGTGACAAATTTGGCTTTTTACAAGCATCGATTGATTTTGCTTTAAAGAGACCCGAACTTAAAAAACCACTTGAAAAATATTTAAAAGAATTGGTATTAAAAGATGATAAATTAAGTGTCTCTAAAAAAAATAAATCTACTTATAAATTTTAAACAACTAAAAAGGAGTGCAAAAAATGCACTCCTTTTTACATTCAATTATATTACTTTAGAATATTGTATACCTACATAAACTACTACTTGATGATTTTCCCCATCATTTTCGAGAAATAAGTACTCTCTATTTTCTTGTTTTTTTCCATCAACTAACCATGTTGGTTCATCTTGGTTTTGGCCACAAATAACCTCGATTGAATAGACCGAATCACCATATCTGTAATCAATACTAAATGAGTCCCACTCTATAGGAACACAAGGATGTATATATAAACGGTTTCCTCTACACTTGATTCCCAAAATATATTCTAGACCTGCTTGGTACATCCAACCAGAAGCACCTGTATACCATGACCAACCTCCACGTCCTTCATGTGGATTTGCTGTGTAGACATCGGCCGACATTACATATGGTTCATTTCCATATGTTTTAATATCACGAATATTTTTTGTATGTGAGATTGGGTTTAAAATTGAGAACAGATCAAATGCCTTATCACGACGATCTAAAATTGCCCAAGCTACAATTCCCCAAATAACTCCATGAGTATATTGCCCACCATTTTCTCGAATTCCAGGTGGGTAGCCTTGTATATACCCCGGACTTGGATATGTTTTATCAAATGCTTTTGTTAGTAAACGTGCCAGATTCAAATCTCGATCTACAAGTTCACGATCAAATGAACGCATTGCTCTTTCCTGACGATCGATAGGTGTCCCGTTAGCAATAACTGACCAAGACTGGGCGATCGCATCAATTCGACACTCTGTATTCTCCATTGAGCCAAGCCATGTTCCTGCGTCAGTAAATGCACGACGGAACCAAGTACCATCCCAAGCATTTTTATTCATGTTTATTTCCAATTGAGCTACTTCATGTTCAAATTGCTTTACGATATCTTGTGAAAGGATACCCTCTTCAAATTTCAAAAACCTCTTTAAAATATCTAATAAAAACCAACCTAGCCACACACTTTCCCCACGTCCCTTAGCACCAATCCGACTCATTCCATCATTCCAGTCACCTATTCCCATTAATGGAATACCATGTTCACCAAACTTCAAAGAATGTTTAATCGCGCGTAGACAATGTTCTAGCAATGACCCCAACTCATCAGACACAACAGTATCCTCATAGCGCTCCAATTCTCCTTCTTTTAGCACTTCACTATACAAAAATGGTACCTCTTGTTGGAGAATTTCTAGGTCTTCTGTCTGTTCTATGTAACGTGAAACAGCATATGGTAGCCACAGTAAATCGTCAGAAAACATCGTTCGAATTCCTTTGTGAGTTTCTTCATGCCACCAATGTTGAACATCACCTTCAAGGTACTGATGCGCTGCGTTTATAAGTATTTGGTTTTTTAATATTGTCGAATCGACATGTAAAAAAGCTAGTGAATCTTGCAATTGATCCCTATAACCAAATGCGCCTCCTGCCTGATAAAAAGCAGTGCGAGCCCATAATCGGCAACTAAGTGCTTGGTACAAAAGCCACCCATTCATCATTATATCCATTGCTCGATCAGGTGTTTTAACTTTCACTTGTCCAAGAGTACTCTCCCAGTATTTTTTAACGTTTGAAAATGTTTCTTCAAACGCAGAAGGCCTTCCGTATTGCTGTACTAGTGAACACGCTTCTTGTTTGGAAGCTGCACAACCAAGCAATATGCTAATCGTCACTTCTTCGTTAGCAGGAATTTCGATAACAGTTTGTACGGCCCCACAAGAATTTGAAAACACACCAGTTTTCTTGTTAAGTGTTTCTTCTAATAATGCTGTTGGACACTCTAATGTATTGCCCCGCCCAATAAATTCTGTACGGTCACTCGTCCAAGAATACGTATGATGAGATTTCGCGATCGTTTCTGGAAGCGCAATATGTATAAAACCAATCGCGTCACGAAACTTTTCTTGGTACTTGTTTTGTGCAAGTAGTGTACTATTGTCTAAATTCCATTCTGTCACAATGAATGGTGCTTGAGCCTCTCTAAGTACCCCTAGAACCCATTCAGCATAATACGTTATGGCTATCTTCTTTAATTCATCACTTTTATTAAATAATCGAAGTCTAATAATTTTCAACGGATCATCTAACGGAACTGTTATATCCATAGTAGAAACTACATCTCCATCAAGTTGTTCGAAACTACTATACCCCCTACCATGTATAATCTTATATGTTCGATCACCACCCGCAGGTTTTTGAGTAGCTGACCAAACTTGATTCGTTCCAAGATCTCTTATATAAAGACATTCACCAGGAGGATCGAGGACCGGATCATTATTCCAAGGAGTAAGTTTACATTCACGGGAATTTCGCCACCAACTATATCCAGTACCTAATTCCGTTAATAAACATCCAAATCTTGGATTAGAAATTACATTACTCCATGGTCTAGGTAAATGCTCTCCTTTTTTTACAAGCATTTGATACGCATGGCCATCATCGATAAAACTACCCCTACCATTAAAAAATTCACCAATAGGGATACTAATCGCTTGCTTCTCGTGGTGTATTTGTTTTGAAACCTTGATTTTCCGTATTGGATGTAAATCTTTTTCTAATAGACGTAATTGTGCACGTAAACTTGGCCCTCCAGCTTTCAATACTACTCGGGCAACAGCTAAGAGTAAATTTCTTTCATCCTCTGACAACTGGGTTGACTTCAATACAACAATTCGATTCATGTGATAGATTCCACGAGAAATAAGATTCTCATTTAAAGTCCTCATGAACTGATCTTGATAATTGCCAATTGTCTCATCTAATACCACTAAATCAATAGCTAACCCCATCTTCACTAAATATTGATGCTGACAAGCTAAAAGAGTAACAAAGGGCAAATCAGACTCTTTTTTGATGGAAACTAAAATAATTGGCGTGTCCCCACTAATACCAAGAGGCCATAAAGAAGATTGTCCCAATGTATTGTGTGAAATTGCCTCACTACGAATTTTTGTTAACGGTGGGTTAAATAGGAGTCTTCCCGCCAACACATTTGCATCAGTAGCTTGCTTAGGTGTTAAATTCAAATGTCTAAGATCAATTTGTGATCGTACCCAAGCCAAATGGAATGCTCGTTCAACTTGTTTAGAATCACTAAAGCGCTGTACAATTTCAAGCGCTTGTTCATGACTTTTTGTAACACCAGTAACAAAATAAATAGTAGCGGTCTCATTCGTTCCCAATTGTAATGAGCGCCTCATTGAAAACGCCGGATCAACAACGGAACCGGTTGAACCTTTTAGATGTGAGTAAATACCTTTTGGTGTTTCAAGCGTATTACCACGACCTATAAACTCTGCCCGGTCTGTTTCAAATTCGTAATCGCCTTTCTCACGTCCATCTACAAAAATTGTGTGAACTGCCCAGATTTCATCCTCCTCATCCTCTCGTGGACGACGCTTAGCTAGCAAACATTGTGCATTTTTATCGAAGCTAGTTTCAATAAAAAGCTTACTAAATGCTGGGTGTGCACTATCTGCAGACTGACTTGCCAGCGCTAACTCTAAGAATGATGTTACTTCTAATGTACGATTTTCACTACTGTTGTTAACTACTTGAAGTCGTCGTATTTCTGCGTCAATCTCAGAAGATATCGTCAAATCAAGTTTATACGATATCCCTTCTTTCGTTCCTTCATAAGTAGTCTTGTCAAAACGAAATTGTGTTTTCATATCCATCGTTGTCTCATACGGGAAACCTGATGTACTCCAAGTTTCTTCAGAGTTGACATCATGAATAAAAATAATTGGCCCTGAAGTTCCTGATACAGGATCTTCCTTCCATCTTGTGACAGCTAACCCATTCCATAAAATCATGCCTGTTCCATCGTTCGCGTTTACACTAGTTAATTGTCCATTTGACAAAACATTAACCTCTGGGATGGAGCTCGGCCCAGTAAATGTACGTTCAGTGTCATCCAAATTACCATCAAATTCAGGAGCTTTTGCATCAATTCCTATTGGTTTTTCAATTAATGCTGCTTTTACTGGCACTCTTTCTTGGAGTAGCAAGTCCGCTGCACAAACTCGTGGATCTTGGTGGAATCGGTTTACCATAATATCATCAGTCAATAAATTGACAAGGGTTAACATGCTCATACCTTGATGATGTGCCATAAAGCTTTGTATTACTTTATAATCTTGCCCCTTAGGCATTCTAGCTTTTGTAAAATCAACAGCTTCATAAAAGCCATACTCACCTTTTGCACCATATTCTTTAAATTTTTGAAGTGCCAAAAGAGCATCATCACCTGCATATGGAATAGCCATAATGGTTGCATAAGGTGCTAGCACCAGATTTCGCTCTAAACCTCGTTCAAGTCCAAGCCCTGGAACACCGAATGCACGATATTGATAATTTAATTGATAATCAAACGCGTAATATCCGCTTTCTGATATACCAAACGGGAGTTGATATTTATCTGCATATTGACGTTGACGATCAATAGCTCCTTGATAAGTTGATTCCCAAATGGTATTTTTAAATGTCCGCATAATCAAGCTTGGCATCATGTACTCAAACATTGTTCCCGACCAAGACAATAGTGTCTTTTTCTTATTAAAAATTGTCATAGTACGAGCAAGTGTAAACCAGTGAGAAACAGGAATTTGACCAAGTGCAATTCCTACGAAACTAGCCTGCCTAGCTTCTGAAGCAAGTAAATCATATAGAATCGTATCTTTATGATTTGAGTCAACGTGATAACCAAGGCTAAACAAGCGTTCATCATTGTTATATAAGGATCTGAAATCTGTCAGTTCAATGAGTTGATTAATTTCAATAATAATATTTTCAATACGAGATTGAAATTCTTCTTCTCTCTTTTTCCATTCTATTAGTCCCTGTCTTACTACCATCATATAAGCAATAAAGTTTCCTGAATCGACAGTGGAAACATATCGAGGAGAAAGCGGCTTTGCAGAGCATGTATCATACCAGTTGAGCAGATGTCCATTCCATTTTTCCATATTAGAAATGGTTTTCATTGATAATTCGATTCGATCAAGCATTTTAGATGTATCAATAAAATCTAAATCACGTGCAGCTACAACACAAGTTAAATATAGTCCAATATTTGTTGGCGATGTTCGATGGGCAACGGTTTCATTTGATAGATACTGTACATTATCAGGTGGTAGCCAAGATTCTTCTGATGTAACATATTTTTCATAGAACGACCAAATTTGAAATGCTAATTCCTTTAATTCAGCACGTGCTTTATCCAACCAAACTCTACTTTCAACTTTTAACGGCCGATTTAATTGCTGTATGATTGGCCTTGCTAAAAACCACATAATTAGTTCCACAGTACCAAATATGTGATTTAAAGTACCTTTGGAAAACCATGCCAATAGACCAAACAATATAATTACTGCATATCCAAAAGACTCGTACATAAAGACTCTTTTTGTAGCAGGATTGTTACTAGTCTGAGCAAACGTGACCCACTCTAGCAAATTACGTCGGCTAATATATAGCCGGTAAAGAGTTCGTAAAGTAGCATCTACTACAAGAACCGATGTAAACGGCAATGTTACAAATTTAACCAGATTCTGCATAAAATTAATCTTTATTGCACGAATGCTTCCTCTCCCAATCGCACCTTGTAAAAGTGAAAAAAGAAAGGGAAGAAAAACAGTTAAAAGTACGATTGTTTCCCAAACCCAAGCTTTACCCGGTAATACACTAAATCCTAGTAAGGCTATTAGTAAAAGAGCTGGTGCAAGTAGACTGCGGCGCAAATTATCAATAATTTGCCAACGTGTTAATCCACATAAATCAACTCGTTTATTCTCACCATTACGATCTACACAATTATTTCCTAACCATTTGATAAGTTGCCAATCTCCTCGAATCCATCTATGCTCTCGACGTTGGAATGAATAAAAGGAACTCGGATACGACTCAACAACTTCAATATCAGAAGTTAGTCCCGCTCGAAGAAACCCACCCTCTAGTAGATCATGACTAAGTACATGATTATCCGGTATCCGATTTACCAAGGTTTTTTGAAATGATTCTACATCAAAAATACCTTTACCCACAAAAATTGCATGACCAAACAAATCTTGGTATACGTTTGATACGGCAAAAGAATACGGGTCAATTCCTGGCTCCCCTGCCCATAAAGAAGTAAAGCGTGACTTTTGTGTTGAGTCAAAACTCACGCCTACTCGTGGTTGTAATAATCCGAAACCTTCAATTACGCGTGTTTCATCAGCATTTAATCGAGGTCGATTATACGGGTAATGAATGGTACCAGCCATTCGGCCAACAACACCAATTGGTAATTGGGTATCTTGGTCTATTGTAAATACATATCGAATCTTCCTTAATATATTTTTATCTCCATGAATTGTTGTAAAACTAGAATTATCACTACCAGACAATAACTCAACAAACTCTACTATTTTTCCACGTTTTCTCTCCCATCCCATATAAAGATTGTCTGTTGGATTGTAAAGGCGGGATCTGTGAAATAAGAAAAATTTATCTTCCCCATATTCCTTACACAATGCATCGATCCGTGAAGTAACATGTGTCAATAGTTCATGATCTTCAGCTTTTGATTCAGTCAACGCATCTGTAAAATCACCTAAAATACCGAAATAAATATTTTTTTGACGATTTGCAAGATAATGAACTAAAAGTTGATCCACTACTTCATCTACATCTTTGGTGTTTGACCATATAACTGGAATAACGACCATTGTACTAGCATCTTCCGGAAGTTCTTCTGAATAATCAAACCTTAAAAGTTTTGTAGTGCGACTATATCGACAAATTAATTTATGGGCAATCGTTATAGCCCACTCACTAACAGGTAATATAAGAGCTACTATTATCGCTATCCACGAAAAAGGTCGAAAGAATGCCCCAGCTATTATCCATCCACCAGAGAGAAACAATATTCCTATAAACAATAAAGCTACAGTTGATAAATACAAATACAATGGTTGTTTTCGTAAAGTTATTTGTGGAAGAATACGTGGTCTAGTTTTCTTCAAAAGTGCTTTACGTATTTCTATGTTTCCTTGGGCATCAAATAAATAATAATCAATATAAGCCTTTCTCGGCATTACATTTGTTTGATCCGGCTCTACTATTTTCGATTTGGCCAGATGTAGTGCTGTCTCAGCTACTAACATTTCTGGTACTTTTAACTGATTTGCAATCTCTGCAACACGTCCACGAATTATGTCTCGACTGTCTAAATCTAAACTTTTATAATCGATAGTTGATGGATCAGAGAGTAAAAATTGTTCTAGATGTGAAATTTTTGTAAATGTTAATCTCCATGGCTGTCGCTCTAACTTATGTAAGCTTTGAACTAGATTCCCACAACTTACTTGCAAGTCCGCTTGCAATTGGTTCTCAAACGAAACAATCTGCTCAAGGCCAGATTCACTATTCTCTATGTGAGCTGCAAGCCAGTCATGAACGATATGCATATTTGGTTCCAATTCGCTCAAATGTCTCACTAAATGTACAATTTCAATTGGTCCAAACGGTTTTTTACGTGCTTCTCTATCCAATAAAATTCGAATTTTATCGTCGGATAACTTTGTTATTTTTTCAAGAATTGAAGTAATAGAATCACATATTTCGTGTCGACGTTGTACTTCAACCATCGCTCCAGACAAACGGCGTATTAAAGTAACTCGCATAGCACTTGGCAAAGCCCAGCATTCTAGATCTTTTAGAACAGATACCTCTTGATAGGCTTTTATATACCCTTCAAATGAGTTGACCTCATATCGACCACCCACATGCTCTAAGTAATCATTGCAAAGTGCATATATTCTTGGCATCCCAGTAGAATTTAATTTTGGTAGTTTATGTAGTGTTTCCCGTGGTAGCTTACTTAACACTTCTTGAGCTTGAGTCTCTATAAAATTAATGTGATCTAGGAGCCAGTCTTCCGCTGGTTGCCTACAATGCACTTTATTGTTACCCAGTTTTTCTGCAAACGTATGTAGATTAGCCATATCTTTTCGAAATCCTGGCCAATAACGAACAATTAAAAAATTGTTCACAAAAATTTCCTGAGTTAAAGCAAACTCACGTCCTCTTTCTTTTAATTGTTCATTACTAAGTATCATATAAACCTCCTATGTAACTCGAAAAATAGTCCATAGTGGTAAATATTCCCTAAATCATTTTTTTTATTTATGAAGATTAAACTTTTTGGAGCTAGAAGGATGAATTTTGAAAGAATAGAAGGAATAAAAATTTTTGAATCTGAAAGTCTAAAAAACTGATCCTAAAACACTTCAGATTGGCAAATCTCTTAAAAGAAGAAAAAGGCAACGTACTAATTTCCGCTGCCTTTTATTTTATATTATTTAGTTTTTAAACTAAGCTCAGCCACGCACTCCACATGTGCAGTACGTAATTGACAATACATGAGATGATGTTGAGTTTACATCTAATCGCTAAATATAAAGGGCATTTGACCATTCGTATGAATACGAATTGGTGCCAAGTACTACAGGATCAGTTTATTGGTATCTAAATTATTAAGTACTCATACCGATCTTCCCTCAAAGCCGTAAAGCTTTTAAATAACTGATTTATTAACTGATCTAACTCTTGGCTACATTGAATGGTATTATAATGAAGAAATCCATACTGCTTACAAAAATCATATAATTCATTTCTCTTTTTCTCTACCTCTAGTTTTGCTTGTAGTTGTAATAAAGTAGCCATCCCTAAACCCCTCCATTTAATAACTCTCCAGTAAGAATTCTATCTTGATGTGACTGCTGAAATAAGCTGCCCCGTTGTTAGCTTCTGAAACTGTTACAGTATCTAGAATATGAATGCCCTCTGCCTTTAAAATAATTTTATTGATCAATTGAAAGCTCGCTTTATTTTTGTTAGTTCTCATGAAAGCTGGTGGGTAAACGCTCAAACCCATAATCCCATCTGTAGTCTCTTTTCTCTGCTTATTCCTATAGAATAGAGAAATAAAGTGTAAAAAACCGGCAACGTCATAATGAAGCGTCACCGGTTCTTGTCATCATTTAAGTCAACTAGGATCTATCAGTAGTTTTACATTTGATGTCATAACATACCAGTTACTGTACTCGTTTATTTTTTATGTCAAGACCAATCAAACGAATGGAGTACTCTAAGACTTTTTCATTTGCATTCTGAATGATTGTATTGACCCTAATTTATTTTTTCACTACAACTTTTTTCGCTTTACCTGTATTCCCTGCCTTATCTTTTGCATAAACGTAAAGGACTGTTCCCACTTTTTGTTTTTTATAAGAAACGGTATAAATTCCTTTACTGTTAGCAGTACTAGAACCAATGATTACTTTTCCCTTTTTCACATAAACTTTAGCACCTGGTTCGGCTTTCCCTGTTACTTTTGTATTAGTTATACTTTTAACAGAAGGAATTGCTGGTGGTGTTATGTCTTTTATTACTACCTTTTTTGCCGCTCCAACATTCCCCGATTTGTCTACTGCGTATACATTAATGATTGTTCCTACTTTTTGACTTTTGAAGGTAATAGAATAAATCCCTTTGCTGTTTACAACTGAGGAACCGATGATTACTTTGCCTGATTTAGCGTATACTTTGGAACCTATCTCAGCTTTTCCAGATATTCCTGTATATGTCACCTTACTTACCAAAGGAATACTCGGTGCTGTTTTGTCTGGAACAGGCTTAGGAATTGGTTTGCTATTTACATATAGCTTTCCTGCTGCCGTGGAACTTAATGAATTTCCATACATATCTTCTACTTTTACCACTAGCTGTGCACCGTTTAATGTAAGCTTGTTAGTTGCTTTCCAGTAGCCCTCATAGTGTCCAGTGCCATTTCCTTTTGCATCCTTTACTTCGGTCATAACTACTTCAAAGTTGCTTAAACTTGCTGTTGTTACAGATGCTGCACTTGTTATGCCATTAATAGGAGCATTAATTGTAAATACTGCATTTTTTAATCCAGGCTCACTGTCGAACTCAACCTTTAATGTTTGATCTGCCTTTAATATTACATCTTTCGATGGAGTTATATTTTTAATTTTAAGTATTGAGTATTTTACATTAACTGTTATGCTCTTAGCAGTTTCATTTCCTGCTTTGTCTCTAGCAACAACATTTATTATATTTTTCCCTTCCTTGGAAATTAGCTTTACTGTCCAATTTCCATTTGAATCTATGTCTGGCCTTGTTCCATTAACATCAACATAATCTAAATAATCATCTTTGGCTGTTCCTGATACAGTTATAACCTGATCATTACTATTTGCGTTATTTTGTGGGCTTGTAATTTCTAAAACTGGTGCTGCTTTGTCTACTATAACCTTTATTTCCTTGGAATAAGGAGTAGAGCCAAGTTCTGTTATAGTTTTTGCCTTTAGACTATTAACTCCCTCTTGAAGTACAGCGTCAATAGAGAAGCTTCCATTATCATTTGTCTTCCCATTTGCAATATCTTCATCTTTGCTAAATATATGAACGTCCATTCCTGGAGCCGCCATACCTTTTATTGTTACTTTTTCATTATTTACATATGGGTTGTCTACTGGTGATGTTATAACTGGAGCTAGTGCTTCAAGCTTAACTGTTGCTCTAATCATCATGTTTCCATAATCTTTACTCGCTAAAGTGAATTGACGATTTATAAACTGCCATGATCTTTGTGCTACTATTGAGTTTTTATCCAATTCAATTGCTGGGCTTATAGGAGCAAACTTATCCTGTATTAAAACCATATAAAAATCGCCTGTTACAACTATTTGCTGCGCGGATAAATCAACGACTGTCCATTTCTTTTTCTCCTTAGAAGCAGTTGCATTAAACGGCCCTGCTATCATTTTTCCAGGGGCGCCATCCTTTCCACTTGCATCATAAACTGCCGCCTTAAATGTATTTCCAGATGTTGCATCAAGCATAAATAATCCAGAGGTTACTATTCCTTTAGTCTGTCCTTCCGGAAGTGACATTCTTACTGCATAGCCACCTCCTGCTTCCCATTGAGCCACTGAATATTCTGGTGTTCCATCATCATAGCCTATCTCTCCTGAAAAATTGATAAACGGTTTTTGCTGAAGATCATGTGTAACATTTTTCTTACCCGTAATATCTACAGTAAATCTCTCGTCAAAGTAGTTCTCTGCTATAACCTGTACTGTATATTTTCCTTCATATGCAGTTAATGAGTAATTACCCTCTGCATCAGTTGTAACTGGTGCTACTGCTGCATCCTCAATTACGTAAACTTTAGCGTTTTTCACAGGTTTTCCTGTTTGTGCATTAGTGATTTTCCCTGTCAATGTTCCCTTTGGTATTGGAACCATTGTAAAGTTTTCATTTTCAATAACTTGGTTAGCTGCTACTTGAACCTTCTCATCCTTTGGATAGTATCCATACTTTTCAGCTCTTAATGTATACTCTCCTTCTTTAACCTTAAAACTATATGAACCGTCTTGAGGATTTGTTTTTGTTGAACGACCATTTTCAACAATAGACACTGTTGCTGATAATGGAATTGTTGCTATATTTGCATTAGGATTTATTATTTGTTGTTTTGGGCTGTTGCTTAAAACCGATGTGCTACCTAATGCTGCAGGTAGATCTGTTAAGCTAATATGTTCTTTAGGGCCATTGCTTAAAACTGATGTATTACCTATTGCTGCAGATTTATCTGTTAATCTAAAATCATCTATAAACCATCCCTGATGATTATTGGAGTTGTTAGAATAAAATAGAAATGCGATATTTATTTTCTTTCCTGCATATTCGCTTAAATCTATTTCTTCATTTGAATATCCGCCTGTCTTAGTGCCTGTATATTCAGCTACACTATAATAATCATAGCCGTCAGTTGAAACCAAAACTTTTCCCTTGCCAATCTTTTCTTCTAGATCATACCAATTTTTAAACTGTAAATAAGCAGGTCCTTTCGGCAGGACAATATTAGGCGATATCAATCCCATTACTTGATTTTCTGAATACGTTCCTTCAAGATTAGTAGCTAAAACCTTTTCTCCCGAGGCTGCTACCATAGGTCCTGTCGTTGGTTTTCCCCACTGCCATTGAGCAGTCCCGAGCATTTGCCATCCTGTTATATCTGTTTCAAAATCATTAAAGTATCCTATTGTAAGTACATCTTTAACAATTATTGTATAGATATCACTTATAACCTCATTTTTTCCAGAGTCAACTATTCTCCATCTGTAAGTTATATTTGATCCTGATACTACTTTATCAGCTGGAATTACAGCTTCATAGCTTCCTGACTTGTAGTCCCCACTCTTCCTTTCAGCTGGAACTGTTGTCCACTCATCTGCTGGATTATTTTTATATTGAAGCTCAACTGAACCAAGGCTTATATTATCTTGTACATCTATTGTTAATTTTTGATCCATTCCTTCGAATGCCTCTTTAACAGGTATATGATTAAAAGTTGGCGGAACTGTATCCTCAGCATCTTCTGATACTTGGCCTTTAATATCAGAAAGTCCTGTCATAACTGATGTTACAGCCTTAAATGCATTAATCACACCATATCCATATCCATTGTTAGGGGTTTCAGGATATTGAGAGTCAGTACAAGGAGTTGCTGTTTCCTTTATTATTCTTTCAATTTCACTAACTGTTAAAGATGAATTGGTTTGAAGTAATAATGCTACAAGTCCTGATGTATGTGGACCTGCCATCGAGGTTCCATTCCATCCCCCCTCATATTTACCTCCTGGAACTGATGATCTTATATTAACTCCAGGTGCTGAAATATCAGGCTTAAGTATTCCACCATATGGTGATGGTCCCCTTAATGAGAAATATCCTAATTTGTTGTTTATGTCAGTTGCTCCTGTTGCAAAGGATTCTTGATAGTTTGCAGGATTTGCAACTGATCCAGGCCCACCAGGATTGGAATTGGTTGTATTTCCTGCTGAAAATTCCGGGAATATATTTGCTGCTCTCCAATTTGTTACAATAGTTTTATACCAATCATCTATTCCAGGACTGCCTCCCCATGAGTTATTAATTACATCAGGAGCCATTTCTGGATGTGGTACTCCATTTTTATCTTTAGGAGCAAGCATCCATTCACCTGCTTCTATTAAATCTTCATCTGTTCCACCATCTGCTGTAAACGCCTTAACAGCTATCCACTTTGCTCCTGGCGCAACACCTATTTTATTTGTACCATTTGGTTCTGAACCAACCATCGTACCAACTGTATGAGTTCCATGACCAAGATCATCGTATGGTGTTGAACCGTTATTTGCGGTTGCATCAAACCAATTGTATTCATTATTTGGATTATCTGGATTAGCTGGGTCATATCCTCTATATTTTGTCTTTAATGCAGGGTGATCCCACTGAACCCCTGTATCTATGCTACCAACAACTATCCCTGTTCCATCTATTCCCAAACCCCAAACATCAGGCGCTCCAATTTTTTCAATGCCCCATTCTACATTATTAGTCGCTTGAACTTTAACTTCAGTAGTTTTTGCAGGCTCAATTAACTTTGTAATGCCATTAGGTCTTATACTTTCAACCTCAGGCATAGCCGCTATGTTTCTCATAACTTCCTTTGTTGCTGTAACTGCCATACCATTTACTATATAAAACGACTCATAATCCTTTACATTTCCATTAAGCTTTTCTTTTTTTATATAATTCATCAAATTTCTCTGTGATGAATCTGCTTTAATTCTTAATTCAGAAACGATTGATGAACGAACTACTAACTCTTTTTTTACATTTGATAGTTGCTTATTCTTAACCTTAACTTCATTAGCAACTTTTACTGTATCTACCTGATCCTTAAATTTTACAAGAAAGGTAGTTTGAGAGTTATTTGCAAATTCTTTTTCAAGTTCTGGACTTATTTTATTCTCTGTTACTTCTTTAGCTTCCGAGTTATAGCTTGTCCCAATATTGTCCTTTGCATAAGCCTTAACATAATTTCCAGCTGGTGCAGCAAATGAACTGATGGTAAGTATTAAAGCTGTCGACAATCCAAGCAATTTTTTGGTGATTTTTATCATGTTTATACCTCCGTATTTAGATTGAATTTACCTAACTAACCCTTTTTCCTCCTTTCCCTTAACTGCTTGAACCCATTAACTTATAAAATAGGTTTTGTGATGAGTCTTACAACATTAACTGCATGTTCATCAATTAGTGAAGCAAGGATAGCCGTGGATAATGTTACAGCTAGAACGTCTTCAATTTCTTTTTTTTCCTAACCCTCTCCTAGTAGATATAAATTAAGTTGCAAATGTTAAGAAATTTCTTAAAGTATGATTCATAGTTGAATAGGGTAAATTAAGAGATTGCTAACAAGATGGAAGGGGCACCTCCTAAACCAATTACCAATTCTGTATCAGAGCTATGTAGTTTCTAGCTTTATATGAAATGAATAGGTAACGTTGAATTTTAAGAGAATTATATAATTGCTAGACTAGGGTGACAAATGGGGTTTTTAAGGGGGGCGTACGACCTTTTTTTTACAATTGTAATAATATTGAATATTATGACGAATCACAACGTTGCAAATCTATATTAATCCTACGATTAATATAGATTTTGACTTAGCGTTATAAGTCAATAGATTGACTTGGGGTTATAAGTCAACTTGTTGACAATTAAGGTATTGTGTGACCAAGGCAATAAGAAGTGTAAATATGGAGCATTGGAAAGTATAAAAAGGAGAGAGGATGCTTTTTTCCGCATGAAAAACATATTCTCCTCATAAACGAATGTATAAGTGGTGTTACCATATATTTTTAAATCTCACGGTGCCTTTCAAGAAGAGAACGCTTCCGCTTTTCTGGTCTTACCCCTTTGACTTTGAGATTCCTAATTCTTTGGCAATTGAAGTAGAACCCTTATGATTATTCACATACATATCTATCGCTTAAAGCTTGAATGCTTTTGAATAAGTTTTTCTAATTTTTCCCATAAAAAAATCCCCTCCAAAGTAGACAGTACAACCCTTTCTTTTTACTGTCTACTATGAGTGGATATTAACATTCTCTAGGATCTTTTTGCATTAATAGTTGTTTTTGACTATAAAGTTTGTCCGTCGATTTCAGCTACAGGCACCCTTTCTTTATAATGTACTTAGTAACACGACTTCCTTAAAGGTATTAGTTTAAAAATCAAGCAAATTTATCGTTTCTACGGTATTTTTCCACGAGATACGCTGCGTATTGATTTGCTTCTTCGACATTGCCTTTTTCCATATGATAGTCAAACAACTTTATCGCATAATGTTCAAATAAGCGAACGTGTGCCATTTTCTGATAATAAGGAAATGCTTCCTTTTCAAGGTAATGGTAGTAAAGCTCTTTTTCTTCTTGAAGATTATATTTATGTAAATAGAAGAAATGTTTATAGATTGGATCGGTTATTTCTTCAGAAAGAACAATACCCTTTTCGACCAATTGGAGCAATTCTTCGGATGATTTCAACCCTTGTTTCGTTAATGCATTTATATAGCCTTCCAAAGAGGCTATATGAAGGGCTGTATGATGGTCTTCTATATCCATAGATTGTTTATAGTATTCACAAGCTTTATCATAATTTCCTTGACGAACTTTCTGGTATGCGAGATTATGTGTCAGTAATGCTCTTTGATGGTCTAATCCAATGTTTTCAGTCATCTCGATTAATCTTTGATATTCCGTATCTTTTGGATCGTAAAACTCGTCCCTCTCTACTTGGACCAGCATAAGCATTTCTGCTTCAATCATTCGCGTAAGACTGCGCACTTCTGTGAAAAAGCGCAGGGACTTTTCGGCAAAATAATAAGCCAATACTCGTGAATTCAGAGAATGATAGGCAAAAGCCAAATGATAATAGTACTCTTGGTTGTTGTAATAGGTTAGATCGATTCCTTGAAAATATGAAATTGCCTTATAATATTCCTTATGTATCAATGCATTGATCCCTTTAATGTGAAGAAGCATGTTTTTTTCATATGGTGAAAGATTAGACCATTTATCCATTTCAGCAATTAGAGATGTAGCTTGATGCGCCTGCCCTAACAATAAATAATATCTTGTGAGTACGAGCATATAGGAACGATAAATAACCGGCATTTGTAGGAGAGCAATAGCCTCTAATTGTTCCTTAATTATCTTAGCCTTACTTTTCAATTTTAAAATGATCGATTCATGCCATTTTTTTAAAAGGGAATCTAGGCCAGTGTAAGTTTTAATTTCTGTTTCCATATCAATGCAAAGGCGCTTTGACAGAAAGTTTATCGTTTCTTTAGAAACTTCTGTTAATCCTCGTTCAATTTTGCTAATATGTGTACTCGAACAGATGCCAATTCCTAAATCCTTCTGCATCATGCTCTGACGTTCACGATAGAATTTGATTATTTGTCCCTCTAGCATGATGATTACCTCACTTTATTCCCTTAATATGAATTTTTGGCTCTTATTTTACTAAAGAAAACCCCTCTCGAAATATTACAATTGAGTCTCTATGACTAATTTTAATAAAAATTTGTATTTATTCAAATAACCAAATAATGGAAAATATTGACTATTATTATATATTGATTAATAACTTGGGAAGATGATTCGTATAAACAAGAATCTATTAGAAATATTTTTCCTACTTGATCGAAGCGGATCTATGGCAGGACTTGAGAGTGATACCATTGGCGGGTTTAATGCTTTAATTGCAAAACCGTGCCAACTTGATGGTGAATTGATCCTTACTCTAGTCCTCTTTAATGACGAGTATGAGGTACTGTGGAATGGGATTGATGCAAAGAACTACATGAATTTCGTAAAATGACTAATGGAAAAATTAACAAGCTGCAAGTCGAGTTAGCTCAATTAGAATATCAACTCAATACTTGTGATGATGAGAACTATGTTCTTAATCTAAAAAATTCATTAAAAGATGTTATCAAAATGAATGAAGTTACTCCAAAGGTGTTGAACGTTCTAGTTAATCGCATCACTTGTAATATTAGAGTCGAAGTTACAATTCAATATTATTTTAGAGTTCCTTTATTATAAGTAAAAAAGGCAGCGCCCAATTGGGCTTGCTGCCTTACTTTAAAATGAGGTGTGCCACGCACTCAACATGCGTGGATTGTATGCGGCGACACATGGGATGCTGGTGGGTTTGTTCCTCCTTTGGAAATAAAAATAGACTAATCACTAATCTGAAAAAATTACAAGGACTCCTTTATATGGAACATATCTTCTAATATGTAGTGAACAGCTCTCCAAATATGTATAGCCAGAGAAATTTCAAATTTTTTTAACCGGGACTTGAATTTCAAACATCACTTCATTCGGATTATCCGTTACGGTAATATCCACCACCATGATCTGCAATGCGTCACCAGTTATACGATAGCCTGTTTCATGAAGGTATGTAAATAATTTATTTAAGCTTTTACTGCGATTTCTTAATAATTCCCCATTATAGCGGATGCATGCAAATAACCCTTCAGGGATCATTTTCAGATACTTTTTTTGTATTTTTTCATTCTTCTTCGCTACAACAAATATCACTGAGGGCTCTTCAAAGCGTTTATCCTTAAGGTCAGTTTCTTCGATGATAATACCTAAACGATTACTGGCGAGAATGGGGGCCTTCTCTGTTAGCATGGTTTCCAATCGTATAATACTGTAACAAAGTTCCAAATTACTATTGATTTTTTCATTTAAAGTAATTAACTTTCTACTTTTTATTTCGCGAAAGATAATCTCTTGAAATGCTTCTTTTCTTGAGATATTATCCAAATAAGCTATTTTTTCTTTGATATTTACTTCTATGTCGGTTAATTCCTTTAGTTTCAAAACAAGTTCAGCATGTTTGGCTTTAAGAATCTCACTTGATTTCTTAAAATTCCGTTGATTGAAATACTGTTTAATTTCATCTGTGCTCATCCCAATTTGACGAAGCTCTTTGATGGTCCCGAGGATCTCGTACTGAAAAATGGAGTAGTATCGGTATCCTGTTTCGGGATCAACAAATTTCGGTTTAAATAAATCAATTCGGTCATAATGACGCAAGGCCTCTGTCGTCATTCCTCTTAACTTGGCTATCTCACTTATCGTTAACCTTTCTTTCAAAAAAACACCACCGTTTCCGAGAGTTAAATATAGAAGAAAAATGCTAGTACAAATTCTATTGACATTTGTGTAACACAAAGCTTTACTATAATTATACATAATATTCAGATTAATCTAAATAGATAAATAAAGGTGGTGATAGAATAGAAGATTTTTTGTTTAGTAGCGAACTCCAAGTATAATCTCATTGACCTCTGTAAGAATGAAAAGGAACAATGTTTAGAGCTAAAAGACCCTATTAAATTCGAAAGGAGATATGGAATTTGACTGAAAAAATAACGCTTAGAAGGTCACTTACGTTGTTTCAAGTTGTATTTTTAGGTTTAGCATGGAATAATCCGATGGTATTTTTTAACACTTATGGAATTGCAGCGAATAGTTCCAAGGGAGTGCTGGCGGGTGCGTATGTAATTGCATTTATGGCGATTGTTTTTACTGCATTAAGCTATGGAAAGATGGCAAAGGCTCACCCAGTTTCAGGCTCAGCTTATACCTATACTCAGAGGTCGATGAATTCCGAAACCGGCTTCATGATTGGCTGGACCATTTTATTAGATTATTTACTGACACCGATGATTACCTGCCTTATGTCCGCTGTATTTTTAACATCGCAATTTCCACAAGTTCCATTTTGGCTTTGGATCGTCATCCTAAATATCGGCATTTCGATCGTTAGTTATATTGGTATAAACGTTTCAGCAAATACAAGCAAGATTTTTGTGATTGCCCAAATCCTTTTTATTATTGTCTTTGCATTCTTAACGATAAAAAGCGTCATAAACGGAATGGGTACAGGTACACTTTTAGCAGTTGAACCTTTCTTTAAATCAAATGTTTCAACTTCTGTTCTCCTTGCTGGATCCTCCATTCTCTGTTTCAGCTTTCTAGGATTTGATTCTGTTACAACATTGTCTGAGGAAACAATTAATCCCGAAAAAACGATCCCAAAAGCAATCTTTGTCATGATGGTGATTATGGGTATAATCTATATCGGTTCCTCCTATCTGGCTCAGATTGTCTTTCCGGGATATGCCTTCAAAAACACTGATTCTGCGGCGCTAGAGCTCGTTAAAATGGTTGGTGGCAATTTATTTAGCTCTTTTTTCATAACGGTTATGATAATTGGTAATTTTACTTCAGGTGTTTCCTCTGTTACAAGCGTATCTCGAGTGTTATATGTAATGGGGCGTGATTCTGTTTTACCTAAAAAGATATTTGGATATTTACATCCACGATTTAGAACACCAACAGCTAGTATTCTTATTGTTAGTTTAATTTCCATGTTAGGGATTGTCTTAAGCCTTGATACAGCGATTACTTTTATAAATTTCGGGGCTCTTATTGCATTTACTTTTGTCAATCTTTCTGTAATCGCTCACTATTATATAAGGAATTGTAAGCGCTCTCTTAAAGAGACTATTCAGTACTTAATTTTTCCTTTAATTGGGGCAGGATTCATCATGTGGCTATGGTCCTATTTGAATATAAATTCGCTAATTTTAGGGATCAGCTGGATGGCAATTGGGTTTGTATACCTGACTTTCTTAACAAAATTCTTCCGTCAGCGGCTTCGAAAGCTACATTTTGATGATGTGAATGATGAAATTATGTTAATGGAAAGCAAAGAGAAAAATATTCCAGTCCATTCATAATATTATGTAGTAGGAAAAGGATATGTATAAAATAAAAAACTGGATTTCCCATTTGTGTTTAAGGAATCTAGTATCTAAAAGGACTCCTCAAAATTTGTGGAGTTCCTTTTACTTTTACTCATTAAAACAAAAGTACCATAGGGCTCTAAAACAGGCTAGAATGAAAAACTTGAGTACGCAGTAGCATTTGTGGTTAATCATTATGAAATAGAGTGTTCGGGATTCGAGGGTTCCAGGAAAAAGTTTAATATATTACAGCGCAATTTTACACGCTAATTCGATGACAATGTGACTGAGTTATGAGAAAGTAACGGTCCACCTTGTATCCCTTGGAACACCGATTTAATTATGGCGTTTATGATTTCTTCCTCACATACTCTAGGAGGACACTATTTCAAACCATTTTCCTGAGACGCTGACAGAACATCCGTTTGATCGATTCCCACCATGTGAAAGTTTCATTCTCATAACTTTATTACTAGGCTGAAACAGTGCGTAAAAACCAGCAAAATTTGCTTGTGCTCCTGAGTGAAGCTGAACAGAATTTCCTTTTTTGCATGCAAAAAGGACAGGCAAGGGCAGCTTTTTCCCCTTCTCTGTCCTTTTAGCTAGAACTTTATCTCCTTTGGGTAGGTAACCTTACCCTATGGTAACGAAACCAATCTGTTTAAAATAGCATTTCTTTCTTCTCTTTTCCGTATTTTATATTCCCTTTTATCTCTTTTTCCTTTAATACATAGCTGAGTAAGTCTAGTGCAATACGGGCTGCTACTTGTCCTGTCATACCAGTAGGATCATATTGAGGGGCAACTTCTACTAGATCAAAACCGATGACTTCTCCTCTTTTTGAAATTCCTTCAAGCAATTCATTAACCTCATCGTAGAGGAGGCCACCTGGAGAAGGCGTACCTGTTCCAGGTGCAATGGAAGGATCGATTCCATCAATATCAATCGTAACATAATATTTTTCGCCCGCAGGAATTAGCTCCAGTACTTCCTTAAGTCCCATCTTTCTCATCTGACGTGGCGATAGGATCACGCTGCCGTACGATCTTGCTGCTTCGACGTCTTCTTTTTTGCTGCTGCTGATCCCGCGAATGCCAAATTGAAATATTTTCTGAACATGATCCAGCTCTGATAAGCGGCGAATGCAATTTCCATGACCATACCGCATTCCAGAGCGATGGTCTGCCCAGTCTAGATGGGCATCAATTTGAATCACATGAAACGGACCTATGTCTTCTAGTCCCTTTCCGACTGCTGCTGTTATGGAATGATCACCGCCCAATACAACCGGCATAGCACCTTTGGAAACGATTTTTCGGATGGCTTCTTCTGTATTCTCATGGCATTGCATAATATCCCCGTGTACCATGTCTACATCACCGCAATCGACGACTTTCCATTCAGGCCCAAGGTACGTAATATCGTTTTCAATGTCATAAGCACCATCCAGACCAAAACTATATAATGTAGAACCTTCGCGAATTCCTCTAGGGCCCATTCTTGCTCCTGATTTCCATTGTGTACCCATGTCATTTGGCACACCGATGACCGCCACATCTGCATCAAGCTCATCCAGGTTCACACATATTGGATATTTTCCAAAAGTACAAATACCTGTAAAAGGTAAATTTAAAAACTGCTTTTCATCCCGATTAGACATTCACGCTGCCTCCTTCCATTTTTATCCTCGCCTTTTCGTTATGCAATGTTTTCTGCCAGATGGCCATTTCTTAACCGAAGATTTTACATTTTGTTTCGATCTATTTTACACATTAATTTTTAATAAAAGTGGTGGCTTTCACCTCATAAGTTTTTTGAAATAAGTTCAGATAATCTTCCTTTGTCAAATCTCTAGAATTGGCCTGAGTACACAAATGTTTAAAGGCTCCTTCCGCTAGGAAAGAGAAGTCTTCGGGATTTACATTTCCTAAATCTCGGAAGCTTGGAATGCCGATTTTATTTGCCAGCTCTTTTAACAGCATAACACCCTCGTACGCCGTTTCTTCCACTGTTTTTCCTTCTGGATTTGCACCAAGCTTGATTGCTACCTTAGCGTGCTTTTCTGGATTGGAAGGAATATTAAATTCAAATACATGTGGAAGAAAAATAGAATTCGCTACACCATGTGGAGTATCATAGAGTCCTCCAAGTGGTTCGGCCATCGCATGTACAGCTCCAAGATCTGTGTTATCAAAGGCGATTCCCGCAACTAAACTGCCCAAAAGCATATTTTTCCTAGCTTCTAAATCGTGACCATTTTCTACTGCTAATGGAAGATATTTTGCTATTAATTCTATGGCATATAGTCCTAAAGCATCTGATAGCGGTTGTGCAACTTTGCAAGTATACGCTTCGATTGCATGTGTGAGTGCATCCATTCCTGTAGCGGCTGTAATTGATTTAGGCAATGTTAACGTCAATTCTGGGTCGACAAGTGCTAATTTAGGAGCGATTTTCAAATCTAGTATCGCCTCCTTCTGTTTCGTCACGGTATCGGTAATGACAGAACCTCTTGTAACTTCACTACCAGTGCCTGAAGTTGTCGGAATGCAAATTAATGGTGGAATATCCCGTTCTAGTAAATTTACGCCGTAACGTTCTCTTAGCTCTCCTCCGTGTGTAAATAGTGTTCCAATAGCTTTGGCTGTATCCATCGAACTTCCGCCACCGAGACCAATTAAAAGATCGATGTTCTCGTTTTTAAACTGTTGATAAGCACTCTCGCAATCTACATCTTTTGGATTTGGAGCTATTTCATCGTAAACAATATAATTGACACCTTCTTGATCTAGTGACTGTGTGATTTTCTCCAAGATTCCAGTTTGTGCAAGACCTTTATCGGTAATAATAAGGGCTTTATTTCCACCTAATTCTTTAGCTCTTTTCCCAATATTCTTTACTTTTCCATTCCCAAACTCGATAGAAGTAGGCAGATTAAAATGAAAATCCCATAACATAATGAATCCCTCCTTGTTTTTCGAATATTTAGAATTTAGAACTGATTTTCTTCCTCGATTTAATGGCTAAACCATTCAGTTGGCTTAACATCTAAATTTATATTAATTTGTTTTACCTCAGTAAACGTATCCAAACCAAAGGTTCCTAACCCGCGTCCAATACCACTCTGCTTGTAACCTCCCCACGGTGCTTCATTATAGGCAAGGTTATATGCATTAACATAGGTAATACCGGCTCTTACTTTTTTAATAACCCTCAAAGCTCTTGCTCCATCTTGCGAAAAAACACCTGCAGCAAGACCGTATGAAGTATCATTCGCCAGTTGGATGGCTTCCTCTTCATCTTTAAACTTTTGAACGACAAGAACTGGTCCAAAAATTTCTTCCTGAACAATTCTCATGTCAGGTTCAGTATCAACAAATATTGTTGGCTCAATGAAGTAACCATTTTCAAGCCCTTTGCTAGAAATACGTTTGCCACCGCAAGCTAATGTAGCCCCTTCGTCTACCCCAATTTGAATATATTCAAGAATATTCTTCATATGGTCTCCACTTACAAGCGGACCCATTTCTGTAGAAGAATCATCCCCAGAGCCAACCTGAATCTTTTTCACTCTTTCTACCAATCTAGCAATGAACTTATCATGGATGCTCTCTTCTAACAGCAAACGGGAACCCGCATTACATACTTGGCCGGCATTTGTAAAAATACCATTCAGAGTATAATCGATGGCTGTCTCAAAATCAGCGTCTGCAAAAACAATATTTGGTGACTTGCCGCCTAACTCGAGTGAAATGTTTTTAATATTTCCTGTTGCAGAATTCATGATGCTTCTACCCGTTGCTGTACTACCTGTAAAAGATATCAGATCTACCTTTTGGCTTTCCGCTATTTCATTTCCTACTGTTGAACCACCTCCCAAAACTAGGTTTACAACACCAGCTGGTATCCCCACTTCTTCCATGATTTCAAATAATTTGTAAGTGGTGACTGGAGTAATTTCAGCTGGTTTAAATACAAGCGTATTTCCCGCAGCAAGCGCAGGGGCTATTTTCCAAGCTCCCGTTAACAATGGAAAATTCCATGGAGCGATAAGTCCGCATACACCGACAGGTTCCCGAATAACCATGGCTTGCACAGGATCAGCAACAGAATAGGTTTGACCATTTGGCTTAGTTACTAGCCCAGCATAGTATCGAAAGCAATTCACAGTATCAGCAATATCAAACTCTGATTCTTTAAGGGGTTTTCCCATATTCTCTGTTTCAAGTTTGATTAGCTCTTCTGCCTTTTCTTCAATCTTATCTGCTATTTTAAATAAATAAGAAGCACGTTCAGATGCCGGTAATTCTGACCAAATTCCTGAGTCAAAAGCTGTTCGTGCTGCATTAATTGCCATTTGGGCTTCTTCTCTACTTCCGCGTGGAGACTCAGCCATGATTTTACCGTTTGCGGGATTCACAGCATGGCTCTTTTCTCCGCTTATTGAATCCATCCATTCACCATTAATAAACATCTTCAACTTTAACATTTTGATAAACCTCCAATATGTTATTTTTACATTGCCTGTAGAGAGATAATCTCGCAATCGATGCCTAGGACATTATTTGAGATTAATAGATTTTTTCATAAAGGTATAAGATAGGCTAAACTTTTCCCCATCTTACCTTAGCTGAAAAGAATGGCCATAAACGTAATATCATACACGTCTGCTAGTGCGCCATTCACTAGCGCTTACTTCTTCTTTAAACTCCCTCCATGTTAAAAAAAATAATTATCAAATCATTTTGAAGATTTAGTATTTTTAGTGTAAACCTTGTTGTTACACAAAGGTCAATAAGTGTTTTTTATTTTTTCATGGGATAATCCCTATGAAAATAAAGGGAAAATTTACCATTAGTCAAATAGAGAGAATAAGTGGGTTAACGAAGATAATAAAGAAGGGCATAAAAGGCTTGATAAAAAAATAAGGAAAAGGCTTAAGGTGACTATGATCGTCCCTTTTTCCTTTTCCCGGTTCTTTCCTTATGTCAGATGATTGTTCCGATTTTGAAAAGAGATTTATTTAGTTCGTCATAAGTTTATTTGTTGGTTACATTTTTTTAAAACAAGCTCCGCTACACGCTCTACATGTGCAGTACGTAATTGACAATACATAAGATGATGTTGAGTTTACATCTAACCGCTAAATATAAAGGACATTTGACCATTAGTATGAATACGAATTAGAGACAAGTACTACAAGATCAGTTTATCGGTATTTAAATTATTAAGTACTCATACCGCTCTTCCCTCAAAGCCGTATAGCGTTTAAATAACTGATTTATTAACTGATCTAGCTCTTGGCTACATTGAATGGTATTAAAATGAAGAAATCCATATTGATTACAAAAAGCATATAATTCATTTCTCTTTTTCTCTATCTCTAGTATTGCTTGTTGTTGTAATAAAGTAGCCATCCCTAACCCCTCCATTTAATAACTCTCCAGTAAGAATTCTATCTCGATGTGACTGCTTAAATAAATTGCTCCGTTGTTTTCTTCTGAAACTGTCACAGTATCTAGAAGATGAATGCACTTTAGCTTTAAAGTAATTTTATTGATCAATTGAAAGCGCGCTTGACTTTGTTAGTACTCATGAAAGCTGGTAGGTAAACGCTCAAATCATAATCCCATCTGTAGTGTCTTTTCTCTGTTTATTCCTACAGAATAGAGAAATAAAGCGTAAAAAACCGGCAACGTCATAATGAAGCGTCACCGGTTCTTGTTATCATGTAAGTCCACTAGGATCTATCAGTAGATTCACATTTGATGTCATAACATACCAGTTGCTGTACTTGTTTATTTTTTACACCAGAATCAAATAAATAATATAAGTTGCTTCGGTCCGTGCTCTTCTTCTGTAGCTTATATTAAAATTTTAAAATTGAATGAATTTTTTGTAAAATAATGAAATATTATGGTAACCATAACATTATTTCATTGATATTCAGTACTATAGTAATTTGCACCAATCCTGAAAAACTGGTTCTGGTGCAAATTAACTACACACAAAAAAAGCCAAGGCTCTTTTCAAGAAGCGCTTGGCTGATGTTGCATATCGTTTTACTATGGAAAGAGTCAATGGTATTTCCTTTTAAATCGACTGACCGATAGTTTTTATACCCTCTCGATCACACACTTTTTTTAGAATAATAGTATTAGTATGTTTAAGAAGTAGAAATTCATTGTAATTGTTTTAAAGATTGTGGACTAAAAACTTCATGGATTGGTGAATTGTTATAAGATTAGTGGCACAGTTACAATTCAATATTATTTTTCCGATCCTTTATTATAAGTGCTCGAACATTATATTACTCTTTTTCTCCATGGATATTTTTTAACATTTTGTTGTTTGACATGTTTCGACTTATGGTGTTAAAAGATTAATTTGTCCTTCAATAACTTTACAAGGACTTAAACTAGTTTTACGAATCTTTTACTAGAAGGGAAACTCTAGTTTAACGTTCATTTGATTTAATAGAGTTGTGGAAGAAAATCAATTTGCCAGGAGGAGAACAATGAATAAAAAACATTTTATTAAAAAGGTGTCTGTGCTTGCACTAGGATTATCCATATCCATTCCAGCTTTGACACATGCTGCTGTATCAGGAAATGGTCATGTAACAATTGATTCTGTAAGATTTATTGGGATGGAAGCACCAAAAACGATTGATAAAATGGTTCAAACCTATACGAACGCATCCATGGAAGTGAAATATAGCAATAGTGAAGTGAAGAAGTTCCCACTTTCTTATAAGAGACTATTTAAATCTGAAGACAACGTAGCAATGAACAAAGGAAAGCTGATTCCAGCAGGTACACCAATTGATGTAAATGGTGACCCAATAATGGATATGAGTATTGAAGGCAAACCTACATATTATGTATCAGATGCCCCAGATTCAAACAGTTTATTGAAGCCAATTGACGGAAAACTTTTCATGGTAACCCATTATGAATATCAAACAATCGACGCGGCTGGTAATTCAGCATATGGTATCGTTCCTGCATCCATGTCATTATCTACACTTCAACAAGATAAGCAAAAGGGTGAATTGACACCTAAATCGGTTAAGAAAATTGATTTTTCAAGTGTAAACGGGCTTTGGATTCCATGTAATGGTTCCCTTTCGCCATGGAATACTCATCTAGGTTCAGAAGAGTACGAGCCGGATGCCCGCAGTTTTGAGCAAGATCCAAACTCTTCAGCAAGATCTTCGGTTGAAAGCTTTGCTAAGCTTTATTTCGGTGATAAATCAAAGGCGAACCCTTATTTTTATGGATTTATTCCTGAAATTAGTGTCAACAAAGAAGAGGAAGCTTCTGTTTCCAAACATTACAGCATCGGTCGTTTCTCACATGAATTAATGAAGATGATGCCTGATAACCGGACTGCTTTCTTTGGTGATGACGGTACTTATACAACGTTGTTCATGTATGTAGCCGATAAAGCGAAGGATCTTACTGCAGGTACGCTTTATGCCGCAAAATTCCACCAAACTGGTACTGATAATGGCGGAGCAGGTAACTTAGAATGGATAAAACTTGGCCATTCGACCGATAAAGAAATCAAACAAATCATCGACAGCGGTATCAAGTTCAGCGATATGTTCGAAACATCCGTTGTTCCAAAAGAAGGCTTTAAAGCCATCAAGCAATATTCGTACGGTAAAACTGAATATTTAAAATTGAAGCCTGGCATGGAAAAAGCTGCTGCATTCTTAGAATCACGTCGATATGCAGCAATGCTTGGAGCGACTTCTGAATTTAATAAAATGGAAGGTGTAACTTTAAACGAAAAAGATAAAAAGGTTTACATTGCGATTTCCGATCAAAGCAATGGAATGGTTGCAAATGCTACGGATCCAGTAGATGATATCAAACTTCCAAAAATTAAATCAGGTGTTACGTATCAATTGGATTTAACAGACGGCCAAAAAGATAGTACAGGTGAAAAGATTAATAGTAAGTATATCGCTGCTAAAATGTCTGGGTTAATTGTTGGTAAGGATCTGACATCAGCAGATGCATATGGAAACACTGCTGATGTCAATTCAGTAGCTAATACTGATAATCTAAGTTATTCTGAATCATTAAGAACATTATTTATCGGTGAAGACAGCGCAATGCATACCAATAATTTTGTCTGGGCTTATAACGTTGATACAAAGGAGCTATCTAGAATTTTATCAGTCCCAGCTGGAGCTGAATCAACTGGTTTGTTTGCGGCCGATGACCGTAACGGATTCTCTTACATTATGAGTAACTTTCAACATCCAGGGGATGAATTAGAAGGGAAGAATATTACTGCAGTGGATAAAACCGCATTAAAACAGGCGATGGAAAAAGAAATTGGAATAGATCGTACTGGTGGAGTAGGCTATATTTCCGGGATGCCTTTTGTAGGTGATTTCCAAAATACCAACCGTGATGTAAAAAATGATTTGAAATAATAATATTTAGAATCAAGTTGTTTATCAAAAACATTCTTCTTGAAAGAGACTGACTCAAAAGATCGTTGAAATGACGACTTTTTGAGTCAGTTTTTTTATTTCCTTTATTTTTGGTCGAATTTGGAAAATTGTAATCTTTAGGAGAGAGTAGTTCTTTCTATTATTTCGTTATTTCTTCTGTTTTTTGGAAGTGGTTTTTCAGTTTCATTTAAGGCTATTCTGGAACAATTGTTTGTGATGGTTATTCTGCCTATGATAAGTTGGAAGGGGTTACCTTCGCAAATTGCTGGGCCATGTTCGTCGTTATTGGCTGAAAGCGGACAACAAAAATGGCCGAATAGTTGTGAGCTATTGTGACGATTTATATCACCTCGAAAGGAAATTTAAAATAGGTTCTTTAGTGTTAGTGAAGCAGGCGCAAAAGCGAAATACATTATATCGTGCTTAATAACTTATTATCAAACACAAATACATTTGGACAATTATTATTTGTGAAAAACTATTGTGAAAATCGGTAATGTTTATTTTAACTAAAATCGGGCCAGAATCGTATTTTTATAAACAAAAAAGCAGATGGTATAGATTTTTTCTATATCAACTGCTTTTCTATTATACCAACCCCAACCGCGCGATCGCTTCACAATGTCTGGTGTGCTGATTTTAGATAAATTTTCTAATTGGATTATTTTTTTTCGATATTTCCCTTCATCCATAATACTTGTGATTCTAATTCCATATCTTCTCCAAATCGATTCTCAAAATGATCATTTATTTTTATTTGTCCCTCTAATTTGAAATCAGGGAATAATAAGAGTAAATCTTCCCAACATCTTTTTTACCATACCTAGGATTTTAGGAATTAGACAAACAAAAACCCCCTTGGATACTGAAGTGAACCACCAATAGCAAGAAAACCGATCATAGCTAATTGAACGGTTTTCTTAAAAGGAATTAAACCAATTTTTCTAACTTAACACTCTTCATAGGAATACGGCGATTTTGATGCATCCATTTGTAACAAATTGGAACCATGCACAGACTAATGAAAGTTGAACTAATCAGCCCTCCGATTACCACGATTCCAAGGGTTTGCGAGATTACGGTATCGGAGCTGGAGGACATTGCTAGCGGAACCAAGGTTAAAATAGTTGTGAAGGCAGTTGTCAAAATTGGGCGAACACGGGAAATCGTTCCTTGTAAAATAGCCTCCTCAAGTTTCATTCCTTCTGCAGCACTTCTTTCGATTTTGTCAACAAGGACAATTCCATTGGTGACAACAATCCCCGTCAGCATCAATATGCCGACAAACGCTGCCAGATTCCATTGCAGCCTAAAGATGAACATGCTAATGACCGATCCAATAAACGCCAACGGAATACACATTAACACCGACAATGGAGCTTTCCAGCCACGGAAAACAACACTAATAATTAAGAGCACCAGCAACACGGAAATGAATAAAGCAATTGCCATTTCATAAATCATTTGATACACCTGCTGCGGAGCACCGGCGAAAGAAACCTTCACATTTTCTGGTAGTGGCATTTTTGCAAGAGCAGTTTTGACCTCTTTTGTAACCTTTTCAATATCATTGGAAGTGATATTGGCTGTCACAACAGCATACGGATGGTCATCTTGCTCTTGAATCACCAGCGCACCTGAATAAGTTACATGTGAAAGTTGGGATAAAGGTACTTCTTGACCATACTTATTTAAAAAGGTCTCCGCACCCATTAATGAAAAAATATCTTTCGTATTGCTATTTTGCACATCAGAATGGATGACAACTGGGAAGGTATTCTGGTTAATCGAGATAAACCCTTTCGTTCCCTCGGCGGTATACATTTGAATCCGGTCGAGAATATCTGCCAGCTTAATCCCGTTATAGTCAATCGCTTTCCGATTGAGTGTTAATTGATACTGTGTGGTTTTATCTTCAGAATCAGCCGCTCCCTGTACAGCTAGTCCGGGAATGAGTTTGAGTTGGTCGCGGACTGATTGCGCCATGGTATCTAACGTATCACTATCGGCTCCCGTGAGATTAATTTTTAACTGAGTATCATCTCCTGATATGCTTGCATTTGAAACTGTATATACCGCTTTACTTGACAATCTTTTTAATTGGTTCTGCAGTTCAGGGATAAAGGCATTGACATCGATCCCTTTTTTAACCGTTATTGACAAGTTGGCAATGTTCGGTTGTTGAAGCCACCCTCCTCCTGCATCAAAAACATCATCGGATTGAGGTGTAAAAGAGGAACCAAGGCTCGACGAAAAAGAGATAATCTTTGGATTTTCCTTAAGTAACTCCTCTAATCTTTTTACTTCAGTATCCACTTCTGTTAAGGATGTATTCTGAGGCATTTCAACTTGAACGCCGACTTGTCCTGTTGTATTGGTCGTTGGTAAAAAATTAACAGGAAGAAAAGCTGCACATACCGCAGTCAGTAAAAATAATCCTAGCGTGGCAAAAGCCACTTTTCCTTTACGCTTAAATACCCAAGTAACCATCTTATGGACCAACCGTTCTAAACGATCCTCGACCGTAACCGGTTTTCCTTTCTCAAAAAGGTTGTAAAGAACTGGCACCACCATAATGGAGACAAACAAAGAAACAACCAAGGCAATGACTACCGACCACGCAAAGCCTGAGAATGCAGAACTTATTTCTCCACCAATTAGTGCGATTGGAACATAGACTGCTACGGTTGTAGCGGTAGAAGATACAATGGCAGGAAGCATTTCCATTACACCGACTGTTACTATACTAATGCTATTCAGTCCTTTTTTCTCACTCACTTTCCGGTTCATATTATCCAGAATAACAATCGAATCATCAACTACCCTGCCCATGGCCACAATAAGTCCGGAAACGGTAAGGATATTCAGACTGATTCCCATCATTTTTAATAAACCGGTTGTCGCTAGTAAGCAGATTGGCAGGGAAAGAGCGATTAATAATGTAAAGCGAACTCTACGGAAAAACAAAAATACACAAATCATCGAAAATAAGCAGCCCAACAGTCCCTCTTTGATAAGATCCTTTAATGAATGATTCACCTGTGCACCCTGGTCAAACAAAATGGAAGCCTTTATATCCTTATTTTGCAATGCTGGAAGCTCGTTCATTTTGCTTTTTATCTGTTCCGAAACATCCGTAATATTGGAGGACGGAGTTTTTAAAACATCTAATATAACACTTGGCTCCCCGTTCGTTCTTGAAATGGTCTCCAGGTTCACAATGGAGCTTAAAATGTCGGCAACAGCAGACAGCGGAACCGTTTTTCCATTTTGACCATGAATAGGTATATTTTGCAAATCTTTTTGACTAATCTCCCAACCAGAAACTTCGATTGGAATAGAAATCTGGTTGTTTGTTACCTTTCCGCCTAAATCCGTTGTGTAGTTTTTTTCAAGCGATTGTTTAACATCAGTTACGGTTAAACCCTCTTTTTGTAAGTCCTTGGTTCTGATGCTAACAGCTACTCCGGCTGTTCCACCTCCGGATACCCGGACATCTTGTACCCCCGGAACTGTTTTTAAGCGATTGACAGCATCCTTTTGTATCGTTGTTCTTAGAGTATTTTCCGTAATATTTGGAGACGCACTCATCAAACTGATTCTCATTATGGGGAGAGAATGGGTGCTGAGCCGGTTGACTATAGGTATTTGAACATCAGCAGGGAGAGAAACTCCTTCCAGAGCTTTAGTTACCTGTGCCTCGGCATTTTTCATATCATGTTGCATTGAAAAATCAAGACTGAGCGTCGCTCCGCCATTAAATGAGTTTGTCTCTACATCCTGCAGACCATCTACTACACTTACTGCCTGTTGAAGCTTGTCCGTTATCATTGTCTTTACTTGATTCGCCTGGTAATTGTCTGCCCTTACGGTAACCATAAGCGTGGAATTACTAATTTCCGGCATATAATCTCGTTGAATTTGGAACGCTGACATTCCACCCCAAAGAAGTATCAAAACGATTAAAGTGATTATCAAAATAGCTCGCTTTTGTGTTGCTTCCAGCAATCGTCTCATTTGGTTTTCGGGTAAAATTTCTCCCGAAATCGATCCCCCTTTGCGAAGGAGCACCTTAATTCAGGTGCCCCTTTTTCTTAATTATTCATTTTTTCCGTTAGATGGTTCTCCAGTTGTAGGGTCTAAGAAAAGTTTTAGGTTTCGAGGACCATGACTGAAATCAAACATATTATTTAAGCTACCAGCTTTAGCATCCAATGAGTTTACACCAATACGTCCTAAATTCCAGTTATCTTCAATAAACTTAAGAATTGAAGTTTGATCTGTATGGGTATGGTCTACAAAGTTACTCTTAGCATATGGTGAAATTACCATTAAAGGTAATCTAGGACCATAACCGGCTTTACCAGACGTTTCAGAGTAGCCATTATTTGGACCATATACATGATCATACCAGCCATCTGAATCATCATAAGAGACAATAACAGCTGTATCTTTCCATTCAGGTGTTTTTTGAAGCTTGTTAATTGTATCGACAATAAATTTTTGCTCATCAAGAGGATCTGAGTAGCCAGCATGTCCATCTTGAGCTTTTGGAGCTTTAAGGTAGCTAACACTTGGCATATTACCGTTATCCACTGTAGTCCAGAAATCTTTCATATCATATTGGTGATTAGCTTGATCCGTTTTACCAATCATAGCAGAAGAGCTTGGAGCTACGTGATTTGGGTTTGCTGTTGATTGATAATATTGGAATGGCTCGTGATGTGCGCTGTAATCAGTCTGCAATGCCCCACTAATATTTGGAGTTTTATGAGTCGGATCAGCAAAGCCCCCTTCAAACCAACCCCAAGTGATTCCTTTTGTATTTAACAAGTCACCGACATTTTTGTTTGTGTTATCCATTGCAAGAGTTTTCCCACTAGATACATTGTCAAAATAAGGATCAGGATCACCAATAACTGTTCTGCCCTCATATTCATTATAAACATCGCCAGGAATTGCTTGGCCATTTTGCGTCATATTTTTGCTATATAATGTTGCTCCATTTAATTCGCCTGAAATCAGATTTAACGCACCCGGTGTAGATGGACCATAAGTTGTACCGAAGGAATTATCACTCATGGCAAAGTTTTGAGCATAGTTCCAAAGTGCAGTTACTGTATTGCCATCATAATAGTCCATAACAATATTATTTCCATAACCGGTACCATTAACAAATTGATCCATTTTTCCGCCATCAGTAGCTTTAATTTCATCATGGTATTCATGATCCATATCAGGTGTTATTGCTTGTGAACGGTCCAAGCGAACAGGGTTTGCTGAGTTTGGATTATTAGTGATTAAGTTTGTGTTCTCAATACCAGGCTGTGTTCCATTGTAATCCTTTGGTGTTAGTAAATTGTTTACCGCCGGAGTATTTGGTTTTGCTTTAAATTGCGGCTCCCTTTTAATATTCAGTGCGTATGGATACGTAGCAAAGTAATGATCAAACGAAACGTTCTCCTGGAAAATGACAACAACATGTTTGATTGGTGTAGTTGTCTTTACATCATTCTTTTTGTTTAACACATTGTAGGGTACAGTTGTTTTTACATCATTCTTTTGTGCTGCAAACGTTGGAATTGATGTTGATAAAAGTGAACCCATTACGAATAAACCACTTGTTGCAAGTCCAATGACAGTTTTCTTTTTCAAGTAAATCATCCCCATTATTTGTGTATTGGTGGAACAGCCCCGAAATTATGAAAAACAAAAGTTAAGGGCTATTTTATTTAACATCGCTTAGCATTTCTTCCCTTTTGCAGTATCTAAAGGTATATCTTTGGGACATCCTCTTCGATTTTTAGATAATGAAAAAACTTTTAGTTGTCAGCAGGTTAAGGAGTAAAGCTTTCAGGCTGCTTTTCAACTTCATCAGGTGTTAAGACCTTTTTGTCACCCGGATATGGTTTATCATATCCCTTTGTAGCGTACCAAATTGAATGGTTCATCACGTTTGCGTTCTCAACGTCAGGAGTCGCTTTTGGTCCACCAAAATCAGACTTATGCTTTTCGGACCAAGAATCCCAATCATTCTCCATCTGCTGCGCTTCAGGAGTCGTTGCAGTTGGCGCTACCTGTGCGAGTACCTGTGGTGGTTCAGGCTGCCCGTTCATCCAATTTAGTGGTATTTGATTTGCAACCAAATTATACGGAGTAAAATCCGGTTGGTCGGTAAAGATCTCGTTCATCGGATTAGCCGCAGCATCGTTTTGATTCATAGGTGGTAACCCAAGTATTTGTTCCATACTTCTAATCATATTAGTAGTGGTCCAGTAGTGACTATCGATTACCCCTTTCTTTACCCACGGACTAATGACAAATGCAGGTTCACGGTGACCATCTACGTGATCTACACCACCTTGAGCATCATCTTCGGTAACGTAGATGATTGAGTCTTTCCAGTACGGGCTGTGTGAGATGGCGTCTACAATCTTTCCGACAGCCTGATCATTGTCTGCTACCATTGCCTGCGGTGTTGGGAACCCATTGGCAGTTGAAGCAGTATGGTCGTCAGGTAACCACATGGTAATGAGTTGTGGTAAATTATCGTTCTTTACGTAATCATTAAACTTGTCCAGAAAGATTTGAGCCCGGTACACATCTGGAATTGATTGGGTGTTGGTAGGGAACGGCTTGTACAAGATATCATTCACCGCTGGAATATCACTTGTTGCTTTGTAATCCCCAACAGGTACATGAAGCGAACCTTGCTTTTGACCTGACAAGATCAAGTAATCGTTATACCAAGTAGTCCACCCCCAAAATGGCTCAGGACCACTAAAATTAGTCGCGTTTTCTCCGAAGACAGCAGCCGATACATTATGTGCTACGGCGTTATCCCAGATATGCCCGGTTGGTGCGTAGGCCATAGGATCGCTTTGATTCCCTCCTGGGTAGCTACGAACATTTCCTGAATCTGACGCTTTATCCTCATAGTCAGGAAGGGTTGCTTGTGTAACCCATTGATGCCCAGCGGCTGACTGAAGGCCACCAGTGTAGAAGTTGTCCAACAACGGGAATGTATTTGCAATCTGATGGAAGTTTGGTGTGACATTTTGACCAAACTGAGTCAGAGTTGGATCGCCATTGCCTCGACCAAGGTCTCCAAGTACCTGATCATACGTACGATTTTCTTTGATGATGTATAACACGTGTTTAATTGTAGAAGGCTCACCGATTCGCTCTGGCATTGCCACAGGTTTCTTATTGTGGCGAGGCTTGGCGTTTAGATCTTTCAACCCGAACCAGTTGTTATTTTTGTAAACTTGGTCCGTCCATTTCTCGAGATCTTGTTCAGTCCAAATCTCGAAATTTTTGTCCTGCCGTTTCTCGAGATCTATGTCCGTCTGTCTCTCGATATTTTTGTTCGAAGTGAACGGAATCATTGATATAGAGCCCACTTGACGATAAACTGAGTGACTATTTCCCGTGTCTCCGAGCGAGCCTACTCCATCCAAGTTAGCGATAAGCAGTTGATTGTTAGCAGGATCAATGGCAATATCATCTGGGAACGAAGCAGTCGGTACAAGCCCCTTCAAGCGATGTTCTTTATCCGGACCGTTCCAGTCATATACGGCGAGGGCGTCATCTCGTCCCAAGCTAACTACTAATTGATTACCGTTAATCATTTTAACAGCGTTCGGTGCAGAGCCTTGTGGTGCATTCGGGTATGGTTTAATATCGATTGTTTGTACAACGTCATTGGTTTCTGTGTCGATAACCGACACCGTGTCACTGTTTGTGTTTGTTACAAAGAGATACTTTCCAGATAGCGTCATTCGCTCTGGCTGAACTCCGACAGGAATTGTCTTCGTAACGATATTCGTGGTGAGATCAACCACCGAGACGGTTCCAGTAGTTGTAGTACCCAATTTAGAGTCTACTACAACCGGCGTACCGGAGGAATTTATGGTGTAGTCTCCTGTAGTAGCTTTTCTACCACCTTTATTTGTCACGTATGCTGTATTACCATTAACCATTACACTTGTTGGAGCGTTTCCTACAGGTATTTGGGCAGAAAGTTCTCCTGACTGCAGATCAATAACACCAAGACTATTGTCTCGATTGAGAGCCACAAGGAGCGTCTTTCCCTGAGGCCCAACAGCCAAGTCTTGCGGGTTAATATTACCACCCACACTAGCTTTTGGCAGTGACAAAGTCGATGTCACTGAGGGAATTCCGTCGGTAGCCACTGACATAGTGACAATTTTTCCTACTCCTGATTTTGAACCTGTTACATAGAGTGTATTACCATCAGGAGAATAAGCTAGTCCCCTCGCAGCATCCAGTGAAACATTAATTACTGTCAGCTTTCCGGTTGTCAAATCCACAATGTTAAGAGCATTCCCACCACCTTGTCCAATTAAGGCTACAGCAGTCTTTCCATTAGGATTAACCGCAACGGAAATTGGGCTTCCTTTAAATTCAATTTGCTTCCCAGCTGGTGTGAGCAGATGATTATCAGCAGTTTGAACTGACCCGTTAAGTTGTCTACCGACTAAGTTACTCCCAAATGCACCGTCCTTTGCTGCATAAGCACTAACAGAACCAAGTACTACGGTGCTTAATGCAAGTCCAGCAATCAATTTTTTCTTCTTTTTAAATTTCCCCAAATTTTTCACTCCCTTTTCTAGAAGAATCTAATTTCCCCCTTATAGTCCTTGATAATCATATAAACGTATGATTTCAGGTAAGGTGGTCGTGTCCCTTACGTAAAGAAGGATATCATGGTTCGAAACTTTTATTAAATTCCCAAAAACTGAATGCCGTATTAAGTAATTCTCAAAATGATCTGTTGATAATACTGCAATTGCATTTAATCGTTTTGATCCAGAACCTAATTACAAAACTTTTACATTCAATTTACCCTCTATTAACTTTTGTCACTTACAATTTAACAGAATAGGAAATTTAAAGGCTGTGAATTTAAAATAAAGATTGGCCGTTTACCCTTTATCAGCCCGATCGGTGGAACCGAGAAAAATAATTGGGATTCCATCTACTCATTCGTACCGATTCGTACAAAAGTGAGGATTGTACTTTTCGATACTGGAGAAATTTCATAGCAAAAAATTCACTCTGTGCATGAAAGGACACGATGGGATGATGACCAGAATTAGCGCCTAATGAAAAATTTTCCTTAGTGATCAACCTTTTGCTGAAGTGCTATTGTAGTGTGAGGGATCTTCGAAACGAAACTGGTCAGTTCCAAAGCCTTAACAAAAAAAATACTTACATGATGTCATCTACTAAAGTTGAGGTGAAATGATGAATTTTGAACAAATGAATTATATTGTAAATGTTGCAAATGAGATGTCCATTTCAAAAGCAGCAGAAAAATTATTTATTTCAACTTCGGGGATGAGCCAATCTATTACCCGGTTGGAAAATGAGCTGGGTATAAAAATCTTTAACCGATCAAATCAAGGAGTTACTCCTACTTTTGAAGGTAAAATTGTTATTTCTAAAGCAATGACTTTACTAAACACCATTAAAGAACTAAATAAAGAAATTTTGGAGTGTAAAAATAATAATCAAACTCATTTAAAAATATTAACTGCCCCTGCCTTTACTTATTTCCTTCAAGAAACAATGGTAAAGTTTAATTCGGAAAATAAAGATATTACCTTCGAATTAATAGAGCAAAACCCTAAAGAAATTATTCAGAATTTCAACAAGGAAAATTATGACTTTGCTTTAATTCCCGCTTCTTTAGAAAAGATAAAAAATGAAAAAAATATTCGTTTTGAACATATTCATACAGGGCATATTTGTATAGCGGTTGGTAAAAATTCACCTTTTTATCATCATGATTATGTAACACTTTGTGCATTAAAAGATTCAAAATTAATAATGTATAATTCATCTGACTATAACGAGGTATTAAAATTAACAAAACCGAATTTAAATCAAGTGCTAGTTAGTTCGAATAACAACATCCTTATTTATAAGCTGGTAAAAGAGAGTCAAGCCCTCTTGTTTTTGCATGATTTTTCTATTAAAAAAAGTTCAATGGTTATGAATGGAGAAATAAAAATTATCCCGTTAAAGAATGAAAAGTATTTTCCAGTTGATTTTTGGCTTATTTATCTAGAAACGAAAAATTTAACGGAAGTAGCTAAGGAATTTATGTGTGATTTTTTGGATAATTTCAAAAAAAACATTTAATTTATTGAGAGGTAGTTTGTCGAAAATAAATATTACCATTTCTATTATTACCACCATTTTTAGAGAAAAATTAACCAGCCTGAGTCCATGTAAATATAGAACTCAGGCCCTTATTTTTGCACGTACGTGTTCCCCTATCATATTTCACTAGAAATTCAATAAATACCACTCATCATTCACTTGCTTTTGGTAAATTCCCCAGTTTATCTATTTTTCTTCATTATATAAAAAAGCACCCTATAGAGGTGACCTTTTTCAAGTGTCTACTCTATAGGGTACATTTTAAATGGTTAGTTACCTTCTTTTAAAATGAGTTGCGCCACACACTCAACGTGTGCAGTATGCGGAAACATATCAACAGGCTGTAAATACTTCACATCATAACTCTTACTCAATACCTTCAAATCCCTAGCTAAAGTAGAAGGATTACAAGAAACATAAACTAATTTCTTCGGTTTAATCTGTAATACAGTATTTAAAAACTCCTCATCACAACCAGTTCTTGGCGGATCAGTTATAATAACGTCTGGTTTCCAGCCCTCTTTTAACCATTTCGGTAATACTTGTTCAGCATTTCCTGCTTCGTAATGCGTATTTGTAAATCCATGGCTTAGAGCATTTGTTTTAGCATCGATGATTGCTTCTTTCGTGACGTCCATGCCTCGAACTTCTTTTGCGTCTTTTGCTAGCCATAGTCCGATTGTCCCTACTCCACAATAAGCATCTACGACTTTTTCTGTTCCAGTAAGTGCCGCTGCTTTTTTGACTTCATCATATAGCTTAACAGTTTGTTCAGGATTTAATTGGAAGAAGGCTCTTGCTGAAAGTTCGAACGATAAGTCTCCAAGTTTTTCTTCGATTACTTCTTCTCCTGATAAATAAACCGTTTCACGACCAAAGATCACTGAAGTCATTTGATTATTAATGTTTTGCATTAAGCTTGTCACTTCAGGAATTCGCTTTTTAATTTCACTGATTAGTTCATTTTTCTGAGGAAAATCTTTCGTTCCAGTTACAAGTACTAATTGGATTTGACCTGTACGTAAACCAACACGGGCTACGATTGTTCGGATTACCCCTTTATTTTTTCGTTCATTATAAACAGGGATATTTAAACGAGTTAAAATTTTCTTCACTTTACCAGTAATTTTATTTAAATCCTCATGTTGGACCGGGCAATGGCCAATATCGACAACATTATGAGAGTTTTGTGTATATAGTCCAGCGATGATTTTATTTTTTTCTAGCCCAGCTTGTAGCTGACTTTTGTTGCGATAATTCCAAGGATTTTCCATACCAATCGTTTCTTTAATTGGTGTTTTTTCTAGTAAATCTTTCGCATACTTTTCCATTGCTTGGATGACAATGTCTCGTTTATATCCAAGTTGTCCTTCATATGATGCATGCTGAATTTGACAGCCACCACATTTTTCATAGATTTTACAAGTCGGCTCTACACGATCTGGTGATGCTTTTCGAATACGTTGAATTTTTCCTTCAGCAAAACCGTTACGAACATTCGTTACCTCTGCTACTACTTCCTCACCAGGTAATGCTCCTTTAATGAAAACTACTTGTCTTTTGAAGTAACCGACACCCTCACCATTAATCCCAATACGTTTAATTGTAATAGGAAAGGATTGTCCTACTTCTAATTTATTTTCTAACTGATTGCTCATATATACAACTCCATTATTCTATGCTCTTCCAAAGATAAAGGGCAGCGTAGCTTCCAAACGGAGAAACCTGTTCCTTTACATAATCCATTATTTCTTTTGAAGGCTTTTCATTTAAATTTAAAAGCTTTTGAAGTGCAATTTGAATTCCAACATCACCAACTGGGAAAATATCTTTTCGACCTAAACCAAATAATAAGAAGTTTTCAACTGTCCAAGGACCGACTCCCTTAAGCTTGATTAACTCCTTTGAAATTTCCTCTGATGAGATCGTCCGATAATCTTGATGACTTAAAACTCCATCACTCCAAGCTTTAGCAATTCCAATCATATATTCAGCTTTTCTAGTACTAAGCTGCAAATCTCTTAACTCATCTATTGTTAAATTAGCAATTATTTCAGGAGCTGGAAAAAACCACGAATTACCAATTCTTTCACCATACATTCGAACAAATCGTTTTGTTACTTGGATTGCAAATGTACGCTGTATTTGTTGATGAATAATACATGTAATTAAACAGGCAAAAGGATCATTAGAAACGGTAATTGGTGTGTGTCCAAAAAGGTCAATGAGAGGAGAAATTGTAGTTTGTCTTAAATGATGATGTAGTTCTTCAAATTCTGTTTGCCATTGCAAAATAGTCGCAACTTCTTCGAGAATTTTTTCTTTATTTTCATGCTCACTAATGACTTCAAACAAAACCGGAGCTTCATTTATTTTCTTAACCTTTACAACTGCTTGATCCCCATCTATATAAAGTGGAATGCTTAACCGCTTTTCAGCAGAATGCACTGTAAATGTTGGCTCATGCTCTAATCTCTTTAAAACTTCTTCCCATTGATATGGTGTTTCTAAAGCAACCTCTTCCTTCCACATTCTCCCGTTCCTCCTTAATTACTCTGAAGTGTATTATAGCATAACAAGTACCGCTTAAGAAAATTTGTGTGAAACGCAAAAAAACTAGAGAAATGATCTCTAGTTAAGGTGTGCAAAAAATATTAAAGATTGATTTTCAGTCTGAAAAATACAAAAAAAGCTTGGGGACTAGCCAAGCTTTCTTTGACACATTTAATTTTAAGGGAATGGGGAAACTTTCAAGAGTCCAATCAGGTTTCAAAACTTACCAAATATCGCTACAGCGGTGTGGATATTTGTTATACTTAAATGATAACGATTATCATTTTCAAAGTCAAGTATTGGGATAAAAATAATTTCAATCTTTTTTCGATCCTTATTGTATCTACTCTCTCAAAACTATTATTCACCTCTACCTTAAAATATCTCCGTAAATAATTGGAAATAATACAAGTACGATACCTACTTACCATTCGTAAATTAGTTCTTTCGAAGACACATTAGGTTATAATTTATGATAAACTATTTAATTGAAAGTAGAGACTAGTGAGGTAAGACTATTATGGAAAAAGCCAAAGTTAGTGTAGTCGTTGTTGCACATAATCATGAAGATGTCTTAAAAGATTGTCTAAACAGTTTACAAGGTCAATCATTAATTGATATTGAAATGATTATTATAGACAACGGTTCATCTGATAATAGTAAAGAAATAATTGAGGAATATTCGAATTCACATAAAAATTTTCGCTCCATATCATTAGAGCTAATGACAAAAAACAAAGCACGTAACATCGGTTTAAATGAAGCTACTGGAGAGTTTGTGGCATTTATCGATGCGGATGATATTGTAAATCCTTCAGCTTATGAAAATTTATTTAACAGTGCAATAAAAGATCATACTGATATTGCTTTAGGAAATATACAATTATTCAATGGGACAAGAAAATGGGAGCACCATGAATTAAAATCAATCATAAAAAAAGATTTACCAACATTACGTGAGTTTCATAAACATCCAGAACTTCTGTTAAATCCTTCTATTAAAAATATGATTATTAAAAGAAGTTTATTAAACGACAATCAATTGCAATTCAATGAGTTCTTAACCGAACAACAAGATTTATTATTTACTCAACAATCTTTTATTTGTTCAAATAAAGTTTTCGTAACTTCAGATATCGTAATAAAAGTGAGAGATTTAACGAACAGTGATGTCATTAAACAAACTAGTACTTTAGAATTTTTTGATAACCTTCTCGTTACTCAAACAGAATTAATAAAGTATTATAATCTGAAAGATATCACCTCTCACTACTCACATGTAGAGAAAAAATTATGGGATTATTATTTAACGTCTTTACTGACAAAGGCATACTATTTCCCTTCTGAACAGTACAATGAACTTTTAAGGATTTCATCGGAGTTTGCTAAAAACTTGTCTGGAAATCTAATGGAAAACAATACTTCTAAAATTAGTAAAGTATTTTATACAATTTTTCTTAATCAAAATCCAGAAGAATTTCAATTATTGATGACTCTATTATCAGATCGTACCTTACAAAAAGGAGCAGTGATGATAGAGGGAAAATATTATCATTATTTTGCAAAGTATTTTCCAAAATATAAAGAATACCTAGTAATTAAGGAATTTAATTTACATCAAAAAATTGAAATCCTTTCGTTACGAGGTGACCGCTTGCAAGTTGGCGGCTTCGCATTTATCGAGGAAATTAATAATTTAGATTCTATTAAGGAATTACAGTTTAAAAATAAATCAAATGGTCAACTTATTACAGTTACACTCGAAACTCTTGAGCGTTCTGATTTGTCTTATCTTTTCTCAAAAAATAGTATCAATTATAGCGATGGTGGCTATAAAACAGCTACAATTGAGCTAAGTAAAATATTACCTGATGGCGATTATGAAGTGTTTATTTCAGTAAAAGTTGGAGATATTTCATTAAAAAAACCACTTCATATTTTCTATTTTTCAACAAAGGCAAATTCAAAACCTGCAACAACTAAAACACACAGTATCGTACCTTATTTTCCAAAGAAAAATTTACACATTCGAATCAATAACACAGGCTTACTTGGAAAATTAAAAACAAAGATCCAAAAATCATTCCGTGATATCGTTTATGAATTTGGGTTACTTGTACTAAGAAGAGAATGGAAATCATTCCTTATTTTTTACCTTTACCGTTTAACCCAAAGATACTATCGAAATAAGCATATTTGGTTAATTGGAGAACGAAAAGATACGGCACAAGATAATTCATATCATTTATTCAAGTACATTCAAAAAAATAAAATAAGAGATAACTGCTACTATTTGATTGATAAAAAGGCAAAGGATTACGAATATATAAAGGAATTCGGAAACATTGTACAATATGGAAGTTTAAAGCACACACTTTACTTATTAACTTGTGATAAAACAATTAATGCCTATTCAGAGCGTGCAAACATGTACACCCACGAATACTTACAAGTTTTAAAATGTCATCCTGAATGGCAGCAAAATCAAAAAATCCTTATTCAACATGGCGTTATTGGAGTTAGTCGTGTAAATCATGTACTAAATAAAAATCGAATGGGCTACTCATTGTTTATCGTTTCATCTGATTTTGAAAAAGATCATATTGTTAACGAATTCGGTTATGCTGAAAATGAAGTGGCCGTTACTGGATTGGCTAGGTGGGATGCACTTGAAAATACAGGGAATGGGAAAACCATTTTGATCATGCCAACATGGAGAAACTGGAATAAAAGTACTCAGCAATTAATGAACTCTGAATACTTTAACCGTTATTTTTCTTTACTTAGTAATCCGGAATTACATCAAATCTTAGAAAAGAATGATTTAAATATCATTTTCTATCCGCACTACCAGACTCAAATTTATATGAAGGATGTTCCGGATTTTCATAAAAGAATTAAAGTGATCCGTCAAGGTGAAGAGACCGTCCAATCTCTATTAAAAAGATCAGATTTATTAATCACTGATTATTCAACAGTTTCATTTGATTTTTCATATATGGAAAAACCAGTTATTTTCTATCAGTTCGACTATAAGCGATTTTATTATGAGCATTACAATCAAGGACCAATTACACAAGACTTACTATTTGGAGAAGTTGTAACTGAAGAAGAGCAAGTTCTTAACGGAATAAAAAAATTCGCTAATAAAGATAAACAATTCTTAGAAAATACAGTCGAAAATCCATTTGTAATCAAAACACCTAAGCAACATGCTAAACTAAACTACGAAGCAATCGCAAATCGTTAAAGAAAACTCTAAAATTGGTTACTGCGTTAAGTGCGACTCCTCGCTGCCAATTAAAGAATAGAAAAAGCTAATGATTTAAGCAGTTAATAAAACTACTTAATCATTAGCTTTTTATTTTTTAGGTACATAAAAGTTCGGATCAAATCCGCTTCGTTCCATCATTAAGTCATCTAAACTTCTAAAATGATACCCACGTTTATGTAAGCCAGTAATAATTTCATCCATCGCTTCTGCATTATCCTTCGATACAGTATGCATTAATATAACTGCTCCAGGATGAATCATTTTCATCACATTATCATAAGCATATTTCCAACCTCTTTGTTGATCAACCTTCCAATCAACATATGCCAATGACCAGAAAATATTTTCATATCCTTGTTTATTAACTAGTTGTAAAGTACGTTCGCTAAAAACACCTCTGGCAGGTCTGAAATATTTCATATCTGATCGGCCAGTCAATTCCTGATATGCCATTTTAACTTGTTCCAATTCCTCAACAATCTTTTGATCACCAATCGTTGTCATATCAGGATGACTCCATGAATGGTTTCCAACTATATGTCCCTCATTAACCATTCGTTTCACTAATTCAGGATTTTCCTTAATATAATGCCCTGTTATAAAAAAAGTCCCATGAACACCATGTTTCTTTAAAACATCCAAAAACTTTGGTGTAAAACCATTTTCATAACCATTGTCAAAAGTTAAATATACATCTTTTTTTGTAGTATCCCCTAAATAAACTGACCCCGTATTTGATACCAATTTATTAAGTTGCTCACCAGCATCAGGTGGAGTCTCATTTTTCGCAGGAACAATCCCCCAGCCATGTGGTGTATTACTATAAGCAAATGTAGTACTAGGAAATACTAAGAAAAAAGTAAGAATATATACAATTATTTTTTTCAATTCATTCACCTCACTTAAAAATAGTATCTGTAAATAAATTAGAAATATGAAAAGAATTGGAGTACTTTTGAAATAAAACTAAATTTTTCTAATAAGGATTTTTGATGAAAAAGAGATGCTTATCGAAGTAGATGTGTTTTTCGATTTAATCTGAACTTTTTTGAACTCAGGACCATTAATTTACCCTATAATTAGACTTTTTCTTCATGATTTAACTACTTATTTGCACTTCAGAAAGGGTTATTTGCAGTTCTATTCTTATTTGCAGAATTAGAACGTTTATTTGCAGCTATCACATTTTTATTTTCAGCTCTCATTCCTTTATTTGCAGTTCCGTTCTTATTTGCAGAATTAGAACGTTTATTTGCACTTATCACATTTTTATTTGCAGCTGTAATTCTTTTTTGTAACTTTATATGTCCTCTCCACAAAACAAAAAAAGCAATGCCATAAAAATGACATTGCCCTCAAAACTCAATGATTAAAATACTTTCTCAGCCATAGTAGCTAATTTCTCAAGCGAACTCTTATCTACATCTTTATGAAGTGAATTACCATGAGAATCCATTGTTACTACTGCTTTGAAGTCTTCAACTTGTAAGTGCCACATAGCTTCAGGAATACCAAACTCTAGGTAGTTTACGTCTTTTACTTCTTTAATACATTTTGAGTAGTATTGTGCTGCTCCACCAATTGCATTTAAGTAAACGCCGCCGTGTTCTTCTAGAGCTTTTAATGTTTTTGCACCCATTCCGCCTTTACCGATTACAGCGCGAATGCCGAATTTTTTCATGATATCGCCTTGGTATGGCTCCTCACGAATACTTGTAGTTGGACCAGCTGCTTTAATGTGATATTTGCCTTCTTCATCTTTTAATACTACAGGTCCACAGTGGTATATAATTTGTCCATTTAAATCTACTGGGCAATCGTGGTCTTTTAAATGATGGTGGATTGCGTCACGTCCTGTGTACATCATGCCACTAATTGAAACTACATCTCCAACTTTTAAATCACGAATTTGTTCTTCTGTAATTGGAGCTACTAATTTCACTTCGCGAGGTGCTTCAGTTGTTTCATCAGTTTCATTTGTAAATCTAATTTCTTCGCCTTCGCGATATATCCATTCTGAAATATCACCAGTTTCAGGATTGATTTTCATTCCTAAACGGCGGAATGCCCAGCAGTTATACGCTACTGATACGAAGAAGCTCGCAGGTAGACGGTTCATTACACCGATTTTACAGCCAAGTAGAGTTGTTTCTCCACCAAAGCCCATTGTTCCTACGCCTAGCTTGTTAGCATTTTCCATAATGTAATCTTCCATTGCTTTAAGCTCTGGAATTGAATTTTCATCATCAGATAAACGGAATAATTGATCCTTTGCAAGCTCATAACCGCTAGTACGGTCTCCACCAATACCAACTCCGATGAAACCTGCGCTACAGCCTTGTCCTTGTGCTTGGTATACGCTGTGTAAAATACATTTACGAATACCATCTAAATCACGACCTGCTTTTCCAAGTCCTTCAAGTTCGCACGGTAAGCTGTATTGGATGTTTTTATTTTCACATCCGCCACCTTTTAAGATTAAGCGAATATCGATATAGTCACCCTCGTGTTGCTCAAATTTAACAACAGGAGTACCTGGTCCTAAGTTATTTCCGCTGTTTTTACCAAATAAAGAATCTACAGAGTTAGAACGAAGCTTACCATCTTTTGTAGCTTGTTCAATTGCAGCATAAATTGCTTCTTTTATCACAAGTTGGTTTACCCCAACTGGTGTTTTCACTTTAAAAGTTGGCATACCAGTATCTTGGCAAATCGGTGAAACATCGCCTTCAGCCATCATGATATTGTTTGTAATCGTTTCCAATGCGATGGCACTTCTTGTACCTGCAGTTTCACCTGCTTTAGCTTGTCTGATTGCTTTACGTACGTCTTTTGGTAGATTTGTTGATGTTTCAACAATTAATTGATAAATACTTTCTTGTATGTGTTGCATTCATGCTCCCCCTTAAAACCCTTTATAAAAATACTGAATGTTCCCCTCTTCATTATAATACAATTTTTAATAAACGGAATAAAAAAAGCCCTTCAGAGTTAGTTTCTGATTTGGGCAAATATTTAGCTACTTCTATCGTTAGCAATTAAATTATGTACACATTCTGTTCGCTTTCCAATAAAAAAAGCCCATAATAATGGACTCAATCTGGGCGATTAACTTCACGACATTTACTTTCTAAGTCATCTAAAACTGATAATAATTGATCTAGTTCTTCTAAGCTTACTTCTTCAGCTTCTAATGATTCGATTGTTTCCATTACTGAATTAAAACGTTCTTTAATATAAGATAATTGTTCAACTGTGTTTGACATGAAATGATCGTCCTTTCTAATACAAATATAAGTTTATTATACCCGTTGCCATTAATTTATATATATCTATAAATTTTGATGTTTGCTTCCCTGTTCCACGTGCCCGATTTTACCGAAGCTACTTTCGTTTGGTCTAGCACTCCAAGGGCGTAAATTCGGATACAACGAATTCTACATATTTGAGGAGTCTTTTAAGTGATTATTCTCAACTTTTTTAATTGAATTGGTTTTCGTCTGATTTTTAGCCTACCCACTATCATGGTTCTACCCAATGCAGAAGTCACTTTCGCGAAACATCCTAGATTCACAGTAGGTAAACTAAGTGTATCATGAATTTATTATTTCGTAGCAAGCAATTGGTAACAATTCTCCTTTCTTATGTTAAAGTTTGATAACTTTTCACAGAAAATTATTAATTTATTTAGCTGTTACTTGCCTTATTCGACATTTTTTTAAATTTTAGGAAGTTATTCCTATACAAGGTTTAACTTTCTTTCTTATAATAGTTGAGGAAAATTAAATTAATCTAATACTTATGGGTGCAGTTTTGTACCTAAAGGAGTTATCACATGAAAAAATTATTACAACAAATAACACCTACATATGATCCTTGGGAAGCATATTTAGATGTTGAAGAGTATGGTAAGAACCTACTTACAAATGTAGAGTTTACGACTACAACGATTTGTAATATGCGCTGTGAGCATTGTGCTGTCGGATATACTTTACAACCTAAGGATCCAAATCCACTATCTATTGAGCTAGTTTTAAACCGCTTAGAAGAGATTGAAAAGCTTCGTTGTATTAGTATCACTGGTGGAGAACCGATGCTTTCAAATAAAATGTTGAACGGATATGTTGTGCCATTATTAAAATATGCACATGAACGTGGAGTACGTACTCAAATTAACTCAAATCTAACATTAGATTTTGAAAGATACGAAAAAATAATTCCTTATTTAGACGTGCTACATATCTCTCATAACTGGGGAACTGTTGATGAATTTGTAGAAGCAGGATTTGCGATGATGGATCGTAAACCGACATATGCTCAGCGTGCGAAATTATTCGAAAACATGATTGAAAACAGCCGACGTCTTGCTGATGCTGGAGTGATGGTATCCGCTGAAACAATGTTAAACAAACGTACTCTTCCATACTTAGAAAAAATCCATCGTCAAATCATAGAAGAAATGAAATGTCAGAGACACGAAATTCACCCTATGTATGCCAGCGATTTCGCTAGTACACTAGAAGTTCTAACAAAATCAGAGCTTCGTGAAGCAATTTCAACTTTACTAGATGTACGTGATGAAAATATCTGGATGCTATTTGGTACTCTACCATTTTATCCATGTAGCGATGATCAAAACGATTTAGACATCATTCAGAGATTATATAATAGTAAAAATGTAACATTACGAAATGACCCTGATGGGCGTTCTCGCTTAAATGTAAATGTATTTGATGGTAGCATCATCGTTACTGACTTTGGTGATGTACCTCATCTTGGAAATATTCAAACCCATACATTACAAGAAGCATATGATACTTGGACATTATCAAAGACAGCAAATGAGCTAAGCTGTCATTGCCCAGCAGTAAAATGCTTAGGACCTAATATTCTTGTAAAAAACAGCTATTACCCTGAAACTGATTTTTCGAATAGAAGTACTAAGATTTTAAAGGGAAATTAAATCCTTGAAAGAACATGTCATATTTATGGCATGTTTTTTTGTGTACTTTTTTTCAAACACAAAAAACCACAAGGAAAATGAACTACCTTGTGGCTCTCTCTATTATCTTGGGTGTGGCGAAGCAAAATAACCAAATGAAACATAATCCTGAACAGGAATCCATGCACCTACACCTTGTGATACTACATTTTTAACTTGTAGAGTTCTTTTATTCCCCTTTAATATTAAGTACACTTCTCCAAATGTAACTTTCCCTTTTTCATTAACTGCAGGAGCATAAGCATATAAATAGCCGAGTTGCTTTGGAGGTACATTATATACTCTTTCGTTTTTAGTTCCAACTCCAACTACTGTTTGGAATGCTAGTGGAAGAGTTGTTTTCTCTGATGCATCATGCATCATTAAATTAATCACGTCATCCGAATTTCTTACTTTAGCAGTTAAACCACCTTTAACAATCTGTTGCGAATTTTGGTAGTATTTTATTCGTTTGTACGCTTTTTCTCCTCTATTATCTAGAAAGTTTGTATTAATTTTTTTATATTGCCAATTGATTGTTGTCTCATTTGACTCGTAATTCAAAGGCCAAACCCCTAAGAAAATTTTCGCATTATAGCCTATTGCAAATGGTGCTTTACTGACATAGGATTCATTAAACATACGAATTAGATTGGGATTCTCAATTTTTACATTTGATGAATTTAACAACTGCTTAGCTAATCCCCCTGGTTGAAGTTCTGGAAGGTCCTGAGTTGGATTAGGGTAAGTATTTTCTTTTGTCACATTTGCAGCCGAACGTGGGACTTTAATATCTGAATTAGCTGCAAAAGTTGTTTGTCCATTATTTAAAGAAATAATTAAAATAGCTATATTAATAAGAACGAATGGCTTAAACCATTTAGACATATTCATGCCCCTTTCACAAATAAGGAAATTATTACTCTTAGCATGAACATTTTATGTAAATATATGTATTCCTTAAAATGAAAAATTTTGCTATGAACTCAGCTTAATATATAGTTTCTCAATTGGACCTCTTAACTTCTGCAAAATGGGTCCAATACTGAATGTAATTAAGACAGTTCCGATTCCAATTGGACCTTTTAGTAGAAATGCCAATACTAAAGCAAACACTTCACCAATCGTTTTTGCTACTCCTAACCCTACTCCGAACCGCTTATTTAGCGAGATCATTAAATCATCTATTGGACTTAAAGGAAATTTTGCTTGCAAATATATCGCAATACCAATCGTCATACTTAAAATGGCTAGTACTAATTGGATATATCTAGTGACCATATTTGAATCAAATAAATGCTCTGACTCTACAGTTAGCCAAAAATCTAGAAATCGTCCAATTAAAATAAACGTAATCGCAGCAAGCCAATCCGGTCTTTTCTTTTGTAAAAAAGCATTTACAAATAATAGTACAGATGAATTAATGATAATCCAATTTCCAACAGATAAGCCAAAGGTTTTCGACTCTCCAACTGCTAATGCATCCCATGCACTAGCTCCTAGGCCAGCTTTAATCGCTAAACTGATTCCTAAAGTTAAAAATAGTAATCCAATTAAATAAAAAAGAATTCTTATTATTATTTTCAAGTATTACCACCTTCAATTTTTGTTTTTATATTAAATAGAACCCAATCCCCATAATGAGATAAGCAGATAATAAAGTTAACCCTTCAAACCAGTTTGTATCTCCGTCATTCATAATGGCAATTGTTAAAAATACGGATGTGATCATTGAAATTAATTCAGGCATGGAAAATATTAATGGCATTCTTTCCCCTATAAACAATGAACAAATCACTAACACTGGCGCTACGAACATAGCAATTTGTAATGATGAACCAACAGCAATTTCTACCGAAACCCCTACTTTATTTTTATATGCCATCACAATTGCAGATGCATGTTCAGCCGCGTTACCAACGATTGCAACAACGATTATACCGATAAATAATTCAGTCCATCCGAACTTATCTCCCACTGTCGTAAACGTGTGAACTAGCTTCTCTGAAACATATCCAACCGCTACAGTAGCTAATGCTAAAACAATCATAGCTTTCCCTGTTCCCCACTCAGCTTCTTCATGCTCTTCTACGATCTCTTGATTTTTAGCTACGTAAACCCCTCGATGTGTAACTAATTTAAAGTAAAGTGCTGCTAAGTATAAAACCATTAAAACAATCGAAACGCCTACACTAAGTGTCATCTTATCATTTGCAGTCATTTTAACTGAAAAAATTTCAGGAATAACAAAGGCTAGTACGACCGCAAAGATCAACAATCCTGAATTATGTCTCGCATCGTAAACATTAAAGCTTTGGCGTTTATATTTTAATCCACCAATAAAAAAGGATAGTCCACCTACAAGAAGTAAGTTTCCTATTACAGAACCTGTTAATGATGCTAAAACTACTTCCGATAAACCATTTTGTAATGCAAATATCGCGATAATTAACTCTACCGCATTCCCAAATGTTGCATTTAAAAGTCCCCCAATTCTCGGGCCAGCTGCAATCGCTAAACTTTCAGTAGCTCTTCCCATAATGCCAGCTAATGCAATAATCGTTAAACAGTAAATGATAAATAATAAAATCTCGCTCCAATGCATCAAGCTGCCAATTACCGATAATGGTACACCGATAAATGTAACAATAAAAAATAAACGATGAGCCATAATAACCTCCTAAATAAATATCCTTATAAATATCATATGCAAAAGACTTAAAAAAATAGGTTTAAATGTAAAACAATTAACAAACACTTAAAGTGTTGATGGCTAAATGATTTCTATCACTTGAATAAAAGTTTCGTTTTCACCTATATTGCTCAAAGGATTATGACCTCGAGAACTAGAATTACTTAAGTTGGAGATTCGGTTGGTAGAATAGATTTCTACCTTCCCTTCTTCTGAACTAGGAGGGAGTTAATAAAAATGATTCAACAAAATATTATGAAAGTACTTAAAGCGAAACAACTAGGTCTATTTACAACCATTCGTGAAGACTTTCCACATAGTTGTTATATGGTATTTTTCTTTAAAGGCCTAACGCCTTATATCGCTACAAATAAGAATTCACAAAAAGTAGAAGATATAAAAAATAATCCAAACGTACATATACTACTTGGCCATGATGGTGACCGATTAGATGATAACTTTGTTGAGATGTTTGCAAGAGCTGAAGTAGTTGAAAATGCAAGTCCTGAAGAGAAAGTATGGACAGAAGAATTGTCTAGATGGCTTGAAGGTCCCGAAGATCCTAACTATGTACTGATTCAAATGAATCCAGTTAAAATCGGTTATGTAGAGAAAGCAGGTACAGAACCTACTTTTATGAAGCTGTGAAAAACGAAATCTTATCTAATTGAATTTAGATAAGGTTTTTTGTTGTACAGTTTATACTTCAAAAAATGATTTCAATCAAAAAATCCATCCGATTAAACTCGAATGGATTTTTGAACTTTTGCTTTAAGTTTCTTACTTATTAATAAAAATAAGCATGCCCCTATTAGAGCTCCTATTGAATCAATTACTACGTCTTGAACTAACGGAGTTCGATTCGCAGTAAAGGATTGGTGAAATTCATCGGAAGCTGCATAAAGGATTGAAAAAATTACGCCTACTAAATAGGCTCTCTTTACATAAAGCTTTGCTAATCTTGTAGCAAAAAAGGCAAGTAAGAGATAGATTGAAAAATGGGATAGTTTACGAATAAAGAATTCTGTAAATCCTGCTACTCCAAGTTCTTTTATACTTACTTCATGTCCAGCGTAGTTAAAGTGGACAAAGGTAAAATGCTTCATTAGATCATATAAAAATGTAAAATGACTTATTTCTGGTCTTATATCTTGTTTTTCATACGGTGTTGCCGATGAATAAAAGATAATGCCAGCTATAAGGATCACAGGTATCCAATAACCAATAAAAATTCTAATTTTACTTTTGGATTCCATACTATTCCTTTCCAACACAAATGACTTATTTTTTTTAATTTTTGTATCTATAAAAGTCTATTAAAATAGACACTATTATGAAGAAAATCTATTTCATAAAGTGTCTATTTACATTATTGATTTACATGCATATTCTTTTCACGGTCTGCTGCACGTTCTGCAGGTGTTAATTTATTATATTCAGTTAGGAAATTTTGATAGTTATCGCATACTTCATTTATTTCACCATACTCAACTAATTTTCCATAATGAATCCATAAGCCTTTTGTACAGAAGTTTCTTACTTGACCTAATGAGTGACTAATAAAGAAGATTGTTTTGCCTTGTTCTTTAAATTCATTCATTTTATCTAAACAACGTTTTGTAAAGGTAGGGTCACCAACAGATAATGCTTCATCGATTACCATGATGTCTGGGTCGATATTTACAGAGATAGCAAATCCTAACCTAGATCTCATACCACTTGAATATGATTTAACTGGTTGATTAATAAATTTTCCAATTTCGGCAAATTCAATAATATCAGGCGTGATCTTTTCAATTTGCTTAGTGGTAAGACCCATCATCAAACCTTTTAATCGAATATTTTCTAGACCAGTCAATCGGTTATCTAATCCAGCTTGAATGGCAATTAGTGAAGCAACTCCATTTACTTCAACTTCGCCATCATTTGGCATTGTTACACCAGCAATTAAATTAGACATTGTACTTTTACCTGAACCATTTAAACCAATAATCCCTACAATTTCACCTTGTTCAATTTCAAATGAAATGTTTTTTAACGCATGAAAATATTCTCCGCCTCTTCCACCAAAGAATAAGTCCTTCAGCTTGTCAGTCGGTTTATTATAAATTTTAAATTTTTTAGTAACATTTTTAAAGACAACTTTTTTTGTCATACATTTCACCTTCTATAGGAAGTCAACAAACTGCTTCCTGAATTTAACATGAAAAATTGAACCGATTATGAAAAAGGCTAGCAATACACACCAAAAGTAAATAGTTATTTTAGAAAAAATTAAATTAGAATGTCCATATAATAAAGCGCCACGATAACCTTCTATAATATAGTAGAGTGGATTTAATTTCATTAATTTCGTTAAAATATTTGCACCCTTAGGCTCCCATAAAATAGGTGATAAATATAAAAGCATTCTAGTTAATGATTGAATTAATAAATGAACATCTCTAACCATTGTTGATAAGGTAGATGTAAGTAATGCAAGTGCGATGTTAAATAGTAATCCCACAATCATAAAATAAATTAGTGCAAAAATATTTATATGTTCGATTCCTCGATTTATAATTACACCGATTATTAAGACTGCCATCATAAATAAATGCGTATTGAACCTAGATAAAACAACATATGATGGAATAATACTTAATGGGAAATTCATTTTAGATACTGTTCCAATTCGGTTAAAGATCGAACTTGAACCTTGCATGATTGCTGCACTAATAAAGAACCATGGAATTAAACCACAAAGCATCCAAATAAGAAACGGAATACCATTTACAGGAGTACCATGCCTAATTCCCGTTCCGAAAGTTACCCAGTAAACAGCTATTTGAAAAAGTGGGTTTAAAAATACCCAAATGAAGCCAAGTTGGCTATCTGCATATTCTTTACGTGTTTCATAAGATGAAAGACGTAAAATTAATGATAAATTTTTAGCATGTTCTTGTAAAACTGTTTTTATACTACTCATAAATCAACCACATTCTTTTTAATTTCTTTATATAAATTTCCGTAATTAACAAATTTCATATCAGAATCACTTGAAGTTGGTACACAATTACGTGTATCAAATAGTACTGCTTGCTTCATTTGTTTAGCAAGTTTATTGTAATCCATTGTTTTAAATTCATTATGATCTGTTAATACAAGAATTAAGCTTGCATCTTCAACAGCTTCTTCCGCAGATAAAACATTAATTTTCTCAGAAGTTACATGTGGATCATGAATTGTGACATTGAGTCCCTCTTCGTTCAGTAACTCAATAATTTCCATTGCAGGACTTTCTCTCATATCATCTACATTACCTTTGTATGTCACACCAAATGCTGCAATCTTAGGATTATCGATTCCTGAAACTAGTTCTTTTACTGAATCAACAACATATTTAGGCATAGATACATTTGTATCACGAGATAATTTGATCATACCAGCTAATTCAGGAGTTTTGGCTACAATAAAATATGGGTCAACAGCAAGACAGTGACCTCCAACACCTGGACCTGGTGAATGAATATTTACACGTGGATGTTTGTTTGCCATTTGAATAACATCTAATACGTTGATTTCTAATGAGTTACAAATTTTTGTCAACTCATTTGCCAAAGCAATATTTACATCACGGAATGTATTTTCCATTAGTTTAGACATTTCAGCAGTTTTTGCATCTGTTTGAATAATTTCGCCTTCTACAAATGTACGATACACTTTTGCTCCTGCTTCACTACATGCAGCTGTAATCCCACCAACAATACGATTATTATGAATTAATTCATGTAAAATTTGGCCTGGTAATACACGTTCTGGACAGTGAACAAGATAAATATCTTCACCTACAGTAAATCCAGCTTGCTCTACTAGTGGTTTTACAAAGTCATCCATACTTCTAGGTGCGATTGTTGATTCAACGATTAAAACATTCCCTTTTTTTAAATAAGGAATTACTTTATGAACCGCGTCTAATACATATGATAAATCACAAGATTTATTCTCATCATCATTATTAGGAGTTGGTACCGCAACGATAAATGCGTCAGCCTCTTCAGGTGTTAATGAAGCTCTGAAAAATCCTTTTTCGACTACTTCTTTAACCATTTCGCCTAATCCAGGCTCTTCTATATGAATTTCTCCAGAATTTAATTTATCGACAACGCTTTTTTGTACGTCTACACCTACAACACTTGCGCCATATTTTGCAAACATCGCAGAAGTTGGTAATCCTATATACCCTAGTCCAATTGTGCAAATTTTCATTTTACTATAACCTCTTTCAGAAATTTTACTAATTTCTACTCTTTCGCTTAACTAATAGTTTACTGATAATTAGATTATAGTAAACGTCTTATTCGTAAACTTTTTGGATAATTGGATAAAACTTAAATCGTCATAACTTACCTTTTCTATTAAGGAAACTGATAAATTAGTAAAAGCACCAATCATCATTTTAAATTAGTAGAAATTATATTTCAATAAATATCTATTTATCTTATTAATCTTACAATTAATTTTCACGATTCGACTCTATTTTACATTAAATTAACTAAGATTTAACAAACTTGTATCTTAAAGAGAATAGTGAAAGAAGATAAACTACTTTTCTTAACTTACTATTCGTCATTTTAGGGTTTGATTTTAAGGATAAATAAATTTTTAAAGCTCGTTTATCTTTTAATCGTAATGTCTCGGCAACAAACTTTGGTACAACACTAAGCTCATCTTTAATCGATTCATTTCGAATTGTTTTCATAAATTCATTCCCAACAGAAGCTAGATTCAACTTCTCATCATCTGGTAGTTTATTTGCCTTTATATTAATTGAGTTAATAAAGAATTTAAGTTGTCTTCGTTCAATATGTATTAAATCTTTTGTAAAACCATTTTCTTCATAATAAGTTCGTAGCTCTTTTTGAAGCACGACTAATTGTTTGAAAAATTGAATTGTTCCAGATTTAATCAAACTATTTTCTGGATCTTCAATTCGATATCCAATTACATCAACATTACATACAACTGTACAGTTTGATTTTAACAATGATTTCTCCGTAAAAAATAAATCTTCACCAACTCGAAGTTCTTCATGAAATAGAATACCCTCGCGCTCAAGTAGTTCTTTTTTAAATAATTTATTACTAGCAGATGGCGTAAGATGCAGCTCCGGATATTCAAGAATCTGCCTATTTTCAGGTAAACCTTCTTTGAAAATTTCTTTCATATAATTTAAACGCCAAGTTTTTTCACCATTAAAGCATAATATATTACCTACTGCCGTATCAGCGTTATACTTTTTTGCTAATGAATATAATTGGGCATATGCATCAGGGTAAGCAATGTCATCTCCATCTAAAAATGCAATATATTCACCACTTGCATGAGACAAACCTGTATTTCTTGCAGCACTTGGCCCTCTATTTTCCTGCTTAATAAACTTTGCATTTTGATACTTTTTTGTGAACTCTTCTGCTAAAACGCTACTTTTATCAGTCGAACCATCATCGACAACGATCAGTTCAAAATCTTCTAATGACTGATCCATGACAGATTGTAAACTTTCCTCAATAAATTTCTCTTTGTTATAGTTAATGACTACAACACTTAACTTATAATTGGTCATCTAGCTTACCTCTCTATGCATAGAAAGGTAAAAAGAAATATGGCATAATCCCTAGTTCTTTTTACCTTCTCTACTAAAATATTCACATAATCGAAAAATCTTTAGCTTACCATTGCCTTTTCACCGTATAAAACTTTTTCGTAAATTCCGATGAAAACTTTCTTCTCATTATTCCAATTGTATTTATGTCTTGCTTTTAAACAATTTTTGCTCATTTCGTCTCGAACTTCAGGATTATCTAATAAATAGTTCACACCTTCAGCTATTGAATCAAGATCGTGGGAGTCTACACATACACCAGTATATTCACCTTCAACTACCTTTTGGATTTCTGGAAAGCTACAAGCAACAACTGGTACACCGCTCATCAAGTATTCAAATAATTTATTCGAAGAAGCTGAATAGTGATTAAAGTTAATATTATTTAATACTTGAAACCCTAGATAAGCATTTCTTGTATAATTAAGTAATTCATCTACTGGTACTTTATCAATAAATTTCACTCGATTTTGTAGCTGTAACTCTTCTACTAAATTTAAGAGTGTAGGCTTGATCTTACCATCACCAATAAAAACTACGATTCCTCTTTTATATAAAGGTGCAGCTTTCACAATTAATTCTAATCCACGTCCCTTTTGAATACCACCTTGATAAAGAAGGATTGGTTCATCTTCACTAATTCCTAGTTTTTCATGAAGATTAATCGCTTTACTTTCTTCTGGCTTAGATACAAATGGGTAATTGTGAATTACCTCAGGATATGCAATATCATATAAATCTTGAGTATATTTTGCCCTAGTATTATTTTCGTGAATCATCACATCAATATATTTAATTAAAAACTTCTCAATTTTTCCGAAAATCGGATTCTCATAACCAGATCTACTAGATTGAACTTCATGTGAATCATAAACTAATTTACTTTTTTTGAATACTTTTGCACAAATGATTCCTTGAGGTAAAGTATTTAAATCATTCGCATGATAAATATCGTAATCCCTTTTAAGCCCATAATAGATCATTTGTAAAATATTATAGCCTCTAGTTAATAGTACTTTCATATAACGATTACCAAAAAGAACGATTACACCTACAATTACAATCGTTGCAACTGCATTTAAAAATAGACCAAGTAAGATCAATAAAATAGCAACTAGCTTCATTAATAAACTACTTTTTACTAAATTAAAGATCTTTGCACAATAATGAACAAGATGATAGATTCCAAATGGTAAACGATTATTTACTCGAATAACATTAAACCCTTCTTCCATTCGTTCTCTTTTTGGCAATTCTTTTGAATCATCATGTAAAGCAATTAAATCAACATCATATCCGACTTCTGCTAATGCAGAACATTCACGCAGTACACGTGCATCATTCGTAAAATGATTAAAAACAAACGCACAAACCTTTTTATTCATGGATATCCTCCATCACTTTTAATAACACATTAATATTCGTTTTCCAACGTAGATTTTTGTATGCATATTGATAGCCATTTTCCCCATAATTTTTTCGGAGATTTGGATCATTTGCAAGTTTATATATATTTTCAACCAATTCCTCAGGTGTATCTTCTTTCAATATCATTCCACAGTTTGCTTCATGAATAATTTCACTTGCATAACCTGCTACATCACCAATGATTGGTTTCTTCACACACATATAATCAATTATTTTCCCTGGTAAAACGGTTTTAAACACCTCTTGATTTACTAAACTTACATAAGCAATATCAGCACTTGCTACAAGTTTTAAAGTTTCGTTTCTGGATTTTGCAGTATGTAGTGTTACATTTGATAATCCATTCGAATCAATATAATTCTTAACTTCATTTGTATTTTTCCCATAGCCAATAATCGAAAAATTAATTGATTTATTTTCCTTTAATATTGCAGCAGTTTTCATAAACTTATGCAAATCCTGTGCTAAGCCTAAATTCCCGGTATAAATAACAGTTATATTTTCTTTTTCTACTTCGCCTTCTTTATATTCTAATTCACTTTCAGTTAATGAATTAGGTAGGAATGTAATTTTATCCTTGTTTACATTTTTATTCGTCATATATTGAATAAAACTTCGGCTATTCACGATGATTTTCGTTGCTTTTTTATATAATATTTCTTCTACTTTATATGCCGTCTTTAAGATTAAAGGATTAGAGAAAACTTGAACGCCAGTTAGAGACTCTGGCCATAGATCTCTTATGTCTAAAATTAATGGAGCTTTTAACTTCCATTTAGCAATTAAACCTGCCACTCCTACAAATATTGGTGGAGATGTCACAAAAATATAATCAAATTCAGCCTTTTGTTTAAAAATAGTGCCAATAAATCGAACCATAACTTCTAGATATAAATATAATCTCTTTAAAATACTACCAGAGTGTTTTTTTATAGAAGGATCAATTCGAATGACGTCCTTTTCGTCGATTAGTGGTTCATTCCAAAATTGTTTATCTTCATATAGTTCACGACTAGGATACCTAGGTTCTAATGTTAGCACTGTAACATCGAAACCTTTTTCCTTTAATTCTATATAAATATTTTTCATACGGTTTGCTGCACTACCTATTTCTGGATAAAAGTGTTGCGAAATAAGTAAAATCTTCTTTTTATGAAACCCCAAGAATGTCTTACCTCCTGCATATAATTAATGATTATTTTAACTTGACAAAATATACGATATTTTACCATAAACCTTCTTTTTTTACCATTTTTCTAATAGCCATTCATTTTATTTGAAGCTACTTGTACTATAACATCGAATAATATAGTATAATGTCGACTAATTATTTTTTATTTGATATTATTATATCTATGTAAATTCAACAATTGACGAAATGTAATTTTTTTGTATACTTTGGGTATTTTATTAAAATATCCCTACTTGACATATTAATTCCAAAATAATAAAGCAGGTGAAAATGAATGATTTATGCAGAAATATTAGCGGGTGGAAAAGGTACACGCATGGGAAATGTTAGTATGCCAAAGCAATTTCTAGCACTGAATAACCGTCCAATTATTATCCATACAATAGAAAAATTTATCTTAAATGACGACTTTAAAAAGATTTTAGTAGTAACTCCAAAAGAATGGATTCAACATACAAAAGATATTATCAAAAAATATATTGGTATGAATGACCGTATTACTGTTGTTGAGGGTGGTAGCGACCGTAATGAATCAATCATGAGTGGTATTCGCTATTTACAACAAAACTTTGAAATTACTGATGAAGATATTATCGTAACGCATGATGCTGTTAGACCGTTTTTAACACATCGAATTATAGAGGAAAATATTGATGCTGCTCTAAAATATGGAGCTGTTGATACTGTTATTGAGGCTGTTGATACAATCATTCAATCTTCTAATCACGATACGATTACTGATATCCCAGTTAGAAATACAATGTATCAAGGCCAAACTCCTCAGAGTTTTAATATTAATCTACTTACAAAACACTATTCTGAATTAGATTCAGAACAAAAATCAATCTTAACTGATGCTTGTAAAATTTGTCTTCTTAAAGGTGTAGACGTAAAGCTAGTTAAAGGTGAAGTTTTTAATATGAAAATTACGACTCCGTATGACTTAAAAGTAGCAAATGCACTTTTAAAGGATCAGGTGACAACAAAATGATTAATCAAATCTATCGTTTAGTTTCAACAAAACAAATTGAGATCACTTATAAAGAACAGTCTCTTGAAGGTGACTATATCGTTGTACGTCCAACACATTTGTCAATCTGTGCTGCTGATCAACGATACTATACTGGTACTCGTGGCAAAGAAGCGATGGCAAAAAAATTACCAATGGCACTGATCCATGAAGGTGTCGGAAAAGTTGTTTATGATCCAAAAGGTGATTTCAAAATAGGCTCTCATGTCGTGATGATTCCAAATACACCTACTCAAGTTGATGATGTAATTGCTGAAAACTATTTAAAAACGAGTAAGTTTCGCTCAAGTGGCTATGATGGTTTCATGCAAGATTATGTATTTCTTGAAAGAGACCGTGTAGTAGGATTATCAGAAGATATAAACTTGCAGGTTGCAGCTTTCTCTGAGTTAATCAGTGTAAGTATGCATGCAGTTGTCCGCTTTGAAGAACGTGCACATAAACGTCGTGATGTTTTAGGCGTTTGGGGTGATGGAAACTTAGGATTTATAACTGCTCTGATCCTGAAAAAGCGTTATCCAGAAAGTAAAGTATATGTATTTGGTAAAAACCATTCAAAATTAAGCTACTTCTCATTTGCAGATGAAACGTATCAAATTGATGAAGTTCCTGAAGATGTAACAGTCGACCATGCTTTTGAATGTGTAGGCGGTATTGGTAGTCAATATGCTGTAGAACAAATCATTAAACACATTCAGCCTGAAGGCTCGATTCCATTACTTGGCGTATCTGAGTATCCTGTTGAAATCAATACGCGAATGATCCTTGAAAGAGGAATTACTTTAATAGGTAGTAGTCGTAGCGGACGCTCTGACTTCGTTGAAACTGTTAACTTCCTTCATGAGTACCCTGAAGTAGTCGAATATTTAGAGACTCTAATTGGAGATGTAAATCAAATTCGTAGTATCGATGATATTCATAATGCATTCGAACGTGATTTAACAACTAACTGGGGAAAATCAGTTATGGAATGGAAAATATAATATAAATTAGAGGGGATACTGCTCTCCTCTTTTTTATGTTAATCATATAACTCATAAACTATTTTAATAATGAGGAGAAATTACCTAAAATGAATTTTGAAGTAGTAAGACCATCTAATATAGATCAACCTAAGGTTAGTATCATTATTCCTGTATATAATGTAGAAAATTATATTAAAGAGACAATTGAATCACTTGCCAAACAAACATTAAGTCCAATTGAAATTATATTAGTTGATGATGGTTCGACTGATAATACACCAAACATTATCAATGACCTTTTAAACTTATATCCAAATATACTATATGCTATACAGAAAAACGCTGGTCCAGGTGTTGCAAGAAATAATGGATTAACTTTGGCTAAAGGTGAATACATTAGTTTTGTCGATTCAGATGATTTATTACCTGTGGATGCTTTAGAAACTATGTATCTAGCAGCAAAAACTGAGGATGCCGAAGTAGTTACAGGAGCTTCTCTAAGCTTTAATAGTACTCGTTCTTGGTATATTGCTAGTCATGTCAACAATGGTGTATATACGCCTGGTACTAAATCGCTTGTTGCAAATAAAGGACTATTATATTCATTAGGTCCTTGTAACAAAATGTTTAAATCTAGTCTAATTAAAGGTATGTCATTCCCAACTGATATTAGAGTAACGGAAGACCACCCGTTCATCATTGAAGCTTATTTAAAAGCAAATAAAATTTTTACAGTTGATAAAGTGATCTATCATTACCGTAATCGTGAAGAAGAATCAAACCTTTCTCTTTCACAAGTAGTACGAGTAGATTCTGTTAAAGTTTTACGTGATATCTTAAAAAGTTTGAGTTATTCAAATCAATTATGGAATAATTTATTACCGAACGAGCTAGAGCGTTTAGATGTGATGGGTGTTTATTACCATCGTATCGTTACAGCTGATCTATGGCCTGCTATTATGAGCGCGGTTCGTTCAAAAGACGCTTCAATCCAAGAAGAAGCATTTCAATTAATTTATGATTGGCTTAAGACAATTGACTTTAAATTATATAATAAAGTACCTGCTTTAACTAGAATCACATCATACGAGTTGGTTCCTCATTATGGTTTATTATCACAAAAGGCAAAGGAATTGCATTTAAACTGGTTAAAAGAATGGGTAAAACTTAGTAACCCAGGTACAATGCATACTTTGAAAAACTCTAATAGAAAATTTGATACACAGTTGTGTTTAAAAGCATTACAAAAAGATTCAATCAAACCAATTCAGAGTCATATTAGCAAAAGAAATCGCCGAAAACGTATTAATAAAATTAAGAGTCGCTTTAAGAGTGCCTTTGCTCGTCGAGTAGTTTTTAAGTTTGCTAGTTTACTACCTGCAGATAATACAATTGTTTTTGCATCAAATAAATCTAAAGGTCTTGATGATTCATATCCTTTTATTTACGAACAAATTAGAACGAAACGCCCACAATATAAAGTAGTTGATGACTTCTTTAAGAAACGTGAGTTCTCTGATTTATGTAAAACATACTACCAATTTGGCCGTGCTAAATATATTGTTCTAAACGACTATCACCGCCAAATTTATAAAATGAATTTTAGAAAAGAAACAGAAGTTATTCAAATGTGGCATGCTTGTGGTGCATTTAAAAAGTTTGGACATAGTGCAGTAGGTTTTGCAGATAGTAATCCAAAGCAATTTGAAACAAATGCTCATAAACCTTATACAAAAGTTGTTGTTTCAACGAATGAAGTTGTACCTCATTACGCTGAGGCATTTAATATTGATCAAAATAATGTTTTACCTTTAGGACTACCTAGAACTGACCTTTTCTTTGACGATGAAACGAAGGATTATGTTCGTAGAAAATTCCTAAATAGGTTTCCAAAATTACAAGATAAAAAAATTATTACTTATGCTCCAACATTCCGTGGAAACCCAAGAGATCGAAAAACGTTTCATTTGGAGCTTGATTTAGCTTCAATGCAAGAAAAATTAGGGGAAGATTATGTACTTGTACTAAAATTGCATCCGGCAGTTACGAATAATGTAAAAATCCCTGAATCTGCTCGTGATTTTGTATTGAATTTAGGTAATGAGAATATTAATGAAGTATTATTAATGACAGATATTTTAATCAGTGACTATTCTTCTTTATTATTTGAGTATACATTACTTGAAAGACCTGTTATTTTCTTTGCATATGATTATGAGAAATATATGAAAGAAAGAAGTTTCTTCTATGATTATCATGATTTTGTACCAGGTCCAATTACTTCAACGACAAATGAGATTATCGATTTAATCCAAGAAGATCAGTTTGATTTAAATAAAGTGAAAGAATTCAACCAACGTTTTAATGAAATAGCTGATGGACGAGCTTCAGAAAGATTCGTAGAAACGCTAATTAAATAATTTTTTAAAGGCAAGTAAGCATTTAAATCCGTGGATTTATCTGTTTACTTGCCTTTTCTTTGACTAACCTATTCATAAATCCTTTAAGAAGGAATAATTTCCAATATTTTTGACAAAATTACTTTTAAATAATAAATAAACTTTTATTTAATCGTTTGAAATGAGGAAAAATTGATGAGTTTTGAATTAATAATCAACCCTGATTTAAAGGACGTTAAAGTTAGTTTAATCATCCCTGTATATAATGTAGAGGAATATATTGAAGTAACCTGTTCATCCTTGGTTAATCAATCACTTAAAAATATAGAAATTATATTTATAGACGATGGTTCAAGTGATCAAAGTGTTGAATTAATAAAACAATATGCAAAAGATTATCCTAATATTGTATTAGGTATTCAAGATAATAGCGGACCTGGTATAGCTAGAAATAATGGAATGAAGATTGCTAGAGGTGAGTATATCGGCTTTGTCGATTCCGATGATTTATTGCCTCACGATGCAATCGAAGCAATGTACCAAGCAGCACTTGATGAAAATGCAGATGTTGTTACTGGGCAAAGTTTAAGCTTTAATAGTACTCAAAAATGGTTTATTGGCAGTCATGTTAGTAATGGAGTGAATATACCTGGAGAAAAATCATTAATCTCAACCCCTGGACTACTCTATTCTCTTGGACCATGTAATAAACTATTTAAAGCTACCCACGTCAAAAATATCAATTTCCCTAAAAATATTAAAGTAACCGAGGACCACCCTTTTATAATCGAAGCATACTTAAAGGCCAATAAAATTTTCACCGTTGATAAAGTTATTTATTACTATCGCTCTAGAGAAGATGAAGATAATATTTCTTTATCTCAAATTGTCAGAGTTAATTCTGTTAAAGTCTTAAATGATATCTTAAAGAGTCTATCAGTTTCCGATCCTCTTTGGGATCAATACATAGTAAACAAATTTGAACGCAATCAAATAAAAGCTCATTACTACCAAAGAATCGTAATGGCAGATATATGGCCGGCAGTTAACAGTGCTATTCGAAGTATGGAGACAGAGACCCAGGTTGAGAGTTTAAAACTACTTTGGGAATTTGTTAGTAAAATTGATATTAATCTTTATAACAAAATCCCAGCGATCCCTCGGATTCTATCCTATGAAATCGTTAATCGTTATCATTTTATGAGTCCAGAAGCTAAACGAATACATCTAGACCTACTAAAAGTTTGGGAAGCACGATTAAATCCAGAAATGGCTCATCAATTAATAACTTCTAAATTTAAACTAGAGGTTAATTCATGTTTGGAGGCCGTCAGGAAAAATAGCTTATCTCCTATTAATAGCCTGGTCAGAATGAAAGCAAATAAAAAAAGAAAAAACAAATTCTCTAGTAGGTTAAAGAGTGCCTTCGCTAGACGGGTTGTCTTAAATTTTGCAAAAATGCTCCCAATGAAAAATGAGATTATTTTTGCTTCGAATAAATCAACTGGACTTCAAGACTCTTATTATTTTATATACGAAGAACTGATTAAAACAAAACCAGAGTACAAAATTATTGGCTATTTTATTAGAAAACGTAATTTCTCTGAGTTATGTAAAATGTATTATGATTTTGGACGCGCTAAATATGTCATACTAAATGATTATCACAGACCTCTTTATAATGTAAATTTACGAAAAGATACGAAAGTCATTCAAGTATGGCATGCATGTGGAGCCTTCAAAAAATTTGGACTTAGCGCAGTAGGCTATAAAGATAGTAATAGTAAGGATTTTGAAATTAAAGCACATACTTCTTATTCAAATGTTGTTGTTTCTTGCGATGAGATTATTCCTTTTTATGCAGAGGCATTTAACGTTCCTGAATCAAGGGTTTTAGCTTTAGGATTACCTAGAACTGACTTTTTCTATAATGACGAAATGCTAGAGTCCGTAAAAAGGCAATATTTTAATAAGTATCCAATGTTGAAAGGCAAAAAAATTATTACTTATGCCCCTACATTTAGAGGTAGCCCTAAAGAGCGAAAGAATTTTAATTTACAATTAGATCTAATCCAAATGGCCAATAAACTCCAAGATGAGTTTGTACTAGTCCTTAAACTACATCCAGCCGTAAAAAAAGGGATTGTCATTCCACAAGAAGCAAAAGATTTTGTTATTGATTTAGGCAATCATGATATGAATGAAGTACTTTATCTTACAGATATACTAATCAGTGATTATTCATCACTTGTATTTGAGTATGCGATTTTGGAACGGCCAATGATCTTTTATGCATATGACCTAGAAGAATATTTAGATGAAAGAAGCTTTTTCTATGATTATGATGAGTTTGTTCCAGGACCGATTGTCAGAACAACAGATGAAATCATTAACATTATAAAAGAAGATAACTACGACCTTCAAAAAGTAGCTGAGTTTAGTCACCGATTTAATAAATATCAAGACGGTCAATCAGCTAAAAGATTAATTCAAGCTTTAATTAAATAATGAAAGCACGACCGTACTAGTTGTTTTACATGGTCTAGTTTGTATTCCTATGGTAAAATTAATATCATAATTTTAGTTAATATATAAAGAAATCTATGATTGCTAGTACATTATTTAAGGAGAAGTTTTATGAAAAAGATCTTAATTACAGGCGGTGCTGGTTTTATTGGTTCAAATCTTGTAAAAATGTATGTAGACAAAGGTTACCAAGTTGTAGTTGTAGATGATCTTTCAAGTGGAAACATAGCTACTCTTCCACCAAATGTTACTTTTTACGAAGAAAGTATTTGTAATTCTAAATTTATTGATATTGTGCTAAAAGAAAAACCAGATATCATCAATCATCACGCGGCACAAATCGATATTCAATTTTCAATCCAAAATCCTTTAGAAGACGCAAAAATTAATATTTTAGGGACGCTCAACTTATTAGAGGCTGTACGCAAATTAAAAGAAGAAAAAGAAGTAACGCTTGTCTATGCTTCTTCTGCAGCAGTTTATGGTAATCCGGTCTATTTAGGAGTGGATGAGAACCATCAAAAACACCCTATTTCTTTTTATGGCATTTCAAAATTAACACCTGAATATTACATAAATGTATACCATCAACTATATGAAATCCCTTTTACTATTTTTAGATATGCCAATGTATATGGTATTGGCCAAGATCCAAAAGGTGAAGGCGGAGTTATTAGTATTCTTATGGATAAAATCTTATCAAATTCTACTTTTACGGTTTTCGGAGACGGCGAGCAAACTAGAGATTATATCTACGTAGAAGATATTGCTTCAGCAAACTTCAATGCAGGAGAAAAACCAGCAAATGATGTATGTAATGTTGGTACAAACATAAAAACATCTTTAAATACATTATTAGAAGTTACTGAACAAATTCTTAACCGAAAAATTGAAGTTCAATACGAAGATGAACGTAGTGGTGATATTCGTGATAGCTATTTAACAAATGAAAAAATACACTCATTATTAAATTGGCAACCTGCCTACACTTTGTATGAAGGACTTGAAAAAACATTGAACTATTATATTCAACAAGCTAATAAGGATGTTGACTGATTATGTAATTTAAACCATTTCGAAAACAAAAACGACTAAACTTTGTTTTACTGTAAATTACAGGGTAACAAAAGGTTTAGTCGTTTTTATTTGTAATGACTAAAGCTGAACTTCTTCTGAAAGAATCTTTTTTAAATATTGAATCAAGTCTTCTCTTATTTCTTCTTTTTTTAAAGCAAATTCAATGTTTGTTTTTATAAATCCTAGTTTTTCACCTACATCATATCTTGTTCCTTCAAAATCATAAGCGAATACACGTTGAATTCGATTTAATTTTTGAATTGCATCAGTTAATTGAATTTCTCCGCCAGTACCAATATTTTGTTCTTCTAAGAACATAAAAATTTCTGGTGTCAGTACATATCTACCCAAAATGGCTAAATTCGAATCAATTGTTCCAGGAGCTGGTTTTTCAACAAAATTCTTTACTTCGTATCTCCTACCATTTTGTAATAATGGGTCAACTATACCGTATCGATGAGTCTCTTCACTAGCTACAGATTGAACACCAATGACCGATGAATAGGTTGTATTGTATTGATCAATTAATTGTTTTAAAGCTGGAATTTCTCCATCAACGATATCATCACCAAGTAAAACTGCAAATGGTTCATCTCCAATAAAATTACGTGCACACCAAACTGCGTGACCTAATCCTCTTGGTTCCTTTTGACGTATATAATGAATCTCAATATTTGAAGGGATTTTTACTTCTTCTAAAAGAGAGTACTTTTCTTTCTCATATAAAGTTTGTTCTAACTCAAATGCTCGATCAAAATGATCTTCAATCGCACGCTTTCCTTTACCGGTTACAATGATAATGTCTTCAATACCCGATTCAATCGCTTCTTCAACAATGTATTGAATAGTTGGCTTATCTACGATCGGTAACATTTCTTTCGGCATTGCTTTTGTTGCAGGTAAAAATCGCGTACCAAGGCCCGCAGCTGGAATAATCGCTTTTCTTACTTTCTTCATATTAATCACTCCTAGAGTTTAATTAGACCCCTTTATTGAATGGCTAAACCATTATATTAGAATTGAAAAACTATAAACCTATTTTACTTTAAAAACGAATAAATGCCTATTGTTCTTGATAATGAATAAAGTTAAAAAGACTACCCTTGAATAGTTTTCAAAGATAGTCTTTCATTGTACGTGATTACTTTGTTCTATTATTAAAATGTTGAATAATCACTTCAACAATTCTTCTAGAAGCTTCGCCGTCTCCATACGGATTAGATGCTTTAGACATTTTTGCATGTGCCTCTTCATCCGACAACAGTTCATCGGCTAACGAGAAAATAACTTCTTCGTCAGTTCCAGCAAGCTTTAATGTACCAGCGTCAATTCCTTCAGGGCGTTCTGTCGTATCGCGTAAAACAAGAACTGGTACGCCTAAAGAAGGTGCCTCTTCTTGTACACCACCAGAATCAGTTAAGATTAAATGTGATCTTGCCGCAAAGTTATGGAAATCAATGACATCTAGTGGTTCGATTAAATGGATTCGAGTGTCATTTCCTAAAACTTCATTTGCAATTTCGCGAACAACAGGATTCATATGTACAGGATACACAACTTGAATATCATGATGTTTTTCGACTAAGCGCTTAATCGCTTTAAACATATTTCTCATTGGTTCCCCTAAATTTTCACGGCGATGTGCAGTCATTAAGACTAATCTGTCATTCCCAATTTGATCAAGAACAGGATGAGCATACTCTTCTTTTACTGTTGTTTTAAGTGCATCGATTGCAGTATTACCGGTAATATAAATCGATTCTTCCTTCTTGTTTTCAGCTAATAAATTTTGTGCTGATTTTGTAGTAGGTGCGAAATGTAAATCCGCCATGACACCAGTTAATTGACGATTCATTTCTTCTGGGTATGGTGAATACTTGTCCCAAGTACGTAAACCGGCTTCAACATGCCCAATTGCAATTTGATTATAAAAAGCTGCAAGACTAGCAATAAAAGTAGTTGTCGTATCACCATGAACTAATACAATGTCCGGCTTTACTTCTTGCATTATCTTATTTAAACCTTCCAAACCTCGAGTTGTTACATCAATTAAAGTTTGGCGATCCTTCATTATATTTAAATCATAATCTGGCGTTATTTCAAAAATTTCGAGAACTTGATCCAGCATTTGACGATGCTGAGCTGTAACCGTCACAATTGATTCTATTTGATCTGGATGTTTAGCTAGTTCAAGCACTAGTGGCGCCATCTTAATCGCTTCTGGTCTTGTTCCAAAAATTGTCATTACTTTAACAGTCAAAATTCTTTCCCCTTTCAAAAACAATTCGGCTTATTGAAATATGTATCTATCTATTGTATCTTAACTAAGGAAATAAAGACATTTTTTACCATAAAAAATACCGTTTATTCCTCTATTTACATGATTAATTGCAAAAGTTGATCGTCTTAATCCCTAATAAGTTCTTTACCTAGTAATTATTCGATTATTCATCACTTACGACAAAGTCTTATACACTTAGTTTCCCACATTTTGAAATCATTCATACTTGATGTGAATAATAATAGAAGAAAAAAGCACAGTTCCTTCTACTCAAGAATTCACTGTGCTCTCCGAAATACTTAATGAACTAATTTTACTTGTAACTCATCAATTAGACTCAAAATCTCTGAACACATTTTATCCATACAGTAATTTTCCTTCACAAATTCAACTAGTTCTTTCCTAGATCCTTTTCTACTATCCGCAATGTACTGCGCTGCTTGATCGAGTGATTCAAAAATATACTCATCAGGGAATATCGTTCGAGCTCCTTCACGATTTAAAACAATTGGCATAGCGCAAGAGGCCATCCCTTCAACTGGTGCTAAGTGAAAACTTTCATAATCGCTAACGGATAAGACAAAACCAATCGACTCGAGCCACTCCGCTGAATCTCCCCACTCTTCAAACTGAACTTGATTACGATAGTGGGATTTCTCAATTTTTCGGAATAAACTTGTATAATAATCCTGTTCTTGTTGATTATTCCATACCCACGGAAACTCTTTCGGATGCTTTCCTTTTATCGAAAGAGTATATCGGCTGTCTTTTTCGTATAACTTTTCAAATATCTCAAGCGCTCGATCTAACCGTTTTAACTTTGGTACATAACCAAGTAATCCAATTCGAAAATCTGCATCATACTGCTTAGGCAAATGGAATTTATCTACATCAACACCATTTTGAATGACAATCATCTTTTCTCTAGGAATCCTTGCAACCCGATGAAATTCCTCATATATATAAGAAGAAATCGCAATAATCTTATCAATTTTCGTAAAATCAAATTGCTCTGGAAAAGGGGTATTCATTTCAAAACGGTGCATTCTAACAATTAATACTTGATGATCTTTTTTATGCTCCTGATACCAAATCACATTTCCAAGTCCCCACTCGCAAAAAAGAACATCAGCCCAATTAACGACCTCTAAGCTTTTTCCAACTTGATGAATTGTATGACCTTCCCATAAATCAATTTTTATTTCAATGTCATCTCTAGCTTCAAACCTCTTAATGGCATCGTTTATAAATTTTAAATCATGCCCTATAATCGCCAGTTTCATAAAAACAGCTCCTTATACTAAAATTCTCTCAATTTTGTCTCGGCTAATGGCTTGTTCATAGGCATCTCGATAAAAATTAAACTCATCAATTTCAAAAAATTGAACGCCAGCTTTTGAGAAGTGTCCAATTGATGATTTATCATCTAAAAGCTTAATAAATTCATTTGGATGAAGAAATCTAGTCGCTTTTTTGCAAATTAATGCTTCGTCAATATGGCAATCGTTTACGTAGTTATAGCTATTTCCATTCCCTTTTGCAATAATCGTATCATTCGTATACTTAGTAGCTAACATCAAGTCTCTTAAATAATTCTCTCCATAATAATGGTCTAGATTGATTGGAGCAATATAATTCGAATCAACGAGATCATTCAAGCTAAAGTAATGATGGCAGTAATCAATTAGGTAGGTTTTTACTTCCCCATGATTGTTTTGATTAAAAATGTCTAAATAGCCGTCAAACAAATCGAGTAAGATCACTAGCTTTTTTTGTTTGATTCCTTGTCTATTGTAAATCGCGATTAACTTTTCATAGTCGGCCTTACTTCGAACAACACCAACTAACGTAGCAGTTTCTTCATATTTTTCGTATGGCAGATTAATAATGTTGAATAAATCTTCCACTCGATTCGTATAAGTGTGTTCTTCTAATACTTTTCGCAATGTGAGTAAACGATTTTTTTTATAAAAAGTCTCATCTGAATAATAGTTTGAAAGTCGTTGTTTCATTAGTTTTTCATCGTCTGTAGCTGTTACAATGTCTCCAAACATTCGATGAATCCCCTCTGAATGGGAACTAATAATCGGCGTATTACTTGCCAATAACTCAAATACTCTCCGGGCAAACATTGTCGGAGATTTCGTAATACTATTTACATTTAGTGCTACTTTATATCCTTTATACGCAAGATCGATTTCATTTTGTTTTAAGTTTCCAACAATAAATGGTTTATACTCATCCGGAAATTGATTAGGACTTGTTGGATTATGATAGTTTCGGTCATATATATCCAATCCGTATTCCTTCGAAGAATTTACTAGCTTCTCCATCGCACTCGTACGCTCAGGAAACTTTTTACCATAATAAGCTCCAGCAAAAACTACTTTCTCTTTACGTGGAATATATTCAATTGGATTGTGAATTTTCGGTTGAGCTGCAAAAGGTAAGCAATAAACATTTTCACAGCCTTCATCCACATAGTTCTGAACTGATTCAAAATCAGTCGTGCATACATAATCAAAATGCTTAGCTGTATCAATAAAAGCTTGGTAATGAAATGGATCTTCTTTATTCCAAAAGACGGTCGGGATATTGTGTTCTTTACACCAATAAACTAGTTTTAATAGTTTCGTATGATTTCTGTGATTTTTCGTACCGATTTTATCCTTCCAAGCTCCATCGTTTCCAAGCCATGCAGACTCGCAAAAGAATAAATCAATTCGATGTTTTTTAAACTCAGTTAACCAATTCTCTGGCGTGATTTTTACAAGTTGAAACTCATAATCGAAACATCGTGTCGTAAATTCGTCGGCAATAAAACCAACTCGAAAGTCCTTAATTTCTTTCTTTTGTTTCTTCAAATGGCTATTGTCTATTGTATTATTTTTATATGAACCCATTAATTTAGCATGGAATAAATGGAGAGTAGCAGCGCCTGTCATGTAAATCGAAAAAGAAGCCGATTGTATCTCATTTTGATTAAATTGAGATAGATTAACTAACTCGTCCATATGAAAACTGATTGTACTTGCGTTATTCTCATGATCGATCAATCGTAATTCACAAACTACCTCACACTTACCACTGACAAATCCTGTGATCCCAAATTTAGTAAATAACTGACTTCTTCCTTCATTAAAAAGTAGTTCCATTAATTTTTTTTCGTCTTTATAATCAATGACCGCAGTCTGCTTTATTAGTTTGTTATGAAATAGCGTTTTCTTTTCCTTCTGAAACTTTTGGATACCTTTACTAACTGTAAAATCATCAGCTGAAAATAGAAGTAACTCATGGTTTTGAAAATAAAAGGGTTCATCCACATTCATTAATTCTTGCAGCATCATTTTTGTGTCATATTTTTCATTACGTAATTTAGTTATTTGTTTTTCGATTAATTCTTTTAACATAAATGACCCCTCATTTTCTTTTTAAATACTTCAAGATCTTCCAATACTTCCTTGCTAATTTTCCAAACTTTGAATTCCTAAACGTTTCATAATTTAATTGCAGCTTTTGATATTCTTCTTGCAACTTTTCATATTCATACGAACCAAATGACTGCTTTACTTCGTTTACAAGAACATAATCATCGAGTCCCATCATAAATTCCTCATGCTCTACAATTAAATCCAACTGGCGAAATAATTGCTCTTCCATTCTTTTTTCTAATTCCATCACCTTATTAGAAAGGAATTCATTTTCTTTCATTAACAATTCATTTTTCCGTAGAATATTAGCATCGAAATCCTCAGTCGAAACCTCTATTAAACTCGGTTTAAAATTTACAGTTGTTGAATCAACATGACTACTATTCAATAATTCACTATTCTTCATTTCAAACCTCCAGAACAATAAGATAAACACCGTATCCAAGTAAGACGTGTTTATTAAAAAATGAAAATTTTATTAATTAAAGATTAACGATTTTTTGTGAATCTTAATGAGTATCCATGTTAAAAAAATGTAAAAAAAATAATGAGATGATTTTCCAAATTAGTAATGCATCAGAATGTTTTAAAATATAAAAAATCCCCAACTGTAACGTTCTTTTCCAATAGAAAGAGAATGCTACAATCGGTGTTCCATAGATAAATAATTTAATAATTTAAAAAACTATTGTCTTGTTTAATAATTATAATCATTGTGTTAATGTTAATATCTGTTAGCGTTTCGTAAATTTTTTTACGAATTCAAAAAATATTTTAATTAAATGGGATGGGCTGTTTTATGCTAAAAAAAATAGAATACTTAAATGATGGAATTAGACTCTACATAGAGGATCTAAATGGGAAAATAAATGAAGCATCTTCATTAGTCGTAAAACAGAGGTCAAATAAACATGTTAAAATAAGCAATGAAATATTGCGGAGCTTAATAAAAAAGATTGATAACCAATATATAGTAGATATTAACTTTTCTGATTTGAGAAGTGTCACATTATATCCAGTCGAGATTTTTGATTTATATTTAGCTAAAGATGCTGAATTATTACCATTAGAAATTAATCGTAATTCTGAAATTCCAACTAATTATATGAACACAAAACTACTAAACATTTATTATGTAAAGACATATATGACAAATGATAACCGTATTGCACTTTACTTAACGCAAGATAAATTACATTTTAATCTAGCTAAAACAGAGTGTTACGAAGATTTTGTTCAACTCTCTGTATTTGATCAAAAACAATTCAATCAAATCAAAACCGAATTAGCGATTAATACTCATTCATTTCGTACACATAGTGGAAATAACAATGAAATTTTGTATTCAACCTTTAATGTATTTGATTTATTAAATAGCTATCCTGAATCGACTGACTTAGAACTATATGTACAAATTACATTAAACAAAAATATTAAAGTTTTAATTAACTTATTAGCTGAGAATGAATATAATCATCAAACTAAAAACTTTTCTCTTTCATTAAATAAGAACGTTATTTTTATTAAAAGCAATGAAAAAAAATTAAAAATCGCCGCGTTTGGGTCTTGTGTTACACGCGATAATTTTAATAGTAAATTTAACTTAAATTATAAAAATCATTTCGAATTACTTCGCTATCAAAACCAATCGTCAATCATTAGTTTAATGAGTAAACCGATTCCATATAATACAAAGAAAATTGACAACTTAAATCAATATGAGCAAAATGATGTTTTCGATGACTTAGAAAAGAACTTTTTGAATGATTTAATCAGTAAACAACCTGAAGCTCTAATTCTTGATTTCTTTGGCGATGTTTATTTTGGCTGTTTCAAGACGCATAGTTCATATATTACTAATAATCGTTGGAAGATCACTAAAACATCATTTTATAGAGAATTAAACGAAGTCACTACATTTAATTTGAACACTAATCTTAGCGAATACTTTACACTTTGGAAGCAATCGATTGACAAATTTTTACAAATTACTAATAAAGAACTTCCGAATTGTAAAATCATACTTCACAAAGCTAGATTTACTGGTATGTACTACGATGAGGAACAAAACATTAAGAAAATTAATTCTGACACTGATATCGAATTGTTAAATGCCTTTTGGGATCAATTGGATGACTATGTTATTTCAAATTATGAGGTTTCAACAATAAATGTAAAACAAAACTATATTTCTATTGCAGATCATGCTTGGGGTATTTTTCATTTGCATTTTGAACCAAATTATTATAAGAATTTTCTATCTGAATTAATAAAATTAACGCAATAAAAAAAGAGGGTGATTTATTTTACCCTCTTTTTGATTTATTTAACGTTCTTATTAATTTTGAAATTGTGATGAGATGTTTCAATTGCTTCAAATATTCTCTTTGAGTTACTTTTGTCTTTATATTTAAATATTCTTCTCGAATTTTGTTGATATAGTTGATCTGCTGTAAAATTTCTATTTGAAATATTAATGATTTCCTCAAGTAATTTTTCTTCATTATTAACAATAATTCCAAGATCGCTATATTTAATTTGTTCAGTAGGTGCATGATGATTTTTATGTGGATCAAATTGATAGAATACTACTGGTTTATTCATATAAAAGAAATCACTAGAAACGGATGAGTAATCAGTTAATAATAACTTCGATTCTTTTAGTAAATCTGAAACTTTGGCATCTTTTTTTAATAAGAATTCAATGTTTGGATGTTCTACAATAAAGTTTCCTAAGAAGCGCTGCATCTGATGATGAATATAAAACTTAACCTGTATATTTTCCTTACTAATAAAATCTTGAAAATTTTTATTTGATATCAAGTTTTTATACGTCTTAAAGTATTCCGAATTAGAGAATTGTTTTTTATTTATTTTAAATAAATGACGTCTCCACGTTGGCATAATTAATATTTGTCTTTTCGTAATCGCATCATGTAAATTATCAAATCTAGCTAAACCTGTTACTTCAACTTCATCGTTTGGATAATTTAGAGTTTCTATAATAATTTCTTTTTCAAATTCTGAACTAGCTATAATTAAATTTTGTTGATACTTTTTCTTTGATAAATACGGAGAAATATTATGAATAATAACGCCATGCTGGATACATACTTGAAACTTATTCTTTAATTGCTTTCTAAATCTTGAGGTGAAATCTTTTGAAGGGTTCGGAAAACCACTTTCACTAAATGTCCATGCACTAACATATACATCCGCTAATAGTGTGTAAATTTTATGTTTAAAGGAAGAGTGATGAATAACATTTCCTAATTTAGCTACTTTATCATAATGCGGAGAACTTTTCTCGATTATATAATAGATTTTTCTGTTTGGATGTTGCTCTCTGCAGTACTTAAAAAAGAAATATCCATTATCTTCAGCTTGATCAGGTCTTTCACATACTAACCAAACCTCTTTATTTAAATATAGAAGTCTATAGAAAGATACAATTAGCAGTAATAAATACTTAAAAATAAGTCCTTTTACTTTGCGTATTGCTGGTTTTACTAAACGTAATGGTTTCGTCATTTTCCAAGTTAAGTCTTTACTAGGATCGACTGGATGTTTCTCTAAATAATTGCTATATTTGTTTGCCGTATGATATTGGTATCTCTTACTCCTGAACAACTTCATATAACTAATAGCTTCGGAATATTTTTTCATGTTTAAGATTGCAAAAAATCCTTTATAGCCTTCTAGTTTTATAATCTTTAAAGTTTCAGGTAAATTTACTTCTTTTATGATCAATTGTAATAGTTCTAATAATTGAATTTGAAGCCCTTCATCTAATTCATCAACAAATATCTTTTTATCAACAAAAAACATTATTTGCTTAATTAACATACCAAATACAAATTTTTGAAAGACTTTATCGGATTCTTCCCTTACTTTTACAAACAAATAGTTAATTTCGTGGACCTGATTATGAATGTACTCGTCTTTAATCTCAGCATTTTTAATCTCTAATACATCATTCGTTCCAATATTTTTATTTGTAAAATATTGCTTTAATTGAAAATACTTTAATTCAAAGTAATTGAACTCTTTAATTTTATTTTTTACAAGATAGTCTTTTAAGGTAACAGTTCTCAGTAAATTCATACTCATAAGATCTGAATACGAAAAATCATTCATATTTACTGGAGTCACTTCTAATTTCTTTGCATTTTCAGTAGGAAAAATGCAATCATATTTACCTGAATCTGCTATTCTTAAAAACACTTCTAATAAATGCTTATTTATATTGATTTTACGATCATATATAAAGACATATTTGCCATTTAGGTCTTCTGGCTTCAATTTTGTGTTTATTACACTTAGGTCATTAAACTGATGAGTTAATATTTTCTCAATTTCTTCATTTAGTACTTCATTTTCTGTATTAAAAAGGATTAATTCAATTTGATTTTGTTTAATACTTTGATCCTTAACTGAATTAATACAATCAAGAGCTTGATTAATCTCCTCTTTTACAAATGGAATTATGATGCTAAATTGCAACTTACGACACCCTCTTCACAAGTCTGATAACTTTTCTTAATGGACTTGTCACTTTCCAAAAATTACTATTTCTTATTTTTGATGACTTTTTATATTCTTTCTCTAGTTCTTTGCTTATTTTAAACCACCATCTTCTAGAAATTAATAAATGATTATAATCTAAAGCTTCTTCGATATGACCAGAGCTAATTAAACTAATGATTGGTTCCTCTACTTCCATATATTCCTTAGTTATTTCTGAATCATATCCTACCACTACATCTTTTATTAAATTAAAAAGATAATCTTTTTGGTCCTTTGTTAAATTCTTAAAGTCTGCATCTCCAATTTTCCAAAAAATAGATCTAAACACATTTATTTGAAAATATTTAAATTCTTTTTGTGTAAGTAAAGGCTTAATAATTAAAGCCGATTTTACATCGTTTTCTACAGTACTAATAATATCTCTTTGAGTTAGAGATAAATTTTTCTCATCATTTCTTGCTCGATATAAATAAATTACTTCAGGAATATAACTGAACTTTTTGGCTTTAGAGAATAGCTGAATGTCATAATATTTGTCTTCACCATTTTTCATACCTTCAATAAAATTAATTTTATTTATTAATAAAAACTCAGTTTTAACTAATTTTAAAATAATTGCTGTTTTAACTTGATAGAAAAATGGAACATTATCAATATTTACATCGATGTATTTCTTTTGTAATTGGTATTGCTTAAATGTAACGTGTTCATGCCTACGTTTAGTTTCATCATCAAAACTTTGCATCTTACCCATTACAAAATCAGACTCACTATTTTCGATTACGTTAATTAATTTTTCATATGCATCCGCAGGTACAATGTCATCCGGGTCTAAAAAGATTGTATACTTACCTGTGGCATTCTCTATTCCAACATTCCTTGGTTTACCTGGAGCACCAGAATTTTCTGTGAAATGAATTGCTTTAAAATTTTCATATTTTGCGGCATATTCATCAATAATTAGAGGGGTACGATCATTAGAGCAATCGTTTACCATAATTACTTCTAAATTTTCATAACCAATCGTTTGGTTTAATAATGAATTTAAGCATTCATGAATATAATTTTCAACATTATAAATAGGTAAAATTACCGAGATTAACGGTTGATTCATCCCTTGTCCTCCTTGAATTAAAATTTAATTTCTCATTAAAATAAGCATTTTTTTCTAATCAGTTTTTAATGATATAACTAGTAATCTACAACATTATATTTTCCTGGAAAAACATAACATTAAAGAAACATATCTGAACATAAAAAAATCGTAAATTTCGCATAAAAAAAACTTACAATTTTGTAATGAAATTGTCATTTATTAATATAAAATGTATTATAACATAAAAAAATGTAACTTATAAATGGTAAGTAACATTATAGTTAAAAAATGATTAATAGAGTCTTATTTAGGAATATTTGCCAAAACATTAGAAAAAATTTAGAATTAATTAGGTTATTGGTTCTAGTCTTAATTACCCATAAATTACATATGTTAAGAAGTCTAAATTACTATACATCTAAAATTAAAAAAGACGTGTTCAAATGAAATGAAAACGTCTAAATTACTTTTATTATTTTAATGAAATTCCCTCATCAAGTTCATTTCTAATTATTTATCGTATTGCTTTTCAAAATATTGTTTATACTCACCAGAAACAATCGTTTCCCACCATTCCTTATTATCTACATACCATTGAACGGTTTGAATAATCCCTGTATCAAAATTATAAATTGGCTTCCATCCTAGTTTTTCTAGTTTACTAGGATCAATCGCATAACGCTTATCATGACCTAAACGGTCTTTAACGAATTCAATTAAGTCTTCAGATTTACCAAGCGTTGAAATGATTGTTTTAACAACTTCTAAATTTGTACGCTCGTTATGCCCACCTACATTGTAAACTTCCCCATTTACTCCTTTATGCAAAACTAAATCAATTGCTGAGCAATGGTCAAGAACATGTAACCAATCACGAATATTTTCACCTGTACCATAAACAGGAACCTTTTGATCATTTAATACACGAGAAATTGTTAATGGAATTAACTTCTCTGGAAAGTGATATGGTCCGTAATTATTTGAACAACGTGTGATATTCATAGGAAATCCAAACGTTTCATGATATGCACGAACTAATAAGTCAGATGAGGCTTTACTTGCAGAGTATGGACTATTTGGTTGTAGAGGAGTATCTTCTGTAAAAAAAGTTGTAGGATCAAAATCTAGATCACCGTACACTTCATCTGTAGATACATGTACAAATTTCTTAATGTTTATTGCTTTTGAAGCATCCAGTAAAACTTGAGTCCCTAAAACATTTGTTGTCACGAATATACCTGGGTCTGCTATTGAGCGATCAACATGACTTTCTGCTGCGAAGTGGATGACATAGTCGAACTTTTCTTTTTTAAATAACGCCATGATTTCTTCACTGTTTGAAATATCAATTTTAATAAAATGATAGTTTTCATTTTGTTCGATATTTTTATGCTTTGTTAAGTCACCTGCATAGGTTAAAGCATCCAGATTATATATGGTATAGGACGGGTATTTATTTATCATGTATTGAACAAAGTTTCCACCGATAAACCCGGCACCGCCTGTAACAGCTACTTTCATGTTTTATTGTACCTCGTCTCTTTTATTTAATTGAACTAAATATCTAGCTAATGCATCTTGCCATGTAGGTAAGGATTGAAAGCCATTTTCCACTAGCTTTTGTTTTGATAATCTCGAATTTTTCGGTCTAGCTGCTCGAGTAGGATAGTCTTCGGAGGCAATCGATTTTACTAAAGTTTTACTGTCGGTTTGTTTGAATATTTCTTTTGCAAAATCAGCCCAACTAGTAAAGCCTTCATTTGTTGCATGATAGATTCCATATTTATCAGATTTAATTAAATCTACTATTAATCTAGCCAAATCAACTGTATAGGTTGGTGAACCGATTTGATCTCCGACTATATTTAATTCATTTCTAGTTTCTGATAACCTTAACATTGTTTTAATAAAGTTATTCCCATTAACACCAAATACCCACGAAATACGAATGATAAAATAGTTTTCGATGAATGATTGAACAACTTTTTCGCCTTCATACTTTGTTAATCCATAATAACCGATTGGGTCAGGTTGGTCATCTTCTTTAAAAGGACTTTCACCTTTCCCATTAAATATATAGTCTGTACTAATATAAATGAACTTTGAATGATGCTTTTTCGCAGCTTCAACTAAATATCTCGTTCCTTCAACATTCACATTCCAGCAATTCTCTTTATCATCTTCAGCTTTATCCACCGCCGTATGGGCAGCACAGTGAACAATTACATCTGGTTTATATGAATCTATAATAGAAGAAACAGATTCCCTTTCAGTAATATCCAGTTCTTTTCGTCCGATTCCTTTTACAACTAAACCTTGTTGTTCACAAGCCCGAACGACATCATAGCCTAACTGCCCACCGTAACCAGTTACTAAAACCTTCATTTATCTTACTCCTTATAGATAAAATTATTTTCAGCATCCTTTAATAATGGTGCGATTTTATCCTTTGCAGATAATAATGGAGAAATATTGATTGGCCATTGCACCTGAATAACTGGGTCGTTCCAAAGAATGCCTCGATCACATTCAGGTGAATATAGCTCATCAACTTTATACTGGACTTCTACATCATCTGTTAAAGTCATAAAACCGTGAGCAAATCCTTTTGGTATGAATAATTGTTTTTTATTTTCTGCACTTAACTCAATTCCGAACCACTTTCCGTATGTCGGACTCCCTTTTCGAATATCGACAGCCACATCAAAAATGGAACCCCTTGTACAACGGACTAATTTCATTTGTGCTTTTGGAGACAATTGATAGTGTAATCCACGCAACGTTCCCTTCAATGAAGAAAACGATTGATTATCTTGAACAAAATTTAAATCCATTCCAAAATCTTTCATTTTAGAATCATTATATGTTTCCATAAACCAACCACGATGATCACCAAAAACAGTTGGCTCAATCACTACAATTCCTTTTATAAAAGTTTCTGTAATTTTCATTGATAATGACCCCTTAAGCTAATATTTAATCTCACCATTTGCAACTTTTCGTAAATAGTTACCATAACTTGTTTTACTAAGCGATTCGCTTAAACGTACTAATTGTTCTTTATCAATCCAACCGTTTATATAAGCGACCTCTTCTGGAGCAGATATTTTAATCCCTTGATGCTCTTCAATTGTTTTGACAAAATTTGTTGCCGACACTAAGCTTTCATGCGTTCCAGTATCTAACCACGTATAACCGCGACCAAGTAACTCCACTTCTAGTTCACCTAAATTTAAATAAGCTTCATTTACAGAAGTAATCTCCAATTCTCCACGATTGGATGGTTTTACATTTTTAGCAATTTCAATGACACGATTATCGTAAAAATACAATCCCGTTACTGCATAATTTGATTTCGGAGCCACTGGCTTTTCTTCAATGCTCAAAACTTTCCCAGACTCATCAAATTCTACAACACCAAATCGCTCGGGATCCTGAACATGATAACCGAACACTGTTGCACCTTTTTCCTTCATCGCAGCTTTCTTCAAAATACTACGCAACCCACTGCCATAATAAATATTGTCACCTAATATCATCGCAACAGAGTCGTTTCCTATAAACTCTTCCCCAATAATAAACGCTTGAGCCAGCCCATCTGGACTAGGCTGTACTTTATATTTCAACGAAACTCCAAACTGAGAACCATCACCTAATAAAGCCTCAAAACGAGGCAGATCCTCTGGAGTCGATATAATTAAAATCTCTCTAATACCCGCAAGCATTATAGTAGATAATGGATAATAAATCATTGGTTTATCATACACAGGCAATAGCTGCTTACTAGTCACCATCGTTAATGGATAAAGTCGAGTACCACTACCACCTGCAAGTATAATTCCTTTTATCGCAAAGACCTCCTAAACATTTAGGAATATATATATTATTATGATGATGGTTAAAGGGATGTGTAGGTTAAATTCTTAGGGGATTTGAATGAATGGCGAATTCAGTTGAAATCTAAGTGGAGGTAAGAAAGACATAAAAAAAGAACCACCGTTAAAAAGATAACTTTTAACGGTGGTTCCTAAAAAATATTTCATCAAAGATTTAGATGTTATTTTGTTTCCGCAGGTAGTTCTAAATGCTGGCGAAGATCATTCGATATACTATCTTTTTCTTGTTTGGATACAATAAAATAATAAATTTTATCAATCATCTTGCCTTCACCTTTAACTTGGGTTTTACTAATATTCTGCGCAGCCTCACGGTAATCCTTTTGAATCGAAACCATATCACCCAAAGTAATATTTGTCACAACGTTCTTTTGGATTGCTTGTAAAATCGATTGATAGTTTGTTAAAGAAGAAATTGAAGCTCCCTTTTTAATAACCGCTTCAAGAATTTCTCTTTGTCGAAGCTCTCGACCAAAGTCACCACGAGGATCTAACTTACGCATGCGAGAGAACTTTAAGGCATCTACACCATTTAAATGAAGTGGTCCCTTCGTAAAGTGAACACCATCATAAGTAAAGTCTAAGTCATTATTCACATCAACTCCACCTACTGCTTCAACGATATCTTTAAAGCCTTCCATATTAACTTCAAGATAATAATCGATAGGAATGTTCAAGAAGTTTTCAACAGTATCAACTGACATTTGAATTCCACCAAACGCATATGCATGGTTAATTTTATCTTCTTTACCTTTTCCAACAATTTCTGTTCTTGTATCACGTGGAATACTTACCATTTTTGTTGTATGTGTATTCGGATTAACCGTCATCACAATCATTGAATCCGAACGACCTTTATCACCAGGACGATGATCAACCCCTAATAGTAAAATAGAGAAAGGTTCTTTCTTTTCAACATTTACTTCTTCTTTTCGTTTATCTGTTTTCTTTATGTCTTTATAGATTGCGTCTGTTGTTTTATTTACATTGTGGTAAATTGAATATGCATAACCGCCTATTCCTAGACCGATTAGGACTATTACACTAACTAGGATTAATAGTACTTTTTTTGTTGTGGACATTTTTTTTGATGAGGGTTTTTCTGATCTGGACAAGATTTTTCTCCTTTAATTAGGAATTTAATTTATTAACTTACTTTAATCTTACTTGATTAGATATGCATTTGCCTATTTTTTATTTGTTAATTATTTGAAAAATGAAAAACATAACCTCCAAAAGGTCGTGTTAACTTCAGTTCATAATATATTGTTTTGGATATCCATTTGGATTCTTTTGATGCCAATTCCAGGCTGTTTCGATTATTTGCTCCAAAGAATATTTCGTCTCCCAGCCTAATTCCTCATAGATTTTTTGTGATGAAGCTATTAATTGAGCAGGGTCACCTTCACGGCGTTCAGTAACGATAACATTTGCATTTCTATCTGTAACTCGTTCACATGTTTGAATAATCTCTTTTACAGAAAATCCTTTTCCATTTCCTAGATTGTACGTCTTATTAAGGTCACCATTTTCTAGTAAACTTGCTAAACCTAAAATATGTGCCGATGCCAAGTCAGTAATATGGATATAATCACGAATACATGTGCCATCTGGAGTTGGGTAATTACTTCCAAATACACTGATTGACTCACGTTGACCAAGTAAATGCTGTAGTACAAGTGGAATTAAATGTGTTTCAGGAGTGTGATCCTCTCCAATTAATCCCGTAGCATGTGCTCCAGCTACATTGAAGTAACGTAAAACAACATAGCCTAAACCATATGCTTTATGAAAGTCAGCTAAGATTTTTTCTATCATTAATTTTGATTGACCATATGGATTGATTGGATTCGTTACTGTTTCTTCTGTAATGATATCAACTTCGGGAATACCATATGTTGCTGCAGTTGAAGAGAAGATAAATTTCTTTACGTCAAACTTTATCATATTGTCTAGTAATGTTAATGTCGCACCAACATTATTTTGATAATATTTTAAAGGATTTGTAACTGATTCCCCTACTAAACTATAAGCAGCAAAGTGCATTACAGCATCAATATTATAAGTTGAGAAAACAGTTTCTAAAATAGTTGCATCCCCTAAATCACCTTCAACAAAGTTTGCTCGCTCATCTACTGCATCACGATGACCAGTTGTTAGATTATCTAAAACTACTACTTCATAATTTTGCTCGACTAATTCTTTAACTGTATGACTACCTATGTATCCTGCTCCGCCAACGACTAGAATCATGAAAATCTCTCCTTTTTAGTTTCTTCTATAATATAGTGTAGACCTAGCCTCTATATTTCACAAAATAAAAAAAGCACAGGATCTTCATTTTAGATTCTCCTGTGCATCAATTTTCTTACTTATCAAAACGACTTAATAAATCTTTTTTAATTGCTTCTAATTTTTCTACGCTATTTGTTAATGAATTTCCCTTTACTCCGAAATAGAATTTAATTTTCGGCTCAGTACCTGATGGTCGTAATGCGCACCATGATTCATCAGATAGAATGTATTTTAATACATTCGACTTTGGTAGATTAATTTCAACAGTCGTTTCATCTTCAAGATTTGTTTTAGTACTTTCCTTATAGTCTTCAATTACTGCTACTTCAAGACTAGCAAACTCTTGCGGTGGATTCATACGGAACTCATTCATCATTTGTTGAATTTGCTCAGCTCCGTCTTTTCCTTTTAATGTCATAGATACTAAATCTTCTTTAAAGTAACCGTACTTTTCAAAGATTTCTAGTAATCCATCATATAATGTTTTTCCTTGAGATTTATAAAATGCAGCTACTTCACAAGCTAAAATAACTGATTGAACTGCATCTTTATCTCTTACAAAATCACGAATTAAATAACCATAGCTTTCTTCATAGCCAAATTGGAACTTATATTCACCTGTTTGTTCATATTCTTTAATTTTCTCACCAATAAACTTAAAGCCAGTAAGCGTATCAATCGTATCAATACCATAGTTTTGTGCAATCACTCGTCCAATTTCAGATGTAACGATTGTTTTTAAAACTACACCATTTTCAGGTAAAGTTCCAAGTGATTTCTTTTGAGACAATAAATAATCAAGCATTAATGCACCAGTTTGATTACCTGTTAAAATACTAAACTCACCTTCAGCGTTACGCACAGCAACACCTAAACGGTCTGCATCAGGATCAGTTGTAATTAATACATCTGCATTTACTTGCTCACCGTACTGAATACTAAGTTCGAATGCCGCGTGTTCTTCTGGATTCGGAGATTTTACAGTTGTAAAGTTTGGATCTGGAAGTTCCTGCTCTTTGACGACAGTTACATTCGTGTAACCTAACATACTTAATCCATTACGAACAGGAATATTAGATGTCCCGTGTAAAGGTGAGAAAACAATATTTAAATCCTTCGCATGCTTTTCTACAATATCAGCATTCACAACAACTGTTTTTAACTCTTCTAAATAAGCTGAGTCTACTTTTTCGCCAATCATTTCAAGTAAACCATTGGCTAGTAGATCTTCTTTTGAAGCTACTTTTACTGATAATTCCTCCTCAACCTGATCTACGAAGCTAGTTAATGCATCTGCTTCTGCAGGAGGAAGTTGACCACCATCGGGTCCATATACTTTGTATCCGTTATATTCTGGTGGGTTATGACTTGCTGTTAATACGATTCCACTAAATGCACCTAGATAACGAACAGCGAATGATAAAACTGGAGTAGGACGTAAGCTTTCGAATACATATGTTTTAATACCATGTGCACCAAGAGTTGTTGCGGCTTCCATTGCAAATTCAGGTGATTTGTGACGGGAATCGTATGCAATTACTACACCTTGATTTTTTGCTTCTTCGCCTTGGTTCTCTATGAAGCGTGCTAACCCTTCTGATGCTTTTCTTACTGTGTATATGTTAAGTCGGTTTGTTCCAGCGCCTAGTTCTCCCCGCATTCCGCCTGTACCGAATTCTAGGTTTTTGTAGAAGCTGTCTTCTATTAGTTTTTCGTTTGGTTTCATTTGTTCTAGTATTGTTTTTAATTCAGTATCTAGTGTTGGATAGTTGTACCATTTTTTGAATTGATTCTTATAATTCATTTTTAAATTACCTCATTTAGGATATTTACTTCAAAACATGGAAATCTTAATTATAAGAATATTAACTTTCCAAAATTATTCTTAATAAGCTTTATTTTAAAGTGACCAGTGATATAAAAACATGTGAAGATTCTTCATTCCTTCTATAAACATAGCTTTCATATCTATAATAAAGCTCGCCCTTACTAAAAATAGTAAGGGCGAGCCTTCAAAAATAGAATAATATTTTTGTAACTTAATTATTTACTCCATATTGTTTTTCAAAATATTGTTTATAATTACCTGATATGATTGTTTCCCACCATTCCTTGTTATCTATATACCATTGAACAGTTTGTGCAATACCAGTATCAAAATTATATGTAGGCTTCCATCCTAGTTTTTCTAACTTAGTTGGATCGATTGCATATCGTTTATCATGACCTAAACGATCTTGGACAAACTCTATTAAGTCTTCAGATTTGCCTAAAGTAGAAATGATTGTTTTTACAACCTCTAAGTTAGTACGTTCGTTATGCCCACCTACATTGTATACTTCACCGTTTTCTCCTTCATGCAATACTAAATCAATTGCAGAGCAGTGATCAAGTACATGTAACCAGTCACGAATATTTTCACCAGTGCCATAAACAGGAACCTTTTGATCATTTAAAACTCGTGAAATTGTTAATGGAATTAACTTCTCCGGGAAGTGGTACGGTCCATAGTTATTTGAACAACGAGTAATATTCATTGGTAACTTGAATGTTTCATGATATGCACGTACTAATAAATCAGATGATGCTTTACTAGCTGAGTACGGACTATTCGGCTGTAATGGCGTATCTTCTGTAAAGAATGTTGTTGGATCAAAATCTAATTCACCATACACTTCGTCTGTAGAAACGTGAACAAATTTCTTAACATTAATTGCTTTAGAAGCTTCTAATAAAACTTGAGTTCCTAAAACATTTGTTTTCACGAATATTTCAGGCTCAGTAATTGAACGGTCAACATGACTTTCCGCTGCAAAATGCACGACATATTCAAATTTTTCCTTATTAAATAACTCAACAATTTCTTCACGATTCGAAATATCAACTTTTACAAAATGATAGTTTTCATTGTTTTCGATTTCTTTATGCTTCGTTAAATCACCTGCATATGTTAAAACATCTAGATTGTAAATATCATATGAAGGATATTTATTTACCATATATTGTACAAAGTTACCACCGATGAACCCGGCACCACCTGTAACAGCTACTTTCATTTTACTCACCTGAATTCACCTCTTGGTTTAATTGAACTAAATATCTGCCTAACGCGTCTTGCCATGAAGGTAATGGTTTAAATCCATTCTCTACTAGCTTTTGTTTTAATAGTCTAGAATTTTTTGGTCGTACTGCACGAGTTGGATATTCTTCAGTAGAGATTGAATGTACTACTACATCTTTCCCCGCTTGCTTGAATATTTCTTTCGCAAATTCTGCCCAACTAGTAAACTCTTCATTCGTTGCATGATATGTTCCGTATTTTTCTGATTGAACTAATTCTACTAATAGTTTGGCTAAATCAAATGTATAAGTTGGTGAACCAATTTGATCTCCTACTACATTTAGTTCGTTTCTAGTTTCTGATAGACGTAGCATTGTTTTAATAAAGTTATTACCATTAATTCCGAATACCCAAGAAATACGAACGATGAAATGATTGTCGATGATCGATTGGACAAGTTTTTCTCCTTCATACTTCGTAAGACCGTAATAGCCGACTGGATTTGCTTGATCATCTTCATTAAACGGCATTTCACCTTTACCTTCAAATACATAATCCGTACTAATGTATACGTATTTTGCATTTTGTTTCTTTGCAGCTTCAGCTAAATTTCTAGTACCCTCAACATTCACGTTCCAGCAATTCTCTTGATCATCTTCAGCTTTATCAACAGCCGTGTAGGCAGCGCAGTGAATGATTGCATCTGGTTTAAATGAATCTACTAAAGAAAAAACAGCATCTTTCTCCGTAATATCAAGTTCATTACGACCGACACCCTTCACATCAAAACTATGAATTTTGCATTCGCGTACAACATCATAGCCTAACTGTCCACTATAGCCTGTTACTAAAATCTTCATTTAATTACTCCCCGTAAGTAAAGTTATTTTCAGCATCATTTAATAATGGTGCAGCTTCGTCTTTTCCTGATAATACAGGAGTAACATCCATTGGCCATTCCACATTGATTTCAGGGTCATTCCATCGAATTCCTCTGTCACATTCAGGAGCATAAAGCTCGTCTACTTTATATTGCACTTCTACATCATCAGTTAATGTCATAAAACCATGCGCGAACCCTTTTGGTACTAATAATTGCTTTTTATTTTCAGCAGAAAGTTCGACCCCAAACCATTTCCCAAAAGTAGGACTGCCTTTACGAATATCAACCGCTACATCAAAAATAGAACCACGTGTACAGCGAACTAATTTAGTTTGCGCTTTTGGATCTAATTGATAATGTAATCCACGTAAAGTACCTTTCGCTGAAGAAAAAGATTGATTATCTTGAACGAAATGTAAATCTAGTCCATATTCCTTCATCTTTGAGTCACTGTATGTTTCCATAAACCAACCACGATGATCACCAAAGGCAATTGGTTCAATCACCACAACACCTTCTAAAAAGGTTTCAGTAATTTTCATTTTAAAATGACACCTCGAAACGTATTATTTAATATTTAATCTCACCATTTGCAACTTTTAGTAAATATTTACCGTAGCTCGTTTTGCTTAAAAGTTCACTTGATTCAATTAGCTTTTCTTTATTAATCCATCCATTAATATAAGCAATTTCTTCAGGAGCAGAAATTTTGATCCCTTGATGCTCTTCAACCGTTTTAACAAAGTTAGTAGCAGAAACTAAACTTGTATGAGTTCCTGTATCTAACCATGTATATCCACGACCTAATAGTTCAACATCTAATTCGCCCATATTTAAGTAAGCTTCATTAACTGCTGTAATTTCTAATTCTCCACGATGCGATGGTTTTACATTCTTCGCAATTTCTACAACTCGATTATCGAAAAAATATAATCCAGTAATCGCATAATTTGATTTCGGTACTGCAGGCTTTTCTTCAACGCTTAAAACTTTTCCGTTTTCGTCAAACTCGACAACGCCAAAGCGCTCAGGATCCTGAACATGATAGCCAAATACTGTTGCACCTGTTTCTTTTGAAGCCGCATTCTTTAAAATTTTACGCATGCCACTACCGTAATAAATATTGTCGCCTAAAATCATTGCAACAGAATCTTTTCCAATAAATTCCTCACCAATAATAAATGCTTGAGCTAATCCATCTGGACTAGGTTGAACTTTATATTGCAAAGAAATTCCAAATTGAGAACCATTACCTAATAAAGCTTCAAAGCGAGGTAAATCTTCTGGTGTTGAAATAATTAAAATCTCTTTAATACCCGCTAGCATTAAAGTAGATAGTGGGTAATATATCATTGGTTTATCATAAACAGGTAATAATTGTTTACTTGTAACCATTGTTAATGGATAAAGACGCGTACCACTGCCGCCTGCAAGGATAATTCCTTTCAATGTTATTTCCTCCTAAAACTATGACTAAGTAAATTTGTAGTATATTAAAATTTTCATCTTATATTCTATTAGTATCCGTTATAAAGCTTCGAATTATATCTAGCTATTTCTCATATAATAGTAATCTGAATAATTAACTAATTCTTTTTATTTCACATTGACAAAATAAAAAAACACTGTTAAATATATACCTTTAACAGTGTTTCCTTGTAATAATTAATAATATAGATTTCGTATCATTTATTAAAATGCTTAATAATCGCTTCTACTATTCTCCTAGAAGCCTCTCCGTCACCATAAGGATTTGAAGCTTTTGCCATTTTTGCATGTGCTTCGTCATCTGTAAGAAGCTCGTCAGCTAATTCAAAAATGACTTTCTCATTTGTACCTGCAAGCTTTAATGTACCCGCCTCAATACCTTCGGGGCGCTCAGTTGTATCACGCAATACAAGTACTGGAACACCAAGGGAAGGCGCTTCCTCTTGTACACCACCTGAATCTGTTAAGATTAAATGTGATCTTGCTGCAAAATTATGGAAATCAATGACATCTAATGGTTCAATTAGTTGAATTCGATTATCATTTCCCAAGATTTCATTTGCGATTTCATGTACAAGCGGATTCATATGTACAGGATAAACTACTTGAATATCATGATGCTTTTCAACTAGACGCTTAATTGCTTTAAACATATTGCGCATCGGTTCCCCAATATTTTCGCGACGATGAGCTGTCACTAATACTAAACGATCATTTCCAATTGACTCTAATACTGGATGATTATATTTTTCTTTTACTGTCGTCTTTAATGCATCTATTGCTGTATTTCCTGTAATATAGATGGTCTCTTCTTTTTTATTTTCCTCAAGTAAATTTTGCGCTGATTTCGACGTAGGTGAGAAATGCAAATCAGCCATTACACCTGTCATTTGACGATTCATTTCTTCCGGGTATGGTGAGTATTTATCCCATGTACGTAGACCAGCTTCAACGTGACCAATTGCAATTTGATTATAGAAAGCTGCTAGACTAGCAATAAATGTCGTTGTAGTATCACCATGCACTAAAACAACATCTGGCTTCACTTCTTGCATAACCTTATTTAAACCTTCTAAACCACGAGTTGTGACATCAACTAGAGTCTGTCTTTCCTTCATTATATTTAAGTCGTAATCGGGAGTGATTTCAAAAATCTCAAGTACTTGGTCAAGCATTTGACGATGTTGTGCCGTAACTGTCACTATCGATTTTATTTGGTCTGGATATTTAGCTAGTTCAAGTACGAGTGGAGCCATTTTAATTGCCTCCGGTCTTGTACCGAAAATTGTCATTACCTTAACTTTCAAAATTCATTCCCCTTTCAAACTAAATAGGTATATTTAAAGTATATAATTATCCATTAAACTAGCTAAATTAGTTTTACTTTAATTGTAGAAGTATATTTCTCGTATTTGAGGATATAAATCTTTAAATATAAAAAAACTAGAATATTTTTCTTGTATCATAAATTCCGGTAAAGAAATAGGATAATAAGCATTAGGAATATTAGTATAATATTTACTCTACAAATCCTATACCACCTGAATCTTTTAATCGTTTTATCATTTCAAATTTCTGTTCTTCTGTAATTTTACCTCTTTCTGTCCACTTTTCATCAAATACATGCATATTTTGTAGCTTCATCCTGTTTTTATCTATATAATCAGATGTTTTACCTATTACTCTAGCAGGATTACCTACTGCTAATGAATTATCAGGAATATCTTTTGTAACTACGCTTCCAGCACCTATGATAACATTATTTCCAATATTAACATTGGGAAGGACTGTTGAATTAGCTCCAATAAATACATTATTTCCAATATTAACTAAACCGATTTTCGTGTAATTTAAGTGAGATTTAGTACTAGCATCATGAGCTAGAATATGAACACGCGGAGCAAATGTAACATTGTCTCCAATTGTTATCAGCCAGCAATGGGAGTAATCGATGATACAACGGTCTAGTCTTTTAAAATTCTTCCCAACTTTTAACCCTTTCTTAATTAGAAATTCGGTAGAGACATCTCCTCTAAATTTAGATCTAATAAATGACTTAATTTTGGATAGCAATTCTCAATCTTCTCCCAACTTAAAAATTTAATAATTTTTTATGTCATTCTACAAAATTCACTTGTAACTAATCTAGAAAATACTTCTTATACTTTATAGAATTTTCTTATCCGATTTTCAGGTATTGTAACTATTATCTGAATACCTATAATTCACTAGTTTTTGTTTATTATTATCAATTTTAATTAATCATAATTTCCTCTTAGTGGAATTATCCTCTGTCAAATCAATTTCAAAAAATAATCGGCATCTTAGATTATATGTTGGACTTAAATTTTTTTATTTTTAAATCAACTACAAACTTTGTAACCTTGCCAAATAACGTTAATATCAAATCATCTTTTAATAATAGTAAAATAGATAAATAAACAATTATAGAAACAAAAATTTGAGTTAATGTAATAAATATCCCACCAGTATTGACTAATTCCCCTATACTAAAAGAAATACCACCAACTAACGATGCAGATAATATATACTTGTATGAATACGTAATAACTAATCTAAAATCAAAATAATTTTTAACAAACAATGCTTGAATAAAAGCACCTACTCCTTCTGCTACAAGGATAGCAATACCTGTTCCTATATTGCCAAAAGGCTTTACCAAAATTATATTTGTTATTAGACTTAGAGTTCCTGCTATAGCGACTGAAATAGTATATTTACCTTGTTGATGTGTAGGAATTAATATTTGCATTGCAAAAACATTTGCACAACCAATAAAAATTATTATTGGACTCATAAGCATTAAAAGATTTATTACTTCTGAATAACCTGGACCCAAAAACCAAGGGATTAATTTTGGAGAAATCGAAATTAATCCAATACACATAGGTATTGTTAAAAAAAGCACAAATCTTAAAATATTATTTACATAATAATTAACATTATCTAAATTACCCTTTGCAAATTCGGATGAAATTCTTGGAAGCATAACTGAAGTTAGAGATGTAACAATGGCTAAAGTTAACTGAATAATTTTTAATGCTTGGTCATAATAACCAACATCCTTGTTACTAACTAGAGCTCCAAGTAGTACTTTATTATATACACTGTATATTTGAACAAATAAAAGGGGTAAAAAAAGAGAGAAAATAGGCTTAATATGAGTTTTAATCTTATCTGTATTAATTGAAGTAAGTTTTATATATTTTGGAACTTGTAACCACATTACCACCTGACCTATTAAATTTCCAAATACATTTATCAAAATATATAAGTATAAATCCTCAGGTTGCTTAACACAAATAAATATCAAAAGAAGCGATACAATTTTTACAACTGTATTTCTTAATACAATTTTTTTTAATTCCTCTAACCCAATAAATAACCAAGAGATATCCAATAACGAACCTATTAGTACAATAGATTGGATGTAAAAAATTTTTTTGTTCACTTCTACAAAATTGTTAATAATTAATAGATACGATATAACAGTTAGCATTGAACTTAAAAACTGGACAGAATAAATAGACCAAAATTCCTTTGAAAGTTCAATTAATCCTTTATGTTTTATTGATGCAATTTGCCTATTACCGTATACTTGAATTCCTAATATTGAAAAAAACACAAAAACCTGAACAACTGAGGTTGAATATGAGCTTACACCTAATCCTTCAGGGTTTAAAACTCTTGCTACATAAGGAGTAGAGATTAAGGGAAGAGCCATCACTAGGAACTGGTAAAGAACATTAAATAAATAATTAGATGCGAGCTTTCCCATTTATATGATCTCCTATTCTTGAAATTCAAAATAATAATAATTTCTAATTACCAGGTTTGAAATAACCTAATTTTATACTAATTTATATTCTTCCTATTAATGTATTGTGTTATGGCTATGCAAAATACTGTTGGAAAAAGGTAAAAATAAAACGGGCCAATCGTAGTGATAGTGAGTACTCCAAAAGAAGCATATGCTAGAATATAAACATAATTTGAATTGATTAGTCTTTTTGTATCTTTTAAAAGTAAATACAAAACTAAAAAGTACCAAATAACCCCTAAAATTCCGTGTAAAAAAAACAAACCATATATTCCTATATCAACCCAATAATATCCCATTGAATATCCTGGTAATAACCAGTCAGACTTTGTTCTTAAATTTATTAAACCATAGCCTGTTATTGAATGTTCTTTTCCTAATTCAATATAATACTTCATCGCATTTTGCCTTATACCATACGTTTCAGATGAAGTCGTAATATCGCTAAAAGCAGTTTTGACTAAATCTGATACTGGACCAAAATACAGTGGAAATAATATCACTAGTAACAAACTTAATGTAATTGATATTTTTGATTTTGAGATTATATTAGTTCTGGAAATTATAAACATTATCAATCCTGAAAGTATTAATCCAAACATGTATGTTCTTGTTTGATTTACAAATATGGTAAAGAATAAAGCCATTACATATACTAATAGTGAAAACCATTTATATAATCCTTTTTTTGTAAACATGAAACTATTGAAGGCTACCATAGCTCCTAAAATAGGGGTTAATGTTTGAAAATGTAGGCGATATAATCCAATACGTACACTAACTCCCGGAATTGATAAAAATACAATTTTAGTATATAAAAAGTATTGAACAATAAATAAACTAAGGGCAATAAAAGATACCATTACTAAGTATTTATTTAGCTCATATCCTCTATCTAGCCAATCAACAATTGGGAAAAACAACAACAATACAACATAATGTCTGAAGGGAATAATACTATCTAAATATGATTGAGAAAACTCAAATGTTGCATTAATTGATGAAATAAATGCTAACGCAATTAATGAAAGTAAAATCATTTTATAAGTTAAATTTGTAGCTTTCCTTTTGTAAAAAAATAGTTTAAAAAGTAAAAGAACAGTAAATAAATCTAATAAATCTAAATACGATGCATTACCTATCGGAAAGTAAAAGCAATCTGTCGCTAATACTAAAAGAATAATAATATCGAATTTTCTTGTATCACTGTAAATAAATCCAAATAAAAAAACAAAAAAACCCAATATTAATAAAGTTAATATAAATATATTAGAATATTTTTCTAACAAATTTATACTAATCATCATTATTACAATACCAATTATATAAAAATATCCTGTGATAATATTTTTCTTCATTTAATATGACCTACTTTAATACACATTTTTCAAAAATATTTTTTTAATCTTATAAAAAACTAGTTATAAACAAAATTATAAAAATGTCGTTCTTTTAGTTCTTAATAGTTCTTAATAGTTCTTTTAAAATGCAAAATATACGTTTGTACGTAGAACTTAAATAATTCTTTGTTATGTTTTTTATATATATTACTCAAAGAATACCTTGTTAAATGAAAAGTTAAATCAAAGCATTTAATTAGGAATCCATAAAATTTGTTATAATTTTTATTAATAAAATAAAAGAAGCTTTCGATGTTCTTTTCAATAGAAAATTTTGGGATGTTTGTAGTGGATTGACCAAATTTGTGAATAACTTTTGTATTTGTAAGAATATAACTTTGTAACCCTACTTTCTTCATTTGATATGCATAATCAGTTTCATCGAAGTATAAAAAGTAATTTTCATCCATCAATCCAATTTTTGTGATAATTGACTTTCTAAACATAAATGTAGACCCTGCTGGAAAATCTACGAGTTGCAATTCCTTATTTTGGTGAATTCGCACTTGATTTTTTTTAATATATTTCTTAATAACACTGATAATACTTGGAAAATATCCTGCTGAAAAAATCACTTGGTTTTCTTTGTTTACCATTACACAACCTAGTGATCCCATATTCTTAATTTTTTTTGAAGTGTTAAATAAATTTTCAAGTGTATTTGGAAAAACTTCTGTATCTGGATTTAGCAATAAAATAAATTCACCTGCAGAATTATTTATTCCGGTATTGTTACCAGCATTAAATCCTTTATTTGAACCTTTAATTAGTTTAATTTTTTTATTACTATTTTGGAGAATAAAATTATTTACTATTTTACATGTATTATCTTTTGATCCATTATCAACAATAATAATCTCATAATTAACTTTCGTATTTGATAGTATTAGAGACTGTAAACATGGATATATATCATTTTCCGAATTATAAGTTACAATAATAATTGATAAATCTAGCATTTCTTTTCCCCTAAACACTTTTATATATTTTGTTATAACCAGCAATCATATTATCTAAAGAAAATTCTTTATTTAGATACTTTAATGTCTCCACATTATTACTAAAATGATTCCGTAAATTCACGTCATTTATTAAATGATATATTTTTTTCGCTAATTCTTCATGATTGTCTTTTTCAAAAGATAAACCGTATAGCTCATTTTCTTTAACTATTTCTAAGGGCCCATCAAGTTTACTTACTATCACAACACAACCTGCAGCTAGCGCTTCTACAACTACTAATCCAAACCCCTCATATCTAGAAGGTAAAACAAAAATATCTGTATTTGAGTACACTTCTTCAACCTTCTCAATATTACCTAAAAACTCAACATGATTCTCTAATCTATTTTTTTTCACTAATTCTTTCAATTCATTTAAAGAACATTGATCGGTCGCAGTACCTGCAAAAAAGCACTTAAAATTATTGAATCCGTATTGTTTTTTTATTATATCAACTGCACCTATTAAAATATCTTGTCCCTTTTTTTCTGGGACCAATCTAGCTACACATGAAATGTTGATACATTCTTGCTTATTTTTATTTCGCTTTTTATTGTTATAGAATTTATTTAGATCTATTCCATTGTAAATTAATTCAATTTTATTTTTCGGTACAAATCCACTAACTATTTTATAAACTGTATTTGAAATTGCAACGTATTTATCAATGGGAAATTTATTCAACTTAGCTGTATACACATTTGTATCATGTACAGTAAAAACTACTTTTAACCCCAACATTTTTTTAAGAATATAAGCAAATTTCAAACTAAAAGTATCATGACAATGTATTATATCTATTTGATTTTTCCTAATGAATTTACACGCTTTTATTATAGTCTTGATATTTGAAATAACATTTTTCGTCCCCTGTTTTCTATTGCATAAAAGGTAAAAACCTTTATGAAGCTTACTAATATGTTCTTTACTCCACATATCATTTATGACACACAAATAATTAGTATTTAAATTATTTTTAGTCATTAAATCCATAATTATTCTTTCAGAACCACCACCAAAATATAATCCTGAATTTATATGCAATACATTCATTCTTAATATCTCCTATTTTACAAATAAGTAAAAAATCTGTACTATTCTATATAATGTTTCATTCTTTTAATAAACCCTAAAAAAGTAATGACTTTATCCTTCTCTAAAGTACTACCATTTTTATATAGAAATTCACTTTTAGACTTTAGCTCTCTGTCTTTTACCAAGTTAATATTCTGCATAAACTGTTCTTCATAGAAATTTCTTAAATACTTGTTATTTTTATACCAGAAATCCATCGGATTCATGTGCCTTTTTGAACTTAATTTTATGCCCAATTTCTTTTTTAACAATTTTATCGCTGCAGAAGGGATACTTGTCCACGGTAACGGGACACCCTTTACATTAATTATTTTGCGATTTATCTTACCTTGCACTTTTTCATAAATGAAGTTTGCTGCTTCAGGATAATACTGATTGATCCATTTTATATATATTTTGTGCCCGCTCCTATACTCTAATGGAAGTGATAAGCAAAAATCTAAAAAATCTACATCTAAAAACGGAGAAACCGTTTCGGTATATTGATACATTGGCTTTAAACCAGTATTAACTCCCGTAAAACCCCTATTATAAAATTTAAACATTTCTTGATCGTCTATATTAAAGGCATTTTCTTTGGTATAGACTACCTTATCAATTAATTTAGTTGAATAAGCACCATCTCCTCGGGCAAAATTTTTACGTTTTCCTTTGTCGTAAAAAGTACCTATTATAACATCGCCTAGCTGACCAGTATGAATTATTCCATAATTATCTAAGTTTATATTCTCAATCATACTCATGGTATGAGATAACGTACTTGATTGGCTTCTTGCTCCTGAAACTTTTATTGATTCATCAAAATATTTATAAAGATATGTCCCATTATCCAAAGCTTTGAACATCCACTCGGTTTTTAACTTAGAAGTAATTTGTTTTGGAATAGTCTCATCATAATAATCTGTTTGTGAAAAAGTATAATTTAACATATTCGTATAGCCCATATCGTAAGCAACCCACGCAGTCATGCGGGAATCTAGGCCACCACTTAAGGCAACTAAGTGTTTATATCCATACTCCAAATCTTTCTCAAATGATCGTTTAACAGCTTTTCTAAAATAGTAATTTAATTTATCTAATGCTTCTTGTTCCGAAATACTCACTGTACTATTTTCTAATAAGTAGTAACTTACTTTTTTGAAATTATTTTTAGTATATTGAATATAATGACCAGGTGTTAATCTGTGAACATTTTTAAGTAAAGTTTCGTTGCATAACACATGTGAATGAGTCATAAGGCTGTACGCAGCATTAGTATTTAAATTGAAAATATGATTTCCATGAATATTGGCCAATTTCACAAGGACCTCAAAATCAGTCGAAAAATAAAGGACTTTTTCATCACTAGATATATGGTAAAAAATTTCTTTATCGCCTATATGGTTTGTATATAAAATAACCTGATCATTATTAATATAAAGGCCAGCAAATGTTCCTCTGAATTCCTTATAAAAAGTTTTAGGATTTTTAAGAGTTATTTTACTAAGTAAACTATTAATATTATCATCTTCAACTTCGTATTTCTCATATAAATTTTTTTTGTTTAATAATACTCCATCTAGAACAAAAAAATTATCTTGAACTTGAATAAAGGTCTTATCTTTTTGAAACTTGGTAACTGTATTTCTAAAAATTTTCCCGTACAAATTTGAAGTATTTACAACTAATTCATCTACAACTGACGATTTTTTTTGATCTATAATATCGTTTATTATAATATTTTTATCTAAAACATTTTTCTCTCTTGAAATAAAACCAAAAAAGCCTGGCAATAACATTCAACTCACTTTATTAGAGGTTTCTCCTCTAAATTTTTATTATTTATAATATACTTTTATATAGTGAAACAATCTTATCAAGTGAAACATACACATTATACTTTTCACTAATTTTATTTCTATTATTTTCTTCAAATAGTTTGATCTTAGATTGATCATTTAACAAATCAATTAATAAATTTACTAGGATTTCAGTATCCCCAGGATTGATAATGAAACCATTGTCCTCCTCAACCACTGAAGAAATTGACCCAACATTAGTCGAAATTATTGGCAATCCATAACTCATAGCTTCTAAAATAGACATTGGCATTCCCTCGTTATACGAAGGTAATACATATATGATACTCTTTCTGTAGATTTCATCTATTTTCTCTTGATCAGAAATCCAACCGGGTATTATAAACAAATCCTCTAAATTTAATTCTTTTACTTTGCTTTTGACCTTCTCAACCTCACCATCACCGGCTATTAAAAATTTATATTTTGGGTCTATTTTCCCTTTTATTTTCAAAGCTGTTTCAATCAAATCATAAGTTCCTTTTCTATTAGAAAGAACACCCATAGTAGTTATATAAACCTTTTCTTCAGGTAGTGTATTGTTTATTTTAGGGAATACTGCATTATCCAGAGAAATTACATGAGCTTTACTAATGGTTTGATAGTACTTTTTCCATTGTTCACCAAGTGCTAAGATAATTGTTGCTTTATTTAATGTATCTTTTATTTCTTTTTTCTGATTATCAGTACTCTCATTAAAAAAATCCTTAAATTCCGAACCATGCATATGCAATATGATTTTAATATTTAATCTATTCAACAATCTAATGATATATTTTTTTCGAATAAAACTTCCTCTATAAGACATATGAATATGTGCAATATCGTATTTTTTCTTAAATAAAACTAGATTAAAATATAACTTAAGATACTGTTTGATAAAATATAGAATATTTATAATATGGTTACTTCCATAATAAGTAGGGAAAAACTCAAGATCAACTTTATCCCCTAGTCCTCCTTGAAGATAGTTTTTTATGACTCTAGTTATTCCACCAGTTGTCCTTAGATGGGAACCAATCATTATTATTTTCATAAAGTACTCTCAATCCTTTACGCAATTTCAAAATTTTAATAAAATTTTCAATGTTATTACTTAATATTTATTTTTTCAAGTAGGACTAAATAGCAAAACTTTAGATTTCCGACAATATATCTCTTAAACATTCTTTTTGGCTCTTGAATAAAACGGTGAAACCACTCTAGTCCCGCTTGTTGCATCCATTTTGGTGCTCTAGTAGTTAATCCTGCAATTACATCAAAACTTCCACCTACTCCCATTACAAATGGAACATTTAAATCATAAAGATATTTATTAATCCAATATTCTTTTTTAGGACTTGAGAAAGCTACAAATAATATATCTGGTTCAACTTTTTTAATATCATTCACTATTTTTTTTTCTTCTGCTTCAGTAAAATAACCACTTCTGTAGCCTACAATGTTTATTTCCGGGTATTTTTCTTTATAAATGTTTACCACTCGTTTTACTACATCTTCACTTGCACCAAAAAAGAATAATTTATATTCTTTTAGTGATGATATCTTAACTAAATTTTCAAACAAGTCTATCCCCGTAACTCTCTCAGGGAGAGGTTTATTTAATATTTTTGCTGCCCAAACCACCGATTGACCATCGGCATTAATTATTGGACATGAATTTACAATTTCAGTTAATTGATCGTCCTGTTTCATAAGGTTGATTTTACTAGCATTCACAACTACATGCTGTACCGGTCGTCTATAATTAATAATCTTATCTACTTCACCTAGAGTTTCTTCCATGGTTAAAGCGTCCACATATGACCCAAGAATCTTTACCCTTCTAATCACTTCTATTCCTCCAAACACATAAATATCTAAACAGATAAAAAAAGAGTATTCCTTCTATTAAACTATAGATTTAATACTCTTTTGAACTAAATATTTAAGAAGAATTAAAACATTATCTCAATATTCGATAAACCCTCTTGTATCGATTATAATTTTCTCTTTTAACTTATTTTTATCTATTGTTTTAAACACATCATGATCTACTAGCATAACAATTATATCTGCTTTACTCAGCGCTTCCTCTATTGTTACCAATTCAGCACCAACTAAATATCTAGGAAGTTCACTAATATGGGGTTCCACTACTTTAATAGTGCCAACCTGTTTCTCAATTAAATGTTTTACAATATCAATAGATGGACTTTCACGTAAGTCATCAATATTCGCTTTAAATGATAACCCTAAGCATGCGATAACCGGTTCCTTAAATTTATCTGCTTTCTCAATAATCTTTTCTACTATATAACCTGGCTTATAATCATTTACAAGTCGTGCTGTATGGATTAATTTTGCTTCCTCTTGGGCAGCATCTATAATAAACCAAGGATCAACTGCAATACAGTGTCCACCTACCCCAGGACCAGGCTGTAGAATGTTTACCCTTGGATGGCGATTTGCTAAGCTTATTAGCTCCCAAACATTGATATCTAACTTGTCGCAAATAATAGAAAGCTCATTAGCAAAAGCAATATTTACATCTCGGAATGAATTTTCTGTCAACTTAGCCATTTCTGCAGTTCGTGCATTCGTTTCGAGAATTTCACCTTTAACAAATTGTTTATAGAATTCTACAGTTTTTCTAGTTGATCGAGTGTTAATTCCGCCGATAATTCTATCATTATCAACTAATTCTCTTAAAATATGTCCTGGTAGCACTCTTTCTGGACAGTGTGATACAAAAATTAATCCTTTATTAGTGTTAGCCTCTTCTGTAACTGATAAATCTTTTCTCTCTTCTAAAATCCAATTTACTACCTTTTCAGTAGTACCTACAGGGCTCGTAGATTCTAGAATTACTAAGTCTCCGGCTTTAATGTAAGGAGCGATTGCTTTTGAGGCGGCTTTTACATAGCTTAAATCTGGTCTATGATCATCCTGAAATGGAGTTGGAACCGCTATAATAAAGATATCTGATTCTTCTGGGGTTGTACCAGCTTTTAATCTCCCACTCTGAACAGCCGCCTTTACCATCATATCCAAGTCAGGTTCATAAATATGAACTTTCCCTTGATTTATCAAATCAACAGCTTTTTTATTCACGTCAACGCCATGTATATTAAAGCCTTTAGTAGCTAGTAAACTCGCAGTCGGCAGACCGATATACCCTAATCCAACAACACAAATTTTAGTATTCATCTTTTTTTCATCTCCTAATATCCAACAAAAATTTCGTATCAATACGCTCCATCGTTTGTTTTAAAAATCATTATTACTGTTTTAAAAATTATTACTATATCAAATAATAGTGTTCTTTTGATTATATATTGAATATCTAATTCGACCATTTGATTAAAATTCAAATGATTTCTACCACTTACTTGCCATAATCCTGTGCATCCTGGAACGACAAGAAGTCTTTGTTTATCGTAATTAGAGTACTCCAGTACCTCTCTTGGTAATGGTGGTCTTGGTCCAACAAGTGACATATTTCCAGATATAACATTAAATAACTGTGGTAACTCATCAATAGATGTTCTTCGAATAAATTTCCCGATTTTTGTAATCCTAGGATCATCCTTCATCTTAAACATTGCACCTGAAACTTCATTATATTGTAGAAGTTCTTTTAATCGATCTTCTGCATCAGTTACCATTGAACGGAACTTATACATTTTAAATTCTTTTCCTTCTTTACCGACTCTAATTTGATAAAAGAAAACCGGACCTTTCGGATCTTCTAATTTAATTAAAATTGCTACTACTATAAAGACTGGTAATAATAATAATAGACCCAAAAAACCACCAAATAAATCCATTATGCGCTTTGTAAATAAATAGATCGATTTTTTTCTAACAGTTTCCTTCGATAAGAGTGGTTGAGAAGCATATTCTGATTGTTCAAACCTCATTGCTTTCAATCTGATCATCCATCCATCCTTATTTAATATTTACTGTTAACATGTCATGTAAATACTTCAATAAATCTTCTCTTAAGTCTTCATTCTTTAATGCAAAATCAATCGTTGTCTTAATAAATCCTAGTTTTTCCCCAACATCATGTCGTTTTCCTTCAAAGTCATATGCAAACACACGTTGAATTGAATTTAATTTTTGAATTGCATCCGTTAATTGAATTTCGCCACCTGCGCCAATTGATTGCTCTTCTAAGTACATAAAAATTTCAGGTGTAAATACATAACGACCCATAATTGCTAAATTAGAAGGCGCTGTACCTGGTGCTGGCTTTTCAACAAAGTTTTTTACTTCGTATCTTCTACCTTCTTGCATAATCGGTTCAACAATACCATATCGATGCGTTTCTTCTTCTGGTACTGTTTGAACACCAATTACTGAAGAATATGTATTGTCATATTGATCCATTAGCTGCTTTAGTCCTGGTGTTTCAGCTTCAACAATGTCATCGCCAAGCAATACTGCAAATGGTTCGTTGCCGATAAAATTACGTGCACACCACACCGCATGACCCAGTCCTTTAGGTTCTTTTTGTCGAATATAATGAATGTCAATATTAGACGGCGCTTTAACCTGTTCTAATAACGCATATTTTTCTTTTTCTAATAAATTTTGTTCTAGCTCATATGAATAATCAAAATGATCTTCAATTGCACGTTTTCCTTTACCAGTTACGATAATGATATCTTCAATTCCTGATTCAATTGCTTCTTCAACAATGTATTGAATTGTTGGTTTGTCTACGATTGGTAGCATTTCTTTCGGCATTGCTTTTGTTGCAGGTAAAAAGCGTGTTCCTAAACCCGCTGCTGGTATGATTGCTTTTCTTACTTTCTTCATTTTCTAAGCCCCTCCATTGCTTTCTTTCCCCAAATTAATAAAGTTTCCACTTCTATATTCATGTGAATAAATACACAAGAAGAAACTCTATTTTCTTTTAAATTAAATATAATTTAGGGCATCTAACCCCTCCTCACACTATACCTCTGACGACAAGCGTCTAAGCAGATCATTTTAAATTTGTCATTCCTTTTCTCGAATACACATAGCCCTTTAGTTTGAATTATTTTATGGGGTCTATTTGTGCACTAAGATAAACGGAAAACTAATCAATTTAATCATCTACCACAATATAGCCGAGTACCCCCATTGATAACGGTAAGGAGATATCACCTATCATTTATTAGATTCCTAGTAAACGACTAAAAATATTTTGTTTTAATTTAAGAGGTTCTTCTGGATAAAGAATGTCACCATTCACAATTGATTGCGCATTTTCCCTCATTTGGAACTCGGTTTCGATTCCAAATTTTTCTCGGATGATTTCGTATGCATCAATTAACTCAAAATTCCGATTTTTCGTGTTATGTGCATCTGATGCAATAATATGCACCCAATTTGCCTCAATACATTTAAAAGCAAACTTTTGAATTTTTTTACCGAACTTACCTGTTATTGATGAAGCAGTTAGCTGAGTTAATATACCCTTTTGGACAAACTCAAAAAGAATGTCTGGTTCGTTTATAAGAACTTTGTTGCGTTCAGGATGTACAAGAATCGGTATAATTCGATTTGCTTGCATCTCGTAAAATAACCTATTTGTAAATTGTGGTATATGGGATGATGGAAGTTCGCATAGTAAATAGCGTCTTCCATCATTAATTGATACAATTCGATTAAGTTCAAAGTCTTGAATCAATTCCCCATAAAGCCTTACCTCTTGCCCTGGTAAAATGGTTAAAGGTATAGCTTTTTGTTTTAATACTTTATTTAACTCTTCTACTTTTTCCAATATCTCTTTTCTGTCTGTATTGTAACGTCCGTTCTGATGATGAGGTGATGCAACAATTGTATGAATCCCATTGTCCACGGCTGCTCGCGCCATATCAATACTATCTTCCATTGTAATTGGACCGTCATCTAGGCCAGGTAAAATATGACAGTGAAGATCAATCATTTTTCGCTACCATAATAATCGTAATAACCGTCTTTATCCTGTTCCGCTCGATTTAATACAACACCTAGGATATTTGCGTTTACTAGTGTTAATAGCTCTTTTGCTTTTTTAATTTTTTCTTTTGCCGTGTATCCTCTACGGACAACTAAAATCGTACCATCACATACTTGTGAAATGATTTGGGCATCAGTAACTGCTAACAATGGAGGCGCATCAAAAAGAATCACATCATATTGTTCATACATTTGTATAATCAATTTCTTCATTTTCTCTGAAGATAATAGTTCAGATGGATTTGGTGGAATAGGACCCGAAGTTAGAATGGATAGATTGTTAATCTCAGTTTTTTGTATAACGTCCTTTAATGACTTTTCTTGTGCAATAGCAGTTGTTAAACCTTTAAAATTTTCTAACTTAAAATCAGAATGTAATTGCGGTTTACGTAAGTCGGCATCTACTAAAAGAACTTTCTTTTCTTGCTGAGCATACGTAACAGCAAGATTCGCAATTGTCGTTGTTTTACCCTCTGAAGGTTCAGAAGATGTCACTAAAATTGATTTTATTTTTCGATCGATCGAAGAAAATTGAATATTCGTACGAACTGTTCGATATTGCTCTGCAAATGGTGATTTAGGGTTTGTTAATGTAATAAGAAATCTTTTTAATTTTTCTTTAGCAGTTTTTTTACTCATCTTACGCACCCTTTCCCAATTTTAAATTTATTTTCGGAGTGATTTTTCCCTTTGTTACTTCAGAAATAACACCTAGAATCGGTAACTCCAATAATTCTTCAAGCTGTTTTTCAGTCTTAACTGTGTTATCTAAAAACTCAAGTAAGAATGCAATACCAACTGAAATCATTAACCCAACTGCAAATCCAATCACAACATTTAATTTCTTATTTGGTTTAATCGGATTTTCACTTAAATCTGCTTTTGCTAAAACAGTTACATTATCTACACTCATAATTGTTTTAATTTTTGCCTGAAATGCATTTGCAATCGTATTCACAATCGTTTGTGCTTGCTTAGGATCAGGATCTTGTACAGAAACCGTAAATACTTGTGAATTTGCTTCGCTTGCAACTGTGATATTTTTAGTTAGTTCTGCAACTGTATAATCTAAATTTAATTGATTAATAACTTCATCTAAAATAGCTGGACTCTTAATAACCACATTGTATGTATTGATCAATTGAACATTTGTTTGTACTTGGTTATTCTGATAAATCGAAGAATCTTTTGTTTCTTTTTGGTTAACTAATAATTGAGTTGAAGATTGATAAATTGGGGTTAAAAATAAATAGCTAATGACACCTGTAACCACCGTGGCTACAACTGTAATACTAATTATCATGATTAGACGTTTCTTAATAACGCCGAATAATTCTTGTAAACTAATCGTCTCTTCCATCATTTCCTCCTTAAATTCTATACATTTATTATTCTATTAAAATATACCCTAAGATTCAACAGTGCCTAGTATAACAATTACTTAACGAAAAGTTAAGTAAAAATTAATCTACAAATAGGGAACTTTGGTTAAATTTCCCATAAAACAAGGTATTTTGTCGGATTATTTACCCATTTTATGGAAACCCTTACAAACTGGTCTAGTTACGTTACATTCATTAATGAAAATTGTAACATTAGATATTATTCTAGAATAATTAATATGTTGTAATTTGAATAATAATTAAGGAAATGATTAAATTAACTTTTTTACTTTTTAAGTAAAAATCACTAGCACAATTTAACTTTTCTGTTATATAATAATAAATAAATAAATACACTGTATTAAAACAGATTGGAAACAAATTAATCAATCATTTAATTCAAAGGGAGTGTTGTTAATGATGAGTAGAGAAGAGCGTAAAAACATGGTTCAATTTTTGGAATTAACAAAAGGATTTTCAACTGAGGACTTAGTTTTCATGACGGATGCTGATTTAGAGCACCTTTACGACACGGCTTATACGTACATGTTACATCACGCTGAGTAAGATCTTACAACTTTGGATTACTGCACTTATAAAAATAAAAAAGCTAGGTGGACCCTATTTTCGGATTCACCTGGCTTTTCCATTTACAATCGTTTCGTTGGTAAATACTGTTTCTAATTACTTACATTTCTTCCTTTTGCCGAATTTACAAAAGACATCAAAAGTCCTACTTTTCCGACTATATACCTCAATTTGTAACAAAAACATTTTAAAAAAGTATTTACTATACATCTTTTTGTTATATCAAAATTTTATTTTTACCAATATATGGTAAATAAACAGATTGACCATTTTTGTTGTTTACTTATGGAATTGTATACAATTTGTACGTTTTTTCCCTAGCCATTTTGTCTAATAGGGCTTGTACAAAAAAAATTTTTTTTTTTAATTTTTAATAAAAAAATTTGTCTATTTTTTTATTAAAAACAATAAAAGTGCATTTCTCTATCCAAACCTTTGCCTTATAAAAATAAAAAAGCTAAAATGCATCCTTTAAAAGAATTCATCTAGCTTTTTAATTTTACTTTTATTCAATTAACAAGCGTTTCAAACCGATTTTCCCTTAATCGTTTTAAAATATTTAGGATAATTTAGCAGTTCCTCAATTTTATGTTGTAAACTATGAATTTAAATATCGATTAATCTTCTATTTTTACATACTTGAATGTGGAAGGTTTTTAAATGGGTTCATATACCGGTTTATCGGCATTTCTGGTATATGGACTTTCATATTGTTTCATTGTTTTTCATTTTAGGTAGGCAAAAATTAGGCACGTATCAATCATAAGCCTAACCATCATTATTCCTTAATTTTCTGCAACACTTTCTTAATTTCATCCTGAGTCAACTGTTTCCATGGTGCTGCATCATCATTAGCAAGGGGTTTTTCAGGATTTTCATCTTTGTTCCACCATTTTGCCTCATACGGGATGCCATCAAACATTACCCGATCACCAGCTCCATAGACTTCTCCTTCTTCCCATTCCAGATAGGTTCCTTTAGGCAAGCTAACTTTTGGCAATGGTTTTTCTCCAGGCAATACCGGACCAACAAGTTCCCAAGGAATTGTATTTTCATCCAAGATAGGTGCATCAGGAGCATCTCCTTTTGTCCACCATTTAGCTCTATACACATTGTGCCTCCAGACAACACGAGTACCTTTTAAATAGGTTGTAGATTCATTCCATATCTCATACGGGGAAGTTTTCGGATCATCAGGTTTATTCAAATCTATATTAGTTACATCTGACTTGGTTGTCCGTTTTGCATCACTAGAAACACTACCATTCATATTCTGTTTCAAAATCGTTGCAAACTCTTGATTGTTTTGTTTAACACCACTGTAAAAGTTGGAAACACTTTGAATTCCAACACTATTCTCACTGGACTTCCTGTCACGGTTTGCTGACCACATAGACAATCGTCCCAAACCATTTTCTAGGGCAAATTTATTCAGCTTAGCAGCATCTTCTAAATCAAAAACTTCACCTTGGATATCATTTTGGCCAATCATTGGTGTTGCGCCGAGTTTTCTCCATAATGCTTTATCACTCAAGTTAACTCCTTGTTTTTGATAAATAATCTTTAGTTGGCGATGGGTTTTTTTCAAGGCATTAATCGAATTGTCTGCCATAGAAAGTGCTGAATTACGACTTTCCCCATAATTCATTGTCATGATATTGACGCCAGCTAAATCTACTCCAGCTTTCAATAATGTTGTTACGGCATCCGTACCATCCTCAGTCAAACCTTGCGGGGTTACTGGTAATGTTACCCAAATAGCTAACTCTTTTTTATCTTTTTTTCGTTCTTGCTGCAATTTTGCCAAAGCTTCCCCACGAAGTTTAGCGGCATGCTTATTTGTCAATCCTTCTTGCTCTAAATCTACATCAATCGTATTCAGATCATAACGCTTTACTACTTTAGCATATGCATTTTTTATTTTTCCAACATCTGTTGTTGTAATAGCTAATTCCGAATTGGATAAGCCACCAAATGAAACAATGACTTCCCCACCCTTTTGTCGTAGGCGAGCAATTCGTCGATCTATATCTAAATCCTCAGATGCCTGATCCATCGAATAGGCGCCTCCCCAACTAGGAACAGCACTATTTTTATTCTCAGCTACTATGAAAGAAAGCACAACATTACCATCGATTTTTTCAAATTCATATTGCGGTGTCAGTGTAGCATCGACATAAGAGGCAAACCAAGGATTTGATTCTACTGCCGTTTTTTCTGTTTTTTCTGTTTTTTCTATTTTACTAAATACGACTATATTATCTCGATAAAAATAACTAGCTCCTACAGCTACCCCGACTAAACATACCAACAATAAACGCGGCATTGACAATTTCTTTTTATTTTGCATAATCTTTTTTCATCCTATTTTTTTATTGCTGGAATTAAGTTTATCTTCAACTCCAGTTGTCTCTGTATATTCCAATTTGCCAAGTGATACACCTAAAGGAACTTCTGTTCGCTCCTTCGCATCACCATAGTATAAAACCGATTGCCAATTGATTTCTGATTGGTCTTGTGCATCTTTTTCAGTTTGCTTAGGTTTTACTTCTACAAATATCCAATCTTTAAAGTTATGAACCAAATCCACAAGCATATTAACAGGTCCGATAAATGTTAATGCAGCCCACCCACAAGTAAAGGCGTTAAAAAATGAAAATAAAGCATTCGGCCAATTGCCCAGCATGAAAGAGCGCCAGCAAATAAAAGCAGAATAAGCAATAATAATGATCGGCGCTAAGATATAAAGTGTTGGCGTGCCAGTCCGATCATTAACCTTAGGTGTTCGTGCAAAAGGAATTTTTTCACTTGTTAATATCTGTTGGATCGACTTTAGCACTCCAGCCGTATTAACAGCCAACAAGATTAGATTGAGACCATAAATTCGGAAGATGTCCATTCGTTTATAACGATTGTATTTTAAATCACTCGCCATTGCAGTAAAGTAAGGGACAGCAGCACCAACAATAAAAATACTCAATAAACGATCGTCAAAAGGATAGGCTAATAGGAAGATTAAGCCAAAACTAGACCAAGCAATAGATGCCATGTAATTGACTCGCAACAAGATTTCCATTAACTTGATTGGATTCCCTTCCTGACGGCGTTGGCGAATAGTAGCAAATAGTTTTGACATAATTAATAATCCACCATTGGCCCAACGACGACGTTGGATGACTAAAGAACCGAAATCTGGAGGAGTTGCTGAGTAACTCAAACGCTCCGGATAATTCGCCAAGGTCCAACCATTTTTTTCTAAATCAATACTAGACTCCGTATCCTCAATTACTGTACGGTCTTGGATAAAACGGCGAATCTTAAATCCATTTACATATTCTGTTTCGGCAATTTCCTCGATCGCACGTTTTCGGATGACCGCGTTCGCCCCTACCCAAAATGTCGCGCCATAATACGTTGTTCCTTGGTGTAAAGTGTGTTGAATATCTGTTGTAGCACCAGCAATTCGTTCGATTCGAGTTGGACATCCACGGAAAGAAGAATAAGGAGTTTGTGTTACAGCTACTTTTTCATTTCCTTCTTGATTCAATAGATATACCAGACGTAAACAATACTCTTTTAGCAGAATAGAATCGGCATCGAGCGTTAGTAAAAATTCAGTATCTGGAATTACTAAATCTGCTTCTGCCTCTGAAGATACTCTCTGCAATACTTTACCAGCTGGTGTTTGGAGAATCTTGTAACTCCCTCCCATTAAATCAATATAAGAGTTAAGATTCATAGCTTTATTGGCTTCATCAGATAAAGAAACAAACTGTTTTCGTTGGAAATACCCTACTTTTCCGGTAAAAATCCATACTAATCGAGAATAAAACTGATAGATACGTTCATAGCTCATGCTATAATTTTCTTTTGAGGATTTCTCTAATGCTACTGCCGTTACGGCTAATTCCTCAGCTAAATCTCTTAAAACTTGATTATTAAAGAAATCATCTACATGATTCTCCAAAGGTTCTTCATCAGCAAATTTATTAATCCATTTGGCAGCATAATTATATTGCTTTACTAAATCATTTAAAGTAGAAGAAGAGATTTCCCCAGTTTTGTTGTATGTCTCTTCAAAAACCTCACGAGCTTTTGCTAGTTTAGTATAAGGGACTTCCAAAAGCTCTGTAATTTCTTTTGCAAGATTCATAGTTGCTTGCAATTTTTCCTTTTTTTGCGGATCTGTTGGATTCGGCTTATCATCAATCAGGAGTTGTACATCGATTTTCGGATATTCTTGTAAAATAGCTGATAGTAATGTTTTTCGAATAACGTCAACCTCTTCATCATACGATGGAACCAAAACAGTAATTCCTGGTTGATTCTCAGAAAAATAAGCAGATAGGGTTTCACGTGGGATCCGAGTATGCTCTTTAAAGCGGATCAATGCCCCTTGTCTAGAATAAAGATACATCAATGCGGAAAAACATAGTGTCGTAACAATCAAGATATATAATCCCGCTTCAACGACTTGTTTAAAGCTACCATTCCCATTATGCAGTTGATCAAAAATTGTGGATGCTACATAAAGCAGCCAAAATAAAATCGTAAACAAAATATAGATTCGATTCAATGTCAATTTTGCAGTGGATGGTTTTTCATGCACTCTAGGTAATGGTTCCAAATTGCTTTCAGTGTTCAGTTGTCTTTTCATTTTGTTCATCCCTCTTGTTAGTCAAGTCCCTATTATTGGGTAAATAAAAAAATACAATGTTTCAACTATTTATGGGTGGGCAGATTAAATTGTCACGTCAAAAATCTCCCATCCTTTTCCGAATAAACCCTTTTCCATTTTTACCGGAGTTTAAAAAAAGAAAATTGGACCTTTAGGATCTTCTAACTTTAAAATAATAGCAATAATAATATGAACTGGTAAAAGTAGTATAAGACCCAAAAAAGCGCCAGATAAATCCACTAAGCGCTTAGTAAATAAATAGATCCTTCTTTTTTCAATTGTTTCTTTCGATAAGAGTGGCTTTAGAAGCATATTCTGATTGTTCAAATCTCATTGCTTTCAATCTAATCATCTATCCTTAATTAATACTGACTGTTAACGTTTCATGTAAATACTTCAATAAATCTTCTCTTAAGTCTTCATTTTTTAAAGCAAAATCAATTGTTGTCTTAATAAACCCTAATTTTTCACCAACGTCGTGACGCTTTCCTTCAAAGTCATATGCAAACACACGTTGAATTGAATTTAATTTTTGAATTGCATCTGTCAACTGAATTTCGCCACCTGCACCGATATTTTGTTCTTCTAAATACATAAAAATTTCAGGTGTAAATACATAACGACCCATGATTGCTAAATTAGAAGGTGCTGTACCTGGTGCTGGCTTTTCGACAAAGTTTTTTACTTCGTATCTTCTACCCTCTTGCATAATTGGTTCAACAATGCCATATCGATGCGTTTCTTCTTCTGGTACTGTTTGAACACCAATTACTGAAGAATATGTATTATCATATTGGTCCATTAGCTGCTTTAAACCTGGTGTTTGTGCTTCAACAATGTCATCACCAAGTAATACTGCAAATGGTTCGTTGCCGATAAAATTACGCGCACACCATACAGCATGACCTAATCCTTTAGGTTCTTTTTGTCTTATGTAATGAATGTCGATATTAGATGGAGCTTTAACTTGTTCTAATAACGCATATTTTTCTTTTTCTAATAAATTTTGTTCTAGCTCAAATGAATAATCAAAATGATCTTCAATTGCGCGTTTTCCTTTACCTGTTACGATAATGATATCTTCAATTCCTGATTCAATTGCTTCTTCAACAATATATTGAATTGTTGGTTTGTCTACGATTGGTAGCATTTCTTTCGGCATTGCTTTTGTTGCAGGTAAAAAGCGTGTCCCTAAACCCGCTGCGGGTATAATTGCTTTTCTTACTTTTTTCATTTACAAATTCCCTTCATTGCTTTCTTTCCCCAAATTAATAAAGTTTCCACTTCTATATTCATGTGAGTAAATACACAAGAAGAAAATCTATTTTCTTTTAAAATAAATATAATTTAGGGCATCTAACCCCTCCTCACACTCATTGTTAGCAATTATTGATGCTCAAATCATTTCACAAGTGTGTGATGACTTGTAATGATCTGCTTAGACGCTAGTTGTCAGAGGTATTAAGGGTCATCAAACAGAATCTCATCATATTGTTCATGCATTTGTACAATCTAAATTTAATTGATTAATAACTTCGTCTAAAATAGATGGACTCCTAATAACGACATTGTATGTTGATCAATTGAATATTTGTTTGTATTTGATTATTCTGATAAATCAAAGAATCTTTTGTTTCTTTTTGGTTAACTAATAATTGAGTTGAAGATTGATAAATTGGGGTTATAAATAAATAGCTAATGACTCCTGTAATCCATTTATTATTCTATTAAAATATACCCTCAGATTCAACAATGCCAAGTATAACAATTACTTAACAAAAAGTTAAGTAAAAATTAACCTATAAATAGGAAGTTTTAGTTAAATTTACCATAAAACAAAACTTTTTGTCGATTTTTTTACCTAACTTATGGAAATCCTTGCAAACCGGTCTATTTTTGTTACATTCATTAATGAAAATTGTAACATTAGATATTTTTCTAGAATAATTAATACGTTGTAATTTGAATAATAATTAATGAAATGATTAAATTATCTTTTTTACTTTTTCAGTAAAAATCTCTAGCACATTTCAACTTTTTTGTTATATAACAATCAACAAATAAATATATCGTATTAAAACAGATTGGAAACAAATTAGTCAATCATTTAAATCAAAGGGAGTGTTGTTAATAATTAGTAGAGAAGAGCGTAAAAACATGGTTCAATTTTTTGAATTAACAAAATGATTTTCAACTGAGGACTTAGTTTTCATGACGGATGCTGGTTTAAAGCACCTTTACGACACGACGTATACTTATATGTTACATCACGCTGATAAGATCTTACGAGTTTGGATTACTGCACTTATAAAATAAAAAGCTAGGTGTACATCCTTATTTGGATTCACCTAGCTTTTTCATTTGCCAATTTTTCTATCGTTAATGCTGTATCTAATTACTTATATATCCTTTTTTTTCGAATTTACAAAAGACAACAAAAGTCCTGCTTCTTCGACTATATTCCTCAAATTTAGACAAAAAAATTAAAAAAGAGTATTCACTACGCATCTTTTTGTTATATTAAAATTTTAATATTACCATAATATGGTAAATAAACAAATTAGGTATTTTTGTTGTTTAAGTTGCGAAAGCGCTTAAATCCACCCGCTTTTAACTTAGTTTTTTGGTCTATTTGGGTTTATACATAAAAATAAAATTTTTTAAATTTTAATAAAAAAGAGTTGTCTCTTATTATAGAAAAAACTGCTTTTTAAATAAAAACATAATATTACGTATTCCCTACTCTCCCCAAAGCTCTGCCATATAAAAATAAAAAAGCTAAATGACATCCTTAAAAAAGAATGCACCTAACTTTTTACACACGTGTTCAATTAACAAGCGTTTCAAACCGATACCCTTTTCCCTTAATTGTTTTAATATACTTAGGATAATTCGGAAGTTCCTCAATTTTATGCCGTAAACTATGAATATAAATATCGATTAATCTTCTATTTTTATAAACAGAAATAACTTCCATTAATTCTTCTCTTGTTACAATGAAGCCAGCTTTTTTTATTAAAAATAGTAAAATTGCGTATTCTCTACCATTTAATTCGATCCTCATTTTGTTTTTATAAACCTCTTCTCGATTTAAATAGAAGGAAATCTCTCCAAAATATAAGACTTTTTCTCGGTCTTCTTCTATTTTTTCATTGCCTGCCCTCCTCATAACTGCTTTTATTCTTGCGGACAAGTCTCTAGGATGAATCGGATATTTTACATATTGATCCGCTCCAGCTTCAATACATATGGCTGCTTCGTATGAGTCATAAGTTTCAACTAATAATATGATCGGTATTTCTGTTATCCGTCTTATTCTCATTATTAATGGAATAAACTCGTCCAAAACTTGGCTTTTCATTAATACTATGCAACCTTTTAAGAAACCTAAATGTATTTCTTCATTAAACTCTCCATATCGATATGTGCTGATTTTAATTAATCCGAATTGTTTACTTTGTTGAAGCACATGTTCAATCTCGTTTTGATCTTGGATGATGACAATTTGCTCCACCGTATATCTCTCCCATTTTTTACTGTTTATACGGTCATTTTAATTGGTTATTAACAAAAAAGGGGGACTTTCACTATACCTTTACAAATTCTTTACGTAGCGTTAAAAGCAAGTTAATCTTTGTGGGATATTGTAAGAAATGTAGTAAAAACAACGAGGGGGGAACTGTAGATGCAACTAAAGAAAGCACTTGTATTAGTCGTCGCAATCACAGCTATGTTATCTTTAGCAGCTTGTGGAATTGCCTATCATCCTAATTCAAGTACACCTGAAAAACAATTAACTGGTAGCATACTAATTGACGGTTCATCTACCGTTTTCCCGATTATGCAAACAATAACGAAACAATATAGATCTGCACAACCCGAGGTAACTATTTCAATAGGTAATAGTGGTACAACTGATGGTTTTAAAAAATTCGCAAATGGCGTAACTGATATAAACGACGCATCTCGTCCAATAACAAATGAAGAAGCTACAATCGCTAAACAAAATAACATCGATTATATTCAATTAAAATTAGCTTACGACGGTCTATCAGTCGTAGTAAATAAAGACAATGATTTTGTGAATCAATTAACAGTCGAACAATTAGCAAAGTTATGGTCTGTAAAAAGTAAAATAAAAACTTGGCACGAGCTAAACTCTGCTTGGCCAAAGAAAGAAATTAAATTCTTCAGCCCTGGTACTGAGTCAGGAACTTACGAATACTTTAATAAAACCATCTTAAATGAAGCTGGCGAACGGAAAGATGCTCAAACGTCTGAAGATGACAAAAATCTTGTCGTTGATGTTGCTAGTGAAAAAGGTGCAATTGGATACTTTGGTCATGCTTACTATGAAGAAAACAAAGATCAATTAAAAATTGTACCAATCGTTAATCCGAAAACTGGTAAAGCAGTTTTACCAACTGAAGAAACAATCAAAAACGGGACTTACGTACTTTCTCGTGAACTCTACACATATGTAAATATAAACTCACTTAAACGTCCTGTTGTTTTGGACTACTTGAAATTTGCGAATGAAAATGCTCCACTTTTAGCTGAGCAAGTTGGCTATATCCCATTAGAAGATGATTTATATGAGAGCAATATTAATAAAATAGAAGAAGCTACACACAAATAACCTTACTCACCCCCCAATTTAAATATAAAAAGAAGCTACGATTCGTATTTGAATCGTAGCTTTTTGTTTAGTGTAATTTTAAAGATCAATGATTGTTTTCTTATTTATGATTCGCTCTTTTAGTTCTTCACAAAGTTCAATAACTCTTTGTGTTTTCTCTTCATATTTCATATTCAATACATGATAAAGCGTAATATCACGACATTTTAAAAACGAAGGAATTCGGCTATACCATTCTTCATCTAATATATATTCGGTTTCATATCCTTTTCGAAAGATTTCTAGTTGTCTTTTTGCTAAATTAGATTTTTCTTCAAATGATGCCTTACTACCCCAAGCAGTATAATATAGGACAATTGCGATATCTGATATGAAATAATTATATTGCAGGTCATCGAAATCAAAAGCCGTAATTTCACCTTTATCATTTACGAAGAAATTGTGGAGATGCAAGTCACTATGGATTAATCCATATGAATCCTTCTTTCTGTCATAAGCTTGGATTTCTTCTATTAATTCCTTCGTATAAATACCAAGCTCATCATCAGCTACCATTTCATTCAAATAAGCTTCTTCGTCCCAATGTTCACGATGATTTGTGACAGGATAATCAACTGTTAACGCATGAAGTTTTCCGATTGTTTTTCCCCATGTGTACATTAGGTCATCATTCCACACAGCTGGGTTTGTCCGATCAACTAATTGACCATCTGCCCATTCAAACATTGATGCGTAAAAACTTGTACCATCACTTGCATTTTGGACTTCTACTAAATTACCGTTCAAAGAAGGTAAAGAACCTGCTGCATTCGCTCCATTTTCTCTAGCATATTTTAAAAACTCTAGCTCTGCCTCAATTTCATCCTTTGAGCGATGAGATGAATGTGTTAATCGTAAAATGCGATCAGTACCATCTGCCAACTTACCTTTAAATAGATAGTTCTCGAACTCTCCGACTGGTTTTTCTTCTACCGTAATACCAAATTGGGATGCTGCATTCGTTAAAATCTCTTTTGTAAAAACTCTTTCAACTGCCTGTTCCATTTTTTAATCCCCCGAAACATAAAATAAAAGCATAGGATAAATATCTAATTACTTATTCCTCAGTTTCCAAGGATTTCCTGCAACTTTTTTACTAAATAATTACTAATCATTCATATTTCGGTATTCATTTGGGGTCATCCCAACGATTTTCTTAAACACTTTTCGAAAGTATTTATCATCTTGATAGCCAATTTTCCCAGCTATTTCATATATTTTTAAATTGGGGAACTTCAGTAATTCCTTCGCTTTTTCGATCCGAATTGAAACAATATAATCTGAAATATTCACACCATAAATTTGTTTAAACTTACGGGATATATATTCGCGACTTAAGTAAAATTTCTCTGAAAACTCCTGAAGTGAAATCTCTTCAGCATAGTTAAGTTGAATATAATTTGCGATTGCTTCAATACTATTCAGTTCTTGGTTCGTTTGATTTTTTTCTTGAATAATCGACTGCACTCTTTCTCTTTGAGTCGCTACATAATCACCAATTTCAAAATGTCCTTTCGCATTCCAGAACAATTCCAGACTCACTTCTTGAATGGTTTGAAGCGAAAGTTTATTAATCCAGTGATTTAAGAAGATTAGAAACTCTTGATGCAATGAAAGTAACTGTGCAAAAGGAAGATAATTCTTCTGTGCAATTCGTTTACTAAAAAGTTGAATGACTTCATCGTAAATATAAATATCCTGCTTCTCAACCATTTGTTCAAATAAGTTGATGATTTCTACTAGATTAAACGGATTATACTCTTTTATATCTTCATAAGAATAAACTGGTACATCTCGCTTTTCTAAAATATTTACATGCTGTAGAACATTTACAACTTCCTCATACCCAGACTGGATCGATTCAATTGGAAACTTTCTACTGATTGCAAAATGAAACGGGAAAGGCACAACCGTCGATAAAATTTTAGCTATATGTTGAATACTGTCAGTAACTTGCTCGCCCCAATAGAGTAAACAAATCTCCTTTGTACCTTGTAAATTACGAAATGCAATTCCACCATTTTGGTTTTGAAGAACTTCATTTACAATATTCAAAAGGGCAAAGAAGCATAAATCCTCCGGCCATATATCTTTGAATGTCTCTAGATTTCGTAATTTTAGTAAAGAAACATGTAAAGTTTGCCCTTCTTCATATCCTAATTGGTTTAACATGTTCTGGTTAAATTCTTTATCGTAAATAGCATTTGTTAATTGTTTGTCTCTATAAACAGGTAAAACTTCTTGGAGCAAACGAAAATCATTTAATGCATCAATTCTCTCTTTTTCTTTTTCATTCCAATCTGAAACTACTTTTACTAAAGTTTCATTCAATATATCCGGATCAATTGGTTTCAATAAGTAATCGGATGCACCGAACTGTATGGCTTCTCTCATATAATGATAGTCATCATATCCCGTTACAACGATTACTTTACAATTAATATTTTCTGAATGAAGCCACTTTAATAATCCTCTACCGTCTAGCTCTGGCATCATTAAATCAGTAAATATAATTGTCGGTCTTTCCTTTATAATGATTTCTTGCGCGATCGCTCCATTTTCTGCTTCTAATATTTCAGTTACACCAATTGCATCCCAATCTGCAAGAAGTTTTACACCTTCTCGTACATGCTTTTCGTCATCTATTAGTAGAACCTTCATGATTAACTTCTCCTCTTGTCATTTCAATCGGTATGATTATCGTTACAACAAAGTTTTCATGCTTCACACTTTCTATTTTTACTTCTGCTTTTTTACCATAATAGAATTGAATGCGATCAGAAATATTTTTTAACCCGATACTCTCCTGAGTATTTAATACACCTTCTGAAAGCGATGAATTGATGATTTCTAATTCCTCTTCTGATGCACCTTCACCATTATCAGCAATGACTATTTTTAAGCGATTATCTTGTTGTCTATGAATCGAAATATTTAATTCACCAAGCTTTTGTTGCTTTTCAAAGCCGTGTTTAAAGAAGTTTTCCACGATTGGCTGTAAAATCATTTTCGGCATTTTTACTTTGTTTAACCCTTCATCCACTTCCAGGTTATAAACAAATCTGCCATCATAACGTTCATTTTGAAGCGATAAATAATCTTTTATATGATTTAATTCATCCTTAAGCGTTACAAAATCTTCATTATTTTTCATGCTATATCTCATGATTTTTGAAAGTGACATAATTAATCGATACACTTTAATTCCGTCATTTTTTAATGAAAGAGTTCCAATTGACTGCAAGGCATTGTATAAAAAATGCGGATTAATTTGAGACTGAAGTACTTTTAATTGATTCGTTTTATTCTCTATTTGAAGCTTGTATTCTTTTATATATAAATCATTTAACGTAGCGACCATTGAAGTAAAATGTTTACCTAACTGACCAAACTCATCATTTCCTAACGTATCAAAGGAAACTGCAAGCTCTCCTTTTTCAATTCGTTGCATATCTCGAATTAAGATTCGGATTGGTCGTGTAAATCTGAATGATACGATAATAGTCAAAATGATGACTAATAAGACTGAAATCGCCCCGAGAGTAACCGTAATTTTCAATAATTGATTCGAATTATGGTAGAGATTCTTATAAGGAATACTTTTAATGATTGTCCATTGTTGATGATTGCTTCTTATTTTGTCATACACATAAACCCCACTAAAATCCTTGCCCTTCCATTCAAAACTAGTTTCGCCTGATCGATCTGAGCTTATTTTTTTATACCATTTTGTTTCTAGCTTTTTACCTATCAGATTTTTTTCAGATGAATAAAGAACAACATTCCCATCACCAACAACGAAAAGATGTTCCTCTCCTTTTTTATAAATACGATCAAAAATCTCATTAATTCTACTTAACTCAATATCGATCGATAAAAAGCCTAGCCATTGGTCGGATGTAACATTATTTAAAAAATAATGAAGTGATACAACCTGCTTAACTGGCTCAATTCGAAAATCAGATAAATTATTATAATTTTGAATCGGATGAGTCGGTTGAATATAATACGAGTCCCTCGAAAAACTTAAATTTCTATATGTGGGAATTTGGTTGAAATTATACAATTTCCCTCGACTACTCACCTTCGCATTGTAAACGGTGTAATCATCCTTACCCTTCGTTAAATATAAATGCAACTGCTCAATCTCTCTTCTAGAAAAATAAAGTCCTAATAAACTACGTTGAATTTCAGCAGAATTTTGTTCGATGTAAGCTGTAGCACCATTTTCTAACACAGACAAAAACGGTCTATTACTATAAATAGACAGTGGAATACCGTAAATTTCATTAAAATAATTCAATAAATCATTTCCACTACGCTTCAATAAATCATAATTCGTATTTACAAATTCCTTCGTAACCGTGTTTTTCGTATAAAAATAACTTGCTATAATCGATAAGCCAAATGGAATAATGGTTGCAATTAACAATAAGGTAATCAGCTTACTTCTAATACTGTTTTTCATGATAACATCCTTTGCGGAAACGTTTGCACTTTCTAATATTAGTTTATCAAAGATAAAGTACGAATAACACCCTTATAAGGTTGAAATATTCAGTAAAAAGAACTATCCATCTTATGAAATCCACTTCTTTTCCAAAACAAAAACCACAAGGAGTTTGATTCCTTGTGGATATCTATAATTATAGAAAGAAGTTGATCCTTTTCATTCATAAACAAGAAACTGTTCTCTTTCTTTTTCTGTCAAATCTTTAGGCTTTAATCCTTTTTTCCTACAGTATTCATACAATGCCTTAACTTTTACTTTAGGTTCACTTGTACGGTTTGGTTCTATAAAAACTCCGTCAGGAAATCCTTTTTCAAACTTTCTCATTTCATCAAGCATAGCATCACTCACCTTTTCAACAGTATGCCCAGTTAATATCTTTTTTCAATTCACTTTCTTTCATAATAAAATCATATCACGAGATTAGTAAGTTTTGATAAAATATAAGGTTTGAACTAGAACACTTTGTGAACTAAATCAATTAGTTCACTTTCTAAAAAAGTAAGAAGTTTTGTTCAAAAAGCAGATAGTTATTAATAACATATTGCCATCAAGGCCACCTCTATTACAGATAAAAAACCCACAAGGAAATTAAACTCCTTGTGGGTTGCCTTAATCTATAGAGGAAATTTAGGGAAGCCTCAAATTAAGAATTTATTTTTTTAATTTCATCCAAGTATCTTCAAGAGATTTTAACATTTCGTCAGCAGATTTTTGCTTTCCAACGTAAGCTTGCATTGATGCACCAAACTCATTTGTAGCTCCATCTGGGTATTTGAACCAGTTCCAAGATAATGTTTTACCTTCAGCAGAGTATTTTTGTAAGTCATCTGCGATTGGTCCTAAGTTTTTACCTTGAATTGTTTTTAATGCAGGGATAAACTTGAATTTTTCTACAATGTATTTCTTACCAGTGTCAGAAGTAACCATCCATGCTAAGAATTTTTTAGCTTCTTCTTTGTTTTTAGAGTTTTTGTTAACTACCCAGTTATTTGGTACACCCATTGGTAATTTGTCCATTGCTGCTTTGTCATCGTTGATTGGAATTGGTAACACGCCTAAGTTCATGTTAGGAGTAATTCCATCAACCATACCTTGAATCCAGTTACCTTGTTGGATCATAGCAGTTTTACCTTGAGCAAAGTTTGTAACTTGAGTGTTGTAATCAGTTGTTAAAGGATTTTTATTTCCGTATTTGATTGTTAAATCAAACAGTTTCATAAATTGTTTGAATTTCTCGTTGTCTTGAATTTTCACTTTACCAGAATTAACGTCAGCCATGAATTTGTCTGGATCTTGTTGTTGTGCGAAAGGAATATTTAATAAGTGAATTCCTAGAATCCACCACTCACCGTATCCAACTGAGAATGGTGTGATACCTGCTTTTTGAAGCTTTTCAGCTGCAACAGTTAATTCGCTTAAAGTTTTTGGTGCTTCAGTAATACCAGCTTTTGCGAATAAATCTTTATTGTAAATGAAACCATAACCTTCAGTATTCATTGGCATACCGTAAAGTTTGCCGTCAATTGTCATTGGTTTTTCAGTTCCTGGATATAAATCTTTTACCCATGATTGATCAGAAAGATCTTCTAATTTATCTTTCCAAGTTATTGCTTCTTGGAATCCACCGTTGTTAAAGATATCAGGCTCGTTACCTGAAGCAAACTGAGCTTTTAATGCAGCACCGTAGTCAGCACCGCCACCAACAGTTTGAATTTTAACTGTTACGTTTGGATTTTCTTTATGGTAATCCTTAGCCATTTGTTCTAAATCTTTCGCAATCTCAGCTTTAAACTGGAATACGTTTAATGTTACTTTTTTATCCTTTGAATCATTTGACCCTTTGTCTGAAGATCCTCCAGAACATGCAGAGAATAACATTACTGATGTTGTTAATGCTGCTGCTACCTTTAGCATCCTTTTCATCCTAAAAACCCCCGTCTCAATATTCTATATTTTGAATACGCTTTCATTATACATTTAAAAATAAACAACTATGGATAGCCTATATTGACATGATGGGTGGAATATATTGATAGCTTCCACCCAATCACGTTATTTAATTGAACCGCTTGTAATCCCTTTAATAATATGTTTCTGTGCTGCAAAGTAGAAAATTAATAGTGGCGTTATACCTAAAACAAGTCCAGATAACGCTAAGTTCCACTGTTTTGTATATGCTCCAAAGAAGTAGAATGTAGCAAGCGGAATTGTTCTTAACTCCATATCTCTTAATACAAGTGATGGTAATAAGAAGTCATTCCAAATCCATAACGTATTTAGGATAACAATTGTAACCGTAATTGGTTTTAATAGAGGAAAAACAACTTTCCAGAAAACCATAGTCGGTGAACATCCATCAATAATTGCTGCTTCCTCTAACTCAATCGGAATAGTTTTAATAAACCCATGATATAGGAAGATCGATAATGCTGAACCGAAACCTAAATACATTACTACTAATCCCCAATGGCTATTCATTAAATGAAGCGTACTTCCAACTTTCACTAATGGAATCATAATTGATTGGAACGGGATAACCATTGTCGCTACAAAGATAAAGAAAATGATGTTTGAAATTTTGCTTTTTGAACGAACTAGTTTATAAGCCGCCATCGAACAGAAAAATACGATTACAACATTACTAGCAATTGTCACGATTAACGAGTTCATTAGAGCTTTCCAAAAATTCATAACTTCAATTGCTTGTTGATAGTTTGTAAAATCTAAGCTTTTTGGAAGCGAAGAAGTATTTTGTAAAATATCAGCAAATGATTTAAATGAGTTACCTAACACATAATAAAAAGGAACTAAGAAGATGAGAGCAAGTATAATTGCCGCTATTTCTAATATAAAAGTAAAGCCTGTATATCGTTCTTTTAGCATTATGCCTCAACCTCCCTCTTCTTCGTAATGTAAACTTGAATTACTGAAATTAACGCTACGACTACGAAGAATACAATCGCTTTTGCTTCACCTAATCCATAACGGTTATTTACAAAAGCCTCAGTGTAAATGTTTAAAGCTAACATCTCAGTAGACTTAAATGGTCCACCATTTGTTAATGAAAGGTTTGTATCAAACACTTTAAATGACCATGAAATTGTTAAGAATAAACAAACTGTTACAGCTGGTGCTACCATTGGAATAATGATTTTACGTAACACTTGGAATTTATTTGCACCATCAATTTGAGCTGCTTCAATTAATTCCTGAGGTACACCTTGCAGAGCCGCTACATAAATAACCATTATGTAACCTGCACCTTGCCAAACTGCCACGATGACAATTGCCCAGAACGCACCTTTTTCTTCTCCTAAAAGTGCTCTTTGTAAAAAGTCTGAATGTAATAATTGTCCAATTGAAATTAAACCTTTATTAAAAATGAACTGCCAAATGAAACCTAATAATAATCCACCGATTAAATTTGGAAGGAAAAAGACTGTTCTTAAAATATTTCTAGTCTTCAATGCTTGCGTTACGATTAATGCTAAACCAAAACCGATCACATTGGTTAAGATCACAGCGAATAATGTATATTTACCAGTTAAAATAAACGAATGGATAAAATCCGTATCTTTCGTAAAAATGTATTTATAATTTTCAAGTCCGACCCACTTTGCAGAATCAGCTACACCATCCCACTGAGTAAATGAATAGAAAAATCCGATTAAAAATGGCGTTAACACGATCGCTGCAAAAACTAAAGTTGCTGGTCCTACAAACGTAAGATAATTTAAAAAACCTCTTAATTTTTTAGATGACTTCTGTGTCTTGGCATCTGTTAAATTTGTATCAATCACTTTTTTCGTTTCAATCATCTGTAACACCTCCACTATCATCATAAAATACCTCTCAAGTTGTGAAAACGTATTCATTTGAACAGTAGGGTGGAATATATTGACTAGATTAATTTTTAGGTTTAAATAATATTAATTTCTACTTAGTCTTTGAACTGTTTATTTCTGATAAAAAACATTGCTTGCAACAATATTCATAAAAGTTTCATAATCTCCTTACTACTTCTTAATAAACACTTTATTAAAAATGATAAAATGTTTATAAACCTGGAAAAAAAGGGGAGGTATCTAATGAATAAAATAAATAAGAAGATTTTATTTACATTTCTTTTTTTAATTATTTTATTTTTTGTTGTACATAAACCATCTAAATTAAATAAGGGTTTCCCTATTCCGTTAACTGCATTTCAGTCCAATATTGACTACAAAAATCAATATGAAGTCTACAATTGGAAAATGGCATCTGAAGAACATGGTTTACCAAATTATTATGAATTAATTTTAAAAATGCGGGGTTGGAATGAAGTAAAAGAAGAAGCCCTTGGCGCAAGAAAAGTTTTCACCAAGGATGGAGAAATAGTTAATATTATTTCTTTAAATGATAAGATGGAATTACACTTTATTAATAATTAATTAACGTGCTTAAAGAGTGTTCTAATTATTGTGAAAACTTTCACAATAATATTTTATCATGTTGTTAATTAGAATTATTTCTTATTATTGAACTATTAGTGAAAAAATAAGAAATACGATAAAAAGAAAAAACCGCCCTTTTCAAGGCGGTTTGCTTCAAATCCTTTAATATTAAAATCCAGCCATACATTACTATTTAGGGTTCGCCCCAAATCGATTGTCTCCCTCTTCACTATCCAAACAAAAGAAAATCAGAAGAATGATTCCACCTAAAAACGGTATTAATCCAATTAACAACCACCAAGCACTTTTACCTGAATCATGCAATCTACGTGCACCTACTGCTAACGAAGGCAGTAAAGTCAAAATACTATAAATTATAGTTAATACTTCCCCTATATTGGCAATGCTTTGTAAAATTGAAAGTATAATCGAGATAATGACATTAAACAAAAAAAACATCCAATACTCTGTTCTTCTAGCTCTTCCGTTGAATACTGCGTAATTCTTTAATACTTTTAAATACCATTCCAAGATGGATCCCTCCTAAGATGATATATACGATACATTTAAGTCTATTCTTAATACCTAAGTAACATTATTAATTTTTAATCATTGGAAAATCTATTTTGAATTAATATAAAAAACCGCCTAAAATTAGGCGGTTAATAATTTTAGATTTCTCGACTGGGCCAAAACGATCATCATTTAATGCAAAGTTTGTTGAGGAAATACAAAAATTCTTAATGTATAATAACCTTATTATTAATTATTGATGATGGTTTTCGGATTACTGCACAAGATTACGGCCATTAACGGAAAAGTAATAAATGTTGATGCAGAGGTTATTGTAACTAAACTTTTTATTGGGAGATTTATTTTGAAGCCAATTTTCATAAAATATTTATTGTTAATTTTTTCACTTGTGTTTATTTTTAGGTTTACTTTTTTTCCAGTCGCTTCTTTAGGGATAGGTGTTTCTAAAGGTGGATTAAATTTAATCCCATTAATCAAAATGTTTAATGAGTTTAGCAGCGTTAAACAATTTATAGTTAATACTTTAGGAAATATCCTTCTATTTGTGCCATTTGGGGTTATTTTGACCTCAATTAAAAGATCAAAAATAATTATAATAATTGGCTTATTTTTATCGGTAAGTATTGAAGTTGTCCAATTAATGATGTCTTATAGAACTTCGGATATAGATGATGTTATTTTAAATACTATAGGGACATACATTGGGTATAAGATTTCAATGATGAATTTATTTAAGAAATAATATGGTACATTTAAGTCTTTTCCTAATACTCAATGAACAGTATTAATTTTAATCTTATCTTGGAACTGGTCCAAAACGATTCTCGTGATTTTCACTTTTAAAACAAGCAAGTATTAATAAAATAATTGATCCTATAAACGGAATTAAACTAATTAAATACCACCAACCACTTTTACCAATATCATGTAATCTGCGAACACCGACTGCAATTAGTGGCAGCAAGGTAAGCAAACCATAAATTCCTGAAATCATGTTATCTGTATTTGCAAAGTTATCTAATAAACTAAGTAAGAAAGTAATAATTGCATTAATTAACATGAACATCCAATATTCAGTTCGACTCGCTCTACCATGAAATACTACATAATTCTTTAATACTTTTAAATACCATTGCACAACTGATCTCTCCTAAGAAATTATTTTATCCAAAAGCTAGTGTTTACTTCCTTTTTAATATTCCCATAAGAAAATCAAATCACATATTTCTTATCAAAAATAATGAAATATAATTAGTGCACACATAAAAAAGGAAGTCCAAAATCTCGGACTCCCACATCAAAAAACTTATTTATTAACATGTGTTAACGTAGCACCATACGGAGTTACATCAAAGAAGTCTCCATACCCAACAACTTTTCCGCTGCCGTTCGCAATGACTGATTTTCTAGATTTCCATGTTTCTCTCCATTGTTCATTTACATCTGCAGCACGACGATTAACGATAATATTCATTTTTTTCGTTTCGATTTGTTCCTTTGTCATGTTTTTTGTATCAATTTTTTTAAAGTCATCTAATATTAAATTTTTCGTCTTATCCGAAATCGAACCACTTTGAACAAATATATCAAACATTAATGCATATCCTCTTTTTGTCCATAATCCGAATGTTTTGTAATACTTTTCTGCTTGATCGAAGTACCATTTTGAAGCATTAATTTGTTCATCAATACATGCTTTACTTGTCCCTAGATTTTTAAAGTAAGTCTTCCAAGGCTCTACAACTTGGTATTTATTATTAGGGTCACTGATAGATTCTCCCCAAGCGACCTGTTCTTTTGTCGTTTTGTTCATAATTACATCTTTAAATGTATTATAAGAATCTGTATCTCCATTGAAAGCTTTTAATACCACATCATTATGATTTGCGAACATATTTTTCATAATTGGTTGGATCGTTTCTGTTCCAAAATTTTCTTGAAGCGCACCAAAAGATAGACCGGCACCATCGAAATTACCACTTGTTGCACCAAATGCATCCGCCCCAGATGATGATGTTTCATACCATGAAGTGATTTCTAATGCCATCTTTTTAACTGATTCACTTGCTGGAAGTTTCACGGGACTAATCGTTTTAACTTTATAATCAACAGAAGCAGCATTTGCCGACCCAACTACTGTTCCTAAAGAAAAGACAATCGCAGTTGATAAAATAACATTTTTCATCGTTTTTTTCATATTTGATTACTCTCCCTTACTATTAATCTATTAATCTAGGTTAAACTCAGGAATTTCATTTATTTTCGTAACGATAATTACTATATCACGATAATTAAATCAGTTCATCACATAAAATCTTCCAATCAGTGAATCTTTAATAAAATACTTTACAAAAAAAGACAAACCCTATTCGAAATTATTTCGAAATAAGGTTTGTCTTAAATTTCTTCTTCGATTACTGGTTCTTTAGCTTATCCCAAGAATCCTGAAGTGATTGCAGTAATTGCTGTGGATTTTTTTGTCCTCCAACGTAAGCTTGCATTGAGGCACCAAATTCGTTTGTTGCACCGTTTGGATATTTAAACCAGTTCCATGAAAGTACTTTTCCGTCAGCTGAGTACTTTTGAATATCATCAGCAATCGGTCCTAAGCCTTTTCCTTCAATTGTTTTAACTGCTGGAATGAATTTAAACTTTTCAACGATATATTTTTTACCTGTATCAGAAGAAACCATCCAATTTAAAAACTTCTTCGCTTCTTCTTTGTTTTTTGAATTTTTGTTCACTACCCAGTTATTTGGTACACCGACAGGGATTTTGTCCATTGCGTTTTTGTCATCATTAATCGGCATTGGTAAAAGACCAAGTTTCATGTTTGGCGTAATGCCATCAATCATACCTTGTGTCCAGTTTCCTTGTTGCATCATAGCTGTTTTTCCAGATGCAAAATTTGTAACTTGCGTATTGTAATCCGTTGTTAATGGATTTTTATTTCCATATTTAATCGTTAAATCAAATAATTTTATAAACTCCTTAAATTTATCATTATCAGGGATTTTTGCTTTGCCTGCATTTAAATCGGCAATAAATTTATCTGGGTCCGGTTGTTGTGCGAATGGAATATTTAATAAATGAATTCCTAGAATCCACCACTCACCATATCCAACTGAAAATGGTGTAATGCCAGCATCTTTTAATTTTTTTGCTGTTGCCTCTAATTCAGTTAATGTTTTTGGCAATTGTGTAATACCAGCTTTATCAAATAAATCTTTATTATAAATGAATCCATAGCCTTCAGTGTTCATAGGCATTCCGAGTAATTTCCCACCAACTGTCATCGGTTTTTCGGTTTCAGGATATAAATCCTTCACCCAATCTTGATCTGACAGGTCCTCAAGTTTGTCTTTCCAAGTAACAGCCTCTTGGTATCCACCATTATTGAAAATATCGGGTTCATTTCCTGATGCAAATTGAGCTTTCAATGCTGCTCCATAATCAGCACCTCCACCTACTGTTTGAACCTTTACCGTTACATTTTTATTTTCCTTTTGATATTCCTTTGCTAAAGCCTCTAAATCTTTTGCAATTTCAGCTTTAAACTGAAAAATATTTAATGTGATTTTTTCGCCAGCACCAGGCTTTTTTGTTTCTTCTTTTTTATTATTACATCCAGTAAACAACAACATACTAGTTGATAAAACGGCAATCGATTTAAATAATTTATTATTCATATGCTCCTCCTTAACTTACTTTATTGAACCACTTGTAATACCACGGATAATTTGCTTTTGAGCAGCGAAGAAAAAGATCAACAATGGCAAAATGCCTAAAACTAATCCGGCAAGTGCTAAATTCCATTGTTTCGTATACGCACCAAAAAAATAAAAAGTAGCCAGTGGTATTGTACGTAGCTCTTCATCACGCAAAACTAGAGATGGTAACAAGAAATCATTCCAAATCCATAAAGTATTTAAAATAACAATTGTTACGGTGATCGGTTTTAATAAAGGAAACACCACTTTCCAAAAAACCATAAATGGTGAACAACCATCAATAATCGCAGCTTCCTCAAGTTCGATTGGAATGCCTTTTATAAAACCGTGATAGAGAAAAATTGAAAGTGCTGAGCCAAACGCTAAATACATAACAACAAGTCCATAATGACTATTCATTAAATGAAGTGTACTTCCAACTTTAACAAGTGGAATCATAATTGATTGAAAAGGAATGACCATTGTTGCAACAAAAATAAAGAAAATAATCGTTGATATTTTATGCTTTGTGCGAACTAGTTTATAGGCTGCCATTGAGCAAAATAAAACGATAACAGCATTACTTGCAACTGAGATAATTAAAGAATTCAAAAGAGCTCTCCAGAAATCCATAATGACAACTGCTTGTGAGTAGTTTGTAAAATCGAAAGTTTTAGGTAGCGCTGATGTATTTTGTAAAATATCTGCAAAGGATTTAAACGAGTTTCCTAATACATAGTAAAAAGGAACGAGGAAAAATATTGCTAAAATGACCCCAAATAGCTCAAGCAAAAACGTCAGTCCAGTATAGCGTTCATTTTCCACTATGCTTCAACCTCCCTTTTCTTCGTTAAATAAACTTGGAGAATTGAAATAGCTGCGACAACTACGAAGAAAACAATTGCTTTTGCTTCCCCTAATCCATATCGATTGTTTACAAATGCTTCTGTATAAATGTTTAGCGCAAGCATTTCTGTCGATTTAAATGGTCCACCACCAGTAAGTGATAAGTTTTGATCAAATACTTTAAAGGACCAAGAGATTGTTAAAAATAAACAAACAGTTACAGCTGGTGCTACCATTGGAATGATGATTTTCCTTAAAGTTGTAAAACGATCTGCGCCGTCAACTTGAGCTGCTTCAATTAATTCCTGAGGTACTCCTTGGAGTGCTGCTACATAAATAATCATGATATATCCTGCACCTTGCCAAATCGCTACAATAATAATTGCCCAAAACGCTCCATTTGCAGTACCTAATAATGACTGCATTAAAGAATCGATACCTAACGCAGCTCCTAATGAAGTGAGACCTTTATTAAAAATAAATTGCCAAATAAAACCGAGTAATAAACCACCTATTAAGTTAGGTAAAAAGAAAATCGTCCTTAGAATATTTCTTGATTTAAGCCCCTTAGTAACTAATAAAGCTAAGCCAAAACCAATCAAATTCGTTAAGATTACAGCGAAAAACGTATATTTTGTGGTAATTATAAAAGACTGTTTAAAGTCTGCATCTTGTGTAAATATGTACTTGTAATTATCAAAACCGACATAATGGATATTTCCGACTACACCATTCCAATTTGTAAAGGAATAATACAGACCCATTAGAAATGGAATAAGCACTAAAGCTGCAAAAACTAGAAAAGCTGGACCAACAAATACGATAAAACTTCCACTATTTCTACGTTTCTTTCGATAGGAGACCTTAAAGTCAGTAGCATCATCTACAACTGTTTCAACTTCTTTATTCATTGCTTTATCAAACTTTGACAACTATGTACCTCCCTTCTTATCGATTTACAAAAAAAAGCAACTCCACCTTATTATTAAAAAGTAGAGTTGCTTTTATTCGGGTTGCATTCTATTCGAGTTAAGACGCACTCTTCATATGAGTGCTACGTTGAACCTTTTGATAATTCACAATAATAATACCTGACGTAACCATAATTAAACCAATAAATACAAGATAAGATAGCACTTCATTCAGCATGATTGATGATAAAATTACACCAAAAACAGGAACTAAGAATAAGTACATTGATACTTTTCCAACTTGGTTATATTTCATGACATTGTTCCACAGTATGAATCCTACAGATGATAGTACAGATAAATAAACTAACATGCCAAACGTTTTTAAATCAAAATGGAACGGTAAAAATCCTGCCGTTAAACCACCAATTAATAACAATCCAATCGAACCGATCATCATTTGATATGCCGTTAAATAGGCAACATCCACTTTCTTTGCAGCTTCCTTAGCAAGTACATTACCATAGCCACCAAATGCCATTGCAAACAATAATAAAATCTCGCCAATTCCTAAATGTAAAGAAAGAGTGCCCTTTGTAATATTCACGATTATTACACCCGCAAATCCTACCGTTACACCAAGAACCTTACGCATGTTTAAACGATCATTTTTATACATAAAATGCGCTGCTAAAAGTTGAAAAAACGAAGTAGTCCCAGCAATAATCGAGCCCTGAACTCCCGTCGAAAAACTCAATCCAATATAAAACAACACATATTGTAAAAACGTTTGAAACAAACCTACTTTTCCTACTACAAAAAAAGTATCTCGCTTAAAAGTTAACTTTTTACCAATTATCGTAAAAAATATTAAAATTAATAATGAGGCCAAAAAGAAACGATAACCCGCAAAAATCATTTGTTTCCAGATTTCATTTTTCTCAATATGCAAGTGCTCATAACTTAGCTTAATAAACGGAAATGCGCTTCCCCATAAAAAAGTTGTAATAACCGCTGATGCAATCACTCCCAAAGGATGTGTAAAAAATCTCTTTGCAGACATTGTTTCCCTCCATAAGCCTTTTTCTCTCTATAGAATACAGTTTATTCTATCATCAATAGGGCATTCCTTCTATTCGTTTGATTTTGTGAAAGCCCTGAAGGTAAAGACAATTGTTGGGAATCTTTATAAAAGTAATTTATGAGGATATGAAATTAAAATTTTATGATTTTATTCGCTTATACCCTAAAAAATGCTTTTGCCAATATGAGTCATTTATATTTGAAATTGTAACGCCTTTACTGCTACCGGCTTGAATAAATTCATTTTGATTTAACATAATCCCCATGTGTGAAGGTCCATATGTGTATGTGTTTTGAAAAAATATCAAATCACCAGGCTGTGAAGTTGTTACTTTTTGGAATGAAGTATTGTTATGCCAATAACCTGATACATTTGTTCTTCCAAATGGCTTACCATTTTCCTTAAGGACATAGTAAATAAAGCCACTGCAATCAAAACCCGTAGGCGATACTCCTGCCCACTTATAGGGAACTCCTAAAAATTGTTTTGCAAAAGAAATCATATTTTGCTCATCACGATCACTAGTCGAATCATTTGAATCATCAATTTCTTTTTCAGTATATCCAGCACTTATATAACCGATTTTTCCTTGATAGTTTATTTTGCGCCAACCATTTGAAGTTGAAATAACGTTTAACTTCTGCATTTTTGCCGCACTACCTATTATATTGTAATTCGTTCCCGCACCTGAGCGAATATTAACTCTAATCCCAGTTACAATATATTTAGTCGTATTGTATACTGGTTTTTCATCTTCAATATTCTTTTGTTTCTGAACATAAGTGCCGCTTATGTAGCCAATTTTTCCTTGATAAATAATCTTGTACCAACCATTTGCGGAAGATTTAACATCTAATTTATCATTCTTATTTACACTTCCTAAAATACTATAATTTGTTCCTGCTCCCGATCGAATACGTACTCCGTTCCCTGTTGAGATATAATTGATAGTATTGTTTTCTATTTTTTCATTTTCAACATCACTACTTTGTTTTTTAACATAAGTACCGCTTATGTACCCAATTTTCCCTTGATAAATAATCTTGTACCAACCATTTGCGGAAGATTTAACATCTAATTTATCATTCTTATTTACACTTCCTAAAATACTATAATTCGTTCCTGCCCCTGAACGAATACGTACTCCGTTCCCTGTAGAGATATAGTGATCCGCGTTTGAGATCGATACTTTAGGTTGATTTGCAGCTGTACTTTCTGCATCTGCTTCTAATAGATCCATAGAATTAATACATGAAACAGATCCTATGATTGCAATTGATTGTATAATTTTTTTTTTCAAAATCTCCACCAGCTTTTATTTTTATTTTTATTTATATTTGCTATACTTTTTTGAATTTGAAATAGATGAACTAGCTTTTAATGTAGTAACAAATATGTATTTAATGTGCTTACTGTATAAATATCGGTTTGATGCTTAAAATTCTTTAATGAACGTCAAAAATTTTATTATTAGAAAGAACCGTTAAAATTAAATAGGCAGACAGGATTCCTGTCTCCCCCACACCTACATACGAATTCACAACTCCATCACATTCATTAAAAATTTTTTAATTAATAAGCAAATTTTTTCTTCACATTTAAAGGAATGTGGTAATATATATTTAATAAGAATTATTTTAATTAAGAAATCTGTGAACTACACAACTAAGAGATTAAATAAATAGTAAGGTCTTATAAAATGTACGCTGCTGTCCTAGGACGGCAGCTTTCGTCGTTTTATAAGGATAGTGAATTTGATTATTTTTCTCAATTGAAAATAAGAAAGGGGTATTTATTATGGAAGCAAGTCCAAAAGTTACTACGATTCATGCTACATATGAAGCAGACCATGTGGAATCTACATCATTTCTTTCAAAACATGGAGAATTAATTGCCGCTTTAGTTTCTGGTGTATTAATTCTAATTGCTTCATTCGTTAAGAACGATAATTCAATCATGTCGATTATTTTATATGTTTTAGCATTTTGTATTGGGGGATATGCAAAGGCAAAAGAAGGTATTGAAGATACGATTGCTGAAAAGGAACTAAACGTTGAAATGCTAATGATTATTGCGGCAGTTGGTTCAGCAGCAATTGGCTATTGGACTGAGGGTGCCGTACTGATTTTCATATTTGCTTTAAGTGGCGCACTTGAAACATATACGTTAAATAAAACAAATAAAGAAATTTCTTCACTATTGTCACTTCAGCCACAAACGGCAATTCGATTAGTCGATGAAGTTGAAGAAGTCGTCAGCATTAAAAGTCTAAACATTGGTGATTATATTTTAATTAAAGCTGGAGAACGGATTCCTGCTGATGGTCAGATCGTTAAAGGAGAAACATTAGTAGATGAAGCTGCTCTTACTGGTGAATCAGTTCCAGTTGTTAAAAACTTAAATGATGAAGTGTTTGCAGGAACAATCAACATTAAAGGAACGCTTGTAGTTGAAATTACGAAACATAGTGATGAAACTCTTTTCCAAAAAATCATTAACCTTGTTCAAACAGCTCAAAGTGAACAAACTCCTTCTCAACAATTTATTGAGAAATTTGAAGGTGTTTATGTTAAAGGAGTATTAATTGCCGTATTAATCATGATGTTTTTACCGCATTTTGCATTAGATTGGTCATGGACTACAACATTCTATCGAGCAATGATTTTACTAGTTGTTGCATCACCTTGTGCATTAGTAGCATCGATTACACCAGCTGTTTTATCTGCAATCTCGAATGGAGCAAAGTCGGGAATTCTTGTTAAAGGTGGTATTCATTTAGAGCGATTAGGTGTATTAAAAGCAATCGCATTCGATAAAACTGGTACTTTAACGATTGGTAAGCCAGAGGTAACTGGTTTTGAGAAAATAGAAGATTTTGACCGTACAGAGTTATTATCGATCGTTGCTTCAATTGAAAGATACTCAACTCACCCGCTTGCTGCAGCAATTGTTGAATACGCAACGAAACAAGGAATCACAGTATCTTCGTCATTTGAACAAATAGATGACCACCCTGGTTTCGGTGTATCAGCGATTTTAAATGGTTCTGAGTACAGAGTCGGTAAAAAAGAATTCGTAACGATGAAACAAAATCCCCTTATTCATTTTGAACAACAGTGGGAACAAGAAGGAAATACAATTGTTTATGTAGGTACTCAAGATAAGGTTGTTGCGATTTTCTCATTAAAAGATTTAGTTCGAAAAGAATCTAAGCAAGCCTTATCTACTTTAAATAAATTAGGTGTTCGAACAGTCATGATTACAGGTGACTCCGAACAAACGGCGAAAGCAATTGCTGCCGAAAGTGAAATCAATGAATACTTTGCATCATGCTTACCGGATGAAAAAGTTTCGATTGTTAAAAAGCTAAAAGACAACTATGGTCAAGTTGCAATGGTTGGTGATGGTATAAACGATGCCCCTGCTCTAGCGACTGCAAATGTAGGTATTGCAATGGGTGGTGGAACTGGAGTTGCTTTAGAAACTGCAGATGTTGTATTGATGAAAAATGACTTAACGAAAATTTCAAAAGCAATCACTTTATCTAAACGCATGAACAAGATCGTAAAACAAAATATTATCTTTTCACTAACCGTAATAGCATTCCTAATCTGCTCGAATTTCCTACAAATCATTGATTTACCTTATGGAGTAATCGGTCACGAAGGAAGTACAATTTTAGTTATTCTTAACTCTTTACGATTATTAAGAGATTAAAAAAAAGCATCGTACAAATTTGTACGATGCTTTTTTCTTCTAAACTAAACTAGGAATGAGCCTTTTAGCAGGAAAAGCAAATATTCTAGTCAGTCTAAAAATCAATGGTAATCATTATGCCCGTTTGCAGAACCGCTAGTTTTGCCCTTTGGGTGAGAGCTACTTTTTTGTTTCTTATTTGATTTATCATTATGGTTTTTCTTATTATTACTCATTATAAAGTTCCTCCCTTTTTGAAGTCTTTATTAGTTTACCTTTCTAAAATAAGACTACTCATGGAAGAAAACTCCATTATATTATAGAAGAAATTATTTTGGATTTGGCTTTTTAGGGTCAATTAATTTTGGTTTAGCTTTGTGCTTACCATATTGTCTTTGCTTTAATAATGCATTGAGCTCTCCACCAATAATCACAACCATTGCCGAAATAAAAAACCAAATCATTAAGACAATAATTCCACCTAAACTACCGTAATGACTTGTGTAATTACCAAAATTATCAACGTAAAAAGCAAATCCAAATGAAGAAATGATCCATCCAAATGTTGCAAATAGCGAACCAAAAAATACCTTTTTAATGTGAACTACTTTACTAGGTCCAATTGAATATAGAACAGTAAATACAATCATTAGAATCACAAAGCTTAGTGACCAACGAATTAGGCTCCAAGTATATAAGAAATCCTGAGATATATCTAAAAAATGAAATACAGACTTAGCAATGACTTTCCCGAACACTGGTATTAATAATGCAAATACAATCACAAAAATCATAATAATTGTTAAAAGAATTGAAATTCCTCTTGTAACAAAGTAATTTCGTTTATCCTCTACATCATACGCATCATTAAGTGCTCGAATGATTGCATTAATCCCATTGGACGCAGCCCAAATAGTCGCAATTAATCCTACTGATAAAACTCCACCATGAGATTGCCCGATTATTAACTGCAAGTTACTTCGTATAATCGCCATTGCATCTGGCGGAGCATATTGACTCAAGAATGACAATATTTGATCAGTAGAAAGTGGTAAATAGGTTACGACTTGAGTTAGAACAAGTAGAAATGGAAAAAGAGATAGCATTAAGTAATATGCTAGCTCCGCTGAACGAGATACTATTTCGTCTTCCATACACTTTTTCACTAAATCCCAAACAAATGCTACAATAGAATTCTTTTTCTTAATCAAATTGACACCTTCAATTGTTATTCTTTAGATGTATTACCTGCCAATAAAATTGATTCTACTTTCTCTTGTACTTCATCTGCATTTTCATCAGTTAATTCTTCAATACCTTCAAGAGAAGCTTCTAACTGCTCGTCAGTTTCAGAAGATTCATTTTCATGATTTACTTCTTGTGAAGTCGCTGAAATTTGCGATTTACCTTCTTCTAGATCAATTGAATCTTCAATTTTTGCTTCTACAGCTTCAACTGCTTTTTCTGTTACTTTAGAAGAGCCTTTATCAAACTTATTTAATGTGGAATCTTTAATTTCGATCCATTTATCTTTTACAAGCTGTACATTGCCTTCTAATTTCTCAACTGAGCTTTGTACTACTCTCAACTGATTTCTAACAGCACCTTTTACGATTTCTGGATCTTCTTTAATTTGATTTAATTTGTTTGTTACACTTCTTCCTTTACGTGAGATTTTCTCACGATTTTCCTTGTTAAGTAGAGTAACCCCTGCACCAATTGCGACTCCGACTAGAATATTGCGTAAAGCTTTGTTACGTTTTGACATTCTACATCCTCCTCTAAACTGTTAATTGGTGTTGCTTTAAAATATGCTGAAGTAAATGAGAGCATCCTTCTGTAATGATGTCATATACTTCATTAAAATTACCCGTATAATATGGATCAGGCACTTCCTTCCACATTGATGCTGGAACATAATCTGAAAGTAGTGAAATCTCTCCTATACAATTATTTCTTGCTAAATTCATTAAATCCTCTTTATTCTGTGCATCCATAGCAACAATATAACTAAAATATTTAAAGTCATTATCTGTCACTTTTCGAGCTTTCATACCATCGCAGGTTATACCTTTTTCACTCAATAAACCTTGTGTTCCCTTATGTGGAGGGTGACCTAAATGCCAATCTCCAGTACCAGCTGAGTCTATCATAAATTGTTTATCTAACCCTTTTTCTGTCACTAAATGACGAAAAACAGCCTCAGCCATTGGCGATCGACAAATGTTACCTAAACAGACAAATAATACTTGAATCATCTCAATGTCCCCTTCAAATTATTTACACTTTCTGCCAAAATTTAGCTGTTCTTTCGTATTCATTCTACACGGTAAATTTTAAAATGAAAAGCAAGCCATTGTGAATAATTTATGGCAAGGATAAATAAGATAAAAGTTATAATGCTTATTTTTTACATAATAGCTATGATTACACTCATTTTTTAAAAATAATTTTAATGTCTATCTAAAAAGTTAACTCTGTTAATGTTTTTCGCAAGTCCTCCACAGATTGCATTAACAATTGGCCAATTTTTTTTAATTTTTACAGATAAATTAATTGTATTTTTAAATGACCTTGACTATATTTAGTAAAGACAACTAAATGTAAGCTAAACCACAAGGGGAGCCATTTGGCTGAGAGTGAATAGATTAGCTATTCTTACCCTCTGAACCTGTTAGTTAGTACTAACGTAGGGATGTGGCACGATGAAAAAGCAACACCGGGATCATCATGCTACCCAGTATTGCTTTTTTTATTTATTCCTACTGAAATCTCCCTATTACGAAATGTGGAAGCGACTCGCTTTTGCCCCGACAAGCATAAGACAAAGACAGGGGAAGATTGCTTTTTATCTTCACATGGCTTTGTCTTATGACCTCGAGGGGCAAGGTGCTGAAACTAGACATTACGAAATGTGGAAGCGGCTCGCTTTTGCCCCGACACCAGAAAGGGTAAGGCGCTGGAACTAGACATTACAAAATGTAGGCGACTAGTCGCTCAAACATCATTACTTACAAAGTGTTTCACTACATAAGTTGTCCACTAGATAAAGGGGGAAATATATATATGAAGACATCAAAGATTCAATTAATGACAGAAATAGCGATGTGTGCAGCACTAGCAATCGTTTTTGATTTCTTACCATTGTTTACTGCACCTCAAGGTGGTTCTGTATCATTATCAATGATTCCAGTTTTTTTAATTGCTTTTCGTTGGGGATTAAAGCAAGGTTTAATTACTGGTCTATTATTAGCAGCACTACAAATCGTTACAAAGCTATATTTTGTTCATCCAATTCAAGTATTTTTAGACTATATTCTAGCATTTACAAGTCTCGGATTAGCTGGTCTTGTATATAAACAAATAAAAAATAGTTTAGCAAATGGCAATAAAAAAAGTGCAGCAGCCTATATAATTTTAGGAACTTTTATCGGCTCATTAGCTCGTTTCATCTGTCACTTTATCGCTGGGATTGTATTTTACGGTTCATACGCTCCAAAAGGAACACCAGTTTCACTTTATTCATTAGTATATAATGCTTGGTACATGGTTCCTTCTTTTATTATTAGTGCAGTTCTTTTAATTATTTTACTCTCTTCTGCGCCAGTTCTTGTTCATGTTAAAAAGAATCGAAATCAAGCGGCGTAACTATAGAAACATTTTTTGCAAGTTTATACAATTAAATAAGAAAGAACTGGATCCTCCATCGACTATTTATGATCTACTCGATGGGGGATTCACTTTTCCTTTTACACCAAATTATTTCATGATTTTAGAGTGGTGTATCTGCTAATGTCCACGTTAAATTCGTCTTATATTTAGCTCCTACTTCTTTATAAGCTTCTCCTGGCACGAAAAGAGTTACACTTGATGAATTCAGACCATATGCAATCGTCCACGTTCCGAGTCCCTTACCTTCATCTGCAAAAGCTACATCCTGTGCACCTCCACCTGGAACCAATTCTTCCTAATATTTTAGGTATAACTGCTACAAATGAAGATGTCACTTGCTTTTAGATAAACCGATCCAACCAAATAGTAAAAATATTTTATCCACATTTTAAATATGCATATAAATTTTGAACACTTTGTGAATTTTGGTTATCTGTCCTTTTCTTCAATCATATATATGAATACAGAGTTTCGAAGGGGGTATAAATATTGGGATATGATGTACTCATCTTTTTCTTTTACTTTATTATTCTTTTAGGTATGATTGGTTCATTTTTCTTAGTATTAAAAAATGCATTTAATGTAGATGATGCTTTAAGAATTGACCCTAAGCCCTCCCTTCCTGAAGAGAGCGTACATTCATAGCTAAAATAACCTCATCTAACAATTAGATGAGGTTTTTTGTTTTTTCCTTATATATAAGCCTGTTTTGAGTATGGTATTTTCGTCTATATGTTTTTTAATTACTCATGATCTTTTCTTATGTAAGTAAGAATCCTATCTCCATCCAAAAAGTTTTTTATTTCAATATAATGCTATTTACAATTTAACGTTAATTTTACTAATTGTTGTCTTAGCTATCAAATATTACCATGACTATTCTTACTCAATATCAGTTAAGATGGGTTATATGGTTTTTTAATCTTTTACATCATTTAGAGGAGGGATTTTAATGGATACATCATCCATCTCAAAAACGACTGTTGATGTGCTAAATAAGCAAATAGCAGACTGGAATATTCTATTTGTAAAGTTACATAACTATCATTGGTATGTAAAAGGTCCAAATTTTTTCACTCTACACACTAAATTTGAGGAATTTTACAACGAGGCAAGTTTACATATTGATGAACTAGCAGAGCGAGTGTTAATAATTGGTGGAAAACCACTAGCTACAATGAGAGAGTATCTTGATACTTCAAGCCTTAAAGAAGCCAATAAGAATATTACTTCTGATGAAATGGTCCAGGACATTACTAAGGATTATAACTATTTAATTGAAGAATTAAAAGATGGCATGGAAATTGCAGAGTGTGAAAATGATTCAGTTACTCATGATTTATTATTAGCCATTCGAGAACAGCTTGCAAAGCATGTTTGGATGTTAACAGCCTACTTAAATTAAGTTAAAACTTAAGATTAAATTAAGAAAAGCAGTATAAAATAAAATGGATTATTTATCCTTTTATCTTTATACTGCTTTTTTTCTTTTCTAATTTAAAGCTTAAATGAGATGTAGTAGCTTCATACTTTTTAATGTAATTCTTATTTTTCAGTGTAAAAACAGGTAATATGAACTAGGAATTTTAAACTACAAATTGCTCATCGAATATATTTTTTCCCCTAAATTAATGCATTTTCTGACAAAAACCTCTTTTTTTCAACATCATTTTCAAACACATCTATTTATCTATTCTAACAACTGTTTTGGAAACGTTTTCATTTTGTATTTTCCTTACTCTCCCTTATTTTATTTAATCTATCAACCTTTCTATCGAATCATAGTGACATTTTTTCCCTATTAATTTACTAGTTAATCCGAAATTCGAACAAATTATAGTCAAAAAGGACTATATATTACAGAAAATGTTTTCATATTGAAACATTCGCGTAATAATATTATACTTATGAAAATTCTAAATAAACCAACAATTTAGCTCATGAAATCTCGAAAGGAGACACGAAATGTCAAAACCTCTTTTGGAAATCGAACATTTAACGACATCGTTTCGTATAAACAACCAATACTATCCTGCTGTGGATGATGTATCACTTACTGTCCATGAAAATGAAGTTCTTGCAATTGTGGGTGAATCAGGCTGCGGTAAAAGTGCACTAGCCCTATCAATCCTAGGACTACATTCAAATAATCGTACAAAAATGAATGGATCGATCTCTTACAAGGGCACAAATTTACTAGCGCTTAATGATAGTAAATTGAATAAAATTCGAGGAAAGGAAATCGGAATGATTTTCCAAGAACCTCTTACTGCTCTAAACCCGTTAATGACGATTGGTAAACAAATTGAAGAAAATCTAGATTTCCATACTGATCTTTCGCGCTCACAAAAAAAGGATCGTGCATTAGAGCTACTAAATCAAGTTGGAATTCCAAAGCCAGAGGTTACTTATAAACAGTACCCGCATGAATTATCTGGTGGTATGAGACAACGTGCTATGATTTCAATTGCCATTGCATGTAACCCTTCGTTCATTATTGCAGACGAGCCAACTACTGCTTTAGATGTAACGATACAAGCCCAAATACTAGATTTACTAAAAGAAATACAAAAGAAAACGAAGCTCGGTATCATTTTAATTACGCATGACTTAAGTGTTGTTGCTGAAGTAGCAGACCGTGTTGCTGTTATGTATGCTGGACAAATTATTGAGACTGGTTCAGTAGAAGAAATACTAAATAAACCATTACACCCATATACGCGCTCACTATTAAACTCTATTCCTACTACTCATTCAAAAAATCAAAGACTTCATATTATTGAAGGTACAGTTCCACCTTTAGACAAACTACCTAGAACAGGCTGCCGATTCAGCCACCGTATTCCTTGGATTCAAAATTATGCACATGAAAATCAACCTATCTTGCACGAAGTTACACCAAATCATTATGTACGTTGTTCTTGTTATAAGCATTTCCATTTCAAGAACGAGAAAGGAGCACCGATCATAAATGTCTCTATTAAAGGTTGATAATTTAAAAGTACATTACCCTATCCGTGGTGGTATTTTTCGAACAGTTGTAGATCATGTTCGAGCTGTTGATGGAATTTCATTTGAACTAAACGAAGGCGAAACATATGGCCTAATTGGAGAATCAGGTAGTGGTAAATCTACTGCAGGTAAGGCAATTCTTCAATTAGCAAAGGCTACGAATGGAAGTATTCAGTTTTTAGACAATGACTTAATAACCCTAAGCAAAAAGCAATTGCGAGCATTTCGACAAGAGATTCAAATGATATTTCAAGACCCATACTCTTCTTTAAATCCAAAAAAGAGAATTATTGATTTAGTTGCAGAACCTCTAAGAAACTATGAAACTTTAACTGCTGAAGAAGAACGTGAAAGAGTACTTTACTACCTTGATAAAGTTGGATTATCTCCAGAATCACTATATAAGTATCCACATGAATTTTCTGGTGGGCAACGTCAACGAATTGGGATTGCTAGAGCTTTAACATTACAGCCAAAGTTAATTGTTGCAGATGAGCCTGTTTCTGCTTTGGATGTTTCAGTACAAGCACAAGTACTTAATTTTTTACAAGATTTACAAGAAGAATTCAAACTAACTTATTTATTTATCGGCCATGACTTAGGCGTTATTCGCCATTTATGTGATCGAATTGGTGTTATGTATAGAGGGAGACTTGTTGAGGAAGGCACTACGGAAGATATCTTAAACAACCCACAACATATATACACTAAACGCTTAATTGCGGCAATACCAGATATTCGTCCAGAAGTTCGAGAAGAAAAAATTAAAGAAAGACAAGCAGTTAGACAAGAATATCAACAAAATGCTTCTTCTTACTTTGATGAAAACGGTCGACCATTTGATTTAAAACCAATCTCAGATACTCATCGAGTAGCATTACCCTAGAAAGGAGTAACGAATATGTTAAAATTTGTCATTCGCCGTATACTCATCATGATTCCTCAACTTCTTATCTTGAGTATACTAATCTTTGCACTAGCTAAAGCAATGCCAGGTGATGCACTAACGGGACGATCGATTAACCCAAAAGCTAATCCACAAGAAATTGAAAAAATTCGTGAAGAAATGGGTTTAAATGATCCTGCTTATGTTCAGTATTATCATTGGATTAAAAATGTTGCAAAAGGAGATTTTGGTGTTTCCTATACACATAAAATCAATGTAGTTGATGTTATTGGTGACCGTATTGGAAATACTGTATTACTTGCCCTCTGCGTGTTTATTGTAACTTATTTACTGGCAATTCCACTTGGTATTATTAGTGGACGCTATAGCGACACCTGGGCGGATAAGCTGATAACCGGATATAACTATTTAGGTTTTGCTACCCCTTTATTTATTTTTGGAATTGTTATGCTGTTTATTTTTGGATTTTATTTTGATCTTTTCCCAACGGGCGGTAGCGTAGACCCTACGATTGCTGACGGAACTTTCGCTTATTACGTAAGCAAATTAGATCATCTTGTTTTACCAACTTTATCAGGTGCACTTATTTCAACTGTTGGAATTTCTCAATATTTGCGTAGTGAAATTATTGATACAAAAGTAAAAGATTTTGTAAGAACAGCTAGATCAAAAGGTGTTCCAGAATCAAAGGTTTATTCTCGACACGTTTTACGAAATTCATTTTTACCAATCGCTGCATTTTTAGGTTATGAGATTACTGGTTTAATAGCTGGTTCTGTATTTTTAGAATCAATTTTTGGATATCCAGGAATTGGGCAACTGTTCGTTAAATCCGTTATGTTACGTGATTTTACCGTTGTAAATGCGCTTGTTTTAATGACATGTCTTGCAACACTTTTCGGAACATTAATCTCAGATATTATTCTAAGCATCGTAGATCCACGTATACGGATTGAATAGGGTAGGTGAAATTTATGGAATTAAAAATCGAAAATCAAACTCATATTACAGAGCAACGAAAAAGTCCATCTGGATTTAGTGTCATTTGGGCAGAATTTAGACGAGATAAGTTAGCTTTAGGTTCTCTTATCGTACTTGGCCTAATAATAATAGGTGTGTATGCTACTTCTCTTATTCTAGATCAAAATCAAATTGTTAAAGTTGACTTTCTATCAATCTATCAGCCCCCTTCCTCTACTCATTGGTTAGGTACTGACTACGGGGGACGCGATATATTTGGACAACTAATAATTGGGACGAGAAATTCCTTTACGATTGGATTTTTTATCACAATTATTACAAATCTACTAGGCCTAGCATTAGGTTTAATAGCTGGCTATTTCGGTGGTTGGGTAGACAGTGTCGTTATGCGTATTATTGACTTTTTCCTATCCTTACCAACATTAATGTTAATTATTGTATTCGTAACAGTTGTACCTAAATTCTCTATCATAAATTTTGTCCTTATTATGAGCCTATTTTTATGGACAGGTAAAGCAAGATTAATTCGTTCAAAAGTTTTATCAGAGAGCGAATTAGATTATGTGGCAGCAGCTAAAGCAATTGGCACGCCGAATTGGAAAATCATTATCTCACACGTTTTACCAAATGTAAGTTCATTAATTATCGTTGCATTCACTTTAAACTTAGCAGGAAATATTGGAATCGAATCTGGTCTAACCTTCCTTGGATTTGGTTTACCAGAAAGTACACCAAGTTTAGGAACACTAGTTAGTTATGCAACAAATCCTGATGTTTTACAAAATAAGCTGTGGATATGGTTACCTGCATCGTGCATGATTTTAGTGCTCATGCTGAGTATAAATTTCATCGGTGAAGCGCTAAAGCGTGCAGCTGATGCTAGACAAAGAAGAGGATAATTAAAAATTAAGGAGAGTGGAAATATGAAAAATGCAAAAAGCTTTACTAAAGTATTAAGCGCAATGGCAGTATCTATGATGATTCTTTCAGCATGTAAAGGCGGCGACACGAAGACTGCGACTACTACTAAACAAGTCGATCAAGCTGCTTTTCCGATCAAAGTATCAAATAACAAAAAATCGGTTTCAGGTGGCATTTTAAAATATGGTTTAGTTTCAGATACGCCATTTGAAGGTATCTTAAATACAATTTTCTATGAAGGCGATCCAGATTCTCAAGTTCTTCAATTCTTTGATGAAGCACTTCTTTCAACAGATGAAAACTATATTTATGACCAAGATGGTGCTGCTACATATAAATTAAGCGACGACAAAAAGACAATCACATTAAAAATTCGCGATAATGTAAATTGGACTAATGGAGATCCAGTTACAGCAGAGGATTTAGAATATGCTTATCTTGTAATTGGTAATCCAAAATATACAGGTGTACGTTATGACTCACAAATGTCTATGATCGAAGGTATGGAAGACTATCATAACGGAAAGGCAAAAAATATTTCCGGAGTTAAAGTAATTGATCCTAAAACAATTTCAATTACCTTTAAAGAAGCTAACCCTTCTGTACTTACTGGCTTATGGACTAACCCACTACCTAAAAAATACTTAGGCAATGTTCCAATTGATAAATTAGCATCATCAGATCAAATTCGTAAAGCTCCTATCGGCTTTGGACCATTTAAAATTAAAAAGATCACTCCAGGTGAAGCTGTAGAATTTGAAGCGAATAAAGATTACTGGAACGGTGCTCCAAAACTTGACGGTGTACTTTTAAAAGTTGTTAACCCAACTATTGCTACATCTTCTCTAGCAAACGGAGATATCGATATCGCTTCTGTTTCAGCTGACCAATTCGATCAAGCTAAAAAATTAAAAAATATCCAATTAATCGGTAAAACAGAGTTAGCTTACTCTTACATCGGATTTAAATTAGGTCATTACGATGCGAAAAATGGTGTAAACGTAATGGATAATCCAAAATTCCAAGATAAGCGTGTACGTCAAGCAATGGCTTATGCTCTTGATAATAAAGCAGTTGGGGAAAAATTATACAAAGGATTACGAGTGCCTGCAACTTCTGTAATTCCACCATCATTCCCTAAATACTTTGATAAAGCATTAAAAGGATATACTCATGATCCTGAAAAAGCTAAAAAATTACTAGACGAAGCTGGTTACAAAGATGTAACTGGAGATGGTTTACGTGAAGATCCAAACGGAAAACCATTTAAAATCAACTTCGCTTCTATGAGTGGTGGCGATATCGCTGAACCATTAGCTCAATTCTACTTACAATCTTGGAAAGAAGTTGGCTTAGATGTTCAATTATTAGATGGACGTTTACATGAGTTCAACTCATTCTACGATATGGTAGAAAAAGATAATCCAAAAATCGATATTTTCGCAGCAGCTTGGGGAACAGGTTCTGACCCAGACCCATCTGGAATTTGGGCTAAAAATGCACCATTCAACTACGTCCGTTGGGTAAATAACGACAATGATAAACTATTAAAAGAAGGTATTTCGGCAAAAGCATTTGATGAAAAATACCGTCAAGATGTATACGATAAATGGCAAGAGCTTGTAAATGACGAAGTGCCAGTTATCCCTACTCTATTCCGCTTCGGTTTAGATGGAGTTAATAAGCGCGTTAAAGGTTACGACTTAACAGCTGGTCAAGGCTTCCAAGGTCACTTACAAGATATCACTGTAACAAGTAAAGAGTCTGAAAAAAATAAATAAGCAGTAAAAATGTAGCTGTCCCTTAAGTCAATGTACTTTTGGGACAGTTCTTTTTTGTGTATAACTCATACCTGATTCGAAAGAATAGATAGCCATAACAGTTAAAATGTGGATAAGTAACTCCCCCCTTCCCTTCTGTACTGAAATACTGAAAGGTTATTAACAAAACTTGCGAACATTTGTTGATATTTAATGTAGGATCAGTTAAAAACAGTAATACGTTCATCAAAACAGTGGATAAGTAACCTCTCTCCCCTTCAAAATCAAAAAAATATGAACGAAAATATGCACACTGTTGATAAAATTGTGAACTTTGTTAATAAAGCAGTAATTCTTATTCACAAAATTTGTTGGAACGATTTAATGTTGGGGTCTATGGGCTGAAATAAGTAGATTCAATCTTAAACAAGCATAAACGATATGTGGACATTGTTGATAAAGTTATGAGCTTCGCTTACTAAATAAATCTCAATTTTTGCTAAACGTGATCAACAACAAAACCAAAATTCAAGAAAACACGAAAAACTCGCTAGTAGTAACTTACTAGCGAGTTTTCACAAATTTTTGAGACCATCTCAAAACAATTATTAACTTACTTTTTTACTCTCTTCTTGCTCGTGTTTTTCAATCTTATGCTTTGCAGAGAAATGATAATAGATTAAACATGCAATCATAAATGGAACACCACAGTATAATGCAATACGTTGGTCTGGAATAAATGCAAGGCTAATAATAACAGCCACATTTAAAACAAATGCAACGATTGGAACGATTGGATAAAGAGGCGTTTTATATTTTAAATCCTCTAATTTTCCACCTTCTGCAATGTATTTCTTTCTACCTAAAAGATTTGATAAGGCAATGCTTGCCCAAACAAATAAGCAGCCAAATCCTGCAATTGATAATAACCATAGATAAACCGTGTCTTCTGCGTAAATACCACTTAATAGAGATAAACATCCAAAAAACATACTAAAAGTTAAAGCGTTTAAAGGTACACCTTTTTTAGTTAATTTTCCTAATTTCGAACTTACCATTCCTTTTTGAGCCATTGAATACATCATACGTGATGTTGCGTATAAACCCGAGTTAGCAACTGATAGAACTGCTGTAATAATAACAAAGTTCATAATATCTGCTGCATATGGAATACCGATGTTATCAAATACTACTACGAATGGACTATCTACTAAGCCAGCTTTCTCCCAAGGGAATAAGCCTGCTAAAACAAATATTGATAAAATAAAGAATACTAGAATTCGCCATACAGTGTTATTAATTGCTTTAGGTACAGCTTTTGCTGGATCTTCACTTTCACCAGCTGCAATCCCTACTAATTCACTTCCCTGGAATGAGAAGTTAACTGCAACCATTGTGACCATAATCGCTAAAAAGCCATTCGGGAAAAGTCCGCCGTGGTCTGTAAAGTTAGAAAGCATTGGAGCCTTTGTCCCTTCCATTGGTACAATGCCAAACATTACTGCTCCACCTAAAATAATAAAAAGAACAATTGTTACTAATTTAATACTTGCAAACCAAAACTCAACTTCAGCAAAACTTCTAGTTGAAAGTGCATTTATTGCGAATAATATTACCCCGAATACTACACACCAAATCCAAGTCGGTACATCTGGAAACCATCTTTTCATTAACATACTAACTGTAATTAATTCTAAACCGATTGTTACCGACCAGTTTAACCATGCCATCCATCCAACTACATAGCCTGACGCTGGTGAGATATATTTAGTTGCATAAGTTTGATAAGAACCAGCATCTGGTAAATTAACTGCTAATTCTCCTAAACATAGCATTGTTAAATACATTACGAATCCACCTACTAAGTAGGCTAATATTGCTCCACCTGGACCAGCTTCACTAATTGTATAGCCTGATCCCATAAACAAACCTGTCCCAATTACTCCCCCAAGAGCAATCATAAACAAGTGTCTACTTTTAAGCTCTTTCTTTAACCCCTGTTCTTGTTGTTTCATGAAAGTCCCTCCTCTAGATGTAAATTGCGCGCATAAGTTAAAATATTCTGATATAACAGAATATGGACTCCCCCGAATCCCATAATGAACACTAAAGCGCTTTAAATCAACATATTTCAAGACTAAATTTTCAGATAATAATTGAAAACGTATACAAATCATTGTATTTGAATAATACTTAATTATAAAAATAGAGTTTATTATCTGTCAATACAATATAAGTGCTCCAGATGAAATTTCCATCTGGAGCAAACCTATTAATCTATTAAACCCATCCACGGAAACGAGATGCTTCCGCCATTTTGCGAATACCAACCATATAGGCAGCTAATCTCATATTTACTTTGCGATTAAGTGAAGTTTGGTAAACACTATCAAATGAACGAACCATTTTATCACGAAGTTTTTGAGCAACTTCTTCATCAGACCAGTAGTAACCTTGGTTATTTTGAACCCACTCAAAATAAGAAACAGAAACTCCACCAGCACTTGCTAGTACGTCTGGAACTAGTAAAATTCCACGCTCTGTTAATATTTTAGTAGCTTCTAGAGTAGTAGGACCATTTGCAGCTTCAACTACGATTGATGCTTTAATATTGTGAGCATTTTCAATTGTAATTTGGTTTGAAATTGCAGCTGGAACTAAAATATCACAAGGTTTTTCAAGTAATTCTTTATTCGAAATTACATCAGTAAATAAGTTAGTTACTGTTCCGAAGCTATCTCTTTTTTCTAGTAAGCTATGAATATCTAAACCGTCTGGATCGTATAATGCGCCAAGTGCATCAGAAATACCGACTACCTTTGCACCTGCTTCAACCATGAACTTCGCTAAGAAGCTACCCGCATTTCCGAATCCTTGAACAATGACACTAGCACCCTTTAAATCGATTCCCTTACGTTTAGCAGCCTCTTCGATACAAATTGTAACACCTTGAGCTGTAGCTGTTTCACGTCCTTCTGATCCACCCAATACTAGAGGTTTACCAGTAATAAATCCAGGAGAATCAAATTCTTGAATTCTACTATATTCATCCATCATCCAAGCCATAATTTGTGGGTTAGTATATACGTCTGGAGCAGGAATATCCTTTGTTGGTCCAACGATTTGGCTAATCGCACGAACATATCCTCTACTTAAACGCTCTAACTCATAAATTGACATTTTTCTTGGATCACAAATGATACCGCCTTTTCCCCCACCGTATGGTAAATCAACGATACCGCATTTTAAGCTCATCCACATTGATAAAGCTTTTACTTCGTCCTCATTAACCTCAGGATGGAAACGAATTCCACCCTTTGTTGGACCTACAGCATCATTATGTTGTGAACGATAGCCAGTGAAAATTTTCACTGAGCCATCATCCATTCTTACCGGAATTTGAACTGTTAAAAATCGTAATGGTTCTTTTAATAACTCATAAAGTTCTTTTGAATAACCAAGTTTATGAAGTGCTTCTGAGATTACTTCTTGAGTAGACTCAATTAATTCTCTGCCTTCTTCTTTGATTTTGTTTTGTACTTCATTTTGTGGGATTGTAGTTGTCATTTTTATCGCTCCATTTATACAGTTGCTTTATATTGGCTAAATACTTCGTTAATTTGTTGAATTGACCAGTCTAAATCTTCTTTTGAAATAATTAATGGTGGTGCAAAACGAATTACTGTATCATGTGTTTCTTTACATAATAAACCTTGTTTCTTTAATGCTTCACAATAAACACGTGCTGGTACATGAAGTTCAACACCAATAAATAATCCACGTCCTCTAACTTCTTTAATATGAGGATGGTCGATTTCTTTTAATTTTTCCATAAAGTAGTTTCCAAGCTCATTTGAACGCTCAGCTAACTTCTCTTCTTCAAGAACTTCTAGAGCAGCTACAGAAACTGCACAAGCTAATGGATTTCCACCAAATGTAGATCCGTGAGAACCTGGCTCAAATACGCCTAAGATTGAACGATCTGCAGCAACACATGAAATTGGGAATACTCCGCCACCAAGTGCTTTACCTAAAATGTACATGTCAGGAATTACTCCATCCCAATCACATGCAAAAGTTTTACCAGTTCTACATAAACCTGTTTGAATTTCATCTGCAATAAATAATACATTTTCATTTTTACAAACTTCAGCTACTTCAGGTAAGAATCCCTCTTTAGGAATGTTAATTCCAGCTTCACCTTGAATTGGTTCGATTAAGAATGCAGCAGTATTAGGCGTAATTGCAGCTTTTAATGCTTCAATATCGCCATAAGGAATTAACTTAATTCCTGGTAAGAATGGTCCAAATCCACGTTGATAATCTTTTTCTGATGATAAAGAAACTGCAGCCATCGTACGTCCGTGGAAGTTTCCAACACAAGCAATAATTTCTGCTTGGTTTTCTTCTACACCCTTAACATCATAAGCCCATCTTCTAGCAGCTTTAATAGCAGTCTCAACAGCTTCAGCACCAGTGTTCATAGGTAAAATCATATCTTTGTTAGTAACTTTTGCTACCTTTTCAAACCACTCACCCATGTTTTCACTATAGAAAGCACGAGAAGTTAATGTAACTTTGTCAGCTTGATCTTTTAAAGCTTGAATAATTTTCGGATGACGATGTCCTTGGTTTACAGAAGAATATGCGCTTAACATATCTAAATATCTGTTACCCTCAGGGTCTGTAACCCAAATACCTTCAGCTTTAGCGATTACTACTGGAAGTGGATGATAGTTATTTGCGCCATATTGATTTGTTTGGTCAATGATCTTTTGAGAATTAGTTGTCATTTGAGTTCCCCCAATATTATTGATTAATTTTTAGTTTCTTACTAAAAGAATAAGCAATTTCCGTGCCAAACATGTTAAATAAATTAAAATTCACAAAATGTACTTATTCTAAGCGTTATTCATCCTTATGCATGATACCGTTTTCAATTTACTGCAAAATATTTTTGCATTCAGGCGCAAAATTAATTAAAATATGCATAGAATATTTGCAGCAAAAAAACGATTAACAAAGAAAATTAGCACATCCGGAAAAAAACTGCCTTTTTATCTTACCAAAAATAGTTAGAAGTGCAAATTTTTTCTATTGTTATAATGAAAAGAGAGAATTATATGAAAAATGATAAACAAAACTTTTTAGCTGTTGATGAATTGTTACAATTAATATTAGAAGAAATAGATATCGGTATACATGTAGTTGATCAAGATGCAAATACAATGGTGTATAACCGCAAAATGATGGAAATCGAAATGATGAATGAAGAGGATGTCTTACATAAAAATCTTTTAGATGTCTTCACGTTTCAAAAAAACCAATCGAGCACCTTACTTGAAGCACTCCAAAAAGGTAAAGTACGAAAAAATATAAAACAATCTTATTTTAATAATAAAGGTAAAGAAGTTACGACAATCAATGATACTTACCCAATAATGAAAGAAAATAAAATTATTGGAGCAATTGAAATGGTTCGCGACGTGACGGAATTAAAGCAATCTGTGCAGGAAGGTATTCTTCAAAATCGAAATACACGTTATACATTTGAACAATTAATCGGAACATCCGGTTCATTCAAAAGCATAATTGAAGATGCAAAAAGATCTGCCAAAACTTCATCATCCGTTTTAATTGTAGGCGAAACTGGAACAGGTAAAGAACTATTCGCCCAAAGTATTCATAATGCTAGCAAAAGAGCAACAAAGCCATTCATTTCTCAAAATTGCGCCGCACTTCCAGAATCCTTAATTGAAAGTATTCTTTTTGGGACAAAAAAAGGAGCATTTACTGGGGCAATTGATAAGCCTGGACTATTTGAAGAAGCAAATGGTGGAACATTATTATTAGATGAAATTAATTCGCTTAGCCCAAACTTACAAGCTAAACTTTTAAGGGTTATTCAAGAACGTAAAGTTAGAAGAATTGGTGAAATTAACGAAAAAGAATTAGATGTCCGAATTATCGCTACGATAAACGAAGACCCTATTGAAGCAATCGCGAATAACCATTTACGTAAAGACTTATATTACCGTCTAAGTGTCGTTTCATTATTTCTACCACCACTACGTGAACGCTTCGAAGATATATTGTTGTTAGCAAACTTCTTTATTCAAAAATATAATCGTCTTTTCGGCCATCGGGTAACTAATTTAGATGAAAATGTAGCAAATTTCTTCCTGAATCATAATTGGCCAGGTAATATACGCGAACTTGAACATATGATTGAAGGTGCAATGAACTTAATAGAAGATGAAACAATTATATCTACTACACATTTGCCATCAAGATTTTTTAATGAAAAAAGGAATACAAGCGCAGCACCGATTGCTCAACAAAATAGAGAAGTTAAAATAAATCAATCGGAATTAACAGAGGACAAATCAAATTTGAAAAATACTTTATTAAACAATGAAAAACAGTATATTATAAATGTTTTAAATGAGCATAACGGCAATATTACACAGGCTGCAAAAAAATTAGGCATCAGTAGACAAAACTTACAATATCGAATTCGCAAGTTTAATTTATCAAATGATTAAGTTTTATTAATATTAAATAGTAACTAATTCAATGTTTCCAATACGATTTAAAATGTAATATGCCCAAACCTTCAGCATTTGTCCTGCATATTTTGAATATGTAAGACTTATACGTAAAGGAGGTTTGATTGTATGCAAAATGAACAAGATTATCGTCCGTTTGGTGGTGGCTTCCATGGTGGGATGGGAGGCTTTCACGGTGGAATGGGTGGATTTGGTAGACCTGGATTTGGTTTTGGTAGACCCGGATTTGGATTCGGTAGACCTGGATTTGGTTTTGGACGTCCGTTCTTTCGTCCATTTTTCCCATTTTTTCCATTTTTTTGGGGTGGTTATGGTTATGGCTATCCTTACTACTATTGCCCACCAGGATACTATTGTCCTCCCCCTTATTACTACTAAACATGTAAAAATAAAAAATATAAAAGAGAAGGCTTATTAAAATGTACCCTTTGTAAAGGACATTGAAAAAAAGACTATGCAGTTTTAAGAAGATGATTTCTGTATTGTACAGGGGTCATCTTCTTTAAATTCCACTGATATCTATAATGATTGTAATAGTTCATATAATGTTTTATTTCTTTATTAAGCTCATCTAAATTTTGACATGACTTAATAGAGGCTTCATCTTTAAAATGGCCAAAAAATGATTCTTGTGGAGCGTTATCCCAACAGTTTCCACGTCTAGACATTGATTGAATTAAACCTAGTTTTTTTACTAGTTTTTGAAAGTCTGGGTGTGTATAATGTGTTCCTTGATCTGAATGAATAAGTGAACCTTCTACTTTCTTAAAGTTACGATTCCTTTTTAACTTTCGAAGAGTATCTGTAGCTAACTCCATTGTTATTCGGTCTGAAACATGGTATGCCAGTATTTCATTTGTTGAACTATCTAGGATTGTTGATAAATATGCTTTCTGACCTTTACCGTATTTTAAATAGGTTATATCTGTTAGAAGAGCTTTCCCAGGTACTTCTTGTTTAAATTGACGATTCAATCGGTTAGGAACAACCCTATGTTCTTTTGTAGCCTTCATCATTCGTCTGTAGGGATTTGCCTTTCTAATTGGGCAAACTATACCGTATTTTTTCATGATTCTTCGTATACGTTTCAAATTGTAGACAATCTTAAATTGACCCGCCAATGTATTCTTGATTTGACGTGCCCCTTTTTTATACCGTTTAAAGCGATAAGCCTTTAATATATTTACCCTTAAAATTTCATCCTTTTCATCTTGTTGCTTTCTTCGTTCTTGTGACTTAATAGAAAAGTAATTATAATAGCCACTTCTTGATACGCCAGCTATCTTACAAAGGTAAGTTACTATATGTTTTAATTCAAACTTTTCAATTATGGAACGTATTAGAGTATATTTTTGACTAGGAGAAATAACGACTACTTCATCCTCCCCTCTAAGAAACGAATCTTTTTTAATAGTTCATTTTCAGCTTTAAGTAGATTAATTTCTGCTTCTAAACGAGCGTTCTTTTCCTCCAAAGTTAGTTCTCTTTTTAAAGGTCTCCCTGAGCTATTGGATCTCGTGTCACGAAGACCAAGTTCACCATTTTCTCTATACGCAGTACGCCATCTATTACCAGCAGCTTGAACTCTTTTCATTCCAATCACTTCTATATCAAATCCACACTCTTCAAATATTTGTCTCGGTAATTTTCCTTTCTTATTTTCCGAAATAAAAATACGCTTGAACTCATGGGTGTAAGTGATCCCTTTCGTACTAACTGACTTTACGTGTTGGTTTTTGGAAAGTAGATTAATTTCTTTATCTGTAAATATTTTATCGCTCATCTAATATTTCCCCGATCCCGTTTTTTCTAATTATAAACAAAAGTACCCTATAGAGGTCACTTTTTTTAAGTGTCTACTCTATAGGGTACATTTTATATAAACCTTCTCTTTTTTTATAGTGATATTGTTGAATAACTTCCTATAAGATCTACTGAAAAGCCCAAAGCTTCCAATTCTTGCTTTACTCCAGGTAATAATACTTCATCATAGCCCATCTCAACATCAATAATGAAAAAGTAATTTCCTAATCCAGTTTTCGTCGGGCGTGACTCAATTTTTGAAAGGTCAATCTGTCTCCATGCAAATGCAGAAAGCACTTGGTGAAGCGCACCAGCATGATTCTCTGGCATGTTAATAACTAGAGTTGCTTTAGTATGTTTAGATTGAAAATAACTTGTTTCTAATTCTGCATCTTGTCTTTGTAAAACAACAAATCTCGTGTGGTTATACGAGTTAGAGTGAATATCTGAAGCAACAATTTCTAATCCATATTTCTTTGCAGCAAATTCATTAGCGATCGCAGCTATACAAACATTAGATTGCTCACTAACCATTTTAGCTGCAGCACTTGTAGAAGTAACCGGTTCTAACTTTGTATATTTATATTGATTATGCAAAAATGTGTGACACTGAGCTAACGCATGAGAATGAGAATAGATCACCTCAATATCCTTTACTCGATGTGCTTGTCCTTTTGCCATCAATAAATGTTGTCTAATCGGTATGATAATTTCACCAACCATTTTTAATGGCTGCTCATGTACAAGATAATCAATAGTTGTAGTCACAGATCCTTCAACCGAATTCTCTATTGGTACGACAACTAAATCAACTTCACCTTCAGCTACATTATCCATACAAACTGGAATACTAGAATAAGCAATATGTTCATCATTCTTAAAAACAGACCGAACAGCAACATGTGTAAAAGTCGCCTCAGGACCTAAATACCCAACCTTCACGTTCCCACTCCTTTTAATTTTTAATTATACTAAAAAGAGTTAAGATTAAAAGTAAAATGTTTAATTTTTAGCAATTATCTTACAAATTTTGCAAATATCTGTTTTACAGGCTACTTTGACGAATCTTTAATGTCGTAGGAACAATCACTTTTTTGGCTACTTTCCTACCTAAAAGTCTTTCCATTAATAAATCCACCGCAGATTCACCCATTAATTCAGTGTATACCTTCAAAGTACTCAAGCTAGGAAAAAGATATTTCGAAAACACAAAATCATTCATTCCGATTAAATTTACACGCTCTGGCACAGATATTTTCGCTTCATGAAGTGCTCTTAGACATCCGACAGCCATCGTATCACAGCCAATTAAAAATGCTGTTGGTAATTCCCCACCATGTTCTCGAATTGCCTTGTTCATTAAATTAAACCCTGCTTCAGCTGTAAATTCACTTAAGTACAGATTCTCTTTTCTAAAGAGTCCCTTTTCCTCTAAATAGTTCTTATATGTTTTCACCCGAGAATTAATTTTTTGACCTTGCTTCTTATCATACTCGCGTCCACCAATATAACCGATTTTTTGATGTCCATGCGATATAAAATGATCTAAAACTTTTATAATAGCATTCTCATAATCTGTAACAACAGAATCAAATTGCTCTTCATCTGGTGAAAAATCAACAAAAACTATATTTTTTGATACTTTTTTCAATGAGCTAATTTGTTGATTGTCAAACTTACCTAATGCAATCACACCAAGTATTTGCTCATCCAACATCCCCTTTTCATTCCCACGAAAAAAAGTAGAAATGTGCAGGGAATGTTGTTCACACTTATTTTCAATTCCAAAACGAATTAGCATATAAAAGAGATCACTTAATTCTTCATGTCCATGATCACCTTTAACAAGTGCGATTTTAGCGATATTCTTTTTTACTTTTGATTTTTTCCTATATGAAAGCTTTTCTGCTGTTTCAAAAATTCTTTGTTTTGTATCGTCACTTACTGATAGTGCAGGGTCATAATTAAGCACTCTTGATACAGTAGCAATCGATACCCCTGCTTTTTCGGCAATATCTTTAATTGTAGTCATTACAACTCTCCTCATAACCTTCCAATCTGAATTGTTTTCGAAACTATTACTTTAATTTTAACAGTTGAAGGTTGTACGTATATTCATTAAATATGGAGAATTTTTTACATATTTTATTTTCTTTAAATCAAGATTGGATAATTAAGTTTTATTTATGCAAATTTGAAATATTATAATTTACAAGAGGAGAATTTAATTTTTCTGGAGTAAACTTAACTGTTTTTTAATTCTTGAAAACATAGATGTGGTTTCTTAATTCTATTCGTATAAAGTTTTTAACATTGTATCTGTTAAAGCTTCAACTGACTTGGTTGAGGATAGCCCTACTTCATTTGGAAGATTACTGTAAATCAGTATATCCATCCCCCTATTAATACGATACCCTGCTTGTTTTAAATAACTTATCACTTTCTTTAAGTAGCTAGCCCAGTCATGCTTTATTTCGTCGCCTAAATCATTTAAAGAAATTTCAATGATTCCTAAATCTTCAAAGTTTAAGGATACTAATTTAATTAATTGCGTCTCTGTTCTAGACAAAATCACATAAATGCCGAATGATTGTGAAGTATTGTGACCATTTCCATCAAAGTCCGTAATTTCTTCGATTTCGTCAGTATGGCCTGATACAAAAAAAACGCGTAAATTAGAATGACTGTAATACTGATTGTAAACTGATATTAAATCTTTAACATTCATTTCCTAATCACTCCTATAACTAATTTCCCATGATGTCCTACCCGCTATTTAATCAGATAGAAATAATTTAAACCAAACATTTAAATCATCTAACCCTATTTCCCCTCGCTAGCCTTATTTCAATTCTTACAATTAGTAGATAACAATCTTACTAGCACTGATCACCTTACTATTTTTAAAAACTATTACCTTGGCAAAGGAACATTATAAAGAGAAAAAAGGGTTCTATTAAGAGTATCCTACTCTCATGGATATTATTGGTCAATAATTATTCAATTAAAATTTACTAAAATGAGAGGATTTTTTACTTAGTTTTTTATTCTGTCACAATTAATGTTCATATAAGTCAAACAACGGTATCATTGCTTAATTTAAAGCTTTTCGGATAGTAGTTCTATTAGATTATTAATAGTAATTTTTTTACATTTTTTACTAATTAGATTGTTTTTAGAATTATATTTAAATAATAAAGGAAATAAAATTCACTAAAATATTTTATATGTTTACATTACATCTCCAACTTTATTTGCTAGTTGAAAGAAATAAGTTTATTACTTTCAGAAAATTTAATAAAATATAGATATAGTCCAATTCGACTTAAAGAGGATTAAGAAGTGAGAGCCTTACAATTTAATTAAAGGGGGTCTTAATAATGTCAGGGTTTGATGCAGGTTTTGATATTTTTAAAATTATTGCTTTTGTATTTCCAATCATTTTCGTCTTCGTTTTTGCAGGTATATTTTTTGCACTAGTAAAAGGATTAAAGCAATGGAATTTCAATAATAAACAACTCAAATTAATTGTCACAGCAAAAATAGTTACTAAAAGAATAGATTATATTCAGCGTGCTAATACGAACCAGTTCACTCATTCCTCTACACATTATTATGTTACACTTGAGGTCGAATCTGGAGACAGAATTGAATTTCAAATTGATGGGTTCATTTATGGTCAATTAGTAGAAAATGATACAGGAAAACTAACTTTCCAAGGAACGAGATTCATAAACTTTGAGCGACAATAATTTCTTTTTGGGGTGGAATAATGAATGTTTTCATTAGTGGTGCCACAGGTTTTTTAGGAAAACATACTACTAAAAAATTAAGTGAAATGGGCTATTCCGTTATAGCTTTTGGAAGAAATGAGGAAGCAGCTAAATTTTTCAACAGGATGGAAAATGTCACCTTTGTCAAAGGAGATTTGAATGACTCTGTCCTATTAGAAGAAAATATAAAAAATGTAGATTATGTAATCCATTGTGCTGCACTTGCAGCACCTTTTGGACATTTTTCTGAATTTGAGAAAACAAATGTTGAAGGGACAAAGAATATTGTTAATGCTTCACTTTCAACAGATTTAAAAAAGTTTATTAATATTTCGACCCCGAGTGTGTACTTTACTAGTGAGAGTCGTAAAAATGTTAAAGAAAGTGATTCACTGCCATCAAAACACTCTAATTACTATGCTAAAACAAAGCATATGGCAGATTTAATTATTGAAGATGCAATTGAAAAAGGGCTACCTGCAATCTCACTAAGACCTAGACAAATTTTTGGTCCTTTCGATCATACGATTTTCGGGAGATTTATACAGATAAATGAAAATGGAGGAATTCCATTAGTTCATAAAGGACAAGTTCTAATGGATTTTACTTATATCGATAATGTTGTTGATATGATCTTAGCTTGTATGAATGCAGATAATGCCTTAAATGGTGAGTACTACAATATTACAAACGATCAACCTATTTATTTAATTGATGTGCTTAAACAACTCTTCTTTGCCTTAAATAAAGAGTTGAATACAAAAAATATCTCACCAAAACTACTGTCATTTATCGCGTTGAATTCGGAAATAATTGCGAGGATTACTAACAAACCACCTAAAGTTTCCAAGCATATTGCCAATTTCTTAAGCTATGACTATACGCTAAATATTGAAAAAATCAAAAGTGATTTAAACTATGAACCTAAAGTATCAATTAGTGAAGGTATTAATCGTTATGCTGATTGGTACTTAACTACAATTGATTGAAAGTAAGACAAACTAAAAACAAGCTAAAGTCACCTAAATTTATTGTATTTAAGTGATTTTAGCTTGTTTTTGATTGGCCTAACTTGAATCTGGTAAATGATGTTGATTAATGCAAACTTTATTGCCGATCCTCCTAAATCAATTGCAGCATAATGCTTCATCATGCAAACTCCTCTAATATGTTAATTTCTCTAAAAGCAATGTTAATAGCAATCTCAAACTATATTATCTCTATAAAAAACTCAGTAGAAATCTATTTAATAGTTGTTTGAATTTCTTTAATATTTAAAGACCATAATCCACTATTTAGAATAGTATCTGCATCTATAATAGTTAAGCGTTCTTTGAATAATGGTCCATCAATTACAAACGTATGATATTCTCCACTCTCGCCCATTAAACAAATTTCCTTGCTAATGAATAGTTCTTTTAAATCTTTATTTAGGATCTTTCCTACGATCGTAGAATCAAAAATATTCTCTCTTGCCCTACAAATCATTGCATCATATCCAGTCTCAAGCCATTGGTCTAGTAAATTAGTAGTCTCACTTTTCTTAATCCATACTGGGAAAATCGGTTCAAGTCCTACCTTAGTTGCAACTAGTTCATTCCATTGTCGATCTTCCTCGACATATAATGTACCAAATGCAATCGCAGAAAGGTCAAATTGCTCTTTTATTGTTTTTAGTCCATTAATCATTGACTCCTCATATTTACCTGCTGAGTCAATCATGACAAGAGGAATTCCAATTGCGTCTGCTTGCATTTGTAAAAATTTAAGCGGAGTCCCGTGCGCATGATTCCTTTCATCTTTTTTCGATACCATTGATACTAGACATGCCACTTCATATTTATTTTTAATTAGTAAATCTAATGCTAAACAACAATCCTTCCCACCACTCCAAGAAACTGCTACTTTACGATTGTTCACTTATCTCATTCTCCCTTAAAATGAAAGCGATAGAAATGATTAAATTTCTATCCATTCTTTATAACAAACAAATTTTTAGTTATTAATTTTTTAGTAAACTTTTAACGTATGTCATACCTTTTATTGCATAATCAAACCATTGTTGATCCCCGTATGGAATTTCAACCCATTCTCTCATAGGTTTCCCACCCATAGGGTCAAAGTTTTTTGCTCCGTTTAATATTAAAGCTGTTGCAACATCTTCTGGCTTTAGCTTTACAACAATATTTGGTTCATTATAAAACACAAAAACCTTACCTTGTATTTTCAATCCTTTATGTCCAAAGATACTTCCTTTCGATGCTTCATAATGATTGATTAGTTCAGTTCTTAAGCTTTCAAATCTTTCTATTGTACCTTCCATTTTCACCATTCCTTTTTATCTGACGCTTTTCTTAATAAAAATATCTTATTGATGCCAATAACTTATTGATATTATTCAGTGTAATATCATCGTCTATACTAATAATATAGACGCACCTAAATTAAATTTGGGGAGGTAATCGAATGGCCATCAACTTCCACGATGAACAAAATAATAAAACTTATACAACTAGAGAGGCTGATCAATCTTGGTTTCAGTTAATGAGGGATAATATTGATTTGTTTGGAAAAGACGCCGTTGATATAGGTTGTGGCGGAGGGATTTATTCGAAAGCTCTCACTAAGTTAAAAGTAAACCACGTTACGGCGGTAGATTTTTCAGAGGAAATGCTAAAAGGTGCTGCTGAAAATTGTAAAGACTACAGTAACATTTCTTTTAGTAAAGGAGATGCATATAATACTAAACTTCCATCTTCAAATTATGATGTAGTATTGGAAAGAGCTTTAGTACATCATTTAGATAATTTAAATGCCTGTTTCAATGAGGCAAATCGTTTACTAAAAAAGAATGGAATATTAATCGTACAAGACCGGACGCCAGAAGATTGTTTACTTCCTGGAGACGACAGCCATATACGGGGTTATTTTTTTGACCTATACCCAAAATTGAAAACGAAAGAAATATCTAGAAGATATGATACACAAGAAATGCGCTCAGCATTAGAGTCAGCTGGGTTCCATGTAGAAAACACTGTAAAACTTTGGGAAACAAGACGTACCTATACTAACTTAGAATCACTTCGGAGTGATTTATTGCTTAGAACAGGCCGTTCAATTCTTCATGAACTCACTGATGAAGAGCTACATCAATTAGTAAAATTCATCGAAAATAAACTTCAGCATCAATCTTCTATTATTGAAAAAGACTGTTGGACAGTTTTTTTTGCTAGAAAGAAATAATAATATAGACACTACTCACATTAAACGAAACGCTTAGTCTAATTTCTAAGCGTTTTTTCATTTCCCATTCAAGGCCAACCAATTATCCATTCACTTTATGATCCTTAGGCTCAACTTTTGGTAGTTTAATGGTTACTTTTGTTCCTTCATCAACGCTACTCTCGAAAGTGATTGTTCCGTTCATTGCTTCAATGATTCGAACAGAAACTGTTGTTCCGACGCCAGTTCCCTTTTCTTTAGTTGAATAGAAAAGCGTACCAATACGTGAAAGCTGTTCTTTCGTCATTCCTTTTCCATTATCTCTAATCGTAATGACCGTTTTATCTTTTTCTTCGTGCAGCTTCGTATGTACAAATCCACCCGAGCTAGTTGCCTCAATTGCGTTTTTAATTAGGTTTATTAATGCTTGTTTAAATTGATTTTTATCTGTATTTATAAATGTTTCTACTTCTGTATCACCTTTTAATTTAACGTTTTGCTTTAAAGCTAGAGGAACTAATAAGGTGACTACATCTGAAACGCATTGCTTTAAATTAAACGTTTCCACTTTTTCAAATTGTGGTTTGGCAAAGTTTAGATAATCATTAATGATTCCTTCTGCTCTACCTAATTCACTTAATACTAAAGGCAAATATTCCATCGATTGATTGTCTTTGTTTTCTTGCATTAATTGTAGGAAACCTTTAACAACTGTAAGTGGATTCCTAACTTCGTGGGCAATAGAAGCTGCCATTTCACTTAGCGTATTAAGTTTCTCAGCTCTTTGGATTTCTTTATGCAGTATTTTGTTTTCAATTAGTGTTTCAATCAGTTTTGCTCCTAAAGTAATTGCGACTAACTCTATTACAATAAAGATAAAAATTAACCCAAATAGTCTGTAATCGCTTTTAAAACTAATCTTATTTACAAATAAAAAAGTAAATAAGATCCCTAATTGAACTAAAGCAGGCCATAAACTAATAAGTGCTGTAGCAAATATTCTCTGTTTAGGCTTAAATGTCCAAAACCATTTAAATAAAATTAAAGACCCTAGTGAGGATAAGGTAATACTGACCATACCAAAAATGATAGCGTCTCCACCTAAAATTATTCTAGCTAATAGGATTGCTAAAAAAGTCACGATTCCCCAGCGATAGCCGCAATAAAGAAACGCAATTGTTAGAGGGATATATCTTAAATCCCAAAATAACCCATATGCTGGATATGGAAAGGCCATACAAAAAAAACCTGCTACAGCCTGAAACATGCCAAAAAGATAAATTTTATCTTTATAGCCATGCCTTTCATAGATAATACTGTATATTAATATTGGACTTAATATGATTAAAACATGTAGCAAAAGTTTTTCGATTAACACGTTTTTATCCTCACTAGGCTCGAAATTTTCGAAATATAATTAACATAAATATAATACGACAAAACTTCCAAAAATCCTTTATTTTACCCTATTAACTCCCACTATTTTTGATTTTCTGTCGATTAATATTTTTATGTTATTTTTCACTTTATTAAACAGTGAATTAAGTGCGTTTATAAGTTTAAACATTTATACTAGAAGTACCTTACCACTATCGCATGAAAGGAATCACTATGAATAAAAGAATAGTATTAAATATTATTTTGGTTATGATTTTCTTTTTCTTAATTAATTTTTACATAGGTCTTAATGGATGGATTTATATTAATGCATTGCTAAGTAGGTGGACGAATCCAACAATAAAAACAATCTATTGGATCGTATTTCTATTAATAACTTTTGCGTACATTCTTTCAAGAGTTTTAAAGAGTAAGCTTCCTACTACATTCTTTAAACCAATCCATAAAATTGGAGCATACTGGTTAGCCATCTTTTATTATTTAATTTTCTTTGTCATCATTGCTGATTTGATTGGACTGATTTTAAGAGAATTTACATCTTTCAAAACAAGTAGTATAACTGTGATACTTGGAACAATTGTCATATTATGTGTCACAAGCCTTATCGCAAAAGGTAGAAAAAGTGCACTAGACACACAGATTGTTCATTATGACATCAATGTTGCAAAAACAAATGAAAAGTATAAGGAACTATCCATTGTACTTGTTTCGGATTTACATTTAAGCACATTAGTCACGAATAAAAGATTAGAGTTTCTTGTTGAAAAGATTAATAAGCTTGCTCCTGATTTGGTCTTAATTGCTGGAGATATTATTGATGAAGATATTACTCCTTTTGTTGAGGAAAATATGATCCAAACATTGAAAAAGTTAAAGCCAAAGATTGGTACATACGCGGTCCCTGGTAATCATGATTATTACGGTGGACATTTAGATATACTTGCCCGGCATTTAAAGGATGCTGGTATTCATATTTTATTAGATGAGAAAGAACTCGTTGATCACAATTTCTATATCGTTGGTCGTAAAGACCTTGCAAGTAAAAAGCGCCTAGAATTACATGAACTACTTGAAGGAATCGATCATACAAAACCAATTATCTTACTTGATCATCAGCCCTATCATTTAGAAATTCCAACTCAATTAGGCGTAGATTTACAAGTGTCTGGCCATACGCATCGCGGCCAGTTTATGCCAAATCACTTAATTACCCGTCGACTTTATGAAGTTGATTGGGGCTATTTACAAAAAGAACGCTCACACTTTGTCGTTTCATCAGGATTTGGAACTTGGGGACCTCCAATCAGAACAGGTAACCCTTCTGAGATTGTAACGATTACTGTTTCATTTAATAATTAAACTTATGAAGAGACCAAAAAACATTTTTTTGGTCTCTTTTTTATTAATCTCATAATTTATCTATAAATAGTTTTCTGAAAAGTGTAAAATATTATTGAGAGTTTCTTTTCAGAACGGAGATTGAAGCATGAAAAATACAGAGTACTACAACAAAAGGAGCCGTCGAATATATATTTTTTTTATGGCTTCACTTACTTCTTTATTATTAGTAGGAATTACACTTTCTCCTTTAACTTTTAAGGATCATCCAATTGAACTGATTACTCAAGTTATCTTAATGTTCATTGTTATTTTTGCTTTATTTAATTTTGTTAAAAAAGATAACACATTTTCAAAAGTATTGTTTACGACCATTTCTTCACTATATGTGTATATTAAATTTTGGACCTACCCAGACACATCAACAATGTATAGTTTTGTAGCAATCATCCCTATCTTTACGATCTTTTTATATAATCGCATAGCATTTTATATTGGTTGGGCATGTAATATACTAATTGGTCCTACTTTTGTATTAATAATCACATTCACCAATCTAAAAGAAAAATATTCTTATATAGCATTAGACCCTGTCGGTAATATATTAGAATTCCTATCAATTCAATTAATACTCTTATTTGTATTTTTACAAACAGAGACGAAGGTCATAGCTTTAGAAGCCAATCACAAGGAAATACAACAGGCCAAACAATTAAATTCGATTGGTCAACTAGCTGCAACGATTGCACATGAAATTCGTAATCCAATAACTGTCGTAAAAGGTTTTGCACAACTTTTTCAAAAAACAAAAACAATGAACGCAGAAGAAACATACTATGTTGATACGATGCTAAAAGAATTAGACTACGCTCAAATTATTATTAATGATTATTTATCACTAGCAAAGCCTCAAACTGAAACGCTGCAAGTCGTAGAAGTAAATAAAGAAATATTAAATGTAACTGATTTACTTGCCTCGATGGCAAATAGCCAATGCATCGGTTTCCATTTAAACTTAAATCAAATACTTTATACGAAAATAAATCCGATTGAATTTAAACAAGTTCTCGTTAACTTGATGAAAAATGCAATCGAATCAATGCACGATGCCGGTTTTATAACAATCAATCTCTTACTAGAAAATGAATATGCACTTATTGAAATAATAGACACAGGAATTGGAATGTCTCAAGAAACTATTGAAAAGCTAGGCACTCCCTTCTACTCACTAAAAGAAAGAGGCACAGGGATTGGGTTAACCGTCTGCTTTAATATCATCGAAAAATTTAAAGGTAAAATTAAAGTAAGTAGTAAGGAAAACGAAGGATCCATATTCCGGATTTATTTACCGATTTGGCAATTTGAAAATGAATGAAGAAAACCAACATAATTTTCGCAAAAAAAACTCACAATAGTGTGAGTTTTTTTGTTGCAAATTAAAAGTCTTTTGCAGTTTCCTTAGCTTTTTGAATTGCTTGCTCTTTAATTTCTTGTGCACGGTCCGGGAATTGATTTTGACCTTCTACAAAGATTCCATTAAAATCTTGAACACCTAAGAAGCTCATGATTACTCCAATATAACGATGCCCCATTTCAAGACCTGCAGCTGGACCTTCTGAATAAACTCCACCACGTGCCTGGATATGCAAAGCTTTTTTACCACCTAATAATCCTTGAGGGCCATTAGAAGTATATTGGAAAGTTTTACCAGCAACGCAAATCGCATCAATATAGTTTTTCATAATTGGAGGGAATAAAAAGTTCCATAAAGGTGTTACAAAGACATATTTATCTGCTTCAGCAAATTGGGTTACAATCTCATTTAATCTTCCTACTTTTGATTGCTCACCTGAAGAAAGTGTGTCAAAAGATCCTCCAGATTGAAGTTTTCCCCACCCTGCAAACACTTCAGCATCAATATGAGGAATCTTTTCATTATAAAGGTCAATATGTACTACTTGGTCATTAGGATGTGCAGCTTTATAACTCTCGATAAATGCATCACCAACCGCCATACTGTATGAAGTAGACTTATCGTGTGGATGTGCTGTGATATACAATAATGTTGTCAAACGAAATTCCACCTTTCAATTTAAATGTCCAAACTATCTTTACCTTATAAGAAGCACGATATTATCATCTGTCATTACTAGCCAAACAATACAAATATTTATAAAAAAAACCTTTACTCTAATGGTAAAGGTTTTTTTGTATAGACAAAGTCCGAAAACTTGATTTTAATTATTTCGCTTTAAAAATCCCAAAAGGTTTCCCTACAGGTAAAAATTCTCTTCCAAAGTGACTATTTAATACAGCTGCAGCCGATCCATAAAATGACATAATTGCAATTCCTAATTCACTATATGCTGCAAAAGTATGCGTAGCTTCTTCCATAAAGCCTAATGTGCTTAATGATAATCCAATAAATAAACAATCAATTAATACAAAAATAATAAATAATACCTTATGAGTTTCCATTGCACCGATTGTCATAAAAATTGTAAAAATTAAATATCCTACAAAAGCAAAACCAAGTTGTTTAACATCAGCTGCTTTCATTAATGCTTCACCAAAAACACCTAATTGGATTAACCAAGTAGTACCAACAGCTAACCAAAAGAAAGCATATGCTCCAAACGCTGTTGCGCCAAAAACATTATTATGTTTAAAATCCTGGATACTCGCAAATAATTGTGCAATAGCACCTAAAAAAATCGCCCATGGTAAAATTAATGAAACACCATCAGTAAATCCTAATTTTTGTGTTGAGGCAACAAGCGTTACCATCGCTAAACCGAATAAACCAATTGCAGATGGATCTGCAGTAGTTATTTTAATTTGTTGTACGTCTTTCATTGATGTAAATCCTCCTAAAATTTTAAACAGACTAAACTATACTACAATAAAATTTCGAGGATTAATATAACTTTTTTTCTCTTTTAAATATGAAAGCACTTTCTTTTAAAAAGAAAGCGCTTTTTACCAAAAATTACTTTTTATGTCGTTTTGCATAACCGCATCTTTTGCATAATTCTTCCACTGCACATCGTCTTGAGAAACCATCATAAATCGCTCTTGCACGTTCAGAATTTAAAATATCTTCTAGTGATGTCTCATAAATATTCCCTAATGGAATCTTACCTTCACTATCTAAGCAACATGGTACAACTGTTCCATCAACTAATACTCCGATTTGATCCCTTAAACCATAGCAGAATACATTTTCATCGATGATATCATTACCCATATCTGGCCATTGGAACTTTTCTGCCATATTTAAATAAATTTTATCGCGCAGTTTAATATTATGTGTTTCCTGAAGTCTTTCACTTAAAGAAAAGTCTAAGTTTAGTTTTTCTTCAAGTAAATTTAATATAGCAATATTCAATGAATTACTTGCTCTTAACTCTTCACTATCCATATTCCAAAGCCTAATTGCACAGATCATATCGCTTTTTTCATTCGCTTCATTAATGAAATTCGTAATATTTTCAACGTAATCATGCAAATCCTTCGTTAAATCATTCGCCTCAAAACTATGAAGTGAAAAATTGATTTGTCTTAAACCTTTAGATGCAATTAATAAATCCTTTACTTTATTAATTAACGTACCATTCGTAGTTAAATTAACCTTCAAACCATTTTCGTGACTAATATCCAAAAATCTACCGAGTTTTGTATTTAAAAACGGCTCACCCATCAAATGAAAATAAATATGATCCGTATAAGGTTTAACCGAATTTACAACATGAGTAAATGCTTTCTCATCCAAAAACTTCAACGGTCTCTCCAACGTTGGGCTCGGACAAAAATTACACTTCAAATTACATATATTTGTAATTTCTATATAAACTTTCTTAAATTTTCTCATTCTACTCTCCTACTTTTCATTATCTATATCCATATTTTTCGCTCTAAAAAAACTATAATCCTATCATACAATAATTTTTAAGATATTAATATTTCAACACTCTGTTCAATTTTTACCAACCGAACAGAATTGTAATCATTCTAAAACTTCAAGAAATTGTTTAAATTTTATAATTATAGCTTCAGTTTAATCATAATTATCATGATATAATTAATAAACCTACTGTGAATCTAGGATGTCGCGAAAGTGACTTCGGCATTGGGTAGAACCATGATAGTGAGTGGGTTTAAAAAAAGACGAAAACCAAGTCAATCATTAATAAGGTTGAGAATAATCAAGTAACCGATCACTCAACTATGTAGGATTCGTTATATCCGAATTTACACCCTCGAAGTGTTAGACCAAACGAAAGTAGCTTCGGCAAAATCAGACACATAGAACAGGGAAGCAAACATCAATTTATAGTTTTTTTAGGTTGATGGCAACGGTGCTGCCAATGCAAATACTTGAAATACTTACTCTAATCTTCATCGCAATGACCTTTGTCGTCGCATTGATCCAATTAGTCGTTAGTATGATCAACGCAACAAAAAAGAAATAGCCCCCTATGCTTCGCAGTGCATGGGCTACTTCTTAGAAAAAATACATTGATAAAACCATCTCGGCTTATTTAGTTGCCTGGAACGAGTGTTAGCGCACTCGTTCTTTTTTAATATATGTTTAGTATATCATACGATTCTTTAGATATACTTTGAGCGCATGAATTTTTTGTTAAATATAAAGAAATTATCATCGCAATGACCTTTGTCGTTGTATTGATTCAATTAGTAGTTAGTATGTTCAACGCAACAAAAAAGAAATAGCCCCTATGCTTTTGCACGGCATGGGCTACTTCTTTGAATTACTTAGATAAAACCATCTCGGCTTATTTAGTTGCCAAGAACGAGTGATTTCCCTCTCGCTATTAATGATAATTTATATTTTTTAATCGTAAATTTATATAGTCTATGTTATTTTTGTGAATTGATAAAGTTTGACAATCCCAATCAGTTTTATCAGCATTTAATCGACAATTTTCCATATTTCCCGAGAAATTTCCTACCCAAGTTTTGACAAAATCAACGTTTTTTAAAATAAAATTTGTTGACAGTTGTTTGTAATCTGTAATATTATTTGTTCATCGCAAAACAAACTAGTTTGAATTTAAAAAAACTGCAGTATTTAACATAATTGAAAATTTAATTTTAAAAGCATTGATGAGAAATAGTAAAAGTATTAAGTTCTTAAACAGAGAGTTCCCGGTTGGTGCGAGGGGCGTAAGACAATATTTTGAACACATCTCTGAGCTGAGCACCGAACCCCTTTTTGGTAGTAGACTGTTTCCGGATTCCCTGCACCCGTTATCGTGCTAAAGTATAGCTTAATTGCTGCACTTGAAGAGGTTGGTATCGTGAGGTATCAATAAAATAGAGGTGGAACCACGTGAGTATTACTCCCGTCCTCTAGCTATTCATATAGCTAGAGGGCGGGAGTTTTTTGTTTTTCAAGAATTTTTTAAGGGAGAGAGTAAAATGAATAAAAAATTAATGTCAGCAATGATCATTTGTATGATTTCAATATTAGTTGTAACTGGTTGTGGAAAAGAAAAACGAAATGCAAACGAAGTAGTCGTTGGATTAGATGATACTTTTGTACCAATGGGTTTTAAAGATGATAAAGGTAAAGTTGTTGGTTTTGATATTGATTTAGCAAAAGAAGTATTTAAACGTGAAAACATGAAAGTAACTTTCCAACCAATTGATTGGTCAATGAAAGAGACTGAATTAAAATCAGGAAATATTGATGCAATTTGGAACGGCTATTCAATTACCGATGAGCGTAAGAAAAAAGTAAATTTCTCAGATGCATATTTAAAAAATAGACAAGTTATTATCACTTTAGCAAATTCAAATATAAAAACAAAAGCAGATTTAAAAGGTAAAAATGTTGGGATTCAAGAAGGATCAAGTTCATTAGATGCAGTTAATAAAGATAAAAAATTAGTAAAATCGTTTAACGGTAGCAAACCTGTATTATATGAAAATAACAACCAAGCTTTAATGGACTTAGAATCAAAACGTGTTGATGTGGTTGTAGCAGATGAAACATTAGCTAGATACTACATGAACAAACGAGGCCAAAACAAATACAAAATTTTAAAAGATAACTTTGGTGAAGAAGAGTATGGAATTGGCGTTAGAAAAGATGATACTGCTTTACTTAAAAAAATTAACAAACAAATTGGTGCTATAAAAAAAGATGGTACTTACGACAAAATTTATAAAAAATGGTTCGGTACATTGAAATAAAAAGGAGCTTACGATCATGGAACAAATTATATCTTTATTACCTTCCATGCTTGATGGATTAAAAGTAACGCTAGAGGTTTTCGTAATAACTCTAGCGTTAGCAATTCCACTTGGAATCATCATTGCACTTGGAAGACTTTCGAATATTACAGCAATCAAATCAATTATTAGTTCTTATATTTTATTAATGCGTGGTACACCTCTACTTTTACAATTAATCTTTATCTTTTTTGGTTTACCATTAGTCGGAATTGTCTTTGACCGTTTTACAACAGTTATTATCGCATTTGTACTTAACTATGCAGCTTATTTTGGGGAAATATTCAGAGCTGGTATCCAATCGGTTGATAAAGGTCAATTTGAAGCAGCAGAGGTTTTAGGCTTGAGTCGCAGTCAAACATTTAAAAGAATTATTCTGCCTCAAATGACAAAAAAAGTTTTACCTCCTGTTTCAAACGAAGTAATTACTTTAGTAAAAGATTCAGCTCTTGTATATGTAGTTGGACTTGATGATATGCTTCGAGTAGCTAAAATCGCATCAAATACTAGCGCATCTCTACTTCCTCTTGTTTTTGTTGGTATTATTTATCTACTACTAACAGCAATATTAACGAATTTATTTAAACGATTAGAAAATCGATATTCATATTATAAATAAGGAGAGACTAAAAATGTTAAAAGTAAATAACTTAACAAAGCAGTTTAATAAACAAACCGTATTAAATGAAGTCTCTTTTGAAGTTAATAAAGGAGAAATCGTTACTCTATTAGGACAATCAGGAGCTGGTAAAACGACAATCCTTCGTTGTATTAATGGTTTAGAAAGCTTCGATGGTGGATCAATTGAAATAGATGGCCAAACGATTGAATCTAAAAAAGATCTTTTAAAAGTAAGAAAAAATGTTGGTCTTGTTTTTCAAAACTATAATTTATTCCCACACAAAACAGTAATTGAAAACATTATTGAAGCACCAACTCTAGTACTAGGTATGAATAAAGAAGAAGCTACAAAGAGGGCAATGGATTTGTTAGAACAAGTTGGTCTAAGTGACAAAGCAAATTCATTACCAAACGAGTTATCAGGTGGCCAGCAGCAACGTGTAGCAATCGCTAGAGCATGTGCACTACAGCCAAAAATTCTTTGCTTTGATGAACCTACTTCAGCACTAGATCCTGAACTAACGAACGGAATTGCTGAGATTATGAAAAAATTAGCAAAAGACGGAATGAGCATTCTTGTCATTACGCATGATATGGAATTTGCAAGTAATGTTTCGACTCGTACGCTACTTGTAAAAGAAGGAAAAGTTTTAGAAAGTGCGTGAATGTAGAGGAAACTAGACTTAAATTCCCCCTTTTTTCTATAAAACTAAATAATATGAACGTTATTTCAGGTGAATTTAGCATGTTAATTGCAGATTCACCTTTTTTATTTGCAGATCCATCAATTTATTTGCAGTTTCACCTGATTTATTTGCACTCCCGTCGCTTTACTGAAGTTCCACCAATTTATTTGCACCCCTTGCAATCTCATCCTTAATTCAGTTCCAGTCTATTTAACTAAAGTCACAATAAAAAAAAGACGCCACAATATTACTGGCGCCTCTCCCTACACATTATTCAATGAAAAAACTTACTAATAAATGATAAGCCCATTATAAAAGCTACAATAAAACATAGAAGCACAAGCCGCTTTTCATGTTTATTAGAAGAGTGCATTTCATCTCCCCCACTTTACTTTTTCCCTTGAACATATTCGGCATCAAATAAAAATAGTTTAAATAAGAACAATAGCGATGGAACTAACAGTAGTAACCCTAAGACAAATACAGTTACTAACATAGTACCGGATGTTTGATTGGTGTATCCATTGTAGATCGTAATATATGGATCTAATATATATGGCAAGTGCGCTGCTCCATAGCCGAAAAAAGCGAAGAAGAATTGGAGCATTACAAATATAAAGGCTGTTCCGTAATTCCGTTTTAGTAAAATTAATGATGATGCTATTAGAAAACAAATTAATGATAATAAAAACATCCACCAATAATGATTAACTATATTTTCATAAAATCTAACATTATTATCTCTTAATCCTACAAATATAAGAAAGCTTGATAGGATCGTTGGAACGGTCCAAAACAAAGCATATTGTCTTAATATTGCTAGCGCACTTTCATCTTTCGCTTTACTTGCGTAATAGGTTAAAAATGTTGCGCTAATATACAAGACTGAAATGATTGCAATAATTACAACACTCCAGGAGTAAATACTTGTTAATAAGTTTTTAGCTAAAAATTGAACGACTCCGTTTTTTTCAACAATATAACCTCCTCCAGAAATGGTCAGAACCGTACAAAGTGAAGCCGGAATCAATAGACCAGTCGCTCCATATAAGAATAAATAAACTTTGTTGTCCTTGGATCCATAATTAGAAAAGGCATAAAACGAGCCTCTAATTGCCATTAAGACTAGTGAAATACTTCCTGGGATTAAAAGGGCCGTTCCATAGTAAAATGCAACACTTGGAAAGAAACCTATAATGCCAACAAAGAAAAATACAAAAAATACATTTGTTATCTCCCAAACTGGCGATAAATATCTACTTATTAAATTATTTATTAAGTGATCCTTTTTCGTTACTTTTCCGTAATAAGCAAAGAATCCCGCACCGAAGTCAATTGACGCAATAATGATATATCCATATAGAAATATCCATAAAACGATTATTCCTAATAACTCAATATTCAATGTTCACCCTCCTATTCATTGGCTTTGTCTCAATTTCCAGTAATACTCTTTCAAGCTACAAGATTTACTTATTCGTAACTTACCGAGAGTTTTTTGATTGAATTTTTAACAGAGCCTATTTTTTAAAACGATATTTAAGTTCATCTTCGGGTGGATTATGAATGAACATTTTTCGAATAACGATTGTACAAAAGACTCCTAAAAATACATACAATACAAAAAACAACCAAAACATACCGCCTAGTCCTTTGGCAGTTGTGGCTCCCTCTGAAACCTTCATATATCCTCTTAATATCCATGGTTGACGGCCAATTTCGGCAATCATCCATCCAAGTTCGATATTAATCATCGCTAATGGTCCCGTCAGCGCTAGTCCACGTAAGAGCCACTTATTATGCATCCAATTTTTCTTCTTAATAGAAAACACAACAAATAGGAAGGTCATCGATATAATTAAGCCAACAAAGGTCATCTTAATATCAAATAAATAATGTATGAACAAAGGTGGCCTCTCATCTACTGGAAATTCATTTAATCCAGTTACTGGTGCATTAAAGTCTGAGAAAGATAAAAAGCTTAGCAGTTTAGGAATTCGAATTTCATATTTTACTTCATGTGTTTTATCATCTAGCGTTCCGAATAAGACAAAATCTGCCCCTCTTTCTGTCTCAAAATGCCACTCAATTGCTGCTAGTTTTTCCGGTTGGTATTTAGCTAGGAATTTTGCTGAAACATCTCCTGTGATACCTGTTAAAACGGCAAAAATTAATCCTAGTGTAGCTACTAATCGAAGCCCTTTTCGTGTGTATTCCGTATTCATTCCTCTTAATAATTGAATAGCAGCGATCGACGTTAATATAAGAGCGGATGCAACATATGCAGTAACAATTACATGTAAAGTTTTAGAAGGTGCTGCTGGATTAAACATTGCGGCAATTGGATCGACCGTTTTAATTATTCCATTTTTCAAAGTAAAACCTTGTGGCGTATTCATAAACGCATTTACCGTAGTGATAAAAAATGCTGACAAAGTTGAACCTAATATTACAGGTAAAATGATCAACCAATGATAAATAGGTTTTTTAAAACGGTCCCAAGTATATAAATAGATCCCTAGGAATATCGCTTCAAAAAAGAAAGCGAATGTTTCCATAAACAATGGAAAACTAATTGCTTGACCCGCGATTCTCATAAAGCTCGGCCATAATAAGGATAGTTGTAGACCAATACAAGTACCAGTTACTACTCCCACTGCAACAGTAATTGTGTAACCTCTGGCCCATCTTCTTGCCATAAGCGTGTAATGTGGATCCTTTTTTAAGATTCCTAACCCTTCTGCTATTGCGATCATTAAGGGTATTCCTACACCAATTGTTGCAAAAATAATGTGAAATATTAGTGTCATACTTGTTAGTAATCTACTGAGTGTGACATTATCCAACTCCATCCGAAATCCCCCCTATAATGTAATATCTTATTGTCCAATGAATTTAATTATTCTAATCAAATGACCGATAATGTTACGATTTTATGAACGCAATCAGTAAAATTGCATTTTTATTTGTATCTATAAAAGTATGTTCCTATAACAATAAAGGTATACGGGGAATCTTAAGTCCATAGAAAGTGAGTGGTAAAACAAAAAACCACAAGGATAAACCTTGTGGTTTCAGTGTTTAGACAATGTTTCTTTGATTTTCAGACTGATCTTATGAATTTCAAACTAATTCACTAAACGGACTATACGTTTCTTTCTCCATGAAAATTTATAATATAAAAAGTTTAATCCAAGTCCAACTATAAAAGCTGCCGGATATCCGACCCAAATTCCTTTCATTCCAAGACTCGTGTAATGAGATAAAAGATAGGCTACAGGTACTTCAATACACCATATTACGAATATACTCATGAGCGTTGGCCACAGTACAGCTCCACTGGCACGCATTGTAGACGATAAAATAAACGAATGTCCGAGTATTAAATATCCCCATAACGTAATCATCAATAAACTATTCGCTATTTGTACAGTACTATCATTCGTTAGAAATAAATTTAGAATAGGCTTTGAGAAAAGATAAGTGAGTAATACTACTATGCCACCTAACACATAGTTAAGTAATAAACCTATTTTAATAACTTGGTTTAATCGTTCAACCTGATTGGCTCCTATTGACTGAGCAACAAAAATTGATACTGCGATTCCAATACAAATTGATGGCATTTGAACATAACTTACTAGCTGATTTACTACCCCATAGGATGCAGTGGCATTTGATCCATATTGATTAACAAAAGTAATAACGGCAATCTCAGAAATCGAGAGAAATACCATATTAATACTCGTTGGAATACCTAGTTTTAATATTAGTTTTAAAAGTTCAGGATCCATCTTCAAATAATTTCTCATTGAAGCGTCAAAGCGTAGGGGATGATTCGTTTTGTGTAAGTATATGAATAGAACTATACATGTTAAAACTGTTGAGCCTACTGATGCATAGACTGCCCCATAAATTCCTAGCTTCGGTATGCCTACCCAACCAAATACTAATGGTGGTAAAAGTGCAACATTTAAAACTGTACTTAATATAAGAAAATAAAAAGGTGTTTTCGAGTCCCCAATACCTCTCATTAAAGTTGTATAAACCATATAGATAAATAGCACGGGAATCGACCAAAATAAAATGGAAGCATAATGTGTACTAACATGAAGTATATTTTCTGGAGTTCCTATTAATCTCAATAGTTTTTCAATAAAAATATTACCGAATATCGCAAGCACTACCGCGAGGAAAAGAGTAAAAGTAAGAGTCGTACCTACAATAGCTTTTACTCTTTCTTCAAGCTTTGCACCATGTGCCTGACCAATTAAAATGGAACTGCCAGAGCCAATTCCAATAATAAATGATACTAAGAAGAAAAATATTGGAAAGAAAGCTGAAATTGCAGCTAAAGCATTTTCCCCTAACCATTTTCCTACTATAATCATGCTAATAACCTGGCCAATTGATTGCATAATATTACTTAAAAGTAATGGAATTAGAAACAAAATCATAGGGCGTAATAAAGTAAACTTTACTTTTTTTTGCTCCTGAGGATTAATCTCTGATGTAATCAAGTTTGATCACCCTTGCTACTGTCTGTGTTATATCCTCGTTCACCATAAGGTTGAAGTTTTTCTAACCATTTTTCCTCGAGTCTCTTTAGATCTCCTTTGATACCTAATGGACTAATATCTTCTTCCTTTAAAATTTCTAATTCCTCAAATACAAATGACTCTTTACCATATTCATTCCATTCTTGTTGAAGAATTTTATTTGTACAAGACCCTGCCTCTAATTCAAATTTCTTTCCATTAATCGTTTTTAAATTTTTAGTACTTAATATAAATATTTTTTGATTTATTAAGTTTTTAATTTTATAAATACCTGCTTGCACTTTCGTTTCTTTATATTGCATTTTTAATTCTTTTTTTCTACTCATTTTTACCAACCTTTCTTTTACTAAGCTTTTAACCAATAACTACTTCCATCCGACTTTCGATCTATAAAGCCATATTCAACTAAGTATCTTCTTAATACGACATAATCAGGATAAATAGCTGTCAGTACTTCATTTATCTCTATTTCTGTATATGTCTTATTTGGTGAAAATCTTTTAACGATTTCTTTCAGAACAACAAGCTTTTGCTTTTCCTTTAATGGAAATTTTTTTAATGGTCCATCTATGCCTTCTGGAAAGTATTTTTTTAAGTTTTTTTCCATTTCATCCTCTGTAATGTTATAGCGCTCATCGACCATTTTTGCTGTTTTATGAAGTGGTAAAAAACTTGGCGCATGCTGATCCTTTTCTTTTAAAAGCTCCATCATGACAAGAAATAATTTTGCTTGTCTTTCTTTTTCCTTTAAAACAAAGCGATGATTCCTAATCGTAGAGGCGCTACCGATACCAGCTTCTTTTTGAATATCTGTATCACTCTTACCTTGATAAAAAAGACGTAAAAGATGATTTTGATGTTCTGTTAATCCTGTTAGCTTTTTATCCAGTTGAATTAAATAATCGAAAACAGAGTCATGACTTTTTTCTATATGAACTTTCATGTATTTTTCGGCTTCATATAAAATTCCTGAATCTTGATAGATAATTCCTTTTTCAATTTTTTTACTACAGAGTAAACATAAATAATGATTTTCCTCTTCGATATATCCTTGTTTTAATTCTTCTATATCGGCATTCCAAAAAACGTCTAAATTTTCCATTTAACAAACACAACCCTTTTTCGTTTATTATCCAACAAACAATTTTATAAAATGTTTATTAATTTACAAACATAATATGTTATTGTTTGCAAAATGTCAATTTTACTAAACAAATACTCAAGTTGTTTATTCTTACATATTTGATAATAAAAGGATGCCTCAAAAGACCTCTTAAGATGTTTGAATTCATAATTTACAAAAAAAAGCGTCTCAAAGGTACTTTCTTCCTAACGAGACGCCATTTCAATCGATTAAAAATTATTAAACGGTACTTTCTATCCTTTTCAACGATATTCTCTTATTCCAAAGGGACTAATTTCAAATCTCCAATTGACAATTTCTTACAGTACTTTACAATTAAATTGTAAGGTAAATTTAATATTCGACACATTTTAATGTAAATAAAAAACCTGTTCTCAATAGGGAAAATCTTTACTTATTATTTTCCTTATAGACTAATATATTTTAAGGAAGACAGTAGAAATAATTATGACAAAAGATATATATTTAGGTCAGTCTTTAATGTCTTAAAATAAAAGCAAATGGGTGATTTCTTTATAAGATAGGGGGAAGTTATGTCAATTTACAATGAAAAACTTATTGAGCTTTTATCAATCGAACAAAAATTCGATAAATCCTTTTTGCATATAAAACTATTATTTAATCAAGAAATAGAACTTCATTGGGAAATTGACAACGAAACGGCCAATCTTATGAAATCAAAAATTATTTTTGATGAAAACGATAAGTTTAGCCTTTCTTTATGTAGTACTTGGGAAGAGGATAAAAATCAGTTTACTAGTTTTGTAACTAAATCAAACAATAATGAGAGTGAAAAAATCTACTTTTCTTGTTCAGAAGAGTTTCATCTTCAACTTCATTCCATAAAAAATATGAAGGATCTTAGGATTTTAATTGATCTACCTTATTTATCAATTAGTCGATCCAGTTCCAAAAAAGAAAAGGGTAATTCGAAACGATATAAACTTTATGGTTGGCTTACTGTTGCTGCTATTAGTATTCTATCGATTATTTTAATAGGTTATAAGAGTCAAACTTGTAAATCAGAAACTTTATTTTGCGGAAAAAAACCTGCAAAAGCTGAAAGTGTTTCAAAAGCACAAAATATAAAAACTCCAGAGAAACAAATAAAAACAAATCCGGATAAACAAGATCCAAATAAAACTGCTATTAAAAACATATCTCAACCGAATGTGCACACAAATGAGCCAGATGTTAGATATGCAATTAAGCAAGAACCTAATAAACCTGTCCAATCAATTTATCCGACTGTAAAATTAAACAATGTAGTTAACTATAGTATCCCACAAGGTAGTGTAGCCCTTACTTTTGATGATGGTCCCTCAAAGTATTCGAAGGAAATAGTAAATGTTTTAAAAAAATATAAAGTTGGCGGTACTTTTTTCTACATCGGAGATAACGTTCAAAGATATCCTGATTGTGTACAATACGCATATTCTAACGGGTACTCAGTTGGAAGCCACTCCATGCACCACGATGACTTCTTAAAACTATCTTATAAAAATCAAGAAGATGATATGGTTAGAACAAGTAACTTAATAAAAAATATTACAAAACAAGACACAATCCTCTTTAGACCACCCTACGGTGCAAAAAACCAAGCAACTATTGAATTAATGCAAAAACATCAATTTAAAATGGTTTTATGGGATAAAGATACTGAAGATTGGAAGAACCGTAATACAAATACAATTATAAATTACGTTAAAAGCCACACTGAAACTGGAAGTATCATTCTACTTCACGAAACTAAACCTTCTTTAGATGCTTTACCACAAATTATTGAATATCTTCAATCAAAAAATTTAAAAATTGTTGGTTTAAATTAAAAAATAGTCGCTATTAGCGACTATTTTTTTATTCAAACGTTTGTTTAAACTTTAAAATCCTTTATTTCATAAAAAAATAAAAGTTCCATTCGATTCTATTTAGAGTAATACCTTTCATTCGTTAACTCAAAAATGCATGAATGTATGTCTTCTTCATTAGTCGATTCCCTATTTACTATGCCTTTATTAATAAATTTATTTCTCTCTAAAATTTGGATTGATTTTTTATTTTCTGACTGAACAATTCCTTCAATAACTTGTAATTGGAGTGTATTAAATCCATATGCTAACACTGCTTTTACTGCCTCTTGCATGATTCCTTTTCCTTGAAGTTCTGGTGAAAGTTCATATCCAACTTCCCCTTTCGATTGCTCGACCGAAAAATTCCACAAGCATATTGTACCAATTAATTGATCACTTTCTTTAAAAGTAATTGCCCAAAGAACCCAATCATTACGTTCAATTCCTTCATTAATCATTTTTATATATTGAAGTGCTTCATCGACTTCTTTTGCAATCGGTCTGTTAATATATTGGGACACCATTTTATTTGATCGTAATGCAAATATTTCATATTGATCTCCATTATTCATTTGTCTTAAAACTAATCGGTTCGTGTCTATTTTTGGAAATGGGTTAAAACTATCGTGTTCTTTAATCATATATCCTCCAACTAAAATTAGTACAGTTTGCAGACTCTTATTTCTATTATCTATAATCTCAATCTGTAAATAGATAGCTATTTTAACCATTTAACTCATTTGTACTATCAGCAATTTCAAATAAAACGACTATTAAAGAGCAAGATTTTAAGATTCTTGCTTTTTTGTTTCTGTTCTTTTTATGCTATAAAACGCCAGTTGATTGGAACAGAAGTACTCCTTGGCTCTTTTTTTTGATTAATTGTCTATAGTTTGTTTACGAATAGGTATGCCATCTGTATACTACTAATTTAGGCCAAATTCCCATTAAACTGGGTGGCTGGTTTTTAGTAAAAATTTCCTAAAATATTTTTTACTTTTTATAAAACTTTTTCGAATAGGTATACGTCTTTTATAATGTGTACCTTCTTAGATACGTATCTCAAAAAAGGAGCTCTTTAAATGAAGGGAAAATCTAACTTAGAAAAGGAACTTGTAGATTTTATTATTAATAATAAAGACGATTTTTATCGGTTAGCTTATAGCTACGTTAAAAATTCAGAAGATGCGGTGGATATATTACAAGATTCTATTCATAAAGCCATTTCCTCAAAAGATAAATTAAAAAATGAACAATCTTTAAAAAGTTGGTTTTATAGAATTGTAGTAAATACATCATTAGATTTTTTAAGAAAACAAAAAAAAGTAACTGTAATGGATGAAGAAACAATTGAGTTATATTCTTCAGGACAGGATGATAATTATACAGATATTGATTTAGAAAGATCATTAGAATCTTTACCAACTAAATATCGGGCTGTAATTGTCCTCAGGTATTTCGAAGACTTAAAGATTGAAGAAGTTGCTGAAATTTTACAGGAGAGTCCAAATACAATAAAAACTCGTTTATATAAAGCTTTAGAAATACTCCGGATTAAAATGAAATGAATTTATTTTTGGGAGGCCAATTAGTTGGATAAAAAATTAGAAAAATTAAGATCGGACTATAAAAATGTCCCTATCCCTGATAATTTGGACATTATTGTTAAAAAAGCAATTAAACGTTCCATACAAAAAAGATTCCCTCTAAAGTCAATTACAGGTTTTGTTACCGCTGCACTATTTGTTTTATCAATAAATACTAGTTCGACTTTTGCAAAGACTTTATCAAATGTTCCAATACTTGGAAATGTTGTTAATGTACTAACTTTTACTGAATATACTGTAGATGAGCCAACCTATAAGGCAAATTTAAAAGTCCCTGCGGTTAATAATTTAAAAAATAAAGATTTAGAGCAAAGCTTGAACAAAAAATACTTAGACGAAAATAAGAAGCTATATGATCAGTTTATGAAAGAAACAGAATCTGTAAAAAAAGATTCTGGTGCACACTTAGGATTTGATAGTGGTTATGAAGTTAAAACAGATAATGAGGACATATTATCCATTGAAAGATATGTTGTTAATACTGCTGCTTCCTCTTCAACAACTATGAAATTTGACACAATTGACAAGAAAAAGGAAATTTTATTGTCATTACCTATTCTTTTTAAAGATAAATCATATGTAAAAATAATTAGCGAAAACATTAAAGAACAAATGAAAGATCAGATGAAAGAGGATGAAAGTAAGGTATACTGGATACCTGAGGCAAATCTTGACTATTCAATTGATCCTTTCGTAAGCATTAAAGAAAATCAAAATTTCTATATAAATAAAGATCATAAGCTTGTTATTTCATTTGATAAATATGAAGTTGCCCCTGGTTATATGGGTGTTGTTGAATTCACGATTCCAACTGACGTTCTTTCAAAAGTTTTAGTTGGACATCATTATATTAGATAACTTTTAATCAAACGAATAAAAGAGCCACTTCTAATTTATTAGATTTGGCTCTCTTTTAAGAAAACAAATACATTAAACAAATAGCCAAATATATAAAGAAGGCTGACATAAATAGTTAAATTAGGGGAAGGGGAAATTAGTAATGAACTTCGCGGTTCAACCGGTTAAGAAATTAAATTTTATACGAGCCCAACATTTATTCGAAAAAGAAATCGTTTATGAGGTGTTTAAACGAAGAGGCTATTACTATGTCTAATAAAAATAAACAGTTTCGTTATATGGCTGGATTAGACGGGCTTAGAGCTTTAGCAGTTTTATCGGTCATTGCATATCACTTAAATTTTTCTTGGGCTTCTGGTGGGTTCCTAGGAGTAACAGTTTTCTTTGTACTTTCAGGTTATTTGATTACTGATTTATTAATTGCCGAGTGGAGTACAAATCAAAGGATCGACTTAAAAAGTTTTTGGTACCGTCGCGCAAAAAGACTTTTACCGGGAATGTTCACCTTATTACTAATAGTCATTGCATTTGTTTCTTTATTCAAATCATCAATGATTGGAAATTTAAAACAAGATTCAGTAGCTGCAATATTTTATTACAGTAATTGGTGGTATATTTTCCATCATCTTTCGTACTTTGAGTCTTATGCAAATCCATCAATCTTAAATCATTTTTGGTCGTTAGCAGTTGAAGAGCAATTTTATATTATTTGGCCAATCCTTACTTTATTAGGCTTAAAATATATTAAAAATAAAGATCGTCTATTTTTGTATACATTAGTTGGTGCAATCGTTTCTGCATTATTGATGGCTGTATTATTCCATCCGGGTAGTGATCCTAGTAGGGTCTATTACGGTACTGATACGAGAGCTTTTTCTTTATTAATAGGAGCTTCATTAGCATTAGTATGGCCTAGCCGAAAACTTACAAATAACGTTACAACCTCTGGAAAGATTTTAATTGATCTAGTTGGGATTACTGGTTTACTCATTTTTCTACTTATGGTCGGTAAAACAAATCAATATGATAGTTTCCTTTATCGCGGAGGAATGTTCTTATTGTCTATTTCTGCTGCAATGCTAATTGCAGCACTCGCTCACCCTACAAGTAAGATTGGTAGATTCCTAGCAATGAGACCATTGAAATGGATCGGATTACGTTCATATGGAATCTATTTATGGCAGTACCCTGTCATTATTTTATTATCCCCTAAGGTTAACACTGGCGATATTTCACTTTTTAGAGCAATCTGTCAAATTATTTTAATATTTGTTCTTGCAGCACTATCCTATCACTATATTGAAGATCCAATTAGAAAAGGTAAACTAGGTATACTTTGGAAGAACTTCCTCGCTGGAAATATTAATTTAAAAGAATTCTTTTATAAACATATTGTTATCATAAGCACGTTTATTTTACTATCTGGTATCGCAAGCTTTGGACTATCTGTTCTTCCTGATGCTAAAGGTGTAAAAGCAAGCTCAGAAATTGAATCGGTTCAATCGGTATCAAAGCAATCATCTGAAACGGTTGAAAACGATACTAAAAAACCTCCTTCAACAACTATAGTTGATCACGATAAACAGGTAACTAAACCAATTCAGCAAAATGATGACGAAAAAACAGTAAAGAATGAAGTAAAAACAGAAAATAAAGATGAAAAACCAGTTACTGACAATACAAGTAAGCAAAATAATAATGGTCAAACAAATGAAGTTCCTAAGCCAGGTGTAAATAACAATCAAACTCCAAATAATAATGATAATAATAATAAACCTGCTGAAACGAATAAGCCGGTTGTTTCAAAAAATAGTGTATTTATTATAGGAGATTCTATCGTTATTAATTCAATTCCTGAACTCGAAAAAACATATTCATCTCTTTCGGTAAATGCTAAAATTGGAAGACAATTTACTGAAGCATCTGCAATTATTCAACAAGCAAAAAACACAAATTCGCTTGGGAATATTGTTGTCATAGAGCTAGGTACAAACGGTCCGTTTACCGTAAAACAAATGTCTTCTCTTATAGAGTTAATTGGAAAAGATCGAAAAATTTTATTTGTTAACACACGTGTACCAAGACCTTGGGAATCATTTGTTAATAAAACTGTAAGGGAAGGTTCAAGTAAATATCCAAATACTAGGGTTGTAGACTGGTATAGTGCTAGCGCCAATCATAATTCATATTTTTCTCCAGATGGTGTTCATTTAAAACCGAATGGTGCAAAAGTATTTGCGTCATTACTAATAAATGCAATTGAATCTTGGAAGTAAAAAAGAGGATGCCATATAAGGCACCCTCTTATTTTAGTTAAAGCTCTTTTTCAATTCATCTAACGTTAATTTACCTGCTTTTTCAACTGGTTTAATTGAAGTTGGAAAATACGGATTGATCGACATGAAATTCTTTACAACATAGTTGAAGTCTACAATATCCACAACACCATCTTTATTAAGATCTGCTTTTAGGTTAACTCCTGTTTCCCCTGCACTATTTGCAACTAGTTTCGCATCATAAATATCGATTACATTATCTCTATTTACATCACCGGCAGCAGCAGTATCAGGATACAAGTCGTAATACATTCCTTGTACTTTTCCATCAATCGTTTTACTTAATTTGATTTTTTTAGTGTATAAGAAATGCCCAGGAATATTAATGACTAAGGTATAATCATCTGCAGTTGCAGGAATATCAGTAATTGTCATCCATCCATTTTCTTGAATTGATGCATTATATTTTTTACCTTTTTTATCAACAACATAAGCCTTTGTACCAATCTTTGAATAATCCAGATCATAATTATCTAAATTTACTGCTTCACCATGGTAATAGCCTTCCAACATTGAGTGCTGAGAAATGAATTTAAATTTATCAGCATAGGTAGGTAAAGTAAACTTAGTTCCATCATTTGTTTGGTAAGATGATTCTTGAGAATAGAATCCGCTTTCTACCAAATAATTTAGATCATCAATGACTTTTAAATTTATATCTAGTAAATTCATATCGCCATTAATTGAAACTGGTAATTTCGTCTTTTTGTCGGTAATGTCTACAGCAAATGTAATGATATCTGACCAATAATCTTCTTTTATGCTTGGCTTAGCAACACGAATCGTCCAATTATTTTTTATCGCTAAGTCTTCTAACTGTTTTGATGCTTTAACGCTATCAACTTTATAATAATGTGGAAGATCGATTGTAACATTAGCGCTTGTTAAATCTTTCGCGTTTTTCACCCTAAATGTATTAACAAACTCAGAACCAAGACTTAACCCATTTGTATTTGTATTTACAGTTGCATACTTATCACCTTTGTTAATAATCGTAAATTCTGGGAAAGTCGGATTTCCAGCAGTTCCGTGATCATAAGTATAAATTCTTATATTCGTCGGATAATTTGCATATTCTTCTGGCAATACGCCAAATTTGAAATCCCCATCAGTTGTAGGGAAAAACTGTGCAGTCGGCCAATAAGAATCTTGATACGCATATACTGTATTTGCCTCTTGTGTAATGTCATGTCCTCTGCTCTTCAAATAATCAATCGTATCATCATAAACATTACCATGTACCCAATAAGCATTGTAATCCTTGCCATCCACAGGGCTATTTTCCGTTGTTAAATCATCATTTGATATTTCATTTACTCCTGTTTTCTTATCAAAAACTACTTTCGGAGGTGTATTATCGATAACCATGTCATTATCGACTTTATACGTTTTTCCGTCTACACCTGTACCAATATATGAAACAATATACTTACCTTCTTTTAAGTCTTCATATTCACGAGATAAAGGATTATTCGGATCACCTGTAAAAAGTTTTACTGAACCAGTGAAACCGAATATGATATAGTACTCAGTATCAAGACTAAGATTTTCCATACCAGTATACGTTCCATAATATCCAATTGGTTTGCCGTTTAAGTCACTAACGATTACATCCATCGATTTCATTCCACTATTCATTTTAAATGAAACAGGTACAAACGGCTCTATATATGGATGGAAGTTACTTAGATCGTTCGTTACAGCATGTTTATAAAATGTCACATTTTCGAAACCACTAGTTGAGTAGCGTACGTGGAAAGGAATTTGATATTCCTCAGTGTTCGATTCATTTTCAATGTGAATATAACCTTCATAAATACCTAAATCGGCATTTTTTGGGATCTTTAAGTTTGCATCAATATTTTTATTTTCATTTCCATTTACTTCAATTGTAGATGGTAATTCTAATTTAACACCACTTTTACTAGCATCCTTTGATACACCATCAATTGTTAAAAATTCTACACTTGTATGATACGTTTCTAGTTTCTTACTCATATTTTTAATATTAATCGAAGTTTTTCTAGTTTGATCCCCGCTTGATTGTGCAATACTTCCAAACGGTAGTGATCCTGATATATCATCAATTTGTTTTCGGAAGCCATCTTGATCAAGTGTAATTGTTTTGTTTTGCACTTCAATCAATGTTGTATTATGAATTGCTTCATAAGCATCCACGCGTCCAGCTCCAACTTCGTTTACGTTGTATGTTCTTCCTTTTAATGGATCAGCTGTATTCATAAGAGCTGCTTTAACATCGGCTACTGTATAATCTGGGTGTGATTGTAGTAGTAAAGCTACACCCCCAGCAACATGTGGTGTTGCCATCGATGTTCCACTTAAACTTGCATAGCTATGAGAATAATCTACTCCATCTCCAGGGCTGTTAATATATTCAGGTACCGTTGAAAGTATTGATACACCAGGTGCAACAACATCTGGCTTAATATCAAAATTATTACTCACCGGTCCACGAGAACTAAAATCAGCTAATACGTCGCCACTAGTCATATTTGAATGGAAATCTGATAGTTTAATAGTTTCCGTTGGATTCGCTTTTAAACGATCCACAAGTTTTGCTCCATCTGCTCGCAACATTTTAAATGAAGGAACATAGCTATAGTTTTCACCTAAGAAATATGGAATTTCACCGTCTACATTATTGTAAATTAAGACAGCTACTGCGCCTTTTTCATGTGCACGTCTAATTTTTTCGTCAAACGATATATCTCCACGGGCAATTAAAGCCACTTTTCCATTTAAATCTTTCCCAGCATAATCTTCCTCGTAACCGTTTCCAACATCAGCAACATGATAATCCTTATCTATCACATTTAAGTAATCCTTACCTAATCCATGTCCCATTAATGTACTTTGGACTGAAACATCACCTAAACTTGTTTTTACTGTTGGAATATCAGTTGGTACATCGCTTGCACCTACAGTAATTGCTAGGGGAGATGCCCCCGGTGATCCAATTGTACCTGACGTAGGTCCAGCATTTCCTCCTGCTATAACTGGTACTACACCCTGTAAAGCTGCATTATTAATTGCAACAGATGTTGCATCAAGAGAATTGTTATTTCCATTACCTAAAGATAGATTAATAACATCCATTCCGTCTTCTACGGCTCTCTCTATCCCTGCAATAACACTTGAATCTGAACCTGATCCATATGGACCTAATACTCGATAAGCATATAAATCTACCTTTGGAGCTACACCAGTCATCGCATATTCCACATTATTATTTGGATTAGATGCAATTGTACCTGCAACATGTGTTCCATGTTCAGTTACAAACGGAATTCCATCTATAGATTCGGGCATTTCTGATGCTTTTTGATCTGCAGGAGTTGATTCCATTGGATCAGCGTCATTGTCTACAAAATCATATCCACCTTTATATGAATCTTTTAAATCAGGGTGATTATAGTCAATCCCTGTATCAAGAACACCTACTTTTATGCCCTGTCCTTTTATGTCTTCACTGTGTAATCGATCAACGCCAATATGCGGAAGAGCTGGTGGTATTGCTTTTCCTGCAGATTTATCTAATGTCGATAACTCATTTTTTGGCAAGCGGACCTCATTATCTTTCCAAATTCGTTTAACAACACCTGTTTGTAGAAGTGTATTAATTTGATTCGTAGGAATTGTCATTGCCATTCCATTAAATACATTCTCATATGTTTGTTTAATATCAAATTGGAAGGCTTGTTGGTTGAAAGTTTTGCTTGATGCTTGGCTTGATTTTTGTTTGGATGCCTTCTCATTGAAAAGTTCAGTTAATCGCTGTTTAAAAAACGCTTGTTCGCCTCTTACTTTTTGCTTTTTTTCTTTTGGTAAAGCTTTTGATTTTGATAGTTGGTTCTCCTCTAGTGGCGATGTTTTTAGTTCAACGATGACATGCGCTGTCTTATCCTTTAATGATAGTAAACTAGGATCAATAATAAAGCCTTCTTGAGGGTTCAAACGCTTAATCGATTGTCTTTGCTCATCTGTCAGTCCCTTTAAGATTGATTCTACAGAGTTCGAAGTTGCATAGGATTTTTTTTGTGGCATTAAATAAGATGTAAAAAAGCTTGTAGTTAATACACTTGTTACCATTACGTTTAGCATTTTCTTATTTCTAATCTTCATTTCGATGCGCTCCTTCTACTAGCTTAAGTTAAATTAAGTAAAAAATAGTTTACTGCATGAAAAAATGATTAAATTAACTAACCCTATTTCATTCCTCCAATTAAAAAAATGATGTAAAATTAGAGTTAGAATAGTTAGACAAATCTAATAATTTGATTGTAATTTAGCTATTTTTCTTGGTAAATGGGGGTTATTTCAGTCCGAATTTTCATTTGAAATCCTTTTTTTAACATTAATTATCATAATTAATTTTCCTTTTTAGAATTAAAGTCTCATATTTTACTAAATTTATTGATGTATAGATTGTGTTTGGAAAGAAAGTCATTAAAGTTCAATAGAAATTTTTATTATTAACTTGGGGGAATCAATGGTTTTCTACTACTCAAACTATTAATAAAAAGGTTTACAAAAGGGAGAAATTTGTTATGTATGAGGGGAAAATCATAAAATATTATCGAGAGAAATCTCAGATGACACAAGAACAGCTAGGGAAAGGAATTTGTTCTAGTACGCATATTAGTAAAATAGAAAGATCTCAAACTGAATATGCAAATGAAATTATAGCCCTACTATCGGATCGACTTGGAATAAAAATCGAAAATGAGATTTTAAAATTAAAAAATATTAAAATGCGTATAAATAGTTGGCAGCAGTCTATTGTCATGCAGCTATTTGACGAAATAGAAGAGATCAACTTAGAACTTGAGCAAGAAGAGTTAATTCAAATTTCAAATTATATTAATCAATATCAATTACTACGCGTCAGATATTTATTAATGCGTAATTTAATGAATGAAGCAAAAGAGCTCATTGATAAAATAAAAAAAATAAAGCACAAATTGTCACCTTATGAAATAAATCTTTTTAGACATGTGCAAGGTATTTATCACTTAACGAACCATGAACCTTTACTTGCCATTCAAGTTTTAAAGAAAATTAATAAGGAAGAATATGCAAATGAGGAATATTATTATCATTTAGCTTCTGCTTACCATTCGAACGATTTACCTGTTATGGCTTACTTTTATGCTGATAAAGCCCGTCAGTATTTCAAAAGTATTAATTCCTATCTTCGAGTAATCGACTCCGAAATGCTTATGTTAATACAAGTTAAGGATAATGAAGAATTTTCAGAGACGATTAAAGGATTTGAAAACTTAATCCAAAGCTGTGAAATTTGTAGATCATCAGACCGAAAAGCAAGGGTATATCATAATTTAGCCTTTGAATATTACCGAAGAAAAAATTATGAGCTAGCAAAAAAATACTATTTTGAGTCTATGAAATTGAAGGATTCTAATTCTATACCATATTTACTTTCCCTAGAAGGATATATACGAAGTTCCTATTATGGAGAACTATTACCTAAAGGTGAATTACTACAGTATGTAGGTAAAGGGTTTGATATTGCTTCCAAAAAAAATGACAAACTTTTTATCAACTTATTCATCTTATTAGACTTTTTAATCTTAGGAAAAGAACAAGAATATCACCAATATTTGGCGGAACATTCATTACCATTTTTTAAAAAACTAGGATTCGCTTATCTAATCAATCATTCGGAAAAAGAATTGTTTAACTATTATTTTAATCGCAAACAAACCCGTAAAGCACTAAGTATGGCGAATACATTAATAAATCAGTAGATAGTAAAAGGCATGTCTCATTAGTATGAGACATGCCTTTTTGTTATTATTATTTTTTAGCTGGCATCGCTTCTTCAAGTGCAAGATGATTCGTATATAAATAAGTAGCGTATTCTTTTCCAACGTATCGAATATGCCATGGTTCATAGTGATAATTTGTTATATCTAATTTATCTTCTGGGTAACGAATAATAAAGCCGTATTCATGTGCGTGCTCTGCTAACCATGTTCCTTCAGGCGTTTTGGCAAACCCTACTTCTAACGCATTACCAAATGCAGGTGATGAAACATCCATCGCTAGTCCAGTCTGATGCTCACTCGTTCCTGGATATGCACTGTATGCTTTAGTCCATGCCTCACCGTGGACAGAAATATAATTATTGTATAAAGAAACTTGTCGATCGTACGAACGGTATCCAGAAATTGCTGTTAATGTAAAACCATCCGCAGATGCACCAGCAAATAACTTCTCTAATGCATGTCCAGCTTCACTTCTCATTCTAGTTTTTTCTTTTACTGCCCCATTTAAAGGAATTGATGGGTAGATAAGGTCGTTTGGTTCATAACCATCTGGTAACTTTCGATCTTTATTAACTAAGACTAAATTTGAATCAGCGTTTAACACTTCTAATAATCCAGATTCATCTTCTTTTGTAGTTTCATAATAATCTGGAAAATTAAGTACAATGTCATTTTTAACTTTGTCATTCTTCTTAATAACAATCGATTTAGGTTCTTTATTTTGTTCATAAAGAGTACCTGCAACACCGCCTACTAAAACTAAAGAAATAGCAATCCCTATAATAGGTTTTTTTCTACGATTTTTCATACTTCTGGACAATGGTTTTCTCCTCCTATAATTTCTATACTTTTTTATCGTTTTTTTAATTGGTTGTTGTCGTAGGAATTTGGTGGATGATTAATAAAGTTATTTTCACTCTAGTATCGTCACGAATTCTTTTAATCAAACTACTAATAATCAACGTTTAAAGCTAACCATAAAAATAGTTAAATTTGTTTTACTAAAATTAGACGATTTAATTATACAAAAAGTTTTATAATCTGACATTTTTTTTAATTATATGTTATTTTAATAAATTGTATTTATAACAATTTTAAAATTGTGTTAATATAATTTTATTGGTAGAAATAAAACCTATTTTTCAAATAATTTTTAGGAAGAATTTTGTCTAAAAAGACTAATACATCTAAGAATCTATATACAGGAAAACAAAAATATGAAATGGATAATTTGTTTTGGCCCCTTATTATAAGTTGATATAACTGCTGGTATTGCTAAGTTTTGGGCTGAAAATTTTAAAGGAATTGCACCGATTATTATACTTCAGTTTTTGCTTTATACTTTCTTAATTACGCCAATTATTCTTTGGGGATATTTACGCTAAATATTTTCAAAAATAAAAAAACCTTCTTTTGGAAGGTTTTTTATTTTATATTTAAATAATATCTAATTTAATTATACTATAAAATTTTAGTTCAAAAGAACTATTCGTTCTAATTTTCGAGACTTTTGTATGTCGAATAGATATCGATTGAGCATTTAACCTGTGCCACCATTGGGTTTTGTGGATTCAATTATCTTAAATATGTTATAACTGGAACAAAAAAACAAGAATACTCAAAAGTATCCTTGTTTTTAGTTTTGAACTTTTTAAGTTCTAAAAACTGTTAAATGGCGATCATAAAAATTGTATTGATCAACTATGCAAATTTCCTTTTAACCAAGGTCGATTCCGATAATGACCTATTGGAATTTGAATTAAACTTGTTTTTCCTATTTCTTCTAATTGGTATAACTCATCGCATAATTTTACATTATATCCAAGTAGTGGATGCCCACCCAATCCTAATGCTGATGCGGCTATTAGTAAACGCTGAACCATAATGCCAGCTTCCATCTGTTGAATCCGGTAGCCTCTATAACTATGTGTCGATTTTATATGTTCCTTATTCCCCACGACATGTATACAGATTGGCACTTGGAATAAATTAACGGTGGGGGCACTCATTCCTGTTTGGAGCTGCATTCGTTGATCGCCTAATTTAGTTTGCACTAGCGTATGGGTATGATCATCATAATAATAAGCACCATTGTTAATCCCTTCAACATTATACAAACATAAATATAATTTGGGTCGGTTATTGTTAGTTTCAAAGGATCCATCTAAATCATTTAAATATGAGAAGGATGCTGTCGCCTCTTTAAGTAGTGTCGCTAGGTTTTTTTGACTAATAGAGCGTAGAACAAAGTCAAGTTCAGGTGAAAAGCGTTCTTTACATATGGTGGCTGAATCATAGGATAGCCGCTCCACCTTAGGTAATATTATTCGATGCCGTTTATCTAAAGCTTCAACGGTTTCATCAACTTTTCTAAATGTTTGGGTCGATTCGATCATCGATACTTTATTCAGTTTAATTAGCATCGGGAACTCTCTAATCTTTTTCGATTTTACTAAATATTTATGTGAAACTGCTTGTAACTCTTTACTTAGATCGATTGAATTGTAATTTTTACTCTTTACATTATCATGTGGAATCAAGGCAGATTCTTCAATAGAAAGCGGAATTACACCGTACACGCTTTCCTCTCGTTCGTGTATGCCGATTAAATGGTTGATTGCTTGATCTAGAAACTGGTAATACACTCCTGCTTTAAATCCAAAGCGTTTAGCCATCTCTAAAATCTGTCCAATTAACACGCCGCAATCTAACCCTTGAAGACGATAAGAAAAATTATTGTACTTAAAGAAATTTTTCCAAAACATTGTTGAAATAAAAATAGTACCAAAACACTTTGGAAGATCACATCTATTTCCTAAAGCCCTTGATACATAAGAATCAAAATTTCCTTCTCTTAATAAAACTAAGCAATGTCTAGCAACATCGTAATGATAAATCCCCGAAGAGACTCGATCGGACTTAAGATATAAATACAATTCATTCGGATATAATCCTCCACCAGAGGGGATGAATCTTCGGTTTAAAGACATCATATTAACCATTTCGTTGGAACCGGAAGTAATTGCTGTTTGAGCAACTTGAGTTAATCCATATACATACCATAGAAAATAGCCTATTTCGTCTAAATTCGGCTCAATTGCATCCTTTTTTTCTTTTAAGGATAATGGAACATTAAGAGAAAGTGGAATAGTAGGTAAATCTTTATAAATCTTATAAGTTAGTGGCGCATCCTCCCAATCTACTTCCCAACCCGATTGATTTGCCTTTTCAATATCAAAATGAAGATTGTGTAGAAATGTTTGTAAACTCATCCAAAAACCTCCTAAAACACCACCTATGGGAACGGGTGCGGATATGGATTGAGCTGCTCCGGCTTTAGCGGTTTCTTCGTATAGCCCAATTTAACAGGAACTTTTAACACTCGATCAAGTCCATTCAATCGTTTTAGATGGTTGCCGAATGTCATAGGCAACATCCCTGGAATTAAGACTTTTACACAAGATAAACCATTTCTTTTGATTTCAGGTGTAGTTTGATCGACTACGATCACATCAAGATTTAATTTTTTAAATACTTGTAGAATATCCTTTAAATCATTCGTCAAATCCAGATGGTTTGTATTCCATTTAAATTCTTCCTCAAAAGTCTTTAATGGGCGGTTATCATCTAATAAAAATTTCAGACGCTCCTCTGCTTGACGTAAACCATATAACATCCCATGATCATCCATTTGTTTAACGAGAGTATTGTCTAAAAGCATTTTCATATTTTTAGCATAATTTTCTTCAAACTTTTTATCCAATGTTAACATCATCCCAGCTAACTCATGCACTGCGCTTTTAACCGCCCGAACCGGATCAAGATGAGCGCCTGCTGCACAAATGAGATTTAAACCATTTTCTTTTCGATTTTTTGCAATGGCAACAATACTTGGAATTCCATTCTCCATTGTCGAATTAAATAGATGCAGATCATATCCTCCAACCAAGCGCATTCGCTCAATCATTAAATCGAGTTCTTGGTCCTTTGCTGATTTTGGATCAAGTCGAGGAAGAGACAACTGAGCATACCAAGTCATTAAAAATGAATCCCGTTCAACAATTTCCAAAATACCGTAGAATATAGCTTCTTCTAGGCTGCCCCCTAATGCACATCCATTGGAAGTTTCATACACATAACCGTGTCCGCATCCTAGACTATAGTATGAAAGCAACTCTGGTACAAGAATCGGCTCCTCCTTCAAAAATGAATAGCCCCATACCCAATCAATCTTCCGTTTAGGATTAAACGCCTTAAATGGAAAACGCGGCAGAGCATATTGCTCTTTCGAATGAGTACCGACAATTTCAGGATTAATTGCATAATCTTTTACGTTGTTATAACTATCATGTACTACCGTTCTTTTTCCTCTTGGAGTAAGGCCACAATACCTTTCTAACCCTTCCAAAATGGCCGTTAATTCACTAGATTCATATGAGAGTGTACGTCCTGCAGTTCCTTCATCCCCTTGAAGTAACGGTAGGTTTACAACTACATCTGCAAATGGCGTGGTTAGATCATATGCCTTTCCATTTAAAAAACCTGTCTTTTGACCTAAATAGTCATTAACTAACACTTTTTTTAATTCATCCATTGAGCGACTACGATAACTAGTTGGAGAAACTTTCATACTAGGCTCAAGTGAAATAATCGCTGAATCAGAAGTATCATCTTCTAATTCACCACAAATTGGACATAAAGGATTCGGTAAAAAAAAGTGATTTGAGCTCTTGAATGTTTTCATATTTAATAAAAAAATTCGTTCCTCTAGACGAGTTTCTTTACCGTTCATAAATTTATCTACTTCAGCTGCAATTAAGTAAGCCATTTGTAAAAGTCCCGTTCTTGTACCCCATACATCATCTGATATTCCATCACCTTCTAATAACTGATAATCTATTTCTAGCATTTCTTTGCGCTCTCTACCAGCCATTAAACGTCTAAAATCGGCACACTTTATGCATCCTTTTTGCCCTGGATGTACTAATGGGCCGATTACACCTTCCCCAAATGAAACACAAGCACGTAGCCATGGAACAGTTCCCATTCTCAAGATTTCATCTGCTTTTTCATAAATCTTAGGGTTCCATGCGTCATCTAAAATAAGTATTAAACTAGTATCCTCAGAAACCTTCGACTCTAAATCTTTCTGTTGAACGATCTTATATTTATTTAAAAGGATTTCAGATGTGTACTTACTTAATAATCCCTCTCCAAAAATGGTAACCGTTGAATTCAAATTGAGCTCACCTCTCTTAACAAGACACCATAAACTCCCGCTAGTTCATCTACATTAATCGATTCAAGCATAAACTCCAATGTTAGTAATTCCATATTTTTCTGTTTTAAAATATCTATAGCCGAGACTAATAAATCAGTATGATGAGCACGATTAGATTGAGGAATAATAATTTCGGGTATTTGCTTTTCTTCCACTAAAACTAATGAACTTTGAATAGCTGTTGATGCAAGTAATTGAGTCTTATTTTGTGACTCTTTAAGTACTTGTTTTAGTGCATCTTGTAGGGCCATAGTTATATTTAAACCAACACTTCTATACCAGCCTTTTTGTGTACCAATCCAAACTACTGGAAATCCACAAATCTCTTTCCCTAATGCTATTTTTGGAGATTCATGTATTGTATTTAATGTTTGTAAATAAAATTGAGCACAATCATCTTCAATTTTTAACGCTTTTATTTCCTGAATATGACTTTTATGATCACTCGTTTGTTTATTAAGCTCTTCAGATAAATATTTTTGTAGGGCTCTACAAATACTTTCTGAAAAAGTTTGACCAGTAGCTATTGCGATGTATTCCCCAGGTTCCATACTCTCTACAACATCGGACTCTGAATTCATAATAAGTTGACTGGCTATTTGAGATACATACATTTCAACTCCAGTAAGTCCCGCCTCTCTTCTTGCTTCTTCATGAGTTAATTCAGTACAAATCGTACTCGTTAGTAGTTTTACTGGGCCTTCTGTAAGAGGATCTACTACTTGTATCCGACACTGAGCTAATGGAAGTTGATTTAGTTCACCCTCATCCCAAACGTGAAATAATCCAGTTTCTTGTGAATTGAACTGACCTAAGTAAGTTATTAACTTACTTTGATCTCCCCCAGGTTTGTTTTGTTCTAACTTTTCCTCAAAATTATGAACTATTTTAGCTTTGGCTTTCCCAGTCACTAGTGGATGAGGAGAGAATATGTGCCAACTGCCCTCTAGCGTCTCTTGATTAATAATATAAACTTGATTATTCTTTACTGTTTCGCGTGATTTTGTAATATCCTTAAATAACTCGAACACCATTATATTTGCCAACATTGCTGAAGTAATCGAAGACAATGGTTGGTTGGTTTCTTCTTCACGGAGTATGTTTTGATGCACGCTTCTCCACGCTGACTCGAAGCAAGCTTCCGAATTTGAAGTCACTAGTGGTCCGGTCATGCAGATCTTTTGTGAAGAAATTGCTGGGATAAATCTCTTTTTCTCTCTTTTACAAATCTCATTAAGCATTTTAAGCTCATAAACACGGTCATCTTCTGATACATATAAAATCGAATCAAAAGTCGATACAATCTCTTGTAAGGAAAGCTTCTCTCTCTTCATTAATTCAACTTCGACTTCACGATCCGTCCTCCGTGCGTTGTCTACAATTTCTTTTATTCGTTTTTTATCAGTATTTTCCGTATTCGTTATTAAAAGATGGAATTTCGCTAATCCCGATTCTAATAATGCTGAAACTAGTGAAGTGACAATTGTTCCAGAGCCAATTGCCAATATCTTGGATTGCCGATAGGTTTGAAAGCGATATGAACCAGAATCTCCAAAACAATTTAAAAACTCAATTTGACTTGCATACTTATTTAAAATATCTTTAGATAATTGATGTGGATGATCCTTACTTACATTCCGTGCAAAGCCATTTTTATATAAAATCTCACCTATTTCATATACTCTTTCCCGGTATTCGTCAGGCAAACCATTTGTTAAATTATCTAATGAGTGTTCACCGTTAAACATAGGAAGTAACTTTTCAATCCACTGGTAAACAGATGCACCTTCCATTCGAAATGAGCTTAAGTTATTCCTAAAATAGACACCTCCATTCGAATCAGGTACAAAAAAAGTATCTCGATTAACCTTTAAACATGCAGATGGATTCAATTTTGACATCCTTTTCAACCCCTTCGATACAGTGAGTTGTTCATTGAATAACATAAATACTTTCTTCATAATCCTATGTATTTTATGTATTCCTTATGTCATAACATAACTAGTAAACCGTTGCCAAAAACTTATAAAAATCTATAAATTAATGTTTTCTTCCCTGTTCATCATGCTCAATTTTGCCAAACATCGACTGTTGATAGCCCCTACAAAGATTAGTAGGGGCTGATTGTCTAAATGGACAAATAGTTTTTATGAAACATTACAATTAACGGTGACAGCGACCGCAGCCTCCACAACGGAAACCTCCGCAACGGAAGCAGCCTCCACAACCGCCGCAGCCTCCACAACCAAAACAACTAAAAAATGGAAAGAAACCAAAGCACATTCTAACATCGTAATTGTCATACTGATTATAATCCCATGGAACTAATTGACTAGATTGAAACTGACCAACGTTTAATTGTTGAAGATCTCTTTGAAAATCATACATTTTTATAACCTCCGACATAAAATTTGAAAGCGAATAAAACATACCGCACTTAAATAAAATAAATACGATTCCTTAATTTGAATCTACTAAAATGCAGACTCTCAACAACAAAATATGTTGAGGACTTGGGCAATGTTACCGTTTCAATTGCCCAATTTACTGCTCCTTAGTAAAATGATGAACATATTGAAAGCGCAAAAAAAACCTCACTTCAAAAGTGAGGTTTTCCGTACGCTTTCATCATTACAATCAGTTATTCCTTAATCTTCATTAAGCGTAATGTTTTTAAGAGGTGAATATGTATATACATTCCTTTTTATTGCTCTTTTATTTGTCCTGATTTCTTTTCCAAAAATTAATTGTGTTGCCCTTATTTTAAGTACTTTGAATAGTAAGAGATACAATAGTAATAGAAAGTCAAAAATGAAAAGTAAGTCCCCTATCATAAAAAAAGAGGATATTGAATTGGAGATTGCTGCAGTTTGATCAAGACTAGAAAATACAAAAACAGCATATCTTTCATAAACAGTACAGATTAAAAATATAGTTCCTACCACTAATGAAGTAAAACTATAACCAATAGATCGTTCTCTTTTATTGAATTCTAAAAAGATTGGAAGTAAATATAGCAAAACAACAATAAAAATACTAAATAATAATCCTAACAAAGTAATTCGACTATGTAACATAGACTGAACTAGCAAAAGTTTTCCTAGGATAAAAAACAGTAACACTATACCCATCATTTCCCTCCTCATTACTCAATTTCGAGCACCAATCATGATCATATCCGAATACAATCCCAAAGTGAACTACCCACCGCTTAGTTAACCTTCCGGTCTACTTGAAGTGGGGGCTTCTCGACTTATTGTTGCTTTTACTAGCCAACGAAAACTGACCGAGCTAACCCTCATGTTCCATGAGTTTTTGTTTCTATGCTAATACTAATAGACGAATGCCTTCATTTTTGATATTGACTGCTGAATTGTAGTCACGATCTGTCGCATAGCCGCATGAACAATGGTAGGTGCGTTCAGATAGTTGCATCAGTTTTTCTGAACCACAACAAGAACACTTCTTAGTGGAAGGAAACCACTTATCAATTTTCACAAGCTGTTTTCCTTGTTCTTTTAGTTTGTACGCTAAGAAAGCAGTGAACATGCCCCAAGCATTGTCGTGAACGCTTTTACCAAAGTGAAGGGCTTGAGACATTCCTTTCATGTTCAAGTCCTCTATCACGACAGCATCAAAGTTAGAAGCTAATTCATTTGACTTATGGTGAAGGAAATTTTTGCGTTGGTTCGCTACTTTCTCATGAAACTTAGCCACTACTAGACATTGCTTATTCCAGCGTGCAGAACCTTTTTTACGCTTAGAAAGAATGCGTTGTGCTTTTGCTAATTTTTCTGACATAACACGATAGTAGCGAGGATAATTGGCTTTCTCAATCTCGCTACTCACATATAATTCAGCCATCGCAAAGTCTAATGCAATAACGTTTTTCACTTCTTTTTGTATAATTTCTTTTTCGTATTCAGTCAAAATAGAAACATAGTATTTACCAGTAGATGTCATGGAGATCGTGCATGACTTGATTATGTGGTCTTGTGGAATTTTTCGATGCTGTCTGATTCGTACCATTTTTAGCTTTGGTAATTTGATATGGCGAGCAAATAACATGATGTTTCCGTTTACGAGATTGGTTGTATATGAATTTCTACCCTTTTTGTTTTTAAATGTAGGAAAGTCATTGTGGCCACTAAAGAAATTTTTATATGAAGTTTGCAAATTTAGTTGAGCGTTGACCAAGGCTAAAGAATCAACTTCTTTTAACCACTCAAATTCTGCTTTGTATTTTGCAGGAGTTGGAAACTTTTGTTTCTTTAGTTGTTTCTGATCATCTTTGTATTTCTCGTATGTTTCTTTTCGTTCTGCCAACATTTTGTTGTATATGAATCTCACACAACCGAAAGTTTTTCGCATAAGAAATGCTTGTTCTTCTGTTGGGTATAAACGAAACTTATATGCTTTATTGTGCTTTGCCATATCATTCCACCTCACTTTTGACCTTGATTTTCAATGTATTTCTTAATGGTATCTATTGGATCACCGCCTGTTGTTAGCAGACAGAAACTTCTTGACCAAAACATTTCTTTCCATAATTTTTTCCTGATCTGTGGGAAGTCTCTCTTTAACAATCGAGAACTTGCATTCTTATAAGCAGTGATGAACTTTGACAGTTCAAAGTTAGGATGTTCTTTGAATAAGATGTGGATATGATCTTTATCGTAATTCCATTCCACTAAATAGATATTGTATTTACTTCCAATTTCAAGAAAACATCTCTTTTGCAAAATCAGATATTTCACTATGAAATACATGTCTACGATATTTCAAAACCAGTACATGATGATAATACATCGAGAACACTGAATGATTATTAGTGTCTAATTTCATTGGTATACCAGCCCTTTAATTTATCTAAGACTGATTATACAAAACCTTTGGCTAAAGCCAACCGAAATTCATCTACCACCTACATTGGGCTATCGCCCTTCTTGAGTATGGGAGACTTCTTTCGGAAATCTATTAAAACGAGTTCCTTTTCAAATTAAATTATAGTCTTGCTAATTAAAGTTTCAAATGCTATTTTTTACCGTTTTGATAGGTAAAAACAAGTAATATAGAAAGTTTCCCTAAACGTTGTATGCCTTTCGTTATATAAAAAGGAGATTGTCGATTAGTGTATATTTTTTACCGTTTTTAACGGTAAAAATAGTCATATCCTTATCCATCATCTAAGTTTACAATAATTTTGAAAACATTATCTCAACAACATTTTATGTGAGTGTTATCACAAAAAAATGTTGGTTTATTTTTAAAAAAATTATTTTAGATAAAGTAGGAGATGAGATGGATAAGGCGAGTTTACGAAGATTACACTTAATCGATATTTTAAGTAGTCAAGAAAAATGGTTCAAAACGGAGGAGCTTGCTAAAAATTTAAACTGTACTGAGAAAACAATAAGAACCGATATACAAATTATCAATGCAACATTCCCTGAGGGATGGCATATTGAAACGATAAAAGGAAAAGGTATTTATATAAATAATCCAATTAATTCCTCGCTTGATCAAGTTCGTTCACTATTTGTTAAGAATTCTCTATCGCTTCAAGTAATCATGTTTATTCTAATTAAAGAGATTGAATACATTAGTGATTTAGGAAAAGTTTTATACACACATCATAATACTGTTTATAAAATTCTCGAACGAGTAGACACTTTATTGAAATCATATAATTTAAGTTTAAAGCGTGCACCTCTTGAAATTGTAGGCAATGAGTTTCAAAAAAGAATCTTATGCTGTGACGTATTGTATGGTCTATATTCCTATACGAATAAGTGGCCTTATGATTCACTATCGTTTCCTATAATTAAAGAAGTAGTTACAAAGTCAGCTGAAAATAATAATTTATTTTTATTTCCACCTACAATGTATAAATATATTTATTATGTTGGTACGATGCTTCAAAGAATCGATCGAGATATACAATTGGACTTAAATCCTTCTAACAATATTAAGGATTCGAAGTTTTTTTCAGTTGCAACTGATATGTGCGTACAGCTAGAAAAAATTTATAAAGTATCTATTCCATTAAATGAAATTAACGCTCTTTCTCTAATGATATCTGCATTCCCTTATTTTTCTAGCGATAATGAACCTCAAGATGAAATAATAAATAGCTACCATAATAAATCCGAAAAACAATATTTAGAATTACACGAGCTCGTTACGATGCTCGAAAAAAAGCTTAGTATAAAATTACATGATCATAATGACTTTATTCTCACTCTTCAAAAACAATTTAAAGTCCTTTCCCTATTTCTTTTTTTAAACGGTAGAATTGATCGATCATCTCTCATATCTGATTACGCTAAAAAGCGTTATCCAGAGTTATTTAATAAAGTAAAAACCGTATTTCGTAATTGGTGCAAAAACCTTTCATACCCAGAAGTAAATAATGAAGTAATTGCTAAAATCACTTTAAATATTCAAGCAATAATCACTAAATTATCATTAGTAAAAAAAAGGGTGCTACTGTTAAGTAGTGAAGGTTATGGTGTACGGCAGTATTTAACAGCTAAACTTATAAAGGAATTTGGAGATAAAATCCAGTTTGTTGAACTACAAAACGGCGATCTGAGTCCTGAAACGATTAGTGACTTACGTTTGGACTTTATCATTGCTGATTTTCAAATTGATATAGAAATTGTTCCAATTGCGGTAATTAGTTCTACTCTTTCACAGCGCGATATTAATCATATCGCCCATTTATTAAAATAAATTTTATTTTGAATAAGCATTCAAAGGTGATTTTATGATAAAAGAAAGGCAAACATTCGTCACAAATGAGTTAGTAGATCTAGTAAGGCAACTTGATCATGAAACTTTTTTACACGGGATGCGTGTAGGAGAAATGTCGTATAAATTCAGTAGATATTTAGATCTCTCATTACACCAATCCAATCAGTTACATTTTATTGGTTATGTACATGATATTGGTAAACTAAAAATACCAATTTCAATCGTTACAAAAAGAGGTCCTCTTACCGATTTCGAGTGGAATCTAATGAAGAATCACACAATTTATGGATATGAATTATTAAAAGATTTTTCATATCATAGAGATATTTTAAAAACAGTACGTTATCATCATGAAAATATTGATGGGACTGGCTATGAAGGTTTACGTAGTAACGAAATTGATTTTAATTCTAAAGTAATCAGAATAATTGATAGTTTTGATGCACTAACCCATGACCGTTGTTATAGAAAGAAATGTTCAATTGAATTATCGTTAAAAAAAATTCAAAAACAAAGTGGTACTGTTTACGACCAGGATTTAGTAAAGGAGTTCACTAAGTTTATTTGTAAACTGTATTAAGTAATAATCAATAATGCTAATAATTTACACCTATTAATTGCTAGACCAGAATCTATTAACATGTTATAGTTTCATTAAAATTATAAATTTCACTCGTATAATAGTGAGGATATGGCTCACAAGTTTCTACCGGTTAACCTTAAATTTACCGACTATGAGTGGTAACACGTCTGTCTATAGCTCTTTCGAATCAAAGACTCAAAATGTGTTACTTCACTCATTTTATACAGTGAAGTACATGTTTTGAGTTTTTTGTTTACATTAAGGGGGATCATTATGGAATTATTACTTAAAAAAATTGAACAAGAAGGAATCGTTTTAGCAAATGATGTATTAAAGGTGGATGCTTTCTTAAATCATCAAATGGATCCTGTTTTAATGAAAGAAATTGGGGAAGAATTTGCGCGCTTATTTTCTGAAGAAAAAATAACAAAGGTAGTTACGATAGAATCTTCAGGTATCGGACCTGGGCTAATGGCAGCACTTGCTTTAAATGTTCCTCTAGTTTTTGCTCGCAAGAAAAAATCAATCACAATGCAGCAAGATGTTTATACTGCCAAAGTATATTCATTTACAAAAAAAGAAGAAAATGAAATTTCAATTTCTCATAAATGGTTAGACGAAGGTGATAAAGTATTAATAATAGATGATTTCTTAGCTAACGGACAGGCAGCTCTTGGATTACTTTCAATTATCGAACAAGCGAAGGCAGAAACAGTTGGCTTTGGGATCGTAATTGAAAAATCATTCCAAGATGGTGGAAAGATTCTGCGTGATCGTGGTTATCGAGTTGAATCTCTTGCTCGTATTCAATCTTTAAAAGACGGACAAATTAAATACTTAAATGAAGAATTAACTGTTTAAGAATAAAGAAAAGACATTGTTCGAACGATTTGTGTAGTTCACAATGTCTTTTTCTATTGATTAAGCCTTTTTTAGGATTAAATATACAAAGTAAGGTCCACCGATTAGGGCTACTATAATCCCTGCTGGTATTCCTTCCGGATCGACTAAGTTTCTTCCGATTGTGTCAGCAACTAATAGTAATAATCCACCAATTAAAATTGCGATGGGTATAAATAATTGATTTCTTGGGCCAACTAAGCTTTTAGCAATATGTGGTGCCATTAATCCGATAAATGCAATTCCTCCTGTTACTGAAACAGCAGATGCTGCTAATGCAACTGCTGCTAACATTAAAACAATTCTTTCCTTTTCTAATGAGACCCCTACCCCGATTGCAACAGGCTCGTTTAAATTAAGAAGGTTTAATGTGTTTGCTTTATATAAAGTAAACGGAATTAATACAATTAACCAAGGTAAGAATGCCCAAATAAACGGCCAATCTGTCCCCCAAATATTACCTGCTAACCATTTGGCAATAAAATCTACTTTAGCACGTTCCGCAGATGAAATTAATACAATCATGATTCCTGAAAGAGCCATCGAGAAACCAATCCCTACTAAAACTAGTCTTATAGGTTGTAAACCCGAATTTTTCTTATAAGAAAATAAGTAAATAATAATTGCTGTTACAATAGCACCACAAAATCCAACGATTGGGATTAAATAAACAAACGATCCTGCTTCAATTGGAAAGTATAAAAAGAATACTGTAATAGCTACACCTGCACCAGCATTAAAACCTAATATTCCAGGCTCCGCCATATCATTTCGTGTTACCCCTTGCAAAATGGCACCAGATAGTGCAAGTGCCATTCCCGCCATTAAAGTGATAATCATTCTAGGTAATCGAATTGAAAAGATTACAAACTCTTCTTTAAACGTACCATCACCTAAAAATGTTGGTAGCAATCTACTATATGGTATTGCTGAAAATCCCAAACTCATTCCAATAAACATTGTTAATAGAATAAGTATAAAGAGTATCAACAGAATTAACCTTTGTTTTCTAATAATAGCAGGCTGTATCATAAGAATTCTTTGCCTCCTTTATGTACGATAAATAGAAAGAAAGGAAGTCCAATCATTGCAACAATCGCTGCAACTGGTGTTTCATAAGGTATATTAATTGTTCTCCCAAGTGTATCTGCCAAAAGTAAGAATGTAGCACCAAAAATAGCAGACATCGGTATAATAAACCGGTAATCAGTACCGACGAATCCGCGCACCATGTGAGGTACCATTAAACCTAGAAATGCCATATTTCCTACTAGAGCAACTGCCGCTCCAGCTAGTAAAACGATTACTACAAATAAGATTGCTTTAATTCTTGGGATATTTTGACCTAAACCTACAGCAACCTCTTCGTTTAAGCTAAGTATTGTTAATTGACGTGCCATGAAAATTGCTACTAGAATACCGACTACAATAAAAGGCGTAATCGTTTTTACTTGCCCCCATGATGTACCGACTAATCCACCTGAAGTCCACATTGAAATATTTTGAGATATTTTAAAGTAAATTCCTACACCTTCAGAAATAGCAGTTAAAAAGCCTGTAACAGCCGCCCCCGCTAAAACAATACGAAATGGAGAAAAACCGCCTTTTTTCACTGTAGCAATACCAAAAACGATTAGTGAACCAACCGCTGCACCTATAAAACAAGCTATCATAATCCCAAAATAATTAACTTTTGGTAGGAAAGCCATTGTTATTGCTAAAGCTGCATTTGCTCCTGCCGTTAAGCCGAGCAAACCAGGATCTGCAAGTGGATTTCTTGTCATCCCTTGCATAATAGCACCTGCCACCGCAAGAGCTGCCCCTACAAATATTGCCGCCACCTCTCGAGGCAGACGTAACTCTCTAATAATAGAAATCTGTTGACTATTCATGTTTGTAAAAATCGCATTCCATACATCACCAACAGTTGTATCCGCTGCGCCGAAAACAATCGCAATTACAAACATAACTATAAAAATGATAATCCCCAATATAAATTTAAAAAAGAATGGAACAGAACCTTTGTGTTTTCGTGTCATTAGCCTCTCATCTTCTCTATATAGAATGTCTTCAGGCTGCCCTCCAAACGCTCGTTTTCTGCAGTGCTCATTACCGACTAGGGTAACTTCGCGCCTCAAAAAGACAAATGTTTTCAAACAGTCTGCAATAAAATCTTTGGACAATGTCTAAATAATAAGAGTAGGAATAATAGAATTCCTACTCTTATTTTTGTTAGTTACCTAGAAATTGCTTTTTAAAGAATTCTAATTGCATGTCTAAAGTATCTGGATCATTGAAATAGAATTCACTTCCATTTACTTCGAAAACGTGCTTATTCTTTACTGCTGGTGTATTTTTATAAGTACCTGTTTTTTCTACAGAAGTATCAGTTTGATCAAATTTACTGAAGATTACATAGTCACCCATAAACTCTGGAAGTACTTCTAATGAAATTGCAAAATATCCTGGTTTTAATGCGTTTTCTTCAACTTTTTTAGGCATTTTTAATTTCATTTCTTGGAAAAGAATTTCTGTTCCACGACCCCAGTTGTTACCATATACATAAAGCTGCTTGTCGAATTTTTCAATTACAGAAACTGTTGCATTTGGACCAATTTTAGCTTTAATCTCTTCTCCGGCCTTTTGTGCACGAGCTTTAAAATCATCTACCCATGCTTGAGCTTCTTTTTCTTTGTTTAATAATTTACCAATTTCAATATGTTGAGTTAAGTAATCTATTTTGCCGTATGTATAAACTACAGTAGGTGCAATTTTCTTTAATTTATCAAGGTTTTTAACATTATCTAAGCCAATAATTAAATCTGGATTTAACTCAATAATTTTTTCGATATTATCATCTGAAACTACTTCAACATTTTTTAATTTTTCAGCCCAGCGAGGATTCGACTTAGACCAAGAATCAACACCGACAATGTTAACTCCTAAAGACATTACATTTCCTGCAAACGATGATAACACTACTACACGTTTAGGGTTAGCTGGGACTTTAACTGGACCATTTTGCGATTGATATGTAATAGTTCCAGACTTTTTTGATTCATTCTTTGAGCCTTCTGTACTTGATGCTCCTTTACTACATGCACTAATAATTAGCACGAATATTAAAAGAAATGGTATTAAGATTTTCTTCATTTTTCTCTTCTCCCTTAAGTAAATTGTATGTTATGCACATTGGTTTATCTGTTCTTGGATCTCTTCCAATTACTGTATCAATTGAAAAAACTTTTTTTAGAACTTCATGTGTAATGACTTCTTCGCAAGAACCCGCTTTTACGATTTCTCCATCTTTAAGTGCGATGATAAAATCTGCAAATCGAGCAGCTTGATTTAGGTCATGTAAAACCATTACAATCGTGCGTTCTTGTTCTTGATTTAGCTTTTGTAACAACTCCAAAATTTCGAGCTGATGTGCTAAATCTAAATATGTAGTTGGCTCATCAAGGAAAATGATTTCTGTTTCTTGTACTAACGCCATTGCGATCCAAACTCGTTGACGTTGACCTCCTGAAAGCGAATCAACCGCTTGATATTTGTATTCCTTTGTACCTGTAACCTCAAGTGCCCAATCAATTACTTCAATATCTTTTTGATTTAATCTGCCAAAACCACTTTGATATGGGAATCGACCATAAGATACTAGTTCACCTACAGTTAAACCACTTGCACTCTCTGGGGTTTGAGGTAGAATCGCCATTTTTTTAGCTAGTAATTTAGTATTCTCTGAAGCAATGTTTTCTCCATCTAAAATAATCGTTCCGGATTGATGAGAGATTATTCTTGTAATCGCCTTCAAAAGAGTCGATTTCCCGCATCCATTTGAACCGATGATTGTTGTAATTTGTTTATCCGGAATTTTTATATTAAGGTCTTTTACTATCAAACGATCACCATAACCAATGGTCAATTCATTAGTGTATAACCGTACCATAAACGGACCTCCATTCATTTATATTCCAACCGTTAGTGATAATGATAATTATTATCAATCGTTATTACTACGTAAATATAAGTCTATTTACTAATATTGTCAACATTATTTTTTAGTGAAATCATTGAAAAATTCTCAAAAATGGTTTATATTTTATTGAGAATGATAATCAATGACAGAATATTCTGGAGTGAGAACATAATGAACATGTACGATCTTTATGATGTAACAGTAATCGGAGGAGGTCCTGCTGGACTTTACTCTGCCTTCTATAGTGGTTTACGAGAAATGAAAACAAAAATGATTGAATTTCAATCTGAATTAGGCGGCAAAGTTCATTGTTATCCTGAAAAGGTGATTTGGGATGTTGGAGGACAACCACCAATCCCTGGGGAGAGATTTATCGGACAAATTGTTCAGCAAGGATTAACGTTTGATCCGACTGTTGTGTTAAATGAAAAAGTCGACACAATCACTCGTGACGATAATGGTATTTTTGTTTTACATACAGCTTCAGGTCAAAAACATTATTCTAAAACAGTTATTGTTGCAGTTGGAAGTGGTATTTTAAATCCAACAAAGCTTCAAATAGATGGAGCAGAAAGATTCGAAGTTTCAAATTTAAACTATACAGTAAAATCACTTAAGCATTTCCAAAATAAAACTGTAATCGTTTCCGGTGGTGGTAACTCTGCAATTGATTGGGCCAATGAGTTAGAGTCAATTGCTAAGAAAGTTTATTTAACTTACCGAAAAGATGCTCTAAAGGGTCATGAAGCACAAGTTTCTCAATTAATGAATAGTTCAGTTGAATGTCTTTTCAATACATCTATTACGAAATTAATTGCTGGTGAAAACCATGAAGAAATTGAAAAGGTTGAACTGACAAATAATGAATCTGGTGAAGTATCTCATTTGGCAATTGATGAGGTAATCATTAATCACGGATATGAACAAGATACTTCTTTATTAAATAACAGTGAAATAAAAGTAGAAATGATTCAAGATTTCTATATTAAAGGGAATACAACGAGTGAAACTTCGATTGAAGGGATTTACGCAGCTGGAGATATTTTAATGCATGAAGGAAAGTTACAATTAATTGCAGGCGCATTTCAAGATGCCGCTAATGCCGTTAATAAAGCGAAGCAGTATATCCAACCAGATGCTAGTGGATCAGCAATGGTTTCTTCTCATAATGAAGTATTTAAAAAACGAAATCGTGAATTAATTAAACAGTTGATGAGTTAATCTTAGCAAGGTTTTTCTTGGCTAATAGAACAAAAAACGAATTCAAATTGAATTCGTTTTTTTTCGCTGAGCTTCATACTCCGAAGTAGCATCGTATTTATATTCTGAAAACAATAAACTAGTCTTGCGAACTGTTTAGATGGATGTTTTTTAATTTTTATATACTCTCGCATAAGTTGGATTACTAAATACTTTCTTTCCATTAACTAATCGATAGACGATTACTCTAAAGTAATACGTTTTACCTTTTGTTAATTTCACAATTTTAAAATTGTTAAGACTACCACTTGTGGTAGTGCCCACCCAACTAAACGGTCCAGTGCTTGATGTTGAGCGATAGACTTGATACCCACTTGCTCCATCAATTTTCGTCCAAGATAAAGTCATTGACGTTGAATCTATTTTTTTCACCATAACTACACTAGGAGTTGTTGGAATGGCTTTACCACTCGTGATTTTTGTAAAAGAAGTATAGTTGTTTATTCCATTAATTGTACTGTATGCTCTTACTTTATAGTAATAGGTTGTACCAGTTGTAACAGAGTTATTTGTAAAAGTATTCGAACCATCATTTAATACTGAACCAACCTTGCTATAAGTACCAGAACTAGACGAGCTTCGATAAATTTCATATCCATTTGCTCCAGGTACACTGTTCCAACTAATTTTAATCTTGTTGTACGAACTAGATTCCGCTTTTATAGTAGCATCAACTACGGTTGTATTAACAGTAGTGCTTGTATTCCCATCTTCGTCAACCGTGTATACTCCGATTACACTTCCAGCTTTTTGAACTGGTATTATAATGGTGTACTTTCCATCTTTCGTTACAGCTTCACCAATTTTTTTACTTCCTGACCATGCATATACTTTCGTACCACTTTCGGCTGTTCCTGTTAGATTAGTATCGATATTATTTAATGGGTTAACATTAGGCGTTTTGTCTGGAAAATCTACCTTTAAACGATAAGTTGAAATTGACGTTCCTGGTAGTTCTATTCCAGGTCGGTTACCTTGTACAATATGAATATAATACGTTCCTTTAGGTAAATTTAAGCTGTAATGTAATTTATCTCCCGTTTTATAGGTATAACCACTGGCACTTTCAATAGAATTTCCCTTACTATCATAAAGCCACATAGCAATTGAACCATCTGTTTTGATATTATCAAGATTCAGTACGACAAAACCATATTTGTTGGTCGTAAATTGATAGAAATCTTTATCAATCATATTGTAACAAGAAGAAGAATAATATTGGCTTGATATCAATTGCATACTAGACTCATCAGTATCGTTTGGCTCAAATGACATTTTATCTCGTGTAAAAGCAGCTGGATAAGTTGCTTTTATCCGATAAGAAGCGGTCTTAACTTCAGGTGAATAATACGGGTTAACATACAAATAATATGTACCTTGAGGAACTTTCGTACTAATATAGGCAAGACCATCAGCTGCTTTTAAATGAGGATGGTCTACATAATTCCCAGAACTATCATAAAGCATAAAGTTGAAACCGCCTACGATTTCATCTATAGCAATATAGATGTTTCCAGTCTTATCAGTAGTGAATTGATAAACATCTCTATCAAGGTAATTATCAGCTGTTGAGCTTAAATATTCTCCGTTTTTAAGATTCATACTTGTTAACATGGTATCATTTGGTTCAAAGGTTACCTCATTTCGACTAAATGTAGAGGCGTAAGTCGCTTTCAAACGATAGCTACCTACTGATATACCACTTAAATCAAGTGGTTCTACATGAATAGTATAAGTACCCTTCTCTAATTTACCATTTAAATTGAGTATTAATTGGGAGGGACCATTATAAGTGGAAGAAATTGTTTTGCCATCACTATCAGAAAGAGTGAGACTATATTTTCCGACTGCATTATCGAGTACGATGTAATATTCTCCATATTCCTCCGTTGTAAATTCATATTCTTGCTTGGTTCCTTCCGATATTTGTGCTGTAACTGAGGAACCATTAGGAATTTGTCTGGTTGTTTCATCTGCAAATACAAGACTGCTGAACATGTTTGTTATTAGAAAAACAATTAGACACAAACTAAATACCTTTTTCATTTTCTTGCTCCTTTATAGTTAATTATGTAAGAAAAAAACACAAAAGTTGTGCTTTCGACTACATTTGTTATTTTTTTGTGTAACTCTACCGATTGTTTCACAGAAACGCTAATGTATCCACTTTCAGACCTATGAAACTTTTACACTATGTTCATATTGTTTATATATAAGAATAGTAAACTTACATTCGAATTGTATCCAGCTACCGATTAATATACGGCGTGAACATTGGCAATAATGAGAAAATTAAAACTCCAAATAGTTAAAAAGCCACTACAATTTTATACTACCTTAAAATGATTGGTGATTGTTAGAAACTTTGGTATAAAAAATAGAAATCCCTAATGGATTTCTATTTTTTATTGCTCATTTCCACACCGTCATATACTTTTTCCGATATTTCAGATCCTCTTCTGTTTCAATCAACTCTATGGCCTTTTGTTTAATTTCCTCATTCTTAACCGCATCATACAGATTTCTCATACATTGAATGATATCGTACCGAATCAGTGTATGGTTTTTCTCTTCTTTACAATCTAAATAACGATTTACTAGATGTTCAAGGACGATTGCTCTATGTTCTGGGCTAGCTAAACCTACTCTCCATATTGATTGTAAAGTGTGTCTTGCCGTAACAAATTTTGGATCATATGTAACTTGCCAAATTGCAGGAAAATCGTTTAGCATCCTCTTCTCTGGATCACTAATCGCTAAATTTGAGAGAAATTGTGCAGCTCTTGACCTTTTGTGATTTTCTTTATGAGTTAGCTCCGATTTTAATCGATCCCATACTTCATACGACCAATCCACTTTCTCTTTTGTAACGGAAATAATATAGTCAAAAGCTTCATATTGCAAATTCTTGTCTTTTGATTCAAGGTTTTCAAAATAAGTTTGTACTTGTTGATCCATGTCACATACCTCTTTGAGAATAGTAAATAATTCTTTTATCTAGATGATATGATTCCCTAGCATTTTCAAGCTATGATAAAAATTATCTATTGTTCAAATTTTTTTCTTATTTTTACTAATACTAAGTTTATATTTTCAAGTTCGTATACTTTAAAATCATGACAATCGATGCATTTTCAATGTTACCATTTATACTTGCTCACCAAATTTGAACTTACTGTGATTAGCCTATTCATTTTAATTAAACGTTTGTTTAGTTTTGTAAACATGAGTGAATTCGGTCAAAAGTATCGATCATTTTTATGTTTTTATAATTGAATTAAAATAATTGAACGAAATACGTTCCCTAGTCGTATAAGAAGTAAGGAGGGATTTTTTATGAAAACAATTTCATTTGAGGAAAATCAATTAATCATTTCACTTTCTAGTCTTGAAACAATATTAGGATTAACACATACAATCGAGGTTCCCTACGGTAATATAAAGGATGTTTCTATAGAGGATATCCATCAATTTTTATGGAAAATATATGGTACACATTTAGGCGCAAATAAATATGGCTATTTCAGAAAAGATGGAGTGAACTATTTTGTAGCTTCAAGTACTAACAAGGGGAATTTAGTTTTAACTTTAAAAGATCATAAATACGATAAAATCATTTTAGAATTGGATCACGTTGATGATGTTTTCCAACGGATACAAAATATTTTAAGTACTTATATTAAATAACTTAAATAAGACTGTCTTTAACGGACAGTCTTATCAAATTTATAAATGAATAATTTCAAAACGATGATCAAATTCTCTTAAATATTCTACGACTAGTTTGCGGTGACAATGGTGTGGTTTTTCTTCGCTACACATAAAACATGGTACGCCGTTGCTTATAAAGTCGTTTATTTTGGTTTCGATTTTACGATTTTGTATTAAGCGCAAAAAGTCTTTTTCAAAATCATTCCATGAGACTTCCTTTTTCTTAATTGCTTTTAGTAATTCTTCTGTTGGAGCTAAATCAGTGTCATGTGTGTATTGAATATTTAATAAACCCATTACAAAATGAAGGTCATCTTTTTTTGCATATCCTGCTAGTTGTGATGTGTTATGTAGTCTTGTATCAATTAGATGCGTTACGTTACTTTGTTGGAGCATGGATGCGAAGGTTCTTAATGATTTTTTTGAGAATCCGATTGTTGTTATGTTCATATTTAATAACTACTCCTTCAACTAGTCAAAGTATATTTATGTTTATTAACATTCACCTTTATAGAAAGCACTATAAATATGCTTATTATTATTTTCTTGTAAATATCAAGATTCCCTCCTTATATTGGTAAAACTGATAGCAATTTTATGTAAAATAATTTCTTTTACGAAAGAAAGCCCAGCCTAAGCTGAGCGATCAAAGTAATTCAAATTTATATATAAAATAAGCGTTAAGACTTTACTGCCTCAACTGTAACTTCTTCAAATGGCCAAGATGGAAGCATTTTTCTTAGGATTTTATCTTCCCTGTAGCCAAGGTCATATTCAGCTTGCATGATTGTGTGAATTTCTCTTGTTCCTTCGTAGATAACAGGTGCTTTTGAGTTTCTTAAGTAGCGTTCTACTGGGAATTCGTTTGAGAATCCGTATGCACCGTGAATTTGAACTGCATCATTAGCTGCCTCGTTTGCTGCATTACAAGAAATCCATTTCGCTAGTGATGTTTCTCTTGTATTTCTCTTTCCGTTATTTTTTAACCAACCAGCTTTATAAACTAATAGACGTGAGACTTCAAGGTTTGATGACATTTTCGCGATCATTTGTTGTACTAATTGATGTTTGCCAATTTCTTTACCAAATGTTTTTCGCTCATTACAGTATTTTACGCTTGCTTCAAGTGATGCTTGGATTAATCCGCAAGCACCAGCAGCAACAGTAAATCGTCCATTATCAAGTGCAGACATTGCAATTTTAAACCCTTCACCTTCAAAGCCTAATAAGTTTTCAGCAGGTACTCTTACATCATCTAAAAATACTTCACCTGTATTTCCTGCTCTAATACCCATTTTTCCTTTGATTGCTTTTGTGGAAACGCCTTCAAATGTACGTTCTACAATAAAACAGGATATACCATGGTGCTTTAGGTCATGATTTGTTTTCGCAAAAATTAAGAAATGGTCAGCTACATCACATAAAGAAATCCATGTTTTAGATCCATTTAAAATATAGCTATCTCCATCTTTTACAGCTGTTGTTGCCATTGCAACTACATCAGAGCCTGCATTCGGTTCAGTTAATCCAAATGCTCCAATTTTCTTTCCTTCAGCTTGAGGTACTAAATACTTTTTCTTTTGTTCTTCAGTACCCCATTGTAGTAATGTCATACTATTTAAACCAGTATGTACAGAAACAGCCGTGCGGAAAGCAGTGTCTCCTCGTTCTAATTCCTCACATACAATCGCTAATGTGTTATAATCCATTCCTACTCCACCGTATTGTTCTGGAATACATACACCCATTAGTTGTAAATCTGCAAGTCGTTTTAGAATATTGGCTTCAAAATGTCCTTTTTCATCCCATTCTTTTATAAAAGGGATGATTTCTCTGTCTACAAATGACCTGACTACTTTCCTTACACTAATTTGTTCCTCTGATAATGAAAAATCCATTCCTATTTCCTCCTTAAATTGTTTTATTTCGTTTCATTTCTTCTATTTCATTTCGGGAATATCCTAGTTTACTTACAATTTCTTCTGTGTGCTCACCATGTAGGGGCGGGTGTCTTAATACTTCGATTGGTGTTTTTGATAATTTTAACGGTGATCCGACTAGTTTTAGATCCTTTATAAAAGGATGGTTTACATCTAACACCATTTCTCTCGATTTAGCTTGTTCAGACTGTAAAGCTTCACTCACATTATTAATTGGTCCATTTGGGATTCCAATTTGATCTAATAATTCTTTCCACTCATTTTTACTTTTCATTTTTAACTTATTTTGAATTAATTGCTCTATTTGTTTTCGATGCTGTAATCGTCCAGTATTTGTTTTATATTTTTCATCCAGTAAATTTGGTTCATCAATTAGTAGAGCAAACCTTTTAAATTGTTCATCATTACCTACCGCTATGACTAATTCACCGTCACTTGCAGTAAAGACTTGATATGGAACGATATTTGGGTGCTGATTCCCCATTCGTTCAGGTACAATTCGACTGCATAAATAATTACTAGCTACATTTACTAAAGCAGCTAGCTGAGAGTCAAACAATGAAATATCGATTTCCTGACCTTCTCCTGTACGATCTCGATTCTGAAGTGAAGCAAGAATCCCAATACATGTAAATAGACCAGTTAAAACATCCGAAATGGCTACTCCTACTTTTGTTGGCTCTGCTTCTTTCTCACCAGTAATGCTCATTAATCCAGACATCGCTTGGATGATATAATCATATCCTGGTAAACTTGAATTCGGCCCAACACTGCCAAACCCACTTATGGACGCTAGTATGATGTCTTCTTTTATGTTTTTCAAATCCTCATAGCCAAAACCTAGTTTTGTCATTGTTCCAGGTTTGAAATTTTGAACAACTACATCAGCCTCTGAAACTAGCTTTTTTAAAATTTCTTTCCCCTGCTCACTTTTTAAGTTTAGCGTCATGCCTTTTTTATTGCGGTTTGCACATAAATAATAAGCGCTTTCACCTTCAACGAAAGGTGGCCCCCATCCCCTGGTTTCATCGCCATTATTTATGCTTTCTACTTTTATAATCTCTGCTCCTAAATCCCCTAGGATCATCGTACAAAAGGGCCCGGCTAGTACTCTTGTTAAATCGATGATTTTTACTCCATGTAATGCACCTGGCAATTTTCCCACCTCTATTAATCTAGTTAATAAGCCAGTAAAACGATCAATCACAATAGTTGAATTGAATGTTTAACTGGCTTACAACTGCGCTTTGTATTAACAGTAGATTTATTAAATGTCTAACCCAATTGAAATATATTTAACTTCTAAAAATTCCTCAATACCAAAGTGACCGCCTTCTCTTCCAAGACCGCTTTCTTTATAACCGCCAAATGGAACTTGTACTGCAGAAGGTGTACCATCGTTTAGTCCAATAATTCCGTACTCAAGTGCTTCTGTAACGCGGAAAGAACGACTTAAGTTTTCCGTATACACATATGCAGCCAGACCGTAATTTGAATTATTTGCTCTCTCAATTACTTCTTCTTCGGTTTTAAACGTAGTAATTGGTGCAAGTGGACCAAATATTTCTTCTTTCATACATGCCATTTCATCCGTAATCCCTGTTAAAATAGTTGGTGCATAATAATATCCATCTTCCTCTGACGGTTTATTACCACTAAATACGATTTTCCCACCATTATTAGTAGCGTCTTCAACTAGCGTTTTTACCTTTTCTAAAGCTGCATGATCAATTAGTGGACCAACATCAATTCCTTCTTCTAAACCGTTACCTACTTTTAATTTTTCTAGCTCTTTTGTAAATAATGCTGTAAATTCTTCGGCTACACTTTCCTGTACATAAATACGATTTGTACAAATGCAAGTTTGACCTGCATTGCGGAATTTTGACTGAACTAGGCCAACCACTGCTTTTGATAAATCAGCATCATCCATGACAATAAATGGTGCATTTCCACCAAGCTCTAGCGAAACCTTTTTGACATTCTCCGCTGCTCCTTTCATTAGCGTTTTGCCAACTTCAGTAGAACCAGTGAATGTAATCTTCGTTACTCTTGGATCTTTTAGCCATACATCGCCAATTTCAGAAGACTTACCAGTAACAACATTAATTACACCTTTTGGAATTCCCGCTTCATGAGCAAGCTCCGCAAGCTTTAATGCTGTTAAAGGTGTTTGAGTAGCTGGTTTAATAACCGTTGTACAACCAGCTGCAAGTGCAGGAGCAACTTTTCTAGTAATCATAGCTGCCGGAAAATTCCACGGTGTAATTGCTGCTACAACTCCTACAGGTTCTTTCCTAATTAGAATTCGTTTATTAGGTTGTGTTGCAGGAATTGTTTCTCCATATACACGTTTGCCTTCTTCTGCATACCAAGAAATAAAACCATTTGCATAAACAGTCTCACCCAATGCTTCTTTTAATGGTTTACCTTGCTCAATTGTCATTAATTTAGCAATTTCTTCTTTCTTTTCGTCAATCAGACGATACCAATTCATTAATAAATGATATCTTTCTTCTGCTGTCTTTTTTGACCAAGTTTTAAATGCTGTATGAGCAGCATCAACAGCTAATTTAGCTTCATATGTACCACCAGTTGGAATTGCCCCTACAACTGCACCGGTTGCAGGATTTGTAACCTTCGTATAATATTCATGATCGTTCCCAACCCATGTACCATCTATATACATTGGGTAGACTTCATATTTCTCTTTAATTTGGCTCATGAGTTTACCTCCAGTTGAAATTCTGGTACTAATACAGCTTCGATTGACTCCCTTAAAATATCTAGCCCCTCTTCAAGCTGTTCATCTGTAATCGTTAGTGGCATTAATAAACGAATAACATTGCCAAAGATACCTGCGCTTAACAACATTAACCCTCTATTGTTAGCCTCTTTTACAATCTTTCCAACTGTCACCTTATCTGGTGTTTTATCTTTCTTATTTGTTACAATCTCCATCGCACACATTGCGCCAATTCCGCGAATATCACCTATTTGTTCAAACTGATTAGCCCATTTGTGCATTTCCTCGTAAACTTTTTCGCCAATTTCAACAGCTCGCTCATTTAATCCTTCTTCCTCAATGATATCGAGTACTGCTAATGCTGCACGACATCCAAGTGGACTACCAGAATATGTTCCACCTATTTCTCCGGCATCAGAAGCTTCCATAATTTCTTTTCTACCGATCACGCCACTAATAGGTACTCCTGCACCCATTGATTTTGAAATTGTAATTAAATCAGGCTCAACTCCAAAGTGCTCAATTGCAAAATATTTACCTGTTCTAGCAAAACCAGTTTGAATCTCATCTGCTACAAATAATATTCCATATTGCGTACAGATTTCTCTAACCCTTTTTACAAAATCAAGATCAGGAACAATAAAGCCACCTTCACCTTGGATTGGTTCCATTACGACTGCAGCAATCGTTTCCGGAGCAACCTCTGCAATCAAAAACTGTTCAAATTGTTCAATGATAAATTTACTATATTCTTTTTCATCCATTTGATCTGGACGACGGTAAACATATGGATATGGTGCTTTATACACTTCAGGAGCAAATGGTCCAAATCCATATTTGTAAGGCTTAACTTTACTTGTCATCGTCATTGTCATTAATGTTCGACCATGGAATCCTCTAGTAAAAGAAATGATTCCTTGACGCTTTGTATACTTTCTTGCAATTTTCACTGCATTCTCAACAGCTTCTGCGCCACTATTAAAAAATGCTACTTGTTTATCAAAACTTCCAGGTGAAAGATCTGCTAATCTTTCTGCAAGCTGAATATAAGATTCATACATCATGACATTAAAGCCTGTATGAATATAATCGCCGGCCTGAGCTTGAAGCGCCCTTACTACTCTAGGATGGGAATGGCCTACATTTATCGTTCCAATTGCACCTGCAAAGTCGATAAACGTATTACCATCTACATCCTCAACCAGTGCACCCTTTGCTTTTTTTACAAATGCTTCACTATTATTACTAATCCCTTTTGGAACCACATTATTTCTTCGAGCAACCAGCTCTTGTGATTTTGGTCCTGGAATTGCCGTTTGGATTTTAACGAATTTTCGATCTGCCATTATTGCACCATCCTATCTATAACGATTTTTGTCGGTAATGAAAGCATGTCATGAATTTTAAAGTCATGACATGCTAAAAGAATTAAACTTCAATAGTAGATAAAATTTCTTTAAATGCACCTACTACAGTATCAACTTCTTCATAGCTAATTTTTAAAGAAGGCTCGATACGAATTGTTTTTGAGTTAATTAATGTACCAGCAACTAGGATCCCTTTATCAAACATTCCTTTAGAAACTTCATAGCCAATTTCATCTTGATGGAACTCAATTCCAATCATTAAACCTTGACCACGAATTTCTAATACTTTGTCTTCATGTCCTTTTGCTGCTTCTTTTAATTGATCTAAGAAGTAAGCTCCAACTACTTCCGCTCTTTCAGGTAATTTTTCTTCAAGAAGCACACTGATTGTAGCAATAGCAGCTGCACATGCTAATGGATTTCCACCAAATGTTGTTGTATGCATAAATGGATTTGGGAACCAGCTTTTAAATACTTCTTCATTTGCAACTACTGCTCCAGCCGGCATAACTCCTCCACCGAAAGCTTTAGCAAGACAAATAATGTCTGGAACCACTTCATATAAATCAGCAGCAAACATTTTACCAGTACGACCCATACCTGTTTGAACTTCGTCAAAAATTAATAGTGCTCCGTACTCATCACATAGTTCTCGAACTTCTTTTAAGTAGTTTGGAGGAGGAAGAATAATTCCACCTTCACCTTGAATTGGCTCAAGTATAACTGCTGCAACATCTTCTCCTACTAAAGAGCAAGTTTCAAATGTTTTTCTCATCATATCAATGTCACCAAATGGAACATGACGGAATCCAGGAATTAACGGTAAAAACGGTTTACGGAACATGCCTTTTGCAGTACCAGATAAAGAACCTAAGCTTTTTCCGTGGAATGCACGTGTAGTTGAAATAAATGTACTGCGCTCACTATACATTTTTGCAAGTTTTAATGCTGCTTCTACACTTTCAGTACCACTATTTGTAAAGAATGAGTATTTTAAATCACCAGGTGTAATATCTGCTAAAATTTTAGCAAGCATTGCACGTAATGGATCTAATAAATCTTGGCTATGAAGTGCCTGTCTTTTTAACTGATCCGTAACAGCTTTGATAACTTTTGGATGACGGTGCCCAACATTATAAATTCCAAATCCGCCTAAACAGTCAATATACTCTTTACCGTTTACGTCTTTAAAGCATGAGCCACTATCAGACCATTCAACAGATGCAAATTGACCGCCTTCTGTAACAGTTTTACGGTAAGCAAGGAAACCTGGGTTTACGTGCTCTCTAAAACCATCAACTGTTTCCTTTGTGATCCATGCAGCGTCTTCTTCTGTAACAGTCTCTTTTTCTATTAAACTTAAAACCTTATTAATGTACTCGGTTACATTTTTTTCTTCACTTTTTAATTCGTTTTTTAAGTTGATACCCATTTTGTTCACTCCTATAGTCGTTTTATCTATTTTTTTCTTTCCTATCTGTCTCTTCTTATAACTGCCTAAAATTATTCTGCAAACCATCCAATTGGTTCAACTTGTAAGTTAATGTTAATTTGCTTAATTTCTTGGAATTCTTCTAGCCCAAACGTACCTAAGCTACGTCCTACACCGCTTTGTTTGTAGCCACCCCAAGGTGCTTCATTGTATGTTGGGTGGTAAGAGTTAATCCAAGTAATGCCTGAACGTAGCTTTTTAATTACCCTTAAAGCTTTCGCTCCATCTTTACTAAAGACAGCACCTGCTAAACCATATACAGTTCCGTTTGCAAGTTTTAACGCTTCTTCTTCAGATTTAAACTTTTGAATACATACGACTGGACCAAAAATTTCTTCTTGGACGATGCGCATATTTTGTTCAACATCTACAAAAACAGTTGGTTCAACAAAATAACCTTTTTCTAAACCACCTTTTTCAATACGATTTCCTCCGCAAGCAAGTGTTGCGCCTTCTTCTTTGCCTATTTGTATATAGCTTAAAACTTTTTCTAAATGCTCTTTACTAACTAGTGGACCCATTTCGGTTTCAGCTACATCCCCAGGGCCGACTTTAATTTTCCTAGCACGCTCTACAAAGCGATCTACGAAGCGATCATAAATTGATTCTTCTACTAATATTCTTGATCCAGATGAACAAACTTGACCTGAACCTGCATAAATTCCAAATAGAGCATAATCGACAGCCGTTTCAAAATCTGCATCTGCAAAAATGATATTCGGAGATTTCCCACCAAGCTCAAGTGATACTTTTTTCATCGTATCTGCCGCTGTTTTCATGATATGTTTACCTGTTTTTGTTCCACCTGTGAATGAAACCATATCAACATCAGGGTTGGCAGCGATTTCATTTCCAACCACCGGACCAGCACCCATAACCATATTTGCTACACCTTGTGGAAGACCAACCTCTTCAAAAATTTCAAATAATTTCTTAGGAGTCACTGGTGTTACTTCTGATGGTTTGAAAACAATTGTATTACCTGCCGCTAACGCAGGAGCAATTTTCCATATACTCATTAATAGCGGATAGTTCCAAGGAACAATTAATCCGCATACTCCTATTGGTTCACGAACAACCATCGCCTGCATAGGATCTGCTACATGATAAGTAAACCCATCTGGCTTTGTAATTAATCCTGCATAATAACGAAAACAAGCTGCTGCATCAGCAACATCAAAGCCCGCTTCACGATGTGGTTTTCCATTATCTAACGTTTCAAGTTTTGTTAATTCTTCTTGGTACTCTTCTATTTTGTCTGCAATTTTAAATAAGTAAGTTGCTCTTTCTTGAGCAGATAAATCAGACCATCTTCCATCATTGAATGCTTTACGAGCAACATCAATTGCTTCTTTCGCATCTTCAACCGTTCCTTCAGGAGCATATGCAATGATTTCTCCATTTGCTGGGTTAATAACAGGGCGTTTCTCATGATTGCTAGAATCTTTCCATTCGCCATTAATAAACATCTTTAAATCAATTGTTTTAAATTGAACATCGACCATTGTATATAAACCCTCCTTAAATTCTTAACAACTTAATAGATTGCAAGAACCGTGCCAACTTTAATACACCTAATTTATAAGGGTTTTACTTCAATAACCTGTACATTATTATTCAATTTTGCATAACACTATTACAATTTGCATAATCTTTAAAACTCGTAAAATTTCTATGATAATTAAACGTTTTTAAAACTATTTCTGTAAAACGACATATTAAGAAAATTCATTGCATAGGCTAGAACACCATGAAAGGAGGAATTATTATGTTGCTTGCAGGAACATGCATTGCGGTGGGACTCATCATCATATTCATGGCATTTAGTCTCTCGAGGGACCAAGTTAGTATGACTGAAGTAATTGATAGTAATGTTGAAAATATAGGGGATTTAGAGAAATAAAAAAACGCACTCTGTGCGTTTTTTCTAATTAAATGACATAAAGTCACTATTCATATTCTTTTCATTCATTATTTTTTGATACTTGCGACTTACCGAGGACTGACTAATCCCTAAAACCTGTGCAGCCTTCGTTGTTGTTTTATATTGCTTCATCGCAAGCATAATAAGTTGCTCCTCAACATAATCAATTGCTTCTTGTAGAGGAATTACTTTATTAATGACTGGTTTAGATTTATTGAAGTCATAGCTATTTGGTAAGAATTGATTAACATCCTCTGCATTAATAATTTGATCTTCAGCAGAGACGACTAATCTTTCTATGATGTTTTGAAGTTCTCTGACATTCCCTGGCCAAGAATAAAATTCTAATACGTTAATTGCATCTGGTGTAAGATGAAAACTCTTATTATATTTTTCATTTAATTGCTGTAAGAAATGGAAAGATAATAATGAGATATCTTCAATTCTTTCTCTTAATGGTGGAATGTTTAAAGGTATAACATTTAGTCGATAATACAAATCCTCCCTAAATGTACGATCCTCAACCATTTTTTCTAATCTTTTATTTGTAGCTGCAATAATTTGTACATTTACTTTAATTGGCTTTGTACTTCCAACTGGAATTACTTCTTGTTCTTGAAGGACTCTAAGCAATTTAACTTGTAAATGCAATGGCATTTCACCAATTTCATCTAAAAATAAAACGCCTTCATCTGCTTGCTTAAAATAGCCATCCTTATTTTGATCCGCTCCTGTAAACGCTCCCTTAATATAGCCAAAAAGCTCACTTTCCAGAAGATTTTCAGGTATTGCACCGCAATTTAATTTTAAAAACGGTTTTGCAGAACGGTTTCCTAATTGATGAATAGCCTGTGCAATTACTTCCTTCCCTACACCAGACTCTCCATGCAGTAACACAGTGGAAGAAAAATCAGCAATTTTTTTCGCTTGATTGATGATTTGCTCCATTTTAGGACTGCAGTAAATCAGCTTTTTAACAAACTGATCCTTGCTCTTTATATCTTCTAGCTCCTTTTTATATTGCTCAGAAATCTTCTTCATTTCTTTTAATTCCGTTTTAAGGCGTGAAGTTTCTGTAATATCTCTAGAAGCAATAATAATACGCTCAATTTCCATATTCTCATCAAAAACCGGATTTCCTACTGCAAGTACTTTACGTCCATTAATTGTTTCTTGAACAATTGATACTTTCTTCTTTTTTTCTAAAACTAATTTTGTAACAGATGGCGTAAAAAGTCCTTGGTTTTCGAATTCTAAAATACTCTTTCCAAGTAGTTCCTTTAAATCTACATTCCAAAATCCAGGAATTATATTTTCACTGTAACGAATTAGCTCACCCTTGCGATTTACTACAAGTATTTCATCATAAATACTCGATAAAATAGCATTCAAATCTTTATTTAAATCTTTTACATATTCAATTTCGGAAGCCATTTCTTCAACCATTGGGAGATCTTGTACAACAATAACGATTCCTTCAACCTCGTTATCAACGAAAATTGGGCTATAATCAACAAGAACACCCATATCGTCATTTATTTGAATCTGATTAAGAATTGTTTTACCTGTAGCAAATACATTTTCAACTTGTTCACCGCTAAAAATAGTTTCTGCTTTTGTATTAATTACTTTTTCAGATGTTGATTTAATCATTTTTAACCCAGCATCATTGCAATTAATAATAACTTTATTTTTATCTACTACAAACGTTCCCATTGGTATTGAAGTCAAAATACTTTTTAATAAATCTACACTTTTATTTTCTTGTTTGAAAAGCTCCGCTAATATATCTTCTCGAAGTATGTAACCTATTGGCATATCTTCTTCTTTTACGATCGAGATTGGTTCACCAATAATTTGAAATAGATCTGTTAATGAAATTTGCCCACTTAAGCAATAAACACTCTTAATTGATTGAGAGGAACTAGTAATCTTTGAAATTGCTATATTTTTCTTTTTATCATTACCTTGAATAATATTATTGAATTGAACATAACCAAAAATCTGATTTTGCTTACGTAAGAATAAAAAGGGTTCATTTACATAGGATAAATCGATTTCATCATTTTCCTTGTACTGATCGATATCTATTGTGATGACTGGTCTTATTTGTTTCTCATTTATTGATAACATTTCTTTCCCCCCTTATATCTAAACCATTATACATTCCTATTTTAGCAGAATTTTTAAATTTATCATAAAAATCTAAAATTAAAATTTACTAATCTATTTAACTTAAACAAAAATAAAGGGCAGTCTCTTAAGTCTTTCGACCAGAGACACCCCTTTATTTGTTAGAAAAGAGAACGAACGCGTTAATTGATTCAAAATTATCTAATCACACTCTACTCAATCGCTAGCCGTAACAAACAAATCCTCTTTAACATACGCAAGAACCATTCCAGGAACTATCTTGTCTCCAATTGAGACCTCCATTGAAACAACTTCACCGCTTATTCCTTGATGAATAATTTTTGTAACTCCATCTGTAGTTTTAATAAAGAATAACGGCTCCCATTCATAAATTCTTGAATCTTTCTGAATAGCAGTTTCTTCAACTGTTCCATGGTAGTCACTGACAATGACTCCATAATACATAAAGCTCACTCCTTTTTTGCACATTAAGAATGTTTTAAATTTCTCCGCCTCTGTCTTCGCCTTAAAGTTCGCTAATCAGCGAGTTTCCTATAAAAAATAATTCCTCATTTTATAACTCACAAATGTGTTTTGATGGTAAAACCATGCTAAAGAAATTTTGGATTTCTGAAATATCTTCCTCAGCAATACCTAATTTAGGAGCCCAATAATGTTCAGATTGAATATCTTCTAAACATAATAACGACATTTTACTAGATTGAATTGATGTAACCATTGATTTTCCATAAAAGTGACTTGAAAAGGCAATCGATAAATCATATCTATTATTTTGAGTTAATAAACAATAGTGGTGTACAAGCTGTTTTTCCGTTGATTCAGAAATAATATCGATCATTCTAAATCTCTCCTTTTGTTTTAGTATTTTATCCAACCTCTCAAGCGACAAGCTTCAGCAATTTTACGAATGCCTTCGATATAAGCTGCTATTTTCATGTTTACATTATATTTTTGCGATGTTTTATAAACTTTTAAAAAGCTATCTGTCATTTTTTCTTTTAATCTCTCGTCTACAGTACTTTCAGACCAATAATAACCTTGCATATTTTGACACCATTCAAAATACGAAACAACAACCCCACCTGAGTTGGCTAAAATATCGGGAACGACTAAAATCTCTTTTTGATCAAGGATTTCTAGCGCTTCTTTAGTAGTCGGTCCATTCGCTGCTTCAACAACAATCTTACATTTCAATTTATCCGCATTACGGTTGTTTATCACTCCACTTATTGCTGCTGGAATTAAAACATCACATTCTTTTTCTAATAACTCTTGATTAGAAATCGCATTTTTAAATAAGTTAGAAACAACTCCAAATGAATCTCTATTGTCTAATAAATATGGAATGTCTAAACCTTTTGGATCATAAATTCCTCCAAGTACATCTGAAACTCCAACAACCTTTGCTCCAGCTTCATGTAAGTATTGTGCTAAGTAACTACCAACATTTCCAAAGCCTTGAATAATGACTTTCATATTTTTAATCTCGATTTTCTGTATTTCACTAATTAGCTCGAGAGCATAAAATACTCCTTTTGATGTTGCCGTCTCTCGACCTACTGAACCTCCTAAAGTTATGGGTTTACCAGTAATAAAACTTGGCGAATCAAACTCTCTAATATGGTCATATTCATCTAGCATCCAAGCCATTACTTGTGCGTTTGTATACATATCAGGTGCTGGAATATCTTTAGTAGGTCCTACAATTTGGCTTACAGCTCTTACATAACCTCTACTTAATTTTTCTAGCTCATTCATGCTTAATAGTCTTGGGTCACAAACAACCCCACCTTTTGCTCCACCATAAGGTAAATCAGTAATACTACACTTTAAACTCATCCAGCCAGCTAATGCTTTTACTTCCTCTGGCGTTACATCAGGATGAAATCTGATTCCCCCTTTTGTAGGTCCTAATGCATCATTATGTTGTGCTCTATATCCTTGAAATACTTTCGTCTCACCATTATCCATTTGAACGGGAATACTAAATTCTAAAAATCGCATTGGTGTTTTAAGGAAATCAAATACTTGGCTCGGATAGTTCATTATGCCAATTGCTTCATTTAGCGTTTCTCTAAACTCCTGAAGGGAATCATCTATTTCTATCTGCTCACTACTCTTTTCAATTTGTTCTGCTTCAGTTAAATTTGAGCTCATTTTACACACCTCATTAGTTATTTTTAAAATTTAATAGCAATTCCTGTGCCAACTTGAAATCATTTCATCATTTTGTGATGAGATAAAACAGACAAATGCTTATTAGATAGGCAATTATAAGACTTTCATTACTTTTTATATTTTTTCGAATGATCCTTAAAAGTCGTTTTTTCTTCAAGAACCAAATTCGATTTTTTAGTGGATATATGATTAAATGCATGAATTATTCAATTTTGCATTAATCATTATTCAAAATTGAATTACCTAATTTGCACTCTCAAGGAAGGAGAAAATGTAAACCAACAATTCTGGTATAGATCAAAACGCAAAAAAGCCACAAGGAAATTAATTGCCTTGTGACTTTTCGTCTTTGTGTGTTTATTACACCGCAGCTTCTTCTTCATATTTAGGAGGTGCAATTTGGAATGCCTTTGTAAGATAAATTAAATATAATAAACCAACGACGAACCAAATTGTTCCCATTATTAATGAGCTTTTTTCAATGTTGAACCATAGGATTGCTACAGATGCGGCCCCAATTAAAGGCAAAATTAGGTAAGAAAAGGTGCCCTTGACTGATCTAAGCTTTCTTCGAATGTAAAAATGGTTAATGACTGATAAATTAACAAAAGTAAATGCCATTAATGCTCCGAAGTTAATTAATGAAGTAGCTGTTACCAAGTTGAAAAAAATGGCTGATAATGAAATCACTCCAACGAAAATTACATTAAATGCTGGTGTTTTCCATTTTGGATGAACGAATCCAAACCATTTATCTGGGAAAACTTTGTCGCGCCCCATTACATATAACAAACGTGAGACACTCGCATGTGATGCCAATGCAGAAGCTAGTGTATTAATAAAGGTAATGCATAAGAAAATTGATTGAAATAATTTACCACCTACATATAATGCAATCTCTGGTGATGCAGCATCTGGATGCTTAAATCTAGATATGTCCGGATAGTATAGTTGAATGAAAAATGATGTAACTGTGAAGATTACGCCTCCCCAAAGTGCTGTGTAAAGAATTGCTTTAGGAATTGTTTTTGCTGGGTTTATTGCCTCTTCTGATAAAGTAGAAACAGCATCAAATCCTAAGAATGAGAAGCAAAGAATTGTTGCACCGGTTACTAATGTACCAAAATGCATTCCTACATTAAAAAGTGGTTTTATACTGAATCCGCCATAACCTTCTCCATGATGTAAGCCTTGGATTACAAGAACGATAAAGACAACCATAATCGCAAGCTGAACTAATACAAAGAAGGTATTGAAATTCGCCAGCATATTAATACTTCTTAAGTTTAAGAAAGTAACTAGTACTACAAATCCAATTACCCAAATCCAAGTTGGAACATTAGGAAAAAGGGCATTTAAGTAAATTTTAGTTAATAAAGCATTTACCATCGGTAGGAACAAGTAATCTAATAATGATGACCAGCCAACTAGAAAACCTAAGTGTCCACTAATTGCTTTCTGGGTATATGTATAAGCTGACCCAGCTTCAGGAAATTCTCTTACAAGCTTTCCGTAGCTAACCGCTGTAAATAACATTCCTATTAGAGCTACTATATATGCACTTGGTACGTGACCATTAGTTACATCAGATACAATTCCAAATGTGTCGAAAACAACCATAGGGGTCATATAGGCTAACCCCATCATAACTACTTGCCATAACTTTAAGGATCTTTTTAACTGTGTTTTATTTTCCACCTATCATATCCCCTTCGTTTTAGATTAAGCGCTTACACTACATTTACTACTTCTCTATAATTCTTACTTTTCCGACAGAAACCTCCTTTTTTTGAATATTTAAATAAGTCATTTTCTAGAATTGCAAGTTTTATGCCAAAATATTAATTTTTTGTAAACGTTATAAAGAACACCTACTATTGCTTTGAAATGATTAAGTATTGATCGAAAAAGCGAAATTCCTTTCACTAAAATCAACTTTTATGATTAGCCTGATTGTTATTCATTCCTGCATACATTATTCAAGACCTCATAGGAATTACTTCTCTTTTTATATGAATCTCTAAATTAATCCCATCTATTAGACTGGCACGGAAGTTGCATTGATAACTGTAAAATATCACTCTGCCCAATTTTAGGTCCGAGCATAATATGTAGATTTTGTAGCCGATTGATAATAAAACTTTTAGTTAATCAAATCGCATTAACTACGAGTTTAATTATAAGAAAATTCTGTTAATAAATTTCGAATTTGGAGGAGATGATTTATGAGTAAACAAGGCATTGATTCAGATGGTTTACAATCGTTTAATTACAAACAGGAATTACAGCGATCATTAAAATTTTTTAGTTCATTTGCAGTTGCGTTCTCGTTTATCTCAATTACAACTGGTATTTTTAGCTCTTATAGTCTTGCTTTAGGAGCCGCCGGACCTGCTGGAATTTGGACGTGGCCATTTGTCATGGTGGGACATTTACTTGTAGCTTTAATATTTGCAGATTTATCGAGCAAAATTCCTTTAAGTGGCTATGTATATCAATGGGTTAGCCGTTTAACGAATCGGGGATTTGGTTGGTTTACAGGTTGGGCAGCATTATGTTACTTAATTATTGTTGTTCCTACTGTTGATTATGGTGTAGCACCAATTTTTCTTGATTTACTTGGTATTAAGAGTACTACTACAGTTCTTACAACCGTCGTATTAATTACAATCGTTATACAAGCATTATTAAATATTTACGGAGTAAGGATTGCTACAATCATTAATAATTCAGCTGTCTATACAGAAGTAATCGGATTTATTGGCATTATTATTATTTTAAGCTTTGTCTTATTTTTCAAAGGAGCAGATTTTTCATTATTAACTTATACTGCTCACAAGGTTGGTTCAAATGGAAGCTATTTTACAGCATTTGTACTAGCAGTCGTAATGGGCTCTTATACATTAGTAGGCTTTGAAGCAGCGGCTAATTTAGCAGAAGAAACAGTTGATGCTAATAAAACCGTACCTAAAGCCATCGTTTACTCAATGTTACTTGCAGGTGTAATTGGATTTGTATTCTTAATCATTGTTACTTCGGGAATTAAAGATATTAACGGAATCATGGCTTCTGCTTCCCCTATTTCTGATATTTTACAATCACGTTTGGGCACTGCAGTTGCTGACTTCTTCCTTGCATTAGTTATTGTGTCAATTTTTGCTTGTGGATTAATTATTATGGCTTCTGCTTCTCGACTTATTTACGCCCTTTCAAGAGACAATGTGTTTTTCGCTTCAAATGTGTTTAAAAAAGTAGATAAAAAACACAATGTACCGTACAATGCGATAATTTTAGTTTCTGTATTAGGCATAATTGCTGTATTCTATTTTGGGAAACTATCTTTATTAATAGGTACTTCTGCGGCACTTCCGGCCATTATTTACTTAATAACTGTAATCGCATACGCTACTAAAATTAAGACCTTACCGGATACAGATGGTTTTAAGTTAGGAAAATGGCGACTACCTGTTACGATTCTTGCGATTATTTGGTTAGTATTTGAAGTTGGTATTTTAACTCTATCAAAAGACTTTTTACCAACGACTAAAGTTATCCTTTATTTATTTCTTGCTGGCATCGTTATTTATTGGGCTGTATTCAGATCTAGAATACAAGAAGGTAAAATTGGTATTAATTTAGAGAAGGATTTGGATGTTTAAAAGAAAAAATAAAGCCGAAACTCCTTATATGGGAGATCGGCTTTTTATTAATTAATAATGGTAGATTAGTATTCTAGCTTTAATGTTATAAAAATAACGTACATATTCACTTACAAATATGTACGTTATTTCTTATCTCTTTAATTAATCAAGTTGTTCCCCATTCGTTTGAATCACATTTTGGTACCAATAAAATGATTTTTTCTTTTTGCGCACTAAAGTTCCGCTTCCATCATCTTGCTTGTCTACGTAAATAAAGCCGTAACGTTTAGACATTTCACCTGTAGACGCACTTACTAAGTCAATGCATCCCCATGGAGTGTAACCCATCAGTTCGACACCATCCTCGATTGCTTCACCGATTGCCTCAATATGACTACGAAGATAATCAATACGATAATCATCATTAATCGAACCATCTTCTTCTACTTGATCGTATGCGCCAAGACCATTTTCTACGATGAATAATGGTTTTTGGTAGTGGTCATATAATTGATTTAATCCAATGCGAAGACCAGTTGGATCGATTTCCCAACCCCAATCACTTTCTTTTAAAAATGGATTTTTAACGCCACCAACTAAATTACCTTGGCTACTTTCTTCGTTCGTTTTATGTTTTTTCTCAGTGCGTGACATATAGTAGCTTAGCGAAATGAAATCAACTGTTCCTTCTTTAATGATTTCTAAGTCACCGTCTTGAATGTCTAAGTTGATATCATTTTCTTTCCAGTAGCGTTTTGCGAATGCTGGATATGCTCCTCTAACTTGTACATCACCACAGTAGTTATTCCACAGGCGAGACTCTTGTAGAGCATACATCACATTTTCAGGGTTTGAGTCGTAATTGTAAGTTGGAACATACACAAGCATACAACCAATTTGACTACCTGGAATGATCTTATGTCCTGCTTTTACAGCTAACGCACTTGCTACAAATTGGTGGTGAAGCCCTTGGAAGCTATCCTGCAATTGTGTTTCTTTACTTTCAGGTGAAAAACCCAGACCTAATAGTGGTAAATGTGTTGCACCATTAATTTCGTTAAAAGTTAACCAGTATTTTACTTTATTTTTGTAGTACTCAAATAATGTTGTTGCATATCGATTAAAGAATCCGATTACTTTACGGTTACGCCAGCCACCATATTCTGTAATTAAGTGTAATGGAATTTCGTAGTGAGAAATTGTTACAACTGGTTCAATATTATATTTTTTTAGTTCATCAAACACACGGTCATAGAAAGCTAAACCTGCTTCGTTTGGCTCTACTTCATCGCCTTTTGGAAAGATACGACTCCAAGCGATACTCATACGATATGTTTTAAATCCCATTTCTGCAAAAAGTGCAATATCTTCTTTATAACGGTGATAGAAGTCAATTCCATCATGATTTGGATAGACGTATTTTTCTTTATTTATTTTAAAATCAAATCCTGGTTCTTGAATGACTTTTAGTCTTACTTTTCCTCCAGGCATAACATCTGCTAAATTTAACCCTTTTCCACCTTCTTGGTAAGCACCTTCTAATTGATTGGCAGCAGTTGCTCCTCCCCATAGAAATCCTTTAGGAAATGAATAGCTTTTTGACATAATAATCCCCTCCACAATTTTTATCAAAATATTCTGACTGCTGACTTTAAACTCAACAGTCAGAATCGTTTTCTAAATTAACCGCAAATCGTTAAAAGTGTTTCATTTTCTTTAACGTTTTCTTTATTTACTGCATTAATTTCTAGATAATTAGTACTATTTGTAATAACGATAGGAGTTGTAACCTCGTAGCCTGCTTCTTTAATTTTTTCTAAATCAAATTCAACAAGTAAGTCCCCAGCTTTCACGACGTCACCTTGGCTAATGTGTGCTGTAAAAAATTCCCCATCTAATTTAACTGTGTCCATTCCAACGTGAATTAGAATTTCAATTCCATTTTCAGATGTAATGCCAATCGCGTGCTTCGTTCTAAATAAAGTTGTAACAACTCCATTTACAGGAGAAACGACTTTTCCTTCTTGAGGTTCAATGGCAATACCTTTACCTAAAGCTTCACTAGAGAATGTAGCATCCTTTACATCAGTTAAAGGTACAACTTTTCCTTTTATAGGACTTACTACTTCTTGAATACGATTTTGATCAACGTTTTTCACTTCATTTACTACTTTTTCTTCCTTTTTGTCTTTTTTTACTTCTACATCCTCGAAGCCAATAAAGTACGCTGCGACTGTACCTGCGATAAACGCAATTGGCAAACCAATCAACGCATAAACAAATGTATCACCAATAAAGAAAGGAATTCCTGGAAGACCAGCATTACTTGGAATAACGTATAGTTTTACGGCCATCAATGCATAGTAAGCTCCACCGATTGCTCCACCAACTAAAGCCCCAATGAATGGCTTTTTAAGTCTCATATTTACACCATACATAGCTGGTTCTGTTACACCCATTAAAGCTGTCATACTAACTGAAAGTGCTAATGATTTAAATGATTTATTTTTTGATTTTAAGAATACTGCAAAAGCCGCTCCAGCTTGGCCCATATTAGCCATAAACATTGCTGGAAGGATTGTATCGTATCCTTTTGTGCTTAAGTTTCCAACTACAATTGGAAGAAACGCGTAGTGCATCCCAGTCATAACGATTAAAGAGAATGTACCTCCAAGCAGAAGTCCTGCAAAAATGCCAGTATGAGCATATAGGAAAGTAACACCTTTAGAAAGACCAGTACCAATGAATACACCAAGTGGACCAACAGCAATTAAAGTGATTGGAACCATTACCAATAGAGTAATAGTCGGAACGATAATCAGTTTAACCATGCTTGGAGTTACACGATCAGTCCATTTTTCTACATAAGATGCAATCCAAACTGCCAATAAGATCGGGATAACAGATGATGCATATGTTACAACCGTTACAGGAAGACCGATAAAGTGTACCGGTTTGCCACTACTTAATAACGCTGTAATGGATGGATGCATAATGGCACCAGCGATGGAAACTGCAACAAATTGATTGGACCCAAATTTTTTCGCTGCACTAAAAGCAACTAAGAACGGTATGAAGTAGAATGCACCGTCTCCAATCGCATTCATAATAATATATGCTTGGCTTTTGTCTGAAATCCAGTGGAATGTCAAAAGAATAGCAAGGATTGCTTTGATCATACCTGCTCCAGTGATTGCAGGTAATATTGGTGCGAATGTTCCAGATATTACATCAAAAATACTTCCGATCCCTTTTCCTTTAGTCTTTTTATTACCATCTGAATTACCAGAATTAATATTGGCAATTTTATTAATTTCATCAAATACTTTTACAACATCGTTTCCTATGATTACTTGAAACTGAGTGCCACTTCTGTTTACCCCCATGACACCATCAATTGCCTCGATTTTAGCTTTGTTTTTATCTGCAATGCTATCGTCGTTCAAATTAAATCGAAGCCTAGTAATACAATGGATCAAATTGGTTATATTTTTTTCCCCACCGACTAAATCTATAATCTCTCTAGCAGTTCGCTTATAATCCACAAATACCCCTCCTCAAATCATGGAAAATTCCAAAAATATTTAATACATTTTTCAAATTGCTATTTTAGTAAAATAAAAAACCTAAACTACAGGTGCATGTAAAAATCATCATACACTCTTGTAATTTAGGTTTTGCCTGCATGACCAGTAACAATCCTGAATTTTGATATTTAATTTTTAACTAAATACAACGATATGTTAACTGGCCCATCTTGAGTTCCCTCGTCCGGATCAAAAGTGTCCCAAGAAAACAAAAAACCTAAACTGCACGCCTCAGGAAAACAGAAGAGACGACAATTTAGGTTTTGCCTGCACGACCAGTAACAATCCTATAAAATCGGATGTATTTAATTGATAACTTGATATTATCACTGCAAATTAACGATGTCAACGCTTTCACAAAAAATTAATTTCTATTTACAACACGAGCAATATGAATTGTTAGATAAAGTTTTTCTTCTGTGCTTAATTCATACTCATATTTTTTTAGAACGAAATCTTTGATTTTTTCTGTACAAACAGAAGCATCTTTATATTTCTCTTTTATTGTATTGAACAGAAAATCTTCCTCATTATTTAAATATGTCTTACTAAGAATCCTTTGAGCAAAAAATTTAAGATGTGTGACAAAGCGATAATAATTTAAAGATTCTTCATCAAATTCAATTTTAAAATGATATTTTACAATAGTTAATATTTCTTGAATGAACTTTGTAATATTTACAATGTTCGTCATTTCCTCATTCAATTCCGCGTTTACTACATGCAGAGCAATAAAACCTGCTTCATCCTCAGGTAAACGAATCCCTGTTTTTTGCTCAATAATATTTAATGCATGTTTACCCACCGAAAATTCTTCCTTATACAGTCGTTTTACTTCCCAAAGTAAAGGATTCTTGATTTCCAGTCCATTTTTCTGTCTATATAAGGCAAAATGAATATGATCTGTCAGAGACACATAAATACTTTCACTTAATTTTTTTCCTAATGTCTCTTTTGCAAAGCGGATAATTTCATCTGACAGTTCCATATATTGTAAAGGAATTTCTTCAAGCAGCTTCTTAAAATGCTCCGATAAATCCTTGTTATCCAACTTGAAAACCTTTTCAATCAATTGCTCATCAACAGGATCACCTGTTTTTTTCTTAAAGGCCAGCCCTCTCCCCATAACAACCATTTCTTTATTTTGCTCATTCAAAACGCTTACTACATTGTTATTAATCACTTTATGGATGATCATCTAATTCACCTCTCTTGCGAAGGATTATTTGCGATACCATTTTTTATTTCTATACTATCTCTTCTTTTTTTACAGGTCAATTTTACTACATCTCTAGTTAAAAAAAACCTAAACAACCAATGCCTAACATTAGGACATTGATCATCTAGGTTTTGCCTGCATTGCAGTAACAATCCTTTTATTTATAAGATACAGATAATTATAAAAAATATCATATTTATAAACAAGATATTTTTATTTTTTGATTCTGTAAGATTATAAGATCGCTATACACTTACAAAGAACAGGGTATTTTTCACTATCTTTCTATGCTATTTTATTCCAAAAAAGGAATGATGAGGAATTTCTTTGAAATCATCACCAATCCTATTGTTACTTTCCAACTACATACTTTTTCTAATCCTTATCTATGATTTGATTCACTGCTTTTGCTGGTGCTGTAAAGTCATATGCTAAACTTGTCCACGTGCTTATTTCTCCAAATCACACTCACTAAGTCGAACAATTTTTGTTCTTTTTATGAGTTTATATCCGGTCCACAAAATAAGGAATAATGGCAGACCTATATATGAAACAAGTACACCGTTCCAGTCAATTGTATTTCCCATAAATGCTGAATAGTTTTGTCCAAGAATAACGACCCCACATAGTACGAAAGCAAATATTGGTCCGAATGGGAACCATTTTGCTTTATACGGTAGATCATTTAAATCCTTCCCTTGTGCTACATAGGCTTTACGGAAACGGTAATGACAAATCGCTATGCCAAGCCAAGCAATAAAACCAGACATACCTGAAGCATTAAGTAACCAAATGTAAACAACTCCGTCACCATATAGAGAAGCTAAAAATGCTAATGTACCGACTGCCGCTGTAATCATTAATGCATTAACAGGTACACCCCTTTTATTTAATCTACCTAATGCTTTTGGAGCTTTCCCTTGGCGAGCCATATCCCACAGCATTCGAGCTGAAGCATACATTCCTGAGTTTCCAGCTGATAAAACCGCCGTTAAGATAACTGCATTCATTACAGACGCTGCAAATGCAATGCCTGCTTTATCAAAAACTAGCGTAAATGGACTAACAGCTACATCGCCACTTGCTAAATTATGATTTGTATATGGAATTAGTAGACCTATTACAAATATAGATAATACGTAAAATAATAAAATACGCCAAAATATTTGACGAGCCGCACGAGGAATATTTCGCTCAGGCTCCTCACTCTCCCCAGCTGCTACCCCTAATAACTCGGTACCTTGGAAAGAAAATCCAGCTGCCATAAAGATTCCGAGTGTCGCCATGAATCCTCCATGAAAAGGAGCATCACCAACTGTAAAATTTTTAAACCCTACTGCCTCTCCACCAATAATTCCAAAAATCATTAAAAATCCCGAAATTAAAAAAATGATAACTGTAACAACTTTTATAATAGAAAACCAGTATTCAGATTCCCCAAACCCTTTGACTGACAGGTAGTTTAACAGAAAGATAATAACTAAAAATAATGAGCTCCATAAGAGTGAGGATGTATGTGGTAACCAGAATTTCATCACCATCGTAACTGCAGCTAGTTCAGCTGCTATTGTAATTGCCCAGTTATACCAGTAATTCCAGCCAAGTGCAAAACCAAGTGCAGGATCAACGAATTTTGTTGCGTATGTACTAAAAGATCCAGCAACTGGCATATATGTTGCCATCTCAGCAAGGCTTGTCATTAAAAAGTACACCATTATTCCAATCGCTGTATAAGCTGCCAGAACACCACCTGGTCCTGCATTATGGATCGCACCTCCACTTGCCAAAAATAGACCTGTTCCAATTGTTCCTCCTAGTGAAATCATTGTAATATGACGAGGTTTTAATCCACGCTTTAACTCTTGAGGCATAGAAGGAATATGGTTCTTAGAATCAATGACTGGTATTGTATTTACCGTATTTTTCATTAAAATACTCCTTTTCAGTCGTTTTTTGGATTCGATAATTTTCTGCTTTTTTTCAATCGTCCATTGGCAGGATTAGGTAAAGTTTGAACATTAGAGAAAATGAGAAGCGCATGGTCGCTTCTCATTTCTTATTTGGAAAAATCAAAGTAATTCCTCTTTAATAATCTTTGTTGCTCGATCAACTCATTATATGAAGTCGTTTTACCAAGCAGCTTTGTGTCGATTAAGTATAATTGCTCCTCAATTGCACCAACAGTATCATCTGTTTGATATGTTATTTTACAATCTAAGCAAATGATACATGGCGTTTCTTTAATCTCAATTGCCTTCGTACCATCAGGAAGTTCCCAGTAGACTGTATTTGTTGATTCAACTATGTTAGCTGATTCACACCACTGACATTTCATCATTCAGCGTCTCCTTGCGCACTTCCTACTAGCTTTTCACTAACTTGGATTTTTGTAAGCTGTGCTTGGAATTTCTTTTCTTTTAATTCGTCACGTTTATCGCGCTTATCTTTTAAAGAAGCATGCTCTGGGTTTGTTGCATATGTTTTACGAACTTCCATACGTTGTAAACCTTCTGGAACAAGATTGAATTTTGTTTCATTCATTAATCCTGCGATTCCTGCATTGGAACGTTTTTCATCCATATTAGGATAAATTTCTTTAAAATATGCTTCTGCTCTACCTGGTACGTAATTTTGTGGTTCCGGATAAGTAGTAATTACACCTTCAAAATTACGAAGAACAACTTTATCAGCACTTTGAGAAATTAAGTAATTTGGTTGAAGAGAAATTTTTCCTCCACCACCCGGTGCGTCTACTACAAATGTTGGTACTGCATATCCAGAAGTATGGCCTCGTAATCCTTCCATAATTTCTAAACCTTTTGAAACAGGCGCACGGAAGTGTCCAATTCCTTCTGATAAATCACATTGATAAATATAATATGGACGAACACGAATTTTAACTAAATCATGCATTAGCTTTTTCATAATTGGTACACTGTCATTAATTCCAGCCAAGATTACGGCTTGGTTTCCTAACGGTACTCCAGCATTTGCAAGCATTTCACAAGCTCGTTTCGATTCCTCTGTAATTTCGATTGAAGTATTAAAGTGAGTATTTAACCAAACTGGATGATATTTTTTTAAGATATTACAAAGATCTTCAGTAATACGTTGTGGGAATACTACAGGTGCCCTTGTACCAATACGGATAATTTCCACATGTGGAATGTCACGTAAATTTTTTAAAATATACTCTAAAATATTATCGTTAATTAAAAGACCGTCTCCACCTGAAATAAGTACATCACGCACTTGAGGATTTTTGCTAATGTAATTAATAGCAGCATCAAGCTGTTTCTTTGGCACTCCCATTCCAATTTGTCCTGAGAAGCGACGTCTAGTACAGTAACGACAGTACATTGAGCATTGATTTGTTACTAAAAATAGTACACGATCTGGATAACGATGTGTTAAACCTGGAACAGGAGAATCTTCATCCTCATGAAGAGGGTCCTCTAAATCATACTTAGTTTTATGAATCTCCGCAGAGATTGGAACTGATTGCATACGAACTGGACAACGTGGGTCATCCGGATTCATTAACGATGCATAATATGGGGTAATATTTAGTGGAATTGTTTTTGTCGCAATTCGTACCCCATCTTCTTCGTCTGGCGTGAGGTTAATTATTTGCTTTAACTCATCCAATGATTTGATGGTGTTTGTAAGTTGCCAAACCCAATCATTCCATTGTTCCTCTGTTACATCTTTCCATAATTCAACTTCTTTCCAATGTCTTTTTGGAGCATAGACTGCATTTACCATCCTTACATCCCCTTTCAAATTGTTTGTTTTAATATATAGCAAGAGCCGTGCCAAAAATTTACAAATATTTAATAAAAGCGCCACGAATATGGAAAATTCAAACTATTCAGCCTGTTTTTTTATTTTTTAAAGTTAAAATCTTAAGTGGGTATCTTCTCAAGATGCAGCAAAAATTATAAAACCGCCTAAAATTAGGCGGCTTGGCTATTAAATGAAGTGCTAAAACTAGATTTTTAAGAAGATTAAAAAGTAGTTTATACTACGATATTTAACTTTTGAATTTTATATTGAAGAGTTTGCCTAGGTATTTCAAGTAGCGCTGCAGCTTGCTGAATATTAGAATTCGTTTGCAGCAATGCTTGTTTTATAAGTGAAATTTCCATTTCCTGCATTGCAGAACGTAAAGGCTGAACTCCTTTTGTTTCAGTACTTTTCTTAATTTGTTGTAGTTGAATCGGAAGATGTTTAACCGTAAGCGTATGCCCTTCTGCCATAATCATAGCATGCTCAATCGTGTGCTTTAGTTCTCGGACATTACCAGGCCAATTATATTGGTGGAATAACTCAAATACTGTATGTTCTACATTTCGAATATTCTTTGAGAAACGTTCATTAAATTGCTCAACAAAATGAGACGTGAGTAGCTCAATATCATAATTCCTCTCTCTTAACGGTGGTATGAACAAAGAAAACACATTTAAACGATAATATAAATCCGGTCGCATGATACCGTTCTGAACGCAATCTAAAGGTGATTCATTAATGGCAGCGATTACCCTTACATTAACTTTACGAGTCTTTGAATCACCTATTCGGCGAACAACTCCATCCTCTAGTACTCTTAGTAGCTTGGCTTGGAGCTCTAATGGCATCGAGTTTAGTTCATCTAAAAACAAGCTTCCACCATCAGCTAGTTCAAATAACCCTGCGCGATCTATCGCTCCTGTATAACTACCTTTTGTCGTACCAAATAATATACTTTCCAGTAATGATTCTGGTAAAGCAGCACAGTTTTGAGCAATAAAAGGGCCTTCACTCCTATTTGAAATATGGTGAATTGACTGTACAAAAAGTTCTTTTCCAGTTCCAGTTTCACCAACTACCAGTACTGCAGAGTCTGCATTTGCTACCTTTTCAACTTGATTTTTAACGGCCAATAATGCAGGGTCATCCGTTAGTATATCTGAGATCGTATAAAAGTGAACTTGTTTAGCTTTTCCTTTTTTCACTTGCGGTTTAATTCTCGCTTGTAAGTCTAAAACCTTCTCACCAAGCGATTTAATTGTAGAATAATCCTTTGCAATTTCAACAGCACCGATCAATTGATCGTCCAAAATAATTGGAATTGTCGTGTTAACTGTATCAATGAATTGGCCTTTAATATTTTCATAGCGTTGAGGCTGTTGAATAATCGCTTGCTTTGTTTCTAGTACTTTCAGTAAGGTACTTGTTTCTTTCGTTAAAGAAGGGAAAGCTTCTAGTACATGCTTTCCCAGAACTTCTTCAACAGAAACACCGTCATGGTCAGCCGCAACTTGATTATAAAATATAGTCATTCCATTTTTGTCGACTGCGTGAATTGATTCATCGATACTATTTAATATGGCACTAATCATTTGATTAGTTGGAATTGTTGCGTTCATTTCATAACCATCCTTTCACTGCCGAAAACTTGGCAATTTGACGCTCATTTTTCGGCAGTTTGACATTAAAAGACTACTTTTGAAAGATCCTTCACCCATACATTCATATCTTCTAATTTATCAAAGATATAGCAGTTGTTTGTCATTCTTCCAGTATACTTATAACCTAATTGATGAAAGGCTGCGTTCATTCCATATGATAATGCTCGAGCGATCGTATAAGAGCAATAAACTGATTGGCTTACTAAATCCAGTTCTAACTTCTTCATTAGCTCCTTCATCAATCCATGCTTACGATGCTCTTCAAGTGTTGCACAATTTGTTAGCTCGGCATTTCTTTGACCGAAGTCCACTTCAGCAGATGCTGCACTTACAATATTTCCATCTTTCTCGTAAACCCAATAAATAGTCCCCTCATCCATCGTTTTTTCAACATAAGTGGATTCATTTAAAGGTGTAGGATATACCTTAAAAACTTGACCATATAATTTTGCAAGTTTATTTGAGTCATTTTTTTCAGCTCTTCTTAAAACATACTCGTCAGGAATTACTTTTTCTTTTGATTGATCACTCTTTAAAACAGCATCTAAAATATCATCTCCAGCAGCCCAATAAAGACTATTTCTTCGATCCTGGCTAACATATTTCGTAACAAAAAAGCCATCACTGCCTTGAAAATAGCCTTTCAGTGCAGATTCTATCATATATCCTGATTGTAAGAAGGAATATAAATGTTCACTTCTTGCTTTAATAATCAGCTTAGTAAATTTGTGTTCTTTTACTAGTTTTTCTATTCTCTCGATTAGTAGTGCTACATTCCCTAAGTAAAAATCAACACGAATTCGCTCATTAAAATAATCTAAAGCACCTTCAAAATAATAGTTTTCCTGTTGAACTTTAATTGTTTCATAATACTTTTTCGTTTTCATATGCTCCCTCACCTTCATGTTGTTGGCCCTCAACTCCACACCAGTCAATTAATGTACAGGCAATGATTTCTGCTGCTAAAAACATTTGATCTAAATCAATAAATTCATCTGGGTAGTGAGCTACTTTTGTCTCCCCTGGTCCAAAAACAATCATCGGAATAGTTAAAATTTGTGTAAATAATCCACCATCAGTTCCCCATGGTGCAGCTTCAACTACTGGGGTTTGTTTCGTTGTTTCAAGATAGTTTCGTTGCAAAGTTTGCACTAATTCACTATCAGCTTCAATAGTACCAGGAACCCATCTTGCTCCAAACCACTCTACTTCTACAGGATTTTCTACGAACCAATCATCAAGCTTTTTTATATTACCTATCCAATTCTCAAATTCTATTTTCGCATCTTCTAATCTTTCATTTGGCGCTACACCGAATCTTCCTTCTAAAGTTACTAGATCAGATACAGAAGATGGCCATGTTCCACCATGAATTGTTCCTATATTAATTGGTATCGGAATCGGTACTCCATCATATAACGGATCAACTATTCGTTCATTTCGTAATTGCTCAAGTTTTTGGATTTGTTGAATGATGAGTACGCTTTTTTCGACAGCGCTTACACCTTCGTAACGAGTACCTCCATGTGCTACCTTACCTTTTACCTTAAGACGGAACCACATTGATCCTTGTTGCTTAATGAAAAACTTCATATTTGTTGGTTCAGGGATAATAACACCATCCGCTGAATATCCTCGCAATATTGTAGCAAGTGTACCAGCGCCACCACTCTCTTCCTCGATTACACTTTGAAAATAAACATTACCTTTTAGTGTAATTCCACTTCTTTTTATTGCTTCAATTGCTAAAATTAACGCAACATTTCCGCCTTTCATGTCAGTTGCACCACGCCCATAGAGCTTGTTATCGACTACGGTTGCACTGTAAGGAGGGTACGTCCATTGCTGAATATTTCCTTCTGGAACAACATCTATATGTCCATTTAAGATCATGGACTTTCCTCCGCTCGTTCCTTTAAGCGTAGCGACAATATTAGGACTACCAGTAAAACTGTCTCTTGTTGAAATAAAATAAGGATGCTCTTTCATTTCTTTTAAATCTGGTTCCCATACGTCTAAATCCAAATCAAGCTCTCTTAATTTTTCAAGGACAATTGCTTGTGCCTTACTCTCATTACCAGACACACTATTTTCCATTACTAGCTGTTTAAGAAGATCAACTGTTTTTTCTTTATGTTCGCTTATATAATCTTGAATAACTTTTTTGTAATGACTCATCCTCTTCACCCTTTTCTATATAAACATTTTTAAATCCGTACTAATTTCTAATTTCGCACCAGTTTTTTCGATTACATCCTCTACAGTATATGGACTCATTAGTTCTTTAAGCACTAAAGTGTTGTTGACTACTTCAATAACAGCCATTTCCGTTATGATTAAATCTACACAAGATTTAGAAGTTAATGGCAAACTACATTCTTTCACAATTTTTGGATTCCCAGCTTTATCGGTATGATTCATAACGACTATTACTCTTTTAGCTTTTTGAGCTAAATCCATCGCCCCACCTATTCCTGGTACACGCTTTCCAGGTACAATCCAGTTTGCTAAATCTCCTTTTTCACTAACTTGTAATGCCCCTAAAACCGTTAAATCTAGTAAACCTCTTCGTATAATGCCAAAAGCAGTAGCACTATCAAAATAGCTAGCACCTTTTAAAACAGTGATTGGGAAACCACCTGCATTACATAAATTTTCATCTTCTTTTCCTTTTTCGGGACTCGGTCCAATTCCCATTACGCCATTTTCCGCATGGAACATAACATGTACATCTTCCGGTAAGTAATCTGGAACAATGGATGGAATTCCAATCCCTAAATTTACGATCATTCCGTTTTTTATTTCCTTAGCAGCTCGCATTGCAATTTTTTGACGAAAGTCTATTCCCATGCCCATTTCCAGTTCACTCCTTCTGATGAAATTATGTAATCAACAAACACACCTGGAGTTACGATTTCCTCAGGATTCAACGATCCAAGTGGAACTATTTCTTCCGCTTCTACAATCGTAATATCTCCTGCCATAGCCATATGTGGATTCATATTCCTTGCACTCTTGTCAAAAACCAAATTTCCAAATGGATCAGCTTTCTTTGCAAAAATAATACTAACTTCTGCTTTAAGAGCTTCTTCAACTAGAAATTGTTTACCTTTTACAGATACCTTCTCTTTACCGTTTTCTGCCATACTATCAAGACCTACATCTACTAATACTCCTCCAAGCCCCATTCCTCCAGCTCGGATACGCTCTGCTAAAGTACCTTGCGGAGAAAATTCTACTTTAAGCTTACCTTCCGTCATTAATTTTCCTGCAAATGGATTCGATCCAATATGAGATGTCACAATTGACTTGATCCTTTCATTCCTTACCATCCTTCCGATGCCAATGTCCGGAAATCCAGTATCATTGCAAATCAAGTGAAGATCCTTAACTCCACTTTCAAATAATGTTTGGAGTAAAGTTGGCGGTGAACCGACTCCTCCAAATCCTCCAACCATTAGTGTCATGTCGTCATGAAAAAATTGAAGAATTTGTTCCACTGTTGCTATTTTTTTATAAGTATTTTCAACTAAATTCATACGATTTCCCCCTCAGCTGCATAGATTAGTTGAGATTGTTCCATTTCCAATTCTTTTAAACTCTCTGTAAGAATTTGAAGCAATTCATCCAGTTCTTCATAAGTAATCGTTAAAGGTGGTGCAATCATGAAAGCTGAATCTTCTTTTCCGTTTTTTCCAGCAACGGAAGGATATAAAAGTAACCCCTTACACATTACTTTTTGAATAAAGGAACTTGATTTTATATCTTGAATAAATTCAATTCCGATTAACAAACCTTTTCCTCTAACATCACCTATGAATGAAAATTTCTCCTTTAAACCTTGGAGCTTATTCATCAGATAATTACCTTTTTCTTCTGCGGCTTGTACTAAATTATGTTTCTCAACATATTCAATAACGGCCAATGAAACAGCAGCTGATAGTGGATTAGCACTAAAAGTATGTCCACTCATTACAACCTTTGAACCTTGCATAATTGGTTCAATAACTCGATCGCTAGCAATCGTTGCAGCCATTGGTGTATAACCAGATGTTAATCCTTTTCCAAGCGTAACGATATCAGGTTGAACGCCCCAATGCTCCATTGCAAACATTTTTCCAGTACGTCCAAGGCCAGTCATAACCTCATCGGAAATCAGCAAAATATCGTACTTTTCACAAATAGCTTTAATTCTTTGGTAATAACCTTTAGATGGTACAATCGCACCACCTGCAGCACCGATAATTGGTTCAGCAATAAATGCTGCAATATGTTCAGGGCCAATTCGATCAATGGCTGTTTCTAATTCAGATGCACATGCTAAATCACATGATGGGTGTTCTAAGTTAAAAGGACAACGATAACAATACGGTGGTGAAACTGAAGGGTAATCCTCCAAGATTGGTACAAATCGTTGGCGTCGTAAAGGGTGACCTGACATAGAAAGTGCTCCAATTGTTATGCCATGGTAGCTCATCCAGCGTGATAGGATTTTATTCTTCCCCTTCATTCCCTTTTCTTGGTAATGCTGTATCGCTAGTTTCATAGCAGTTTCTGTTGCTTCGGTACCACTATTAACAAAGAACGTCCAGTTTAAATCACCTTGAGTGATCTCACTCAACTTCTTTGCTAGCCTCTCAGCAGGTTCACTAGTAAATTGTGAACGATAAACAAAAGATACTTGTTTTGCTTGTTCAGTCATAACATCAATAATTTCCTCAACACCATGACCAATTCCTACAGTAATTGCGCCAGATGAACCATCAATATACCGATTACCATCTTTATCAAATAGGTAAACACCCTTTCCATGAGAAATCATAGGGTAATGCTGGCCAAGTAATGGTTTAATTAAATAATCTCTTTCCATTTTTTATCCCCACCCTTCCTTATATAAAACGAAAAAAGCCACACTACTAAATATTGGAAATTTAAATAGAGGGTATTTTTTAGTATTCTTGCTTTCTGACATACTTCCTTTTTATTTTTTTACACTTAACCCCTGTATTCAAAAATTTAATTAGCTGTTTAACTTCACAACAATCTATTTGTACAAATAGTTGCCCGCCCCAATTGATGGTCATCTACATATCTATATAAAGAAAACTCGTTGACTGACGATCCTTTTAGGTGAAGTCAGAGGCGTAGTTGCACCTATACTTAACTCCGAAAATTGGCAACCATGTCGAGTAAGATTTCCTGCTGCCAATTTATAATTTTTAACGTGAAAAAAGATGTATCACAATCAGTTGGCGGTGAAGATTAAAAATGGATTTATCAGAGAAAGTTAGAGTTGAAATTGATAGTCTAATAGATAAGATTAAATTGGATCAGAGTGATGATGGATCATGGAGATATTGTTTCGAAAGTGGTCCTATGACAGATGCCTATATGATTATTATTTTAAGAACGATTGAATGTCATGATGAAGAACTAATTAAGAAACTAGTAAATCGTTTATTAATAAAGCAAGACCCAAGTGGGGCCTGGAAGCTTTTTGATGATGACTCAGGAAATTTATCAGTAACTGTAGAGGCTTACACTGCACTATTATTCTCCGGTTATATAGAAATTTCTGATGAAAAAATGAAGAAAGCAGAAGCGTTCATTCGTCAAAATGGGGGATTAGAAAGTGTGCACATCTCCACAAAATTTATGCTTGCTTTACATGAATTGTATCCGTGGCCCAGTTTTTTTCCAGTTCCTCTCCTTTTAATGAATTTACCAAAGTTTTTTCCTTTGTCCTTCTTTAAATTTAGTTCTTATGTTCGATTCCACTTTGCCCCACTTTTAATATTAGGACATAAAAAGTTTACGATTAAAAATAAATGGACGCCTACAATACAACATTTGTTTACAAACAATAAGTTCAAAGAGATTAGTAAAAAGCGGAAATTCGCAAATATTAAAATGCCTCTTATTAAATCATTTTCCAAAGTGGCTATTAAGAAGGCCGAACAATATATTCTTCAAAATATTGAAGAAGATGGAACCTTAGCAAGTTATGCTAGCGCAACTTTTATTGGAATTTATGCCCTTCTTTCATTAGGCTATCAAGTTAATTCTCCCGTAATTCAGAATGCTATTTTAGGTATAAAATCTTTCCTATTTGAATTGGAAGATTCCCTTCATATCCAAAATTCCCCTTCGACAATATGGGATACAGCACTTACTAGTTACGCATTGCAAGAAGCAGGTGTGCCAATAAATGATGAGGCAATCAAGTCCGCATCCAACTACTTAGTCTCTCTCCAACATACAGTAGTCGAGAAAGATCATAGGATTTGTTTAGGAGGTTGGGGATTTTCGGACAGCAATACTCAAAATCCAGATGTAGATGATACGCAAGCAGTCTTAAGAGCGACATCTGATATCTCCTTAGTGGATGACGATTATAGAAAATCTTGGAACGCTGGAGTGAAATGGTTATTTGATATGCAAAATAAAGACGGCGGATGGGCATCATTTGAAAAAAACAGTAGCAAATACTTAAAAATCATCTTCCCTATCCAAAATTTTGTTGATACTGCAGTTGATCCGTCTACAGCAGATTTGACTGGTCGAACAATCGAATTTCTAGGATCCAAATTAAAGTTAAATATGGTTCATCCAAGAATTGATGATGGAGTTAATTGGTTAATCAATCATCAACACAAGGATGGTTCCTGGTACGGCCGTTGGGGAATTTCATATATTTATGGAACGTGGGCCGCTACTACTGGTATGAAAGCAGTTGGTATCCCTTCGAGTCACCCAAGTATTCAAAAAGCTAATGACTGGCTACTTACTATAAAAAATGATGATGGTGGATGGGGTGAGTCTTGTAAAAGCGACATAGAAAGAAAGTATATCCCTCTTTCTTATTCGACAATTGTTCATACATCATGGGTCGTCGATACACTCATTTCGATCAACGATTATCCTACTAGTGAAATTGATGATGGAATAGTAAACATTTTAAACTGGTTAAAGATCCATGATAAGCGATTAACCTACCCAACAGGTGGGGGATTACCTGGTCATTTTTATATAAATTACCATAGCTATCGTTATATATGGCCCTTATTGACTTTAAGTCATTATCTAAAAAAATATGAGACAAGTGACTAATTTGCGATTTCTAGTTAAACGCCTCGTCCCTATTTACTTTGACGGCATATAATACATTGTTGAAAAAATATTTGTGTGAATGTCATTTTAGTTAATAGTTTAAACAATAAAGGAGTGGCTTTATGGGAAATCTTGACCCAACTTTAATGAGAATTTTTTGTAATAAAGCTTGTGATCCACGCTGTTTTCCTCGTATTTTTAATATTTGTCGATCATTTCGTTGTAATGATATAAAGTGCCGAGAAGGTGCATGTAGTATGATTGATAGACTATCAGAATGTTGTAAAGTATCAATAACTGAAGAAGAACGTGAGAACGCTTGTGAATGGCTAATGAATTGTAATGTAGATCCAAAAAATCCTTCTCATCAAAGAGAAATGTGGAATTTAATTAAGAGCTGTAGAAGAGGTTCTTGGATTTAATTAATTGTAGACAGTAATATTTAATATATTTTTAAATAAATGAGCCTATTAAATTCCCTCATTTGAATCATTCTAAGGGGAAATTTATAGGCCTCTTTATAGGCCTCTTTATATGCATGATTTTATACAAAAATAGGAGAATACAATAGCTGTATTTCCCCTTACAAATGTTGAAAAACCAACAACTTATAAAATTATGTATAGCTAGATAAAACACATATAAGCTAGTCCCTTGCCTCAGAGGGGATTGGCTTTTTGTTTACTTCCGTCAAGAATCTTTATGTAAACTAGTGCTGCATGCCATATACATAAAAAAACTATGTTCCTTGTTCAACTAAATGGCATTTAGTTGCATAAGGATTGTTTGATTTTATATGAATAAATGTGATATTCCCCCAAAATACAAGTACATACTCGATTGATATAATTTAGTAAATATAAAAAAGGGAGACATAAATGAAACATCCGATGAAATCAATACATTTATTCTTACACTACTGATGAATCTTTCTATTTCGAATGATTATCAAAATTATTCGAAATTAGTCACAAAAAATTCACATTTATTTTGTGAAATTCTTCACAAAATAAACTCTTTTTGATATATAATCAATTTGTAATCGATCACGTATACACCAAGAAAAGAGTAAAAAAACAACATTACTCATACTAGGAGGAATAATGATTCTTACTATTATTTTTACTGAAATCAAAAAAATGTGGTTTGAACTTTCATTTACATATGAAAGTTTTGAGGAGATTGATCGCCTTGAATCAAAGCACACTCGAGTGCGCTTTGATAAAGATATTTATGAAATCATCCGTGTCCAATAATACCGGATGAAAATTTATATTAGGAGAGCTACTATGAATGATTTAAAAATATAACTATTCGTTTAGAAAGAAATATTCAAGAGCATTATGAAAATTACAAATCTAATTATATATAAACTTCAAAAGTCTAGCCCAAACGGTTAGGCTTTTTTCTACTTGTTCATACAGATAGGTAAGGGTTTGAAGTTATCGCTCCCTTTTCCCCCTGTTCACACCGTACGTGCAACTTTCACCGCATACGGCGTTCCAACTAATCCAATTTATTCTTTTCTATGTATTAAGCAGACGAGTGCTTTTCTTCCAATTTTAGATTGTTTGATTCTGACATTTTAGTCGTAATAAATTTACTTTTTCCATTTGCTTACGAGTAAGTTTAAAGGATTTCAAAAGAGTTTCTATTTTATCCTCATCCTTTAGATGAAGCAGTTTATGTATAAATTTATCTACAATAATAAGATTTGAATAGCTATCATCCTTTGAAAAATGATAAGGATTAATGTGATGACAATGCCATTCATTTATCCCTAAATCCACTCCTAATATGGCACATTTGCCATATTGGGCAATAAATTTACTAATTCGATTGTCATTGTATTCAATTGATCGATTTGGAATGTAGTTTCTCATGATGTAAGTAAGTATATTTCTATCGATAGCTTTTAAGTTATTATGTATTTTCGCTCTACCTTCGGCAGTGAAGTTACATATCGTTTGTGTAAAACAGTGTGGTAATTTCCACCGTTGGGCATGGATAGGGACAAATACCATTTGCTGTATCTTATATAATTTACTTTCATAACCTTTGTACCTTTTCTGTAAGGTCTTAGTCATATCATGAAAACTTGCCTCTGTTCTAATATTCTTTAGTTGATTGTATAACGTTTTACGTAGATGATAGTTTAACTTATTTAGATTAATAGTAATTTGAGAGGCAACAGAATAATAGTTTTGGATTCCCATTACCACTGTATTAAAATTCCATACAGTCTGGTTGCTAGGCTTTTTCTTAACCAATTTTATAGCTACCTTTATCTTTTGAAAGGCGTTGGCTTTTGCCTTCTTCGACATATCGGACCTTGCTACATACGTTTTTCCTTTTCTTACGCCTTTTATCGAAAAGCCAAGAAACTCGGAAGAGTTCTTCTTTAAGTTGATAATTTTAGATTTCTCTTCACTGGTTTCAAGATGTAGTCTGTTTTTTAGAAAGTCTTTCAATGCATAATTCATTTTTATCGCCTGTGACCTTGTCCTACACATTATCTTAAAATCGTCCGCGTAGCGAACGATAAAGCACTCTTTCAAAGCTGTTTTCTTTAAGGACTTATACTTGCTACCATTGCTTAAGAAAGTATGGTCACTTTCAAACGTTTCCCATTGGTCACTTATCCACCAATCCAACTCATTTAATACAATATTGGAAAGTAGAGGAGATAATATTCCTCCTTGTGGGGTACCTCTTGTAGGAATACCTACACCTTCTATCTCTGCTTTTAACAGTTTAGATATAATAGAAAGAAGTGGTTTATCCCTTATGCCTAGTGACCACATTTGCTTTAGTAATTTACTATGATTAACGTTATCAAAGAAGCCCTTTATATCTACATCTATACAATGGTGGAGCCCAACTCGATTTATAAGAAACTCGAATCTAGCTTTCGCATGGTGTGTGCTTCGATTTGGTCTGAATCCATAACTATGTTTATGGAATTTCGCTTCACATATTGGCTCTAAAATTTGAAGTATACATTGTTGAAAGATTCTATCCCAAATTGTTGGAATCCCCAATGGTCTTGTTTTCCCTTTTCCTTTCGGAATAAAAACACGCCTTACTGTTTGAGGCTCGTAACACATGAACATTGTTTGAACCTTTTCTATTACTCCTGTAACTGATAGATTTATAATATCTTCAATCGTTAATTTATCTGTTCCCGCAGTTTTGCTACCTGTATTTCTTTTAATGTTTCGGTAGGCAAGTCGAATATTATCTTCAGAACACATTAATTCTGTTAAGTCATAGAAGTGATGACCACTGACACTTTGGGCATAAAGTATGTCAAAACAAGTTTGCATACTGTAATATTCACTGTGTCTCAGTTTCTCCCGTTTCAATAAGTCGGTTGCTCCTTTCGAAGTTAAACCTCTTTTAGTCTCACAAGAACCTTATTAATCGATAAAGAACTGCCTTACATGGTTGAATAAATCTATATTAGTCTAGTGGCTATCCCTCCATGTGGATTAGACATTTCATTGGTACTGTGCCACCACTTTCACTGATATAAAGACAAGTTATACTGTAACTAGTATCATTAAAGCTTTCCTTGCCAACGTTTCATAGGAAGTAAGCCCTCCACGTTATCAGTTTACAATGTTGAATTATATCTATTATAGAATGAACTTAGGTGCTTCCTGTAAGCCTGTTAGTATTCATACGCCTGTAACGTATCATGGATTTTCATAATAGTTAGTCTTACTAATCCACATCTAACCTCACAATTTGGTGATATACACATTTCTATGTATCGCAGGTATAGACCTGTACATTCGGAAGTTTGTCAGCTTAACCTTTTGTTGTAGGCTTATTCGCATTCTCACCCTATTCATTCAACTCAAGCACCATGAATTACACCACTCCATCGAGTAGGCTTTCGTCAGCCGAACTGGTACGGTAATTTCTCACGCCTTTTCGCCGAGCTTATAACACGATCATTCTTACTAAATCTAATGCTATTCGACTAAGAGAGAACCCTTCAAGGCGTTACCCAATCATTTGATTCTTCGATATAATCCTTCAATTCCGAAAGGAACTGTCTAGCCTTTACTAGAGTAATGTGACCATTCTCCATTTAAGCTAGAAACATTTCGCACAACTATCCTGCCATTTTGTTGAATAAAAAATTCGACTAAACAGTCGATCATGTTATTCAACTAAAGCATTGCGTTAGTTACATAAGTTCTACTTTACTCTTCATTCTTCACTTTTATGTCCGAGTTATAATGGATATGATTTTTTAGACATTATAAAGGGGATTACATATGTACATTTGGAATGTAAAAGGGCTCGTTCAAGCTTTAAAAGAAGAGAGTCTGTCCAATAAGTCACTAAGATACCATAAAATAATAGGTATTTCTTTATTCGCAATAGTTTTACTAACTTATCCGTTATTATTGTTAACTAAAACTTTTAACATCTTAGATATTATTGATATGATTAGTTTTCTGGTTATCAATCTAGTTGGAATTTATTTAGCATATAAAATAAATCAACGAGGAGACGGGAAGGAATTTGTCTTTCGCTATTTTAGTTTGTATCTTCCACTCACACTCCGATTTTTTGTCCTAGTTACTGTTATTATGATTGTCGGTTATTTAATTCTAGCTTATATTGATCCTTCAATTTCCTTGAATGAGACCAACTGGCTCGATTTAGTTACTTCTGTTGGAACAGAAATATATTTCAATGTCTTAATGATTAAATATATAAAAATGTTAAATAAGTAATTAGTTTCTAAGTTGTATCTATCATTTAATCAATGATTAGCTTATTCAACTGATATGAACGAAACTGTCAAATCACCAGACCCAAATGGTTTTAAAATTAGGGTTTTATCTGTTTTTAGACAGACTTATTTTAAGACTACCAACTTAGTTTTTCAAAAAGGGTTAACTAAGTCTGTGAATTACCTTTCCAAATTAATTAGAATAGATTATTTTTTAGTTTTCAAAGATAAAGAATAACTACCTTAAAACCTTGGCACGAAGGCAAAATTATCAACAGTGATTTACAGTCTGATATGCGTGGGTTGGTTACCACATTTCATTCTATCCGTTACGGAGCTGCCTCGATCTAACGGCGTACGTTCAGTATTAAACCTAGTACATAGTTGAACAAGAGGGTTCTCCTTACCGAGTTTGCCTCCGAGCCAAAATTTCAATAGCCAATTAGACTTTATCTTTCATTGTGATTGGATCTTTAAGATTTTAATCAAACTTACTTAGTAATAAATTAGTATTTAAGCAACAATTAATGGGTTTAATTTTTGATTCTCTATACTGCAACCAATCGCCCAAATAAATCCAAGCAATTCACGGGCAACTGCAACTACTGCAAATTTACCACCTTTACCTCTTGAAGTAATTCGGTTGTATTTTAAATTGAGACGATGTTGCGCTTTCCAAGAAATTCGTTGTGCCTCAAGTGGCTGACCAGCTTGCCTTTTCAGTAATTCACCTTTAAGAGAAGGGCGATGACGATAAGACCAGGAACATTCTACTAAAGCACGGCGAATGTGTGAATTCCCAATTTTCGTAATGGAACCTTGCCAGCGATTTGAACCACTAGAGTATTCTTTCGGAACGAGACCAGCATAAGACATTAATTGCCTTGGATTTGAGAAACGTGAGAATTGACCGATTTCAGCTGCAAGAGTGACAGCTGTAACTTCAGCTATACCTCTTAATGTCTGAAGGGCTTGTATGACAGGCGCATGTTCACTTTCAATTGCTTCTTCGTGAATTTGAGCTTCAATACGCTTCATTCTTTCTTCAACTTCATAAATACAATGTAAATATTCTTGAAAAACAATTCGCAATGACTGTTTATTAAAAGTCAGTGTATTCAACCAAGTACGGTATTTTACTGTCCAATTCTTCACACCTTGAGGTGGACGAATTTCATGACGTAATAAGAAGTGAACTAATCTTTGACGGTATCTTTGTAAATCTTCTCGCGTATCAAAACGTGCGCGGATTAAATCTCTTAATGCTTCATGTGTTTCATCTGGAACCCAAACAGCAGTTAGCTCTCCAGCTCGTAGAAGTTGAGCTAGACGTAGTGAATCACGACGATCCGTTTTTACCCGATCACCAGTACGTTTAGGAATAAGTGTTGGTGCTACAACGATGCACTCTATATCCATTGATAAAAGTTGACGGTAAATACTGTAACCACATGCCCCAGCTTCATAACAAACTAGTAATTTTTCTGGGTCACCTAATTTCTTAAACAGTTTACGGATACTTTCAGGGTTATTTTGAATATTACCGTGAAATCTCGGCTTACCTCGTCCCTCATCAGCAATACCAACAGAAATTATCTCTTTTGAAACGTCTAAACCAACAAATTTTTGACTATCCTTCATAATACACGGCTCCTTTTGTTTGTAGCTCTACATTTGGCTTGGGTAGGCTTTTTAATCACTCCCATTATTGCCAACTGCAACCTACGTTAAGCAAAATGGAGCCGTTTCGTTCATTATGACTAACTGATGCTTTAGTTACATAAGTTGCAAATAGGATCTGATAACTTAGATCCTTTTTTTGTTACCGATAACCGTTTTTATGTAAACAAGCGTGAAGCAGCTCTTCCATAGGATTTATCATATAACTGGTCTCTATATAACTCATCATATATACAGTTTGAACTACTACCACTTACAATTAATTAGCACTAATAAAAAAAGAGTGTCCCTAAAAGTCACTCCTTTAAGACACCCTATGCTTTATCAATAATTCCTTAACCAAGTCCACGAACAGATAATCCACCATCACTTGAAATGACTTCACCAGTGATCGCACGTGACTGGTCAGATGCTAAAAGTACATATGCTGCAACATGATCTTCAGGCATTTGTGCTAGTTGAAGTGGATTTCTTCTTTTTATATTACTTGCTTTCGTATCATTATCTACGGATTTAGTAAATGTACGTAAAGGTGGAATGACAGTTAGTGCTGTTAAAGTCCCTCCTGGCGCTACTGCATTTACTCGTATATTTGGTGCTAGTTCAAAAGCAAGCTGACGCATTAATCCGATTTGTGCATGCTTACTAGCCGTATACCAAACTCCACCGCCGTCTGGGTAGAAGCTTGCTCCAGATACAGTGAAAATAATATTACCATTTGTTTTTTGTAATTCCTCTAAAGCTGCTTTTGCACCAAAAAAAGATCCTTTTACATTTATATTTAAAAGGTAATCATATGCATCTGATAGGGCATCGGGTGTTACATCAGCGAATTTTGCAAAACCATCGAAAACGCCTGCATTCGCAATAAATACATCTAGTTTACCAAACTGTTCAACAGTCGCTTTTACAGCTCGCTCATTGTCTTCGTATTTGCTTACGTCACCTTGAATGATAAGGAGATTGTCATCAAATTCTTCTTTCATTTGCTCTAGTGTTTCAAGTGAGCGACCTATAATACTTACCTTTGCTCCCTCTTGAATGAATCGTCTTGTAACGGCCGCTCCTATTCCAGAAGCGCCTCCTGTAATTAACACTACTTTATCTTTTAATAACATCACTTAGCCTCCTTTTTCTTCTATTAAACAAAGATTGCAAGATTTCTAGTATTAATTGTTGTTTGATCTACAATAAATACTCTCTTGGAAAGCTTCCACTTCCCATCTTCATATGTAAACTCATCATTACGTTCTCCAGAAATTAGATCATGGTGAATATCTGTACTACGGCTACGATAGATCAGTAAATAACTATTAACTACAGCCTTCTCTTCTTTAACTAGTTCCTTTACGCTAACATTGCTTACAAAACGGCGGGTTCTTGAAGGAGGAATTTCAGCCCATGCATAGTCAGTTTTCAATCGATCTACTCGAAGCTTTAATAATTCAATATCATCATTAAAAGTAAACATCTCAGTAGAATAGTCTGGGCGCACAGTTCCTTCTTTATTTACGCGTACAGGCATTTGATAGATTAAATTCGAATGCATTAAACTAAACCAATCATCAAATTCAATATCATCAAGTAATTTTGCTTCATCAATTAACCACTGTTCAAATTCTAATTTCGCTAATAATTTTTCAACATTCATTTTTCTTCCTCCCCCCTTTGTTACTTTGTCATTAATTCAAGCCAATACTGATAAAAATTACGTTGACTCGCTTCTGTAAATTTATCATCATAGGCTACCCCAGGTCCGATAAAATCGACGGGTTCACGATGTAGTCCCATTGTATAGTTATAAGTTAAATTCTTTTGAAATGGCATTGGACCTTGAGCTGCTTCCGTTATGTCTGTGAATACTTCAGTATCATCCTGTTCAAAAATACCAGATGGACTAAACGTTAAGATAAAGGAATCTCTTGATCGATTCTTCCATTCCTGAGAAGCATTTTTTTCTACTAGCATCCATGCAATTACTTCCATTTTATTGTGACTAATAGGTCTCCACATTCTAATTGAAGTATTCGAAATTAATTCGCCCTTAATTTTTGTGTGAGATATTAAAAATGACATATTCGGAAAAGCATTTCCAATCATATTTTTTAAGTTTGATAGAACTTCATATTGTTCTTCTGACAAATTACTTCTATACTCATCCTTCAATTCTTCAGGAAAAGCAAAGTCTGGGTTTGGTGTTCCAAGGTTTAATCCGTGCCCGTTTTCAGTATGAATTTGAAAACCGCGCTTCGAATATGTTGCACTTGGGACCATGCCTAATTTTGCAATTGAACCGTGAGTAACCATCGTATGGTATGAATCACCTACAAAGTTATCAGAACCGACCTTCCAGTTTGATTTAACAATAAATCGTTGCGGAGCTCCAATTACTTCCATCTCGGCACGTCCTACTACGATATCTAAATACCACTTAAAATCGCCGAGAAACTCTTCAAGAGGCTCTGCATTTTCGTCCCAATTTCCAAATAAAAGTCCTTTATATGATTCTAGCTTCACTTGATGAAGACCCAATTTAGTACGGTCAAGTCTCTCGCCATAAATATCTTTTTGAAGCGGTACTCCAACAAGTTCACCTGTATTTTTAAAGTTAAATCCGTGATATGGACATGTAAATAAAGTCTTGTTTCCTTTATCAGCACGGCACAGCTTCATGCCACGATGTGTACACATATTGTAAAATGCATTGATTTCTCCCATACTTTCGCGTGAGATAATGATTGAATATCCTGCAAGCTCACGGGTCATAAAGTCCCCTGGATTTGGAATTTCGGATTCATGTCCAAGAAAAACCCATGTTTTTAAAAATACTTTTTCATGCTCTAATTCGTAAACGGCTTTATCACCTAGAAGATATGCAGGAATGACTCCTTCATCTGGTTTGACAGTTTCGTTTAAGTAATTTACTAGTTGCTCTTTTGACAATTCATCTAAAGTTTTTTCTGTTTTAATCATGCTCGGCACTCCCCTCTCGTATTTGACTCTCTACCCAACTTGTACAAATTTATCTTTGTTTTGTAACTTCGCCAAAACACTTAACGCTGCTAAATAACTTGTTTTAGGATTATTTGGCATTGGATCATTTTCAATCTCAAGTTTAAGTTTTCCGAACGCGCCAGATGCTTCGATCAAATGACTATTTTTTATCGCAATTGGATCAGCAATAATTTTCACTTTCGTATTGTTAGCACCAATTCCAGCTAAGGATAATACAATTGCCACATTAATATTTCTTGGGTATAGCTTAATTGCTTCAGCTGCAGAGCCTTCAAACAAAATCGTTTCTTTGTCTAATACTTCTTTCGATAATGCTCCAGGTGGTTTTCTAGTTGTAATTGAAACAGTCTCTAGACCATTCACAGCTTTTGCTGACTTTAAAATATCCAATCCACCGATTGCTCCCGAAGGTAAGAAAATATTTACACCATTTCTTGTACAAACCTCTCGAATTCCTTCTTCAAAAGCGGAATCAGCCATGACCCCAATGCTGCTTAACAATAAGTCTTTTCCACCTTCAAGAACCTTTATAGCGTACTCCTTTGCAGCTTCAACTGTTGCGGCTTCAATGACTAAATCTATATCAGAAAGAAGTAGAGCCTCTATATTTTGATAAGCTTCTGTTTCAAATTCTTTAGCAAGTTGAACGCCTGATTCTTCGGAACGTGTATAAATAGAAACAATCTTTCCACCTGGTAACATTCCATCTTTATTAATTGCTTGAAGAAGAAATTGACCAATATTCCCACAGCCGATTAGACCTAGTTTCATGTTTATTCACCATCCTTAATTTGCAAATCCGTATGAATCTGCAAAGAATTCCAATCCACAGTGTCTCGTTTCCCTTGAAACACCACTTTCTTTTAACCCTGGGAAATCCAATGCTAAATCACTAAAGATGGTATGGTTATTATGAAAAACTGCGCCTGCTTCTAAGCGATCTGCCATTTCAACTGCTAGTTCTTCATTTTCTGTCCAAACAGAAGCCCTTAAGCCAAATTCACTATCATTTGCTAATTTGATAACTTCGTCAATCGTTGAAAACGGTAACATAGGAATTACTGGTCCAAACTGTTCTGCACGCACAATCTCACTTTGCTGGTCAACACCTGTTACGATTGTTGGTAAGATGAAGTATCCTTGATCCCACATTTCAGGATTCAGTTGAATTCCGGCTGTTATTACATTTGCACCTGCTTTTTCAGTTCGCTCGATTAATCCGTTGACATAGTCATACTGAGCTTTATTATTTAATGGGCCCATTGTTACATCAGGTTGAATACCATCACCTACAACAATACGCTCAAATTCTTTCTTTAATTTTTTTACTAATTCAACGTATCTAGATTCTTGTACATATACGCGCTTAATAGCCGAACATACTTGGCCAGCCGCTTTTAAAATACTCATTCTTAATCGTTTAATAGCTTCTTCATCTAAGTTTGCATCTTCTAAAATGATTGCTGGGTCATTCCCACCAAGCTCCATATATACTTTTTGAAGATTTTCAGAAGACTTTTTCATAATATCTTTACCTGTTTGTGTACTTCCGACAAAAGCAATCGTACGAACTCGCGAATCAGAACAAAGCTTGTCACCAATCATTTTTCCTGAACCTGTGACAATATTAATTACACCAGGTGGAAAATGTTCAGCCACTACTTTTAAACAAGCCATAATGGTAAGTGGACAATTTGTCGCAGGTTTCACGACAACTGTATTCCCTGCTAAAACAGCAGGAATCACTCGCTTAAATGTTAAAATCATAGGCGAATTCCAAGGAGTAATTACTGCAGTAACCCCTCTAGCTCTTCTTCTTACTTGAACTTTTTGATTTCCTGGAAGTAATTCTGGATTCCACCATTTTAGTAGTTCATCCGCTCCACCATTCATTACTTCAACACAGCGTAATAAGTCTTTTTTAGCTTCTACTAGTGTTTTTCCATTTTCACGAACAAATAATGAAACATGTTCTTCAATGATTTTAGAAAGTTCCTGCGCTGCAGCTTTCATTCTTTCTACACGATCTTGAATCTCACTCTGTGACCAAAATTCAAATGCTTTCGATGCTGCATTAATTGCTTCGTTTACGATTTCCTCAGTACATAATGCAACTTTGCCAACTACTTCCGACTTATTTGCAGGATTAATAATATTTGATGTTTCATTATTTTCTTTCCATTCACCGTTTATGAGATATCTTCCTGATACAACTGGATATGTCGAAATCATATTGAATCTCCTTTATAATTTTTTTGGCTTAAAGCTTTCAGCTGCTCCTGGAGGTCCACCAAAAGGTTTTGCCATAGGTCCAACTGCTTCCATATCTACAACGATCATTGTTGGCTTTCTTCTTTCAGTTGCCTTCATTAGTTCATTAACAAATTCGTCACCTGAACCAATACGTGCTGCTTCAAAATGCATTGACTCAGCTAGTTTTACAAAATCTGGGCTTAATAAATTCACCGCTACTTGGCGACCGTATGCCGCTTCTTGAATATTACGGAGAACCCCATAGCCAGAATCATCAAATAACACAACAATAATTGGAAGATTTTCTTCAGCTGCAGTCACCATTTCACCTACATTAACCATAAATCCACCATCTCCAGCCATTAATACGACCGTTTGATGAGGGCAACCCAATTGAGCTCCTATAGCAGTAGGAAGACCCTGACCGATCCCGCCACCGGATGCGTGAATAGATGTTCTCGGTTCATAAATGTCGAATATTCTGCTACCCCAGACATTTGCTTGTACTGTCACATCTCGAACCAAAATCGTATCTCTCGGTAAAATGTCTCTCATGCCATCTACAAATTGTTCAAATGGGCCGAGTGTTTTACGAAGTTGTCCTCGTACTTCATTTCTTAAAGAACGTACTTCTTCTATATAAGAAGGTAAAACCGAAATAGACTTTTCATCAATTTTATTAATTAGAGCCGATAAAATATCTTTTGCATCTCCGACTAACCCAACTGTTGCTTTATAATTACGATTAATTGCATTAAAATCTGCATCAATCGAAATATGTTCCTCTGGGACGGGGACTTTCCAGTTAGAAGTTTCATTTCCTCTGAAGCGTACACCTACACTAATCAGTAAATCTGCATTTCTCAAAAACTCTTTTGTCGACTCATTGGCTGCAAAATGACCGATACATTGTTCATGATCTTCTGGTATCGAGCCTTTTCCAGATTGGCTTGTAATGACAGCAGCTCCAAGAATTTCTGCTAAATTTGTTAACTCTTTTGAGGCATTGGCAGAAATAACACCGCCACCAGCCCAAATAACTGGACGACTTGCTTCTAAAATTTTTGAAATTGCGATTTCTGGTATTACTGTAGTTAGTTGCGGTTTAAAAACATCTACCTGTACCTTATCGATTGAAACGTCCTCGATAATTGCTGATTGAAAGTCGATTGGAATTTCTAAGCTAACTGGTCCTGTTGGAGCAGTTAATGCTTCTTCAATTGCTTTTCTTACTACACCAGCTGTTTGTTCTGGTCTTCTAAGTCTTACAGCATTTTTACAAGCACCGCTCATCATTGAAAGCTGGTCTTTACATTCATGTATGTACCCTTTACCTGTACCAAGATAAGGTGATGCTACTTCTCCTGTCAGATGAAGTAGTGGCACTCCAGCTGCCCATGCTTCTACTAATGAACCAGCAGCGTTTCCAGCTCCTGTTCCTGTACTAGTAATAACAACACCTAATTTTCCTGTCGCACGTGCATAACCATCTGCCATATTTACTGCTCCACTTTCGCCACGTGAACAGATTAGCTTAATACTTCCATCCCTTAAAATCGCGTCATAGATGGGCATATTGTGAATACTTACGATTCCAAAAGCGACTTCTACGCCTGCTTGAACTAACTCTTTTACGACGGCATCCGCAGTAGTAAATACGATCTCTTCTTGATTTTTCATCTTAGTATCCTACCTTTGTCTAATAATTTATTTAAAGTGCTTTACCGATTGCACCCGCAGTTTCAATTGTAGAACCAGCTACATAACTCGCTTTGTCTGAAGCAAGAAAAACAATTACACTAGCAACTTCTTCCGCTTCACCTACACGACCTAGTGGAATATTTCTTTTTATCGCAAGATCTCTATAATATTCTTCGGGATCCATATCAGGAGCATTTTTCAATCTTCTACGTTCCCATTGATCTGTCCGAATTAATCCAAGACTTACTGAATTTACTAAAATATTGTCTGATGCTAATTCTTGAGACAATGTTTTGCTTAAATTTAAAAGTCCTGCACGGGTTGCTGCTGTTGCTACCATATGACGCTCGGGCTCTTTAGCTAGAGTTGCATTTATATTAATAATTCGGCCCCCACCTCTTTTCACTAAATAAGGATGAGTTGCACGAACTGCATAAATAATCGCGAAATACTTTAATTGAATTTGTTCCTGCCACTGTTCATCCGTAATATCGAAAAAATGCCCCATAACACTTTGACCAGCTGCATTCACTAACGTATCAATTCCACCAAATTTTTCTGCTGTTTGTTGAATAAACGAGTTAACGTCCTCTTTTGATGTAACATCACATGTCGTAGCAAATAGATCTTCGCTTTTGCCATATGAGAGTAAATGATTTAATGCTTTATCTGCACGCTCTTTGCTTCTTCCACAAATTGCTACTTTAGCACCTTCACCTAAAAATAATTCAGCTGTCTTCAGTCCAACACCAGAGGTGCCACCCATAATCACTGCAACTTTTCCATTTAACCCAAGATCCATCCCGTCACCCCTTATAAAAGCTTTCATGGTTCTTATTACTTAAAACATTTTTATTTAAACTTTTTAACGTACTTCAACCGTTGTATCTACCCAGCCAGTATCCGGCTCCCCGCCCATAGCTTTACGAGCTTCTGGTTTTGGTGGACCAGCAATTCCCCATTGATCCATTAGATGTGGAACGCGTTTCCAAACTCGCGCTCTCCATTCAGCCTCATCTTCAATTGTTTCGAGATAACAGGTGTATTCCATAACAAATCCACCGAGATCTTGAAAATAACAAAAGATATTATTACCAGGACCATGTCGACCTGGACCCCATAACTCACTTAATCCCGCTTTCCTTACATTACTAATGCCTCGCATCAGTTCATCCACTGAATCAACCTCATAAGCAATATGATTAACTGAAGCGTGTGCATCTTGGTTAAATGCGATCGAATGATGTTTTCGATTACACCTTAAGAAAGACATTTGGTGCTCACTCCAATCAGTCACTTTGAATCCAAGCACATCAGTATAAAACTCCACAATCATATCTAAATCTTTTGTGTTCATAACTACATGGTTTAATTTCACTGGATCAACGTTTTTATTAGTCCAAATTGATGTTTGAACCTCTACCCAAGCAGAAAGTTCAATTACACGGTTTTCTGGATCAACAAATCGAAGCCCATATCCTCCACCAGCTTCATCCAAATAACCTGGCTCTTCAACAATATGTACTCCTTTTGAATGTAAAATTTCCGCTGCACGATCCACTGCATTTTTATCGACCATTCCAAATGCAATATGATGCAAACCACATTTATCGCCGTTTCGAAGGCTTAGTATATGATGCTCTGGTCCTGCCCCTCGAAAATATGCAATATTGTCATCCGAAACATTTACACGATCTAAACCCCAAACTTTTTCGTAAAAGTTCACTTGTTCGTCAAAGTTTGGTGTGATCAAACTTATATGTCTTAAATGAGTAATTCCTAGCACCAACAATCCCTCCCATTCATTTATATAAAGCGCTTTCTTTTATTAACTCTATTGAAAAAGGCAGCTACAATTTAATCAAAATGCAGCTGACCTTTTTTCAATTTTTTTAATTAACCTTTGATGATTGCTTCTCTTTCTTTAGCACGTTGTTTACGAAGTTCTTCAAGCTCGCTACCCTCTGGATAAGTTGGTAGGTTTGGTTTCACTGCGCCAAGCATAACTAACATACGTGCTTCAGTATCTCCATCATTTCTAATGCCTCGATGAACGCCAGGAGGAGAACTGATACAATCTCTTGCTTTTAATTTAATTTCATGTACTTCATCTTTACCAACTTCTTGAATTAAAGCAGTTACTTCTCCCTCAAGAATGAAAAATACTTCTTCTACATCATCGTGGAGATGTAAAGGTCCAATACAGCCAGGAGGTAGAACCATTGTACTTAATGTAAAATGTTCTGCTGTAATTACATTTGAATCATTATTCGCTGTCGCACCGCGTCCAATATAACGCATTTGAGCACGCTTATACCTCGGATCAATTTCCTCTTGAAACTTTAATACATTCCAATCTAGCGTACGGTCTTCTAAGCGAGCCACGTATTTTTTTTCAAATTCTTTTACTGAAAAAGTTTCATTTGTCATTTTAAAAATCCTCCTTGTATTGTTGTTCTTTTTTAAACAAAATGTTTTGTATTTTAACACTCAGTGTGTTTCATATACAAAACAGTGTTTTATCTATAAAATAATTCTAGGATGGATTAACCTTTGTGTCAACATAGTTTTTAGAAAATTTTGATATGTCATAAAAATCAAATATAAAAACACACTGTATTTTCAAGGTTTTTAACTAGTTTTTTTGCAAAAAAAATATGGATTCCCTTAGTATGGGAACCCATATTTTTAACTTGAACTATTTTACCTGCGTTGAAACTCTGCCATTGTAACCCATATAGTTTGATAGTAAAACAGAGACGTCTAGTAGTTTAGGCAATGCAACTTTATTCATAAAATCTTCCTGATAAGATAATTCAGTCGCTACGATATTCAGTGCTGCTAATACCTTTCCTGTTCTACCGTAAATAGGTGCGGCGATTGAATGAATACCTTGATGAAATTCTCCACTAGTCATAGAGTAGCCATTTTGACGTATTTTTTCTAATTGATCCATAAACTCTCCAGGAGTCGTTAACGTCTTATCTGTATATGGCGTTAAATTTGTAACTTGGAACAGTTGCATAAGACTTTCCTTTGGCTCGTATGCAAGAAGTAGCTTTCCATTTGCAGTTGCATGAGCTGGTAGTCTTAAACCAATATTGACATTGACTGCTGATACCCCTCTAACTGGTGCACTCCCTACATAAACTACTTCATGTCCATCTAAAATTGACAAATGACAAGAAGCTCCTATTTCATCACGTAATGATTCCATATAAGGTTGTGCAATTTCAGGTATTTTCAAGCTATTTATATAACTAAAACCTAATTCAAGAACCTTTGGGGTTAATGAATATTGTTTCGTATTTTCATCCTGTGTTAAGTATCCAATCGACTGCAGTGTATAAAGTAATCGATAAGGTACTGTCCTGCTTACCCCTAATTTTTTTGCAATCTCTGACAGTGACAAACTAGGATGTTCCTCATTAAAAAGCTTAATAATTTCTAATCCTCTAACTAAAGAATTGGCGCTATATTTTTCTTTTTCTACATTATCCATCGAGCAAACCTCTCCTAATACATAGATTCAATTCTATTTTTGACTTATCGGTTGTTTCTTTAAAAAGTTTAACACGGATTGATTAAATATTTTAGGATCTTCTTGATAGCATAAATGCCCTGTATTTGGAACGATAACAAATTCTGAATTTGGAATCAACTCGTGAAATATTTGTGATTCACTTACTGGCGTTACTTGATCTAACTCTCCGCACATGACAAGTGTTGGAACAGTTATTGAAGACAGAATCTCCATTTGGTTTAAGTTTGATAAAGAGTAGGAAACAGAACGGTAACCAGATAGACGTACTTGTGACATGATACGTTCAGCCTCTTTTATAACCTCGGCTGATGCATTCGGAGCAAGTAATGCTTTTACTCTTTTTCTGGCTAGTTCACTTGGAAGTAGATTTTCAATGGAGTTTAATCTATTTTGAAGTTTTTTCTCGTTTTCTTCTCTACTTAACCCAGCTGCTCCACGTGTTGCATCTGAAATAATTAACGCATCGACCATATGTGGAAAACGATTTGTAAAATCAATTGCAATTGCCGACCCCATTGAATGACCTAGTAAATAGATCGAATCTATCCCTAGACTATCCAAAAACTCTTTAAGCACATTAGCAAACTCGGAAAATTCATGGAACTCCTTTTGTAGATCGGAACTCCCACCATAACCTGGAGCATCCCAAACAATTACTCTATACTGTTCCTTCAATTCACTTAATTGATGCTTCCATGACTGAGAATTGTTTCCCAAACCATGTAAAATTACAAGGGCTTGTCCTTCACCTGATTCTTGATAATGAATCGATAACTCCTTTAATTGACTAATTGGCATCCGCATTACCTCCACTCTATATTCAAAATCTACTAACCTGAATAACAAAAAACATTATGTTTCATATAAAAAACATGTTTTTTCAATTTGAATTATAGATTTGTCAGAATTTAATGTCAATAACTCTATTTATTCAACAGATAGATAAATGATTGATTCTGCCATTGAAACATAAAACTGGAAAATTTTTCAGTAAAATCACAATTGACAAACTTTTCTAATTATTTTATCTTTAAAAGAGTTTCATTGTTAAATTCTGAAACACTGTTTTATATTTAAAACTTTTACACTTTAATCGAAAGGAGTGGGTCGTTTAAGTTGGGCCAAAATGAAAACTTGAAGTATCAAAACAGATTATTTGAACTTCAAATCTATTAGGTAAACGTAGTTTCTGCTTTTTCCTTCCAAATTTTAAACGCAATTACTTGATTTTAAAAGGAGAGAGAATTTTAATGCTACATACAAAAAAAAGATGGATTTTAATTGCTTTACCAATCTTTTTCTTTTGGTTCTTCGGACAAATTGATAAAGTTGGCATTTCTGTCATACAAACAGATCCAGAGTTTTTGAAGGCACTCGGAATGACTGGTGTTGACAAAAATGCAAAAATTGGTCTTCTTTCATTTATTTTTACGATTGCATATGGGGTTTCAAATCTATTTTGGGGATTCATTATTGATAAATTTGGTGCGAGAAAAACGGCTATAGCTGGATTATTTGTTTGGTCTCTTACTATGTTTTCATCTGGTCTCTCCACTACATATGAAGCATTTATTATAAGTCGAATAATTCTTGGATTTGGGGAAGGGATGATGATTCCTGTTTCAGGGAAATTTATTTCTGCTTGGTTCAACAAACGAGAGCTAGGGCGAGCTCAAGCTTCTTGGCTTACAGGTAACTATTTAGGACCAGCAATTGGGGCAGTTATATTAGTACTTGTTATTTCGTCACTTCATTGGCAATCAGCTTTCTTTCTGCTCGCTGGATTTAACTTTTTAATTAATATTCCTATGTTTATTTTTCTTACAAGAAATACACCTAGTGAACACCCGTGGGTTAGTAAAGAAGAATTGGATCTAATTCATCGTCCAGTGGATCCAATAGAACAGCAAGTAAGTAGTTCCAGTGAGAATAAAAATTTTATTCAAGATTATCGTTTTTGGATTGTTTGGTTTGGTATGTTAGTCTGTTCTTTCCTTTTCTTTGGAATAAGCATTTGGCTGCCAACATACTTGATCGAGGCAAAAGGTTTTGATCGTGAAGGTATGACAAGCATTACTTCTTTATCGTGGCTATTTGCGCTTGGATTTGTTCTCGCATGTGGTTTTCTTGCCGATAAAACAAGACGCCCAAGCTTAATGGCATCAATATTATTTTCACTGACTGCTATATTTTTAACAACGGCAGTTCTTGTTCCAAATCCAGTATTAGCTGGGATTTGCATGGGACTTGCTATGGGATGTCAAGGTGGTGTCTTCCATCTTAGTAATATGTTCTTAGTAAAATATTCAACACCAGAGACGGCAGGCCGTGCAGCAGGCTTAATCGGATTTACAAACCTAATGGGTGGCTTTTCTAGCTATATTATGGGCTGGTTACGTGATTCATCAGGTGGAAATTTCACTACCTCAATTATTATGTTAATCATTACGGCTCTATTGGGTTTGATCGCTTATTTATTTTCTATTAAAGAAGAAGCAACTGAACTACGCGCTATTCCCCTACCTCCACAAAAAATTAATGCTTAATCAATTTAATTTTTGAAAACGCTTTTACAAAATAGGAGGCGTCCCAAAAGTATAACTTTAAATGGGTAGCCCCTTTTTTATAACGGCGAATCGCAAATAAGTAGTCCAACTATGCAAATAAATACTGAAGAGTTGTAAATAACAATGAACAACAATTAAAATCTGAAAATCGCAATTAATATCAGTAAAACTGCAATTAAAATTAGAGAACCGCAAATTAAATTGGCAAAACTGCAATTAAATCTAAGAAAATCGCAGTTAAAATTCTTAATTACCTATACCAGTTGGGGTAATACGGCATAAAAATTGCATTATAGTAGATACCTTGAAATGGAAAACTAGCAAATAGATTCTAACTCTTACTAAATCGAAAAAAAATCTTCTAAATATCTTATAAAAAAGGGCCATTTTCTCGTCTAAAATGAAAAGTTCTGTTGAGATACCCTACTACATGACTAAATACTATTTTCACATTAAAAAAAGGCGTCTCGTGTCAGTTAATCTGACTTTTTGAGACGCCCTCTTCTTTGTTTCTAAGAAAACAAATAGACGATCACTATAGTAAAATGAATTATCTACGGTAATCGTCTATTCTATTACTTATCTAAATCAATTTTAGTTCCAGGGCGGACAGTCCAGGAAGGATTTTTCCCTACTTTATCCCCTTCCTTTACCCCTTTAAGAATGGCAACATATTTCCCTTGTTTTTGGCCAGTTTTTACATTTTGTTTATAAATAGTTCCTTTTTTAAGTACATACACATATTTTGATTTTCCTGATCCTTTAATGCTCGTCTCAGGTATTGCTAACAAATCCTTTGATTGTACTATTACTTCAAGATTTGTTTCGTAACCAGGATATAGATTCTCTTGTGAATCTAGCGTTGCTCTAAAAGTGTAGTATGGTATAGCTTCTTTTTTGGAATTCTTATCTTGATTTGTGGATGGATCGTTCATAGGATAGTTACTTACCTCTGAAATGCTTCCTTTCCAGCTCTTATCAGCAACAACTTTTGAACTGACTTTAATTGTTTGGCCTGGCTCAACTTTTGCTTTCTCTTCTTCTGTTAGCTTCCCTTCAATTTGAAATGGTTCGTTTGAAGCAATTTGCATAATTGAGATTTGCAGTTTATCTGTTGCTTTATAACCTTGACCGATACTTTTGTTCAAGTTAAGTATTACCCCATCATTATTACTGTTAACAGTTAATGATTCTTGTTGTGCTTTCAGCTTTTCAGCTTCAAGTGTATTTTGTTCTACTTTTAGCTGTGCAGCATTAAGCTCTTCTTTTGCAGTATTAAGTGCAGCTTGTAGCGATTGAATTTCTTGTGTATTTGTTGTATTTGTTGTATTTGTTGTATTTGTTGCATTTGTTGCATTTTTATCTATATTATTTGCATCAGTTGTATTAGATTGTGACGCTGAAATAGCATTTTGAATGTCTTTCTCTAATGATGCAATTTGGTCGTTTTTCTGCGTAACAGTAGTTTCTGCTAGCTTCTTATTTACTTCTGCTTGTCCTAGTTCAGCTGCTATAGTTGTATCTTCATAAGAAAAAAGTTTTTGTCCTTTTGTGACAGTATCTCCTTCTTTAACAAAAATCTCATTTATAGAACCTTTAGTTGGATTTACGTAAATTGTTTCAGTATGACTTTGTACTACACGACCAGATACAGTTTCAGTTTTCGTAAAACTTTTTACCGTTGGACTGATAAACTGTAATGTTTTAGATTTACTTTTTTTTACTTCTACCACCGCTACGCTAAGAACCACAGAAACGAATAAAAGAACAATGATCCCCATTAAAATAAATTTTTTCTGACGTGGCGTTATTACTTTTGGTTGTTCTTTTTCTTCGTCAATTCTTTTCGCCGTTTCCATAAAACTCTTGCCCCTTCCTTATCTTGCCAAAAACTTAATACGACTTCTCCTATATCTATTGTCTATTGTTTTAAAAAGCGTTTCAAGGAGATTTTTTAGAAAATCATAAATATTTGATATGTTTTTTTTAATAAGACTTTTATTTGCCCTTTTGAGTGGATTATTAGATTGATTCGGGTAGATTTTTATTATTTCAGAATATTCTAATTTTAATTTCAAAAAAATAATTTTGTCGTTTATGTTTTAATTTTTACGATAAAGAACGAATAAATAGAGTCTACTAAAAAAGTCACAGAACCCCTTGATATATCTATGTATTTTCGCACATACTTTCATCAATTTAATTAAAATTTATATTCTTTTAGATTAAAATATAATATTTAAAACATTCATACTATTATTGCGTAGTATTATTGAACTATGTTACAATACAAAAAATATCTTTGTAGAAAAGGATAATTATTCCAATATTCAAATCTACTAAAAATATTTCGTATACGCATTAGAAAACGCTTACGAAATTTATGAGGAATTATCAGTCTTCCTCCTTCAATTTTGGGAATTAAATACACCTCTCCCGTTGCAAATTGATTAGTTACTACGCACTCTTTTAAGCTGTGTGTATTTATTTACTAAAAATACAGATTATTCACAAAAAGGGGGAGTCTTTGGATGAATGCTTTTTTCAGGAAAAAGTCGATTGAACAGCTTCAACAGGATGGGGCTAAAAATACCGGACTTAACCGCGTTCTAGGTTTATGGCAACTGACTGCCATTGGTTTAGGCGGGATCATAGGTGTAGGTATTTTCGTATTAACCGGTGTAGCAGCGGCTGATCACGCTGGTCCGGCAGTTCTTTTATCGTTTATTATTGCTGGTTTAGCTAGCGCAGCAGCAGCATTGTGTTATGCAGAATTTGCTGGATTAATACCGGTAGCTGGAAGTGCTTATACTTACAGCTATGCTGTTTTAGGAGAAGGTACAGCTTGGTTAATCGGGTGGGATTTGTTACTCGAGTATGCATTAGTTGTTGCAGTAGTGGCTATTGGATGGTCTGGCTACATGCAAGAGTTTTTATTACAAATGGGAGTTCATATTCCTGTATGGGCACAAGGCGCTCCTGGTACTGGAGCAGGTCACAAAGTTGACTTAATTGCCGTTTTAGTTAGTCTTGGAATTGCAGGCTTACTTACATTAGGAACTGAAATAGGTTCTAAATTCAATTCATTAATGGTTATGATCAAATTAGGTATTATTCTTTTAGTTATTGGCGTTGGTAGTTTTCATATTGATTCAGCTAACTGGCATCCTTTCATGCCATTTGGTTTTCATGGCGTAATGAGTGGAGCAGCTCTAGTATTCTTTGCTGTATTCGGCTATGACACATTAACAACAGCAGCAGAAGAAGCAAAAAGACCGCAACGTGATTTACCACTTGCAGTTATCATATCATTAGCTGTCGCTTTATGTTTGTATGTTGCAATGTCACTTATTATTACAGGTATGGCTCCTTATGAAACACTTAATAACGCAGCACCTGTAGCAAAAGCTTTTAGTAATATTGGAATGAAGTGGATTACATTAATCATTTCTGCCGCTGCAATTACAGGGATTCTATCAGTATTGTTCTCATTTATGCTTGCCGGATCACGTATTTGGTTCTCGATGAGTAGAGATGGTCTATTACCAAAATGGTTTACAAAATTACATCCTAAATATAAAACACCTTATCGTCCTACTTTAATAATTGGTTTAATTACTGCATTTGTAGCAGGTGTTACGCCAATTAACGAAGTGGCTGAATTAGTTAATATTGGAACGTTAACAGCATTTATTTTAATTTGTTCTTCTATCATTGTACTACGAGTAAAACGTCCTGATTTAAAAAGAGGATTCAAAACACCATTGGTTCCACTTATTCCAATAATCGGGATCGGTTTCTCTGCTTATCTAATTGCTAGTCTTCCAGGTATTACATTTATTCGTTTTATTGTCTGGATGGCTATAGGACTCGTTGTGTATGGATTATACGGTAAGAAAAGAAGTATACTAGGGACCGCGAACAACAATAATAAAACGAAAATAAGCTAAAGCAAAAAGCCACTAAAAATGAAAAATGCCACAAGGAAATTAATTTTCTTGTGGTTTTTTTCGTTATACAAGTATCCCTTGCTTTCCTATTTCTCTATAAATCCTGTTCTAAACAAAAAGCATGTATCCGAAATTAAATCGAATACATGCCCAAAATTTTCCCAATTCTAGTAAGCTATTAAATTAAAAGCTTACTTTCTTGCTCCGTCTTTACCTACTTTATATTTACCGATTGTAGTATTTACAGCCATTACGCCAGATTTGTTAAAGTAATAATATTTACCATTTATTTTTTTCCAGCCATTACTAAACATTACTCCATTTGGATCGAAGTAGTAGTGTTTAGAACCTAATACTAACCAACCAGTTTTCATTACTCCGTATTTATCAAAGTAATAGTGTTTATTTCCTAACACTAACCAACTAGTTTTCATTACTCCGTATTTATCGAAGTAATAGTGTTTAGTTCCTAATACTAACCAGCTAGTTTTCATTACTCCATATTTATCAAAGTAATACTTCTTACCATTTAATTCTAACCAGCTAGTTTTCATTACTCCGTATTTATCAAAGTAATAACGTTTTCCATTTATTACTACCCAACTAGTTTTCATTACTCCATCTTTATCGAAGTAATATTTTTTACCACCGATTGTAGTCAAACCAACTACTTTAACACCTTTGCTATTGTAGTAGTATTTTTTGCCGTTTTCTACTACCCAACCAGTTTTAATCGGAGCATCTGCACGATTAATTACTACTTCCTTCACTGTTTCATTACCAGCAAGGTCAGTCGCTCTTAACATAATTTTATTTTGTCCTTCTTTTAATGGTACAGTTACTTTATATTCTTTACTTAGTGGTTTTACAACATCCACTGGGCTCTTTAATGGAACATTAAATTCGTGGTTTTCACCAACGTAGAAGTCTAAGAAGCTATAGTTATCTTTTAAGTTAACATCAAATGAAACTTGACCTTCTTTTTTGTCCACTCGAGTAGGAGCGTTTAGTACATTAATTTCTGCTGCGTGAGTATCAACATAAATATGACGAGCAATTGAGAATTTCTTATTAGCATAGTCTGTTGCTTCAACTTGTACAGTGTAAGGACCATCTTGGTCAAACGTTACAGTTGTTGAATAATTGTAGTGTCCAGTTTTTGCATCATAATCAACTGGAACTTCTTTTCCATTAACCTTAATTGTTTTAATACGAGTATCATCTGTTACGAACCCTTTTACTGGGATATTCTTGTCATTATAAGCTCCCCATGGCTCCGGTGAGTTCGGAATATAAGCTCCAGTTTTATCTTTTTGACCATCTGTGATATAGACTAATGGAAGATCTACGTCTCCTTTTGCTGCAGTGTCTACTGCTAAGTTACCTGCATAGTCTTCAGCAACTACTTCTACATATGATTTATCTGGGTATGCTGATAAATCATATGCGGATGTCTTATTATCAACTACATCCTTCTTTTCACCATTAACGAAAATATAATAATCTTTCACTCCATTTTCATCGTCTGAAGCATCCCAAGCAACAACTTTCTTATCTGGATCATAAGTTGCTTGAATAGTTGGAGCATGAGTATCAATATAAACTGGAATCTTCTTAGATTGCCATTGTGCATTATCGTAGCCAATTACGGATTTAATCTCGTAATAGTATTTTCCGTCTGGCACAACTTCACCATTTACTTTACCATCCCAAATAGTTGACTTGCTGTTGTTATATGCTGCGCCTTTACCATTGTTAAAAGCATTTTTTGTAACATCAGATTGAGCACTTAAACGACGAAGGAATTTACCGTCTTTGTCAAGGATGTTATATTGTACTTCTGATGCATTTCTTAAGAATGATGTCAGAGGATTAATATTATCTCCGTTTTTATCGCCGTTTGGTGAAAACGCGTAATTATTTTTTCCATCTTTTCCAAGATAAGATTCCCAGAAGCTATTTCCGCCATCAACTACCATGTCATGCGCTTCAGTTGTCCTAAAATAACTTTGTAAATCAAAATAACGAGTTTCACCAAGATCTTTGAATCCATCAACGATTGGTAGACTGTCCCATTTACCGTAGAAGCCTACGTATGGAGTCGTAAGATTTGGATGACCATCAGTACTGATAAGATTTACAGAACCTTCAACAAAAATATTGTCATGTAATGGTACTGAAATCTCTTTTCCACTCTTATCGAATCCTGGAATTTTTGCATCAGTTAAATCAATTTTCACAGTGAAATCAACAGATTGGCCCGCAGGAACTTTAATCGTTTCAGGAGCATCTATTTTTGCATCATTTAATGCACCTGTTTGAAGCGCATTACGATCAACATCAGCAGTTTGATAGAATTCATCTGTTAACGCATTTGTGTCAACTTTATATTCAGCATCTTTATCAGAAATATTTTTAGCTGTGAAAGTCATTGATACTTGCTTAGATTGGAAATCCTTCAATTCGTATTTGGCTTCACCTGTTGACTTACTATAGAAATAAACTGGTGTTGTAACAGCATTTTCAATTTGCATCATACCTGCACCTTGACGGCGTGGTGAGAATGGATGACCATCTAAGTCATTAATAACTTTTGCAGTATTCATTAATAATACTTTTGCTAAGTGAGTACGTTGACTTAAGCTTAAAGAACTGAAACGTTTATCACTTTTCAAGTATTCTTGTACTAATGCTGATCCACCAGCTACGTGTGGAGCTGCCATTGAAGTACCACTCATTACTTCATATTGGTCATTATTAACAGTTGAATAAATATTTCCACCAGGAGCTGTAATTTCAGGTTTTAACTCAAGGCTAGGTGTAACTCCCCATGAAGTAAATGCTGTCATACGGCCCATTTCAGGACTTTCATTTCTTGCAGTTTGGTTAACATGAATTGTTCCTGAACCATTAATCGAATTAAATAATGCTTCACCATCAGCTTTTGAGTTAACAAGCATCATAGGAACATCCCATCCGCCTTGGTCAGCGAATTGAGTACCGTTATTTGCATTCCATACGATAATACCAGCTGCGCCAGCTTGAGCAGCATATTTCGTTTTATCAGCAAAAGTATATGTACCACGAGCTACTAATACGATTTTCCCTTTAACATCTACACCATTATAATCATTCTGTCCACCTAGTTTGTAGCTACCATTAGCGTTTTTACCTAAATTTACAACTGGAATATTTCCACCGAATTTATCTGATAAATTTTTCCAAGCATCGATTCCTTTACCAACAACGCTAAGATCATTTTTACCTTCAACAGTAATCGCATGTTCATAAAGATAAGCTTCATTTCCAGAAGCAGCTACTGAGATAGTGTCTTTATTAAGACCTGGAGCTCCGGTTACACCAATATCAGGGTTTTGTGATAGAGGATCATCCCATCCATAACCAATATGATTCGAGTTTCCTGAAGAAACAGCACATACAATACCATTGTCAACTGCACGAGTAATCGCAAGATCTTCAGCACTATTTGGCTCATAAGAAGATGCTACAGAACCAAGACTCATGTTTAGTACATCTGCACCTAGTTTAATAGAATCGTCGATCGCTGCAAGATAAATATCAGACCATGTAGATGGATAACTTGGGTCATTACTGAATACTTTCATCGCAAGAACTTGCGCTTCTGGTGCAACCCCTTTAATTCCACCGTTTGCTTCGTCACCGTTAGCAGCCGTAATACCTGCTACGTGCATACCATGCATTGAAGCACCAGGTCCAAGGTCCGTTACGATACTGTTTTGGTCATAATAGTTATAACCATAAGGAACTTTATCAGTATAGAATTTACCTGGTAAAGCTTTATCTTTTACAATTTGAGCTACTGAATCTTTTGTTAAGTCCTCTTTTGAAGGATCAGTTAATTTAAAATCACGGTGTGTAGGGTCAATTCCTGTATCGATAATGGAGATAACCATACCTTTACCGTCAAATCCAGTGTCTTTCCAAGTTTCTTTAGATTGGATAAATTGATGACTCTTCGTCATATCTGGAGTAGATGGCTCAGCTGTAGGACGATTATATTCATTCGCTAAATAAACGCTTTTTACACCTGAAGTAGCTTCAATTTTTGCTACATCACCAAATTCTACTACACCACTGAAACCGTTAAATGCAGTTGTAAATTGTTTTTTATAATTAATGTTGATTCCTTTTGATTGTAACTTTGATTTTACCGAACTTTGTTGACTATCTACTTTTGCATAAAGACTAGACTTTTGACTTTCAGATAAGTCCTTAAACAATTTACCTTGTTTTGTTGCGTATTCAATTGGTGATTGTCCATCCAATTCAACGATGACACGTACTTTATCTGATGCTTTTAAATTTGCTTTCGCTTCAGATACTTTGTTTTTATTTTGTAGTTCTTTTGATTCCTGTGATTGTTTAATTTGTTCCAACTTTGATGCTAAATCACCTGGTCGGTAAGATTCAGCTGAAGTTGGTGAAACAAATGCTAAATTAGAAAGAGCAAGAGCAGATGCTAATGCATATGTAGTTATTTTACGATTCTTTTTATTATTCATTTCTTCGTTCCTCTCAAGAAAATTTTAAATAAAATAGATTAGTACTTACTTTCTTAAAAAACTTCCCCTGTTTTTTAATACTGCAATTCGAGGAATATCGACAAATCAATGAAAAAATTTCTCAATCAAGAACATGTCAAATTACCCCTAATTTTTCCAGCTAGCCCCTTAATATCTCCTTTCATCATAATTGATCCTATTAATACCTACACTTTTTAATTTTTTTTTAATAAAGTTTTTAAGGAATAATAGATAAATTTAATTATTCTTTTTTTTAGTCAAAATCCCTCTATAAAATTCAAAATATTTTAAAATTTTTAATTTTTTTTTGCATTTTTAATAAAAATATGTAAATTTTTGTATTAATTTATCGTTTTAGAGCTGTTTTTTATAGATTTAAAGTTCTAGGTTTGATTATTTATCTAGATAAATAATCACATTTTTTAAATATATATAAAAGTAGAACGTAGGACTTATGTGGTAAATTCAAGAGTGAAAATTTCAAAAATAGAGTTGATTAACAATATCTTAAAAAGGGACAAAAATAAAAAGACAGCACCCCCATCTGGTTTGCTGCCTTACTATTTTTATTTAAAAAACCTCGGTAAATATTCTTTATGCGCTTCTAGCATTTCATCAACGATGGCTACAGCTATTTTATCGTTTGCAACAAGCGGATTAATCGTCAATGCAAGAATTGCTTTTTCGCGATTTCCTTCTACAGCAGCCTCGATTGCTGTCTGTTCGAAAGATTTAATCGTTTGAATTAATCCTCGAACTGGAACTGGTAATTCCCCGATCGTCAGTGGAATTGGACCATCTTTTGTGATGACGCAGCTAACTTCTACTGCACCATCATATGGTAAACCTGAAATAGCTCCCTTGTTCATCGTATTTAATGGTTGGATATCTCTTGTATCATTATAAATAGATGAAATTAAGCGACAAGCCGCATCAGAATAGTAAGCTCCACCACGTTTTTCTAACTCAGGTGGTTTTACATCTAGCGCTTCATCTTTATATTTTTCAAAAAGAGATGCTTCAATTTTTTGCACGACTTCTGCACGCGTTTCATTCGATTCAAAATCTTTTAATGCTCTTTCAAGCATTTCAGATGTTTTATAATAGTAATGGTGATATGAACAAGGAATGACATTGACCGCTTTTAGGAATTCAGGTGCCCATTCTTCCGCATCTATATTTTTTACAAAGCTAGCATTAGCAGGATCCATAATCATTTCAAGTACTTGCTCTTTTACACTAACTCCGTCTAAATAAACCTCTGTACCATATACCATATGATTTAGACCTGCAAAATCAATACGTACACGTGAATGATCTACATTTAATAGTTTTGCAACACCCATTTCCATTCCGATTGGTATATTGCAAAGACCAATGAATCTCTTAATATTTGAATATCTTAATGCTGCTTCTGTTACCATTCCGGCAGGGTTTGTAAAGTTAAGGATCCAAGCATTTGGACATAGCTCTTCAACTTCTTTACAAATATCCAATATCACAGGAATTGTACGTAGGGCTTTAAACAATCCACCTGCACCGTTTGTTTCTTGACCGATTACGCCATGTTTAAGTGGAATTCTTTCATCAAGGGCGCGTGCAGCTAGTTGTCCAACACGAAGCTGTGTTGTAACAAAATCAGCATCTTTTAAAGCCTCACGACGATCATACGATAGATGAATCTCCATTGGTACTCCAGCTTTTTTGACCATGCGCTTTGCTAGTGCACCAACTATTTCTAATTTTTCACGTCCAGCTTCGACATCAACAAGCCATAGCTCAGTTACTGGGATTTGTTCATAGCGCTTAATAATTCCCTCAACCAATTCTGGCGTATAACTTGAGCCCCCACCTATTGTCACGATTTTAAATTTCTTTGACATTACTTTAGGCCCCTTTCATACATGTCAACGAACTCTTTTGCCAAGTCTTTTACAGTCATTGCATTCATTAAGTGATCTTGAGCATGAATCATTAAAAGTGAAATCTCCGTTGGAGTGCCACCAATCTCTGATTGAATAAGCGTTGTTTGAATATGGTGTGCCTCATTCAAAGCATCACCTGATTCCTTCAATTTCTTGCGAGCTAAATCGAAGTCTTGTTTTTTTGCTGCTTGAATCGCTTCCATTGCAGCACTTCGACCATTTCCACCATGAAGAATCAGTGTAAAAATTTCCGTTTCATTTTTTACCATAAAACTGACCTCCTCTCTTTATTAATAAAATTATTTATCGTCATAACCCTACGTTTATTAATTTTTCAAAGTTATAAACCTTTAAGGTATTCATCGTATTTTTCTTGAGCAAAGATCAGAAAAGTCACTTCTCAACAGTTATTACTTATTTTCAATTAAACTGATAGCTTGCTCTAAAATAGCTTCACCATCGCACATGCCATAATTCATCATATTAATTACTTCAACTGGAATGTTTTTCTCTTCACAGATTTCTTCCATTTCTTCTAAAAGAAAACGTACTTGTGGACCTAACAATAACACATCAGCTTCTTCGATTTCTGAGCGAACAACTGATTCAGAAACTGCCCATATACGTGCTGAAATCCCTTTTGATTCAGCAACTTTTTCCATTTTAGAAACGATTAGACTTGTTGACATCCCTGCAGCACAGCAAAGTAAGATATTCATGATGATTTCCTCTTTCTTTAGTAAGTTTTTATGCTTCGTTCTTATTAATAACGACAAATCGACCGATTCGATCGTGAACAGCTAATGATTTTTTATTAGCAAACATGCTAATAACGGATAAAAAGAACGGGAGACCTTGAAAAATAAACATCGTCAAAAATTTAAAGAAACTTCTAACAATCACTAGTAATATATAAGGAAGTATTCCCTTTTTGTTATTAATACGAGTTACCTTCAATCGAAAAATCATCTTTCCAATTGTTGATCCCCTCAATAATAGGGTTGTTAAAACGTCATAACAAAAATAGATTATAAGCGATTGGAGAAATGCTTCATTAAAAAGAGCCATTACCTTTACAGCTGCATCTTGACTAGCAGCTGATTTTTGAAGCTCAATCATATTTGCTAAGACCCCTGGAAAGTTTGGAAGTCCCGTGATTCGATACACAATTGACAAGATGATTGAAACAATTATTGCATCAATGGCAAAGGCACCGATTCTTTTTAATCGAAACGAAGTTATAATTTTTTGTCGATTTTCCATAAGCTTTAGTCCCTTCTTCTAATCAATTATCCATCTATTTGCTTTGGAGAATTATTTACTAGCTTTCTCCATTTCTAAATTTTTCTTATCCCACATGCGAATGAATGGGAACCAAATGATTGAAGCTACTGCAAATGCAACCAATTGCATAACTACCCCCATAATCTTACCACCCGTCATTAGATAACCACTTATAAAATAAGGAGTTGTCCAAGGGATGATCGTACCAGTCGTATGTGGGAAAATTCCCATTGACGTACCAAAGTACGTAACTGTTAATACTGCTACTGGAGCTAGAATATAAGGAATCATTAAAAATGGATTTAAAACAATCGGAACACCAAACATAATTGGCTCATTAACGTTAAAGATAGATGGCCCAATTGCTAGACGTCCTACCTTCTTAAGAAGTTTTGACTTCGCTAAAAATGTCATATAGATTGCAACTGGTAAAGTAGCACCAGATCCACCCATCCAAATTCCATTCTCATAGAATGTATACGTAATGATATGTGGCAGTGTCTTACCTGCTTTAAGTGCTGCTAAGTTTGCATCTGCATTTGTAATCCAAATTGGTTCCATAACAGACGTGATGATTGATGAACCGTGGATACCAAAACTCCATAAAAGGTGTTCCATTAAACATGCGACAAGTGTACCAACATAAGTTGAACCTAAAATCGTAAATGGTTGTGTTACAACTTTATGAACAAACGTTGCAAAATCTCCCCAACCTGTATGACTAAATCCGTATCGAACTAGTAAGAAGAAAAGGATAATCACAAAGCCAGGAATAAGAGCCGTAAATGAACGTGAAACTGTTGGCGGCACTGTATCTGGTAAAGTGATGATGATCTTCTTTTGTAAGAAGTAACGATAAATTTCAGCAGTAATAATTGCAATGATTAATCCAACAAACAAGTATTGTGCACCAAATAGATCAGGTGACCAAGCAGATACAGTTTCCTTACCGTCTTTGAAAGTGCTCATAATGTTAACAATTAAATAACTTGCTAATGCTAATACCCCAGCTGGAACTCCATCAATATTCTTTTTGTCGACCTTATAACTACTTGCTAAGGAATACGCTACGCCAAATACTGCAACTAATGCGATAATCCCCATTGAACCGTTATAAACGATATCTCCGAAAGCATTCCAATTTTCGCCAAATACTTTTGACATGAAGTTTTGATACCAATCTGCTTCTAACCAAGCTACGATAATGAAAAATGAACCAATGATCATTAGTGGCATAGCAAACATAATACCGTCACGTAAGGCTAGTAAGTGTCTTTGATTACCTATTTTTGAAGCGATCGGTAAGAATTTTCTTTCAAAAAATTTACTATTCATTTCGTTTTCACCTCTTTAAGGGTATAGGATCTTGGCAAATCAAGAATTTCCCCATATACCAAGATCCTTTTAGTATTTATTTCATTTAGTAGATTTAAAGTTTGATTTTAACAACAGCTGTATAGCTTCCGTAAACTTTTACATTTCCATCAAGAGTGTAGGCACGAACTTTAAAGTAGTACGTTTTACCTTTTACTAATCCTGTTGCATTAAATGTTCCAGTTGTAGTTGTTTTTGTTGTTTGATCAGAGAAATCGCTTTTTGTAGCACGAACGATTTCATAACCAGAAACGCCACTTACTCCAGTCCAATTTACTTTAATTGAAGTAGTACTCGCTTTTGTTGCTTTTAATCCTGTTGGTGTAGTAACAGTCCATTTTGCGTAAAGTGTTGTATTTGCTGTTACTTTATCAGTAGTAAAGTTCCATGCTGTTTTAAGCGCTGCATCTTTGTACCATCCAACGAAGTTAAATCCTTTTTTCGTTGGGTTAGCTGGTTTCGCAATGATAGAATCATAGTTTCCTGTTATAGTAGCTACTTTAGATCCACCTTTACTGTTAAATGTAACTGTGTATTTGTTAATATCCCATTTAGCGTAAAGAGTAGTAGATGCTGTTACTGTATCAGTTGCAAAGTTCCATGCTTGAGTACATGAAGCATCTTTATACCAACCAAGGAATGTATAACCTGTTTTTGTTGGTGTTGGTGCTGTAATCGCTTGATTATAAGTTGCAGTTATTGGATCTACTGCAGATCCGCCTTGTGAATTAAATGAAACTGTTTGTTTTGCATCCTTAGATACTGTGCGTACAAAAGTCATCACGTGGCTATCATTTGCAAATTGTGCTTCTCCGTTCAATGTCATTCCAGAGTATACAACCGTAGCAGTGATGTTAGCTGGTTTATCAGTGTTGTACGTTACTTTTCCATCCGCATCAACAGCAACATCGTCTGGTGAAGATGATTCGTAACTAACATCTACATATTTGTTTCCATCTGTATTCAATCCTTTTTCAGCCATTGCATCTTTTAACCAAGTTGGGTATGCAAATGAGTTCTTGTCAAGCTCAGTAGGAGCAATTTTTTCAGCTGATTTCATCGAATCAACAACTTTGATTGTGTAAGTGATTTTTTTCGGAGCTCTAAAGAATCCGTCAATCACATAACCCGTAACTGTACTTGTTCCTGGTCTTAAAGCAGTTGCGTATGATCCATAGTGCACACCATCTTCACTAATACCTGCTGCACTAACGTTACCAACTTCACCATAAGCTGCTAAAGTTCTTAAATCCAGAACATTAGATACATTTGAATCAGCATTGATTTGTGTTGGTAATCCATTGCTATATCCAGCTAAATCCCAAGAATTCGTTAACCAAGCTACATTTTTTGTATATCCTGTCGTATTAGCATCCAATTTAACAGAGTCACCAACATTAATCGTAAATGTATGTGTGTCGTCGTTATATTTAGCATTCGGATTCATAGCCGCTACATTCGTTGGATAAGCAATGCTTTCTGTACCATTATTTACTGGTGCAGTAACTTTTGATCCTAAATCTTCTACATATGCAGCATCCTCAGGGTTTTGAGTTAACCAATAAGGCATAGATGTTACAGTTGAAGATTCCATTGATAAGCTGTTACCAGAATCAATTGTTCTTCGGTCCATCGTTCCAAAAATATTTGTATTGTATTTAGACATCATTACTTCATCACGTGGAATTAATTGATCAACCATTAAATCAGGTGTCACGTGCGTTACGTCATTTCTGTTTGCAGAAAGAGAATCCCAGTTCATGAAGTTATTTGGTATACGTTTCATTTGCCATGTTGAACCTTCAAGGTCAACCGTTGAACTTCCGATACTAAATCCTTTTTCTTTCATTGCACCTAGAGAAGCTGCGTAGAAAGTTAACATAAATGGATTTTTCTCTCTCTTTTCATTGAACCACCATTGGTTCATACCGTCTAAGATCCCTTTAGCATTCGTATTCTCTGCATGGTGAGATAATGTGTAATATGCTAGTGCAGCTTCTTCTTCATCAGAATAGTTCATGTATGATTCGTAAGATACTCCACTCACGCCAATATCGTCTCCGTTATGAGCAGAGATACCAAAGTATCTAGAGTGGTATTGTAATGACATATCAAGTAATGAAGTTGAGTTATAAGACTTTGGATATCTTGTTTCATAATCATTGTGTTCTGAAGCTGTTGTAGATGCTTTCACACCATTCATTACTTTGTATTCATTTGCAAAATCAAGTGGAGAAATTACTGCAACACCTTGTGCTTCAAGTGCAGCTTTTTCTGCTGGCGTATAACCGCCCATATCTCTTGCAGCTACAAGCATTTGTAATGTCAACGTTGCATTTAATGGACCATCTTCGTAGTCATTTCTATCCCATGCATTTGATACACCGTCAAGGAATTCTGGATTTAAATTAGCCCATTTAGTTGGAGCTGAAGGAGCATTTAATCCATCTCCAGGTGCTGTACCATTGAAACGAGATTCAATTGGGTTCTCCCCAGTAACACTTACTTGATAATAGTTGTTTAAAACCATTGCATTTGTATGGTTAATTAAATCATTTTTCACAAGAGCCGCTAATTCAGGATCACTATCTTTAAACGTGTTATAAGCTAGGTCTAATGTAAAGTAATGACCTACTAATTCGTCCGTAGACGTTGTTGCTTTATAATAGACTTTGTTAGAGTCTAAAGCTTTTGTTGCATCATCTAAATTAGGATTTTGTTCATTTATAATATTCGTTAAACGCGGCGGTACTGCAACAGTGTCATAAGCCTTGATTCCAGCAGTTCCTCCACTGATTTTACCTGGAACAGAATATTTAATTGTATTCCCGTTTACATCTTTAGTAGTTCCTGCACTTTTTTGAAGCCAAGCTTGATCCCATGATTTGCTTTCTGCAGTCGTAGAACCATTGTTGCTGCCCTCTACTTTATACGATCTAGCAAAGAACCCAGCTGAAGCAGGTTTTCCTGTTGTGTCTAACGTATACTTTCCATCATTATCAACGAATACTGGTTTACCTTCGTTATCTGCAAGCCACTTCTTACCTTCATCAATCGTTGTTACTTTACCACCTAGTGAGTTAACAATATAAACAACATCGTTAACATTGTCTTTTGAAGGTACCTTTAACTGCGTTCCTGATACATAACCAAGCGTTACAATGGCTTCAACAGCGCGAACAGCAGAAGCTTTAGCATCTATTGTCCTAGCATCTTTTTCACCAAAGTTTTCTTTCATGTAGTTGTATCTCCAAATTTCACCTGAAGCGTACATCGTAGTCCATAATCCATCGTTATCCGTATCAGAAATCGAGCTTATAGCATCTTTATCTGCTGTCATAAGAGCTTTAATCATATTATCCTTATTACCAAAACTCATAGAACCAGATTGGAAACCAAATCGATCTGCATAGTTTCTAGAAATTTCTTCTTGAACTAATGATTTGCCCATTAGAGACATTTGTTTTCTTACAATATGAGTAGCATTTCCTTTTTCGCCTAGAATCCAAAGTCCATTATTTCCATCAGACATAATGTTTGTAATTACTTCTTTGGCATTAAATTGAGTTGGGTTTCCGTTTTTATCAATTCCTGAACCTGAATTTTCACCAGTTTGAGGAACATATCTTCCACCTTGTAAATATTGAATTTGATCAGCCGGAGCTAAGTTTGGATCATATAGTGTAATTGCATCGGATACGATACCTGTAGTCACAGGATGATCTTTTTCATCACCAAAATTAACGTTACCATTTGACTTAATTAAAGTATCCTTTGAAACTAACCATTTGACGCCATTTTCTCCATTTACATAGCCAACATAGTTTTTAGAAGGAAACTTAGTTCCTGATGGAGCAGTTGGAATATTTGTTGTTTGCAAATTAGTTGATGAAAGTGCAGCAGGAATTTTCGAATCTCCCGCATTGTAATAGTAAACTAGCTTTTCTAGATTAGTAGATGCCTGCGTCTCAATTACAGAAACCGTAATATTCACTTTAGCTGGATTACCACTTAAATCTACTCCAGTACCTGTGATGATTGCAGAACCACCAGATACACCTAAAACCTTACCGCTATAATCACCTTTTGCGTTACCGATTGTATCAACATACGCAACGTATGGATCAGAGGTTGTCCATTTTACTGGCTTTGTTGTATCTAAACTACTTGGTTTTGCGTGAGTAATTTGTGTAGTATTCATAAAAATCTTAGTGCCTGTTGAAATCGGCGCTACAGATTGTGTTGTAACAGTTGGTGCTGCCTTTGCAACAACTCCACTTAAAGGACTTGCAAACATTGTTGCTGCTAGTACAGAAGCTGGAAGTGCTCTACCTAAAAACCATTTATTTCTTTTCATTTATCTTCCTCCAAAATAATTTTATTAATTAATTTTTTAATCGAAGTACCTTTTCATGAACAAGTAACCGTTTTCAAGATTATCTAAAAAGGACAAATGATAACATGAAGTTGATCCGTATCTATTAGCGATCATCCTATTAATTATTTGTTAGCATGATCGCTAAATCGTTACGAACCATATTGAAACAAGATTTTAGAAATTTCATATTGAAAATCATTGAAATTATTTGATTTCAAAACTTTTTGTTTGGTCTCAGGATGATCCATTAAATGTAAAAATAATCGACTTAACTCCTTGTGTAAAAACAAGTCTCCGGCACGAAGATTAATTAAAAATAGTATTTGTACGACTTTTCCATCGATCGTTGGTGGATTTTTAAAGATTACTACACTGATTGAATCCTGAATCGCAACCATTTTTAATGCATGTGGCGCAGCAATTCCATATTGTAGTATCGTCGATATTTTTTCTTCACGGTCGACAACTAAAGTGGGATAATTAGGTGCTGCAAATCCTAGTTCAACAACGCTTTTTGCCTTTTCTTTAATAAATGCTTTGTAGTCAAACGACTCTTTGCTTTCTTCTATATAAAACAATTCTGTATGAAATAAAGATAAAAGTGTTGGTACATCTTCTTTAACTTTATTAGCCGGGTATCTAGTAAGCGTACGTCGAATTCTTTGAACATCCGTTTCAGTTAATATTGGTGCTACTTGAATATATGGAATCGAAATATTGTCAAAAGGAATCGAAGTCGATGAAACTAATAAGTCATAATCTTCTAAATTTAACGCTTGAAGCTCACTATACAAGACGACATCAATTATTGCCCCTTGGAAAAGTGTCTCAAGTTTCATTTTCATTAAATCGGCCGATCCTGCTCCTAATCCGTAAGATAGTAGAATTTTTTTGAAGGAACTTAATTGTTTTTGCTTCTCCCTTTCTACGTGAGCTGCTAAATGCATTGTGATGTAACCCATTTCGTCACTAGAAAGTTCGAATCCCCAAATTTCCTTTATCATTTCAGAAAAGTTTAAAGCAATCATAAATACATCTGAATACCTACTATATACATCATCAATCAATGGATTCGTAAGCTTTAAATTGAAATATAATCTTCTTAACAGTGGATACATATGCATGATCATCGTATTTAAAAGCTGCTGATCACCTGAAAACTGAGTTAAGAATGTTTGATCTAATCTTTCTAAACAATTCTTTAGTTTTTGTTTTAAGTCATTTTTTTCATGTTCCTCAATATCGTCTACACTCGATTTACCACTTATATGAGCAGCTAAATAGATAATTTCACTCTCTGGTAATACGACATGATATAGTTCAGAAAGAATTTCACAAATTCTCTTTGCTATATTCATAAACGATTGTTTGATTAGAGAAACATCTAACTTTTTTTCTTGATTAGGCAAGATAAAGTTGTGTTGAGTTACTCGAAACGAGAGTACTTGGATATGCACTAAAATATTCTCAAGTGCAAAATAACTTAATTTCAGTTGATTATTCTGTACTTCTTCACTCAAAACAGCTCGAATTTCCTCAAAAGGAAAAGCTTTCTCAAAAGTTTGATAATTCGACTTCTTTAACAGCCCTGTTTCTTTTTGACTTAAGAAGTAGGAAAACGCTCTTCTAAAATTCGTTTCATCCCCAAGTAAACGAACTCCATAGCGTGATTTTGTTTCTACTTTTAAATCAAAAATCCTTACTTGCTTTTCAACTTCAATCATGTCAGTAAAAACTGTTGATCTGCTAATCATTAGACTATCAGCAAACAGATCAATCGTTTGAAACTCAGTCGTTTGAAGCAAAAGCATAATAATATTACTCACTCGGACACGAGGTAAATCTGGTGCTAATGCACCGTCTATTTCTTTCAAATACGTTTGAACCAGTTCTTGGTTTGCTACATGAAGTAAATAGCCTTCACCACGTTTTTTCTGAACCACAAATCCGAACTTTTCACCAATCGCGTTTAATTCTTTTAATTCATTTCGCAGTGTACGATTTGAAATGGCGAATTCAGATTCAAGTTCCTGTGAAGTTAGTGATTTTCCTTTTTGATACAAATATTGCAAAATTAAATCTCTTCGCATTTATTACCTCACCACCCTAGATTCCTAATCTAGTATTTTAAGTTTACTTTCCAACAAATCTATTTAACAGTTTGAATTTTTCCAAAATAGTTCGCAATTTAAAACAAATAAGTCTAGTTCATATGTCACATTACATTCTAATGCAATAATACGACCTATGTCCTACAACAAAATACAGGTACATTTTACTAGCACCATCCGATTCTATTTCTTTTGTATACAAAAAAAATCCTTATCTTAGCATAAAAGCAATAGGATCAAGGATTTTGGCTTTTTGTTGTTTTAAGCGTTTCTTAACAACGTATTAAAAATTCTGTAAGACGTGGTTAATGCTTTAATCCGTTCAAACGTGAAAAAGCGCTCCCATAAACTGGGAACGCAAAAACAAGTCAAACCTTTGGTCTTTTTAATAGATATTCGATTAATGATTAAACACCATAATACTTCGCAAACAACTCTCTATTCCATTCATCTCCACCATCTACATTAGAGCTTTTAAACACAGGTGGTTTTAATCCAGCTTGATGAAATTTTTTTGCTAATAATATAGAAATTGTTTGAGCAACAAATGCTCCAGCCATTGTTGAAGTTGCCCCCATACCTGTATTTGCTTCTTCTACATAAAAGGCAGCATCTCCAGGTCCGGTGCAATTATCTATGACTACATCACTAAAATCGCAAAGATATTTCCCGCTACTATGTCTTGATTTTGAGCCTTCTGGATGATTTGGATTTGTAAAAGCAATTACCTTTGCACCGCATTCCTGTGCCATTTTTGCAAGTTCAACAGTCATTCCATTTCTTCCCGAATTGGAAGCAATCACAAGAATATCCTTTGAGCTTATTTTGTATAAATCAAAAATTACCTTTGCATAAGCCTCTATTCGTTCGATCACAGTACTTTTTAATGGATGGTCATGTAAAAAAAACTCATTCGGCAAAATTGGAGAGACCCCAGCAAACCCACCTGCTCTTACATAAAATTCTTCTGCAAACATATGTGAATGACCTGAACCAGTAACGAGGAAGCGACCACCAGTTTGAATGGCTTCAAAAATACATGTTGCCGCTTGGTCAATGTTTTGATTTTGTGTTGTATATAATTTTTCGAGATTTGCCATTACATACTTAAAATAATTCTCCATAAATGAATACCTTCTTTTATCGATTTAATAAAATTACCAACCGTACTTCTTTTCACTCCATTTTTTAATAACTAGATCTTGTTTTACGAAAACAAGGCTATTTTGTTCGATATCTTTATCGATGATTGCACCTGCTCCTAACACACTATAAGCCCCTATTTTACAACCAGGCATAATAATCGTATTCACTCCGGTTCTACAATAATCACCAAGATAAGCTGCGTTTGAAAAATGTAAAGGTATTTCTTTCCGTCCATTTACTGAGTGCTCAGTTTCACCGTCATCAAAGCGTAATGTTCCACAAACCGTTGCTGCACCGATATCTGTATGACTTCCAATTGCGCCATAAAACTCTCCATAGTGGTAAAGATATACCTTATCCATTACCATTCCGCCAAGGAACTCTGCACAATGGTCGAATATACAATGCGATCCAATTGATACTCCATCATAAATAATACAATAATTACGAATGGCAGTATGATCGCCAATAACTGCATTGCCATTGAAAATTGCACCATTATCAATGATCGTATGATCACCTACAATTAGGTTACCGTGAATGACAACTCGATCACCAATTGAGGAATTCTTACCAAGCTTTACGTGACCATGAATGGTTGCATTTTCAGAAATCATCGCACCTTCAGCTAGTTCGTTTTCTTTTATTGCATGACAAAAATGATTCACCATATATTCATTCGCTTCTAACATATGCCAAGGCTTATCTATATCAAAGAAATGGCCATTACACTCAATCGCTTGTAGTTTTGTTTTCTCAAGTGATATTAGAAGTGCAGCTTCGATGTATCGTTCTTTTGGAGCACCCACTCCTACTTTTACATTCGGAAAATAATCCGGCGTTCTTCTCACTTCATCTAGAATTGACTCTTCAAAAAGAAATCCTGCAAATTGATGTGTAATACTGTCACCACGGTAATGAGCACCGATTGACTGAACAAATCCATCCTTTATACTCGCACCGATCCAATTTCTTGATGACTCTTCTAATTTCTTCAACAAAACGGTAGGTTTGTTAGAATTAGCTAATTGCTCGAGATCCTTTTGTTCGACGATCGTATCACCGTAAAGAACGAGAAACTCCTTAGTACTTGAAAGTTTCTCAGCTCCCTTTACTAAACTTTCTGCACTTCCTAAATTTGATTGATCAACTACAAATTTAACATGATCTATGTCGAATAGAAGGTTCTCAATCTCTCTTTGATGTTCCTCATTAACGACAACAACAATCTCTTCTATTCCCATTGCTACAATGGATTCAATATTATAACGTATTAATGGTTTACCAGCGATTTTTATTGCTGTTTTAGAGCGAACTGCGTTGAAAGGAATCATTTTACTCCCATTGCCTGCCGCAAGAATTACTGCACTTTTTACCATTCGAATACCTCGACTATAAATTTTTTTACTTATATTCAACTAATCGAAATTTATTTTTGCCTGCTAATAGATAAGGCATTAAATCGTATGCAAAAGGATGAACAAATCCAATGACATTATGCTCAACGGATTGTCCTAAATCTTTTAATGAAATTTGTACCTCTCCCTCATATTGTGCACTTCGATTATTTAAAACTGAAACTGTATATTTCTTTCTTGGTGCACAATAGCAATGGGGTACTTCCATTCCCCTTGTATCAGTTGCACGAATGAGATTTGCTGGTTGATCTACTCTTGAAATAAGAACCTGCTCGCTAATTTTCATTTTTGTCGGCTCGGGAACAAACTGATTAAAAACAACTGGAATTTCTATATAATCTCGTTTGTAACATCTAGACATTTCTTTGAGCTCTGAAAAATCTGCAAATGAGTCACCAATTAACACATCATTAAAACCATTTGCAAATAACTCTAGCATGGCAATATGGCTAGGCAAGAAGCGATGTTTTTCAATTGTACAAACTCCATGGCCTAAGTGGTGTAAATCCTTAGGCGAAAGCTGAGATGCAACAAACCCTCCGATTGGCACACCGAATAAAGCAAACATATTGTTAATTGAACGTATATCTTCTAAAGACAATGCTGTATCTGGTAGAGGAAAAAAATTATGACAAGCTGTTAGTTGTCCAATATTTCCTTCTCTTTCTATTGTTTCTAAAAACTCACGACATTCGCGTAAAGCGTTTCCATCTTGATTATTAGAAGAAGACATTGAAGCATTTACTTCAATTTGTATTCCCTGCTTATTTTTTGAAAGAAGTGCAACTTCTTCACTCGTAAACCCACCATCGATGCGGAGTCTTGTGATGCCCATATTTTGTAACGCTGTAAGGTCGGTTAATGTACAACCCAACTCACTGAAAACTTCATCATTCATATCAGCTGACACCGTCATATTAAGTTCTTTACAATAACTAAATAATTCATTCCAAGTTTCAGCATTTACATTTAGTGCTCCTTCAAAACCATGATTATTTAAAATCAGTGAAACAAATACCTTTTTAAAACCAAATGAATTAGCCTTTTCTAAATAATCTTTGATTTGATTCATTGGATAAAAGTTGGGATACACACTAATTCCTATTTCACGCATATTCGATCGCCATTCCTTACTATTTTTATTTTGAATTACTTGTATTTCTCGCCAATAATGATGGCACCGAAAACTGGATCATAAAGAGGTGTAGAAAGTTCAACCTGTGGTAAAGCCACATTTAACTTCTCTTTTAGCGTATCGAAATACTCAGTTGATTTCGTCAGCAAACTTCCTGCCACAGAAAGGCGGAAATTAATTGATCCCATTTGTCGGCTGATTCCAATGACTAAACGAACCAACTTATCTAGTTCTCCTTCGACAATTGTACGAGCAGCTTCGTCACCTTTTACCCATGCTTCTAATATGATTGGCGTACACGAAGCTACCTTATCTACCGGAATTGTATCTTCCAAGTATAATAAGTCCATAAAATCTTCTGGAGAATTTAACTTAAAATGAGCAAGTAGTTTTTCGGTAAATGATGTAGGAGCAATCACTTTGTCATACTCGTTCATAACTGTCGCGATTGCATGTAAGCCAATTTGGAAGCCTCCACCCTCATCACTTATTAATCCGCCCCATCCTCCTGAGCGTATTGTATTTCCTTTTGAGTCTACTCCCATAACGATGGAACCTGTTCCAGCAATCATTAAAGCATCCTTTCGATCTCCGTTCCCACCAACAAGAGCAATTTCTGCATCATTCACTACTTCTAACTGGCAAGTAAAACCACTTTCTTTTAATGCATTCAAATAAATATCAATATCTTTCGGTCGATCTACTCCTGCAGAGCCTAATACAAGGATCGCATTTCGTAAGCGCTCTCCAAAACAAGAAGTTAGTGATTCATATATTTCACTAAATACTGGTCTAAGCCCTTCAACACCGATGTTGTTATAATTTGACATCCCAAAATTTTGATCAAATAACGTTTCTCCATCTAGTCGTTCTTTGACCATAACTCTCGTTTTCGTTCCTCCGCCATCCATTCCGATTATCAATCTATTCATTATGTGTTGATCCGTCCTTTCGTTAAGCTAATAAGTATCAATCTACTTATACATTTAGCTTTTAATTCATTCTTTTTATCGTTTTTTATTTCATCTTAAATTTCAAATTTGTTATGAATGTATAGTTGCATTTATTGTAAAGTAAACATTTCTCATTTACTAGGTGGATATTTTCTTCATGTAAAGGAAAAAAACCACTTATTCAATGTGAACAACTCGTCAAAGTTCTAGATTGTATAATGAATACAAAAAAAGTACCCTATAGCTAGACTTTAAGTGTCTACTCTAGAGAGTACTTTTTAATTGTATTTATATGTGCAGACTGTAATTGACAACACAAGGGCTGACACTTTTACAGTTCCAATATTCCATCAAGATTCTTTGACTCAAAGTTATCAAGCATTGCACGTACTTCATCTGTTGATTTCGTGTTCATCAATTGATTTCTTAGTTCACCAGCTCCGCGGAATCCTTTGACATAAATTTTGAAAAAACGATGAAGCCCTGTGATTGAACGTGGCAATACATCCGCATATTGATCTTGAAGATCAAGCTGGAGTCTTAAAAGATCAAGATGTTCTTTACTACTATGCTCTTTTGGCTCTTTTTCAAAAGCAAACGGATTTTTAAAAATGCCTCGTCCGATCATAACTCCATCAATACCATATTTTTCGGCAAGCTGTAGTCCAATTTGACGGTCAGGAATATCTCCATTGATTGTTAGAAGCGTATTTGGTGCGATACGGTCACGTAATTTTTTAATTTCCGGAATTAGCTCCCAATGCGCATCTACTTGGCTCATTTCATCTCTTGTACGTAAATGAATAGAAAGGTTGGCGATATCCTGTTTTAAAATATGCGTTAACCACTCATCCCACTCATTTACCTCCTTAAAGCCGAGTCGCGTTTTCACGCTGACAGGAAGTCCGCCTGCTTTTGCTGCTTGAATAAGTTCTGCAGCAACGTCTGGGCGCAGAATAAGGCCACTCCCCTTCCCTCTTGATGCCACATTCGGTACAGGGCAACCCATATTAATATCGATTCCTTTAAATCCTAGTTCCGCCATACCAATACTCATTTGACGAAAATATTCAGGATTATCCCCCCAGATATGTGCCACCATTGGCTGTTCATCTTCTGTAAAAATCAAACGGCCACGCACACTTTTCATGCCCTCTGGGTGACAATAGCTATCCGAATTTGTAAACTCTGTGAAAAATACATCCGGTCTACCCGCTTTACTCACCACATGGCGAAAAACAACGTCTGTCACATCTTCCATCGGTGCAAGCACAAAAAATGGTCGTGGTAAATCACGCCAAAAATTATCTATCATAATCAAATTCAAATCCTCTCATTATGGGAAAATAGTCCAACCCCTTTATCCCAAAATTAAAAAACGCTTCCTTTTCATTTATACCATGCTTATTCACTTATTATCTCCGGCCCATCAAACAGCATTCCACTGTTCAAGTTACTAAAAGTTTTGTTAAAAAACTGAAGTAATTTGGAAGACCACTAGATTGAAAAGATATAAAATCAGTTGCCATCTTTCAGTACTAATTTCGCGACAGCTTCCACGTGACTAGTATGTGGGAACATATCCACTGGCTGTATTTCAACTGTTTTATAACCGCCGTCTTCAAGTACTCGTAAATCTCTTGCTAATGTTGCAGGATTACATGATACATAAACTACTTTACTCGGCTTCATATCAATGATTGTATTTAATAAAGCCTCGTCACAACCTTTTCTTGGAGGGTCTACAACTAATACTTCCGCTGTAATTCCTTGCTTGTACCAATTAGGTATAACTTCTTCAGCTTTCCCTACCTCAAATTCAACATTTGTCATCTCATTAATCATTGCATTTCGTTTCGCATCTTCAATCGCTTCTGGTACAATTTCTACACCATAAACCTTTTTAGCCTTTTGAGCTAAAAATAATGAGATTGATCCGATTCCACAGTATGCATCAATAACTGTTTCACTACCATTTAAGTTTGTATACTCGAGTGTTTTATCATATAAAACCTTAGTTTGTGTAGGGTTAACTTGATAAAATGATCGAGCTGAAATTTCGAAAGTAATGTCACCAATTTTATCTTTGATTGTTTCACTTCCGTATAATACAATTGTTGGATTCCCAAGTATCACATTTGTTTTTTCATTATTTACGTTTTGAATAATGCTTGTAATTGTTGGATATTTCTCAACAATTCTAGCTATTAATTCGTCTTTTTGAGCAAAGTTCATTTTATTTGTAACAAGAACTAGCATTGATTCATTTGTATAGTATCCATAGCGTGCCATAATATGACGCAATAGTCCTTTGTGGCCAACTTCATCGTATGGCTCAATTTTTAATTCCTCACAAAGATCCTTCACAGCTTGTATCATTTCATCATTTTCTTTTCCTTGAATGTAGCATTCATTCATTGGAATTATTTCATGGCTTCTCTTTTGATAGAAACCAACAACTAGTCCACCTTCTAGTTCCCCTACTGGAACTTGTGCTTTGTTACGATAACTCCATGGATTTTCCATTCCTAGCACTGGATGGATTACTACGTCATCAAGTTTCCCAATTCGTTTTACAACTTCTACTACTTGTTTATGTTTCGCTTCAAGTTGGCCTTCATAGCTCATATGTTGAGTTTGACAACCACCACATTGATCGTAAATCGAACAAATTGGTTCAACTCGAACATCACTTTCTTTTTGGAATTCAATAATTTTACCGAACCCAAAGCCTTTGCTTGTTTTTAGTACCTTAATTTGTGCTTTTTCACCAGGAAGTGCATTTGGTACAAAGATCGGATATCCATCCACCTTTGCAACTCCATGCCCCTCATGAGTTAAATCGATAAATTCAACATCTATGAATTGATTCTTTTCTACAGGTAATACTCTTTTCGACAAGTCCCTTACCTACCTTTCAACCTTTTATTAAACTATTTCATTATACAAAATAAATAACCACGTTAACTACCGTGGTTACTTTTTCTAGTATTTACTACTATTTCACTTATTATGGTACATAGATTTCTAGGTGGTTGTAAAGCATATCGACAGTACATGGTGTTTCTCCACCATACTCACCATCAATATTTAATAGTAGTTTATCATCAGACATAATTTTCAAATGGCTTGCTCTAGTATAAAGAACATATTCATTTTGTACATGCTGGCCACTTAATAGCTGGGCACATACTCTGATGATTTCGGCTATATTTGATTTCTTTAAGACTAATAAATCAAATTGTCCATCATTGATACTTGCCTCTGGTGCAATTTTTTCAAATCCGCCAACTGAATTTGTATTCGATAATAAGAACAAATATGCTTCTTCATCAAAGACTTTTCCATCATACTCAATTTTTAATCGTGTAGGCTTAACTCTTGGTAACATTTCAATACCTTTTAAATAATATGCTAGCTGTCCTAACATTGTTTTTAGTTTACTAGGTACTTCATATGTTAATTCTGTAATTTTACCGGCAGCTAAAATATTTACAAAATATTTATCATCAACTCTTCCAATATCAAGGGGGACAGTTTGCCCATTTGTTATGACTTCAGCCGCTTCCATAATTGAAACATTCACACCAATTGCTCTAGCAAAATCATTTGTTGTCCCAACCGGGATTAATCCTAACTTTGGTCGATATTCTTGTTCTGCCATACCACTAATGACTTCATTAAGTGTTCCATCTCCACCGCAAGCTACAACTAAATCAAATTTTCGTTCACATGCTTCTCTTGCTGCGATTGTCGCATCACCTGCACCGGTTGTTGCATGACAAGAAGTTTCATACCCCGCTTGCTCGAACAATTGCAACACATCGGGAAGCTTTTTCTTAAAAATTTCACGACCAGAAGTAGGGTTGTAGATAATTCTAGCACGTTTCATCATTAACCATCCTACTTATTTATTTAAGTTCTCTAACTTATATCCTAACCTAAAAAGTTTTTGTAGTAAACTTTTTCCATTTACTTATCTATTTTTACCTTTATAAAGCATGTTCAAACCCAGTTTGAAAAGCTTATTATATTATATTAAATTTATATTACATTGGTTTCTTTGCTATATTTTTCTATCGTTTTGAACAACTTAATCATTATAGTACATATTGATGATAAATACATTAAAGTAGAATTAAGGATTGATAATGAGATGGAAAACAAACCGTTTGTGAATGTAGAGTATTTTGCTTTAAAAAAGTTAAAAATTTACCGTGATAGTGTTTTGCGTTTTTTATTAAGAGCAATAATGGCTAGTATGTTTATAGGCTTCGGCGTTATAGTAGCATTTAAATCAGGTCATTTCTTTCATGCTGCGTATACACCTTTTGCCTACCCAATGGCTGCTATAACAATTACCGTCGCCATTCTTCTAATTGCATACGGTGGTGCTGACCTATTTATAGGAAACATATTTTATTTTGCCTACACTGCAATTAGAGGAAAAATGAATTGGCCAGAGGTGTTACATTTATGGCTTATAACTTACATTGGAAATATACTAGGTGCTGGTTGTTTTTCTTTATTAATACATATAACAGGATTATATAACGATCCTACAGTAAGGTGGATATCCTTTTGTATGCACCAACAAGCCAACCATATTATTGAGTCATTTTGATTCTAAACAATGCAAAAAAACTACGAGCTTATTTAGCTCGTAGTTTTTTGTATTAAAAGATTTATCTTTTTTGAATTTCTTCCATTAAGATCTTATTTAATAGTGGTGGATTCGCTTGGCCTTTAGTCGCTTTCATCATTTGACCAACAAGGAAACCAATAGCACGGTCCTTACCATTTTTAAAGTCTTCAATTGATTGTGGGTTAGCATCAAGAGTTTCAATAACGATTTTACGAAGTGCGCCCTCATCAGATAATTGTACTAAGCCTTTCGCTTTTACAATTTCGTTTGCGTCTCCGCCGTTTTCGATTAACTCAGTGAATACTTTTTTCGCAATCTTAGAAGAGATTGTACCGTCTGTAATTAACTTAAGCATACTAGATAAGTTTTCAGGCGTTAAAGCAACTTCATGGAATTCTTTTTGTGATTTATTTAAGTATGCTGAAACTTCACCCATTAACCAGTTAGATGCTAATTTTGCATCTGCACCATTGTTTACAGTGTCATCGAAGAAATCAGACATTTCTTTTGTTAAAGTTAATACCATTGCATCGTATGCTGGTAAACCTAGTTGCTCTACATAGCGTTTTTGACGAGCATCTGGAAGCTCCGGAATACTTTTGCGAACACGTTCTTTCCACTCATCATCAATATATAGTTCAACTAAGTCTGGTTCTGGGAAGTAACGGTAATCATCCGAACCTTCTTTTACACGCATTAAGATTGTAGTCTTTGTAGCTTCATCGTAACGACGTGTTTCTTGTTGGATTACTCCGCCAGATAATAATACTTTTTCTTGGCGAACTTGCTCGTGCTCCAGTCCTTTTTGAACGAAAGCAAAAGAGTTTAAGTTCTTTAATTCTGCTTTTGTACCGAATTTTTCTTGTCCAAATGGACGTAAAGAAATATTAGCATCACAACGAAGTGAGCCTTCTTCCATTTTTACATCTGATACACCACTGAATTGAATAATTGATTTAAGTTTTTCTAAATATGCATAAGCCTCTTCAGGTGTTCTCATATCCGGCTCAGAAACGATTTCAATTAATGGCGTTCCTTGACGGTTAAAGTCTACTAATGAATAACCTTCATCTGTATGATTTAACTTTCCAGCATCCTCTTCTAAATGAACGCGAGTTATACCGATACGTTTCTTTTTGCCACCAACTTCAATTTCAATCCATCCATTTTCACCAATCGGCTTATCAAATTGAGAGATTTGGTAAGCTTTTGGATTATCAGGATAGAAGTAGTTTTTACGGTCAAACTTTGTTTCAGTTGCAATTTCACAATTTAATGCCATTGCTGCCCTCATACCAAAGTTTACAGCTTCTTCATTTAATACTGGTAACACACCTGGATAACCTAAATCAATTACACCAGTGTTTGTATTTGGTTCTGCACCAAACGCATTAGGGCTTGGTGAGAAGATTTTTGATTTTGTTTTTAATTCTACGTGTACTTCTAAACCGATTATCGTTTCAAAATTCATCTTTCCCGCGCCTCCTTATAGTTGTGGTCTTTGTTTTGTAAAGTCAGTTGCTTGCTCGTATGCATGCGCAACTCTATAAATTGTAGACTCATCAAAATGTTTACCAATAATTTGTAATCCTAATGGAAGGCCATTGTGGAAACCACAAGGAACAGAAATCGCAGGTACACCCGCTAAGTTAATAGGAATCGTTAAAATATCATTTGCGTACATTGTCATTGGATCACTTACTTTTTCGCCTACTTTAAATGCAGGAGTTGGTGTAGTTGGGCCAATAATAACATCATAGTTTTCAAATACTTTCTCGAAATCTTCTTTTATTAATGTACGTACTTGTTGAGCTTTTTTATAGTAAGCATCATAGTAACCAGAACTTAATGCATAAGTACCTAACATGATACGGCGTTTTACTTCATCTCCAAAGCCTTCAGCTCTAGTTTTCTTATAAAGATCAATTAAGTTTTCTACATCAACTGCACGATGACCGTAGCGAATACCATCGAAACGAGCTAAGTTAGCAGATGCTTCAGATGAAGAAATTAAATAATATGTAGCTAATGCATATTTAGAATGTGGTAATGAAACCTCTTCCCAAGTAGCACCTAAGCTTTCTAATAAATTTAAAGCAGCCATAACAGATGCACGAGCTTCTTCACCAACGCCTTCTCCTAAATATTCTTTAGGTACAGCGATACGAAGACCTTTTACATCACCTGTTAACGCCTTAGCAAATGAAGGAACTTCTACATTTGCTGAAGTTGAGTCACTTGCATCTAATCCTGAAATTGCTTGTAATAACAATGCATTATCTTCTACATTTCTAGTAATTGGGCCAATTTGGTCTAGAGAAGAAGCAAATGCTACTAAACCAGAACGAGATACACGACCATATGTAGGTTTTAAACCAACAACTCCACAGAATGAAGCTGGTTGACGGATTGATCCACCTGTATCAGAACCTAAAGAGAATAATACTTCTCCAGCAGCAACTGAAGCTGCAGACCCACCACTACTTCCGCCTGGTACGTATTCAGTATTCCAAGGGTTACGAGTACCACCGAACGCAGAATTTTCATTAGATGAACCCATTGCAAATTCATCCATATTTAATTTACCGATCGTAATGCTTTCAGCTTGTGCTATTTTCGTTACAACTGTCGCATCATAAATTGGATTGAAGTTCTCAAGTATTTTACTCGCACAAGTAGTACGAAGACCCTTTGTAACGATATTATCTTTTACACCAATAGGCATACCAGAAAGAATTCCACGAGACTCATCCCAAGGCTTTTCATCAAGTGTTTTCGCTTGTAGACGCGCTTGCTCTTCATTTAAAGTTAAAAATGATTTTACTTTACCATCAACTGCAGAGATTCGCTCATACGATTCATTTACTAATTCTTCTACTTTAATCTCTTTTGATTTTAATTTGCTATGTAATTCTGAAACTGTATATTCAAATAATGACATTCTAATTCCCCCCCTTAATCCAATATTGACGGTACTTTAACTTGTCCATCTTTGTGGTCTGGTGCATTTTTCAGTACCTCTTCAATTGGTAAACCTTTACCTGGCTCATCTTTACGTAATACATTACGCATTTTTAGAACATGTGTAGTTGGTTTCACATTTGTTGTATCAAGTTCACCTAACTCCTCAGCAAAATCTAAAATTGCTCCAAGTTGTTTTGAAAACTTCTCTGCCTCTTCCTCAGTCACCGCTAAACGCGCTAAATGAGCAACGTGCTTAACTTGCTCCATTGTAATTTTTGACATTTATATGCACCTCCATATTATTCGCACAACATACAATATACTGATAATACCAAATTTCCCATGTGTCGGGCAACATTCCTCTTAAATCCAAGTAAAATAATTAAAGACTGTCCGTCAAACGCTCGCTTTCTTCGTTTCTTCACCTAACCGAAGTTCTCATTACCGTATAAGGTAACCCCACTCTTCATTAGGCTTCCGTGCCTCGAAAGACGTTCGCTTCCAAACAGTCTGTACATCAAATTTTGGATTAACCTACTTATAAAAATAAATTAAACGTTTGTTTAAATATGGATTCACGATTATTCAGTAGGAATTCTTGTTAGTTCAATTCCATATTTTTCAAAATACTCAATAGAATAATCATCCGGATAGCCTACATTATATACAACTCTAGTAATACCCGCTCCATTTATCATTTTCGCACAAGCTCGACATGGTGCAGTCGTACAATAGATTGTCCAATTATCACCTTTCGTTTTTTGAATTCCTGATTGTACTAGTTGATAAATTGCATTTTCTTCAGCATGGAAAGCATCACAAGGATACTGATCTGAGTATTTACCACTTTCTACTAACCCTTCTTGACGAGCAGCAAAGCGTGGGCATCCCCCATCAATGCAATGCTTAGCTCCTTTTGGATAACCATTATACCCAGAAGCAATTATTCTATTGTCACTTACAATAACTGCTCCAACCCTTCTACTTCCACAAGTTGAACGAAGAGAAGTTATAAATGCCTGTCCTAAAAAATAAGAGTCCCAATCATCACGAGTTCCTAAAGGAATTGAATCTACTAATTGAATAATTCTCTGTAAAATTTGCATGGTATCCCTTCTCTCTGTTCACTTTCGTTTATTTAAAATTATAGCATAATAATATGGAGAAGGGCTTAGTATTAAGTGATAAGTTTATGGTAATGCTCATAAAAAAAAGAGCGTAAATCTCCTTACACTCTTAATGGTATTTTATGTGAATGTTTACACAATGAATTGTTCATATATAGAAAAATACAGCTATTACCTGTTTCCCGGAACTTAATACTTCCTATTTTTCTCTGTTCATTCAAGAAAAAAGAGGTTTTTAATAATATCACCTATTTATTTGTGGCAATAAAAAAGGATAGTTAATCCAAATTATAGTGACATCTTACTAGCTCTTAATTTAGAGTTATTATCGTATACAAAAGTTTTAAGATTATAATCGAGAATAAACCAATGGCTATGTATAGTAACACTCTCATTCTCTTTTCAAATATTTTGTTATCCATACTTCCCTCCCGACAAACTATGGAATATGTATCCATTATAAGAATTTCTAACTGATTGTGTTAATCCTATTAATACCATATTTGATAACAATGAACTTCCACCGTAACTTATAAATGGTAGTGTAATACCCGTTACAGGTAGCAAGCCTATTGTCATTCCTATATTCTGAAAGATTTGAAATGTTAATACAGATATCGTACCAACACAGATCATTGGGCCAAACAAATTATTGGTATTTTTTAAAGCATCCAATGCAATATTTATTAATCTACTTAGCAAAAGAAAAAACAAAGCTATGATTACTGCTCCTCCAATAAAACCAAACTCTTCGCCTATATTAGCAAAAATAAAATCAGTATGTTCTTCTGGAATATAAACAATTCCATTTAAGTACCCTTTTCCTGAAAATTGACCTGTACCAATTGCTAGTAATCCTTGTTTTGTTTGAAATCCGGCATCACTGTGTGCAAATGGATCTAACCATCCTTCAATTCTACTTCTCTGATGAGGCAATAATAAAGACAGTATTCTTTCTTCAAAATAATTCGGAAATTTAGTTAAGAGTACTAAAAATGCAATTATCATTAGTGAAGGAATTGATATTAAAAATAACAAAATTGATGTTTTAATCTTGGAGCACATTACGATGGAGAAAATAATGACTAGAAAAATCATGGTCATCCCAGTATCCGGTTGTTTAAGGACAATTAAGGAAGGTGGCAACGAAACAAGGAGTATTTTACATAACAAAATTAAGTCAGTTTTTATATTATTAATTTTAAATACCTTATTATGTTTATCTACCAAGGCACTAATACTTATAATTAAACTTATCTTCATGAATTCTGAAGGTTGTAGTGAACCAATAATCGGTAGCTGAAACCATGCTTTTGCCCCGTTGACTGGTCTCGCTATACTTTTAGGTGCAAAAATTAAAACGATTAAAAGTAAAATACAAATTCCATAAATAATCCAGTTTATCTTTTTGATTCGGTTAAGATCAATTTTCGCAATTAATATTGATATTGTAAGTCCAATTAAATAAAAAACACTTTGCCTTTCTACGAAACCTCCCTGATACTGACCACTTTTACTAGCTGAATAGATCGCAACAATACTAGTAAACATCAGACAAAAAATTAAAATTAGCATAATAAAGTCATAGGATTTAAAAAAATCTTTTTTAGGATTCATACTCAAAGTCCTCTAACATTCTTTACTTTTAATAAATTTCTTTTAACCATTATACTAATTGCTTAATTCCATTTACTACGGAACAAGTTGATGTTTCGAAAATCATTCGATTTTTAGACAAACTATGGACAAAAGTAACTTTAATCTATTAATTTATAATGCTAGGAATTGTATAGTAATACAAAGAAACCCCACAAAGAAATTAACTTCTCTGTGGGGTTACTTCTTATAAAGGATGTCAATAAAACAAACCTTTACTCTATTAATTAAAGCATTTCTGAAGTTGTTTTACCTTGCATGTGAAGAACTAGGTAGTCTGGTCCGCCTGCTTTTGAGTCAGTACCTGACATGTTGAATCCACCAAATGGTTGGTAACCAACGATTGCACCAGTACATCCACGGTTGAAGTATAAGTTACCAGCGTGGAAATCTTCACGTGCTTTTTCGATGTTTGCACGGTTGTTAGAGATTACAGCACCTGTTAAACCGTATTCAGTGTTGTTAGCAATTTCTAAAGCGTGATCAAAGTCGTTAGCTTTGCAGAATGCTACAACTGGTCCAAAGATTTCTTCTTTCATTAAACGAGCATCTTCTTTAACGTCAGCAACGATTGTTGGTTTGATGAACCAACCAGTAGAATCGTCTCCTTCTCCACCTGTTACTACACGGCCTTCTTCACGTCCGATTTGTACGTAGCTCATTACTTTATTGAAAGCAGCTTGGTCATTAACTGGACCCATGTAAGTTGAACGGTCTTCTGGGTTTCCAACAGTTAATTCGTTTGTTAATTCGATTGCACGAGCAAGAACTTGATCATACACATCTTGGTGAATTACTGCACGAGAACATGCTGAACATTTTTGACCAGAGAATCCGAATGCAGATGAAACGATTGATTTAGCAGCTAATTCTAAATCAGCTTCTTTATCAATTACCATTGTGTCTTTACCGCCCATTTCAGCGATAACACGTTTTAACCAGATTTGACCTGGGTTTACTTTTGCAGCGCGCTCATAAATACGGATACCTACTTCTTTAGAACCAGTAAAGCTGACGAAACGAGTGCGTGGGTGATCAACTAAGTAATCTCCAACTTCAGCACCACTACCTGGTACGAAGTTTACTACTCCTGCAGGTAATCCAGCTTCTTCTAATACTTCTAAGAATTTGTAAGCAACTACTGGAGTTGTACTTGCTGGTTTTAATAGAACAGTGTTACCTGTTACTACAGCAGCTACAGTTGTTCCAGCCATGATTGCGAATGGGAAGTTCCAAGGAGAGATTACAACGCCAACTCCTAATGGAATGTAGTTGAAACGGTTGTATTCACCAGGACGGCTTTCAACAGGAATTCCGTCTTTTAATTGTAACATTTGACGAGCATAGAACTCTAAGAAATCAATTGCTTCAGCTGTATCAGCATCTGCTTCATTCCAAGGTTTACCAGCTTCTTTAGTTAATAAAGCTGAGAATTCGTGTTTACGACGACGAATAATCGCAGCCGCACGGAATAAGATGTCAGCACGAACTTCAGGTTTAACTTTTTTCCATGTATTAAAAGTTGTATCAGCAATTTGCATAGCTTTTTCAGCTAAGTCACGGCTTGCTTTAGATACAGAACCAATAACTTCTTTATGATTTGAAGGATTTACAGATACGATCTGTTCTTCTGTAAAGATACGCTCTCCACCAATGATTAGTGGATACTTTTCACCTAAATAAGATGAAACTTTTGCTAATCCTTGATTGTATTGTTCTTGATTTTCCTCTAAGCCAAAGTTAGTAAATGGCTCATGTTTGTAAGGTATAACCATTGAATAAATCCCCCTTTAGTTTGAAAATAGCAATAACTGTAACCGTTTTTCTATCAGTCTTTTCAGTAAATTGCTAGTAGAATAACTACTGAATAAAAAACTCACATTTACATAATACAATATTCCTATATATTCTTCAAATATGAAACGCTTACAGATTCTTCCCTTAAATAAAAAAAAGGAAGAGTAGTCCTCTTCCTTTTAGTTATAAATATGCACACTTGGTTCCTTAGCATCTACTTCTTTTACGATGAGTGCTTCCTGTCCATTTGATGAGAATATATTCGTCTCAACCTTTAAGTATGAAGGGAAATGGTCCATCATAAGTCCCGCTACATATTGGGTAAAAGCTATGACTTCTGCCTTACCATAAAATTGCATAGGTATATCAATTTTTAGTTGTATTAATTCATTATCCTTATAAAAACCAGTGCCTACAACACCAGTATAATTCGGAAAATAATTTTCTATATCTGATTTAAAATTAACCATTTTCATTGCATCATCTCGGTAATCTGCAGTCGCAGCAGCTGAAGGGAATAAATAATACTTCTCATTTATTTTATCCCAATTACTAATCGAGAAGTCATTTCCAGAAACTGAAGTCATAGCAACATAGTTTCCAGGTACTACAGATGACTGGCTTTGCTGACGGAAAATAGCAAATGTGATTGGTATATCTTTAAATTCGTCCATTTTTCGCACTCGCGTCAAAATTTCTTGAGCAATCGCTTTACCTTGTTTAATCATTTCATCTTGAGGAATTTTAAGTTCTCTTGGGTAGCCATGTTCCTCTTGATAATAATAAACAGAGTTCATTGCTAAACCAATTGCTACTCCCTCAACTTTAACTTCTTTTCCGTTCTTTTTAAGATAATCCTGCTCTAAAATAGAATTTAAAAAGATCGGAGCTTGTTTAGCCTTTTGATCTTCAGTAAGATTTTTTGTGTCCGTTTGAATTGGATTCAATCCATCATTTGTAATCGAACTCGGTTTTAAATTTGCGTTCTTAAGTGCATCTTGTTTTTGTTTAAATTGTGAAGGAGTATACTTCCTTTTTAGCCAAGATTCCACTGTTTTTTTACTTAATAATTGTCCTTCTTGATACAAGTAATCTTTTGTTGAATATTGCTCTTGTACAATTCGCATTAAACCTAATTCAAATTCACTAATATCAAGTCTATTATCGATATTTGCAACGACAGCACCTCTTGTTTTACTCGGCTTAAATGGAAGTATTGTCTTGTAGTAATCATTTGAAATTGAATAACGGGGTATGATTGCGTCTTCCCCTTTTTTGTTATTGCTCTCTTGTACAACCTTATCTTCATTCTTTATTGATAATGAACAGCCAGATAAGATGAGCGAAAAACAACATAGGAGCATTCCTATACGTTTTTTCATCTAACTCACACCTTCTACTTATTAAGTGAACGAACTAATATCTCATTAATCCGCCCTCTAGTTGATTGATATAGTTATTGTGGTTGAAGCTCTTTAATCATTCTCTCTTCATCCCAAACTTCGATATTTAATTTACGTGCAGCATCTAATTTCGATCCAGCAGCCTCACCTGCAATGACTAAATCAGTACTCTTACTAACGCTTCCAGCTACTTTTGCTCCAAGTGCTTCTAATTGTTTCTTAGCCTCACTTCTAGTCATCTGTTCTAGCTTACCAGTTAATACTACTGTTTTACCAGCAAAAAGAGAATCCTTATTAATATTTTCTACTTGAATCCCTTTATATTCAGTATTTACTTCAACAGTTTTAAACGTTGAAATAAGTTCTTTTACTTCGTCTTGTGAAAAATAATCATTGATTGACTGGGCCATTTTAGAACCAATTTCATTAATTCCGGTAATTTCCTCAACCGATGCTTCCATGAGTCGATCAATTGTTTGGAAATGCTGTGCTAATGTTTTTGCTGCTTTAGCTCCAACATGACGAATACCTAAACCAAATAGTAATTTTTCAAGTGAATTTTCTTTAGAAGCTTGAATTGCATAAATTAATTTATCTGCTGACTTTTCTCCAAATCGTTCTAGCGATAATAATTGTTCTTTCGATAGAAGATAAAGATCTGTAAATGTCTTAATCAAATTAGCATCGAATAATTGCGATACTACTCTTTCGCCTAAACCATCGATATTCATTGCATCACGAGACGCAAAATGAATTAATCCTTCACGAATTTGAGATGGACAGAAAGGATTTACACAACGTAGTGCTACTTCACCTGCCACTCTTATTAACTCATGATCACACGAAGGGCAGTGAGTTGGCATTGCAAAAGGCTGTTCATCACCAGTACGACGATCTAATAGTACATTTACTACTTCAGGAATAATATCTCCAGCCTTGCGAATAACGACTGAGTCACCAATTCGAATGTCTTTTTCTTTAATTAAATCTTCATTATGAAGCGATGCACGTTTTACTACCGTTCCTGCAACACGAACAGGTTCCAAAATTGCAGTTGGTGTTACCACACCTGTACGTCCAACACTCAATTCGATATCTACTAATTTTGTTACAACCTCTTCAGCTGGGAACTTATATGCAATAGCCCATCTTGGTACTTTAGCTGTTGATCCTAACTTTTTCTGAGTACTGTATTCATCCACTTTTATAACAATTCCATCAATCTCATAAGGCAGCGATGGGCGTTTTTCTTTCCATTCCTCAACATACTCAATTACTTCTTCAATTGTATGGCATGTTTTGCGGAAAGTATTTGTTTTAAATCCAAGTTTATGAAGATAGTCTAAGGCTTCGCTATGCTTTTGAATTGAAAATTCTTCAGCTGTAGGGAATCCATAAACAAAGAACGATAAATCTCTCTTTGCAACAATTTTCGGGTCAAGTTGGCGTAATGAACCTGCCGCTGCATTTCTTGGATTTGCAAATAATTCTTCCCCATTCTTTTCACGCGTTTCATTAACCTTTTCGAAGCTAGCTTTTGGCATGAATGCTTCACCACGAGCTTCTATTGTAATTGGCTCAGAAAGTCTTAATGGAATTGCTTTAATCGTCTTTAAATTATGCGTAATATCTTCCCCAACTGTACCATCACCACGAGTTGCACCTTTTACAAACAATCCATTTTCATATTGAAGTGAAACGGCTAAACCGTCTATTTTAAGTTCACAAACATAAGATACTCCCGCTGAATCCTGTCTAATTCTTTGGTCGAAATCTCTTAAATCTCCTTCATTAAACGCATTTCCTAGACTTAACATTGGATGACTGTGAACGACTTTTTCGAATAAATCAATTGCCTGTCCACCTATACGTTGAGATGGAGAATCTGGTGTTAAAATAGTAGGATATTGTTCTTCTAATCCAATTAATTCATGTAATAGTGAGTCATACTCGGCATCTGGCACTGATGGCTGATCTAATACGTAATACTCATAGTTGTATTGATTTAATTTTGTTCTTAGTTCTTCAACTTTATCAATGATTTTTTGATCCAAGAGCTCTCCATCCCTTCTATGCTTTCGTAATTGGAGCAAATTTTGCTAATAAACGCTTAATACCAACAGGACTTGGGAATGCAATATCTAACTCCATTGCTTCGCCATCTCCTTTTACACTTACAACTGTACCAATGCCCCACTTACCATGAGAAGCTTTATCTCCAACTCGCCAACCAAGTGACTCGCCACCTGTTGTTTTCATTGCCACTGCTGGTCTTGAAACAACACGGCGTTCAGTTACTACTTTCTTATTTGCACGATCTAATAGTTCATCAGGAATTTCATTAATAAAGCGAGATTCTTGGTTTACACTAGTGCGACCATATAGTGTACGTGTTTGAGCATTTGTAATATATAAATCCTTTTCCGCACGTGTAATACCTACATATGCTAATCTTCTTTCTTCTTCCATTTCTTCTTCGTCCATTAAAGAACGGCTATGTGGGAAAATACCTTCTTCCAAACCGATTAGAAAGACTACCGGGAACTCTAACCCTTTTGCAGAGTGAAGCGTCATAAGTATAACCTCATCTGCTTGTGACTCTTCTTTATCCGCTTGATCGATATCAGAAACTAATGCTAAATCAGTTAAAAATGATACTAAACTTTTATCCTCACTGCTTTCTTCAAAAGCATTTGTAACTGTTAAAAACTCTTCAATATTTTCGATTCTAGAAGCAGATTCTATTGTATTTTCATCTTTTAATACTTGGATATAGCCTGTTTTATCAAGTATTTCTTCAACTAGTTCAGTTACTGATAAATAATCTAGCATCTGTTGCCAGTTTTTCGTCATAGCATGGAAATCTCCGACTGCTTTCGTGATTTTTCCACTTAATCCAACAAAATCAATTTGCTCTAAAGTATCAGATAAAGATAAGTCATTCATTATGCTATAGTTAATAATTTTATCTACAGACGCCGCGCCTACACCACGTTTTGGCACATTAATAATTCTTGAAAAACTGATCTCGTCATCTGGATTGGCAATAAATCTTAAGTAAGCAAGTATATCTTTAATCTCTTTACGATCATAGAACTTTACTCCGCCGACCATTTTATAAGGAATATTAGACTTAACTAAAACTTCCTCCATTGCACGTGATTGTGCATTCGTACGATATAGAATTGCAACATCACCATATTGACGAACGCCTTCTTTTTTCCACTCGGCTAGCTTACCGGCTACGAAATATCCTTCGTCTTGTTCAGAGGCAGCTCTAAAATAATGAATTGGAGTACCTTGTCCATTTTCTGTCCATAGCTTTTTCGCTTTACGATTTGAATTATTCGTGATAACTGCGTTAGCTGCATCAAGAATCGTTTGAGTCGAGCGATAGTTTTGTTCTAACAGAATAACTTGTGCTTTTTCGTAATCTTTTTCGAATGATAGAATATTAGAAATATCTGCTCCACGCCAGCGATAAATTGATTGGTCTGAATCACCTACAACACAAATATTTTTGAATTGCTCGGCAAGTAATTTTACAATTTTATATTGAGCATGGTTTGTATCTTGATACTCATCCACGTGAATATATTGAAATTTTCGTTGATAATATTGTAGTACTTCTGGAACACGTTCGAACAAATTAATTGTCATCATAATTAAATCATCGAAGTCTAAAGAATGATTTTTACGTAGTCGATCTTGATAAGATGCATAAATTTCTCCAACAACTTTTTCATATGGAGTAAAAGCATCTCTTGTATAATCTGCAGCAGTTTGTAGTTCGTTTTTTGCACTACTAATAGTTCCAAGAATACTACGTGGATCAAATTTCTTTGAATCTAAGTTTTTCTCTTTAAGGATATTTTTAATTACTGTTAATTGGTCAGTTGTATCTAATATAGAAAAGCTTCTATTGAAGCCAATACGATCAATATCTCTACGAAGGATACGTACACACATTGAGTGAAATGTTGAAACCCAAATATCTTCTGCATCTTTTCCAACTAGATTAAAAATACGCTCTTGCATCTCTCTAGCTGCTTTATTTGTAAATGTGATCGCAAGTATATTCCAAGGAGCAACACCTTTTTCACCTAATAAATACGCAATTCGATGTGTTAATACTCGAGTCTTACCTGAACCTGCTCCAGCCATAATTAATAAAGGACCATCAACCGTTTTAACGGCTTCTTTTTGCATTGGATTTAAACCTTGCAATAATTCTTCTGCTGTTTTCATTACTTAGTCGCTCCTTCTTTCACAGCTTTCACAGTAAGTAAAGCCTCTTGTATGTTCTCATATATAATGTTCCCAACAACAATTGTATCAGCAAATTGCTTCATCTCAATTGCTTGTTGAGTTGATGAAATTCCCCCACCATAGAATAATTTCGTATTGTTTAATACTTTTGATACATCTTCTACCACTTGTGGTGAACCATATGTGCCGCTATATTCTAAATAAAAAATCGGTAATTTTAATAATTGCTCAGAAACTTCCGCATAAGCTACAACATCTTCTACTGAAAGATCTGTCACTGCACTTGTCAGCTTTGCAGCCTTACAATCTTCATTTAATATACAATAACCTTCCATCACCAATTCTTCAGCATGAACTAAATGAGCGAATTCTTTCATTGCTTGTTGATGCATTCCAACAATCCACTTTGGATCATTACTATTTAAAACTGTCGGGATAAAATAAAAATCATACCCTGGAGTTACGGCTTCAAGATTTGACACCTCTAAAATACATGGTACTGCATAGCGTCTTATTCTAACTAGTAGAGATATCGTAGCATCTAACGTTACATCGTCCGTTCCACCAACTAAAATTGCATCCGTTCCTGACTCACAAATTTTTTCTAATTCATCATCAGAGATTTCTTTGTTTGGATCTAATTTAAATATGTGATTCCATTGTGAATAATCGTACATTTTGTCCTCCGGAATTGTTTTTTAACATTAATTTATCTATTTTATTAAGTACTTTTTATCAAAAATATAAATGTATTGTATCTTATTAAAAAGGAAAAGTAACCCTACATTCCCATTTTAAGTAATTAATACTAATTGTTTCCTATGATATTGAAACAATTAAAGGGAAAAATGGTAAAGAGTGATTTAGTCACTGATACTTATTATAAGGGGAGTTACTGTTGAGACCAAATATTAGCATTATAAATGCACTTATACGTATAACTGCTGGCTTAACAATTTTAGCTTATGGTACAGCCAAGCTTACACGCAGAAGATGTAGTAATTCTGTCATCATTTTGATCATAATCGGTGCCATGAAAGTTGCAGAGGGAGTATTACGTTTTTGCCCAATGACTGCTCTAGGTAAGAAATGTAAGATTATGGCAGATAAACACGACGAGGGAGATACATTCGAAGATTACATTCAACCTTCATAAAGTAGTTTATCAAAAATGGAGTAGATTGTATAGATAAAAATAGAACACTAGTTCTTATTTTAACGAGAAATAGGGTCGTCATTGATCATAAATGACGACCCTTTCTTACTAATTATTTACTTTAATTGCTTTATGCGCTATATCGTGGCGATAGAATAAGCCAGTTGATTGAATTGTATCAATTTGCTTATATACATTTTCGCAAGCTTCATTAATGGAGCTTCCTTTATGTGCAATAATTAATACTCTACCACCATTTGTAAGAAATTCATTATTTTCAAGTTTTGTACCTGCGTGGAAAACCATCGTTTCATTACTTACATTATTTAATCCAGTTATTACAGCACCTTTTTCAGGAACTTCAGGATATCCATTTGCAGCAAGTACAACACCGACAACAGCTTCCTCAGACCATTCTAAATGGATTTTTTCTTCATTCAATATTCCTAACAACACTTCAGCTAACTCACTCTCTAAACGAGGTAATACAACTTCAGTCTCTGGATCCCCAAATCTTGCATTAAACTCGATTACTTTAGGTCCTTGGCTTGTTAACATTAAACCTGCATATAGTATTCCAGTAAAATGTCTTCCTTCAGAAATCATTGCTTTTGCGACTGGTACTACTATTTCTTTTAAAGATTGTTCAACAACTGACTCTGAGATTTGTGGTACTGGCGAATACGCACCCATACCACCCGTATTAGGTCCTTTGTCTCCATCATAAGCACGTTTATGGTCTTGAGCGATTACCATAGGATAAACACTATTCCCGTTAACAAACGACATTAGCGAGAATTCTTCACCCTCTAAATATTCTTCAATTACTACAGATGCACTTGCATCGCCGTACTTTTCATCAAGAAGCATGTCATGAAGGCTGATGATTGCTTCTTCAATTGTCATCGCTACAACTACACCTTTACCAGCTGCTAATCCATCAGCTTTAATAACAATCGGTGCACCTACTTTTTCAACATATGCTTTTGCTTCTTCAAAATTAGTAAACGTTTCATAAGCCGCAGTTGGGATAGCATATTTTTTCATTAAATCCTTTGTAAAACTTTTACTTCCTTCAATAATTGCCGCTTCCTTAGTTGGACCAAAAATCTTTAAATTAGCAGCTCGAAAATCATTTACAATTCCGTTCATTAAAGGAACTTCAGGACCAACGATTGTTAAATCAATTTCTTCCATTTTTGCAAATGCAATAAGTGCTTCATGGTCACTTTCATCAATATTGACAAGTGTTGCAACATCAATCATTCCATCGTTTCCTGGAGCAACAAATACGTCTGTTACATTCTCCGATTGATTTACCTTCCAAGCAATTGTATGCTCACGGCCTCCGCGACCAATGACTAATACTTTCATCTTGTCATCTCCTTATTTCTTAATGTTTAAAGTGACGAACCCCTGTAAAGACCATTGCAATTCCATATTCATCAGCTTTTTTAATTGAATCTTCATCTTTGATTGATCCGCCTGGTTGAATAATTGCTGTAATACCAGCTTTAGCCGCTGCTTCTACTGTATCATTCATAGGGAAAAATGCATCTGAAGCTAACGCCGCGCCATTTGATTTTTCGCCAGCTTGTTCAATCGCAATTTTTGCAGCTCCAACGCGATTCATTTGACCTGCACCAACACCGATTGTCATATGATCTTTTGCTAAAACAATCGCATTTGATTTAACATGCTTTACAACTTTCCAACCTAATTTTAAATTCTCCCACTCTTCTTCAGTCGGTTGACGTTTTGTAGGGACTGTAATTGTTGCATCATCTAATCCAAATGTATCCATGTCTTGACGTAATAAGCCACCATGAACTGTTGTTAATTTAGGTGCAAACGTAGGCTTAGTTTCTAAGTCCACTGTTAATAAACGTAAGTTCTTTTTACTAGTTAAGATTTCTAAAGCCTCTTCACTGTATGAAGGAGCGATAATAATTTCTAAGAATAATTCATGCATCTTCTTAGCTGTTGTAGCATCAACTTCACGGTTTGTCGCAATAATTCCTCCAAAAATTGAAACTGGATCAGCAGTATAAGCACGATCATAAGCTTCTTCAATTGTAGTGCCTTCGCCTACTCCACAAGGATTCATGTGTTTTACAGCGACAACAGCTGGATTAGAGAATTCGCGAACAATATTTAATGCTTCATTTGCGTCATTAATATTGTTATAAGAAAGCTCTTTACCATGTAATTGCTCTGCATAAGCAATTGATGAAACTGTTGGCATTGGAGCACGATAGAATGTCGCTTTTTGGTGAGGATTTTCACCATATCGTAAAGATTGTTTTAATTCGTAAGTAACAGTATAGCTTTCCGGATTTTCTTCTCCTACTTGCTCTGTTAAATAATTAGAAATTAATGAATCATAAGCTGCAGTATGACGGAAAACTTTAGCAGCTAATCGACGGTTCGTATCAATAGAAACCGTATTATTTTCAGCTAACTCAGCTAAAATTACTTCATAATCTGTTGGGTCTACCACTACAGATACAAACTCATGATTTTTAGCTGCTGAACGAAGCATTGTAGGACCACCGATATCGATATTTTCAATTGCATCTTCAAATGTAACATCGGGCTTCATGATTGTTTCTTTAAACGGATATAAATTTACACAAACTAAATCAATTGGCTGAATACCTAACTCGTTCATTTGACGCATATGTTCTTCATTTGAACGAACGCCTAGTAAACCTCCGTGAATTGAAGGATGCAATGTTTTTACACGACCATCCATAATTTCTGGAAAGTTAGTTACTTCTGAAATACCAATTACATTTAATCCAGCATCTTTTAATAAATTAAAAGTTCCACCTGTTGAAATAACTTCAAAATCATGTTTAATTAATCCACTTACAAATTCAATAATCCCTTGTTTATCTGAAACGCTAACTAAAGCTCGTTTTTTCATGATACATTCCCCTATCTAATCGATTTCATGCTCTATATCTAATCTAGTTAACTAAACAATTTTTTTAGTGTTTGCACATATAAAACATGCTCGACACTATGAACCTTCTGCTCAAGAGACTCCTTAGAATCCCCCTTTTCAATCAGAATTTCTTCTTGCGCAATAATTGGACCAGTATCCATTCCTTCATCGACATAATGAACCGTTACTCCAGTCGATTCGACACCAGCTAGGAGAGCTTGACCAATTGCGTCTTTTCCAGGAAATAATGGTAGAAATGAAGGATGAATATTTACAATTTTCCCGGGAAATGAGTCTAAAATTGTCGAACCAATCAATCGCATATAGCCAGCTAATACAATAAATTCGACATTTAACTCTTTAAGATGGGCAATAATCTCACCTTCATATTGCTCTTTTGATTCATAGTTTTTCGCTGAAAATATAAATGATGGAATATTTGCTTGCTTTGCTCGTTCGATACAAAATGCATTGGGACGATCACAAACAAGTAATTTCACTTCAGCATTTACTTCTCCGTTTAGAGTTGCATCAAGAATGGCTTGAAAGTTGCTGCCATTTCCTGAAGCAAATACGGCAATCTTCTTCATTACAGAGAACCTCCGCCAAAGGTAACACCTTCACCTGCTTTTGTTCTTCCGATAATAAATACTTTTTCTCCGTCTTCTTCTAATAGTTTAATAGTGTCATGTAAGTTCTCTTCACTAATCGCAAGAACCATACCAATACCCATATTAAAAATATTAAACATTTCTTCGCGCTTCAATTCACCAATCTCTTCTAATAGATCAAAGATTGGTTGGATTGGCCATGAACCATAATCAATTTCTGCACCGATTCCTTCTGGAAGCATTCTAGGGATATTTTCAATAAACCCACCACCAGTAATATGTGCCATACCTTTTACTTCAAACTTTTTCAGGACATTTAAGATTGGTTTTACATAAATTTTAGTTGGGCGTAGTAATTCTTCGCCTAAAGTATGACCTAATTTATCAATGTGTTGATCAAGCGTTAAGCCACCTTTTTCTAATAAAACCTTACGAACTAGAGAATATCCATTACTATGGATTCCGTTTGATGAGATTCCTAATAAGATATCTCCTTCTTTAATGTTTTGACCTGTTACAAGCTTCGACTTGTCAGCAATTCCTACTGCAAAACCAGCAACGTCATATTCATCTTCTGGATACATACCAGGCATTTCTGCAGTTTCTCCTCCGACTAAAGCGCAGCCTGCTTGAACGCAACCATCAGATACACCTTTTACAATTTGCTCAATTCGTTCAGGTACAGCCTTTCCAACTGCTAAGTAATCTAGGAAAAATAAAGGCTCCGCTCCTTGAACCACAATATCATTCACACACATCGCGACTGCATCAATGCCAATCGTATCATGACGGTCCATTTGGAAAGCTAATTTTAATTTTGTTCCTACTCCATCTGTCCCTGATACAAGAACTGGTTCTTTAAGATTGAATTTGGAAAGGTCAAACATTCCTCCAAATCCGCCTAATCCACCAAGAACTTCTTGACGCATTGTTTTTTGAACGTGTTTCTTCATTCTGTTCACTGCTTCATAGCCAGCTTCGATATCTACTCCAGCTTGTTTATATGCATTCGCCATGTGATGATTTCCCCTTTCAGTTCCTTATGAATAGATTCAATTGAAAAGAGGCGGCGACTGCTCACCGCTTCTATTTTTTTAATTATGAGAATGTACTAATTCATTTTCATCATAGATTACTGTTGGATACTTACCTGTAAAGCAAGCAGTACATTGACCTCTATTTGGTCCCTCATGATTTCTACCAATAGCATTTAGTAATCCTTCTAGACTAATAAATTCTAATGTATCTGCACCAATTTCTTCGCATATTTCTTCTATTGTATTAGTTGCAGCAATTAACTCTTCTCTAGTAGAAGTGTCAATACCGTAATAGCATGGATTTTTCAATGGTGGTGCGCCAATACGAACATGAACTTCACTTGCACCTGCATCACGTAACATTTGTACGATTCGGCGGCTTGTAGTTCCACGAACGATTGAATCATCTACCATTACTACACGTTTCCCTTCAACGATTGAACGAACTGGAGAAAGTTTCATCTTAACCCCTTGCTCTCTAAGTTCTTGAGAAGGTTGAATAAATGTGCGACCTACATAGCGATTTTTAATCAATCCAAGTTCATATGGAATGCCAGACTCTTCTGCATAACCAACTGCTGCAGAAATACTTGAATCAGGAACACCAATTACTACGTCTGCTTCAACTGGAGCTTCTTTAGCTAATACACGCCCCATATTTTTACGTGCAGCATGAACATTGATATTATCAATATTGCTATCAGGACGAGAGAAATAAATATATTCCATACTACAAATAGTGTGATTAACTGAAGAAGTAAACTGATCAGTTTCGACTCCATTATCTGAAATAATAAGTAATTCTCCCGGATTAATATCTCGAATATATTTCGCTCCGACTACATCGAAAGCACAAGTCTCTGAAGCTACAACATAAGCGTCACCTAGTTTAGCTAATGCCAACGGTCTAAAACCATTTGGATCTAGAGCTACATACATTGCATCTTTAGTTAGAACTAAGTAAGCGAAAGCTCCTTTGATCATATTTAAAGATGCTTTAATGCTATCTTTTATTGGAGCAGAGCCATTACGTTTAATTAAATGAGCAAGTACTTCAGTATCAGAAGTAGTTTGAAAAATACTACCTTGCATCTCTAAGTCTTTACGTAATCTTGAAGCATTTACTAAATTACCGTTATGGGCAAGAGCAATGCTTCCAGTATGCGATTGGAATAATAGAGGCTGAACATTTTCATAACCGCCTCCGCCTGCAGTTGCATAACGAACATGACCAATAGCAGCATTGCCGTGTAAATCATTTAATTGACCTTTACTGAAAACTTCTGTTATTAAGCCAAGTCCCTTTGCACCTTCAAGTTCATTCCCATTCGTTACAACAATTCCAGCTCCTTCTTGGCCTCTGTGTTGTAAGCTATGAAGACCATAGTAGGAGATTTGGGCAGCATCAGTATGCCCCCAAATTCCAAATATTCCACACTCTTCGTTTAGTCCTTTTATTTCAGCAAGCATGGGATCGCCTCTTTCCAAGCTTGTTTCAGTTCCTCCACTGAAGCATGAAGAACTGTTTCATTGTTTTCATTACGAACTGTTACTGATGTTTCTTCTGTAACTGTACCGATTAACTTTGCATCTACTAATGCTTCGAATTGTTCTTTATGTTCAGGTTTAACTGAAAGTAAGAAACGTGATTGAGTTTCGCTAAATAATGAAACAACCTCATTTCCTTCGATCGTAATAGTTGCACCAACTTCTGACGGGCCAAATGTGCTTTCTGCAATCGCTACAGCTAAACCACCCTCAGAAATATCGTGTGCTGAAGCAACTACACCTGCTTGAATAGCAGCAAGAATTTGCTCTTGGCGACTAAATTCAACAGCTAAATCAATACTTGGTGCTTTACCAAAGATTTTGCCATTTAATAATTTTTGAAGCTCACTTCCACCGAATTCAGCTTCTGCTCCGCCGATTACATAAATTAAATCGCTAGCAGTTTTAAAGTTTTGAGTCGTGATATGCTCGACATCTTCAATTAGACCTACCATACCAACTACAGGAGTTGGGTAAACTGCTTCACCATTTGTTTCGTTATATAATGATACGTTACCACCGATTACTGGAGTACTTAATACATTACAAGCTTCACTCATACCATCTGTTGCTTTTTCTAACTGCCAGAAAATCTCAGGTTTTTCAGGATTTCCGAAGTTTAAGCAATCTGTAATTGCAAGAGGACGAGCTCCTGAACAAATTACATTACGTGCTGCTTCTGCTACTGCAATTTTCCCACCAACTTCAGGATCTAAATATAAGTAGCGTGCATTACAGTCAGTTGTCATTGCTAGTGCTTTTTTTGTATCACGAATTCTGATCACTGCAGCATCAGAACCTGGTGCAACTACTGTATTTGTACGAACCATATAATCATACTGACCGTAAACCCACTCTTTACTTGCGATTGTAGGTTGAGAAAGTAATTGTTTTAACGTTTCTTTTGAATCATTAATTTCTGGAATATAGTTTTCCATCGCTTGGAACTCACCATAATATGCAGGTTCAGTTGATGGTTTATGATATACCGGAGCTTCTTCAGCAAGAGCATCTACAGGTAATTCAGCTACAACCTCACCTTTATGAAGTAAGCGAAGCATCTTATCATCCGTAACACGGCCTACAGATACAGCATGTAGATCATACTTTTCAAATAAGTCTACGATTTCTTGCTCTCTACCTTTTTCTACAACTAGTAACATACGTTCTTGAGATTCTGATAGCATCATTTCGTAAGCTGTCATACCAGCTTCACGTTGTGGAACTAAATCAAGATTCATCTCAATTCCCATTCCTGCTTTTGAAGCCATCTCAGCAGATGAAGATGTTAATCCAGCTGCACCCATATCTTGAATACCAACAAGTGCGTCATTTTGAACAACTTCTAAACATGCTTCAAGTAATAACTTCTCCATAAATGGATCGCCTACTTGTACCGCTGGGCGTTTCTCATCAGATGCATCAGATAACTCTTCAGAAGCAAAAGTTGCACCATGAATTCCATCACGACCAGTTGCAGCACCAACGTACATTACTGTATTTCCAGCACCATGCGCTTGACCTTTTTTAATATCTTTATGATTGATTAATCCAACACACATTGCATTTACTAAAGGATTGCCTTCGTAACATGGATCGAAATTTACTTCTCCACCAACTGTTGGAATACCAATACAGTTTCCATATCCAGCAATTCCTGCAACAACTTCTTCAAATAAATATTTAACTCTTGGAGTTTCTAATTCACCAAATCGTAATGAATTTAGAAGTGCAACAGGACGTGCTCCCATTGAAAATACATCACGAATAATTCCACCTACACCAGTTGCAGCACCTTGGTATGGTTCAATTGCAGAAGGGTGATTATGGCTTTCGATTTTAAATACTACAGCTTGCTCATCGCCAATATCAACAATACCTGCTCCTTCACCTGGTCCTTGTAAAACATGCTCACCGCTTATTGGGAATTTACGTAATAACGGTTTAGAGTTTTTATAACTACAATGTTCAGACCACATTACTGAGAATAATCCAAGCTCTGTATAGTTCGGATTGCGACCAATAATTGATTTGACTAATTGAAACTCTTCATCAGTTAAGCCCATAGTGGCATAAATTCTATCATTTTCAATTTGAATTGGATTTGGCTCAAGAAGTAACGACATGGTTTTCCCTCCAGTTTCTTACAATCGAACGAAATAGTTGAAGTCCGTCTGCTGAGCCTAATAATGCATCAACTGCACGCTCAGGGTGTGGCATCATTCCTAATACATTTCCTTTTTCATTAACAATTCCTGCGATATCATCTAAACTACCATTCGGATTATTTTGATAACGGAAAATTATCTGATTATTATTTTTAAGTGATTCGTACGTTTCTTGATCGCAATAGTAATTTCCTTCACCATGTGCGATTGGTACTGTAATTACTTGACCTTTTTCATAACCAGTTGAAAACATTGATTCATTGTTTTCAACAACTAGCTCAACAGGCTTACACATAAATTTTAATTTCTCATTACGTCTAAGAGTACCTGGTAGTAGACCTGCTTCAGTTAGGATTTGGAATCCATTACACACGCCAAATACTGGTTTACCTTCAGCAGCAGCTTTCTTCACGGCATCCATTACGTTTGCAAAGCCTGCAATTGCGCCAGAGCGTAAGTAATCTCCATATGAGAAGCCACCTGGTAATAAGATACCATCAAATTCATCTAAATTCGTTGAATCATGCCATACGTATTCTACTTCTTCGCCTAACTCATCTTTGATTGCATGATACATATCAACATCACAATTTGAGCCCGGGAACACAATTACTGCAAACTTCACTGTGCGACTACCTCCTCTACCTCATAACGGTAATCTTCAATTACGATGTTTGCTAATAACTTTTCACACATTTCTTTTACAGTAGTATCTAAATCTGCAACATTTTTATCAATCAATAATTCCATATATTTACCGATACGAACATCTTGAACTTCGCTAAAATTCATGCTATGAAGTGCATTTTTAACTGCATTTCCTTGTGGATCTAAAACACTTTCTCTTAATGTAACGAATACTCTTACTTTGAACATGATAATCCCCCTAAGCGTTTTAAAATTTCTTCGTATCCATCTGTTAAGTTACCTAAATCTCTACGGAATACATCTTTATCAAATTTCGCGTTTGTATCTTTATCCCATAATCGGCAAGTATCTGGTGAAATCTCATCTGCTAACAAAATTGTTCCATCATTTAATTTGCCAAACTCTAATTTAAAATCGACTAATCGAACATTACATGAATTAAACTGTTCTACTAGTACATCATTAACACGGAGAGCAATCTCTTTAATTGTTTCAAGATCTTCAGTTGTTGCTAGTTTAAGTGCAGCGATATGATCTTCATTAATAATTGGATCACCTAAATCATCACGTTTGTAATAAAACTCAATGATTGGCTTTTCTAACTTAACACCTTCATCTAATCCCATACGTTTCGATAAGCTACCAGCAACGATATTTCTAACAACTACTTCAATTGGTACAATTGTTACTCGTTTTACAAGTTGTTCAAGTTCTGATGTTTTTTCTACGAAATGAGATGCAATACCTGATTCCATTAACTTTGAAAATAGTAAACTAGTAATTGCATTATTCAAACGACCTTTACCTGCAATCTCTGCTTTCTTTTCGCCGTTAAATGCAGTTGCTGAATCTTTGTACTCAACTCTTACAATTTCAGGATTCTCAGTTGAGAAAATTCTTTTTGCTTTTCCCTCATACAACATTACTTGCTCTGCCATGCTAACAATGCCTCCCATATCCTCATTTAAACACCCAATAGAATTTATGCTTTATCTGTTATTTGAATTGTTTGGCTAAGAATTTTTTTCTCTTATCTTAGCCAAACAATATTTATTAATTTAATCCTAAGCGTTCAAAAATTGTATCAACTTGACTTAAGTGGTAGCTGTAGTCAAAGCAATCATTAATTTCTTCTTGAGATAATAAAGAAGTAATTTTATTCTCTGCTTCTACAAGCTCTTTAAATTGTACTTGAGTTTCCCAAGCTTCCATTGCTTTTGGTTGAACAGTGTCATAAGCCTCTTCACGAGACATTCCTTTTTCAATTAAAGCAAGTAGTACACGTTGAGAATAAATTAATCCGTAAGTACGGTCCATGTTACGTTTCATATTCTCAGGGAATACAGTAAGGTTTTTAACAATATTTCCAAATCGATTTAACATGTAATTTAAAAGTATTGTTGCATCCGGTAAGATGATTCTTTCTGCAGATGAATGTGAGATATCTCTTTCATGCCAAAGTGATACATTTTCATAAGCTGTAACCATATGACCTCTAATTACACGAGCTAAACCTGTCATGTTTTCAGATCCAATTGGATTACGTTTATGTGGCATTGCAGAAGAGCCTTTTTGACCTTTTGCAAAGAATTCTTCAACTTCACGTGTTTCACTTTTTTGTAATCCACGTACTTCAGTTGCAAACTTCTCAATTGAAGTAGCAATTAAAGATAATGTTGCCATGTAGTGAGCATGACGATCACGTTGTAATGTTTGAGTTGAAATTGGAGCTGCTTGAATTCCTAACTTTTCACAAACATATTCTTCAACAAATGGAGGAATATTTGCGTATGTTCCAACAGCACCTGAGATTTTACCTACTCGAACTGTTTCAATCGCATTCTTAAATCGCTCTAAGTTACGTTTCATTTCTTCTGTCCATAATGCAAGTTTTAGTCCAAAAGTAGTTGGCTCTGCATGTACACCGTGAGTACGTCCCATCATTACTGTGTACTTATGTTCTTTAGCTTTCGTTTCAAGAATTCCAATGAAATTCTCTAAATCTTTTAATAAGATATCATTTGCCTGGTGTAGTAAGTATGAAAGTGCCGTGTCTACTACATCAGTTGATGTTAAGCCATAATGTACCCATTTACGTTCGTCACCTAATGTTTCAGAAACTGCACGAGTAAATGCAACTACGTCATGACGTGTTTCTTTTTCAATTTCATAAATTCGGTTTATATCGAAAGAAGCTTTTTCGCGTAACACTTTTACGTCTTCTTTAGGAATATCTCCTAATTCAGCCCATGCTTCACATGCTAAGATTTCAACTTCTAACCAAGCTTTAAATTTGTTTTCTTCTGTCCAAATTGCTGCCATTTCTGGGCGTGAATAACGTTCAATCATATTTTTACCTCCACCGGGTTTTGTTTCCAAATCCCTAACTCTTGTACTTTTTGCATCGCTAGTTCTGTTGATGCTGCCATTATATTAATATGTCCCATTTTACGGCCTTTTTTGCTTTCTTCTTTACCATAAAGATGGACATTTAATGTACTATCATTTTGCATTACTTTCAATACTTCTTCAACATGTTCACCTAATATATTCACCATTACAACTGGTTTTAGTAATTCCGTATTCCCTAATGGTAAATTACAAACCGCTCGAATATGCTGTTTAAACTGTGATGTTTCAACTGCCTCCATCGTATAGTGTCCTGTATTATGTGGACGCGGAGCTAATTCATTAATATAAACCTGCTCATCTTCTGTTACAAATAACTCAATTGCTAAAACACCTACAAGATGAAATGAGCTAGCTACTTTTTTTGCATAGTTCTCTGCTGTTTCTATTACTAATTTTGAGGTATTTGCCGGTACAGATGAAGTATGCAGAATTTGATTTATATGAACATTCTCTGCTATTGGAAACGTACTTACCTCTCCATTACTATTTCTTGCGACAATTATTGACAATTCTTTTTCAAAAGGAACCCAGCCCTCAAGAATACATTGCTGTTTTTTAACAAGTTCTAACGCTTCAACAAAGTCTTCTTCAGATCTTAAAACAACTTGCCCTTTTCCATCATAACCACCTGTTGTCGTTTTCAAAACAGCTGGTAAACCTATTTTCGTAACAGCTTCAGAAAATTGCTCTTCATTTTCTACTAGTCGAAATGGAGCAACCTTTATGCCTAAATTTTGAATAGCAGTTTTTTCAGTTAATCTATTTCTTGTTAGTTTTAACAACTCACTACCTTGAGGTAAATAAGAATGTTCATCTAAATACTCAAGTGCGTTTACATCAATATTTTCAAATTCATATGTTATAACATCACTTACTTTCGCAAGCTGTTTAATTGCTTCTATATTAGAATACTCAGCCGTAATCTCTATATCAGATACTTGCCCACAAGGCGAGTTTGGAGTAGGATCTAAAACAGCTATTTTATAGCCCATCTCTTTCGCTGAGAGCGCCATCATTCTTCCAAGTTGGCCTCCCCCGATGATCCCTATTGTTTGTCCTGGTAGAATTACTTTGCTATTCATAGTGATTCACTGCTTTCTAGAACTTGTTTAGTAGTGTTTTCACGACGAGTTTCTAATGCTAAATAAACTTCTTGATCTTGGATACTTAATACTTGAGCTGCAAGTAAGCCTGCATTCGTCGCACCTGCTTTACCAATTGCAACAGTTGCGACAGGTACTCCACCTGGCATTTGTACAATTGATAATAATGAATCTAATCCATTTAAAGCTTTTGATTGTACTGGTACACCAATTACTGGAAGTGTCGTTTTTGCTGCTACCATTCCTGGTAAGTGAGCAGCCCCGCCTGCACCTGCAATAATTACTTTAATACCACGTTCTCTAGCTGATTCTGCATACTCAAACATTAAATCTGGTGTACGATGTGCCGAAACAACTCGTTTCTCATAGCTTATATTTAGCTCTTCTAACACATCACAAGCATTTTTCATTGTTTCCCAATCACTTGTACTCCCCATAATGACACCAACTACCGGTTTCATCTGCTTATCCCCCAAGTTTATTCGCTATTTTTTTATGTTTATCATAAATTTTAAACAAAAAACGCCTAAATAGAATTATCCCTCTATGGTGAGGAAAGATAATCTACTTAGGCGTATACTTAAATACGTACACGTGTGATTAACTTCCCCTCATAGTCCAGTAATTTAAGGTTACTAGGTAGAAACTTTTGGGCCATATTCCCAAACTTATATGAGGTTTGCTAAATTTCCTATCTCTATAGTATCAATTTATCATATTTATTTCAATAAAATATGAATGATTTTATAAAAAAATATTTTAATGTTCGTGTTTTACTCAGTTTTTCACATTCTATGATGTCTATTTTAATTAAATTACTAATAGCTACTGTTATTTTTTTATTTCTTATTTGGATTTCATAGTATCGAAAAATTAAAGAAAAACAAAAAAGCTATCTATCCCTATAATAAATGGGTAAGATAGCTTTTTCAATTCTTGACTTTTATTGAAGAACCGTTACTTTAGTCGGAGTTGATGTTACTTTGAACCCATCTTTTGTTGTAACATCAGCAGAGATATAATATGTGCCGTTTGGTAGATCTGCTTTTGGGAACCATTTTATGTGTATTTCTTTTTCATTTTTATTTTCAAATGTATCAACTATATTTCCATTTACATCTATCACAATGAACTTCCAATCTACCCTGTTTCGAGCATTCTCTTACTCCAAAATAAAAAAGTTAATTCTTTATAATACTTTCAATTTCTTCTATTAGTTCACTCTGGATTTTATCAACTTTTGCAAAGTCCATAGATCCAATATAGATCGCTTCTAATTCGTCTCTAAAAACTTTAGCTTCTGCCAGATAAGATATTGCTTCTTTCATTTTATCTTTATATGAATTCGTTGTTCTTTCGATTTCAGTAGCGTATTTCTCATCTGTTCCCGGCGTAATGCATCTTTCGTACATATCAATAATCTCATCATTTTCACGATCAGGAAAATATTCATGTGGTGCCGTACTGTCAAAAATCGCAATTCCTTTTTCCGGAATAATTACCATATCAAGACTGTTTGGATCAAATCCACAATGATAAATCTCTACATCAAATCCTCTTTCTTCTCCTGCAGCCGCTATTTTCTTTAACATTGTTGATTTGCCGGAACCAGCTCTACCTTTAATAAAATAGCGTTTTTCAATTTCTTCTGTTAAATTTTGAATATAATCAACCGCACCACTTGGAGTTGCTGCACCTAAAAATCTATGTTTTACTTTCGAGTCTTTCTCAGTATTACTGTCATTGCCATAAAATAGCGTTATCATTTCGTCAGTCAGTTTATTAGCTTCTAAAAAGTCCATATTAGAGATATAAATTTCTTCAATCTCATCATGAGCCCTTAACGAAGCCGCAAATGTGTCATATGCCGTTTGAAACTTCTTAGAAATTTCATCATTTAGTGATAGTATTGCTTCCTTGTGTACGGATAATTTCTTAGAATCCCAAGCAACACCTAAATTCACATATTCCTCAATAACCCCTGGAGCTTTTGGTTCAATTACATGTGGTGCTGTACCGTCTACTATACCTATTTGAAATTTCGGGATAATTAAGCCATCAACTGAATTGGTATCTGAAGAACAATGTAAATATTCAATATCGATTCCCTTATTTACAATCATTTCTCCAATTGTTTTCATTAATGTTGATTTCCCAGTACCTGGACCACCTTTTAGAATGAATAGTTTATCTAAATCCTCTAAAGCTGAGTCATAGAGATTATAAAACCCTTTTGCAGTATTACCCCCTGCATAATAATTGAGTATTTTTCCTCTCATCTTTTTCCCTCCATTCAATCTAAGTTATGTAGATTTATAATTAAGGGTGTTTGCCCAGCATTAATATTATTGTTTACTTTATTAATTTTTAGCAAAAGTAAAGTAACTTATTAATTTTTTATCCGAACATGTTAATAATTCTGAAGCTTGTCTTTTAGACTTTACATATTTTCTCCCCATATATAAAGTCATGATAAGAACTGACATTTCCAAATTTGAACACAAAAAAACATCAGCCTAATAGCTGATGTTTTTGGTTACCAGGCGACGTTCTACTCTCACAGGGGGAAACCCCCAACTACCATCGACGCAAAAGAGCTTAACTGCCGTGTTCGGTATGGGAACGGGTGTGACCTCTTTGCCATAATCACCTGATATATAGAGTTGTACTTCGTACCCTCAAAACTAGATAATGTCATGATCAAACTTGTTAGTTAAGTCCTCGACCGATTAGTATCAGTCAGCTCCACGTGTCACCACGCTTCCACCTCTGA
>NZ_JBHVQN010000005.1:0-110395 GCF_042886615.1 Gottfriedia sp. NPDC057991
ATACAAATGCTGAATTGTTTCCTATAAAGTGAACACATAAAAAAAGAGACTGATGACCAGGACATAAAAATACCCGAATAATAGACTCTTATTTTAAGAGTCTATTATTCGGGTCTAAGACAACCCTTTTTTGTCATTTAGTAGATTTCAATCCCCCTCCAAACTAAGAAACTGTCCATTTCGAAAGCTATAAATCTACTCTCTATTTTGTTTATAAAAGTCGAATTTCAGTTTACAGAGTATAAAAAAAACATGAAATATATTTATATCTCATGTTTAAGTCATTTTCTTATGACTTTATATACTTTTAATCACAATGTAATGAGTTTCAGGGCGTGCATTTAACCTAAGTGGTATAGTCGTTGTTCCATATCCATTACTTATTATTTGAGTTATCCCATTATACACATGCGTTTTACCTTTTTCATATGGACCATATCCGAAAATTCTTATTTGTCCTCCATGCGTATGACCACTAAATACAAGCGATACTCCATGTTCTTCCTTTAAAAACTTCAAGATTCTTGGATTATGACTTACTAAAAGCTTAAATGCATCCTGTTTAACACCTTGAAAGGCAAGATCAATATCCACCTTCCCCGTTTTCAAATCATCTACCCCAATTAATGCCCATTCTCTTTGCAAATGGTTTAAGGTAACAGAAGCGTTCTTCAAAACAGTTACATTCCATTTATTAAAAATAGTCAGTAAATCCCTTTTTTCAATTTCTATATCATTATTACCCCAAACAAAGTAGACCTCACCAAGACTACTTAATTTTCGAATATTTTGTTCAATCCTTTCAAGAGCCACTCCTTTTTCTAATAGATCGCCACCAATAATGACAAGATCAACTTGATTAGACATCTTATTAATAATAGAAGAATCTATTTTTCTTCTATGAATATCAGAAATAAAAAATATTCTAATTGGCTTTTCAAGGGGAATATTTGAAAAAGAGAATTCATGTTTTCGAATTATATTCATATGAGCCTCTATAAACATATACACTAACAACATAAAACCTAGTAATATACAAATAAAAAATAGATAAACCATATAGCACCCCCACTTTCAGGATTGGAAATATTAGATTCACGTTGTATTTATTTCTAAAAAGCCTTCTCGTAAAATCCGTTACTTAATTTCCTTAATAACTCTAGCTGGATTCCCTCCAACAACTACATTATCAGGCACATCTTTTGTAACAACGGCCCCAGATGCAATCACAACATTATGTCCAATCTTTACTCCTGGATTTATGATCGCCCTTCCACCAATCCAAACATTATCACCAATCGTAACTGGTTTACCAAATTCAACTCCACTAGCCCTTTCAACAGGATCAAGTGGATGAGTAGCGGTATAAATATGAACCCCAGGTGCCATAAAGCAATTTACACCAATATGTACTGGGCAAACATCTAAAATGACACAATCAAAGTTTGCATAAAAATTTTCTCCTACATGAATATTGTATCCATAATCACAACGAAAGGTAGGTTCAATATATATGCTTTCACCCGTCGAACCGAATAACTGTTTTAATACACTTTCCCTTTTACTACTTTCCGTTTCAAGCGTCAAATTAAACTCGCGCGTCAAACGCCTTGCATTAACTCTTTCCTCAACCAATTGAGGATCCCCCGCTAAATACATCTCACCATTAATCATTTTTTCCTTCTCACTCATCTAATCACCCTTCATCTATTTCTATTAAGCTTTTCTAAATTCCAAGTACTTGCTGCTTTTCTGACCTTAATCTTTCCCTGCATTTCCTGCCTCTAATTTGTTAAAGTAGAATAATAAAATCTCACAAATATATTAAAAGAGGTATTTAATTAGATTTAACTATTTACTTGTCTTTTATTGGAGTATCCTTCTCATTAATTATAGCACCTGGACCAGATAATATTTTTGTTATGGCACAAAGCATTTCATACGGAAAAAAAGAAGGAATTGCAACGGCATTTGGCCAATGTTCTGTAGTTACAATCCATACACTTGCTGCTTCAATTGGATTATCAGCCATTTGGTATAAGTCAGATATCGCTTTTCCATTTTAAAATACTTAGGTGCTTTTTATTTACTGAACTTAGCTTACCAGGCCTTTCGTTCAAGCAATGAAGTAAGCTCTTTCACGGAACCCCAAAAATAAACTTTACCTTCTTTATATCGTCGAGGATTTTTAATGAACGTACTAAATCCAAAGGTATCTTTATTCTTCCTAGCGTTTTTGCCTCAATTTATAGACAAAAGCGGTATGGCAGTTCCCCTACAAATGATCGTTTAAGGTTGAACTTTTATGGTATTAACTCTCATTGTATTTTCAATTATAGCGATTTTTGCAGGTAGCTTGGGTGAAAAATTGTTACAAAATGAGAAATCATCTAAAATTATCAATCTAGCACAAGGCATTATTTTTACCGGAATTGGATTGAAGCTGTTTTTTATGGATTGATCGTAATCACTAAAACAGAAAAATGAGTACTGTGGATAGTACTCATTTTTTGTTTTGTAGGGAAGGAACTGTATCAATCATGATCCATTTTACTGGATTTCGTTATGTTTTAGTCGATTTACAATCTATTTTATTGTTGTTTCTTTGAATTTAGTAGGTTTCACTCTATTTATTTGTGATTAGTGAGAACTTATTTGCAGATTCCGAAATTTTATTTGCAGTTTTGAATTTTTTAATTGCAGATATGCAAATTTTAATTGCACCCTGATTGATTTATTTGTACTTTCACGGAATTTATTTGCACTTTCAATATCTTTATTTGCAGCTCATCAAACATATAACACTCAATATATTTATAATATTTTCAACTCTCCAGGTTTAATCATATTTGCTTGTTTTAAGAATATATACACAATATACGAAATGATTCCCGGTACTAATATGTAAGTAACAATCATGGGAATTATTACTGCACTCCCATATGTAGCTAATAAATTCATTGGGGCAACTAATGCGCATAACCCTAAGCCTGCGATTTCTTTTGGTGCTTCAATATGAAATAAGAAAGCTGATACTGGTCCTGCCACAGCACTTGCAACAATAGTTGGTATAAGTATCCTAATATTCCTAGTTACATTTGGTAGCTGTAATTTCGGCGTGATGATTAATAAACCAAGAATACTTCCTGGATCGTTTTCTCGTGCAGAGATCACAGCTAAACCAACAAATTGTGCTGCACATCCAGCTAATGCAGCCCCACCAGCAAGTCCATCTAAATTCAATGCGATCGCTAACGCAGCAGAAGACGCTGGCGAAACAATCAATATTCCCCAAACGACTGCTAATACAATCGAAGCAATAATTGGCGAACCTTCTGTTGAACCTTTAATAAAATTCCCAACCGCTATTAAGATTGGAGAAATCCATTTTGATAAATACAAGCCAACCAAACCTGAAATTAAGATGGCAAATAAAGGCACAACCATTAAATCTAGTTTCGTTTTACCTTGAACAGCTTTTCCAATCAGAATTGCAACTAAAGCTGATAATAAAGCTCCTACTGGTTCACCCATTTTAATGGTCATAGCCGTATCTACCATTAATAATGCACCGGATCCGATTAGTGCAGCAGACATTGCAGAAAAAATGATTAATGTACTTGATCCTAATAAAACGGCTATACCTGCGCCAATAGCTGGTGCCATTAATAATTTAGTTGAAAATCCGATTGTCATTAAAGATTCAAAATGAAAAATTTTCCCAAGACTATCAAGTAAAGAACCGATCCCGATCATTACAAAAACAGCATGTGCTATACCTTCTGAAGCTCTAAATACCCTACTTTTTTCTTGCGTACTCATATAATACCTACCTTTTTTTAGTAACTACTTCTAGTATTTGCATAATGAATAGAAAATTATTAATTAGAAGCACAAAAAAACGTCCAAATAGATTGGACGCTCTTAAATAGAAAATTATACCATATTTATTGTGATACTTAAACACTCTTCCGCTTTCATTATTTGTTTCCAAACTTCATTTGTAGATGTTCCACCTTCACTTATTCTTGCTTCCATTACCGTTTTTGGATTTAATGTATGATAAATATCTTCTTCAAACACTTCATTAATCATCTTAAATTCCTCAAGATTTAATTCCCCAAGAAATTTATGATTCTCTATAGCATATAAAACCGTTTTTCCAACGATTTCATGAGCTTGTCGGAATGGGATATTTTTTCGAACTAAGTAATCAGCAAGGTCAGTAGCGTTTGAATAATCATTTTTAACAGCTTCGTACATTCGAGTTTCATTTACTTTCATTGTATCAATAATTCCTGATAGCAATTGCAATGCTCCCACAACAGTATAAACAGTATCAAACATACCTTCTTTATCTTCTTGCATGTCCTTGTTATATGCTAAAGGTAGTCCTTTTAAAACAGTTAATAACCCGATTAAGCTGCCATAAACTCTCCCAGTTTTACCTCGAAGTAATTCTGGGACATCTGGATTTTTTTTCTGCGGCATAATACTAGAGCCGGTACAAAAAGCATCATCTAATTCAATAAACTGAAATTCTTGACTAGACCAAATGACAAATTCCTCTGATAGTCTAGAAATATGCGTCATTAGTAATGACGAATCAGAAAGGAACTCTACGATAAAATCACGATCACTTACTGCATCTAAACTATTATGATAGATATCGCTAAAACCAAGTAATTCAGCGGTACGATGACGGTTAATTGGAAATGTAGTTCCAGCTAATGCACCTGCACCTAATGGTGAAATATCCACTCGTTTTAAACTATCTTTGAATCGGCCTTTGTCGCGCTCAAGCATCCAAAAATAGGCAAGTAAATGATGTGCAAATGAAACAGGCTGTGCTCTTTGTAAGTGCGTATACCCAGGCATAATTGTATTTACATGCTTTTTTGCTTGCGTAACGATTTTATTTTGAACTTCTTCAATTAAATGAATAATGGAAGACGTATTATTTTTTAAAAATAGGTGCATATCAGTTGCAACTTGATCATTTCGACTACGACCTGTATGTAGTTTTCCTCCTACAGGACCGATTTCTTCAATTAACAAGCTTTCGATATTCATATGAATATCTTCATTTTCAATACTAAATTGAACCTCATTTTTCTCTACTTTTTTTAAGATATTATTTAAACCTTCTATTATTAGTTCAGCTTCATTAATTTCAATTATGCCACATTCTCCAAGCATCGTTGCATGTGCAATACTACCTGCTATATCTTCTTTAGCCATTATTTGATCAAATTCAATTGATGCCGTAAATTCTTCTACTAATTGGTTTGTTTCCTTCGTAAAACGTCCGCCCCAAAGTTTTGACATAACTGCCTCCTTAATCCACCCTATATTTTATTTACTTAAAACTGTATTTTTCTGAGTAACTTCGCTATAAACCTTTGTTGGTAATCCCCATAGTTTAATAAAGCCTACCGCTGCATTATGATCAAATAAATCACCCTTTGAATAAGTTGCAAGCTCTTCATTATATAGACTAGTTTCCGATTTTCTACCAACTACTGTATGAGTCCCTTTAAATAATTTCACACGAACAACACCACTCACTGTTTCTTGTGTTGTATTGACAAACGCATCTAAAGCACCCATTAAAGGTGAATACCACAAGCCATCGTAAAGCATTTTAGAAAATTGTTGTTCAATACTTACTTTAAAATTTGTCACCTCACGAGGCAATGTAAGGAACTCTAATTCTTTATGAGCATTGATTAAGATTAGCGCTGCTGGATTTTCATATACTTCACGTGACTTTATGCCTACTAATCTATTTTCAATATGGTCGATTCTTCCAACACCGTGCTTTCCACCTATACCATTTAATTGTTCAATTAGTTGAACTAGTTCAATAGGCTGACCGTTTAAGCTAACAGGTACACCTTTTGAAAATTCAATTTCAATATATTCAGGAACATTCGGAGTATTTTCAATTGCATTCGTCCAATCAAAAGCTTCTTCAGGTGCTTCATTCCATGGATTCTCTAATACACCTGCTTCACAAGCTCTTCCCCATATATTTGCATCAATTGAAAATGGATTGTCTAGATCGACCGGAATTGGAACACCGTTTTCATTTGCATACTGTATTTCCTCATCACGAGTCATGCCCCATTCACGAACAGGCGCCACTACTTTAAGATTCGGATTCAACGCCATTACTGAAACTTCGAAACGAACTTGATCATTTCCTTTTCCTGTACAACCATGTGCTACCGCAACTGCACCTTCTTGCTGGGCTACATCAACTAATAGTTTTGCAATTAAAGGTCTTGATAGAGCAGATGAAAGTGGGTACTTACCTTCATATAATGCATTCGCTTTTAAAGCGGGAACAATATATTCATTTGCAAATAAGTCCTTTACATTGATCATATATGACTTAATTGCTCCTAAATTTAACGCCTTTTGACGAACAGCTTCAACATCTTTTCCTTCACCTAGATCAAGACAAAGTGCAATTACATCGTAGTTGTATTTCTCCTGTAACCATTTAATACAAACTGATGTATCTAAACCACCTGAATATGCTAAAACAATTTTTTCATTTCCCATGTTATTACCCCCGATTAGATTTTTAAAAAATATAATAGATTTTAAGAATTATAAATTACCCATTAAGGCAACTAAGATCGCTTTTTGAGCATGAAGTCGATTTTCAGCTTCATCAAATACTACCGAATGCTTACCATCAATTACCGAAGCTGTTACTTCTTCCCCTCTATGTGCAGGTAAGCAGTGCATGAATAAATAATCTTCTTTTGCGTTTTCTAATAAGTGATCATTTACTTGATAAGGGCTAAAATCTTTTAAGCGAATTTCAGTCTCTTCCTCTTGCCCCATACTGGTCCAAACATCTGTTATCACAACATCAGCTCTACTTACACCATCTACAGGATTATTAACTACTTCAATAATACTTCCAGTTGTTTTTGCAACATGCTTCATCGATTGAAGTACAACTTTATTAGGTTCATACCCAATGGGACATGCAATCGTTAAATAAACACCAAGCTTAGCTGCACCTTCAATTAATGAATGACAGATGTTATTATTTCCATCTCCTACATAAGCAATCTTCAAACCTTTTAATCTACCTTTATGTTCAAGAATTGTTAAGAAATCAGCCATAATTTGAGCAGGATGGTGCAGATCAGTTAATCCATTAACAACAGGAATTGACGAGTGCTCAGCAAACTCCTTCACCATCTCATGAGTATTTGCTCGAATCATGACTCCGTCTACATAACGAGAAAATACTTTCGATGTATCATGGACAGTTTCTCCTCTACCAAGCTGTAAATCTTTACTGCTCATAAAGATTGCATGACCACTTAATTGCATCATCGCGATTTCAAATGATAATCTCGTTCTAGTAGAATTCTTTTCAAAAATCATCCCTAGCACTTTGTCTTTTAAATAAGGATGTGCCTCTCCCGCCTTTTGCATATTTTTCATTTCTAATGATTTTTCAAGTAAGAATAATAATTCACTTGATGAAAACTCACTTATAGTAAGAAAATTTTTCCCTTTAAAGTCCGACCATTTTACAGAGCTAAAATTTCCTTTTGTAACATTCCCTTTTGTCTTTTGAATATAACCATTTTTCTTTACATGGTTTTCTTTCAATACTTTACTCATAAATCCATCCCCTTTTTTTAGAAGCTCAGATTCTTATATAATGAATGATTATACACAAATATAAATAATTATACAATTAATTTTTTAGTTTTTTTTGGTAATTTTTTATTAATAATTTTAACGCGCAATCAAAACCCTTATAAACACTTGTTTTACACTAGGAAACAAGATAAAAAAAAACGGATAAAATAAAAAAAGGTGAACTAACCAATCATATTTAATGATTGGTTAATTCACCCATTTAAATATTTATTCATTTACCAAGAAATGACTTTAACATCCAAAGCATCTTTTCAATTTCAGCAATCTTACCCAAAAATAAGTCAGCTGTTTCTTGATCATCACTTTCTTCTGCAATTGAAATTACATCACGCGATTCTTGTACAACTTTTTCATAGTCTTTAATTAGATCAGATACCATTTCTTCTGCAGAAAATGTATGATTACCTTCTTTAATCGTAGCTGTTTCTAAGTATTCACGAAGTGTTGCAATTGGTTTTGAACCAATTGTTAAAATTCGTTCTCCTAAATCGTCTACCATTACTTTTGCATCGTCATAATACAATTCAAATTTTTCATGTAGCGTAAAGAAATTCGGTCCTTTTACATACCAATGATAGTTATGTAATTTTACATATAACACATTCCAATTCGCAAGTTGTTGATTTAATAAACTTTCTAAATTTGCCAACTTCATTCACACTCCAATTTCTTTGTTAACATACAAAGAAATTTTTCCCAAAAAGTGTGTAGTCTATTCTATTTTTCCCATGAATGTTCAATTGTCGTTCGAAATAATTCATTTAAGTTCCGGATATTCACCTTGTTCGATTCAGTAATCCCCTTTACATACTCTTCAAAAAACTGAATGTTATTTTCAATGAAATCGTTTAATACTTTTTTTCTAGGCTCTAGATCTAATTCTTCACCTTGTTTTTTTCGGATTAATAACTTGCCTACTTCTTCTAAAAATTCCTGTTCTAACCCTTCCATTTCTAGAAGTTCATCAAACAATATTGGAGGAATTTCATTGTATTTTTGGATCCACATACAAGCTAAAATTGGTCTTAATACATAAAAATACTTTTTAATCTTAACTTCTTCCCCTTGCAAATAATCACGGTAATTCCCTTTGGCCATATGGAGATAATGGTAAATACACGCCTTTTTAGAAAGAATTTCATTACCCATTTTTCTTAATACTTCTGAAATCGTTAAGTCATCATGATAAATAATTGGAGATCTTAACCATTCTAATAATGCCGGGTTTGATTTTGCAAAGAGATTAAGAGCCTTTTTTAAGTCCCAGCCACTAAAGTCGAGTAAATCATTGATTGGATATTCAATTACGTCACGTCTTTGGTCAATGCTTAAATACCAATCTTTGCGGTGAACATAAACAAAACGTACATCATAATCGCTGTCTTTAGATGGAAAACCCCACGCTCTACTACCGGACTCAACGGCAAATAGTATTTTTACGTCATGTTCGGCCTCTATTTGCTTTAGTTTTTCTATAATGATTTCCTGCATATTTATCACCCTTATAGTTAATGTTTACGTGCTATAGTATAACTATTATAATCGATAGGATGTGGCTTAAGTGGAAAACTTTATTTATGTTTTAAAACCAGTTCGATCAACTTTTTTACACGATTCAACCGAAGAAGAACGCAATATTGTATCGGAACATTTTCATTATCTACAGAACTTCAATAAAGAAAAGACGGTATCTTTAGCTGGAAGAACCGAACAAGCTGAATTTGGTATTGTCATCTTAAAAACAGAAAGCCTACAGCATGCAAAGGAAATCATGCAAAATGATCCAGCTGTTAAAAAGAATGTAATGACTGCTGAATTATATCCATTTTTAATTGCACTAAATTAAATACAAAAAGTGCATCAAAATTGACTAATTCAAGTCATTCCCGATGCACTTTTTATTGTTAATTACTTAAAATTAAAAAATATATTTTCTAATTCTCTTAACGTAGTAGCTTTCTTAGCTACTTCAGACTTTTCTTGATAGAAACTAATATTACTAAAACGATGTAGTAATAAATAGGTCATTAATTCTATTTGTAAGTCCTCGTTTAATTCGTTATTCGTATAGCCATAGCTTTCTAGAAAAATTTTATTTAGTCCTTCAAATGGATAAAACATAAACGCTATTGGCCCAAGCAAATCATATTTAGAATCTCCTACAAAGCAATCAGCAAAATCAATTAAACCAGTAAACCTCCACATGTCCTCAACTTTATTCATGATTAAATTAAATGGTGTGTATTCTCCGGTTAATAACACGATCTGTTCTTTTCCTTGCAATGCATTATCTTCTACATAGCTTGTTAATTGGGTAAATAATTCATCATTCATACCGTTGTTTCTATGATGATTCTCTACTTGCTCTAATTGATTCATAATAAATTGCTTCCAATGTTCTTGATCATATTCTTTTGTTGAGATCGTTGCGTCATGGATTTCTCTTATTATTTTTCCTAAATCAAACGCAATTTGCTTTTTCTCCTCAAAAGACAGTTCATCAAAAACATCAATTAAAAGAGTCCCTTTTAGTTCACTCATTATTAAATAGCTCCAACCTTCAAATTGACCAGTTGAAATTAATTTAGGAACATCTACAGATAGAGTTCGGCCGTTTAAAAACCCAAGAACCTGCTTCTCCTTTATGAACTCGTCATTCACATATGAAGGATATAATTTAATTACCATTTCACCATCTATACTAAAAACAATATTTCCACCGTACGAAAATCGAGTAAGCTTCTCAAAATCGATCTTTTCTAACTCACAAATTTTACGAATCTTACCTTCCCAAAAACAGTTTTTCTCGCGCATTATTTTATATTTATCTTTTGTTATTTTATAAAGATAGGTCATTCATTCTACCTCAATTAAATTATTTTTTTTAAAATTTTCCTGCTACGCAGAAAGATTCTGATTTAATACCGCTCTTTTTTTAATATTAAGCACAAATAATGTTGCAACTAAACAAAAGATACCTGCTGCAATAAAGATTGATTGGTAGGCATTTAACCAAGAATAAACTAAACCTCCACCATATGCTGCAGCTCCAGCACCTAATTGATGGGCAGTATAAATCCATCCATAGATTACCCCTACCTTCTCTTTCCCAAAATGGTCCGTTGCTAGTTTAATAGTTGGCGGAACCGTAGCAATCCAATCCATTCCATAGAAAATGGCAAAAGCACTTAAATAAATGATTGAATTCGTAGATAAAGCAAAAGGAAGAATAAGTAATGATAATCCTCTTAAACCATAATACCAAAATAATAACCAACGATTATCAAAGCGATCGGAAATATATCCGGATAAAGTCGTTCCAATAATATTAAATATTCCCATGAACGCTAAAATACTAGCAGCCGTGACCTCTTTATATCCATAATCAATACAAAGGGAAATAAAATGAGTACCAATCAAACCACTAGTTGAAAAGCCACAAACGAAAAAACTAGCCGCTAATAACCAAAAAACTTTCGATTTAGCACCTAATTTTAAACCCTCAAAAGCTGCCTTTACTGGATTGATATTGTTTGCTTGCTTCTTATTACTTTTTTCAGCTCCTAAAGGTAAAATCCCTACATCTGACGGATCATTCTTCATAAAAATCCATAGTAAAGCATAAATGAAAACACCAAAAGAGAATATTGTTAAAACTGCACTTCTCCATGAATAGTTTTCAACGATATATGCCATTAACGGTAAAAAAACCAGCTGACCAGCTGCAGAGCTAGACGTTAAAAGACCTAGTGCTAAACCACGCTTTTTTTCAAACCAAGTTGTTGCAACGTAGGCATTTAATACAGTCAAAAATGCTCCTGCACTTAGTCCAATAATAATTCCCCAAATAATAAATAAATGCCATAATTGCGACATAATTGTTGTTAGTAAAATAGCAGCTAATAATGTGCCCATCCCTACTAACAATACATTTCTAACACTAAACTTTTGATATAAACCAGCTATAAATGGACCAGAGAATCCAACAAGAGTTATACAAATCGCAAACGCACCTGAAATTGATGCTCTACTCCAACCGAATTCCTTTTCAAAAGGAATCATCATCACTCCAGACATCGTATTTGTTACAGCAGCAATAATGACGGATAAGAACGTAACAATTAAAATAATCCAAGCATAATGTATTTTTCCGCTTTTCAATCAAACTCCTCCTTCATTCTTAGACCATTATCTTACTCTCATTTAATAACACACTTTTCAAGCGATCTACACTATTAACAATTGCATTCGCTCCTGCATCAGTTAATTCCAACTCACTTCCATAACCGTAAGTTACTCCAATTGCATCAATATTAGCGATTTTTGCACCTTTTATATCGTGAAGTCGATCCCCAACCATCACTGAGTCTTCTTTAGAAAGATCATTATTCATTTCAAAAATATACTCAATAATCTCGCCTTTATCGATTCTTGTGCCGTCTAGTTCACTTCCAACAATTTGAATAAAAAACTCATCAAGTTGGAAATGGCTCAATATTTCCCTTGCGAAAATAGTTGGTTTTGAAGTTGCTACATATAATCTTTTATTCTCTTTTTGCAACTCGCTTAGAAGTTCACGTATCCCATCATATACATTATTTTCAATCATACCACTCTGCGAAAAGTATTCGCGATAAAAACAAACTGCGTTTAACAATTCTTTTTCACTAAATTGACAAATTTCAGAAAATGATTGCTGAATCGGAGGTCCAATAAATTTTAAAAGCTCTGATTCTAATGGAATAGCTTTTTTCATTTTCTGTAATGTATACTTTACCGAGTTCAAAATCCCTACCTTTGGATCCGTCAGTGTACCATCTAAATCGAACAAGATTGTATGATAAGTCATTATTTTTTTCCTCCATCATTATTACTCCATAAAAAAGCGTTAGCATTTTTAGCTAACGCAAAATTGATTCATTTACTTTTTCCAGTCCTTCTTCAACATACTATAAACAGCTATATCATAATACTTTTCTCTAATTTGCTGTGCTTCTCTTTGGATACCTTCTTGATTAAAATTTAAACGTTCAGGAATTGCCCTACTCTTCGCATTTTCAACAGCTGCTCTAATCACTACTCGATTAAGATTAAGCTCATCATAACAATATGAAACTAAACTTTCTACAGCACGAGTCATTATTCCTTTACCTTGCATATGTTCACTTAACCAATAACCTATTTCAGTTGTTTGATTCGACCAGTCTATATAATGTAATCCCAACATGCCTACTAGTTCATTTTTATAAAAAATTCCCGTTTCAAAACCATTATTATCTGCAAATTTTTGTAACCACATAGGTATAATCGATTTTTGATAATCCTCGATCAATGGAATATTTTCAGCCCAAACCAGCCATTCTTTTAAGGAGTTTTGATTTTCCTTTAGCGCCTCTACTAATATTTCTGCATATTTTGGTGTTAATAAATTGATTGATAAATCCTCACTTAATTGAACTTTAAACATGTCCATCCTCCTTTTTTTACAAAGACATTATTCCTAAATAGCTAATTACATTTCTTCAGATTTAGGAGAAGTATTTTACAAAATCTAATTTCTGATTTTATATTAATCTACTTTAATTCCCTATTAACTGTTCTAAATCCTCTGACTTTGAAAAAAAATTCTCTCATACAATGCTATTACAGTGTTCACTAGACATAAAATCTACATTTTATTAGTTATTTGTTTATTATATTTATGGAACAAGTTTCACAATTACTTGCCTAAATCACTAGTTACATAGTATATTTTTTCACAAGGAATATTAAAAACTTCTAATTATTTCTTAAAAATAAAAATCAAACTTGAGGTAATATCATGCAAAACTGGATTATTGAAACAATGGATACATTTGGCTATTTAGGTATCTTTTTATTAATTGCATTAGAAAACATATTTCCTCCAATTCCTTCCGAAGTAATTTTAACGTTTGGCGGGTTCATGACTACAGAATCTTCACTATCTAAAATAGGTGTTATTTTCTTTTCAACTTTAGGGTCAGTAATTGGAGCAATCATACTTTTTTGGATTGGTACTTTACTAGATATAAAAACGTTAGAAAAAATCGTAGGACGCTGGGGGCATTTTTTACGTTTAACTAAAAAGGATGTCCATAAAGCGGACGAATGGTTTTCAAAATACGGTGTTTGGACAGTCTTTTTCTGTAGACTAATTCCATTAATTCGCAGTTTAATTTCTATTCCAGCTGGAATGGCTCGAATGAATTTTTGGATCTTTTTGTTATTTACAACTTTAGGCTCATTAATATGGAATACAATTTTAGTTTTAGTTGGTGCATCAGTTGGTGCATCTTGGGAAAAGATTGTTGAGTATATGGATGTGTATTCAAGTATTATTTATGGAATTTTAGCGATTGGATTGTTCGTTTTTATTTTCCTTTTTATTAAAAAAAGAAAACGCTCTGCTAAATAAGACGAAAAAACTCAGACTAATTTCGTTTAGTCTGAGTTTTTTAGCTTTATTTATGTCTTAATACTCTCATCGAGTTCAATACTGCCAATACAGTAACACCAACGTCTGAAATTACGGCTTCCCACATTGTAGCTATTCCGATTACACCTAGTAATAAGAAAAATCCTTTCACTGCTAAAGCAAAAAAGATGTTTTGCCATACAATTTGTCTTGTACGTTTAGCGATTTTAATTGCATCAACAATTTTTGAAGGTTCATCCGACATTAATACAACATCAGCAGCTTCGATCGCTGCATCGGAACCAATCCCCCCCATTGCAATTCCAATATCTGCTTGAGCTAAAACTGGTGCATCATTAATACCGTCCCCAACAAATGCAATTTTTTCTTTCGATGATTTTATTTTTTCGATCAATTCAAGCTTTTCTACTTTCTGATGTGGAAGAAGCTCTGAATAAATATCATCTATTGCAAGTTCTTTACCAATGCTTTTCGCAACTGAGTTAGAATCACCGGTTAACATGACCGTCTTTTTAATTCCAACTTTTTTAAGCTCAAGTATAGCTTTTTTCGCATCATCTTTTAGTTGATCTGCAATGACAATCGATCCGATATAATGCTTATTTTTTGCTAAATAAACTGTTGTGCCTACTTCTCTTGTTGGTTCATATAAAATTGAATGACTTTCCATTAGCCTTGAATTACCTACTAACAGTGCGTCTCCATTAACCATAACGCTAATTCCATGTCCCGCAATTTCAGTATAGTTAGATAGCTTTGCTTCAACAATATCTTTACCATACTTTTGACGAATTGATAATGCGATTGGGTGAGTAGAATAAAACTCTCCATAAGCAGCTAATTCTAGTAGCTCCTCTTTCGAATGACCACGTGTAGGTATAATCGAGCTTACTTGGAATTGCCCTTTCGTCAACGTTCCAGTTTTATCAAACACAATATATTTCAAATCATTTAATGCTTCTAAATAATTACTTCCTTTTACTAATACTCCTGATTTTGAAGCTGCTCCGATTCCTCCGAAAAATCCTAATGGAATTGAAACAACTAAAGCACATGGGCATGAAATAACTAGGAAAATTAATGCTCGATATACCCAATCGTAAAGTGTTTCACCAGGAATAATAATTGGTGGGATGATTGCAATAATAGCTGCTGTGATCACAACTATAGGTGTGTAAACCTTTGCAAATTTTGTGATAAAGTTTTCAGTAGGTGCCTTTTTATTTGTTGCATTTTGAACAAGTTCTAATATTTTTGATACTGTCGATTCATTAAATTCCTTCGTGACTTCAATTTCAAGTAAACCTTGAACATTTATAAATCCACTTAATACTTCATCACCTTCAAATATTTCTCTTGGTAATGACTCACCAGTTAATGCAGAAGTATTAACACTTGAAGATCCACTTTTTACAATTCCATCTAATGGAACCCTTTCCCCAGGTTTAACGATGATTATGTCACCAATTTGAATCTTTTCAGGAGATACTTGTTCAGTTTTGTCACCATTTTTTAAATTAGCATAATCAGGACGGATATCCATTAATTTCGAAATCGAATTCCGTGATCGATTTACTGCAATACTTTGGAACAATTCACCTAGCTGATAAAATAGCATTACTGCAACAGCTTCAGGGTACTCTCCGATAATAAATGCACCAATTGTCGCTACTCCCATTAAAAAATTTTCATCAAATACTTGCCCTCTGAAAATATTACGAATAGCTTTTAAAACAACGTCAGCACCCGCTATTAAATAGGCCGCTATAAAAATAATCAATTGATAGAGCATTGGTACATTAAGTAATTGAGCTAAAATTAATAAAGCAGTACCGATTCCTAATTTAGCAATAAGTTTTTTTGTTTCATCATTCATTCCCTGTTGCTTCTCTTGCCCAAGTTTTGAATCCATTTTTGAAACAGGATTAATATGCGGTTCTAAAACGCGAATCTTATCTTTAGCGCTCTCGATAACTGATTCTTTTTGTTCCTCACTCGTTGTAATTGTCATCGTTAATGTTGCAAAGTTTACTGAACATGCATCAACGCCTTCAAGTGTGGAAACTCCTTTTTCAATCTTCATTGCACAATTAGCGCAATCAAGTCCTTCTAATTTTAATTCACTATTTACTTGCCTTTGCCCCCTACTCAACAAACTCAACTCCTCTCTCAAGAAACACCTATATTAATCCTCTAAAATATGTTCTAGTGCTTGATTGAAAATTTGCGTAACATGATCATCTGCTAACGAGTAATAAACTACTTTACCTTCTTTACGATTTTTTACTAAATGCGCCTGTTTTAATACTCGTAATTGATGTGATATAGATGATTGAGTCATTTCTAATAAATAAGCTAGGTCACATACGCACATCTCAGATTGACTTAGTGCATGTAATATTCTCGTTCTCGTCTTATCTCCAAGAACTTTAAAAAGTTCGGCTACTCCTATCAGTGTTTCAATATTCAACATGCTTTCTTTTACTGAAAGAATTATATCCTCATGTATAACCGTTTGTTGACAAGCTTCTTCACATACTTCGTCAACTTTCTTCTTTTCTTCAATCATAAACTGTCCTCCTATGAATACCTGAACAATCATTCATATGTTTTCTATAATGTATATTATATGAGTGATTGTTCATATGTGTCAAAATATTATTTGTAAAATTTAAAGGAATATTACATATGATAAAGAAATGATTAGTAATGCATACAAAAGGAGAAAATTAATGACTCTAATCGGATATCTTTTTTGGGGAATTTGCTTAGTAGCCGTATTATTTATGTTTTTAATCGAAAAAAAATTAGGAACAACTCCTCCTTATAAAACAGAGCATCAAGTATTATATGAAGAAATTACGAAAATTGATCGATCTATAATGCAAGAATAAATAGTAGAAATAAAAAAGTCAGACAGTTACTAGAATTTCTCAGTAACTGTCTGACTTTTTATTTACTATCACTTTTTTTCCTATATCCTTAACCCTGTTCTTTTGGCATTGGTGTATTTGTTGGCTTGGCATATCCATCTTTAAATTTATTGTCAATGTATTTTCGAATTTCTAAAGGCGTTTTCCCTTCTTGCTGTAATTTCGCTGATTCAACTGCAATCTCCATACAGTTGACGCATGAAGTTGCATGGCTATCCCATACGATTGAACCGTCTTCTTTTTCATCATGAATAAAGCAATCTAAATTACTTTTATGACCTATACTTTCACCGCAACCACAATAACATGGAATATTTTTAAGTAATTCAGTATGCTGTGCTGCCACCATATAGATTTGCTGAATTTGTTGTTCTTTATCACCTAAAAACTTAGGTAAAGTTTCTTTATTGATTGTTTGTTCTCTAATATCACTTGTTTGAATATGTTCGGCATGATTTTCGTGGCTCTTTGTAGTATTCGTTTCAGCTTGTTGATTACTGCATCCTGTAAATAAAATGGATATCGTTAAAGCTGAAAGTACACTATGAATTGTTTTTCGTTTCATCCTTTCCCTCCAATATTTCCTCTTTTAATCTTATTTTAATAATTATTAGAGTGGAAAACAAATACTTGAACATTCACTATGAATAGATTATTGAATCAATCAACATTTGCAATAAACTTGTAAATAAAAAGAAAAATCTAATCAAAAAACCAGTCCATGCAAAACGTCTATATTTTTCCCAACGTTCCTGATTATCATTACGTTTACAGATCCACATTAATATCCAAAATCCAAGTGGTAAAATTGGTATTTCAATTCGATATTGATCAAAATTCAAATTAATACTAAAGACAAATAAACCGATAAGCATTGCAATAATAGCCTTCCATACTTCTGGCTTCAAATCATTTGTTCTATAGATCCAAATTAGTAAAATTCCAAGAGTTATATAATTTACTAGCGTAATAATAATGGTAGAAACAAAGTGAAATTCATCAAAATGGATATTAAAGTCCATTAGATTCTCCTTTTAGTTAATTTGATGATTTCTAATAATTATGACGGTCTTTACGATAATATTTAGTTAATTCATCATTTTCATCGTCTATTGATTCTAAAATTAAATTAAACCCTTTTTTCTCAAGGATTTTTACTGAATAGATGTTTTTTGCTTCAACGGTAGCTACAATAAAATTTAACTTTCTGATTCCAAAACAATAATCTTCTATTAAACTAGCAATTTCAGAGCCGTAACCATTTCCCCATTCTTCTTCAGCTAATCGATAGCCTATTTCAAACTCTTCTGCTTCATTTTTAATGATCGCACATGTTCCAATCAATTGATTAGTCTCATTTTTACAAACTGCCATCACTTCAAAATCTGAATTTTTCTCCTTATACATTTGCAGAATCTTATTTAATTCATTTTCAGTTTCTTCTAATGTTTTGGGACGATTTGTTATGTATCTCATTACATTTGCATTAGATTGAAGTATGTGTAGATGATCTAGGTCGTCCATTTTAAGCTTTCTTAAGTATAGTCTATTTGATTTCATAATCATGGTTATCTCCCGTTTCTCTCTAATAAAAAGTCACCATATAAATAGGTGACTGATCAATTTAACAAATACATGTTTTTTTCTTTACTCCAAGCTTTCCCCTCGCCTCAACCTTTTCAATATAATCAGTCGCTAAAGGTACCTTACAAGCCGTATCTCCTACGTTCACGTGGACTTTTCCAATCTTTTGACCAACCATCATCGCTTCAACTGTAAGACTTGGTACAAAACTTCCTACTGCAATTACAAACCCATTCATCGTATAACGAACTCTATTTTTTGAAGTATGTATATTATTTTCAATATAATTAAGTAATTTACGAACTTCTTCTTTATCAATCTCTTCATCTGGTGCAATTGATAAATAATGACTATAAGTGCTCCATCCACAATTTTCAATTAATTCATCATCTGACTTCAACCATTCTCTAGCTAATTCGATTGCATATATGCTTTCTGCGGCAACAGCACCTACTATACTTTCAGCAATCATAGACCAGTGAGCTTCTTTCGCCCAATTTTGAAGCTGTTCTTTTGTCATTAACTTTGGATTAATTGATAAACCTGCCAAATACATTGCATCTGAATTTCCAGTTTCAAAAAGTGATAGCGCTAATTCTTGATCCTTTTTAACATATTTAACAAGCTTTTTCAGATCACCAATTTTAACGCCAAAAAAAGGTTCCTTTGCACCATGGCGCAAAAAAGTTTTTTTCGTTTGCTCAGTTCCCATTTCCTCTAATGATTTCATTACTTCTTCTAACGTCATCATTTTCTCCCCCTAATAAATGTTTGTTCCGTAACATCGTTGTCTAAAATGTATCCTATCATACATATCAAGGAAGGAAAGTACAAAATGAACTATTTTTATCTATTCATCATACTATTCAGTCTTACATTCTCAGCCTGTTCAAATAATAAGATCGTGCATGAGGTTCATCTAAATAAATCAACAGTTTCAACTGCAAGAAATGAAGACTGGTCTTACACAGGGAAAACTGGACCTAATTATTGGAGTTCACTCAATAAAGATTATTCACTATGTTCAAATGGGAAACAACAATCTCCAGTTAATATTGATCAAACTATAAAAAAATCACTACCTTTAGGGATAAACTATCATAATGATCTTTTTAAAATAGATAGGTCGCAGTACACGGTAAAATTCATTCCAGTAAATCACTCCAACTCAATTAATTTAAATGGATCAAATTATACATTAAAACAATTTCATTTCCATACTCCAAGTGAGCATACAATAAATGGGAAACAAAGTGATTTAGAGATTCATTTTATAAATGAAAATAAAAAAAAATCTTTAATTACCATCGGAGTACTTGTTGATCGTGGTAGATTGAATAAAGAATTCCAAAAAATCCTTAATGCAAATCCTATGGATGAGGACCTTGGTGGAAAAGTTGTAAAACTAAATTTACAGTCCTTTATTCCATATACTAGTAAAAAGTTTTCATACACTGGCTCTTTTACAACTCCTCCATGTACTGAAGGGATTAAATGGATCGTCTTTAACAAACCTATACAATTTTCCGAAGAACAAGTCCATTCTTTTCAAAATTATTTCGGTCCAAATAGCCGTCCCGTTCAGCCATTATATGGTAGAGATTTATTTGAATCTTGGTAAACATAACGGGTTTATGAGTAAGTATCGTTACTTGATTATGAAAATAACTTACTCATAACAGGTTCATGAGGAACTATTAATGCTCAATTTCCAAATTTACTTCCTCATAACAGGTTTATGAGGAACTATTTAATACTCGAAGTTGAAAATTACTTACTAATAACATCCTGGTGTGAAATCAACGGATAATTCCTATTTAGCTACCATCTTCTTTTTCAACACCACAAAAAAAGTTATCCTACTTAAAGGATAACTTTTTTGTTTAACGTTATTCAGCAGTTTTTTCATCTCGATGAACTACTTCTAATTTTCCTGTATGTGGGTCAATTACTAAACCATGAATTTCAACCTCTTTTGGAACAAGTGGATGGTTTTTAATAATTGAAACGCTGTGGTTAACACTGTCGTATACATTCGTAAAACCAGTTAACCATTTGTCTAAATCTAAACCTGAAAAACCTAAAATTTCTAGGTTTTCTTCTTTAATTCCTCGTTCAACCATTTTTTCTTTCATTCGTGTAGGATTTGTATTACCCATTCCACACTCATGGTGACCGATTACTAATACTTCTTTAGCTCCAAGTTCATAGATTGAAACTAGAATACTTCTCATAACTGAACCAAACGGATGCGCAATAACTGCACCAGCCGTTTTGATCATTTTCACGTCACCGTTTCTAATATCAAGAGCCTTTGGTAAAAGCTCAACTAGGCGTGTATCCATACAAGTAACAACTACAACCTCTTTATTCGGAAACTTTGAAGCTATGTATTGCTCATATTCCTTATTCTCAACAAACTTCTTATTAAAATCTAAAATTTGATCTAACATAATTTCCCCTCCAAACAAAAATAAAGAGCATTTTTCCTATACCTATATTGAAGGAAAAGCTCAAAATATACAACCATTTTGCACTCATTCATAGTATTATTCTAAAATTATGTTTTCATTTATTCCGTTTTATTTTTATTTTTTAGTATGGAACAACACGTTCAGACAATTTAACCAATCGAATTGCTTTTTTATTAAATTACCATTAATTGCTATCAATTTTTTTTATTTTTAAAATTTATATTGTACACTAGACTTAGTCTTTAATAAGGAGGGAATTAAAATGAAGTTTGAACATTCTATTGCATTACATAATGGAGTTAAAATGCCTCAATTAGGTTTAGGTGTGTGGCGTGTGTCACCAGAAGATGGTGTAGATGCAGTCCGAACAGCTATCGAAGTAGGTTATCGTCATATTGATACTGCAGCTGTCTATCAAAATGAAGAGCAAGTAGGTGAAGCAATTCGCCAATCTGGTGTTGCTCGTGATGAACTTTTTATTACAACAAAAGTTTGGAATGCTAATCAAGGTTATGATTCAACTTTAAAAGCACATGAAGAAAGTCTTAAAAAATTAGGCTTGGATTATGTTGATCTTTATTTAATTCACTGGCCAGTAAAAGAAAAATATTTAGATACATATAAAGCATTAGAAAGACTTTACGATGAAAAGCTTGTGCCAGCAATTGGTGTTTCAAATTTTCATGTCCATCACTTAGAAGATATTGCGGCTCATCGCAATATTAAACCAATGGTCGACCAAGTCGAATTGCACCCAATGTTTCAACAAAACGAATTACATGAATATTGTCATAAAAACGGTATTGCATTAGAAGCATGGAGCCCATTAATGCAAGGTGGCGAAGCTTTAACAAATCCTGTTATAAAAGAGATTGCGGATCAGTATGGTAAAACTACTGCCCAAGTCATCATCCGTTGGCACTTACAACGCAATGTAATCGTTATTCCTAAATCAATAACACCTTCACGAATTCAAGAAAACTTTGAAGTATTCAACTTCGAGCTTTCATCAAATGATATGCAACAAATTGCTACACTTGATGCAAATAAGCGTGTAGGTCCAGATCCTGATAATTTTGATTTCTAAGAGGCAGATTTGGGCGTAGAGGAAATTTATAATAATGAATTAGAAATGGCTACCCATCTTTTGAAAGGTAGCCATTTTTTCTTATACATTAGATGCACGAATTTAATATTCATTTTTACTGAATTAATAAATTTATATAATCAAATTAAATAAATTTCGATCCGTTCTTTCCCTCCACCTATATTGTTTCGTTTTAACTTTATTCCTTTAATTTCTCCTGTTCGCTTAATATGTGTCCCACCGCACGAAACTTTACCAAAGCCTTTGATTTCCCAATATCTTCTCTGATTTTTCAGGTCATCAAACTCACTATTTATTTCCAAATCTGCATCAATCAGTTCCTTTGCTTTTGTCTCTAAAAGTGGGAATGTTTCCGAGATTTTTCCATCCCAATAAAAATCAATCCTAGCTTTATCATTAGTAATATTTGCACCAATTTTTTCAGGCTCATTATAGCTTTGATACATTAGCTCCAAGATGATTTCTGCAGCAAAATGTAATTTCATAATTCGATATCGTTTCTCCCAGTCGATCTCTATCACTACTTCCTGTCCTTTTTGAAGATTATGATTTTCTGGCAAAGTGTATCTAATTTCTAATCCTTCCTTCTTAGCTTCAATCACCTCATAATCTCCAATTCTCCCAGAGTCTGATTGTTGCCCACCTGAAAAGGCATAAATAATCGTTTGGTTTAAAGTAACCTCCCTGCCATCTACTTCCGTAACAATTGCAGAGGCTTTTGTAAGATAAGGATCTTGCCAAAAAAGTTTTTTTACTCCCATCGTTTTACTCCTTATTCGTTTTTGGTTTGATGATTTCTTTTTTATGTTTAGTAAAAAAAGGAACAATTTTTATGAATTGTCCCTCTTCTAACTAAACCCTATAACTTACTTTGATACAACTTCACTACTTTTGACTAATTCAATACGCACTTTTTTAAGTCCGTCTTTTTCATCAACATATGTACTTAATTTCCAATTTGCTGCAAGTGTATGATTAATTAGATTAATTGCTTCTTCAGATAAATGAATTCCTTGAATTGCAGTTCCCATATCTTCATAATCTTTTTCAACTTCAATGCCAAATTTATATCTTAATAAAGTCATTAATGAGCCTTTTGTTAAAAATTTGATTTGATAGCCATCATTAATAATTTTTTTAAAATTCTCTTCATTACTTTTGTACAGATTTATCAATGTTTCCCAGTTAGGAAAACCATTACCATATTGATTTAAAAACTCGAAATTCTCTTCTTTCACAGTGTTTATTAACTGAATGTTTTCTACACCAGCACTACGTAGACTTTCAATCATAATTGCATTATTAATAGCAATACTAACAAAGCTCATCTTTGTTCTCCCTCCAAATTAAACGAATTTTCTTTTTATTCAACTTTATCATAAAATATGGCACTAAACTATTAAATTGATGAGATTTACACGGAGATTATGAGGATTGGGAATGCTTTGTGAACTTTACTGTTTATTAAAACAGATTGGTATACGAATAAGTTTAGTCTAAGTTATTGATGATTAAATCGCTTCAATATATTACTAAATACGAAAAAAATCACAAGATCCTGTAACAGATCTTGTGATTTTACTTCTTTTTGGAGAATTTAAATTGTGTTTAAAGTGATGAAGGCAGTTGTGCCTTCTCCATTTATACTTGTAATTTGTAGATTGCCACCATAGTTTTCAATTAGGTCTTTTGCTATTGATAATCCTAAACCATTACCACCGTTAGCTCGACTTCTCGCTTTATCAGCTCGATAAAATCGGTCAAATATATGATTGATATCTTCTTCTTTAATACCGATTCCGTTGTCTTTCACTTTGATTTCGATCTTGTTTGCAACTTGAGAAGTAGTTATATCGATAATGGTGTGATCTTTACTGTATTTAACTGCATTATCAAACAAAATAATTAATATTTGCATTAAATGTTCTCTTGCAATGTTTGCTTTATCAACAATTTGATTAGGAGTATGGAAGTAAATTTCCAAATCTTCATGTAATAGCTGATAATTGTTTATGATCTCATTTAATACTTCATTAATATTTGTTGGAGCATACTGTTCGATCTTTTCGCTATTTTTCTCTAGCTTCGTCAACTGTAGAAGCTCATTCGTTAAAATAATCATTCTGTTTGTTTCATTAATACATGTATTTAATGAGTTTTCTAAAACAGTTTCGTCTTTTTTCCCCCAGCGATTAACTAGTGATAAGTGACCATGAATGATTGCTAAAGGTGTTCTTAATTCATGAGAAGCATCTTCAACAAATCGCTTTTGTCTTGTAATTGATGCCTCTAGCTCATCCATCATTTTGTTAAAAAGTAGACCGAGTTCAGACAACTCATCTTTTGTTTCTCCTACATAAACACGCTCTTTTAATTGATTATTTTTAATTTTAATCATTGTTTGGTTTAAATTTTTAATAGGATTTAATATTTTTTTAGATAAGAAATAACCACTGAGAATACTTAAAATTAACGAAATGGTTGTTCCTAGAACGAGAATCATGAAAGATTCTTTAATTAATTTCGAAAAGATGTCTACATTCATCGCAACTTCTAATACACCGTCAAAATTCTTATAATGTAACACCTTACTATTAATTAATATTTCTTGATTGTTTTTTCTATGTTTTTGAATTTCACCGAAGTCTTTTTTAGTAATAGGAATTTTAGGCATTTTTCTAGAAACTGTAAAAATTACTTTTCCATCTTTATCTAATAATCGGATCATTTCATTATTTTGTATAATTTTTTCAAAATACACTTTATTTTCTACTAAAGAGCTAGCATTTGGTCTCTTTGTTTTATACTCTTCATCTAAATAAGCTGACGTTTCATTTAATCTTTTTTCAATTCGATTTTGCTGCTGTTTCATTACAGACATTTGAATCAATGCAGATTGAATAAAATTACATAATGTAAATATGAAAAACATAAGCACTGCGATTGTAATTGTTATTTTCCATCTAATCGAAAGCTTATTTAACAAGGTAAAATTCACCTCTACATCCTCATTACATACCCAGTACCCCTTACAGTGTGAATATAGGTATTGTTTTTATCATCTAGTTTTGTTCTTAAATAGCTAATATAGACATCTACTACGTTTGTTTCAATTGTAGAGCCATAGCCCCATACAGTTTCTAATAAAATTTCTCTAGTTAATACACGATTTACATTGCTCATTAATAAATACAATAAATCAAATTCTTTTTTAGTTAAATCAATGATTGCTTCATCTTTTTTAACAACTCGAGCTGCAGAATCTAGCGACAAATCTTTAAACTTTAAGCAGTGTAAATTTGTTGAACGATCGATTCGTCTAAAGATTGCTCGCATATGAGCTAAAAGTTCTTCAATAACAAATGGTTTTGAAATATAATCATCTGCACCACTATCCAAACCTGAAATTCGATCAAAAACACTATCTCTTGCTGTAATCATAATAATTGGCGTGTCTTTATGCGCTCTAATTCTTCTGCAAACTTCAATTCCACTTAAATTAGGAAGCATTAAATCAAGCAAGATCAAGTCAAATTCTTGGTCGATTGCTAGGTTTAAACCGTCTCTACCATCATTTGAAATATGAACTTCATTTCCTTCATACTCTAATTCTAAACGTATAAAATTTGCTAATTCTTTCTCATCTTCTATAATTAATATTTTTTTCATTTAATTTATCCCTCATTTTTTTTATAATAACATCTATAAAATTATTATTTGTATTGTATAAGGATATCTGTTTAAGATGAAAATGGCTTTACGAATATTTTAAAATTCAATTAGAGTTTTATTAGAAATTTTTAATATTTTAACTTAATAATCTTGATATTACTACCTATTGTGTACATTTTCTAATAATTCCACTTAAAAATGATTAAAATTTATTTAAGAATATATTTAACGCTTTCCAAAAGATAAGGTAAAAGTTTTATAATTTCCGCTTATTTTATGTAATTTTTAAAGGTTAATTTCTAAGATTTCAAAAAAAATGGCTTTAGCATTTGCTAAAGTCATTTTCATACTAAAAAAATAATTTGTCAATGAAGTAAGTCACACTACAATGATCATCACTGATTTTAAAATCAATTTTCCTAATCTTCCTAACTTATTTATAATTAGGAAACTGAATCGGAATATTTAGTATATGTTCAGGTTGGCCGTCTTTTGCACTTGCTACATATAGTGTAAGTACTCCATTTGGACTAGTTGGCTGGTCATAATTTATCACTAATTTAAAGTTCCCCCATTCTGGAGCCCCTATATCAGCCATTGTGTGACCTTCTGCTAATACATTATGACCATCTTCTATTCGATAAAGAAATGTTGCTTCAAAAACACTAGCTTTCCCTTCAACAATTAACACATTTTTACCTGTTGAGTCATTTACAACTGAAGTAACTTTAAATGCATCGTTTTCAACTGGTGTAAATACTTTTACTGGTGGCTTAGTTTCATCCTTTTTTGGTGGATTATTATTTCCTTTATCAGTATTTTTGTCTTTATCTGGTGTAGTGCCCTTATCAGTATTTTTGTTCTTATCTGGTTTAGTCCCCTTATCAACTTGTGATGACTGATCATCTTTTTTGCCATAACCGTAGTCACTTGACTGACAGCTTGTTAAACAGAATATGCTTAAAATTATAAGTCCAATAAATAAAAATCTTTTCATTCTATTAATCACCCCTAGATTAATTTATTGCTGCAGATTAAAAATTGTTCTGAATCAAACTATTTATTTTTAGTAAAAGATGAAATGCATTTTTACCGAGGATGACTTCTAGGAATAGGAATGAAGTTTTAAATACATTAAAAGAACGTACTAGAAAGCTGTATTACAATTGGTAAAGTTAGACTACTTAATATCGTTGAGGTAATTACAGTTTGTGCTGCAAAACTTGCATGCGGACCTTTGAATGATAGTAATGCGCTGTTTCTTGAACTTGGAAAGGCACTACCTATAAAGAGGGCTTTTGCAACCACGCCTTCAAAACCGAAAATTTTTATAAGAGCAAATGCAATAATCGGACCACCAATTAATCTTAAGAAGTTACTAATCGCTAAATTGTTCCAGCTAATTGCTTTCCCCGATTCAGCTAATTGAGCTCCAAGTGTAATTAGCGCAAATGGGGCGAATGACTCAGTAATAGGATTTAAAATGGTAACTAATTCATGATTTAATTTCACATGAGATAGTTGAAGGATAAAACCAAGTGCTACACTATATATGATTGGTAGTTTAAGCATTTTCAAAATTGCTTCTTTCATTTGGACCGAAGCCTCTGCATTATATACACCAACAGTAAATGTCATTATATTTTGAAACAAAACGATTAAAACTCCAATACTCAATGCAAAAGGATCATTTTTAAAAACTAACGCATTTACAGGTAATCCAAGATTTCCTGAATTATTTAATGCGATGCTATTAGCAAATGTACCTTGCATAGATTTTTCAATTCCTCTCCATCTGCAGATTAATGTTGAAATTAGAGACATGAAGACAAATTGAATTACCAAGTAAAATAAAACGCCACCTGCAACTTTACCTGATAACGGACTATCGTATATTTTCATAAATACTGCTACTGGAAGAAATAAGTAAACTAAGAGGGTTGTTAACGTACGTAAGTGAAGTTTAAAAAGACGATTAAATAAATAACCTAATATAACATAAAAAAATAGAGGTAACATAACTTCTAGTAGTAATTTTAGTACCATTTCTTTTCCTTCTTTCAGATGATAAACCACTTTTTATTTTTCTACATATCTCGGTTAAAAACTTTTTCCTTTTGTTTTTGAAATTCACTTTCTGTGATCACCCCGTCATTTTTTAATTTATTTAATTTATTTAATTTATTTAATTTATTTAATTTATTTAATTTATTTAATTTATTTATTTAATTTATTTAATTTAGGAAGTTTCACTTCAAAGTCCTCTTTTTCTCTTGTAATATACTCTTCAGCATTTACTTCATATTTTGATAAACCGCGAACACTAAAAACGTTATATCCATTAATAAGCGTAATCATTAAAGCAATTCCGATCCATAACAATCCGAACAAACCAGCTTTTGGTATTACAATTGTAAAACCAAGAACGATAAAAATAATGCCAATCATTAAACCAAAAAATGACTGCCCTTTACTTGGTTTAACTCGAATCTTTCTCAAATTTCCACCTCTTTTCATTTTAAAATTACTTTCTGAATGAAATAGAAGCTTTGACCTTTAAATTTGATAAAATATTACTTTGCTTTCGAAATACTATATTCGACAAATTATGTTTAAATACCTATTGCAATAATAAAAAACCACCTAATTAGGTGATTTTTAAAATTTTTTCATTAACTTATTTACACTATTTTATATTCAACCTGAAAGGTTTCTAGAAAATAATTTTCACACTATTTTTCAACAAATATCAAAAGAGTTATTTTGAATATTTTTCTTTCCATTCACTTAAATAGAGAACTTCATTTGTTTTTACAGATTCTCCATCAAGAAGTGAAATAAATTCTAAACTATTTCCATCAAGATCTCGAAAATAAACACTTGCTGCTGGCATCCAAGTATGCACAACTGGTTCAATTGGATTTAGTCCAAAAAAATTTTCAGTTGGTTGAATTCCTCTCTCTTTTAGCCATTCAATACTATTCTCTAGTTCATGTAGACTTACCCCAAAAGCGAAATGACCTTTGTGAAATTCCTTACCTTTCTCTAATTCCCATAGTCCGAGCATTTGTTTGTCCTCACCAATTAAAAAGAAAGCTACTCTTCTTTCTTCAATTTTATGAGCAAGCTTAATACCTAGTTTTTCGTAAAACATAATAGATTCTTCTAAGTTTCTCACTTGTAAATGAGTTTCATATATACTTTTAATCATCGCTTTTTCCCCTCTTTTCAAATGAGTTAACTTTGTATTACTTTATCCTATTAATCTTTATTTCTCCTCGATCACTTACTTTAATTAACTTTTCATTATCGACTGTAATGACGACCGGAAAAATTTCAGCCTGCTTATTTGAAAATAACCATTTTCTATTTGGCGGTCCTAAAAGAATATAACAACCTTTTGCCCCCATAAAATTCAAACTATTTACCATTTCTTTATTATTTCTTACTAAGATACCATTAGAGATTAATTGCTTACCTACTGGAAATACATCAAGTGTAGTTAGGTTTATTTCACTAATATTTATGATTGATTGAATAGAGAATGGTTTAGAACTCTTCGGTGAAATAGAGTGCCTCGAAATAAACTCCACAATATTTCCAGAAGGATCTTCAAAATAAAATGAATGCGCATCTAAAAATTCAAAGTAAATTTCATCAAGTCCATCTTCTATTGTTAATTTTACAAAAGATTGTGCCCATCTCTTTGCTTCTTGAAAGTGATTTGATGAAATATTGAAAGCGAAGTGATAGAAGGGATTAGCGTCTTCTTTTGTTTCTACAAACTCTAATAAACTTTCTCCTACTTCAATTGTGAAGCTATTACTCTTCATGCTTAGGCAGTTGAATTTTAAGTGGTTAATATAAAATTCTTTCGTTTTATTTAGTTGGCTAGTTTGTAAAACTACTTTATTGATTAACATATTGTTCTCACCTACTTATTCATTTAAGTATTTATATTTTAGCACTAAGCTCTTTAATTTTAAAAAATTCTGAATTTAAAACTCCTCAAGAATATCTCCAAGATGATATGATTTAATTAACTTTAACTCCAAATACAAGGAGGTTTGTACGTGATATTCAAAAAAAATAAGCTTACTATTCGTAGGTTAAAAGAAAGTGATGTTCCCCTTCTTGCAAAATGGCTTTCGAATCCTAAAGTTCTTCAATATTATGAAGGGCGTGATAATCCGTTCACCGCTGAAAAAGTTAAACGTATTTTTTTTACGAAAGATCCCTCTATTCAAATGTGTATTGTAGTTTATGAAAATATTGAGATAGGCTATATACAATTTTATAAGTTAGACGAAGAATCAAAAATTGAATATGGATATGAAAATACAAGTGAAGTTATTTACGGTATGGATCAATTTATTGGAGAAATTGATTTTTGGAATCGTGGGATTGGAAGTTTACTTGTCTCATCGATGGTGAATTTCTTAGTGAATAATCAAAACGCAAAGAAAGTAGTAGTAGATCCACAAACATGGAATGTACGCGCGATTAAATGCTACGAAAAATGTGGATTTAAAAAAGTTCGATTACTTCCGAAACATGAGTTACATGAAGGCGAATATAGAGATTGCTATGTGATGGAACATAAAAGGCTGCCTAATTATAATTAGACAGCCTTAATTTTATTTATTTGAAAGATGCATACCCTTCGTCTGCCATTACTACACTACCGTTAATTGCACTTGCTTCTTCTAAAGAAAGTAAGTAAACTGTGTCAGCAATTTGCTCTGGCCCTGTTAATTTATTCCCCATTACTTTTGCTTTCATCATATCAATAATTCCTTTGTCTTTATATCCTTGGATGATTGGTGTATCAACTGCGCCAGGTGCAACCGCAACAACTCGTATACCATATTCAGCTAATTCAAGAGCTGCTGATTTCGTCATCATAATTACAGCACCCTTCGTTGCATGATAAGCAAAAGTACCATGTGATGCTAAAAATCCAAATACTGATGCAGTGTTTATTATCACACCTTTAATCCCTAGCTCTTTCATTTTACGTGAAGCAGCCATAATGCCATATGCAACTCCGTGTTGATTAACAGCAATTGTTTTGTTATAAACTTCTAAATTCATGTCAATTAATGGTGAGTTCGCACCAATCCCTGCATTATTAAACATCACATCAATACGGCCAAATGTTTCAACTGTTTTTTCAACTAAGCTCTCAACATCCTCAAATTTAGAAACATCCGTTTTTACGAATATTGCTTCTCCACCCTCAGATTTAATTAAATCAACTACTTCATTTCCTAGTTCTTCATTGAAGTCTGCAACAACAACTTGGTCGCCTTTTCGTGTAAATTTTAATGCAGTTTCTTTCCCGATCCCACTAGCTCCACCTGTGATTACTGCTACTCTTTTTGTTGTCATTATGTTTTCCCCCTTAAGATCTAATAAATGATTTATTTATGTGTAGAACTTTATTACAACTTAATTGTATCAACGTTTTATATTAAATAAAATTTAGTTATACTTACTAATAATTCACTTAAACTTAATATAGGAGAAAAACATGAATCTTGAACAATTACAATATATTATAGAGGTTTCAAAATCGGGATCTCTAACTTTGGCAGCCCAAAAATCACATATCACTTTATCTGCAATTAGCCAATCAATCTCATTGTTGGAAAATGAACTTGGTGTATCTCTTTTCACGCGCTCTAGAGGTCAAAGTGCAATACCTACTCGAGAAGGTAAAGTAATTATTGAGAAAGCAATTGAAATTTTAATGAAAGTAAATGAGTTAAAAGAAGAAGCAAATGATTTTAAAAATACTTTATCAGGTGAACTTAGAATTGCAACGATTCCTGGTCCAACTCACCTACTTATTAATACTGTTTCTCGTTTTAAACAAGATTTTCCGTATGTAAAAATAGAAATTTTTGAAAGGGGACCAAATGAAATTATCGAAAATATTCAGTCCCACAAAATTGACATTGGGTTAATTGTATCCGAGGATTTAATTCCTAAAAACAGTGGATTAATCTATGAAAGATTACTCGAAGGTAAAATGGTCGTAGGGGTTAGCTCAACTTCACCTTTATCTTCACTAAAATCGCTCTCTCCTGAAAAACTGCAACAAGAAACGCTAATTCTTTATGACGATCCAATTATCAAAAATTTCGTAGAAGAATACATTTCTAAATTTGGGAAGACAAACATTTTATTTACGACGAATAATACTATCGCTATTGAAAATGCGGTAATGAGCGGTTTAGGCTTAACAATCGGTTTAGACTTTTCATTTTTGAAAAATAACGGTCTTGTTCCAATTGAAATTAAATTACCTAATCCATTACCTGTTCATTATGGTTGGGTTCGACACGATGGAAAGTTTTCATCACAAGCCGCTAAAACATTTTTGAACAGACTATCTTTAGAGATATAAGGTTCGGATGTTTTATAGGTTTAAAACAGTATGAGCAGAAATGTGAATCTAATCAATCTAATCTAATTGACTACTGGCAAATAATAAGGGATCTCTCACTTTTTGAGAAATCCCTTATTATCAAATATTTTAAAGTTATTGAACAAAAACTTGTTTTAAAGGTTGATCGGCTGGCCCTTCTAATACTTCACCATAAATTGAAAATCTTGAGCCATGGCAAGGACAATCCCATGATTTTTCACCATTATTCCACTCAACCTCACAACCTAAATGAGTACAAGTTGTGTCTACACAATGAACTTTACCATTTACATCTTTATATGCTCCAACTCTTTTCCCATCTAGTGTTACTACTGAGCCCTCATCATTGTATAACTCTTCTATTTTTCTAGAAACAGGTTCTAATTTCCCTTCAATTAAATGTTTAGCTACATCTATGTTTTGCATTAAGAAATGCTTGATACTAGGGTCTGCTTGAAATCTCGAAGGAGTGAATACATCAGCATCAACAGCTTCTTTTTCTAAAATTAAATTACTAATTAACTGGGCAGAGACTGTTCCAGTTGTCATACCCCATTTACGAAAACCTGTGGCAACATAAATGTTTTGATGTTTTGATGATGATGATAGTCTCCCAATGTATGGCATTTTATCTAAAGTGATTAAATCTTGGGCAGACCATCTGAATTTAACATCTTCAATTCCAAAGGTTTCTTCACCGAAGAGCTTTAAATTTTCATAAAAACTCATTGTACGAGTTTCTACACCAGTTTTATGACTTTCCCCACCAATTAGTACCAATTCTTCATTATTATATTTAAATGATCTTAGAGACCTTTTCGGATTTTCCGCACTTATGTACATGCCTCCTGGATATGCTGTTTTTACTTTTGCAGCTAGGGCATATGAACGATCAGCGTGTAATTTCGTAAAAAACATTTGATTCCCATCGTAGAAAGGAAAATGGGCTGCACTCACAACATGCTTACATTTAATTTTTCTTCCACTTTGAGTGACTACGACTGGACAGTTGCCTGTTTCAACATCAATGACAACAGTTTCTTCGTAAACCTTTAATCCATTTTCAATTGAGGCTTTTAATAAATGAATCAAATATTTTAATGGATGAAACTGGGCCTGATCCCTCATTGTAATCGAATATTTTGTATCAAAAGGTAATAATATTTTTACTGCTCCAAATGAGTCAATTCCTAACTTTTCATAAGCTTTCAATTCATTTTCTAGATTTCTTACATAATCATCTGAAGTCGTATAGATTGTTGCATCTTGGGTCTCATAATTACATTCTATTTGGTTATCATTCGTATATTTTCTAATAAAATCCATTGCATTTTTAGTAGAATGATAAAAGATTTTTGTCTTTTCTAATCCAAAATGTTGAATTAGCTCATCATAAACTAAATCATGCTGAGCTGTTACTTTTGCTGTCGTATGGCCAGTTGTTCCATTAATAATTTTATTCGCTTCAAGTAAAGCAACCTTCATTCCCGCTTGCGTTAAAAAATATGCGGTCGAAATTCCCGTTATTCCGGCACCTACAATTACTGCATCAAACTCTTCGCCATCGTTATATGGTTCAAAAGTAGGGATATTTAGTCCACTTCTCCATATTGGCTTTGAGTGCTTCGGCAAGCCATTATAATCAATCTTTTCATTCATCTTTGAATACCTCCATTTTTGTTATGTGGTTATTATTACCAAATTGATGGATGTTCATTAACCTAACTTTTCAATACTACAAATTAGTAAATATTGTTAAAATGGAGATAATGATGAATGCTCATCTAACAAAGTAAAAAAATAGTTAATAATTAGTAAAGAGGGTAATTTACATGGCTTATAGAATTAAAGACACATTAATTTCTGAAACTGATTTAAGAAATAGAGTAAAAGCACTTGCTGAACAAATTGAAAATGACTTTAATAACGAACCCCTTATCCTTGTAGTTGTATTAAAAGGATCTTTTGTATTTGCAGCTGATTTAGTTCGTGAAATGAAGAGTAATATTAATGTAGACTTTATTTCTGTCTCCAGCTATAGTAATCAAACTGAATCAACTGGAAAAGTCCGACTACTAAAGGATTTAGATGAGAATATCACGGATAAAAACGTAGTGGTAATTGAAGATATTATTGATAGTGGTCTAACATTGCACTTTTTACGTGATCATCTTCAAATGCATAAGCCAAAATCGATTAAGATTTGTACTTTATTAGATAAACCTGAAAGAAGAAAAATTGATCTACCGGTTGATTATGTAGGTTTTGTCATTCCAGATGAGTTCATCGTTGGTTATGGAATTGACTATGCACAGCAGTATCGAAATCTACCATATATCGCAACTGTAGAAGAATATTAATTTAAACAAAAACAGGCCGTTTGATTTCTTATCAAACGGCTTTTTAATTTATTCCTTGTTAACTTTTTTATTAATGAAGTCGATTAATAAGTTTCGATCCTCCGGATAACTAAGCTCTGATACAAGAATTTCCTCTGCTGATTTCCAAGTAATTTCATATATTAATTGATCAGGGTCTTGGATTTTAGCATAACCTCCAAAAATTCTAACCTCAAAATAATGTACTTCCACTTGAAAACCAAACTAGATCCCTTCTTTAATAAATAATTGCTTCATTACTTCAACTTCATATCCCGTTTCTTCGAGTACCTCTCTTTTACAACACTCATCAATCGATTCATTTTTTTCTAAACCGCCTGACGGAACAGCCTAAAGTTTTTTTTCATCAGGCTTGCCTTGAAGAAGCATTAAAATCTGCCCTTTACGATTGATACAAATACAAGCTGCCCCAATCCATTTCTCCATGAAAAGCCACCTCTTTTAGTTTCTTAATCTTAGCTATTCGATCATTTAATGGTTTATCCGGCCTGAAAATGATTGACTTTACAATATCGTCCTTTTGATATTTATATAATTTCTTGGGAAAAATAAATCAAAATAATTAAACGGGGTGAATTTATGAATCGCAAATTACTACTCTCTTTCTTGATCGTTGTTTGTTTAATTTTTCCGAACTTTAGTTACGCCGAAACTACTACTAACTCGTTAAAAATTGCGTTTATTCGCGATGGATTCGTTTGGATAAAATTAAATAATAAAGAGGAAAAAATAACAAAAGCAAAAGGGGTTTATTCGAATCAGCCCGAGTGGTCATTTGATGGAAATTATTTATTGTACCAAAAAGAAATACCTACTGGTCCTACAGCTTCTTATCCTACTCGTTCTGAAATATGGATTTATAATTTGAAAACAAAAAAAGAACAAAGGATTATTTCCGATGGTGAGAATCCTAAATGGTCCCCTACTAAAAATATTTTTGCGTTTCTAGATAGTGGAGTGTTGAATGTCTCTGATTTTAAAAATTTTTACAATATTGCACTAGGTGTGGATGATTATAATTGGATTCCAAATGGTAAAGGTTTTATAGCTTCATCAGCCGCATCGCTAAATCCGGACGGTTGGACAAATCCAGTTTTATATAAAATCACCTTACCAAAGGATTTAAAAAATATTACTAGCGTTACAAACAATGTAAAACAATTTTTTGTTGTTCCCAAAACCTTAACAAAAGGCAATACTTCCATTCCGTCCATAAATGCGTCAACATTTCAATTTTCGCCTGATCAAAAATGGATTTCTTTTATTGTTAACCCAACAGCTTCTTGGTCTATGGATAGTGACATGCTTTGTATCATTTCTTCAGATGGAAAGGTTTTTGAAGTTCAAGATGAAATTATTTTACATTTAGATAATCCAAAATGGGCTCAAACTAAAAATATATTAGGATACATTGCAGGTGGAGGCAGATTAGTTTTCGGATACAAAAATAAAAAGATGAATATTACTGAAATGCCAGCATTTACATCTACAAATTTAACGCCATTACATTATGCTGAATTAGGATTTACTTGGTGTGATGATACATCAATTGTTGTTTCAAGAGTAAAAGAAAGTGAGTGGTCAAATGATGAAAAGAAACGACCAAAACCATCATTAAATGTGATTAATCTTTCCACTCATAAACAATTAAAAATAACGAAACCACCAACTGGAAAGGGAGATTATAACCCAATCTACTCTAAGTCTTCCAATAAAATAACATGGACTAGAAAAGGCGAATTAGATGTTGTCGGTAATGTATGGATCGCCAATTTGGATGGTAGTAAACCTAAAATTTTATTAAAAAATGTTAGTGCATATTCTATTTTTGAGCGTAAATAAAGGATGAATTAGTTTCATCCTTTTTCTATTTCAAGACCATTAACGAAGCAATCATTTTGTAAAACTGGAACTACCTTAAACCGGTTTAATTGACTACAATGTGTAACATCATCTTCAAAGCCCTTCATTCTTAGCTCTCTTCCACTTCCACATTCCCAAATCAATTCTTTAATTTTATGTTTCGAGTGAAGAAACGCACCAATACAGACTTCCGCTTCAGGTGATTTTGTTCCTTCTAACTCTGCTAAAATTGCTCCTGCTCCTAAATAATCTTCAATTGAAGGTCGTAGTGCATCCTCATTTTCATGTAAATCATTCCAAACCTCACCGCACGGAATGACTGTTATATTAACATTTTTTTCGTTTTTTAGGCGATTAGCCAAACTTGCAGCCGAAGACGCATTAAGTAAAGAACCAATCAATAACGCTGGCACCTTTGAAGCGATCCATGAACAAAATGCCCCATTTAGTGAACATAAAACAAATTTATTATTGGCATGACGTTCATTAAATGAGACCGGTGAGAGAGTTGCTTTCCCTAAACTGGCCGCTTCATTTCTTCCTAAAATATACTCCGCTCCGATCTTTTTAGCATAAGCTTTGACATCTAAATTTGGTGGATATGGATAGACGATTGCGTTTTGAAATACTGCTGAAACAACAGTCGATGAAAAACTAAGAACATCAACAATAATTGTGATATCCCCGCGTTCCGCTGCTTCCCTAGCTCCTCTTTTTCCCCACTCTACACGGCATTCATAATTAGATTGATTGAACACTTTTCCACCCCTTTTTTAGTCTTTTAGAATCGTCATCCATAGAAAAAGCAATACTCTTTATAAGTATTGCATCAGTGTGTAGACAAAGTATAAGATTTTCAGACTGATTGCAAGTGTTAGGCGGGCAGTCTGAAACGGTTAACGATATGTAACTTCTGTAAACCCTAAACTATTTTTTGTTGTCTTTATCGGCTTATTAGGATATCATAACTTCCTTATTTTAATTTATTCAGGAAAAGAGCACACCCCTAAACGATTTCCTTCTAAATCTTTAAATTCAAACCATTTAAACGTTTCATCTTCATTCAATTGTTCTAATTCTACATCGTGTTCTTTTAAATGATTATAAGCTTGTTCGATATTTGGAGTATAAAAATTAAAACTCATATGTGTATTTGGATTTTCTACTTGATTTGTTTTTCTCACTAGCGTTAATGCTGTTTCCCCAATATTTAATGCAGCATATCCATTCATCGGATCGTTCCATCTAATCGTAAAACCCAGTACCGAGCAATACCAATCTACTGCTTTCTCAAAATCAGTTACTTGCAGAAAAACTGTATCAATTCTTTTAAAATGCTCTGACATAGCTAAGTCCTCCTTTTTTACTACTTACTATTTATTCAACATTTGTAATCTATTTCCTTTTATAATTTCATGCTAAAAATAAAGGGATTTCATTATAAATAGTCAATTATTTATAACTATTGAAACTAGATATTGGAGGAGAAATTTTGATTAAAATCGTTAAGGTAAAAAAAGAAGAGGAATCAAAATTACACAATTTAATGCAATTTTATATTTATGAATTTATTAAATATCTTCCTGAAATTAAACTCGGGGAAAACGGATCTTTTCATAAGTTTAATTTGGAAAAATACTGGCGGGAACTAGATTATCAGGCTTTTTTTGTGTTGTATAAAGAAGAATTAATCGGTTTCGCTTTAATTGAAACTTCATCAGAATCCACTCCAAATTGTATAGAAGAGTTTTTTATAATTGAAAAATATAAAGGGCATGGTTTTGGCAAAAAAGTAGCAATAGAACTTTTCAATAAATTCCCTGGAAAATGGAGTATTTCACAGATTGAAAAAAATGAACCTGCCCGAGCTTTTTGGAGAAATGTAATTCAATATTATACAAATGGCAACTTTACTGAAAGAGTTGATGAGAATAAAAAGACCATTCAAGAGTTTGATACGTATGAAATTATAGAAAATTAATTTAAAACAAAGCTACCGTATAGGTGGCTTTGTTTTGTAATATAGTTAGAATTAATTTGCTTTGAAATTATAAAGTGGTTTAATAACTTTAATAACTTCGATTGAATCCTTAGTATTTTCAATAATTTCTTTCATTTCCTTATAAGCCATTGGACTTTCGTCAAGCGTACTCTCTAAAACTGAAGTACTCCAAACATCCTTCATTGTTTTCTTAAACTCATCAAGTGAAAGAGTTGCCTTTGCCTTTGTACGACTGAGAATTCGACCTGCACCATGAGGGGCCGAGTAATTCCAATCTGGATTTCCTTTTCCGATTGCAATCAAACTACCATCTCGCATGTTAATCGGAATCAATACTTTCTCACCTTTCTGAGCGGAAATTGCCCCTTTACGAAGAATCATATTTTCGATATCAATATAATTATGAACAGTTGTAAATTGTTCAACCACTGTTAACTCCATATTCTTTACGATTTCATCCATCATTGCCTTCCTGTTCCATAAAGCATATTCTTGGGCAATAGCCATATCGTGCATATATCGATCAAACCATACTCCTTCTAAATACGCTAGATCCTTTGGAATATATTGCGAAGGAAGGTTTTTTAATGCAGCTTCAATTTCTTTTTCACGGCCTTCATCCCTTAATTGTTGAATGACTTTTGAACGATTTTCGGACTGGCTCTTTAATAATTCATACGCCTTTTTCTGATAAAATTCCGCTACAACTTTACCTAAATTTCGGCTTCCGGAATGTATAACAAAATAAATATTTCCGTCCTCATCAGAATTGCACTCAATAAAATGATTTCCACCACCAAGTGACCCTAAGCTAAGCTTTGTTCTTGTTTCATTTAATTCCTTAAAGCAGTAAAGCTGTGAAAAATCAATTTTCTTCACAAAATCATGCTTATTATTTCGAATTGAAAACCCTGATGGTACATGTTTACGAATGACAGCATCTAGTTTTTTAAAATCGATATCTTTTTGTGAAACTCTTATTGTTTCCATTCCGCAACCTATATCGTACTTTAACCTCTAATTTCTTAGAGAGTGGACTATACCTTCTCTACAGTCAGCGGAGTATGCAGCTCCTTATGTAGGCTCGCCGTGTTAATTATTCCATTCGAGATTAGGAAGTAGAATAATTCTGCACAATCGTCTGCTAACAACGTGCAAGTCTCTGAACCATTTGACTATGTCACCATAACCTCTGGCTGCTGATTGCCCTCGACTAGATTTTACGTTAGGGTTTCCAGCAATTGAGCGAGTTTTTTAACGTTGGAGCCGTTTTAGTTAACCCCAACGAGATTTGGAACGATTTTATCTTGAATCGTCATTGTCGTTCCAATCGTGCATCCCTTACCTGCATGAGTATCAGGCATAATTCTAATTTTAGAACTTTTCACGAACTCTTGATTACATAGTTCAATAATTTGTCCAATTGCTCCTTGTTCCACATTATCTGTAAATATTTTAGCTTCATTAAATGAGCCTTTAACTGTAAGCATCATCTTCTCCTTCAAGTTAGTTTTATTTTAAAGCCTGACTTTATTAAACTATTTCAAAGCATTTGATAATAGTTCTTTTTTGACGAAGATTTTCATCAATTTTATTTACTACGATTATTTGAAGATTACCTTAAATTTTCTAAATTTAATGAATACGAAAGAAATTCTTTATCAACTTGATAGCCATTTTTTTCGTATAATGCTTGTGCCGATTTATTATCAATCGCAGTTTGTAAATCCAATGCTTTTGCGTTCGATTCGATTGCAAATTTCTTTGCTGCATTTAACAGCATTTGAGCTACTCCTTTTTGCCTTGCCGTTTCGGTTACATATAAGTCATTTAAAATCCATAACTTTTTCATTGATACCGAAGAAAATGACGGATATAACTGAGTAAATCCTAGAGATTGATTTTCTTCTTTCACAAGAAAAATAACAGAATCTTTGTTATTGATTCTTTCCGTAATAAAATCAATTGCTCCATTTAAATTACTTTCTTGTTTATAAAACATTCTGTACTGATCAAATAAATTTGCTACTTCTGAAATATGCTCTGATTTTGCACGAACTACTTCCATCATGTCACCTCTTCTAACTGTTAATTAATCTATTAGTTAGTTCGGTACTTTTCATTTATTTCCTCTAATCACTGCGAAGGTTACACAGCCTACAATAAATAGTAATTTTTAATTGTAAAGTTAATAATATAAAAATGATCTGCTAATTTTCCAAAATTTAGGTTTTCATATGAATTAACTTATAATAATATTGAAGATGAAAAACTAATTTAATTTTTTCTATTATGTGAAAAAATTAACATTCTTGTTATTTGGGGTGATTAATAAATGGATAAAAAAGCGCTCATTATTATTGATTATACGAATGACTTTGTAGCAGATGCTGGTTCATTAACTTGTGGTAAACCTGCACAAGTTATTGAGCAAAGTATTCTTCAATTAACTAAAAATTTCATAGAAAATCAAGATTATGTTGTATTTGCAGTAGACGTACATGATGAGAATGATCCGTTTCATCCCGAAACAAAATTATTTCCACCTCATAATATTAGACATACTAAAGGAAGAGATTTATATGGTGGATTAATGGACTTATACAATTCATCAAAAGGCAATTCAACTGTTCAATGGCTCGATAAAACTCGTTACTCCGCTTTTGCCAGAACAGACCTTGAGATAAAACTAAATGAAAGAGGCATAAACGAACTTCATTTAATAGGAGTTTGCACTGATATTTGTGTATTACATACCGCGGTCGATGCTTATAATAAGGGTTATAAAATAGTCATTCACCAGCAGGCAGTTGCAAGCTTCAATGCAGCCGGACATGAATGGGCTTTAAGTCATTTCAAAAATACTTTAGGGGCGGAAATAAGATGAATTACACCTTTCAAGATGATAGCTTTGCACTTCATACAGACCTTTATCAAATTAATATGGCAGAAACTTATTGGGGAGACAATATTCACAATAAAAATGCCATTTTTGAACTTTATTTTCGTAAACTCCCATTTGGAAATGGATATGCAATCTTTGCAGGTTTAGAAAAAATAATCAGTTATCTGCAGAACTTTAAATTTAGTAGTTCAGATCTTGACTATTTAAAAGAAGAACTAGGATATAAAGATGAATTTATTCAATTTCTGTCTAATGTAAAATTCACAGGTTCAATTAGAGCAATTCAAGAAGGTGAATTAGTATTTGGCAATGAGCCAATTTTAAGGATTGAGGCCCCGCTAGTAGAGGCACAATTAATTGAAACTGCCTTATTAAACATTGTCAATTATCAAACATTAATCGCTACGAAAGCTTCACGAATTAAACATATCGTTGGTAATGATACGCTAATGGAATTTGGAACAAGACGTGCTCAGGAATTTGATGCTGCTATTTGGGGAGCAAGAGCCGCTTATATTGGTGGATTTCATGCGACTAGTAATGTTCGTGCTGGTAAATTATTTAACATTCCTGTTTCAGGTACACATGCTCATGCGCTCGTGCAAGCATATCGAGATGAATACATAGCTTTCAAAAAATACGCAGATTGTCATTTTAACTGTACATTCCTAGTTGATACATACGATACACTAAAAAGTGGAGTGCCTAATGCGATTAAAGTCGCAAAAGAACTAGGTGATAAAATTAACTTTGCAGCAATCCGACTTGATAGTGGTGACTTAGCCTATTTATCGAAAGAAGCTAGAAAAATGCTCGATGAAGCTGGTTTCGTAAATACGAAAATTGTTGCTTCGAATGATTTAGATGAATATACAATTTTAAATTTAAAATCGCAAGGAGCAAAAATTGATTCTTGGGGAATCGGAACAAAGCTCATTACAGCATATGATCAACCGGCTCTAGGAGCTGTTTATAAATTAGTAAGTATTGAAGATGAAAATGGGAATATGATCGATACAATAAAAATTTCTCAAAACCCTGAAAAAGTAACAACTCCTGGACTAAAGAAATTGTATCGAATTATTAATACAGTTAACCATCACGCTGAGGCTGATTATATTGCTCTTGAAGATGAAGATCCAGGATCTGAAGAAAAAATAAAGTTATTCCATCCGATCCATCCATATATCAGTAAGTTTGTAACTAATTTTGAAGCTAGAGAACTTCATCACCAAATCTTTACTAAAGGTGAATTAGTCTACAAAGTGCCTGCAATTAAAGACATACAGGATTTTGCTGAAAACAACTTAAGTGTACTTTGGGAAGAATACAAACGTGCATTAAACCCTGAAGAATATCCAGTAGACTTAAGTCAAAAATGTTGGGATAACAAAATGGAAAAAATAGCAGAAGCTAGAAAGAAAACAGAGGAAATGAAAAATGGCTAAAATTGGGATTTACGGCAGTTCGTTTGATCCGATTACAAACGTTCATTTATGGACTGCAAGTACGATTGCTCATCGTTGTCAATTAGACAAAGTTATCTTTTTACCATGCTCTTCAAAAAGAAGAGATAAACAATTACATAATACTGATGAACATCGTTGGAATATGTTAAAGTTGGCAATTCAAAACAACTCAAAGTTTATTGCAGACGATTATGAAATGAGTAAAGAGGCTTGGGAAGTTTTCACTTACTATACAATGAACCATTTTAAAGCTACATATAGTGAAGATGAAGTTTATTTCATAATGGGAGCTGATCTCCTAGAAGATATTGCAGAAGGAAAATGGAAATACGGTGATCAATTAGTTTCCGAAAATAAATTCATTGTAATGGCCCGTGATGGAATTGATATGTTAAAAACCATCTCTCGTTCTCCACTATTACGAAACAATGATAATGGTTCAAGATTTCATCTAATTGATAAAGGATTAGCGATGGAAATTAGTTCTACATATATCCGAGAAGAGTTTGCTAAAGGCGGAGAGCCAAGATATTTATTACCTGAGGATTGCTACGCTTATATTAAAAAATACAATCTGTATCAAAAGGAGAATGAAGATTGAACAGTTTACAAAAAGAAATCGTCGAAGAAATGAAAGTAAAGCCAGTTATCAATCCTAAAGAGGAAGTAAGAATAAGTGTTGATTTCCTAAAAAACTATCTTAAAAAACATCCCTTTTTAAATGGTTATGTATTAGGCATTTCAGGTGGCCAAGATTCAACTTTAACTGGTAAACTTGCACAAATGGCAATAGATGAACTAAATAGTGAGCAATCAGAAAAAATATATCTATTTATCGCAATTCGTTTACCATATGGCGTTCAAATGGACGAAGAGGACTGCCAGGAAGCATTAAATTTTATCCAACCAACTAAGACCTACACAGTGAATATTAAAGCTGCTGTAGATGCTAGTGTTAAAACATTAAAAGATATTGGCGTTGACCTTACTGATTTTGCAAAAGGTAATGAAAAGGCTCGTGAAAGAATGAAAGCTCAATATAGCATTGCTGCTATGAATGGATGTGTTGTCTTAGGCACTGACCATTCCGCTGAGGCTGTTACTGGTTTTTATACTAAATATGGCGATGGTGGTTCAGACCTATGTCCGATCTTCCGTCTAAATAAACGCCAAGGAAAGATGCTGCTAAAAGAATTAAATTGCCCACCAAAGCTATATGAAAAAGTTCCGACTGCTGACCTTGAAGAGGATCGTCCACAATTAGCAGATGAAGTCGCTCTTGGTGTTACATACGATGACATCGATGATTATTTAGAAGGTAAAGAAATTAATGGTGACTCTCAAGCAAAAATCGAATCATGGTTTAATAAATCTAGACATAAAAGACAAATGCCTTACACTGTATTTGATAAATTTTAATACAATTCAAACTGCCCGAAAGTGCTCGCTTCACTCAGTCTGAAATCAGGCATTTAGAACTTTATCAATACAACACAAAAGCTACCTATTTTGGTAGCTTTTTCACTTTTGTGCTCAATAAATGGATATGAAAATTAAAATTGGAAAAGGTAATAATACAGTCATTAAGAAAGGAATGTTCATATTATGTGGATTTTATTTTTTATTCTTTTAATCTTATGGGTATTAGGTTATTTTACTTTCCATATCGCAGGCGGACTAATTCATATTCTATTAATTATCGCAATTATTGTATTTATCGTTAACCTATTTAGACGTAAAAAGTAGCAAATTTTCAAAGTCTTTTTCTACAAACTGAGAGCTTGATTTTTCAAGCTCTTTTTCTTATGCCATTTCTATATCTAATCCTGCTTTTAAACTCTTCTATATTCCTCTATTTTTGAATAAACTTCTATGAATGTCATAAATATAAAGGAGCGAAATTATGCCAGTTAGTATGGAGCCTCCTATATCAATGGAAGTAATGCTTCAAACAATTCGTACCGGACTACCAAAAACACTTGAGCCTAAAAATATTATTATTGTTGGTGCTGGGATATCAGGTTTAGTAGCCGCTTCACTTTTAAAAGGAGCAGGACATGAAGTAACAGTTCTCGAAGGAAATGATCGAATTGGTGGTCGTATTTTTACTAATCGTAATTTTTATGCAGGACAGTATATGGAAAATGGTGCAATGCGATTACCGTCTATTCACTTGCTTGTATTAGAATATATTAAGAAATTTAACCTTCCTTTAGAAGAATTCATTAATAGCACTCCAAACGATATTATATACGTAAACAATGTAAGAACCATTCAAAAGCTTTATGAAGAAAATCCCGATATTCTTAACTTCCCTACTTCACCATCTGAAAAAGGTAAAACAGCTGAATATTTGGCTCAATATTCCATGCAACCTGTAACTGACTTCATTAAAAAGAATCCAAAAAAGAATTGGGAAATCGTTATTAAGTTACTTGATCGTTATTCGATGGAATATTATTTAAAATACAATCCATATGGTAGAACATTATCAGTTGGAGCCATTGATATGATTAAGGTTATGCTTGGGATGGAAGGCTTTCCTGAGCTTTCATTCACTGCCTTACTTCGAGAAGTAATGATTCTATTTACTCCTGGACTAAAGTTTTATGAAATAAAAGGTGGAAATGATCACTTACCGTATTCATTCCTACCTGAATTAAAAGAAAATATTTTTTTTCATCAAAAAATGAAAAAAATAGAACAACACGACTCTTCTGTTACGATTCATACAGAGGATACACAAACGTCGCAGGCATATACGGTAACTGGAGACTTAGCCATCATTACGATACCTTTTTCATTACTAAACTTCGTTGAAATCATTCCACGCGATTTATTTTCTTATAACAAATATAAAGCAATTCGACAATTACATTACGTTCCTTCAACTAAAATTGGATTACAATTTAAAACTAGATTTTGGGAGAAAGAAGGTTTTATTGGAGGAAAAATGATTTCTGATCTACCTGTTCGTTATTCCTATTTCCCTAGCCAATCCGTTGGCTCAGAGGGCCCTGGAGTCATATTAGCAAGCTATACATGGGAAGATAATGCATCAATTTGGGATAGCTTAACTGAAAAAGAACAAATAGAGAATGCGCTAGAAGATTTATCCAAAATTTACGGTAAAGAAATATATAATGAGTTTATTACTGGTAATACATTTAGTTGGTCAGAGAATCCTTTTTCAGGTGGAGCTTTTGCAATTTTCAAACCTGACCAGCAAACTGAGATTGCTCCATATATTTCAACTCCTGAAGGACTGATCCATTTTGCTGGTGATCACACTTCTACAGCACCAGGTTGGATTCAAGGAGCAATCGAATCTGGAATAAGGGTCGCTTATGAGGTTAACGATTTACCTAAATCAACGGCAAATGAGAATTTTGAGGCACATGATCAAGGGTAAACATGAGTAAATTTAGTCATAAAAAGTGCACCCCAAAAGTTAGACTGTGTCTAACTTTTGGGGTGCACTTCAACATAACCTAGTGGGTTTTCATCATGATTTTATCCAATTTTCAAATAACCTACTGAAGGAACGAAAGAGTAACCTTGATTTATTACCATATCTGTTATTTCTGTCGTTTCAGTATCTCTGATTTGATGAAACAATTTATATTTTATTGATTTTACTTTCTTTCCTCTTAATACATTATTTAAATAAATTAACTCAATTTCTAAAAAAGGTATTCTGTACTTTAAATTATTCGTGATTCTATTTGTGATTAGTTCATTAAACTCAATATCGGCATTATTAACAGAATTTATTTTCATATCCTCTACTAATTTATTCTGTTTATCAGTAAACTCACTAATAATATATTCGATTTCCACTTTTGATAGGGAACGAGTTTCTTTTAATGGCAATGTAACTTGATTTGTTTTTTCTTTACTAAATAGTCGTTTAAAAAATTTAATCATAGTCCCGTCCTCTTCAATTTTTCTTATTTATATTTTGTCATGATTAAACAAGATTGTAAAAATAATTTTTTAGGCACTAATACTATTCTATTATTAAACCGAAAATCCTTTGTAGAATTGCTGCTCTTTTAAAATTTTTAAGACAAAACTTAATAATTCCAAGAGTCAGGGATTGAATTCGAAAATAAAAGACCTAATCAGATAAAAAACACCTAGAATTAGGTGTTTTTACTCTGTTTCACACGCGTAATTATCATGATCTCGATCCATTTGTGCTTGGTATACTTTATTCCCTTTTGGTACTCCATTTGGATAGACTTTTCTTAAGGCCGCGCAATTTTTAAAATACTGTTTATTATTTTTAGACGAATTATTCGTTTTTGTTTGATTGGTTTTATTTTTGCTCCATAATCCAACACCCTGCTGCTTAGCAGTTGCTTGTAAGCTTCTTAGCTCTGATTCATAGGAATAATTACCATAATCATAAAATTTTTCTACATAGCCTTTTTTTATGATTTCTTTTTGAATTAGTCTACCATCAATCCAAACCCATGCAAGTGTTCGATTATATTTATCCTTTTTTGGACCATCATACTCAAGCTGAATTGTTTTTGCACTTTTTAATAGATTACATGTATATGCTGAAGCTTCTTTTCCATATGGCTCAATCGTCCTTGTACTTTCTGGCGTATCGATATATAAGAATCTTGTTGTACCAACTTCTGTAAATTTGGCAGTATCACCATCAATACATTTTATAAGCGCAACTGTAAATTTTGAATCAGTTTTCGTATTAACTGATGCGGTTGACTGTGAACACCCACTAAGTCCAAGAATAGCCATTACAGTTAATAAAATAAATCTTTTCATGTTGTTCCCCCAATTATTCTTGTTACTACACACTATTTTAACAATAAATACCAATTATGTATCGAAATATAGGGGGATTTTTCAATTTTAGTGAACTTTACTTTGTATTACTTATTTAGGAATATAATGATCTCCATAAATAAAAAGTTACGTAAGCTTCCCAGCCCTTCCATTTTGTAGCCATTTTCTTAATTTCTTCAATTGAAGGTTTTTTCTCTAATGATAGCAGATTTTTTAATGCATTATGTATTCCTACATCGGCTATTGGAAACGCAGATTTCTCTTGTAAACATTTCATCAAAACGTAATCAGCAGTCCAGTTCCCTATTCCGCGAATTTCTAATAACTTATTTAACTTTTTCTCGTATGAATTTAAACGATTGAGAGATTCTTTGGAAATGAATCCTTCTGTCATTAATTTTGCGATTCCAATCACGTATTCAGCTTTTCGTGTAGTAAATTTCAGACTGGTTAAATCGGAAACTTCAAGTTTGGATATTCCATCTGGAGTTGGAAATAGCCAAAAAATTTCATCATTCCATCTAAAGCTTTCTCCATATTTTTCAACAAAGCTTCTTTTTAAAGAAAACGCAAATGACAGATTGATTTGTTGACCCATAATAGCCCATGTAAATGCTTCAAACAAATCCGGAATTCCTATTACGCGAAGTCCAAAATACTGATCAAGTAACAACTTTAGCATTTGATTATCTTTACTTAATTGGTAGAACTCGGTTAGGTCTCTGCTTAAATCAAATAATTCCCATATAAATGCTGCTGCAGCTACTTTTATTTCTTCACTTGGATTTTGGTCTGGAAATTCAATTAATAATTGGTTATGATCACTACTTACTTTTAGTAAAATTAATCTATTTTCTATTTTAATAAGTTTTAAAAAATATTCCCCATTAACTTGATGGAGTACCTCATTCCTAGACCGTGCTAAAAATACTAAGCATTCTTTAAAACTAAAATCTTTTGGTGTTAAGATGGAGATCGAATTCTTATTTTTATCTAATATAAGTGATTCATTGAATTCTTTATACATATTAATCACCTCTTTCCACTAGGGTAGTATTCAAAAAGTATAAGTATTATCATTCTGTTTCGTTATTTGAATTTCACTAAAATAACCTTTCATAAATTAACAGTTTCCCTATCTTGCTGTACGGACTTACCCCTCTGTGAAAGATAACTGTGTAAGATCATTCCAATCATTATAATAATCATTCCAATCCAAGAAATAATAGATGGAGATGCTGATGATAAGAAGATCATTTCACCAATTACCGTGAATAATACTTCCATGGATTGGGTTGCTTCTACTGCTCCTAATTTTTGCATATTTCCCCTTACTAAATCAGTAGCTTGAAAAAATAATACAGTAGCAATTACTCCTGATGAGATCGCTACAATTAATGATTGTGATACTTGGTTCTGACTTGGTAGTCCTTCAGTATATAAACCATAGATTGATAGGATGATCCAAAACGGTAAACTCGCTAAGGTCATTCCTAAAACGCGTTGATATACATCCAGCTTTCCATCACATATTTCCATCATTTTCCGATTGCCAAGTGGGTATGCAAATGAGGCAATAATAACTGGTAAAATACCTGTTAAAACTGTTGAAATAGCTATTTTTGTAGCTAACTCAACCTGCATTAATAAAATACCAAATATGATTAGTAAAGACATTCCTAGTCCTTTAAAAGGAATTTTTCCACGTACCTTTCGGCTTCCATTTGATGTTTGAACTGATATGAAGAAAAATGGTGCTAATAGTGATCCAGATAAAATCGTTATCTGCCATGAACTAGCTATTAGCCATCCTGGAGAATAAATTGCTGCAAGACATATTGGTGCGTAAAATAAACCGAATCCAATTGTTGACCAAATAATCCAACTTTTTAATTTCCCTTTCATTTCTTTCAATAGATCATACAAATTTCTTCTAGCGATTACGATGATCAATAAAAAAGGTACCATAAAAAAGTACCTTAAAGATGCGCTCCAAATCCAACTTCCACCGGATAATTCCATCGAGCGGTTTAAAATAAATGTGATTGAAAAGAAAAATGCCGCTAATACTCCTAATAAAATCGGGCGCATATTACCACCTCTATAACGTTTTCAATACTTTGTTATCTGATTTAAATACAACATCCATGATTAATACCTGACCTTACATTTTATTATAAGAGGCTTTTTCAACTAAATGAACCCCTCCAACCCACCAGTCTATTCCGACTAAATTCATTCGATTTGTTTTTCCCGTTAGTACATCTAATCCCCATCTAGTTAATCCAATTTTTGCTTTTGGGTTATGTTGCTTATAACTTGGTAATTCACTGTCACTACTTATTAATGGGTAATCACCTTTCATTAATTCATTTAGAATTGCTGCGAAATATAAATCGCTTAATCCATCATTTGTTCTTTGTCTTACAAGCTTATTAAATAGTTCTGCAAAAGAGTTAATACCTTCATTGATCATTGATAATGCTAAAAATTCTACTTCATTTGATCCATTTTGTTGAGACGGAAAATAGGTCATATGACTTAATAAAGCGTGTTTTAAAAACGGAAGCGCATAACATTTTTGAATAAATTCATTAAGTTCATCTGGATTATCTGAACAATAAGCTTTCCATCCAGCACATGCTTCTTCTATTTGTTCGTTTGTAATTTCCTGTCTAGTTGGAAGTAATTCAATTAATTGTTCTGATGATAATTGGCCTAATCCGTGAAATGGCTCAATGCCTTCATATTCATTTATACTAACCATCGAAATTTTTTGAAATCCAAGTGCCGATAATTCCGATAATAAATAGAGGATCGTCACTTGATCGTATCGATCATGTTCGAACCATAGAACAACTTCCTCAGAACGAGAGAGTTCATATAATAATTGATATTGGCTTCGGCAATTTTCAATAAAAAAACTCAAAGGAATTTGTAGTTTTTGTTCAAAAAACTCTGCTCTTCTTTTATATGTTTCTTCTAAAGGCCAATCTTGACAAAGCGGCCCAAAATCATACATTTCTCTCCATACGATCATATTACCATTTAAAGACTTTAGTTTTCCTCCAACCACATCACCATTTACAATATGATTCATCTTTTCATCTACTTTCTCCAATAGTTTAATTAAAAAGAAAATACATTACTCCATAATTGTTGTAATGTATGATAACAAGATCATTTAATTAAGTTCTTAATTCTTCTTAACGATCGTAGATTCCTCTTATATATATTTTATTTTTAATCAAAATAAAAAACCACCTATAAATAGGTGGCGAGACATCTTCTTATTAAATAGGATTTTAGTCAGAATGAGTTTAAATGTCCCTTACAATTTCCCAATATTTGAATTCTGACCAATAGTCTTTATTTAATCTCTCTTTTTTGTTTTTTTCTACTAGAAGACATCTCAACACCAGTTTCAGATGTTGTAGTCCCTTGACCTTGTACATTTGGTGATCCTAAGCCAACTCTAGATGGATCTTTTTTAGTTTTTCCCATATTCATCACCTCCATCTTTACTTTTTCTAAACTTAAACTTCTTTATTCAAAGAATATTTTTCCTGTAAATTGCAAATCTTATATATCTGAGGAGGTGTTTTTTATGGCTAGAATCGGAGTAGAACAATCTTTAACGAATGTCCAAGAAGCATTACGTTCAGCGGGACATGATGTTGTTGAATTAAAACAGGAATCAGATGCAAATGGTTGCGATTGCTGTGTAGTAACAGGACTTGATTCAAATGTAATGGGAATGCAAAATGTATCTACACAAGGATCAGTAATCGAGGCAAGTGGCTTAACAGCTGATGAAGTTTGTCAACAAGTTGAAAGTAGATTACAATAACAAATTACAAACAAAAGTTATATCTTAAACATTCTAAAAAACTCGCCAATTGGCGAACTTTAAAGTGATGACCAAAAGCGCAGTTGCACTTTTACATAATTCCAAAATATGCAACTACTTCGAGTCCCCTTCGTCGCTTTAAATTTTATCTTTCTAATGTGCAAAAAAGGGTAAGCAAAATTTGCTCACCCTTTTTTCAATTTATAAATTTAATCCACCGTATAACAAAGCTCCCATTACAATAAAAGCTGGGTGAAGCTTTACTTTCTCCATTAATATGTAACTAATCACTCCTAAAAATAAAAACTGTCCAATACCAATTTGAAAATATGAATCATGAAATGAATTATAAGCCATAACGCCAAGTAAGACTGCGATTGTTGGTTTAACGTAAAGAGTCATTCTCTTTACTTGAATCGAATGTCGATATTTATACAAAATTCCCATTAAGGTCAGCATGAGGATTAGTGACGGTGCAACTGTAGCCAATACAGCCAAAAATGAACCTAGTATACCACCTTCATGGAATCCGATATACCCAGCCATTTTCGTAGCAATCGGTCCAGGTAGAGAATTCCCCATTGCAAGAGCCTCATTAAATTCTTGATGTGTAAGCCATCCCCTTGTGACGACTTCTTTTTGAATAAGAGGAATTGTCGCGGGGCCTCCTCCATACCCTAAAATATTAGCAACAAAAAACGACCAGAAAATGTTCCAATATACCATTATGCAGACAGTCCTTTTGATTTTTTACCTTCAACTGATTTGGTTGGCTTAACGACCGCAAATAACAGAAGCCCTCCAATAATAAATCCTGGATGTATATGAAAATATTGCATTAAAACAATCCCTATTAAAATATGTCCGATTGTAATAGGCCATTTTAGCCCCTTAACGGAAGCTTCTACAAATTGCCAAGTTAGCACAGCAAGCATGACTCCAACTACTGGAACAATTGCTTTCGTCATTCCTTGCACCCATTTTAGATCCTTAAACGTTACTAGAGTAGTTAATAAAACAACCATTAAAATAATCGTCGGCAGAATCGTTGCAATTATTGCATTAATCATCCCAATTTTACCGCCTACTTTGAACCCAATGTATCCAGCCATTTTTGTATTAATCGGTCCTGGCAGTGTGTTTCCAATAGCGAGCACATCTCCGAATTCTTCATCAGTCATCCATTTAAAACGTTCAACCACTTCTTTATGTACTAAAGGAATGGTCGATGGTCCACCTCCGTATCCAAGCATGCTGCTTCTAAAAAAGGCGATAAAGATGTTTAACTGTTTCATAAAATCCATCCCTTTAGTTTATCTTTCTTTTAGTTTGCAATAAGACAAGAACACTTCACACAATTGCCGCATGATTTTTTCTTAACTGGATTAGGTTGATTGACCATGTTCATTAAAAGCGAGGATTCCACATTACAAAACGAGCATGCCTCACCAGTTTGAGTTTTTTGAATTCGAGGCATTTCTACTAACTTTAAGGCTTCTTCCATATGTTTGTCGCATACTAACAACATATCATTCACTCCCGCTCTTAAAATTGGATTTTATGGTGTAGATGTCACTTTCTTTTTCGGATGATCTAATTTTCGTTTTTTTACTTCATCTGTTACTTCTTCATTCCATGAAATCGTAACATCTTCGTCAGTGATGAAAGCTTGGCAACCTAAACGAAACCCTTTGCTTAACCATTCTTCACCAAGTTTTCGACGCTCCTGCACTTTTATATGATCAACAGTCCCCTCTTCAATTTTACAAACGCAGGATCCACAAACGCCTCCACCACATCGATTTGGCAGTTCCCCATCAAATCGAAGAGACATACGTAAAATATTGGAGTTTTCCGGTACTTCTAATACTTTTCCACTAGTAGCAAAATTCAGTTTTGGCATAATTCAAATCCTCCTCTTCACCTCTTTGGTATACAATATACCATATTTATAATTTTCTGACAATATAAAAATTTCATATATTAAGCTATTTTTCTTAATTTATATTACTCTATTTGTTTTTATATACCGGTCTGATATAATATTTTGTATACCAAATACATCTTAATTTTCAAAAAACGAGGTGATGAATGTGCTTAATATTGGTTTAATTGGATATGGAGCGATCGGAAAAGATATCGTCAAATACATAAACGAAGGCAAGGCTGGGGATGTATTATTAAAAGCGGTTCTCGTACGAAGTAAGGATCAATACGAATCGCATATAAGCGATTTATTTTACGACAATGAAGAGGCATTTTTCGGATTGGGATTGGATATTGTTATTGAAGCTGCAGGTCATGAAGCTGTCTATCAGTATGGGAAAAGGGCGCTATCTTCTAGTAGTGATTTTATCATCGCTTCTGTAGGTGCACTAGCAGATGATGCATTATTAGCAGAACTAGAAACAGCTGCAAAACTTACTAATAGCAAGATCCTCATCCCTTCTGCTGCAATTGCCGGATTGGATCGTGTTGCTGCCTCAATGTTACATAGTGTTGATGAAGTAAAACTTGTAACGAGAAAACCACCGAGTGCTTGGCGAGGAACAATTGCAGAAGAAAAGGTAGATTTAAACACAGTTAAAGAGCCTTTTTGCATTTATAGTGGCGTTGCTAGAGAATCTTCTAAGCTTTTTCCGGAAAGCACAAATATTTCAGCAACCTTGAGTCTTGCTGGAATCGGATTTGATAAAACAAAAGTTCAAGTTTATGTAGATCCAAGCATAACCAGTAATACACACCAAATTTTCGTAAAGGGATATTTTGGTGAAATGGAAGTAAAGGTGCAAAATATTCCTTCTTCTACTAATCCAAAGACGGGGTATATTGTAGCAATGAGTATTTGTAATACTTTAAAAAATAGAACGTCTTCAATCGTTATTGGGATCTAGTATTTTTCTTTTACTATTTATGAAATACGAAACTAAAATAAAAAGCCCCCATAGTCTAGACGTTCTAACAGTCTAACTAATAGGGGCTTTTATTATTTTTAGAAAAATGATTTTTTCCATACAAGAAAAGTGACGAAAACATCCACAAACTATTTTTATGTCGTTTTTTCTTTTCTTTTTTCTATGTAATTCATGTACGCACGTCTAGAATTTTCGATATGAATTTTCGTTAAATACTCCGACATTTCTATTTCTTTATTTCGTACTGCTTTCATGATTTCAATATGTTCCCTCAATGATTCCTTACGTCTTCCAGGCGTTTCGTACCCCATATTAGCAGACATATGGATATAATCTGTTAAGCCAGATAAAATTTCAAATAGCTTCGGACTTCTCGCTGCCTTATATAGAAGGAGATTCATTTCAATATGTTCGTTCTCAAATGTCTCGTCTGAGTGTTCCTCAATATAAAGAAGCTCTTCGATTTTCTGATCAAACTCTTGTTGAATTTCGTCCGTCATTTTTTTAGCAGCTAATTTTGCTGCTAACACTTCTAGTGATGATAAAATCGTAAACACTTCCATAATATCTTCATCAGAAATATTCGAAACGATGACACCCTTACGAGGAACCGTTTTTACAAACCCTTGTGATTCTAAGCGGAATAAAGCTTCTCTAATAGGTGTACGACTAATGTTTAGCTTAACAGCAAGCTCCCGTTCAATTAAGCGATCACCTGGCTTATAATGCCCTTCTAAAATCAATTCTTTTAAATATCTATACGCATGTTCCCGGATTGAAAGAAAATTAGTTTCCATCTCCATTCCATTCACCTGCCTCCCATTTCTTGCCTATTTTAAAATAGTGTATCATCATTTTGTTAAAAGTAAATCGATATTTCTATTATAGTATCTTTTAAATAAGTAATCGAGTAGTTAGGTGGAAATAAATACCATTCAACCACTCATTCGGATCTTCGCTTTATAGTCCTTTTATCTCTTAAACCTATATTTTGATAAGTAGATCTTCTTATAGCTAACTACTTTTATTGCCTACAAATATGAACTTTACTCCCAGTTATTTTACTATGCGAATGTTTGTAAACCAAAAAAGGCGATGTAGGAACAACACCTAACCGCCTCCAAAGTATTATTTTTTAATGTCTGCATCAGTAACAACTTCATAACCGTCATTTGAAAGGAACTCTTGCAATGCTTGCAGGGCAGCTGTTCCGACCGCTGTATCCTGCTCTCCATTTCCACCGCTGATCCCCACGCCACCAATGACTTCTCCATTTACTACAATTGGAAAACCGCCGACAAAGATTGCAAACTTTCCATTTAGCATATGTTGTATTCCAAATGCTTCATTGCCCGGTAGAGCTGGTCCGTTTGGTTCTGTATTAAATAAATGAGTCGAGCGTTTATGGCCCGCTGCCGTATATGCTTTTGCAATAGCAATTTCAGGACCAGTAATTCGAGCACCATTCATTCGTTCAAGTGCAATGACATATCCACCTTCATCTACAATTGCAATCGTCTCTGGAACGTTGATATCCTCTGATTTTTTCTTACCAGCTTCGATCATTACCTTTGCTTCATCTAGTTCTAATTTTAATATTTTTTTCATTTAAACCCCTCCTTTAGTAACCGATATAGACTGTTTTTATTTGTGTAAAGAATTCAAGTCCCACTCTGCCTGACTCACGGAATGTAGAAGTACTAGAGCGTTTAACTCCACCAAATGGTGCATTCATCAAATTACCTGTCGTTGTACGATTTACTTTAACTGTCCCTGCTTGAACATCTTTAGTAAATTGATGAGCGAGTTTCAAATTATTCGTAACAATCGATGCAGATAATCCATATTCAACATCATTAGCAATTAATACGGCTTCTTCATAGCTTTTTACTTCAATTACAGCAACTACTGGGCCGAAAATCTCTTCTTTAGCAATGCGCATTTCGGGTTTTACATTTGTAAAGATCGCCGGTTCAATATAGTAGCCGTTTTCGTATTTTCCATACGTAAGCTGTTGACCTCCATATTCAAGAGTAGACCCTTCTTCTTTAGCAATCTCTATATACTTCAGAACGTTTTTTAACTGTTTTTCATTTGCAAGAGGTCCAATAATGACACTTTCGTCAAAGCCGTCTCCAATTTTTAAAGCACTTGTTTTTTCTACTAATTTCTGAACAAATTGTTCCTTAACTTCCTTCATAACAATTACACGACTAGTGCCTGTACATGCTTGACCAGTAAGGTGAAAGCCTCCATTCACGGTTAGGTTAACTGCTAAGTCTACGTCTGCGTCATCCATTACAATTAGAGGATTTTTTCCACCAAGCTCCATTTGTGTTCTTGTAGTAAAGGATGTGTTTTTATGAATATGTTCCCCAGCACTCGTAGACCCAGTGAAAGTAACGCCTCGTATAGCAGGATGTTTAACTAAAATATCCCCGATATCGGATGAACTTCCTGTTACAAAATTGATTACTCCTTTTGGTATGCCAGCTTCATGTAGCGCCTCAACGAGTCGAAATGCAATTAAAGGAGTATCAGATGAAGGCTTGAAAACAACTGTATTTCCAGTTATTAATGCCGGAGCAATCTTTCTCGATGGTATGGATAGTGGGAAATTCCATGGTGTAATGACTGAAATAACACCAAGAGGCTCCCTTTCAGTTGTGACTCTCATATTTGGATCATCATTTGGGAACGTTTCCCCCGTAAAGCTTTGTCCCTCTATTGCATAATAACGAAGGGTTTCCGCTGAGCGAAGCACTTCCTGTTTGGCCGCGCTTATAACTTTTCCTTCTTCTCTTGTTAATTCCTCTGCTAGTTGTTCCACTCTCTGTTCAAGTATTGCTGCCGCCTTATTTAAAATGGCAGCACGTTTAGAAGGTGGAGTTTGTGCCCATGCAGGAAAAGCCTGGCTTGCTGCATCAATTGCTTGTTTCACGTCCTGTTCTGTCGATGCTTGAAATGTGCCGACAATATCTTCCTTATTAGAAGGATTAACGCTTTGGAACGTTTTATTATTTACAGACTCGACCCAACTTCCAGATATGTAATTTTTATAAGTTTCTAGTTTAGTAGTTAGCAAATTTATCATCCTTTCTGAACAAGATGGCAGTTCCCTAGACGGAAACTGCCATTTTATTTTCTAATTATTATGCTTGTACTAGAGCACCTAAATCTTTTTCAAGATATTCTCTCCATAAGCCATCCATATACATGCGACGCATTTTTGCACCAGTACGAACTACTTCCAAGCAACGTTGTTGTAACTCAGGAGTATCAGCATGATCAAGTACAATTTTGTATCCACGCTCTCCGTGAATTTCATCTGATACGATGTGTAAGTCGAAGAATTCAATCTCTTCATCTGTAAAGTTGTACTTCTCACGTAATGCTGGAGTTTGCTTACGATAAATGTCTGGAACTTGAGATTCTAGTCCTACAACCAATGCTGCAGTTGCTACTACGAAGTTTTCACGTGCTGCTACCGCAAAACACCAGCTTTGTAAACCTAGCGTTGTTGGAGCAATGTTGTTAGGATCCAATACACGCTCACGAGTTGTTCCGCAAGCTTCAGCAAATCGAATTAATAAGTCTGTATGACGATCGCCAGCGATTTCTTCTTCGTACATGTTTTGTAATGTGAAATCTTTTGCAGCTTCATATTTTGGTAAGTTTGGAGTGTTATGGTAGATATAAGCTAAGTAATCTGCAAAAGGTCCAACATAATGGTAATGGTTTTCAGCCCAACGAGCGAAGTGGCTACGCTCTAATTTCCCTTCAGCCCATGCTACAGTAAAAGGTGCTTTTTGGCTGTGGTTCCCTTTAATCGCTTCTTCTAATTCCTTACGAAACTCATCTTTAGATAATAATCTAGTCATCCAAACTCCTCCTCCAATATGTTTATGTAGTTTAATAGTTTAGTTAAACAATCGAAGTATACCAAATCACTTAAAACACTGATAAAAACTACTTAAATCGAGTTATTTATTTGTATTTTGTATTTGGTATACCAACTAACCTTATAGTAACCCATTGTTTTTTGTTTGTAAATACATTTTAATTAAATTTTCTAATTTTTCTAAATTCAAAAGATTGCTCTACCATATAACGAGAGCGAAAATGGTAGAGACTATTAGACCCGTAGCAACAGGAAGTAAGTTTTTCCTAGCTAACTCTAAAACATTCACACCACAAAAACTAGCAACCGCTACCAATGATGACCACGCAATTAACGTTCCACCACCTGTCCACACAGATCCCATTTGACCGATTGCTCCTAACGTACCAGGTTCCATACCAACTCCAGGTGCCAATGCTCCTGATAAAGCTCCCACTAGCGGTAATCCAGAAAACCCTGAACCTTCTAACCCAGTAATCGCTCCAGTAATTAATAGACCAAATGCTGTTAAAACTGAATTATGTGGAATGATCGATTGACCAGCCTGAACTAAATCAACTAAGAACGCTGGCTTTGCTACATTTTCTCCTAAGGAAAAAATGGTACCGCTAAAGTCCGAACTGCCTAAGAAGAAGAATGCTGCAATCGGAATAACTGGTCCCATTGCACGAAATGCAAATACGAATCCTTCTGTAATATGCTCACTAATTTTATCAAGAGCTTGCAAACGACGGAACGCTACACATGTTACTACTAACAACATAGTCGCAACACCACCGATAAATGCTGCACCGTCTCCTCCTTCAAAACCACTCATTTTACCATTGCCGATTTTCGTTGAAAACATAAATATGATAACTGCTAGTAGTGATAGTGGGACTAATACAGCAAAGATTTTTCCCCATTTTTCACGTTCTCTATCACCCACAGTAGCTTCTGTTGTAGCAGCTATTTCATTTGCGGAAGAGTTATTGTTTGCAAGTGATTGTAAATGTTGCAATGAAGCTTCACTTTCTGATTTACCGATTGATTTGCGTTCAGTAAAGTACGTAATCGCGATTGCCACTCCCCCTGTAATTAAAGAGAGAATCATGACCTTACCTGACACAGCTGATGTTTGAATACCTGCTGATTTTGCAGTAAGCATTGGAGCAATCTGCATAATATAGTCCGAAGATAATGCCATACCTTGTCCTGCAATCGAAACAACCATGGCACAAGCAATTGGCGACAAACCAGCACGAATAGCCGCAGGTACTAATAACGTACAAATAAGCGGAACGGCAGGAGTAGGCCAGAAGAATAAAGAAATAACGTATGTGACGACTAATAGAACAGCAAAAGCAATATGTCCGTTTTTCATTACCTTTTGCATAGGAGCAATCATTCTTTCATCTGCACCAGTATCTTTTAAGGAATGTAATAAAGCCACCATAAAAGTGATGATTAAAAAGATCGTAAATAGCTCCTTTGCTGCTACAAGATTTGCATTGAACAACGCTTGAAATCCGCCAACCAATGATCCTTTATAAGCAACAGAAACAAGAAAGGTTCCAATGATGGTAGGCAATACAACCCCTTTTCGAAACAGCATAGTCACAATTACAACAAGTGTCATGATACCATAAAGCCAGTGAGCAACAGTTAAATCCATAAACCCCACCCTCTCATTTATAGGTACTTACAACTTACATTCTACTTCTAGATGTAATAGCTTTTGGAGTTCGTTTGAAAGGTTATCGAGTGCTTCACCTACAATCTTTTCTCCTATTTCGTAACTTGCTTTTGTTGCATCCCCAATGCAACCATTAGTCGTCATCTCTTCGTATCGATAAAACCCTTGAATAGCTTTACCAGGTCGTAGTTGCTTCCATCTACCTTCGTTTTGGATACTTCCTTTAGTAATTTTATTTGGTCTAATTAAGTGAGGAGCCAAGTAAAGTGCTTCTGACACTTCTCGTTCACAGCTGTGACCGAACAATGGCGAGTGAATAGATTCTGAGATTGATAGTTTGGCAGATGCTGTCGTTTTAGCATAATAGATTTCTGAACCTAGCTCTTCAGACAACATGGTGCAAGCAACATTTAAAGTTGACTGATTGCCACCGTGAGAGTTTAATAATAAAAATTTTTGAATACCATGATGTTTAAGAGAGACAATCATATCTTTTAAAATGGCTATAAGCGTAGTCGGTTGCAATGAAATGGTTCCTGGAAAGTTCAAATGATGGTGCGAGACTCCCATATTGACAGTAGGCGTTACAATTACATGAGGATACATTTTTTCAGCTAATTTCTCAGCCATTTTCTCAGCTAGTACAGCATCACAGCTTTCAACCATGTGAGGGCCATGCTGTTCGTGTGCACCAATTGGAATTATTGCTAGTTTTACAGTATGTAATGCATCCTTTACTTCTTCCCAAGTCATCTCAGTTAACAAATATGATTTCATATTTTCACCCCCTTTCATAGTTGTATCCGCTTACAAAACTTTCTACTTTCGTCCTATGAATTCAACATTTAAATTAAATAGGTATTTTGTATACCTAGATGATGCAAAAAAATTACTGTGCATTTACTGGCTTTGCAACTTTCGGTATTGGGGCGTTTATATTTTCTTGTGAAATGACAATATCATCTTTGATCGTTAACTGACAGCATAATCGCATGCCTTCTTCAAGCTTTTCACCTAGCATTTTCTGCTCTTTCCAGTTTGGCGGATCAAGTTTTTCTGCTCCTTCCAGCACTCTACATGCACATTTTGTACATTTTCCCATCCCGCACCCATATTTCAGTTTTGGGAATTGACGAATGCCTGCCAACACTACTAAATTCGCGTGATCACGCACTTCTTGCTCAATAATTTCTCCTTCTACATGCAAGCGTACTTTTGGCATATGTATCCCTCCTATATAATTTTCTTAAAATTTAAAAAATTTAATCTGATTATAATTCGAATTTTTTAGAAAGTAAATACTATTATTTATTTGGAAATCTTTAACATTAATTGTATTGTCCATTCAAAAAAACTTTTTCTTACAAACGTACATCATTTTTATTAAAAATTCAGAAAATTATATTGATTAATATTTTTTTCTGTATTACACTATGGATAGAAATTTGGTATACAAAATACCTTATGCTCAATACTACATAATTAGATGAGGAGTGTGCAAAGATGGGTAAGTATATTGTTTTGACGAATAAAGACACGTTTCAAACTATTGTAGATAACGAGGGATTAAAGGCAATCGAAACATACCACTTCTACTTTTTCAACGAACTAAAAGCTAAATATACAATTGCCGAAGTGTTAGACGACAATATTAAAATTAAACTTTATGAAAAGTATGAAGGAAAAGAGTACGTGAATGATATTCGGGTAAAATTCTTTGAGACGTTTGAAACGATTGAAGCAGCACTAGAAGAGTTATACGAAATAGTAAAAGCTCAAGGAAACAGCGAGGACTCACAGCATTCCAAATTAGTGAAGTCGGACGTATTAACTGTATAGATTACATAGAAATAGCACTGATCCAGTGCTATTTCTTAATTTTACAAATAAAAAAAGACAACTATCATAATGTTGTCCTTTCGATTCCTCTAAATAAGCCACTCTAAACCAAACAAATAAAACATAACAATGAGTAAATAACTAATTGTATATGGAATATTCCAATTCGAAACTTTAAAGGAGCTTTCTTTAATGATGCTCGACATTAATCCGATCGTCGCATTATATGGCCCTACTAAAAACGCAGAAATAGCTCCGGCAAGTAATGACACGGTTAAAATATATGGTGAAATACCTAAGCTATGTGGATCAAGGGCTTCTGCCATTAACGTCAAAGTTACTGCAGGATGTAACCCTGTAAACGCAAATGCTAAAGGAATTAATGGTAATAGAATTAAAAATACCTCTGGTCCTACAATATCTTTAAAATGAGTGACTGCTATATTCACTGATTCATTTATATTCGTACCTTTTACAACGGAAATAAAAAAGCCAGCTGACAAAAAGATAAAAAATTGGTCTTTCATTTTAAAGGAATAGGAATGAAAATATTCCTTAAAACTATGTAAAAATGCTTTTTGTTGCTTAATGAGAAGTGACCAACTAAGAGCAAACGGAATTACTAGAATTGATACGATAATAACAAAAGAATACGAAAAAAGATGTTCTGCAAACGATATGATGAGATTGAATAGAATAATTGCTATGAAAATATGAAAAACTCTTCCTTGAGTAACCGCACCTTCTAGTGAAGCAGCAGTTTCATCTTTTACTAAATCATTTCTATGTCCTTTTGTGACATTTTTCCGTGAATTCCTTGACGCCAATACCCAATCTAACACAATCCCCAATATACTTAAGGGTAATACATATGGCAAAATAGATACCCATCTTACCCCAGTTACGTCAATAACAATCCCTACGATTGGTGTAATAGGAGCCCATAATAGAGGCATTGCAAATCCATGGGTAATGGCTCGACTCATAAATCGATCTTCTTTTTTTATAGAAAACAGACTTAAGGATGGTTGAATAGAATAGTAAGTCATTGGTAAAGTTGCCAAATTCATAAACATACTTAAAAAGTAAGATATTCCCGATGTCATGATGTACAATTGACCGGATGTTTTTACTTTTTTCTGTATGATCGTTTGAATCCCCTTTGCATACCCTCCAAATTTAACCGGAAATCCTAATATTGGTATTAATGCAAACAAGGTAAGCAAATCCAGCATTGGACCGAATGAAAGGATATATTCTTTTAAACTGGCATTACTTCTCCAAAGAAGAATAAATCCTATTAGTAAGAAAATACTTCCTATTGTTCTAACGAGCAATTTAACAGTAAACATCGTATAAAGAACAATTAAGACACATAAAGAAGAAATAACAAATTGTAAATCCAAATGAAATAAAGAGGAAAATAAATATAAAAAGATTACTAATCCAAACACATACTTCAACATTGTATCACCATCCTCCTCTTAAACTTGGTATACCAAAAGAGTTTAATTAGTATGATTTACAAGAAATTATACCATAAATACCTAGTTTTGGTATACAATTTTAACTTTTTCCGTTTTCCATTTGGAAAGTTAGGTATAAGTTAAAGAGGAATACATGATGAACTTTGACTTTGGAAAGTAAAAAATTTATTTATTTTAACTTTTATGAAATTAAATAATTGTTTAAAAAGATGAGCACCAATCTTTATATGGTTTTAAAAGTTATTATATTCAACTTCCAATATGTTTAACCAAGTTCAAGGAGATCACAATATAAAAAAACCTTACCGTATTTAGATAAGGTCTAAACTTGCCTTATAGAGTTTCTCACCTGAATTAATAAACATTAAAAAAAGAAATTATGGATGTATCAATCCCTTTATTAATGTAAATGATAAAATTAAGGGAGGTGTCTTATAATGGCAAAAGATGTACTTTGCGAAGTTGATAACTGTAAATTTTGGGCTTCTGGAAACAAATGTAGTGCAGATTCCATTTATGTTGTGAGCCATAAAGGGAAACAAGCTAAAAACAATGCTGAAACAGATTGTAATACATTTGAAGCTGGAATGTAATTGTCTTAAGGGTAACCTATTTAGAAGGTTGCCCTTTCTTATTTATAGTATTGATAATAACTATCATTTTCATTCAAATTTATTCCAATTATTTTATATTTTTACATCTAAACTACCATTTAATTTAATCACTACATTTACTACATTTCAAAAAAATTATCCCTTTCAATTTTACACACTCTTAATGCGAAGGATTCATACCAGTCTTTTTTTCCACGTTCTTGAGCAACTTTGTGAGCTGCGTGCTCTTTCCATGTCTTAATAGCATCTAAGGAATCCCAATAAGAAACCGTTATCCCCATTTCTTGATCACGAGCGCTTTCAACTCCTAGGAATCCTTGTTGACTTGATGCTAATTCAACCATTTTTTCGGACATCTTACTATACCCGTTATCTCCATCCGTTCTTTTAGAACAAAAAATTACAGCATAGTATGGAGGTTTGGGCGTTTTTGCAAATGAACTCATTTTTATCCCTCCTCTTTCTTTTAATCATATTTGATGAAAGAGTTAAATAATATAGACAAATTCAAAAAATGTAAATAAAAAAGCGATACCAAATGTATCGCTTTCAAATCTTACTCAAAAAAATAAGGATTTCCGCTTATGTTATTTCTCATTTCTTCTGTTACTTGATAATCCTTTTGTTGGTAATTTTGATCTAATGCTTCTTCATTCATTCCGCTGCCATCAAAATGTGCTGGTTTATTTTCCATACAAATCACCTTCTAATTAAGATTAGTTTAATGCCGCAAAACTACATTAATAGAATGTCCAATTCTGAAAAATAAATTAGTAAAAACGATGCAATAAAAATCGCATCGTCTCCCATTTTTTATATTAATTTGTACTTGCCTTCACTTTATTTGTTAGAGCAAAAGAATAAATCGCAGAAAATAAAGCAAAAATAACAATAACTCCTCCTACTAATGCGTTCATTGTTACTGCATACTGAGTAATTAGGATCCCACCTAAACTTGAACCTAAAGCAATTCCCGTATGAGAAAAAGAGTTGTTTAATCCAACTTGAATATCAGCCGAATCTTTTGCCACTCTCGCTAAACTATCTTGAACTGCTGGACTAATTGACCAAGATACAGTTCCCCAAAGAACAACTATAATAAATAAACTAATAATTGAACTAGGAGCGAATGTTAAAGTTAAAATAGAAATAGCTAATAACCCTAAATTAAACACTAATGTTTTACTTCCACCAAATTTATCAGTAGACCAACCACCTAACCATCCACCTAAAATTCCTGCCATACCAAATACTAGTAAAACAATACTGATCATATTAGTAGATAATCCCATCGTTTTCATTAAGTATGGTGTAAAGTAAGTATAAATTGTAAAATGTCCTGTTAATTGTAAAAATGAAATTAGTTGAATCGATAAAATCCGTTTATTTTTAAGTGTTGCAACTTGCTTAATCAATGGGATTGTAGGCTGACCTTTAACTTTCGGCAAGAATTTATAAATCCCTAACATAGCTAATAAGCTTAATAACCCGACTAAAACAAATGTCATTCTCCAACCGAAGTTTTCTCCGATAACTGTACCTAATGGGACACCAAAAACTAGAGAAGAACTGATTCCCATAAAAATAACTCCAATTGCTCTACCTCTAATTTCAGGAGAAACGATGTTTGCTGCAGTCGTTATTGAAACAACAATTACAACTGAGCAACTTGCTGCAAGTATAATACGAGCAATTAATAATACAGCGAAATTCGGACTAATGATGGAAAGAATATTTCCAAAGAAAAATACTGTTAATGCGATTAATAGTAATTTTTTACGTTCTATTTTTGAAGTGATCGCTATAAAAATAGGAGCCCCAAATGCAAATACTACTGAAAAAATTGAAACTAGTTGACCAACCGCACCAACTGAAACATGTAAATCCCCTGCAATCATTGACAGTAAACCAGTAATAATAAACTCAACGGTTCCTGCGACAAATGTTGCAATAGCTAAAATATATATACCTTTATGCATTGCTTAACTCCTCAAGTATGATCCTATTCATTCATAATAATTTTTTGCCACATTAGTTTATTATATAGATATAACGAAAAATGTCTATGTAAAAAAAACGAACCTATTTCAGATTCGTTTTGAAATTACTCTTCATTATTGTCTTTATTTGATTTAACTAGTTTTATACTTTGATCTTCTTTATTTTCAACTAAATGTTGTAAGATAGATAATTTATTTGCCCAAAATTGCTCGTAATATGATAACCATTGTTTAATCTCTAAAAATGCTTCTGGCTGTAATCTGTATCTTCTTTCTCTGCCAACTTTTCTTCCACTAATTAATTCAGCTTCTGAAAGTATATGGAGATGTTTTGCAATTGCTGTTCGACTCATCGGAAAATTACTTGATATCTCTGAAATCGGCAATTCATTATTAGCTAATAATTTAAGTACTTCTCTTCTAGTAGGATCGGCTATCGCTTGAAATACGTCATATTTTTGTGCAGAACTGGACACTAGTTTTCAACAACCTTTTTAAGCTTCTGAACAATACCAGCCCAGCCACCATTCATATTGTCGCGGACAATACCACTTTTTTGATTTGGTTTTGGAAGAATTTCGTCAGCTGCTTTCCATCCACTATGGATTAACGTAAATTCAGTTTGATTCCCTAAATCTTTTAAAATAAACGATACTACCCATCCATCAACATCCCAAGTAAACGATACTCGATTTGGTTCATCAATTTCTAAAACTTTACAAGGTGATGCACCGAATGGACCTTGCAAATGAAACTCGTGACCTACTTCTGGTTTAAAGTCATTTGGCATGAACCATGCAGATATACCTTCTGATGTTGATACGACCTCCCAGACTTTTTGAATAGGTGCATTATATATTAGAGTTTGTTTAATATCTTCAACTTGATTTTGTACGCCCATTTCAATCCTTCTTTCAAGTCAATATAAAACCTTTTGGTTATATTTGAAATTATATACAACCATTTAGTTTTATGTCAATCTAATTTTGCGTACTTATTTTTTCCTTAAATTATTAAATTATGATTAATCGGAAAACTAATTTATATTACGTTATTTTTCCTAATCAACGATAATATGTTTTCTGTTGCAAAACGTTTTCATAAATACTAAACTAATATAACAGGCTATGACTCAGCTTCCTTCTACATTCACTGATTAGAATTCATCTAGCGAGTCTCTTTCCTGTATTCCTTATCAGAATTGATAAGGTTACGAGGCTATATTGAATCTTCCTTCTATTAGGTTTGTACTCTAAGTACTTTTTCTAGATTCAATAATTTCCTCGTTTTTTTTATTATTATATTTGGAGGACTTACATGAACCAAACAAACATCCTTTTCCGAAGAAAAAATTCCCTCTATATCGAAAAACAAGAATACAACCTCCCAAAACCATTACTTGCAACAGCCTTGAAGCAACTTGAAGCGTTCGGTTATACTTTTTCACTTGAGCTTATTGAAATTTTACAAACATGGAACGATCAAGAATTTATAGCTTGGTTTATAGATTTCAAGGAAACGATTACTAATGAATTAGGCTATAATGTTGACCACATTCCTTTTTACAAAAACTTTCCTAATGACGTAATGAAAATTGATGAAGCAGAATTATATATGAATAGCTTATTGTATTATATATTTGGTGTTCAACCACTTACTCTAATTAAAAAACGACCACCTCTTAGAAATAAAAAAAATCTAAAAATAATTAATCTTGCAAAACAAGATGATTTAATTCAAATTATTAAAAGATTAATTGATAGTACTGGTTCTTTTAAGTCCCAAGACATTGAGGATATTCAATATGTACTTTTAGCTCAAAATAAACCACTAAACTTATTACCAGAACTATTTTTATCAAAAGAAAAAATGGTTATAGTCCTCAAACTATTGTATCAATCTAAAAAAATAAGCGAAAATGAAATCGCAAATTATTTAAAAACGGCAACAGATATTTTACGTTTTTGTGTTGCATTAAGTGAAGGTGATCCTTCTTTAAGCATGAATACTAAATTTATTTCATTTAGTAGAAAAGAGCGTAAATTAATCCTTTCATTATTAAATGAAATCCCTCATGCAATTGAGGAGATGGTTAAAAGACGAAACGTATGGATAAGAATTGGAGAAAAACTACATCCTGGTGAATATTCGAAGCGTTTTCCGCATGCTGAAAATTTATTTAATATCCTGAGAAACGAAAAAAAAGTAAGTACATACCAAAGTAAAATCACTGAATACTTAAGTAAAAAAAATCTCACTAAATTAACAAATGAATTAATCAAACGCCCTGGTGAGTTTGCTAGAAAACTAGATTTTGTTTTACGTTCATTTACTGAAGAAAATGTTCAACAATATATTGTTTCACAGTTTTCAATCGTTTGTAAGGATGTTTCAACTCCAGTACTATTGAGTCTATGGAATCATTTTAATAAACGAAATGATGAGAGAAGAATTCGCACTTTTTTTCCTAAAGGAAATATTGCGAAACTCTATGCAATTGAAAATAGAATAACAAAACTTAGTGAAGTTATAATCGATGATGTTTTAAATGTAGTTAAAGAAACTTTGTACGTACGTTTTTCTGTTAAAGAATCTCTTGGCAAAGTATGGATTGATGAATCATATCGTAACTTTACCTTACCTAATGGATTACGCTCGGCAAGTAAGTCACTTAGAACAATTCCTCGAGGTTCCACTATTCCGATTGGTGAAGGAGATATAATTAGATTCTTTCTTTATTGGAAAGAAGGAGATGTAAATGGTGTACATACTGGAACTGTCGATATTGATTTAAGTGCAGTATTTTACGATGATAATTTTAATTATATAAGTGATATCTCTTACTATGAGCTAAAAAATAAACAGCTTAAATGCTATCACAGTGGTGATTTCACAAGTGCTCCTAAAGGGGCTAGTGAGTTTATAGACTGCCATATTCCTTCTCTTAAAAATAATGGAATTCGTTATGTTGTATTAAGTGTAAATAGTTATTCGGATCATTCATTTTGTAATTTACCTAGTTGTTTTGCTGGGTGGATGCTACGAGACGATTTCAAGTCTGGTAAAATCTTTGAACCTAATACTGTAATGGATCGCTTCGATCTAGCAAATGATCAAAAAATAAGTATTCCACTAATTTTTGACACATTTGAACAGAAAGTTATTTGGTCTGATTTAGGTTTACAAGACAATATTGAGTACTATAACAACGCAAAAAGTAATTCGAATAGTTTAGCAATACTAACTGAAGCTATGACTGAAAAGAATAGTATCTCACTTTATGAACTATTAGCGTTACATGCAGTTGCCCGTGGTGAACTCATAACAAATAAAGAGGAAGCAGATACAGTGTTTTCATTCAATGAAGAAGTTACACCATACCGTTATGATTTAATAGTAAGTGAGTTTATGAGCTAAAATTACCCCCAGACAATTTAATAGAGTCTGGGGCTATTTAGTTTCCGCTGATCATTGTTATAAATTCAGCACGCTCAGTACAAAACTCATTTTCCATTTTAAAATCAAAATTTTCATACAATCGAATCGCTCTTTTATTAAACTTAGCTACTGTTAATCTAAATGTGGAAAGATTAGTCGTCTCATGTATTCCTTCAAGAATAAACCTGAAAATTTCACTCCCAAAACCTTTCCCCGTTAAATCAGGTCTAACACCTAATCCAATATCAACCATCCTTTTTTCATAAACACCAAACTCGTTCCCTTTTGGTACTTGAGCTGACTGACCAATACAATAAAAGCCGATTAAGTTCTCATCTTGGTCTATAACTGCTAAATACTGATTATTTAATAGTTCATCTAGTCCTTCTCGACTTAATTCATTATTATAAAAATCGTAAGGGGGAGCATAACTCCAATTAAGAATTTCAGTAGCGTAAGATTCTGTCATTTTACTAGTGTATAATTCCATGATTTCTCCTCATTTTTCTATTTGTTAAAACTGCAAAAATAAAAAGCATTACTCATTTATAATAGAGTAATGCTAGATTTAAATTAAGGTCTTTCTAAACTAAACAACCTGATCGAGCATAATAAATTTACGAAACTACCCTATTTCTAACAAAGAAGAATACTCCGATATTAATTAAAAAAATCCCTAAAAATGCTGCTAATAATAACTGAATACCTGAAATTACACCTGCGTTATCACTAGCATGAAGGATCCACCAAATACTCGCAATGCCTAAGATGAATAGGTTAATATTAAATGCAATCGACATTGTAGCTAATCCATTGTGTGTTTTATTTTGCATTTTAACTTCTAACCAAACAGATAAAATCAAGGATACGAAAATAATACTAAGGAATTCAATAAACTGTAGATTCATTTCTTATTCCTCCTAAATTTTATTTGGCAATCAACTTACTATTAGGTTATTCTTTTGATTCGTTATAAAAGAAGAAATTCCTTCCAAAAAATAGCATTATCCTTTTAAATAAGGACTTTTACCTATAACTTTTGGTATAAAAGTCCATCCTTTAATGGATTGCTCTCACGCTTTTGAAAAACAACCTATTCAATTAAATTACCAAATTTTCGTAAAAGGAGTAGGGTGATGTTGACTTCCACTACGGGGTGCTCGCTTTCCATGGGGCGAGATGCTTTAGCCTCCTCGGCTAGCCTGCGGGGTCTAAGCCTTCCCCCTTATCCCATAGGAGTCGAGCACCCCTTTCATTCCAATCAACTTATTCAACAAAAAATGGTTACACTAAAAACCTAATTATATATCCTTTACTTAGAGTATCAAAACTGCTTGTAAATCAGTTTGTAAGTCAATTAAGTTCGAACATCTACTTATTATAATAATCATTTGAACTTGTTTTTCTAAAATTAGCTCTTATATATTTTTAAAATCTCAAGATAAATAATTACTATAGTTTGTTGATATTATAAAACCGCTCAAAAATTTAACATTTAAAATCATAATTAGATCAAAAAAATTATATTAGTATTAAGATTCACTTAAAATATGTTTGACCATTTTATATTTCAACACACAAAAAGCAACCCTTTGAAGGATTGCTCTCTTTTATCTTTTTATTTTTCATATTGAGTCCAACTAGAACCATGAATCTTATTTGAAACATCAATTATTTTTTTCTTAACTCTTTGTTCTTCAGAGCCTTTTAAAAATAATGGTTGATAATTATTTCGGCTAGATACTGATGAAATTGAAAATGGAACAACTTTTATTTCTTTTTGATTAGTGAGTATTCCATTATTTAGATGAAAAATTTGTTGGAAAACAAATGTATCTTTATCTTTTGGATTTTTATTTCCGCCGAACATAAAATTCCCTAAACTATATACAATAAATTTCCCTTTATACTCTTCAATTCCTTGAACAACATGCGGGTGATGGCCGACTATTAAGTCCGCTCCATGGTCGATTGCATAATGCGCTAAATTCTTTTGAGTACTATTCGGTACGTAGTCTCTCTCGATTCCCCAATGGAAATGGATTAGAATAATTTTCACACCATTTTTTCTTAAATTTTGTATATCATTATTAATTTTAATCCTTAATTCAGGTGAATCATTCCAGCCTTCATAACCAAGTGCAGCAACTTTAACACCTTTAATCGTTGTTACATATTGGTCGTTATAGCCAAAATAACCTATTTTTTCTTTTTTCAAATTGTTAATCGTATCTTCAAAACCTTTTTGCATATAATCATGACTATGGTTGTTAGCTAAATTGACCGCTTCAATACCACTTAAAGTTAATATTTTGGCATAAGAAGGATTACCTTTAAAGCGAAATGTTTTAGTTGCTCTTATTTTTGCATTCGTTAACGTCGTTTCTAAATTTACAGTTGATAAATCATCTTGTTTAAAGATATTATTTAGCCCTTTTGTAAAATAAGCTAATCCATTTTTATTGGCTTCTGCTGGAAAAGAATTAATATATTGAAAATCCTCATCTGATCCAAGTGTAAAATCGCCAGCTGCACTAATTTTAATAGTCGTTTCTATATTTTCTGGTTTTGCCGTATTGTTATTATCTGGCTTTTGAACTGGTGGCTTTATTGCTGGCTTTTTAATCGATTTTGGTTTATCTACTACTTTATTTTTAGTCTCGTTTTTTACTAAATTGCTTTCTTCATAAACTTTCTTATAAACAAAATAACTAAATCCTGAAATACAGCCAAATAGAGCTAAAATCATAATCCATATAAATATTTTTTTACTATTTCTTTTTTCAGTATTTTTATCCTTCCGACTCCTCATATGTTTATATTTCTCCTTTTAATATCTTTGCTAGAAATATATATTCGATTATTAGTTAAATAAAAAAAATTCTATTTCTATTTAGTACGGATACCTAAGCCTCCCCTACTACATTTAGACAAAGATTTTACATAATTGATAAAGAAAACTCGTCGACTGACGAGCATAAGCGAAGGCAGAAACGTAGTTGCACTTATACTTTTTATTCCTAAAATTGGTTACGACGCCTTAGTACGACTCCTCTCTGCCAATTTATACTTTCTTAAAGTGACAAAAGAGAAAGTGAGCTTTACTCTCACTTTCTATAGATGAAACTATTTCGTTTCTTAATTTTTCAACGTTAATACATATGCCACAAATTCATTTAGATTATCTTTTAACATCACTTTAGAAACCAATATTTTTTTACCGGATGGACTCCAAGTTATTGGCCCAGCAATCTCGTCTAAATCAGTCGATAATTGTGTTATCTTTCTAGATTTGACATCGATCACGAATAATCCTCTTTCTCCCTTATCTTCCGAAATTACGGAAAAAGCTAATGTTTTAGAGTTTGGCGACCAACCTGCACCGAAAATTTGAGTTCCAGTTGCTAAAGATACGGTTTTTCTTCCATTTTCATCGGTAATAAATAGCTCTCTTTTGGTTGGTGCAATTTTTCTAACAATAGCGAATTGCTTTTGATCTGGAGATGAAATAACCCATTCAACTTTTTGCTCGTTGTATTTTTTTCTTATTAAATTAACTTTATCAGAATTAGCAACAATCTTTTTTACTTGTCCATTTAGATTAGCTGAATACATTTGGTTAAATAATGTTGAATAAATGATTGTATAATTGTCGATCCATCGTCCTTCTGTCGCGAATGCATAAATGGTATCCGGCTCTGACACTTTAACCTTTCCAGTTCCTTCAGAATTTATAATATAACCTGTACCAGAATTTCCATCCTCTGTTTGCTTATAGAAAATATGCTTTTTATCAGGTGAAATAACAGCCCCTACTTGATCATGCTCCTCACTAGCTAATACTTTCGATTTGTTCGTGTTTAGATCATATGAGAATAAATTAATGTGATAAGTATAATCACCATTATCTGTCATAACTGATTTTGGTAATTTCGTATTTTTTTGTTCAGTTAAAATCGTATCCTCATCCAACCAATCCGTCCCACGAATACCCTCATAACGATCTATTTTCTCAAGGGCTAACTCGTTTGTTACAACCTCTTCATTTCCTGTTAATACGGTAATTTTTTTATGATTTTTTTCAATTACTATATCTTCATTTTGACTTTGACATCCCGATATTAATAGAAATGTACTAACTAGAAAAAATACTTTAATTATGCACTTATTAAACATCACATCACTCCCCTCCCCTACATTCGTACAAACTTTATGATACGTTTAGGATGTTTCTATTTTTAACATATCATGTTTCCAATTTGTAAACTTTTATTTTGCTACCGGAAATGTAATGATAAAATTTGATCCGCTACCTTCAATTGATTCAACACGAATCGTACCATTTTGCTTTTCAATTAAATCCTTTGTTAAAGCAAGCCCTAAACCCGATCCTCCAGATTGACGAGAACGATCTTTATTTACGGTAAAAAATGGTTCAAATATTTTATCCACTAATTCTGCAGAAATACCAATACCCGTATCTGATATATTAATAACTAAACGATTATTTAGGGTCCTATTTGAAACGTTTATCTCACCATTTGTTTTATTATATTTAATGGCATTATCTAATAAATTCATAATGATTAATGTAAAGCTTTCTTTATCAATAAGAATCGTTGCATGCTCAAAATTTGTACGGATAGATAAGCCAAACTTAGTCATTTTCCCTTTCATTCTTAAACAGATATCTTCTAAAAGGGAATATACATCGACTTTTTCTTTTACAATTTCAAAGTCATATTTCTCAAGTTCTGCTAGCTTTAATATTTTTTCAACCATATCGTAAAGACGAAGTGATTCTTTCCCTATATTGCTAATTGCTTCTTCTAATAATTTTGGGTCATCCGAATACATGTCTAATAAATCAATATATGCCCTAATTACAGTCAGTGGGGTTTTAAACTCATGAGTAATCGATCCAATAAATTGCTTTTGTTGTTTTTCTAAAACCTTAAGCTTTTCAACAGCTAATTGCAGATTTTCTTTTTCTTGTTGAATGCCTTTTATATTATTTTGAATTTCATTACTCATGTAGAAGATTGCTTTGCTTAAATAACCCAATTCATCTTTTCGACTTAAAGTAGAACGGTCTGGATAGTTTCCTAATTTAATTTCCTCCGTTACTTTTCTAAGTTTTAAAATACTCATAACAAGCGAATTAAAAAAGAAATATCCAATAATAAAACTAAGAATTGTAGTGATTAAACCAATTTTAATAAACAGTTTAATTGTATTATCATAAAACTTCTGATTATTAATTAATGAATAATCGAACTGAACAACCCCAATTTGTTTATTAGCATTATAAATCGGTGCAAAATAAGATAATGTTTCACCGCTCTCCTGATATGCAATTTTACCTTTTAACGCATAACTTAAAGTATCTCCTACATCTCTTGTAGATTCTAAAGGAAGAGAATCTCCTGCAACTTTTCCAGACATATTAAAAATTGTGACATGAAGACTACTAATAATCCCAATCTGCCTTGCAATTTCCCGACCATATCGTTTAAAAAAATCTTGAGGATTTTCTGTTGTTTGACTTAAATAAACTTGCTTTACATATACATTTGCTAATTTACTTTGCCTAGCAAGTGTTTCTTCAGTTTGATTTTGCTGGTTTTGTTTGATACCTTGTAAGACTAATATACTTAATACAATGACCGTTCCGATTAAAAGCATGGCTAAAAATAAGCTCGACTTAACTTTAATACTCAGTTTCATTTACTTTCACTAGATATCTTATATCCGACTCCAAAAACAGTATGAATTAAATGTTGATAAGAATTACCCAACTTTTTACGCAAACGTTGTATATGAATATCGACTGTTCTCGTTCCACCGATATACTCCATTCCCCACACTAAATCTAATAATTCATCTCTGCTAAAAATTCGATCAATATTTGAAATTAATAAGACTAGAAGGTCGAATTCTTTAGGGGTTAATTCTATATTTGTTCCATCAACTGTAACTTTTCTTTGAGCAGGAATTACTTGTAGCTTATTAATTGAAAAGCTCTTTTTTTCGTCAGGTGTTGATTGTTTTTTTAATCTTCGGAGTAAGGATCTAGTTCTAGCAAGTAATTCTCTAATATCAAATGGTTTTGTTATATAATCATCAGCTCCAAACTCTAATCCTAAAACTCGATCAATAATATCATCCTTAGCTGTAAGTAAAATAATGCCAAGTCCTTCTTTATTTCCTATTTGTTTACATAGGTCCAAACCGTTCATTACAGGCATCATAATATCCGATATTAAAATATCTGGTTTAAAATCTGGGATCTTATCTAATGCTTCTTTTCCGTTAAATGCGTTTTCTACGATAAATCCTTCTCTACGAAATGCGTAAGTTAATGGATCTACAATACTTTTTTCATCATCTACAATTAATACTTTCCCTTGCAATTACCTCACCTAAATTCATAATTTATGTTTTTTCTCTTTACTAAATATTTATTATTTAATATTTTCCTTAGGAAAAATTATAGATGGCTCATTACTGAATTACTAAACGTTTTTCATGTAAATACAAAAAATTTACATCTTTGAAACATCTTGTTCTTTTTTTATCCTTTGTTCTTATCATTTAATTAGTTTGGACAATATTCTAGTACTTTATCTGAATCATACATTAAGTAATGAGTACAAATGGGGGGGAATTCATGGAACATCCACATATTCGAAATATGCAAGCTAAGTGTAAAAAATATAATAACTGCCATGTAGTGTTTCAAACCAATGATAGAGCTTTATTAGAAGGTATTCTATTAGATAACAACTCGATAAGTGCGAACTTGCTTGTCCCAGAAGACCTCGCCGCACCGGAATCGCGTTATTTTGAATTAAGACAAAGCGGAGGCGAAACTTTTCGCCCTAGATACCGAATTTATAAAAAGGTCACTGTACCACTTACTTCAGTTGTAGCAATACACTTGTATCCATATTACTATCCAAGCTATCCTTATATTTATCAAAGAAATTATTATCCTCAATAGTAAAAAAGCATCTAGATATATTTAGATGCTTTTTTTATGTTAGAGAGAAATTTTATTCAGCTATAAATGCAAATATCGATAAAGGCTTTATTTCATTAGAGGTAATAGACTCTTCTAGCATTTTTACCTCTGATCGAATTAGTCCATTTAATTTACTAGGTATATTCTCAATATTTATGAGTTCAATATCGATATCTCCCAAAGTCTTATTAACTTCCCAGCTAGCATCCTGTAATTTTGGAGAAAATATAGATGTTTCATTCATTATGTTCCACCCTGAAGCTTCACAAATATTTTTAATATCATTTGGAGTAAAAAGGGTGCGAATATTTGATTCACTATTTTGTTTTAATGACTCATACTGAGCTTGAATTAAAATCGATAGTAAATGCGGGTACTGCTCAATTGAGCTAATTCTTGTATCCCATTCGGCAAAGCATAATTTTTTACCCCATTTTTTAATCTTTTTTAAGACTGCAATAAATTCTTCATGTGATTTTAAGTACCATGAACAGTGAGACATAACAATATAATCAAACTCATTTTCATGAAAATCAACAGTTGGTGATAATATGTCAATTTCAAACTCCATCTTTAATTGTTTACCTAAATTCGATTGTAATAGGAAGTCTGCGGAATCTCCTAATGAAATTGGACTGCCGTATGTTGGTGGGCCAATATCGATTCCATGAACAAATCCATTTTCCCCGACAATATATGCTAAAACGGCAGTCGTATCTCCTTGACCACAGCCTATTTCTAATACTTTACTTCCTTTTTCTATATTCCAAAACTCAACTAATTTAAAACGATGTTCTGTTTGAATTCTTTGTATATCAGACATCCCCTCACCTGATGCCATACAATTGATAACTGATTCAACTGCATCTTTTAGCATTGAATCCCTCCTTAGAGATAAAAATTTTTATGAAACTATTTTTCTATTACTTTCAAACTGATTTTATATTAATCTAATTTAAAGTTTACTTCTCCTACACCTAAATCCATATTTATTGTTAATTTAACATCAGCGTTTTCATACGCTGCATTAACATAAACACCGTTACCTTTCGAAATTAAATCGATTACATTTGCCTTGCCAATTCCCTTACTTAAATTTATCTTTACACCCACATCGGAAGGTAGCACGATGGTCGTTTTCCCAACCCCTGTTTCAATATTTGCTTCGAAGCTTTTATTCCAGCTTCCACCTAAATTAACTTTAAGCTCTCCGACACCAGACTCAATCTTCAATTCATTTAAATTCAGTCCCCGTAAATCAAGATTTGTTTTTGCTGCGCCAGTATTAATAGCTAAATCAATCGGAAGTTTATTCGAAAGCTTCAAATTCCATTCATTTTTTAATTTACCAATTTTCACTTTTGGAAAATGCTTTTTAGATTGATCAATACTTACTTCTCCTGTGGAGTCTTTAAGCTTATATGATACATCTGGAGTCAAATATTTATTGTTATATTCGATCGTTCCGTCTACCCAATTTTTTGTACCTTTTGAAACGTTCATTACTCCTGCACCTAAATCTAAACTAACATCCAATTTTTTAGCTTGATCTTTATGAATAGAAACAGTTTCTTCTTTTACCTTTTCATTGTTAAAAATTGAACAACTAGTCAGAACGAATACTGAGGTAATCATTAATAAAGCAGAAATAAATAATTTTTTCATTTTTTTTAACCTCCAATTAAAAACTTCTAATAATCACATTTTATGGAAATTAAAAAATCTAGATAACATCCTGCAGTATCAATCCGTCTACGACCAAAGTATGAAAGTAAATAAAGTACAAGATATCCAATAATAACTATTAGATTTTTTGACAGCATTCTCCTTTAATTGTTTATAAAAAGATTAATTATTCTAACTGAAACTAGCTATTCCTTCAAATTCAAATCAATTACATACGATTTCATGAATGCGAATAAAATGTAATGAAGGAACTGTAAAGGAGGAGAATCTATGACAAGTTCTCCACTAACAACTGACCAAATGATTTCAATCATTCAAAATGGCCTTAGAAAAACTGAATTCTCAAAAAAAGTAGTTATTGTAGGCGCTGGAATGGCCGGTTTAACCGCAGCTTCATTATTAAAGAATGCAGGACACCATGTCACAATTATCGAGGCAAATGATCGAATAGGAGGTCGTGCTTATACTTTACGTGCGCCATTTAGTGATGGCCTATATTTAAATGCTGGTCCATTACGAATCCCAAATGTCCATCATTTAACTTTAGAGTATATTAGAAAATTCAATTTGCCAGTAAATGAATTTATTAATGAAACGCCAAACGATATCATTTATGCAAATGGAATAAAAACGAATCAAGCTAACTATAAAAGCAATCCCGATATATTAAATTATCCAGTAGCACCAAACGAAAAAGGAAAAACTTCAGATGTGTTATTGGATCAAGCTTTACAGCCATTTATCAATTTTATTATTCAAAATCCATTAACTAATTGGGAAATAGTCGAAAAAAGGTATGGTAATATTTCATTTGGTTCTTTTTTAAATTCGTACTTTTCAGTTGGTGCAGTAGATATGATTGGTGTGCTCCTTGATTTTGAAGCATTTATGGGAATGTCCTTTTTAGAAGTATTAAGGGAACAAGTCGCTTTTAAATCAGCAACGAAATTTTATGAAATAACAGGTGGAATGGATCTATTACCAAAAGCGTTTCTTCCTCAATTAAAGGATAATATACTATTAAATCAAAAACTGACGAAAATTTTTCAAAATGGTAATTCCTTAACAATCCAAACAACTGATAATAAAACCTCAAACCAATACACTATGAACGCAGATCTTGCCATTATAGCTATACCATTTTCACTCTTAAGATTTGTGGAAATTGAACCATTCCATTCGATTTCTTATTACAAGCGAAAAGCAATTCGCGAAATAAACTACCTGTCTGCAACAAAAATTGGAATTGAATTTAAAAGTAGATTTTGGGAGAAATATGGTCAATTCGGTGGTATGTCTACAACCGATTTGCCTACCAGACTTTCACTCTATCCTAGTACTGGAATTGGCACCTCAGGTCCAGCTGTTGTCAAGGCCAGCTATACGTGGGCAGATGAGGCACTAACATTGAGTGCCTTAACTGAAGAAGAGCGCATTCAATATGCTTTACGGGACTTGTCTAAGATTTGGGGCAACCAAGTTTATTCTGAATATGTAACAGGTAATTCTTTTAACTGGAGTCAAAATCCGTTTTCTGTTGGTGCCTTTACATTTTTCGAACCGGGGCAAGAGGAAGAATTGAATTCTTATATAAGCAGTCCTGAGGGAAGATTACACTTTGCAGGGGAGCATACTTCTCGTTCCCACGCATGGATACAGGGTGCTATTGAATCTGGGATACGGGCTGCTAATGAAGTTAATAGCGTATACTAAACTACTAAAAAGTAAAGAAAGACCGGGTAATCACTGCCCGGTCTGGTTTTATCTACAAATACTTTTCATCTTTACTTCAGTAATCTTATGAATTAGCTCTGCTCATACGATTTGTTTCAGGTCTGTTTAACTTCCCAAATCGAAACCTGATTTTTTGCTAACTATTACTATTGAATAATACCACCTGGCCTAAATCGACACATCATAATCTCATCAACAAATCGACCATTAGCTTTTATATTCCCTCTTTTAACACCTTCAACTCTAAACCCAAACTTTTCATATAACGCTTGTGCCCTAGGATTTGTTTCTAATACTCCTAGTTCTACTCTTTCTAACATTAGCCAATAATCTGCCAAATCTAATATTTTCGTAAGCAAAGCTTTTCCAATTCCTTTATTATGATGATTGCCATCAGTTGCGATAAATAAATCTCCTACATGAGATCTGCGTCCTGTTCTTTGTACTAAACCAACTAACCCTACCACGTCTCCATTACATTCTGCGACAAATTCAAATTCGTTTGCTTGTAAGTTTCTAATTCGATTTTCCATCATGTCTATTCGCATACTAGGCAAAAATATCATATAAGGAAAAACATTTTCTTGGGTGCATATACGATGAAGTGCCTTAGCATCATTTATTTCTACTGGTCTAATCAATACTTCCATCTATGCTCACTCCTACAACTTTTTTATATTAAATCTTCAAGCCATTCATGATTAGGATGATGGATCAAGATTGCTTCACGTAACCATGCTTTTTTGTGAATGGTCAAATAATCTTTCACGCTTTTAAAGTCCTGATGATCTTTTTCTCTAGTATTTCTAACCTTATATAAAAGCACTATTTCTGGATTTAAGTAAGGAATTCCTTCATTTGTAACACTATAAAATGAGTTAAGTTTACAAGTAATCGATTCATCTCTTCTAAACTTCCATTCATTTAACTCGATTTCATTTAATAGGACTTCTAATTCATCTTTTGTCTTATCACTTTTGCCATGTATTTCATGAATAGGTAGTTCTAAATATTCATTCTCCCAAATTGATAAATCCCCTTTAATGACTTTATTAAACGTCCAGTTATGCAAATACTCTTTAAGATATAGTTGATTCTTACGCGCTATGGCGATTTCAATATCATGGTGATTTCTCGTTTGTTTTTCTAAGAAAAGGTCAATTGCCCATCCACCAGCTATATACCATCCTTTATTAAAATCCTTCATTCGTTTATTTATTTTATAGCATTTTTCAAAAGACATAGCTTTCTTTCCTCCTAATTAAAAAAGTACCACACTAAATGTATGATACTTATTAAAGGTTTTATTTAGTTCTTATAAAGAATTGTCTTTCTACCTTAGGATGAATTGGCTCATCTGCATAAGAACGATTTGATCGATCAAATGGTTGAAACCCTTCATCTGCAGATACACTTGGATTTAAATCATCCGATAAAAGTTGCGTTCCTGATTCATCTGAAACAATTGAAGTCTGCGAACCATCAGAAACTACATTAGGACCATAATTAATAGATAGGACAGTGAACAAACACAATATAGTTATAATGTTGGATAATCTTTTCATCATGTTATTTCCTGCTTTCGATAACTTTTAATAGAGTGCTATTGTATTCTTTATATAACATGTTTTGTTTTTCTAATGATTCGTGTTTTTCATAGTAATCTGTAACAACATCATAGTATTTGATTAATTTTTCATGATCATTGGTTTGAACCCATAGTGGCAAGCCAACTTCACGTAAATATGTAACTAAATTTGCTTCGTCCTTTTTTGCTTCTAGTAATAAAACCTTCATTCGAATATAGGATGCACTATTTTTATCCTTTATTTTAGAGAGATTCTTACATAACAACTTAGTAGCAGTCTCGTAATCGTTTATGATCATCATATTATTCGCTATATTTGAAATGACTAAAAAATACTCTTCAGTATCCTCCTGAATAGTAGATAAATACTCTTGATAATACTTTATTGCCTTTTTATGTTGATTAGAATGATAGTATAAATAGCCTAAATTATGTAAAGCACTCATATGTATTGTTTTATCACTTAATATGACAGAAGAATCTAGTATTTCAATTAGAAATTGCTCGGCTCGATCTAAAAACTTGCTCTTTATTAATTGAAGTGAAAGTAACATTTTTGCATCAAGAATCCGCTTAATATTATTATTTTGTAAAAAAATAGGAATTGCCTTATTACAAAAATACATAGATAAGGAAGTCTGATTTATAAAGCTATATACTAAAGCTCTATAGAAGCAATATTCCTGGAAATCGATCTCAAGGTTTGGCGTAATTTCTTGTACTTCATCCATTACTAGAAGAGAGTCATTATATCTTTTTTCTTTTATGCAATATATTGATAGTGTAAACAAATATTTTATCGTTTCATATTGGGAAAATTTCTTCTTTTTTGCCTCAAGTTGTTTCCATTTTTTCTTTGCCATTTTAAGGTTTTCAATAAAAATATAATATCTCCAAGTCGTAATACAAAAATCATTTGATATATTAGTATAATTTATACTTTCCTCTTTACCAATCAATTCTTCAAACAGCATTTTACTAGAATCATAGTCAGCTCGTTCGATAGAGTTCCATAATCGTTTAAGTTGACCAGTCACTTCATCTATATTATCATTTTCATCTATTTCAACTTGCATTCTCTTTAAAAGCAATTCAATCGTTTCTATACCAGCCTCTTTTGTACCGTTTTCAATTTTACTTAAATGCGAAACGGAGCATATTCCTTCACATAATTTCTCCTGGGTCCATCCTAATTTTTTTCGATGATGAAAGATCATCATGCCATAATCCATAATAAAATCTCCTGTTCACCTTTATTTAAAATAGATATTTATATGACTAGAAACTATTAATTTCCTATATTAATATTTTTAATTTTCTCTTAATAATTAAATTCTATTAGATTTTCCGACACATTCATATACTTTTTCGATTTTTTTCAGACAAATTATATTCAAAAAATTTTCCCAATACAAAAAAGTCAAACAGAATGGTATGATTTCTATACAAGCAATTAAACGATACTAACGACCAATAACTTCATTAGTATTATTTAAATGCACCCCCATTTAATAACCAGTTTTAAAGCAAGATGTAATCATTACATCTTGCGATTTTTTTGATTAAAGCTATTTTTATCTCAATAAATAATTTAAATATAGTTTTATAAAATTCAAGCTAGTAAACTTCCAAATTAATTGATACTTGTAGAGGTCCCATATGGCTAAAAAACCACTCACTTTATATTTGGTAATTTTTGGAATAATTGTCATTATTATATTAACATTAAAACTATCGATTGAAAAAGAAAAACAGAAGAGATTGGACGATGAAGCGTCTACAGAATTAATAATTGAACAAAATGTTCAAAATTCTGTAAGAAACTATATTACAGCTTTAAAGTGGAAAGATGTTGAGATTTATAACGCTGCTGTAGTAGATTCATTAAAAATCAGCAATCACTCTTACTACTTTACTAAGATCATGTCTAACGTAATTGATGCAAAATTCATCGGTGATAATTTATCTGTCATCCATTTAAAAAAGAAAGATCATAAAGCTACCGTACATATAAAATACGAAATAACATTTGTGGACGGGATAAAACCTGAAGGAAATTATAAAAACGGTAGAAATATATGTAATGTAACATTGGATCTTGTTAAATTAAAAAATAAATGGGTCATTTCAAGTATTTATGATTTAAAAGTCATCTAAATAAAAATACGTTCTCAATAAAGACCGTGACAAATGAAGAAAGTCCACTAGGTGATTAATTTTCCTTGTGGTTTTTTTTATGAATAATCTTCATTTTATGTTCGTGTTTCCGTAAACCATTTTATTGAAAAATTAATACAAAAAAGGGGGTCTCAAAAGTACTCTGACTTTGAAACCTCCTTTTTTAAGTCATCTGTAGTTTCTTCCCAAATCAATTAGCCTAATTACTAAAACAAAACGGATTAAATAGTATCTAAATCTTTCAGCAACAAATCTTTACTTTCTTCAAACTTTACATCTTTTACATATTCATACGCTTTAGTTTTAGCAGCTAAGCTTTCAGGAGACTGATTTAGTTTTGCATACGCTCTTGATAAAGCTTCATATGCATATGCAATGTAGAACGGCTCAATCTCATTTTCTAAACTAATCGTGACACATTTTTTTGCGTAATCTAAAGCTGTTTCTCCTTGCCCTATAACAGCATACACTCGTGATAATTGCCAATATCCAATCGATATGTTTCTTGGTGTATGGCTCTCAACTTTTGTCCAATGCCAAAATGAGCTATGACATAAATGAACCATTTCTTCTGTTTCACTTACAGATCTATTTTCTAATTCAAGTAGATCCCACACTTTATTAAAACACGAAGCAGCAAGCTCCCTATGAGTGAAGCTATTTTGTTTAATCGTCTCTTCCATAATTTACTCCTCCATAAATAAAATCAACTATATGTATTACCCCAAACTAGTTATGAATAATAAATTTATTCACATTCCGAGTTTGAGTCAGCATCACAGGTGGCTACGGATCTAAAGCCTGTTGAGCTATTTTTAATTTGAATAACTGCATTTCTTCGTTGCTCTTCTAACTTCAATCCTTTTTCGCCAACGGATTGTTCATAATAATTTATTTCTTGTTCTTGTCGCCCATCAGCATTAGCATTAAAGCTCATTAAAATACCTACTGGAGTTGCTAAAACTAACAAAAATACACCAATTCTTAGAGCCGCGTACTTAAATGCTTTGTACCCGTTTTTTAATAATTTATCCATATATATAGATCTCCTCAAATTGAATATGATATTCGATAATTCCTTAGCAAATCTTGACTAACAATACTATTCTCTGTACTATACATATTTTCCTGTCTTTCACTCATGGATCATAAAAATTCTATGAGTATTCCTGACCAAATGCTTAATTCAAAAAAACAAAAAACGCGTTCATACAGATGAAAATTAATTCATCTATATGAACACGTTTATCTTAATTCATCGTATATATTGTTGTTAAGCTTCTATTCACCTAAATCTACATTGTGGTAAACACGTTGAACATCTTCTATATCTTCAAGAACATCTAACATTTTTTCGAACTTTGCCAGGCCATCTTCAGATAGAGTTACGTCACTTTGCGCTAACATTGTTAATTCAGCTACTGTAAACTCCGTAATACCTACGTTTTTAAACGCTTCTTGTATTGCATAGAATTGCTCTTGATCTGCATAAACAATAACAGCTTCATCTTCTTCTAAAATATCGCGAACATCAACATCTGCTTCCATTAAGATTTCAAGCACTTCATCAGAAGATTTACCTTCAAGTCCAATTACAGCCGTTGCATCGAACATATATGAAACTGAACCAGTTACCCCAAGGTTACCACCGTTTTTACTAAATGCAGCACGAACCTCTGCAGCTGTACGGTTTACATTATTAGTAAGCGCGTCAACAATTACCATTGATCCATTTGGTCCGAAACCTTCGTAACGAAGTTCATCAAAGCTTTCTTCTGAACCACCTTTTGCTTTTTCAATCGCACGATCAACAATATGTTTCGGTACACTATAAGTTTTCGCACGCTCTAGTACAACTTTTAAAGCTTGGTTTGATTCTGGATCCGGCTCACCTTGCTTCGCTGCTACATATATTTCACGTCCAAACTTTGCATAAATACGACTAGTATTTGCATCTTTTGAAGCTTTCTTCTCTTTAATATTATTCCATTTACGACCCATCTTGTTCCACTCTCTTTCAACTTTAAATCTACGATTAATTTACTATGTATTTGACTTTCGCCAAACATTTACCATTTAATATTATACCTCATTTACACTTTTTTTCGAAATTAATCGTTACTAAAAATTAGTGGAAATAAAAAACATTACTTCTAATTTTGAAGTAATGCTTTCAGATTGTTGAAATATGTTGTAGTCAATATTGAAAAATACAAACATTAAATGAATTTCTATAAAAAAATAGTCTATTTATTATAGTTTTATCTGTCATCTGATTGATAAATGAGTATTTTTGGTTGATATATAAAAGTTTCAACTAACTCGAAATAATTAAAATATCTCTCATTTGACGAGCAATATTTGGAAAGATGTGTAAGTCGTCATCATAAGTTACAATTTGAATAATAAAGGGTAATTCATTCGTTCAATTGACTCTTCTTTTGTTATTAAGATTATTATTTCTTATAAAGAGCTTGATTGGAACGAAAAGGGTGCTCGACTCCTATGGGATTAGCGGGAAGGCTGAGACCCCACGCATGAAAACATTACATCTAGTTTTGAAGTAATACTTTTATTTTTATATAACCTTTACTTTTATCAAATAAGTAAAATAATTATTCCCCTTCCAAATACCTTTTACTTCATATATTTTTTCCCCTTTTTTAGATCCAAGTTGGAATGAGTAACTTCCGTAATTATCTAAATTATGGTCATAAATATATGTTTTTTTAGTCCCAGAGTGCTCTAATATTTCCACATTTTCGGGTTGTTCCGAAAAGTAAATCTTTAGAAGCTCTCCTTCTAAAGCTGGAATAGCTACTTCTTCTTTAATATTTTTATATGTACCATTTGTTGATTTATCTTTATCTAATAATTTTCCCCAAGAATAATTTGCTATTTTATAAGGAATTGTTTTATCTGCTAACTCAAATTTAACTTTCGGTTTTTCGTCTTTAGACAAAATAGTTTGGTTAATAATGATCGATATCGTAAATATTGCCACTAAATATAAGATCCCTTTTTTAAACATCGAACTTCCGCTCCATATTTTTTCATTTAATAAGTTTAATGTAATCTATTTCTATTAAATTGTATATTGGGAAAATTCTGTACTTTTTCCAAATGTTCCATCAATTAATTTATACTATTCACTTTCTTAAAATAAGATAATTTTCAACATATTTATCATAGAAATAACAAAAATTAAGGTAATATGGTGGGAGAAGTAAAAGAAAGGATTGATAAAATGTTTAACAATAATCCAGAATATTGGATCTCTAAACTTGGCCTAGAAGCACATCCAGAAGGGGGATATTACAAATCTACCTATCAATCAAAGGAGCAAATATCTGATCGTGAATTAACCGTAAATTATGATGATCATAGATTGCTTTATACTAGTATCTATTTTTTGCTACAATCACATGATATTTCTCATTTTCACAGATTAAAGTCTGATGAATTATGGTATTTCCATGCAGGCAGTTCATTAACGATTCATGTTATACACGAGAATGGTCAATACGAAGAAATAAAATTAGGACTTAATTTAGAAAATAGAGAAGTTCCTCAATATTTAGTACCGAAAAATTCAATTTTCGGCTCATCAGTTATGGAAGAAAATACTTTTTCCTTAGTAGGCTGTATGGTTTCACCTGGATTTGATTTTAAAGACTTTGAATTATTTACGCAAGAGCAATTACATAATAAATACCCTGAACATAAAGAGATTATTAATAAGTTAGCTTATAAGGTACTTCCTTATTAGGTCTAAATAAAGAAAGTGAGCTTTTAGCTCACTTTCTTTTTTGGGGGAATAGGGAAACAACTAACTCAGAGTTAAGGTAATCTTTTTTTGATCGTATTTCACTGTATATCGTTACGATTTCATTATTTAAATGTTAGTTCTAGCCATTTGTGGTTATTTCATATTTAAATAACTAGTACTTACAAATCCTTTTTTACCATTGTAAGAAACAATAGCCCAATTGTAATCGATTTGAGTTTTCTCTGCAGTTTGATAGCCAAGGAAGTTGACTTTTGCACCTTTAGGAATTACCGTAAGAATTTTATTTTTTGTACTAGGACCGCTACGTAAATTTAAATTAGCCTTTGTTGTAACAGTACTTGGTACTTTTTGTAAGTATTTAGTACTTACATAAGCTATACCATTTTTAGTTGTTGTTGTTTTAATTTGTGCCCAGCTAGCATTATAGAATTTTACAATCTCAATTTGATCTTTCTTTCTTAAAGTATCTACTACTTTTGAACTTGTATTTGGAGCACTTCGTACGTTTAATACACTTGCAGTTACCTCATATACACTAATCGGTGCATTTAAAACCGCTGCACTAACATGTGTTGGCTGTGCTGCTACACCATTTGAAAATAATAATGCGCCGGATAATGCCATCGTTGATACAAAAGCTTTTAATAATTTTTTCTTCATTTTAAATTCCTCCTCTCGCTTTACATCTCAATCATATTGAATCAATGTTTCAAAATTAGTCATGAGATGTATCCAAATTGTAAACTTTTCAATTGTACTGATCCGTTACACCCTACAGGAAAAATTTGCATATGCTTCCATTTTTTTGGACATTCTAAATTTTGTATTTTTATGAATGGAGGCAATTATGGATAATCAAGCGAACAATGAAGAAATATTGACGAATCGGCAAGGCCATCCAGTAACGGATAATCAAAATGTAAGAACCGTTGGTAATCGGGGACCAACAACTTTAGAAAACTATGACTTTCTTGAAAAAATCTCTCATTTTGATCGTGAACGAATTCCAGAACGTGTTGTGCATGCACGTGGAGCCGGTGCACAAGGATATTTCGAAGCCTATGGAAAAGTAGGCGATCACGCAATTTCTAAATATACTAGAGCAAAATTATTTCAAGAAAAGGGGAAAAAAACACCTGTGTATGTTCGATTTTCCACAGTAGTAGGTGGTGGACATTCCCCTGAAACTTTACGTGATCCGCGTGGCTTTGCTACAAAGTTTTATACTGAAGATGGAAATTGGGATTTAGTCGGTAATAATTTAAAAATCTTTTTTATTCGTGATCCTTTGAAATTTCCAGATATGGTTCACTCTTTTAAACCAGATCCAGTAACAAATCTTCCTGATCCCGAAAGAATGTTTGACTTTCTTCATCTAACACCAGAATCCACTCATATGGTAACTTTTCTCTTTTCACCATGGGGAATTCCAGCTAACTATCGACAAATGCAAGGGTCCGGTGTTAATACATATAAGTGGGTAAACAAAGATGGCGAGGCAGTTCTTATTAAATACCACTGGGAACCTCTTAAACAAGGAATAAAAAATCTATCACAACATGAAGCAGATGAAATCCAATCTACAAATTATAATCATGCAACTCAAGACCTTTACGAGGCTATTAAGAAAGGCGATTATCCAGAATGGGAATTATGTGTACAGATCATGAGTGATGATGAGCATCCCGAGCTTGATTTTGATCCACTTGACCCTACAAAACTATGGGATCCAGAAAAGTTTCCTTTTTTACCCGTTGGAAAAATGGTTTTAAACAAAAATCCGGAAAACTATTTTGCAGAAGTTGAACAAATTGCATTTGGGACAGGTGTAATAGTTGATGGACTTGATTTTTCAGATGATAAATTACTTCAGGGTCGTACTTTTTCGTACTCAGATACACAACGATATCGAGTTGGAACAAATTACTTACAACTACCAGTTAATTCACCAAAAAATCATGTAGCAACAAATCAACGTGATGGACAAATGGAATATAAAGTTGACGCCGCACCAGGTCAAAACCCACATGTGAACTATGAACCTTCATCACTAGGTGGATTAAAAGAAGCACCAAAGACTGGAAAAGATCATGAACCTGGGTACAATAATAAGTTAGTACGACAAAAAATTGACCGACCTAACGACTTTATCCAAGCTGGAAATACTTACCGTGCTTTCGACGAAACTGAAAAAAGTGAACTAATTTCAAATTTAGTAGATGCACTAAAAGTATGTAAGCCTCATATTCAAGAAACGATGGTTGGTTATTTTACAAAAGCTGATGAAGAATACGGACGCAGAGTACGCGAAGGTTTAGAAAAAGCGAATAGTAATCGAACTGAACACACTGGTACGGAAGCAGCTGATGTCGCGTCTGACAAAGCCAAAAATATGGGGCATGAATCGGATCGATATTAAACGTATAAATTGGGATAGGCAGTCGCCTATCCTTTTTAGCGTAATAGTTTATTTTCAAAAATACGAACAAAATATTAGAAATAGGTAAAAGGTTATTATCTGAATATTACGACTCAATATTCACAATTAAAAGATAACAGTTTAAAATAAGTTTGTAAGGACAATGATGATACATATGAAATTAATTGAGAGTGGGCTGATACTTAAATGAATAATGTGACTAAGTTTAATATTTTCAAACCAGCAAAAGACATATTTGAGGCATTTGTTGATCCAACTAAAATAGGTAACTTTTGGTTTTCTTCTAGCTCTGAACGATGGGAAGAAGGAAAAGTCATTACTTTAAAATATGATCTTTACAATGCAGAAGGCAAAATAAAGATCATCGAAGTTGAGGAAAATAAGAAGATTGTGTTTGCTTGGGGACCTACAGAAGAAGGAAATATCGTAACGATTACATTAAATGAACAGGATCAAAATAACACAATTATTGAAGTGGTGGAAGAAGGCTTTAATGAAAGCAGCCCAGAATATGTTCATCATTTAATCGATAATAAAGAAGGCTGGGTATTTATGTTAAGCTGTTTAAAATGTTATTTAGAATTTGGTGTAACTAAGTTAAGAGGCGGATTAGTGAAATAATTTTAAATTAATACGGTATTCTATGGGGGTGTCTCATGAGTTAGGTTAACCGACTCTTGGGTGCCTCCTTTTACTGTATAAACTTTTAAATAGAATGTAAGTTGATATACGTTGTGGAGGTATTTCAGCTGCGATATGCGGTTCCTTGGAATTTAATTGCAGTTTTGCTAATTTTATTTGCGATTCTCGGATTTTAATTGCAGTATTGCTGTTTTTATTTACGATTCCCGGATTTTATTTGCAGTTCGCTGTTTATTTGCATCATTTCACCATTTATTTGCACTGATGGAGTCATTATTTGCAGTTCTATTAAACTTATTTGCAGCTCATAAATTATTTACGATAACTCATCAATTATTTACGATTCTCAGACTTGATTTGTCACTACTCTTTTTTGTTTTGTAAACTCCCATCAAAAAAAGTGTAGCTAATCTCATTAATAGAATATTAGCTACACTTATACAATTTAACTAAATTTTTTCAACCCTTCTTCAAGAAGCCCCACAGCAAACTCTAACTCATTTTTTGTAACAATTAAAGGTGGATGCAAAGTGATGCAATTGCCCCCCGATAGCTTAAATGAAAGCCCATTACTTAAACAGAAATAAAGAATTTTTTCGGCTAATTCATCATTCTTTTCTTTTGAATCACGTGACTTAACTAACTCAATAGAGATTAACAATCCGGCAACTCGAATATCACCAATCTTCTCATACTGATCATATAGTTCAACTAGCTTTGTTTTTACAAATTCGGATTGTACTCGGCAATTCTCCTCCAAGTTGTAGTCGTCTATATACTCAATCGTTGAACAAATCGCTGCACAGCCTAATGCTGGTTTCTCATGTGTATAATGACCAAGTGATGTTTCTTTGGCAACATCGTATTTTGAACGAGTTAGTACAGCCGCTTGAGGTATAACTGCTCCACCTAGACCTTTTCCAAGAACTAAAATGTCAGGCTCGATTTCAAAGTTTTGATGAACATAAAATGCTCCACTTCTCATTAAGGCTGTCGGTACTTCATCAAATATTAATAGGATGCCATGTTGGTCACATATTTCTCTTAGTCTCTTAAAATAAGACTTTGGCGGGATATGTGTATCAGTTGCTCGAATTGGTTCTAATAGAATTGCGCCAACTTCGCCTTCATGCTCAATCATATATTCAATATGGTCTAGGCAAAAATTCGCTACTTCTTCATGTGAATCACTTTTTAATAGATTACGATATCCATTAAAAGGAATTGCTTTTAATGTACCAGGCATGAGTGGACCCATATCTTTTTTAAAGACATATTCTCCCCCAACTGAAATTGCATCTAATCCAGCACCATGGAACGATTCCCACATCGAGATGACTTTATGACGCCCAGTTACTTTTCGCGCAATTTTAAGAGCTAATCCGACAGCTGCACTTCCAGATGGAGTAAATAGAACCTTGTAATCTTTTGAGGTTGTTTTATTTACTAATGCGTTAGCTGCTTTAATGACAATCTCAGATGTAAACCTTCTTGGAATAAATGGAAGTTCATCAACTTGTCTTTTGATTGCATCAACTACATATGGATTTTTATAGCCAACTTGATGTGAACTATTTCCATGAAAATCTAAATATTTCTTTCCATTCACATCAATTAGATAACTTCCATTAGCATCGACTATTCCATTAAGACAAGGCGTAGACATTGATTGTCTTACAAAAACCCTCTCATCCTCTTGAATGACATCTCTACTAATTTGATTTAATTGATCCATCCATTCGGTCCGGAGAGGGCTTGAGTTAATATCGCCTTCTCTTTTCAAATGAGTATTTAACATGTTACTTTCTTACCTTCTACAATTAAATCATTAATTTTTTCAATTAACATAGGTAATTCACTCATCGATTTAATTGTGAAGTCTGCTCCATTATGTCTAAATGATTGTTCCGTTTTTGAAATGATTGCTTCTTTTTCACTATCTGTTAAGCTATTAAACTCTTCTAAACTAAGTCCCATTTCAGAACTTCCGATAACAACGCCGACAGACCAAACACCTGCATTAATCCCTTCTTTAATATCCGAAATTGTATCGCCTACTTTCACGACTTTCCATGGAGCTGTTAACTTTAATGCTTCCATGTTACGGTAAATCATATACGGATATGGTCTACCAAATGAATTTGTTTCATCAGGTGTAATATAGAAGTCTGGATAATAGCCTTTCGTCTCAGCATTTGGAACGACTACATCCATCATTTTATTTGTGTAGCCTGTTGTTGATCCTATTTTAAGACCTTTATTTCTTAATTCCTGCACTACTTCGATGACTCCAGGAATCGGATCTGCATAGTCAGATAGTGAAGCCATTAGAGCTGGCTCAAAGTTTGCATAAAGTATATTCACATCTTGTTCATTGAATGGTCTCTCATATTTCTCAATCCAAAGCTTAGAAATTCTAGGCATTGAAAGCATTTCACGAATATGGTCGATTTTTAACATCCCCATTGGTGCTCGAGCTTCTTCCATCGTTACTTCAATTCCTGCATTTTTAAAAATATCGATAAACACATTTACTGGCGCAAAACATCCGAAGTCTACTGTTGTACCTGCCCAATCTAAAATGATTCCTTCAACTTTATTCATTTTGTCACCACTCCCATATATTCTTCGATAATATTACATAAACTTTGGATGTCTTCTTCATAAATTTCTCCAATATTTCCTACACGGAATGTATCAGCATCAGTTAGCTTACCAGGATAGATAACATATCCTTTTTCCTTTATGAAGTAATAGAATTTTTCAAAGCTAAACTGTTCACTTGGAAATAAGAAGGTTGTAATAATTGGCGATTGGTTTTCCTCAGTAATATAAGCATGAATTCCAACTTCATTTAGTCTCTTTCTTAACAAGCAGTTATTATTTTGATAGCGAGAAAATCTAGCTGAAATGCCACCTTCTTCAACTAATTCATCAATCGCTTTTGAAAATGCTGCAACAACATGTGTTGGAGAAGTGAATCTCCATTTTCCATCCTTGTCCATTTCCTTCCATTGATCGAATAAATCTAAAGATAAACTTCGGGCAATTCCTTCACATTGTACAAGCTTATTTAGTTTTGCTATAACAAATCCAAATCCTGGTACACCTTGAATACATTTATTCGCACTACTAATTAGGTAGTCAATTTCCAGTTGTTGTACGTCAATTTCAATGCCACCAAAACTACTCATCGCATCAATAATTAGCGTTTTACTATATTCTTTTGAAAGTTCGGCCACCATTTCAATTGGATTTAGAATACCGGTTGTTGTTTCGCAATGAACCATTACGATGTGAGTAATGGTTTGGTCTTTTTCAATAATGTCCCTTAACTCTTCTTCCTTAGGTAGCTCATCATATGCAATGCTATATTGAACGAAATTAAGCCCAATATACTTAGCCATTTTTACTATTCGTTCACCATAAGCTCCGTTCGTTACAATTAATACTTTTTCATTTTTTGAGATTGTTGAACTAATAACTGATTCAACTGCAAACGTACCACTACCTTGCATTAAAACAACTGTATAATCTTCTTCTGATGCATTTGCTAACTCTAGAAGTTGATTTCTAATTTTTTGTGTAATGTCTTTATAATCTTGATCCCAAGTACATCGGTCGAAGAGCATTTCTTCTTTGACCGTACTTGTAGTAGTTAATGGACCTGGTGTTAGTAATTTATAGTTTTTCATAGCCTTTCATCCCCTTAGTAATCATTTTGCAGCATTAAAGAACTGTTGGTGCTCTTCTAATAATTTAACTGTTAATGGTTGACTAAATTTCATAGAATGAGCTGGTTTATGCTCGTCGCTAACAGTTTCTCCTTTGTATAAAGCAACTGGGTAATTTTTGATTAAATCTTTACGAGCATCTTTAATAATTACTTCCGTCATTTTCATCGCTAATTCATTTGATTTCTTATCTTTTTTAACAACTGCGACTGATTCAGTTAGTGAGAAGTTTCCTTCTATTGGATCTACATAGTCAATTGGTAAACCTGAATTTTTATCTAAAACTGCTTGGTGACGTAATCCGATACCCGCTGCAACTTCACCAGCTTCTACTTTCTTAATTGGACCTGAACCTGAGCTCTCTAAATGTGGACCACAGTTTGCGATTAAATCATGTAAAATTGTTTTACCTTCTACCTCACCATACTGTGTAATAATTGCTTGAATTAATAACCATCCAGTTGAAGAATCCATAATATTTGGAATTGATACTAAACCTTTAAATTCTGGTTTTGCTAAATCTTTAATTGAAGTCGGCATTGGTAAGCCTTTTTCTTTCATTACTTTTGTATTTACAAAGATTGATCCTGTATTAGCTAAAATTGGTGTATAGAATGAAGGGTATTTCTCAAGTGAGTTTGTTTTAAACGTTAAGTCTTCAAACATATTGTGTTTTTCTTGAGCACTATCTAAGAAATATGAACTCATCGTTACTAAGTTCGCTTCGATTTTGTCACCTTCTGCCATTAGTTTTCCACCTAATTCCGAAGTACCAAATGTTTGGAATACATATTTCCCTTCATAACCTGCTTTCTTTAAAGCAGTTTCCATTGATGTAATGGCTTCTTCATCACCATTCGTATAAATAACAACTTTTCCTGAGGCATTTGTTTTTGAACTATTACATGCAGTTAATGAGAAAACTAAACATAAGGCTAACAACGACAACATAATTCCTTTAAATTTCTTAAACATAAAATAACCCCACTTATTTTTATTTTTTATAAATGATTGATCATCCCTGAATAACACTTTTTCGTTGGAAGTAGTCACAGATAAATTTAACGATTAAATTCGTGAAAAAGATTAATAGAGATAATACAAATATTTCATCGTATTTTTGGAAATGCTGAAGCTCTTTAATTTTGCTTGCAACCAATGAAGTTTCAGCTGTTATTAAGAAAATGATCCCACTCACCGTTACCATTGAATTGATAAAGTAGTAACTAATCATTTCAAAAACTGTTGATTTAGAGTTTGGTAAGACAACTCTGTAAATTGTTTTAAACCATGAATCCCCCATTAATTCTCCAGTAGTCTCCCAAACCGGATTCATTTTTGATAATGAGTTTTTCGCTAATAAATATGGTGTAGTAAAGAAATGAACGATGTTGCAAAGAATGATAATTGCAAACGTTCCTTTTAAACTACTATTATTGAAAAATAGTAAATACGATAAACCTAAAACCATCCCTGGAACAGTATTTGTTAGCATCGAAATTAAATCAATAACTAACTTAGATTTACTTTTTATAGCTGTTCGCACATTTAATAGTGCCGAGCTATATGCAATAAAAGTTCCTAGTATTGCTGTTACAACTGAAACATATAACGAGTTTTTATAAACTCCTATTAAATCACTAGATTGAAAAGCATCTACGAAATGTTGTAGCGTAAAGGTTAATTTAAATGGATAACTAATAAAAAATGGAATGATAAACATTACTGCAAATACTGACAGGATTCCAACTAAAATGATTGTAGAAATAATCCCGAAACAAATATCTCTTACTTTATTGGAAATCATTTCAACGTTTGTAAACTTGTCATAATGAAAATTAAATTTTTCAAGATAGTTTAGTAATAAAACGCCAAATATAGCAGGAACTAGCATTAATACTGCAATAACTGCCCCATTATTAAAATTAGGAATCGATCCAAGCATAACCTGATATAACTGGGTAGCTACAACGTAATATGTACCACCCACTGAAGCTGGAATACCGTAATCTGTAAAGCTTAAAATAAAGGAAAGAACAAAAGCTCCACCAAGCGTTCCAAGTAATGGGCGAATAATTGTATTTTTGAAGCTTCTAAATGGACCGTCACCCATCAGTTCAGAAACAACCATAAATTTTTTATCAATATATTTAAAAGAATTATTAATTAATAGAAATGCTGCTGGTAATGTATAAATGACGTATCCAATTAGCAATCCATCAAACCCATAAATTTCAAATAGGTTTTTTCCTAGTAGTTTTGTTATTAAACCTTGTTGACCAAACGAATAAATGATTGCAAATCCATAAGTGATCGTTGGAAGCAACATTGGTATGAGAATAACGATTTTCATAAATCCTTTTAAAGGTTGAATCAATTTCGTACAGTTAATTGAATAGGCCAGAATAAAAGCTAAGACTGTACTGATACAAGCTGTAATCGTAGAAACTTTTATGCTATTTCCAATTGCTTGTATTAAGGTTTTGTCTGACAAGATTGTTAAATAGTTATTTATCCCAAAACCATGATCCGTTTCGAACGACCGATAAAATAATATGATTAATGGTAGTAATAGAAATGAGACAAATAATAGTAATATTGCTAAGTAAATAACTCGCATTTCCGGTTTTACTTTATGCATACTTCTCACCAAATAAGTTGTAAATATTATGTCTCTTAATTTGAAGCTGCTTTAATATAAACTCTTCAACAAATCGATTACTTGGTTGGTTTATGATTTCACTTGGCGTTCCAAATTGTGAAATTTCACCTTCATTAATAATTAAAATCTTATCTGATAAAGTTAAAGCTTCTTCTGGATCATGTGTAACGATAACTGTAGTTAGTTTAAATTCTCTTGCGATCGATTTAATTCGTTCTTTAATTGATTCTTTTATGACACCATCTAGTGCACTTAACGGTTCATCTAATAGTAAAATTTTTGGCTTCGTTACTAATGTTCTAGCAAGTGCTACCCTTTGTTTCTGACCTCCGGATAGCTCTCCTATTTTCTTATTTAAATGAGGCTTTAATTCTAAGAAGTCAATATATTCCTGTAATTCTTGATCCGATACAAGACCTTTCTTATTTCTTAATCCATATACAATGTTTTCATAAGAATTTAAGTTAGGAAAAAGTGCATAATCTTGGAAAACGATATTGAATCCTCTATTTTTCATTGGTGTTTTCGTAATATCTACATCATTGAATATTATTTGACCTTGATCCATTTGCGTTAGACCTAGAATTAGATTTAATAAAGTTGTTTTTCCACTTCCACTTGGACCTAATAATGAGACGATTTCTCCAGTTTTAATTTCAAGATTTATATCTGTTAATACGACTTTTTTATCAAACTGCTTGCTAACGTTTTGTAGTTTGAGCAAACTGTCCACCCCCTTAAGTACAACCTTAGTATAAAATTCATATGTAAATCCAATTAGCCTTTCAAGTAAATAATATGTAAATTATGAGTAACTTTTGCACAACTTATGCATATATTTACATTTAATTAACCAAACATTTGCATTACTACTATTGAAAATCTGCATTCTTTTCATTAAACTGTAAGCAAATATTATTTATTATTAAATACTGAATGGGTGAGGTTATGTTTCCACTTGAAAGACAAAATAAAATAATCGATTTATTAAAATCAAATAATGTTTTAAAAATAACTGAGCTAACTGAAGCTCTAAATATATCTACTGATACGTTACGAAGAGATTTAAATCTACTTGAAAAACAAGGCAAAATAGAGAAAATATATGGTGGTGCAAAAATAGCTGAATCGAAGTTTTTTGAATCATCAATGGAAGAAAGAATGGTAAGTCACTTAGAGGAAAAAGAAAAGATTGCAAAGAAATGCACTGAACATATTGAAGATGGAGATTGTATCTATTTAGATAGTGGCTCTACTACACTCCAAATTGCAAAATATATTAAAGATAAAAAGAATTTAACAGTCGTTACGAATTCAATCCCAATCATCAATGAGCTAATGAATAGCTCAATTGAATTGATCATAATCGGTGGTAAAATTAGACGAAATGAACAATCGGTTGTTACGTACGATTACTTATTTAATTTTAATGAATTAAATATTCTAAAGACGTTTATATGCGCGAGTGGAATTACAATTGAAAAAGGGATTTCCGATTATAATTTAGAAGAGGCTATTACAAGGAAGAAAATAATTGAGTTATCCAACCTTAATTATGTAGCAGCAGACAGCACAAAATTCGGTAAGAACGTCACTGTTCATATAGCATCGCTTGAAAAAATTGATTATATCATTACGGATTCTCATATTAATAAAAGTTTTATTTCTAAATTTAATAAGACAAATACAAATCTGGTAATTGCAGAATAGATAAAAGCAGGAGGGTTCCCAATTTTAAGGGAGCCCTCCTGCTTTCATTTATACGGTAAGTAGTGTTGAAATCAGGGAGAGCTGCAAATAAGTCGTAGAAAAGTGCAAATAAACAGCTGGGTGCAATTAAATTCCGAGAATCGCAATTAAAAATGGCAAAACTGCAATTATGACCTAAAACTTATAGAAATTAGGTACTTTCAAAAATAGAAAACTGCCAAATTGCTCTAATTCTTTCTATATCCAATAAAAAATTGATAAAACCCGCTAATTATCAATAACCTTCAGATCTTAATAAACTGTTCAAATAAAAAAAGGCTTCCATATGTCAGCCTCTGTGACCGATGGAACCCCCATATTCTACCCTTATCAGCATACTCTCTTAGAATCTTTCTCAAAAAATCTAGTTTCATATTGTCCAGCTACGATGTAATTTTCATTTTCATTGCAGATTCTCCAGCCATGACCTTTTACGTAATCGCACGGAACAATTAATTGATTTTCTAAGTATACCCTTGAAACGGTGCTATAGCCTGAATCATTTTGACTGGAGGTTGTGTACACGATTCATGCGCACTAATATCTAAATAACTTCCATTGCTTTTTGTACTGTAGCATTGATTCCAAAGACAATTTTCTTGGTAAAGACTTTTGATAGGTAAGTATTCTACAACTCCATCTCTTCCCCTACATGAGCCACTAACCGTAACGAATAGTCCATTATTTACTAGCATCGATGAAATCATTTTATCAGACTCTGCTTTCACTCTGATGAATTTATATGTGCGTAAGTCTAACATCCAAATTCCACCATCAGTTGGATGAATTTTTGTACCAATGAATAGCATACTTCCATGTAAGCATAAAGAACGTATAGAAGGTGGCTTACTTACTTTAAATGGAGAAATGATTTTCCAAGTTTCACCAAAGTTTGTTGATATGTAAATTACGTTATCTCCATGTGCTATGACAAGTCCGTTTGATTTACAGCATACACTCCACACACTTGCTTTAGTAGGAAACTGCTTGATATTCCAGTCTTTACCTTCATTAAGGCTCTTAATAAACAGCCCGTTATCTCCAACACCATATACAATCCTTCCTACACATTTCAGATCACGAATTTGATTTTTTATTAATGGAAAGTTGAAAGTCCTGTTTCCTTCATAATCAATAATAATTCCATTATTTACGGTAGCTATAATCGTACTACCATTTTCAGTTCTTGTTACTGCTGTAGAACTGAACATGTTATTCATACAGTTCCCTCAAATTGATCTTCAAATTGGCTAATATAGTTAATGGCAAATGTAACACAACGCTCAATGTCTTCTTCTGTTTCCGGTGCTAATTCTACTTTTAATCCCTCCTCTATTATTTCAGCACCACATTCTTTTAATCTCTCTTCTAATAGATCTACTGCAGCGCAAAACTTAGGATAAGCATGATCACCAGACCCAAATACAGCAGCTTTTTTACCAGTTAAATTTAAGGTTTCAATGTCATCGTAAAAATCTTCAACTTCATATGGAAGCTCTCCGTCCCCCCATGTATAAGCCCCAAGTATGATTCCATCAAATTCTAATAATTTCTGGGTGTTGATATTTTCAATTTCTTTCATCTCTATATCATGGCCCATTGTATCTATACTAGATTTAATTAACTCAGCTATTTCCTCTGTGTTACCTGACATACTTGCAAAAGCGATTAAAATTTTAGCCATTCTTCTCTCTCCTCATTCATACGTTTATTTATGACAATTATTTAAACAGCATCTTTATTTGTGAAGAATTTGTTCTTTAATTCTTTTAAACTACGTAATTCATTCGCAATTGTAAGAAATGACTCTCGATCATTCACATCAAGTGCTTCGTTAATTTTAAAATTCAAATGATTTATTTTAAGATCTAGATCCCAGATGGAACAAAGTACACCGCTTTCGTATAAGCTTTCTATGTCTTCAACATGTAAATAAAATTCAAAATCATTGTTGTTATCAATCAAATAATGCCATCCTAAACAATCAACATATTTTCTCTCACATGACATCGTCCATAAATCACCCTCGCTAAATTCAATTACGTGTTGATGCTTTTGACCTGGACAACAACATGTTACTTGCTGATGAAATGGCTCTAAAATAATGAAATGTTTATCCATCAACTGCCTCCTTAATGGCTCTTTCATACTCATCCTGATTATTTATTTTAAATAAGAGAATCAATTATCACATGATATTGATAATCATTTTCAATTGTAATTTTATATGATAATGATTATCAGTGTCAATTATATTTTTTATTCTTTTTCTTAATGTCTGATTTCTATATCTGAATTTATAAGAAAAAACGAGGGTGTCCCAAAATACTTTTATGGGACACCCTCGTTTTTAAAATTCAAGTAGATTAATATACCTTACCCGTAAAAGGATCATGAGTTAGTATTTAAGCTGAATTTCGGAATTTACTTACTCATAAAGGAGTCATGAGTTAGTATAAGTGCAGATAAATGAGATTTACATACTCATAAATAGGTCATGAGTATGTATATAAGCGGAATTTTGGAATTTACTTACTCATAAGGGGGTCATGAGTAACTAAAAAAGCTAAAATACGAAATTTACTAACTCATAAATGATCTAGGATTAAAATCTGAAATAAGATCAGCTTTATCAAAAACAAATGAAAAGTGCAGCTGTGGTCCCCCTCCCCGCCACGTTCGAAATGCTCCTATAGTGTTATGATCCTGACTTTGAAGAAGTCCCTTCACCTAAAGACAAATAGTTTTTAACGACTTTCAACTAATCCATATTTCTTCTTAATTCGTTCTAATTTTTCAATCATCGGATTGGCAAGTAATGCTAAAAAAATCACTGTCGCTGCTGCGTGTCCTAAATCAAATGGGACTCCGGAAAGATACGTGGCTAGCAGTGCTTCCCATGTAGGATGTGCTGACCACATTAATAGAGCCCCTAGATTTATGAGTCCGCCATAGATAAAAAATGTTGATAGACCACCGAATAGACAGAGTATTAGTTTCTTCTTTGGTAATCTTCCGTTATGAAATAAAATGCCTGCGATGAAGCCAATTATGCCAAAACAAAACATTTGCCATGGTGTCCACGGACCTTGGCCGAAGAAGAAATTAGAAACAAATCCTGACATTGCACCGACTAAAAATCCGCTTTCAGCACCAAAGGTTACTCCGGCAATAATGACGATTGCAACAACTGGCTTAAATTGCGGAATCCAAAAAAATGCTGCTCTGCCAGCTACTGCGATGGCACACAGTACTGCAATAACGATTAGCTCTCTAGCTTGAGGACGGCGTCTTTCAAAAACCATTCCAAATGGGAGCATAGTATAGAAAATGATTAGAAGACTAATCAGATAATATTTTCGATCATTCAAAAAAATGATTCCTCCTGCAATTGTAAGTGGAATTGCAATCAAAATTAGGAGAGTGGCCAGAATTCTTCTTTTATTTGCCATTATTGCATTGCCATCTTGCATAATTCAATCACATCCTCATTTGTTATGGCATCTTTAAAGTAATGGCGAGATATGCGATTCGCTGCAGTAGTATAAAAACTATTTCCAGCAAAGAATTCTGTAGCCGTACTTTCTGAAATTAAATTTCCATCGAAGAATAGTCCACAACGTTCGGTGTATTTTGCACAAAACTCTACATCATGTGACACCATCAAAATCGTTACGCCTGTTTTAGTTAGTTGGTTTAAAATTGTAGCCAACTTTTCTTTAAAACAGTTGTCTAAGCCCTTGGTAGGCTCATCTAGTAATAGAATCTTAGGTTCTAATAATAATATTTTTGCTAGTGCTACGCGTTGTTGTTCTCCACCACTTAAATCAAAAGGGTGATTATTTAACAAATGCTCTATTTCAACTAAAGTAGAAACCTCTGAAATTTTCTTTTTTAATTCTTCTTCTCCTAATTTTCGGTCCTTTAAGATTGAAATTAAATCTAATTCTACAGTCTTTTTCACGAATAAGCTTTGTGGATTTTGTGGTAAGACACCTAAATTTTTGCGAAACAGTTCTTTATTATTGTATTTCGCAACGGGTTTACCATTTAGTAAAACTTTGCCACGATAAGGTATATTGATTCCTGCGATCACCGAAAGAGTCGTTGATTTTCCTGTTCCATTTCCACCCATTATGGCGTAAAATCTACCTCTCTCTATTTTAAGCGACAAACTTTTTAAAATATCAGTCCCGTTTTTTTCATATTTAAACCATACATCTTGCAATTCAATGATGTATTCATCACTTTTCCTTACACTCTTTTCATGATGAGTTTTTTCTTTTAATGTCCTATTGTTTAGTAATTGATCTAAAAAGTTTCTTCCGTCTCGAACTGTAACTGGACATTCATGATCATTTGGTAAGCTTGAATAAATTTGCATGGCACTTGGTAATGAGTTTATTAGATGGTTCTTTCCGCTTATTAAGCTCTCACAAACATTTACAGGAGAATCATGTATAATAACCTTGCCATTCTCCATAGCGATGACCTGATCGGCCATAGGAAATACTTCTTCTAAACGATGCTCGGTTAAAATAATCGTAACACCTAATTCATTATTTATTTTTTTTATTGCTTCCAAAAACTCAGCTGCAGCAATTGGATCTAATTGTGAGGTTGGCTCGTCAAGTATTAATACTTCAGGTTGCATTGCCATGACCGATGCTAAATTTAGCAGCTGCTTTTGACCACCCGATAGCTCACTTACATTTTTCATAAACCAATTTTGGATGCCAAAAAAGCTAGCCATCTCTGCTACTCTGAGTCGTATTGTTTGATTATCGATTCCTAGACTTTCTAATCCAAATGCTAATTCATGCCATACTTTATCAGTTACGATTTGATTATCGGGGTTTTGCGATACAAATCCTATTTTGCTCGCTACTGTTCGCAAATCGAGTGATTCAATTGGTTCATTCATAAAAAATATTTCACCAGAGCGATTTCCATGAGGCGTTATTATCGTTTTCAAATGTCGTAGTAATGTTGTTTTACCACAACCTGATTTTCCAATTATGACTGTAAAATCACCCCGGTTTATGTTAATCGAAACATCATCCAGCGCTTTATATTCTTTTTCTGGATAAGAAAAGGTTAGCTGTTTAATTTGATAGATTTCCATTTCATATCCTCCATAATGTTTAAGATCATTGGTGTGCATAAAAAAATCACGTATGCTAAATAAACAAAAATATTCAATACAGATAAAGGTTTTATTAAAATAGCAGGATAGTATTTAATAGAAGTAATTCCTTGATACGTTCCAATTAAAATAATTGTAGTACACGCAATAAAAACTGCTAATAAAATACGGTCTCTTTTTTCGAATTTAAAAATTGAGAATGCAGTACGACCTTTAAGCCCATAACCGCGAGATTTCATTGAGTCAGCTGTTTCGATTCCATTTTCTAATGCCCAAGTAATTAAAATTGATATGATATTAATACCATTCTTTATTCGATGATAAATATTACCGTTTGATGTAGATTTACCTATACATCTTTGTGCTTCAGTAATTTCTTTTATTCGCACTTTAAATCTAGGAACAAATCGTAATACCATCGAGAAAATTAATGATAAACTAGGCAGGATTCTTCCAAATAAATAGATAAATTTATCAGAAGTCATCACAGCGTTGTAGCAAGCAAACCAATTAATGACAGTAACAAGCATACATGCTACAGCAATACCATATAAAATCGATTCAAGTGTAATCGGATTCCCGTCATCAATATAATAAAGAATCGTCACACCTGCGTGACTAAACATTGGATTAATAATTGCCGCAATAACCATCGTTGGAAGCATCATAAAAAGATTAAATTTGACCGATTTGACACCGTTTAAATAAATTGAATAGATGACTGCCACTAATAGAGAAATGATTAATAGGGCCGGATGCAGAAAAAACATTGAAAAAATAATGACAGCTGTAAAATAAAACAAATTTATGAATGGATGGCACGATGAGAAAGCATCTTTCATTGATTCTCCACTCCTTCAACATACCCGCCTACATCACGTCCTAAATCACATGTATAAACCCACTCAATGACATCTCCATCTTTTAGTTCATAACGACTTGATCCGTAATTTGGAAACCAACCATTTACTTTGTACATCCAACCAGAAAGCTCACCGCAATCAAATTCATAAATATTATTTATTCCCTCGATATAAGCACTGTTGTATGCTGGATAAAATTCCATTTCCATTTGAATTTTGGATGCTCTCGTTTCTCGTTTCAATACATCTAGAACGCTTTCTCCCTGTGAAAATTCCACTGTCCTTTTTGCCATTATCACTCCATCTTTTGGCAAGACAGATAATTTATCTTGGTTAAATTTGTCCATATTATTTAAAATCGTATTGCAGAGGATAGAAATTGTAGCAGTTAATTTTTTTGCAGGAACAACGGTTGTATCTTCAGGTTCTACAGGCTTTGGTTTTTCCTTTGGTACTGGATCGGTTTGATATTTATCCTTTTTACCACTCGCTGGTTTTTTTGTAGTTACAACGTCTTTCTTTTGAGTCTCTTTCGGTGGAGCATTCGATTTCTTTTGTAATTTATCGGTACTATTTGATTTCTTTTCTTGAATTGGTGCTTTATTTACTTCCTTTTTTATTTCCTCTTTTTTAGGGCTTTCCTTTTGCTCTTGTTTGACTTCAGTATCTTGCTTTTTTTCAGGACTTTGTTTTTTTTCAGCACTTTGTTTGGCGTTATTCTCTTTTATTGTGCTAACAACTGATTGCGAAATTTCACCGTTTGGAGCTTGTTTCTTTCCCTCGGCGGAATCATCCTTTCCACACCCAATCAACAGTGTCGGCAAAAGAACTAGTAGTATGGAAACTAGCCACTTTTTCATCGCATTCTCCTCCTTTTAAGTATTGAAACGACCTCTATTAAACTAGTGGTCGTTTCAGCCTAAAATTTAACTATCGAGCTTGGCCGATAGATTATTATTTAACAGTTACAATCGTATTTGCACTTTTATTTCCAGCTCGATCTACTACATAGATTGTTAATTTCGTATTCTTTTTTTGTTTTGGAATTTTAATAGAGTAAGATCCAGACGATGATACCTTTGAAGTTCCTATCTTTTTAGAGCCTTGAAGTATATAAATCGTGCTATATCCTTCTGCTTTCCCAGTAACTATTGTTGTATTACTTGAAATACTCTTTACTGTCGGTTTAGCAGGTGCTTTTTTATCAATGTAAAATACGACAGTTCTTTTGTTTCCTTTTAAATCAGTTACTGTGATTGTATATTTAGCAGAAACTGAGTAAACTTTACCGGACGAATAAGGATAAGACTTTCCGTTAAGTGTATATGTTGCCTTTAAAATTCCAACATTATCGCTTATTTGGACGGTTTTATTTACTTTGTAATAAACATTATTTGTTACGCCTTTTATTGTTGGTAATGTTTTATCAGCCTTTATAACAGCAAGTCTTGCTTCAGCAGTAGTTAGTTTGGTAATACTTCCAACAAGTGCTTTTTGATTTGTGTCTAATGCGCTGTAGCTAATTCGCACTGCTTTAATCGCTGATTCACTTGTTAATCTTACAGATCCTGAGGCTGGTAAAGCTGCAATTTTATCTTTAACCGATTTTGCTGCATTTTTTAAGTTAGTAATCGTTTTTTCAGCTGTTACAAGTTTATTTAAAGCAGTAGAACTTACAAATCCTTTTTGTGCTACTGTTAATCCGTTATATGCTTTTCGAGCCGCTACAACTGCTGTTTCATTAGTAAGCTTTATTTGAGCAGGTAATGCGTTAATTTTTGTTTGCACTTCATTTGCCTTAGCTTGATTTTTTAATGTAATAATCGCATTTTCAGCTAAGACTAATTTGTTTAAAAGAGTAATTGATACTTTCTCTTTTTGAGTTTGTGTTAGTGCATTATATGCATTACGAGCTGAAACTACAGCAGCTTCATTTGCTAGAGTAATAGTAGTTGGTAGAGCGTTTATTTGGTTAATGACTGAATCTACTAATGTAGTCTCGTTTTTTAATGTTCTTATTACCTCTTCCGCATCTATTAATCGATCTTTTAGAGCTGATGCTATTAATTCTTTCTGAGCTAATACTAGTCCATCATAAGCCGCTCGAGCTGAAATAATCGCTGACTCATCTGAAAGTGTAATCGTAATTGGTAATGCATTAATTTGATTGGTGACAATCGTCACAGGAGCATCTGTCATTTTATAAAGACTATTCTCTCCCTTTAAAAATCTGTCATAAGATACAAGAGCGTAAGTCCCTTGATCTGTAGCCATTCCGTCTGCACTACCTTCTAAAACATGCTTGAATCCTCCACCGTCTACATAAAATCTAAGTAGTGCAGTTACTAAGTTTCCATTTTGTTTTACAAATCGACTGTCCGTTGCCGGATTTACACCTACTGCTGTTAAACCTACGATTACTTGTGCAATACTTTCGCTAGATGTAGAGCCCCAGGCAGTAAAGCCCCCATCTGAGTTTTGTAAATTTGAAATAGCCGTTAAAGCTCGATTAATTGCTCCGTCCACCTCGGGCATTGATTGGTATGGAGCCAACGCTTGCAATGCCATCGAAGTAATATCAGGATCAGGCGTTGTGCCATATAATGCAAATCCTCCAGCTTGATCAGTATCCTTTTTTACTTCTTTACTTAATAGATAGTTAATGTATTTTTCTCTTGTTGCTTGTTTTGTAGAATCCGCAATGATCGGAATCTTATATTGATTGGAATCAAATGCTATTAAGGCAAATATACCGCCATTAATCCCTTGACTAATTGTCTTGTTATAGTCAGCCAGGGGTATTAGCAAGTTGTAGCCACCTATATCAGTAGGGTCTTTCCCTAATGCACTAAGTGCCAGTATTAGCCTAGAATATTCCGTATTCTTTGCTGTAGACAACACACCGTTTGCTGACTTTACGGTATCGAGAATACGATTATAGTAATGAACAAAATATTGATTTGGCACATTATAATTACCTCTTGCTAGTGATAGTACTGACCATTCACCTGAAATTGTTCCAAAATTTGGCTCAGGAACTTTAGATACTATATAGCCTAAAGAATCGTTTATTTTGGTACTTATATCAACATTATTATTCGATTCATTTAGGTTCATTATTGAATTACTAGATTGTGTTTTGGCACTCTCGTATGTTGGTTTCCCTAAAACGATAGCATGTCCGCTTAAACTGTCTGCATGCACTGAATTAGCAGGAATAGAAACTGAAAAAGTAAAAATAATTGATAGTAATAGCCATGATATTTTTCTCATTTTTATACCATATCCTCTCTTCTTTTTCCAAAAAACTATTTTTATAGACTGCTCCTCTCTCCTTATCCTTAAGAAATTTCTAGTACTTTTTAGTGACGAAACTCTTTAGGCGAAGACATAGGAGTAGTTGCACTTATTCTTAGAACCTACTATTGGAAATTACATCGATTTCTCTTCTCCGCTGCCAATTATTATCTTCTAAATGTAAAAAAAGAGCCCTGCCTTATTGGCAAGACTCATAGTTATCCAAAAATTAAACTGCTCGGCAATATACATAAAGCCAGCACGTCGCAGCGTTCTTCTACTATAAGCATAAGAACTAAATTTTTCTGATAACAAAACTTCCCTCACTAAAAAGACTTGTATATGTAGAATGGCAGGTCTCCTGACTTAAGCTTCAAGCCTACTCCATTCATCTTCCCAGTTTCCCAGTGATTAGCGTGCTTATTGATCGCACCTTGAATGTTTCGTAGCTTTTACAGTAGATGTGAGCTGTTTTGGTTTTTCACCAAATTCCCTTTTAATGCAAATTGCAACCATTTACTACTTTTATTTTTCTATTAATATAGTGATTGTTTAAATTTAAAGTACCATCATTTCGAGGTCTTATAGATGTTATTTAACAGTTACTAGTGTAGCTGCACCCTTATTACCTGCGCGATCTACTACATAGATTGTTAGTTTCGTTCTTTTTTTCTGCTTTGGTATTTTAACAGAGTAAGTACCACTCGATGTTACATTTGCGTAACCAATTTTTTTTGAACCTTGATAAATATAAACCGTACTATTTGCTTCTGCTTTACCAGTAGCCTTTGTTGTACTACTCGTTATACTTTTTACTGTTGGTTTAATAGGTGGTTTATTATCAATATAAAAGACAATACTTCTTTTATTACCTTTTAAATCAGTCGCGATAATATTGTACTTACCAGATGCGGCGAATACTTTCCCTGAATAATAAGTGTATGGCTTACCATTATACGTTAGTTTTACATTTAACAGCCCAACATTATCACTTATTTGAATTGTTTTTTTCGTTCTATAATAATTATTATTCGAAATACCTTTTATGGTAGGCAATGTTTTATCTGCTTTTATTACCGCTAGTCTAGCTTCAGCTGAAGTAAGTCGAGCAATACTTCCTACTAGCGATTTTTGACTTGAGTCTAGAGAATTATAAGCTGTTCGTGCCGATTTTATCACTGATTCACTTGTCAATTTAATTTGAGATGTAGTTGGTAATGCAGCAATTTTAGCTTTCACAGCTTTTGCAGCATTTTTTAAATTCACAATTGTTTTTTCAGCTGATACAAGTTTGTTTAATACATTTGATATTACTAAATTCTTTTGAGCAGTTGTTAAACCGTTATACTCTTTACGAGCTGCTATTACTGCAGATTCGTTAACTAATTTAATTTGCGAAGGTAATGCATTGATTTTAGTTTGAACCGCATCTGCTTTTACTTGATCTTTTAATAATTTAATTTTATTTTCTGCTGCAATTAATTTATTTAAGACAGCTGTAGATACTTTTCCCTTTTGAACTTGTGTCAGCTCATCATATGCTTTACGAGCTGATACAACTGCTACTTCATTTGATAATGTAATTGTTGTCGGTAATGCGTTTATTTTGTTAATGACAGCGTCTACTATTGCAGCTTCGTTTTTTAACCTATTAATTTCTGATTCCGCTTCAACTAATTTATTTAATACAGTTTCTGTTACTTGCTCTTTTTGAGCTTGTGTTAATCCATCGTATGATTCACGCGCTGATGCTACAGCTGTTTCATCTGATAGAGTAATCGTTGTCGGTAATGCGTTTATTTTATTAATAACTAAATCAACTTTTCCTAATTCACCTTTTAGTCTATTAATTTCTGATTCCGCTGCAACTAATTTATTCAAGACAGTTTCTGCTATTTTTTCTTTTTGAGCTTGTGTTAAACTATCATATGCTTCACGAGCTGAAACTACTGCTGTTTCATCTGATATAGTAATTGTTGCTGGTAATGAGTTTATTTTATTTATTACTGCATCGACTTGTCCTGCTTCGTCTTTTAGACTATTAATTTTTGCTTCCGCTGCAACTAACTTATTCAATACAGCTTCTGTTACTTTTTCTTTTTGAGCTTGTGTTAGACCATCATATGCTTCACGAGCTGAAACTACTGCTGCTTCATCTGATAATGTAATTGTTGTCGGTAACTCATTTATTTTGTTTATTACTGAATCGATTAGTTTAGCTTCGTCTTTTAAACTATTAATTTCTGTTTCTGCTTCAACTAATTTATTCAATACAGCTTCCGTTACTTTCTCTTTTTGAGCTTGTGTTAGACCATCATATGCTTCACG
>NZ_JBHVQN010000005.1:110493-449821 GCF_042886615.1 Gottfriedia sp. NPDC057991
CTGAAACTACTGCTGCTTCATCTGATAATGTAATTGTTGTCGGTAACTCATTTATTTTGTTTATTACTGAATCGATTAGTTTAGCTTCGTCTTTTAATCTATTAATTTCTGTTTCTGCTTCAACTAATTTATTCAATACAGCTTCCGTTACTTTCTCTTTTTGAGCTTGTGTTAGACCATCATATGCTTCACGGGATGAAACTACTGCTGTTTCATCTGATAATGTAATTGTTGTCGGTAACTCATTTATTTTGTTTATTACTGAATCGATTAGTTTAGCTTCGTCTTTTAATCTATTAATTACTGATTCCGCTGCAACTAATTTATCTAATACAGTTGATGACACTAATCCCTTTTGTGCTGCTGATAATCCATCATAAGTCGTACGAGCTGTCACAATATCAGATTCGTTTGAAATTGTAATTGTTGTAGGCAATGCATTAATTTGATTTGCTACCAAAGTTACTGGAGCATCCGTCATTTTATAAAGACTATTTTCTCCTTTTAGAAACCTGTCATAAGATACAAGAGCGTATGTTGCTTGATCAGTAGCCATTCCATCCGCATTTCCAGTTAAAACATGCTTGAATCCTCCACCATTTACATAAAATCTAAGTAGAGCAGTCACTAAGTTTCCATTTGGTTTTACAAATCGACTGTCAGTTGCTGGATTTACCCCTACTGCTGTTAAAGCTACGATAACTTGTGAAATACTTTCGCTAGAAGTCGAACCGAATGCAGTAAATCCTCCATCTGCTTTTTGAATAGTTGAAATCGCTGTTAATGCACGATTAATTGCTGCGTTTACATCTGGCATAGATTGATATGGAGCCAATGCCTGTAATGCCATTGATGTAATGTCGGGATCTGGTGTTGTGCCAAATAATGCAAACCCTCCTGCTTGGTCAGTTCCCTTTTTTACTTCTTTACTTAATAGATAATTAATATATTTTTCTCTTGTTGCTTGTTTTGCAGAATCTGTAATAGTAGGGATCTGATAATTATTTGTATCAAGTGCAATTAAGGCAAATATACCACCGTTAATCCCTTGGCTGACTGTCTTATCATAATCTGCAAGTGGTGTTAGTAAATTGTAACCACCTACATCAGTAGAATCTTTACCTAGTGCACTAAGTGCTAGTGTTAACCTAGCGTATTCTGTATTCTTTGATGTGGACAAAACGCCGTTTGCTGACTTTACTGTATCGACAACTCGATTATAGTAATTAACAAAATATTGATCAGGTACATTATAATTACCTCTCGCTAGTGACAGAACTGACCATTCACCTGAACCTGTTCCAAAACTAGGATTAGGTACTTTATTCAATATATAGCCTAAGGAATCATTTAATTGTGTACTTATATCAACATTGTTTAAAGCATCATTTAAAGTAGTTAACGCGTTATTAACAGTTGTTTGATCAACCGTTAAATTACTAAGTGTTGTATTTGCATGATCATAAGCAGTTCGAATAGATGACTTCGCCAACAAAGCTTCTTTATCAGGTGAAGAATTTACTTCAGCAACTTTTTTTAATAAAGAATCTTTATTTGCAGCTGTGTAAAGAGCTTTATCTCCACCAAAGCTTGAATTGTCTTGTCCTAAATCTGAGCCGTATCCATAAAGTGTAAATTGCCATCTACAAACATCCCCATCTTTCGGCAACTTATCGGAAGCCCCAACGTTCGGAAACTCATTATTGACTGAGTACATCCAGCCGGACATATTAAAATAGTCAAATTCTCCTAAATATCCTGCCTTTTGAACTCCATTAGCAATAATTTCTTCATTATTTAAGTTCATCGCATTTTTTATAACTGTAGGAATATTAACATCAATATTCCCATTTTCCAGTTTAACTTTGGACAAATAAAATCCAGAATTCAATGATCCATACCTATCATAATTACTTGTCCCATTTAAAAATCGGTCAATAACCTTTGCATAATTTTCTCCCTCATAAAAAGGAACTTTAACTGGCTGACGGATTAAACCAGCACCTAAAGTATTTGCTTCAACTGACATCGTCACATAGCCAATCGGACTATCAGCGTGTACAGAAACGGACTTCGTTGGAATTGTTATTGAAAAAACTAAAAAAATTGCTAGTAATAACCCTACTATTTTTTTCATCTAAATAATCCTTTCTTTTCACTCAATATTAAAAACGATCAATCTTAGAAACTGCCATTCTCCCTCCCTTTTCACTGCGAATTTTCCGGTGTTTTTAGTGACAAAAAATCTATATTGCCAACAAAAAAAAGAGCCTTGCCTAATTGGCAAGACTCATAGTTATCCAAAAATTTAACTGCTCCAACAGCATACTAAAAAACGCGCGTCGCAGCGCTCTTATACATCTTTTAGCATAAGAACGGAATTTTTCTGATAACAAAACTTCCCTCACCGAAAGACTTGTATAAGCAAATGGCAGGTCTCCTGACTTAAAGCTTCAAGCCTACTCCATTCATCTTCCCAGTTTCCCAGTGATTAAAGTGCGGGTTGCACTCGAATGTTTCGTAGCTTTTTACAGTAGATGTGAGCTGTTTTGGTATTTCACCAAATTCCCTATTAATGCAAACTGCAACCATATACTTTTTCATTTTAACAAATAGTATACATCTGTACAAAGTTATTTTTAATTTTTCTAATATTCTATAATCTTTTTTCTATAAAAAAATAAATCCATAATTAAGCTTACTTTAATCTTAAATTGAAACAAGTGACTTTATCCTCATTAAAAGTGAACCTTTTTATTCTCTTCTATTTAATGGTTACATATTAAAAGTCTACTCATCACAGGAGTAATTTTAGATCATTATTTCTATCTCCGCTGCTTCGACCCTCTTACATAAAGGATAATAATCGCAAAAATAATCATTCCACAAACAATAAAAGGCATTAAGCCTGAACTGTAAACCATATATACTCGAATATGACGTATTGCATTTACAACTATAAAAAGCACCATGCATAACCATAAAATTACAATAAGAGCCGCATTCTTATTTCTTCGCATAAACATCAGCCCCTTCCAATAAAGCAACTACAAAAAATACTGTTTGTTTTAGTATATAGTCGAATTAGCGAATCAATGACCATACGTTTTTGAGTATATGTAAAAGTTTAAAAAAATTAAAAGGATAGCTAGGTTATTATAACTAGAGCTATCCTATGGCTTCCATTATTGATAAATCGAAAAATCTTTCATATCTGCATATGGCACATCATTTTTAATCTTATTTTCTAAATCAATAAGTGTATATTTTTGCCACTCCTCTAATCGATTCATTTCCCATTTTTGGACAAATAAATGGTGCAAAAATATTTCTCTCAATTTAAGAAAAATCGGGATTTGTTTTACTATGTCATTATGAAGTAAGTTTTCTAGTTTATAGCCTTTAAAGAAGTTCACTATAAAAGTCTCAATAAACTGTTCACTTATTTTATTAAAAGAGTTCTGTTGCCAATACGCATGATAAAAAGCTGTAGCAATATCCTGTGCGAACCAATTAAATGCACAATCATCAAAATCGATCGTAAAGAGAGTATTACCGACTAAAATTATATTCCCTTGATGAAAATCATTATGAATAATTCCAAATGTATCGGTTGTCACACTAAATTCTGAGAGCTTTTTCATGTGTTTATCATAAATCACTTTCATATTAGGAACTAACTGATCTCTAATTCCAAAAACATCAAAGTTATCAAGTGACCAGACAGGACGATGAACCATATTTAATTTATAACGCTTAGCTAAAGAATGCATCTTCCCCAATTTTTTACCCCATTGTTCAAAGAGATGTATATTCCAAAGGTTAGGGTTTGTAACATCAATTTGTTCGCCATCAATATACTCAAAATAAGTTATGACTCTTCCATCTACTTCTCCTAAATTACGATCTACTCTAGGAACATTTACCCCTTGCATATGTAAAAAATTTATAAATTCAATTTCCTGTAACACCATTTCTTTTGTTCTACCTAATTTAGACTGCCTAACTACCCTATGATAATCTTCATCATAAAATACATCATTTTGAAGTCCGCCGCTTAAACGGACTTGATTATTATGCTTCTTATTCATTGAGAGTCCCTACTTATCATATAAAATTTTATTCACTCCCCTTTTTGTGTTTAGAACAAAAATATATTAAGATATTTTCAAGGGTTATTCTTATCTATATTAAATATTCTATCTATTCAATTTAAGGAGTTTTCAAAATATGAGTATGCCATTTGAATTTAATTGGTTAATTGTGACGAACGATCACGCCGTTAGACAAGAAAACAATCTATTCACGCTAGAACAAATCGGATACCATTTATATCCTATTGACACACCAATCAATGTCTCGAGAAAGACTGATGAAAAACCTTTTGGAGTAGCTGTTATACAGAAAATCGAATGGAGAAATAAGAATACTTATATTGTTTATGAACTAAAAGCAATTGATACAGTTAATTAAAAAGACACCACTACTTATATTAGAACCTAAAACGACTGTCAAAAAAATACAGTCCTTTTTTTAGTTAAAATAAAAAAAATTTGAATTAACAGCTAAGAAAAAGATTGTTGTTTGCGCAAATTTGCACATTATTTTGTAGGTTCAAATAAACGGATAGCTTTATTTCGCTATCCGTTCATTTGAAACCTTATTAATAATCATTATTTAACTGTATAATCGTTTGATATGCTTGTTTTGCTAAAGCATTATGTCCAAGTTCGTTTGGATGTACTCCATCAGTGCCTTCAAAAAACTTTGATTTTAGATTCTGATGATGTTGAAATGGAATTCGAAAATCAATAAGTTTAAATTGATTTACTTTTACCATTTGCTCGATTCGATTGGCTAACTCTTGTGCCTTCAACACGAATGTTTCAAAACCAGAAATCGGTTCCCATACTTCTTCATGATTGATAAGATCTATGTGAATTGGTGGATGGATTGCTACAATAGGTTGAATTCCATTGTGAATTGCTTGTTTTACCATCGAATAAATATTTGAAAGTATATATTTTATTTCAACTTCCCACCACAAATCATTTCCACCTGCACAAATAATAACATGTGATGGATTGTTTAATACGACATCATGGTAAAATCGTGACAACATTCCAGTACTTGTATCACCTGAAATTCCTTTATTAATAATTTCAACTGATAATTCGCTTTGAAGAATATTCGGCCATGCGACAACTTTTGATACTCCTAAACCTTCTGTAAGACTATCACCAATACATACAATTTTCATCTATCTCACCATTGTTCCTTTATAGCTTCTTGACCTACTCTTGGTCTTATTTTTACTAAATAAGTAATTCCACTAACACCAAACATAAAGACAATATTAATCGTGAATGCAATAAAACCTGAATCAAAATCTTTCAAAAATTGCGGTGCATGAGGGAATAATGTCCCAAATGTTGTATTTTTTATTGTTACGTATGCAACTGTAGTAAGTCCAGATAGTATCCCTGCTACTGCTCCAATTTTTGTGACCGGATTACGTTTTAAAAACGTAACAATTAATGCAGGGAACAATTGTAAGACAAAACTATATGCCATCAATAAAAGAGAAAGCATTGTCTTACCACCATAGAACGTAAAGACTAATGCTATTAAAGCTATGATCGGAACTAAGATTCTTGTAAGTCCCGCTAATTTCGCTTCACTTGTATCAGGTTTTATTACTTTATAAATATTTTTAGAAAGTAATGTTGAAGCCGTTAATAATAACAACGAACTAGGAACTAACGCTGCAAGTAGACCAGCTGAACCAATTACACCAATAAACCAAGGTGGAAGTGTCGCTTTAGCAATTTCGAATAAAACTAAATCAGTTCGTCCTCCTGGAATATGTGGCATTTGTAAAAGTGCAGTAAAGCCAATAAAAAGAATAAAAACCATCAGAATTTGATAAAGAGGTATTAGTGCTGCATTTTTACGTAATGTTTTTGAATCTTTTGATGATAAACTCGCACCGAAAACATGTGGCCACATATATTGACCGAGCGCAATAATTAAACAAACTGACACATACCAAGAAATACTATAGCCAGCCTTAGGTAGTAATAGGAAACCAGGCTTAGCAGCATCTAACGTTCTAAACATCGGTTCTACACCACCGTAATAATGGAAAGGTAAATAGATCCCTAAAAACAAAATCGTTATGAGCATCAAAATATCTTTTAATATAGCAGTGAATGCTGAACCATGAATTCCTGAGATATAAACAAAGATTGTCACAACAATTACACCAATCCATACTGCTAAATTTGGAGAAATAGCGCCGTATGAAGCTTCAGATACAATAATTTTTATACCATTTAGTTGAAGTACCATATATGGAATAATGGAAACTACTCCAACTATTGCAACGATCAGTCCTAAAGATTTACTATTATATTTTTTAACAAAGAAATCTGGTTGAGTTAATAAATTATGTTTTTTCGCATAACGCCAAATATGAGGTAAAATCCAAAATGGAATAATATAAGTAACAGCACAGAAAATATAGATTACTGGTCCCCCCATTGAATAGGAGGCACTACTAGCACCTAGGAATATAAAAGTTGTAAACATTTCACCAGCCATTAGGACAAACATAATAATACTACCAAAATTTCGATCTCCCACTACCCATGATTCCAAATTCATTTCTCTTCCTCTTTGGGCACGTATACCTAAAAAAAGTGCTAACAGAAACGTAATTCCAATTAATAGAATGCTCATTGATTTTCCTCCTGCTTCTCTAAAATTGCATTACTAATAAAAAGGCAGACAGATGTAATGACTAACCAACTCGCTGACCAAAATACAATAAACGGTAATCCTAATATGTAAGGCTCCACCCGATTCACAATAGTTAATGATCCTATGAAAGCAAAGATAGTTAAAAAAATTGCAAAATATTTCATTCTATTTCCTCCTTACCTCTCAATCGGTTGATTTTTTACAAAATTCTGTTAATAATTCATAGACTTATGTTAAACTCGTTTTATAAAATAGTAAAATATTAGCCTCTTATTGTAAGCGCTTAAAAAGGAGCATACATTATGAACAGTTATTCTAATCTTTCAGAAATACTAGAATTCGATAAAGAAGTGTTGTTAAACATTTTAAATTATTCTTCTGATGAAATTTATATTTTAAACCGAAATCTTGAAATCATTTATGTTAATAAAATGTGTGAACAACATTACGGTTTACGACAAAACGAGATTATAGGAAAACATAATGAAATTTTTTTGGAAAAAGGATATTGGACCCCTTCAATTATTCCAATTGTTTTAGAGAAAAATAATACAGTTACAATTAATCAAACCACACATACAGGTAAAGAATTAGTCACAACTGCCATTCCGATTTTCAATCCTATTAATAAAAAATTGGATTTCATTTTCATTACATCTCGCGAAAAAAATTATATTTCTATTATTCATAATAACACTCATGAAATGCCAAATTTGAAAGAACAATTTGATTCGCATGGATTTTTAACAATTGATGAGGAAATGACCAATATCATTGAATTTTGTAAAAAGATTGCCCCTGTTGATACAAATATTTTAATTCAAGGTGAATCTGGCACCGGAAAAGGTGTACTTGCTAAATATATTCATGATTTAAGTAACCGGAAAAACGGTCCTTTTCTTGCCATTAATTGTGCTGCAATCCCAGAAGATTTATTGGAATCTGAGCTATTCGGTTATGCTACTGGTGCATTCACAGGAGCCTTAAAAAATGGAAAAATCGGCTTACTCGAAACTGCAAATAAAGGTACAATTTTCTTAGACGAAATCGGGGAGATTTCCTTAAAATTTCAAGCAAAATTACTCCAAGTATTACAGGATCGCAGCTTTTTTTCAGTAGGAGGCAGAGAATTAAAAAAAGCAGACGTTCGTATAATAACGGCAACGAACCGTAATCTTTTGGAAATGGTAAAATCAAAACAGTTTAGAGAAGATCTATTTTACCGTTTAAATGTAATTGATATTCAAATTCCACCGCTTCGAAAAAGAAAAAAAGATATTCCTTTATTAGCGAATCATTTCTTAACTAAGTTCAATCATAAATACAAAGTTAACCGTTCATTTTCATCAAATGTAAAAAACGCTTTTGAAGCTTTTCAATGGCCAGGTAATATAAGGCAGCTTGAAAATATTATTGAGAGACTTGTAATTACTAGTGAATCAGTCATCCGATTATCTGACTTGCCGTCACAATTAATTCCTGATGATGATACAATCACAATCCAAGAGGAAAGCTCATTGGAAAATATTTTAGAAGAAACTGAGAAAAAAATGATTATCGAATCTTACGCGATTCATAAGAGCTCTCGAAAAGTTGCAAAAGATCTTGGTTTAAGTCAAACAAAAGCGAACAACTTAATCCGAAAGTATTGCAAAAGCGAGTAAATATAGAATAATTAAATTAAAAGGGAGATACTTCTGTAGTATTTCCCTTTTAATTATTAAACCCTATTACCATTCGTTAATTCTTGTGTGTCTGTAATACATTTAGTTTAGAAGCTATCAATTCGACGATACGATTCCCTACTTCTGATGTAGTTGATTCTCCACCTAAATCAGGTGTTAAGAATTTTTTTTCAATTAATAGTTCTTCAATTGCAGTAAGAATTACCTTACCATACTGTTCATAGCCTAAATAATCAAGCAATTGGCTAGCGGACCAAATTGCTGCAAGTGGATTCGAAATCTGTTTTCCTGATATATCTGGTGCTGAACCATGAATCGGTTCAAACATTGAAGGATATTCTCTCTCGGGATTTATGTTTGCTCCAGCTGCAAGACCCAAACCTCCTGCGATGGCTGCACCTAAATCAGTTAAAATATCACCAAATAAATTAGAAGTCACTACTACTTCAAACCGTTTCGGGTCTTTAATCATAAGCATAGCAGCTGCATCAACAAGATAAGAGTATGTTTTTACTGAAGGATATTCTTTGCTCACTTCTTCAAATATTTGATCCCAAAATACCATAGAATAGTTTAAAGCATTACCTTTACTAATACTTGTTAATGTTTTTCCTTGTTTAAGGGCTACTTCAAATGCATAACGTATAATGCGCTCAGTACCTTTGCGTGAGAAAACACTATTTTGTAAAACTACTTCATGTTCTTTTCCTTTATATAGCCAATCACCTGCTCCTGCATATTCACCTTCTGTATTCTCTCGGATAAATAACATATTAATGTCTTCGGTTACCATATTACTTAGAGGACACGGTGCTCCTTTTAATAGGGTTACAGGACGTATATTTACGTATTGATCAAAGCTTTTACGAATTTTTAATAACAAGTCCCACAATGAGACATGATCAGGTACACCAGGAAATCCGACAGCTCCTAAATAAATTGCTTCAAACTCTTTTAATCTTTCAATTCCATCATCATCCATCATTTTTCCAAATTGAGCATAGTATTCACATCCCCAAGGAAAAGATGTAAATTCGAATTTAAATGAATCATCGAGACTAGCAATTTTATTTAATACTTTCACACCTTCATTAATCACTTCTGGACCTATTCCATCTCCTGGGATAACTGCTATTTTATGTGTTTTCATACCCAATCTCCTACCTTACTTAATTCAGTTTTGATTCCAGACAATTAGCTTCAACTCGGTCATTTCTTCTACTGCAAACTTTATCCCTTCTCTTCCAGTACCACTTTCCTTTACACCGCCATATGGCATATTATCAACTCGAAAAGTTGGAATATCATTAATGATGACCGCACCTACATGAAGGTCTTTTGAAGCAAGTAGTGCATTCGATACGCTATCAGTATAAATTCCAGCCTGTAATCCATAGCGTGAATTATTTACTTTAGAGATAGCTTCCTGGATTGATTTCACTTTGTTAACTGTTACAATTGGAGCGAAAACTTCCTGACATGAAACTTTTAAGCTAGATGTACAATCAGCAATTATTGTAGGCTCTAATATATTCCCTTGCGCTTTACCACCAGTAAGTATATTTGCATTGCTTTGTTTTGCTTCTTCAATCCAACCTAACGCCCGATCTAATTCAACAGGTGAAATTAATGAAGAAAGATAGGTTTCATGGTCAAATGGATTTCCAAGCTTTAACTTTTTAGTTGCCTCTACGAATTTGTAAGTAAACTCATCGTAAATCTCTTCATGCACAAAAACTCTCTGCAATGAGATACATACTTGACCTTGATTTGAAAAAGCACCCATTATACAGCGATCAATAATTTCATCGACATTAATATTTTTATCAATAATGACTGCAGCGTTTGATCCAAGTTCAAGCGTTGTTTTCTTTAACTTTGCTTTATTTCTAATATTAATCCCAACACTAGTACTACCGGTAAATGTAATCATGTTTACTCGGTCATCTTCTACAATCGTGTCTCCAACCGTGCGACCTGGACCCGTTACAACATTTAATACTCCGTCTGGTAAGCCAGCTTGCTTGAATAGCTTAGCAATAAAAAGTGCTGAAAGTGGTGTTTGAGAAGCCGGTTTTAAAACTACCGTATTGCCCGACGCAATAGCTGGCCCAACTTTATGTGCCACTAGATTCATAGGAAAATTAAACGGAGTAATTGCTCCTATGACACCAATCGGATTTCTCACTGTATATCCTACTCTTCCTACACCGCCAGAAGCAGCATCAAACGGAATTGTTTCTCCCTGGATTCGTTTTGCTTCCTCCGCTGCAAATTTATATGTTTCTATTGTTCTTGTTACTTCTCCCCTTGAAAACATTATTGGTTTCGCAGTTTCCTTTGTAATTATTTCAGCAGCTTCATTAAAATTATCTTTTAATAACTGAACAACATTTTCAAGAATTTGTGCCCTCTCAAATGCTGGCATTCTAGCAAACTCATCTTTTGATTGGTATGCTGCTTCAATTGCCTGTTCTGTTTGTTCTTTAGTTGCAACAGCAATCTCTGATATTACTTCTCTAGTATAAGGAGAATACAAGTTTGAATACTCATTTGTTTGTACTTCTTCTCCACTAATAAATAAATATTTTTTTATCGGGCTTATTTTGTTTATCATCATTCTTCCTCCAGTGCCTTTAAGACCGTCTCATGGAACTGAACTATTGCTTTCTCTGAAGATGAATAAAAGCCTTTATTAAATGCTCGTGAACGAAATCCAACTTGTTCTAATTCAACAAGTTCAACATCTTCATTTCGTACTACTTCAGCAAATTCAACTAAGTCTTTTTCTTCCTGTGTTAAATTTTCATCTCTAAAGTAGTAAGTGTAGATTCCAATTGTTGTCTCATGATCGATAGGGACCATTTGGATTGTAGCAATATTTCCTGGGCCAGGATAAATGGTCATCATTAAATTTGGCCATAGCCAATAGAACGTGCCACCTTGCATTTCTACTTCATTAAAGTCTATTGAGCCCATCTTCTTATTTGCTTTCACAACTGATCCTTGAACAGAATAATTCTGACATGTAATAATTTGATAGTCTTTCATATCTAAAGTAGCAACAAAACTTGGGTGAGCTACATGACAGTGATCACATTCTAAATAATTATCAATAAATGCTTTCCAGTTTGCTTTAATAATTCTAGTTTTACTGCTCGTTCTTTTTAATTCACTTAAAAAAGGAAATTTACTTAGCTTTTCAAAAAAGTCACCGTATGTCTCAATTAATGAGGTAGCATGATCATCTAAATTAACGAAAATAAATGACTCAGCAATTTCCATCCTTACAGATCGTAAACAAGCATTTGATACACAGGCTAAATCTTCCCCTCTAAAATTAGGAGCTTTATTCAATTTACCATCTAAATGAAAAGTCCATCCGTGGTAAGCACATTGTAGAATTTTTTTATTTCCACTTTCATTTTTCTCTAGCTTAGTTGCTCGATGTGGACAAACATTATAAAAAGCTTGAATAACCTCATTCTTATCGCGTGTTACAATAATCGGTTCACCAGCTACTTCGGCTGTAAAGAAATCCCCTATATTTTCTAACTGACTAACATGTCCAACTAACTGCCAAGACTTTGAAAAGATCTTTTCTTGCTCTTGCTCTAAAACCTTTGGATCAGTGTATAAATCATAAGTTAGCGTTCTCTCGAAATTTTCAGTCGTTGCATTTTGTACTTTGTTAAAAGTCATTTGTTTTAACCCCTCTCATTTCCCTATTTTCTACCCCTGTATCTTTTATATAGCAATATCCATGCCAAAATTTAAAAATACCTATAAATCAACATTTACTGATTCAAAACGACTCGAGCTAATAAAATAATCGAACTGAAAACAACTCGAATGAGTTGTTTCCAGTTCGATTATTTGAGTTTTTTTCACTCACTCTTCGAACGATTATGAGTAAGACTATTTAAAAATAAGCATCTGTTGTCGTTAATAGTTGATTTTCGGGCAAAAGAAAACCACCTTTTATAAAGGTATTAATAGAGCCAAAAATAAAAAACTCGTTATTTTTTACGAGTTTTTCAGCTTATCTTATTGGGTTTAAAGACTTCGAATATATGATTGGCGCATTATTATTACTTACCATTTCGATAATAGCAATCTTTTGTAATTTCCCAACAATCGTATCATTTCGATATAAACAATAATTATACGCTTCTACTAGTTTATCCAGTGATAATCTATTAGCTAAAGTACAATGTGGTACCCACTTTTCAGGAAGATATACAGACTCTGGATTATCATTAAAATGTTTAAACTGAATATGAAAATTCTCATGAAACTCAATCAAATTTTTTGTAACATTTGGTGAAAAATACAATATGCCAGTATTTAAAAACGATCCAATTGAATGAAAACGAATATCTATTTCCGGCTTATTTTCATAAAAATCATCTAATTGTTCAATAAACTTTAGCTTATCTAAACTATGATAACTTGCTAAAGTAATATGCGGTTTACGATCTACTACTTCATCAGCATAGAAAGAAATCGATTTTTCTCTTAACTCTGTCCAAATATCTTTAATGATTTGTTCGGTTTCTGCATCAAATAACGCTACAACTCCATACATCATCTCTTCCTTCTTTCTAAACTTAAACTAGTTCCATATGCAGAATAAAGAGCTCACCTTTTCTCCCCATTACTCTAATTCCTTTATCAATAAATCCACTTTTTAAATAAACATGCTGTGCAGCAATATTTTTATGATTCACGCCCAAAATAATTTCATCTCGCTTGGGGAAATTCTCTTTTATAAAAGAAGGCAATAGATTTAAAGATTGTTTCGCAATCCCTTTTCCTTGAAAATTTGTATCAACAGAATAAGCCCTTAATAGAATTGCATTTTTATTATCACTATATTGACTAACGCCATCCCAACCATGCAAAACAAAAAATCCTGCAACATCATTATTACTCAAAATTAAAATCGCATGACGATCAGCCTCTATTGCACATTTTTCTATATTATCTATAGGTAGACCAGTAAATTTAAGATGTTCATCACCAAGAAAATAGTTTTTTAATTGATCATCATATTTATCATTATAAAATTGTAAAGAAATAGTATTTGTCGGTAATAAAGAATTAGACATGAAAATATCCTCCAATAAAAATAGAATTATAAGAATAGTACAACAATTACCATCGTATTTCCATATTGTTTTTTTACTAAATTATTACGATTCTTAATCAACTATTTTGAATTCATGGAGGGTTAAAAAATAATATGTACTCATTTTATAAACAAAAAACCACTTCTCTAGTGGTTTTTCCTCGACAGTTTTCTTTAAAACCTATATTTGCTCAAATGGTTCTGGATACTTTTGCTGAAAATACAATAATAAATCGCTTTTCTTAAGAAGGAGATTTAAACAAATTTGCTGGCTAATCGCAGATTTAAATACAAGTTTATTGCAAAACTGACACTTTTCCTTTTCAATAAATGCATGTTTAATAGACAAAGGGAAAATCGTCTTTTGTTTTCCAGCTAATAATATGTAACCTTGATGATTAACGAAAAAGCTTATTTTATAACCGTCGTATCCTCCAAGCTTACTAATTACCACGTTTTGAATATCTAAGTCTTGAATCACCATGTGATATAGCACCTCCGTTTTCAACAAAATATATGACGAAATGCTATTTTTATGACTCATTATCGTTAAATATTTTCATAAAAAAATAAAAACTACCCAAAAAGTAGTTTTTTATCACGATTTCTTTATTAATTTATTATTTTACTTAGGTCGACGATTGTCAAAAACCATTTTATAGCTGATTAAAATTGTTCAGAATAATGTTCTTGGAAATAAGCTAATATTTCATTTCTTCTATTAAACAATGTTGGACAAACTTGTTGACTAATATTTGATGGAAAAACTAGTTTATTGCAAAGCTCACATGTTCCTTTTTCATTAAAAGTGTGAATTAGAGACAAAGGAAATAATATATTTGTTTTACCGACTAAAAGTACATACTGTTGTTGATTAATTGTAAATCTAATTTTATAGCCTTTATAATCCGTATGTTTTGCAATTTGTATGTTTTGAAGATCAAGTTCAAGCTTTGTCACTTTGACTAGCACCTCCAATTAAAGGGTAGGATTAAGATTTTAATAGACTTTTTTACGCTTGTATTTCCTGACAACTTGTATAATCTATATTATTAGTTTACTTAACAAAACTTTCATAAAGCAATAATCTTATCTGTATTTACTGAAATAAAAAACTATTACGTTTTTTCACAAGTTGCTGAATAGTGAAAATATCTTGCTTCTTCTTGGTTTTTTTTAATAAATTTTGAACTAATTTTACTTTTCCGGAAAAATTTGACACTAAATAAGTGAAGACATCTATGTACTTATGTTAGAATTTAAACTAAATGTGATCTCACATTCTAAATAATTTAATTACCAAATTCATGTAATCTAAGATTTGCCCTTACTATCAAAAGAGGTAAGGGATTTTTCTTTGTTATTTCTGTTATTGGTTAGAGGGAAGGTTAGTAATGAAATCAAAATCAGCAAGTACCTTAATTAAGTTAAATTTGAAAGGAGAAAGAAATAAAAAGCGAGCATTAAACTCAATGGCATTAGTTGGACTTGCATCAACATTAACAATTCAAATTCCATATAATACTACTGCAGCTGCAGCCTCTATTGATTCCAAGAAAACTCTGCAATCTAGTAAACTTTATTCAAATAATGAAATTAGTACATATAAATCAATCGGTAATGGTGTCCACGTAAGATCAGGAGCTGGTACCTCTTATAAGATTTTAGGTAGTGTTAATAAAAACCAAAAACTTGATATAATTTCATTGTCTAATGGTTGGTATAAGATAAAATTTAATGGGTCAACAGGATATATTAGTGCATCTTTTGTTGGAAAAGTGACCGAATCGAATAATAGTAATAATAATCAAGTGGTCAGTTCGGGGAACTACATTTCTACTGGTAATGGTGTCCGCATTAGATCAGGGGCTGGAACTTCTTCTCAGATTTTAGGTAGTGTTAATAAAAATCAAAAACTTGATGTAATCTCATTGTCTAATGGTTGGTATAAGATAAAATTTAATGGGTCACTAGGCTATATTAGCGCATCTTATGTTGGAAAAGTTACCGAATCGAATAACAGTAATAATAATCAAGTAGTCAGTTCGGGAAACTACATTTCTACTGGTAGTGGTGTCCACATTAGATCAGGGGCTGGAACTTCTTATCAGATTTTAGGAAGTGTTAATAAAAATCAAAAACTTGATGTAATCTCATTATCTAATGGCTGGTATAAAATAAAATTTAACGGGTCAACAGGATATATTAGTGCATCTTATGTTGGAAAAGAGACAGGTTCAAATAATACTGATTCAAATAAGGTTGATTCTAATCAGGTAGATTCAAGTATGTCAGATTCAAATAAGACAGATTCTAATAAAGTAGATTCTAATAACTCTCAGTCGTTTGATGTCCAAACTTTAATCAACTTATCGAAAAAGTATTCAGGTGTACCTTATATTTGGGGTGGAGCAACTCCATCTGGCTTTGACTGTAGTGGGTTTATTTCTTATGTATTCAAAGAATCTGGCATGTCACTTCCTAGAACAAACGTTGCAGGTTATTGGTATAATAATTCAAATTTAAAAACCGTAGATGACTTTCAACCTGGAGATTTAATCTTTTTCGAAAACACTTATACTTATGGACCGTCCCACATGGGTATAGTGATTAATAGTAATGAGTTTATCCATGCAAGTAGTAGTTCAGGAGTAACTATTTCTAAAATAAACAATTCATATTGGAACCAACACTTTTTAGGATATAAAAGATTTAAATAAGTTTTCAACATCTTACTTGAAAAAACACCTATCATGGGTGTTTTTTTTTTCGGCTTGTCGACATAACTTTCTCATAACGGGTTCATGAGTATCTATCATTGAAAATGTTGATTTTTCCTTACTCAAATCTTATTTGACCCACAAACTGATTAATAAACACCTGTTAGGATACTCTAAGTAAAGGCTATTTGATTAGGTTTTATTGAAGATTGTTTTTTGATGAATTAGTTGATTGGAACGAAAGGGGTGCTCGACTCCTAAGGGATTAGCGGGAAGGCTGAGACCCCGCAGGCTTCCAGGAGGCTAAAGAATCTCGCCCCATGGAAAGCGAGCATCCTGTATTGGAAATCAACATCACTCTACTCCTTTTACGAAAATTTGGTAATTTAATTGACTAGGTTGTTTTTCAACACCGTGCAAAAAAACACCTTTCACAGGTGTTTTTTTATTAATTACTCTCAATGATCTCTTTTAATTCAGACCAACACGTAATACGTGGGATGTCCAACCCTCGATTATATGAAGTGTCTTTCACATATGCTTTTAAAGTTAATTCTGAGAGTGTGTTCAATATTTCTGGTTTATCATCAAAATAATAATCTAAGCCTAATTCTTTTATAATATGAATTTTTTCCAAATCTTTCATACCGCAATAAAATCGATCTTGATGAATTGGAAATCCATTTTTTAATAGCCATTCTTTTGTTCTTTCACCATATTCTTTATTTCTAGCTGTCACATAATAAATTTCGTGCCCCTGCTTTTCCAATTCTTGTAATGTTTCAACTGCATATGGAAATGGAGGACAAGTCGTAAAGTATGTCTCTTCTAGATTACTCTTCCACATTTTGCTTCCTTCTTCTGCCGTTAAGCCAAAAGGTTCATGAATTTCAACAGTTTTTAATTCATTGTAAGCTTCTATAGGGATATTTTTATTTAATTTTTTATTATAAATGTGAAAAGCATGCTGTCTTAAATCAATTAAAGTATCGTCAATATCGAAACCGAATTTCATTCTAAAAGTCCTTCCTCATGAAGTAATATATTTTGGATAGCCTATGAATTTATAATCAGGACCAATTTTCGTTAATTCAATCTCTTCAAGTTCAATCGCTTGTCCCATTTTATCAAGCCCAGTACCTTCTAAAAATGTAGGTGCATTTTTTCCACCTATTAATTTAGGAGCTAAATAGACAATCACTTTATCAACTAAATTTTGATTCATAAAGGAAGCATTCACTTCTCCACCACCTTCTACTAATAAAGAAGAGATTGAATGATCACCTAGAATTTTTAGCATTTCGTTTAAATCAACTCGACTTAGATCGCTCGTAACAAATACTTTTACACCTAAGTTTTCTAATTCTATTCTTTTTTGTTCAGAGTGTTTTTGACTTGTAAATATCCATGTTTCTGCTAGTTGATCAGTTACAACTTTTGATTCTAAAGGAATCTTTAAAGTTGAATCTAGTATCACTCTAACTGGATTACGCCCGTTTGGAATTCTAGTTGTTAATTCTGGATTATCTTTTAATACTGTGTTTACACCAACTAATATCGCACCAATTTCATTTCTTAATTGATGAACATCATTTCGAGCTTCCGCTGAAGTGATCCATTTACTATCAGAAGAATGGGTAGCAATCTTTCCATCTAATGTAGACGCTGATTTCATTACAACAAAAGGAATGTTTTTAACAATATACTTATTAAATACTTCATTCATTTTGATGGATTGCTCTTCACAAACTCCGATGATTACTTCAATTCCCGCATTTTGAAGAATTTTTACTCCTCTTCCTGCAACTAGCGGATTTGGGTCAAGTGTAGCAATTACAACTTTTTTCAAACCTGCACGTACAACCGCCTCTGCACAAGGACCAGTTCGTCCATGATGAGAGCATGGCTCAAGGGTTACATAAATTGTTCCACCTTCAGCTTTATCTCCTGCCATTCTAAGTGCATTAATTTCAGCATGAGGTTCACCAGCTTTTAAATGAGCACCAATTCCAACAATCCGATTATCATTTACGATTACAGACCCTACTAATGGGTTTGGATCGGTTTGACCTTTCGTAGCCATGGCATTTTGAATAGCTAAATTCATATAAAATTCATGATTACTCACTTGTACGTCCTCCTTTAAAATGACCAGAACGAACAATTTTAGTTTCTAAATACTTTTCGTTATATTTTGATTTGTCTCCCCATAATTGAATTCTTCCAGATACATTAGCTCCAGAGCTTTGAAGAGCATCCAATTTTCTTGGGTTGTTTGTAATTAGAGTAACTGGTTTTGAACGAAGTGTTTTTAATACTCGAATAGCATCTTCGTAGTTTCGTGCGTCATCTACGAAACCTAGCTCTTCATTTGCTTCAACAGTATCAAATCCTTGCTCTTGAAGTACATAAGCCATTGCTTTACTGAATAAACCGATTCCTCTTCCTTCATGGTTTGCTAAATAAAATAATGCACCTGATTCATTTGAAGAAATCATTTTCATTGCTTCTTTTAATTGGAATCCACAGTCACAGCGTTTACTTCCAAATATATCACCCGTATGACAAATACTATGCATTCGAATTAGAGCGTCCTCTGAATTTTCAAAGTCACCATAAACTAATACGCTTGATTGTTGCATTTCTGCTAAATTTGATGAAGCTAATTTACTAATAATTTTTTCAGTGTTATATGATCCATCGCTACAAAAATCTCCTTCGATATCCTCACAGCGTAGCCAACAATACCATTGAAAAATGACTGTTTCTCCATCTAAATTTACTGGTAGTTTAATTGGTCCAACTAAATAAATTGATTTATCGTTATTTTTTATTACATTAATTTTCTCTTTTAATAAAGAAACTACTTTTTCGTTGATCATGAGGCTTCCTCCTGTTTACTTACACTATTTCTTATTGATAATATATTTTTAAATTTTTACTTGTCCATCTTTAAACGTTTAAGGCATTCTTTATATAGTCACATCAAAGTGATGTTTGAATGTACTTTCCTGTGTTAGTTGTTGCTTTTGTAAGCTTTCAACTTCTCCTCGTCTAGCATATTCAAATTTCTTTAACACTATTGTACTAGTATCTTTGTTTTGAATAGCATCTTGAATGATTTCTGCTAAAGTATCCGCATCTTTCATTGCAATATTTACACCAAGCGCAGCAGTAGGACTCATTGTGTGTGCCGCATCACCCATTATAATTAAGCCGTCTTTTACCCATGTTTTGCTACGGCTACTTTGAACATTTAATAATACAAAATCGTTCCAAGATTTTATATTATCTTGAACAGTTTCAGTCAGTTCTGGAAATGCTTCAATTAACTGATTTACAAAAGGATTGAAAGATTTACTTCTTAAGTTCGGAAAAGAACCTTCCTCTATGTTCCATCCAATTTGAATAAACCCTCCTGCTTGAGTAAACAAAGCCAATTGTTGTTTATTAATCAATGTTAATCTAACTGTTGGATCCCAACTTGCTGGTCTTGGTACTTTAGCCCAAAGTAGATCGTACCCATGTTTTATAATATCCGTGTGTATATTTGCTAATTTACGAATCGTTGAAAATCGACCGTCGGCACCAATTATAATCGAGCTATTAATTGTTATTTCAGTACCATTCCTTATTGCTTTAACACCAATATAGCGACCATTTTGATCTTCTATTAATTTAGACACACGTGTGCCCATTACAAGTTTAAAGTTTTCATATTTATTTGCTTCTTTTAAAATAACATTTAATAAATGATTTTGTGGAACATGAATACCAACGTGTTTTGAACCTTGTGATGGAAAAATACTTTTTATTATTTTATTATCATTCCAATATTCAACACGATCCATTAGCAGGAGTCCGTATTCTTTAACTTTTTCATAAAGATGATGTTTTTTTAATATTTGTTCACCTTGAGAATTTAGATGCTCCCCCCTAAATTCTTTATCAATTCCACTATGTCGTTCCACAAGAACAGTTGAAATATTATTTTTTGCAAGCAAATATGCTAGTAGTGCACCACCTGGTCCTGCACCAACAATACATACATCTGTATTCATATTCATGTTGTTTTGCCACCTATTTATAGACATTTATTATTTTTCTAAAAAAATTATTTAGTTACTTTATGTAAGTAAGTTTAATTTAGTAATAAGCTTACGTCAAGTAATAAATTTATGTATCGTAATCTTGTTATTAATACAAATTTAGTTATAATATGGATATAGGTGAGGTGGTTTTAAATGGATTTTTCTTTATTATGCCCTCGGTTTGAAAAAAGCGTAGAGTTAATTAGTAAACGCTGGGCAATTCTTATAATTTTTCAACTGCTTTCTGGATCACAACGATTTTGTACAATCGAATCAACTTTGCCAATTAGCGGGCGCGTCCTTTCAGAAAGACTTAAGGATTTAGAACAAGCAGGTATTGTAAAACGAGATGTATACCCAGAAACTCCAGTTCGAATCGAATATTCTTTGACAGAAAAAGGACTGGCTTTAGAACCAGTTATTAAGGAATTAATGAAATGGTCGCAAGATTGGACAACAATCGATTAAAAATGGTTTTTGTTTTTTGCTTCGCCTTTTAATTATTTTTTAGAATTCAATTACAAATAAAGGGGATGTCTTATAAGTTAAATTTCTAACTTGTGGACATCCCTTTTTTATTTTGGCTCAGTTTTGATTTTTTTGAGCAAACGATCATTTCATTTCCAATTTATACGTTTTCCTTTTGGGCAGAACCAATATATTGCGCTTTGGACGCTCCAAGACCAAATATAAAGAGTAGAATCGATGCACCAACTAATATTAAAAGTGGAATCTTCCAGCTATTGGTTACATCATGTATAAACCCAAATAGGGTTGGGCCAATTGCCGCAAGCAGGTATCCAATCGATTGGGCCATACCAGATAACTCCGCAGCCTGTTGCGCATTCCTTGTACGTAAGCCAAAAAACATCATGGCTAGGCTAAATGCGAATCCTCCTCCTATGCCTAAAGCGCTGATCCACAAGACGATTAAATTTGAACTACCGTATAGTAACCCAAACATCCCAATTAAAAATAAAATTGCTGCAATAGTCACTAACGAACGTTGACTGGACATGCGCCCTGCGATGACTGGGACGATGAAGGTAAATGGCAGCAAAGCCACTAGCATAACAGAAAGCATCAAGCCAGACTGACTTGAATTCAATCCCTGTTGTTTAAGAATTTCTGGCAGCCAGGCGACAAGTACATAAAAGATCATTGACTGCAGTCCCATGAACAAGGTTACCTGCCACGCTAGTGCCGAACTCCACAAATTCACATGACTATTAGCCGTTTTATTATGAACAGTATCCCTTTTCGCGTTAAGATGTTTCAACTGTGGTAACCAAATTAAAATAGATATAAAGCTTAAAATCCCCCAAATTACCAGTGCGCCTTTCCATCCAAATCCCACTCCAAGTGCAATGGGAACACTCACACCAGAAGCTATTGCTCCAAATAAGTTCATAGAAATGGAATACACGCCCGTCATCAAGCCAATTCGTTCAGGAAATTCACGTTTAATCAGGCCAGGTAACAATACATTACCAACGGAGATAGCCAAACCAAGAATAGCCGTACCTATATATAAAGCAGTAACGCCTGATAGAGAACGTATAGCAATACCAACAGTCAAAAAGACAATAGAACCAAAAATTATTCGTTCCACCCCAAATTTTTGCCCTAATTTAGGTACAATAGGTGAAAAAAACGCAAAAGCTAATAATGGCAACGTAGTAATCATTCCTGCCAATGTATTTGAAATATCCATATCATTCTTAATAAGACCAACAATTGGTCCTACTGAGGTTAAAGGGGCCCTTAAGTTAGCAGCAATAAATACAATACCGACAATCAATATCCAAACCGTTGATTTGCCAACAGTTGAAATGGCCCCTTTATTCTCCTTTTTAATTACTTGATCCATTGAATTCATCCTATTCCTCCTAGCTTTTAAAAAATTCATGTATTGTAGTTTGTTCAATATGTTTTACTGTAAAGACGAGTTTCTATCTATCCATGAAGAGAGAACTGTTTTAAATTAGTAAAGGAATACCTAATCTATTAAGTTGATTGAAGTATACCTTAGGTTAAGCTATAGAAATTCAAATTCTATATTTTAATATAATATGGAGAACAGCGACATCGTTGGTATGATTGGCATATGAATGAGTGCCGTTTGTAGAAAAACTAATCGAATCATATTGATTTAGTGTAAATGTTTCATTATTGTCTGTAATTGTAAGGGTTCCAGACATAACAGTTGCGATTTCTGTTGAATTCTGATGATGTTTTTCCGGATGGTAGGTGCTATTTGGCTGTAAATAAGCACGATACATTTCCATATTATTAATTACATTTTGAAACATCGGCTCAATTGCCCAGTTATTTTCGTCCCCAACAATTCGTAGTCCCTCACCGGCTCTAGATAGATTCACATTACTTTCAGATGAGAATAAAGCCATGAGTGGTATGGATAAGCTATTTGAAATTTTCCATAACATTCCTATTGTTGGATTTGTTTCTCCGCGTTCAATATTTCCTAGCGTAAGCTTACTCACACCCGATAATTCTGATAAGTTTTCAAGACTTAAACGCCTTTCTTTACGAAGTTTTTTTAGTACTGTTCCTACTTGTAAAACAACTTGTCTTTGATCATCAGCTTCTAAATTCATTTTGAGCCACCCTTTGCAATATCATGGGAAAATATAACGTAAAATAATTATTAACGTTTTACATATTATAGTGAATAAAATAATAATAAACAAACCACTTTGTATATTACAATATATTAAATTTATAATTTAATCTAATAAAACATACTTTTTTACAACATTTTTCTTTCTATTCTACTGTACAGTATCCTTTTCGAACTTAATTTGATCTCTTGTTTAGAGAAAACGCACAAAAACCACAAGGAAGAAAATATTCCTTGTGGTTTTTCCTCGGCACCCTAATTATTGAATGCCTAATTCACTCTTAATCGTATCAATTGTCTTACCTTTTGATTTCTTAACCGGTTTTGGCGCATTATCTACAGCTGGGTTTTGCATTAAGTAGTTCTTCTCAACAAATGCAAAGTCTTTCGCATCTACCGTTCCATCAAAATTGATATCTGCTGAACGTTTGTTTGTTCCCCAATATGTTTCAATTGCTAGAGCATCATTAATATCAATTACATTGTCTTTATTGATATCTCCTGCAGTTGCATCATCAATTGTTTCTACACCGATTCTCTTAGCAATACCGTACATAGAACCATCCATCGTGTTATAAACTCTGTCAAATTTGCCGTACGTATTAAAGTGTCCAGGAATATCTGTGATGACTGTAAATGCGTCCTTAGTAATCGGTAATCCAGGAATATAAAATTGTCCAATACTATCCATTGTACCTGTGTAAGATTTTCCATTACGATCAACAATCGTTACATTTGCTCCAATTTTTGTATAATCCGCTTTTTTCAATGTTCCATCTGCATTTTCGAAGCTTTCAGGATGAATATAACTAGTTACACTTGAGAAATTTGGTAAAACTGCGATTGGTGCAATATAAGTTAATGGTTTCGTCACCATATTGTCAACACCTGTAAAAGTTGATGTAACAGTTCTAAAGCTAGAAGAAGAAATAACATCTTTCATTTCTGGAACTTTAATTGTGACGTCAACCATTGGAATATCACCTGATACATCTTGTGAGCCATCAAATGTTACATTCACATCAGATTTAACGGTCGTACTAGATGGATTTGTCGTTGTTACATTTAATTGTCCACCAAGTTTTTTGGCTGCTGGATTTAATGCAATACTTACGATATCAGTATCAGCTGTTTTCGTAGTAAAACTGTATCCTGCTTGCTTTAACTTATTCGCATTATTAGCAGTAAGTGTAATTGTATTTGTATCACCAGGATGTGTAATCAGTTTGTTTAATCTTGTTTTAGAGTTTGGTTGACCGTATACATACTGAGTACCTTCTTTAACGAAGTAGTATTGCTTGTCACCAAACAAGTTTGAAGCTTGGTCGCCTGCAACGAAACGAAGAGAAGATGCTGCAATACTCGGTACCATTTCAATTTCATCATTGGCAGAATTTCCATTTTCGTCTAAAGTAAGTTTTCCACCCATGAAAGGACTATTATAGTAATAGCCAATTGTATTCTTAGACTGATCTGCATTTATACCTGCTGCCTTCATGATGTCAACTGACTTGTCATTGATTGAAGCAGTATATGGGACGGACTTTTGATCTGCTTTATATTCAATAAATGGATTTCCTTCTTTCTCGCCTTCTACGTGAATATCGAATTTATTTGGCATCGTATTATCAACTAATAAATCCTTTGCTATCGTATATGCCTTACCAGCATCATCATATCCAATTAATTTCACTTTATATAATCCTTCATTAGCTAAAACCGATTTTGAACTAATTGGATTAGTAGGGTCATCTGTAAAAGGATAATAAACTCCTACTCCTGCCGAAAATTGATATTGTACACCTTCATCAAATCTAACACCATCGTAACTGTTCATTAACCCTAAGTCCTGACCTGTCACTGCATCAGTTAGAACTACATCGATATATCTCATGTGTGACTTTAACGAGAATTTAGCGAATATATATGGGTCAAATAATGGATTACTTAAATTATTACGGTCAGTTGAAATAGACTGGCGTAGTAGACTCATATCTTGGAATCCTTTTTCCACAAAATGTACGCCAAATGGTACACGATATGTTTCAGATGAATTATCTTTATTTGTATAAACTACATATCCTTCGTAAATTCCTTTTTCAGCTGTTTTAGGAATGTTTAACGTAATGTTTGTTTTCTTTTGACTTATTCCTTTAAGTGTTACTGAAGATGGAGCTTGAACTGTTACACCATTGGCTGCTGCATCTTTTGAACCGCGTAGATTTGATTGGAAATTAACTTTCACATCAAACGTTTTCGTCTTTTCTCCTCTGTTCATTAAAGTGACAGAACGTGAATCTGAGAAGTCTTTTCCGTCATATGCTACATTACCAAAACTTAGTGCTCCAGTATCCTCATTTATTTGTTTTTCTTTTCCATTGATAATCATTGGTGTTTTTTCTTGTACTTTAATTTCAATTGTGGAATGAATTGCATTATACGGATCAATTCGTCCTGCACCTTGTTCAAACACGCTGTATGGCTTGCTTAATGAATCTGCTGAATTCATTAAAATTGCTTTTATATCTTCTGGTTGTAAGCTATGGTTAGCTTGTTTTAATAATGCGGCAACCCCCGTTGTAAATGGAGTAGCCATTGATGTACCTGACATACGCTGATACGCATTTTTATAATCTGTAGGGTTATTTGGGTTGTTAATAAAGCCTGGTACTGTTGAAAGTACGCTCACACCTGGAGCAGTAATTTCTGGTTTAATATCATAAGTTAATCTTGCAGGTCCTCTTGAACTGAAGTCTGCTAATGTGTCGCCTTGTGTTTTTACTTCACTCATATCTGAGATCGTAAAGTTAGCTGAACCTGTTTGTAGTTTTTGTTTTAATGCAAGTCCTTCTGCATTTGATAAAGAGAAAGATGGAATGAAGTTTACGCCTTCTCCTAAATAACTTGGAATTAACCCTTCAGTTGGATTATCATTGTACATTAGAACTGCAACTGCACCTTGTTGCTTAGCTACAGCTATTTTAGAATCCAACGTATAAGTTCCGCGGCTCATTAAGACAATTTTACCTTTAACATCTTTTCCCGTATATGCTTCTCCTAAATTCACATCTACTACTGGTAAAGTTTGCCCTTTTAGTTTTGTAATGTCATCACCGTAGCCACTTGCCATTAATCGTAAATCCGCAGATACATTATCCATCGAACCTTTAGCAGACATCGTTGTAATTGGAACATCACTTGCTCCAACTGTTAACGCTAAAGCTGCAGTTCCTGGAGATCCTAATGTATACATTTTATTTCCTGAGTTTCCAGCAGCAACAACTGCTGTTACTCCATTTAGTACTGCGTTATTAATCGCAATACTTTCGGCAATTAGTGGGTCATTGTAATCAGCTCCTAGTGAAAGGTTCATAACATCTATTCCGTCAGCTACAGCTTGGTCAATACCTGCTATGATATTTTCAGTCGTACCACTTCCACCTGGGCCTAATACACGGTACACATAAAGATCAGCATCAGGAGCTATACCAGTTGTCGCATATTCACTTTCATTTTTCCCTTGACCTACAATTGTACCTGATACGTGAGTTCCATGTTCTGTTACATAACTTGCTGCACCTGAAGTTCCTCCTGGCTTACCAGCTTTTACCCAATCAGCATAACTAGTTTCCATCGGATCATTGTCATTATCTACGAAATCGTATCCACCTTTAAATGCTGCCTTAATGTCTGGATGGTTATAGTCAACACCTGTATCTAGAACTGCTACCTTTACACCCTTACCTGTATAACCTTCTTGATGTAATTTATCTATTTTAAGATAAGTTCGCTCGTCTGCCATTCCTTTACCAGTCGATTTCTCTGAAACATCTTTTCCTTCAACCGGAAGCTCAGATTTTACAGTTACATCACTATAAATTGCTTGTACAGCTGATGATTTCATTAATTTTGATAGTTTATTTGCTGGCACTTCTAGAGCTACACCATTAAAAGCATGTTTATATTCTCGTTTTATTTTATAATCGCCATCAGATTTCGTTTTAAATAAAGCACCCAAATCTTCTTTAAAAGTTGAATGTTCAGCATTTGCATTACTTTGTGCTTTTTCTTCTGATAAGACTTCTCCTTTTAAAGCTGCTTCTAATACAGCAATTTTTTGTGGCTTTTGTTTAAATGAAACGATTACTGAAACATTTTCTGCACTATTCAAGTTCACGCTCGAATCTAGAAAAAGCCCTGTTTGATCAGTACTTGAAAGCTTTTGTAATGCCTCTCTTTGTTGTTGCGTTAATTTAGCTAAAATTGATTCTGCAGTTGAAGCATTTTCAGCTTTCGTTACATTTGATACATGACCTAATGAACCTAACACAAAACTAGTTGATAATACTGCAACTGATAGGCTTTTTACTAGTTTACGATTACCCGTTCTTTTTAACATGCTCTTCCCCCAAATATTCTAGTTATCAAATGAAGTTTCTAATGTTAGAGTTATATGAATCTAAAATGATCTGTTTTTATATTCGAATATCGCTCTTCATTAAATGATTCCTTTGTAAAACTAATTATCTAGAATATTCTAATAATTAACAATCGGGTTATTAAATGCTAATAAAATCAATACTTTTACAACTCAGGCCATCTTTTCGACAATTTTCTACTAAAAATTCGGTTAAAATTTGGCATTTTATTACCTTTTAATGATTTAATTTAAAGCTTAATTGATTTTCAGAAAAATATTTTTGCACTTTTCTATAAAAAAACGATTTAACAGTACCACTTCAGTGTCAATCTTTCAGTGTAATTTATGAATATATGTTACTATTTTTTCAATAGAAAAAAACACAATTTGAGAACTAATTATGAAATCTATAGAGAAGTAGGTTTCTATACTGAATGACGCGAAACTTCAAAGGCTAAACAGTTAAAGTAAAAAGCCTGTCCAAAATATGAACAGGCTTTTACATTTTTATTATAATCCTAATTGACTCTTAATTGACTCTAATGTACTTCCTTTATAATTTTTAACTGGTTTTGGTGGTGCTGGAACCCAAGGATTTTGCATTAAGTAATTCTTTTCTACGAATGCAAGGTCTTTCGCGTCAACAGTTCCATCGAAATTGATATCAGCACTACGTTTATTTGTTCCCCAATAAGTTTGGATTGCTAATGCATCGTTTAGATCGATTACATCGTCTTTATTTACATCTCCTGCAGTTGCATAAGGAGTACTTTCTACACCTACTCTATATGATACACCGTATACACCGTCATCTAAACCAAAGTATGCGTTAATTCTCGAATATCGCGTTGTAAAATGACCCGGTATATCTTGGATTAAAGTATAATCATCTTTTGATGGATCCAGTCCTGTAATATCAAATGACCCATTTTTTGCAACTATATTTGTTTTGACTACTTTACCATTACTATCAATTACTGTTAAAGTTGGCGAAATCTTTGAGTAATCCTTTGAATAATCATAGTTACCTTTTGCATCTAAAAATCCTTGAGCATGAATATAACCTTGGAATTCAGTTTGATTATTTAAGATACCGATTGGCGAAACGCTTGAAAAAACATTAGTTGATACATTATTTATATCTGTAAATTGTGATGTTACTGAGTTAAATGAATAAGCATTTTTCGGATCTAGTGGATTTGGAATTTCAATTGTTAAATCAACCATTGGTAAGTCCCCATCTATTCCTGAAGTTCCGTTAAAGTTAACAGTAACATCTGATGAAGTTGTACTTCCCGATGTAGTTTGTTTAACATCTAGTGTTCCACCAAGTTTTTGTGCAGCAGGATTCAATGAAATTTTCGTAATTTTTGTCCCTGGAGTATCTGAGAACTTATAATTTGCCTTCGCTAGTTTACTTACATTATTTGCATTTAATGTCATCGTAAAAGTTTCACCTGGTTTTACAAAAGCTGCATTAAATTTTGTCGGTTTATTTGCTTCAACAGAAACATATGGTGTATGTTCATTTACAAAATAGTATTGTTTTTGAAGATAACCATTTGTTGCTTCGTCCATCCCTTCAAATTTAACACTTAGAACACTTTGGCCCGGTAACATAGCAATATCATCGGATGCATTACCCTCTTTATCTAGCTTCAAGTTACCATTTGGTAACCAAGAGTTGTAAGAATAGTAAATTTGATTTTGTGTTTGATCTGCAGCCATACCAGCTGCTTTTTTTACATCTACATTATCATCAGTAATCTGAGCTGTTACACCTAAAGTATCCTGACCATCTTTATACTCAACAATTTGTTTACCCGGTACTTCCCCCTCCACATGCATATTCCATTTAGGTTTTGTACCATCCACAAATAAATCTTGACTAACAGTATATTGTTTTCCATTATCATCTGTACCAATCATTTTTAATACATATTGCCCCGCTTTTGGTACGACAAGATGATCTTGGTTTGTATCAATTGGATTTTCTGGATCATTTGTAAATGGATAGTAAAATCCAAAATAGACGAAAGGAAGTGAAATATCTACACCTTCATTAAATGCTACTCCATCATACGAATTAACAACACCAAGGTCTTTGCCAGTTTTTGCATCTGAGATAACGACATCAATTGATCTCATATGTGATTTTAAGGCAATGTTAGCCGCATCTGTTCGATTCCATTTTTGACTGCTCTGACTAAGCGATTCAGGTACTGATTGTTTATACAGTTTGAAGTAATCAAATCCTTGCTCAACGTAGTGAACGCCAAATGGAATACGATATGTTTCTGATGGATTATCTTTGTTTGTATATACTACATATCCTTCGTAAATTCCTTTTTCTGCTGTCTTTGGAATAGTTAATGTAATAGCTGTTTTCTTTTGGCTAATTCCTTTTAATGTAACTGTCGATGGAGTTTGAACAGTTACACCATTTGCTGCTGCATCCTTTGAACCACGTAAGTTTGATTGGAAATTAACTTTCACATCAAATGTTTTTGACTTTTCTCCTCTATTCATCAAAGTGATTGTGCGGCTATCTGAATAGTCATTTCCATTAAATGATACATTTCCGAAGCTAAGTGCACCTGTTTCTTCATTGATTTGTTTTTCTCTTCCATTAATGATCGTTGGTGTTTTTTCTTGCACTTTAATTTCAATCGTTGAATGGATTGCATTATATGGATCAATACGTCCTGCACCTTGTTCAAATACACTGTATGGCTTACTTAAAGAATCTGCAGTATTCATTAAAATCGCTTTGATATCTTCTGGTTGTAAATTATGATTCGCTTGTTTTAATAATGCTGCAACACCTGTTGTAAATGGAGTAGCCATTGATGTACCTGACATACGCTGATATGCATTTGAATAATCTGAAGGATTATTTGGGTTGTTAATAAAACCAGGTACTGTTGATAATACACTTACACCTGGAGCTGTAATTTCTGGTTTAATATCATAAGTTAATCTTGCAGGTCCTCTTGAACTGAAGTCAGCTAACGTATCTCCCTGAGTTTTCGCTTCACCTATATCAGTGAATGTAAAGTTAACAGAACCTGATTGTAGCTTTTGCTTCAAAGCAAGTCCATCTGCGTTAGATAATGAGAACGTTGGGATGAAATTTACACCATCTCCTAAGAAGGTTGGGATTTGTCCTTCAGTTGGATTGTCATTATACATAAGAACTGCTGCAGCGCCTTGTGATTTAGCAACCGCAATTTTAGAATCTAATGTATACGTTCCACGACTCATTAGAACAATTTTACCTTTTACATCTTTACCAGAGTATGCTTCTCCTAGATTTACATCTACAACCGAATTCGTTACACCTTTTAATTTTGAAACATCATCACCAACGCCTTTTGCCATTAAAAGTAAAGATGCAGTTGCATTGTCGATCGCACCTTTCCCTCCAAGTGTCGTAATTGGTACACTACTTGCGCCTACTGTTAACGCTAAAGCTGCCGTTCCTGGTGAACCTAGCGTATACATTTTATTCCCTGCATTTCCAGCAGCAACTACTGCAGTTACACCATTTAGTACAGCATTATTAATCGCAATACTTTCAGGAAGTAGTGGGTCATTATAATTTGCGCCTAGTGAAAGATTCATAACATCCATTCCGTCTGCAACTGCTTGATCAATACCCGCAATGATATTATCAGTTGTACCGCTACCACCTGGTCCTAATACTCGATAAACATAAAGATCAGCATCTGGAGCAATACCAGTTGTTGCATCTTCACTTTTATTTTTTCCTTGCCCTACAATCGTACCTGATACATGAGTTCCATGTTCAGTTACATAATTTGCTGCGCCTGTTGCTCCATACGGTTTACCTGCTTTTACATAATCAGCATAAGTAGTTTCCATTGGATCATTATCATTATCGACGAAATCGTATCCACCTTTAAATGCAGCTTTAATGTCTGGATGGTTATAATCAACACCTGTATCAATAACAGCTACCTTTACTCCTTTACCTGTATAGCCTTCTTGATGTAATTTATCAATTTGTAAATAAGAACGCTCATCTGCCATTCCTTTACCTGTTGAATTTGTAGATGAATCTTTCCCTTCAACTGGAAGTTCCGATTTCACTGTTACATCGCTATAAATAGCTTGTACAGCTGTTGATTTCATTAAATCATTTAGTTTATTTGCAGGGACTTCTAAAGCTACCCCGTTAAATGCATGTTTATATTCACGTTTTATTTTATATGAACCATCAGATTTTGTTTTAAATAAAGAACCTATGTCTGATTTAAACTTAGTATGATCTGCATTTGCATTGCTTGCTGCTTCTGAATCTGATAAAGCTTGTCCTTTTAAAGCAGCTTCTAATACAGCGATTTTCTGTGGTTTTTGTTTAAATGAAACAATTACTGAAACAGTTTCAGGACTATTTAGATTTACATTTGAATCAAGAAAAAGACCTGATTGATCAGTCGTTGAAATCCTTTGTAAAGCATCTCTTTGCTGTGGAGTTAATTTAGCTAAAATTGTTTCTGCATTTGAGACAGCATCGGCTTTTGTTACATTTGAAACATGACTTAAAGAACTTAAAATAAAACTAGTAGATAAAGCAGCTACTGTAAGGCTTTTTGCAATTTTACTTTTACTCGTTCTCTTTAACATACTCTTCCCCCATTTATAGTAAGATTCGCAAAATGAAGTTATTAATAGTAGAGGAACTTTGAATCTAAAACTCTAGCTTTTATATTCTAAAAATCCATCAACCTAATAATCACTCCCTAATACTAATTATTAAAAATATTCGAATAATTAACAATCGGGTTATATTTGGTGGATTACTTCAATGTTTTTCCTTTTCTTTTACTTTTTTCGACAATATTCGTAAAAAAAGTTTATAAACTTTTGATATATTTATAAGTATTTCTTATATTTTTATAGATTTGATTTGTCGAAAAATTTAGTTTTTTGTATGTTTTTCAGCTTTTTTAGGGATTCCAACTCGTATTACTTTATATAAAAAAAAGAGAAGCCGATATCAGCTTCCCCTCATTCTTTGTTATTGTAATCCTAATTGAGTTAATACATCATCTAATGTAACACCTTTATAAGCAGTTTTTGCTTTTGGCGCATTTGATACAGTCGGATTTTGTAATCCAAAGTTTTTAACAATATAATCCATATCTTTTTTATCTACAACTTTATCAAAATTAAAATCTGCAGTTGCTTTGTTTGTACCCCAATATGTTTGGACAGCTAATGCATCTAGAATATCGATTACATTATCTTTGTTTACATCTCCTGCTGCTGCAGTTGGTAAATTAAAGGCCAATCTTTTTCCTACTATTTCACCACGTACATTATTAGATAAAACAATTTGTTTGTTCATAGTGAAATGACCAGGTACATCAACAGTTAAAGTATAAGGTGTTACGTCAGCTTTTAGGCCTTCAATGATATACTGACCGCTCTTATTTAAACTTGACGGAGTAGCTGTTGTTTTTCCATCATAAGAAGTAACTTTTACATTTGCCCCAACCTTACTTAAATCAATTGAATAAATAGATTGACCTGAGGCATCTTTTGCCCCTTCAACTTGTACTGACCCATCTAATCTTGAATACGTTGGTTTATATTTGATACTTTCCATGTAAGAGTAGACATTATTAGTCTCTACATTTGATTGATCAATCGTAGAGGCTGTCATTGTATACCAATTGAATGCAGACCCTCCATAAAGTCCATCCGTAAACTTTTTAGCCGTTTTAAGGTCGAAATTAAATAATTGTAAGTCTTCTGGTAATGTTTTGTTCCCTGAATAAGTGAATGTAATTGTATAGTTCGTATTAGACGGATTTGTTTGAACAGCAGCTACAGAAACTTGCGCATCACCATACTGCTTAACTGCATCATTTACTACTACATTCTCAATTGAAGCAAGGTTAGGATCAACTGGTATTGTAATTTTAGATGTTTTTAAGTTTTTAACATTATTTGAACGAACACTATAATTTACTGTGTCTCCATTTGATACGATTTGTTTATTTGCTTTTAAATAGTAATAAGGTAAATTGTGATCCACAAACACTACTCTTAACATATTAAAAGCATTTCCTATAACGTTTCTTGCATAATCCATTCCATAAAACTGAACTTGTAAAGGTGCAGCTTGTTTTCTAACTACAAGTTTATCTGTGTAATTCCCATTTTTATCTGTATAAATTGGTGCTTTCGGCCATGGACCATTATAGAATGTAACAACTGAATTGTCTGATTGATCAACTGGAAAACCTAGTTTACTTGCTTCTTCTGTTTCAGGATCATTTAAGTTAATGTTAAAGTCATATAAGAATTGTCCATTTGAATCAAATTGACTATCATTAGTTTCAATTACTTTTTGATCTAATGAATCAAAGCTAGAAGTCATAGTTGGCGCACCTTGGTCATAGATGAACTCAGAAGATTTTGTAAATGTTTTACCTTGTTCATTTGATCCAACCATCTTTATTTTATAGCGTCCTGGTTGTGCAATTTCTGGTTGATAACTAATTGGATTCTTTGAATCACCAGTAAATGGATAATATGATCCCGTAAATCCTTTTGTAACATAATAAGTTTGATTTTCGTTCAATAAAATTGGACTCAAGGAGCCTAATAAACCTAGATCTTCACCTGTTATAGCATCTTGTAAAATAATATCTAATGTTTTCATATGCGATTTTAATGAGAATGTAAACGATTCGAAAGGCCAAGCATTTTCCGGCCATGCTGTATCAGTTGAAAACATTGGTAAGGCGTCAACTGAATCAATGCCTTCATTTATTACTCGTCCACCAAACGGAATTTGATATGTTTCTGATGAATCTTGAGTATTCGTAAACGTAATATACCCTTCATACGTACCTTTTTCAGCTGTCTTTGGAATGTTTAAGTTAAATTTAATTGATTTTTGACTAATACCATTTAATTTAACTGTTGAAGGACCTAATAAAGTTACATTGTTCTGAGCTGCATCCTTTGAGCCTCTTAAGCCAGTTTGGAATTTCACATCTACATTAAATGTTTTTGCTTTTTCGCTACGGTTTTTTAATGTTACAGTACGTGAATCAGCAATATCTTGATTATCAAATCCAAATGATCCAAAACTCATTCCACCTGTTAATTCTTGAATTGATTTTTGCTGTCCATTAATAATCGTAGGTGTCTTGTCTACTACCTCTAATTCTACATTTGAGTGAATTGCTTCAAAAGCATCTACTCGTCCACTTCCTGCTTCAAAAACACTATATGCTTTTGAAAGTGGGTCTGCTGTGTTCATTAAAATAGATTTAATATCTTCCGGTTTTAAATCTTTATTTGATTGAAGTAATAATGCAGATACGCCTGCTACATAAGGCGTTGCCATTGAAGTACCTGATAAACGCTCATACGCATACTTGTAATCCTCTGGTTTTGATCCATCAACTGTTTTGTCGTTTACATAGAATGGTACAGTTGAAAGAATTGACACACCAGGTGCAGTTACTTCCGGTTTAATATCATAGTTCACTCGAGATGGACCTCTAGAACTAAATGACGCTAATTCATCTGAAGCAGTCTTTAGTTTTGTGAAATCACCAAATGTAAAGTCTGTTTTTCCGGCTTTAATTGCAGCAGCGATTGTATTACCTTCATCATTTGAAACTGAGAATGCAGGAATCGCATCGACTGATTCACCAAGGAATGATTGTATTGCACCTTCTGCTTTATTCGTTTCATCGTTATACATTAAAACGCCAGCAGCACCTTTTGCTTTTGCATTTTTGATTTTGTCTATCAATGCAATTGAACCACGTTTAATGAACGCAATCTTACCGTTTAGATCTTTTCCATTAAAATCTGATGGATTAGCTAGTCCAACATCAACAAGTTGATATGTTTTACCTTTTAATGTTGTTAAATCATCTTTATAATTTCTTGCTAATTGTCTTAATGAGTAATTTTTATCATCTTGTACACCTGCGTATTGATAGATATCAAGTGCGATAGATGATGCACCAACTGTTAAAGCTAATGCTGCAGTACCAGGTGAACCAACCGTGTACATTTTGTCCCCGCTATTACCCGCTGCAACAACTGTCGTTACTCCACTTAATACTGCATTGTTTACCGCAATTGAAGTCGCATATAGTGGGTCATTTAACGTTGCACCTAATGACATATTAATAACATTCATACCGTCTTTTACTGCTCTGTCAATTCCTGCAAGAATTGCATCTGTTGTCCCGCTACCGTAAGGACCAAGTACTTTATAAGAATAAATATCCGACTCTGGAGCAGCACCAACAGTTTTATATTCACTATTCGCTTTACCACGACCACCAATGATTCCCGCTACATGTGTTCCATGTTCAGTATAATATGCACTGCCACTTATGAATTCTGATTGTCCTGACTTTTTCCAATCTGCATAGGTTGTTTCCATTGGGTCATTATCATTGTTTACGAAATCATATCCACCTTTATATGCATCTTTCAAATCTGGGTGGTTATAGTCAATCCCTGTATCTAATATCCCTATTTTAATTCCTTTACCCGTAAAACCTTCCGCATGCAAACGATCTAGAGCATCATAAGGTGTATAGTTTCCAACATTCGCTTCGTCTGCTTTTAATTGTTTATTGTCCGTAGGGGGATCAATTGAAAAAGTTTGGTTACTCCAAACTGTTTTTACAGCTTTTGATTTTAATAGGTTTTTAATTTGATTTGCTGGTAGACTCATAGACACACCATTAAAGGCATTTTTATATGAACGCTTTATCGTATAATCTACTTTTTTTGTTTTGCCACTATCTAATACTTGCCCAACATCTTCAGCAAATGTCTCATGATCTTGATCGACTAAATTTGCTGCCTCTGATGCAGTTAATGATTTACCTTCTACACTTGCTTCGATTTGAGCAACTTTAGCAGGTTTATTTGCAAACTCAACAATAACACTTATTTGTTCCGTTGAGTTTAAATTAATATCTGAAGAAATTTGCAGACCTGATTCTTCATTAGTCGAAAGCTGTTCTAGTGCTGCTCTTTGCTCTGAAGTTAAGTTTGCTAAAATATCTTCTACATTTCTTGGACTTGCTGCTTTTGTATTATTGGTTACATGACCAAGTGAGCTCAAAATAAAACCCGAAGTTAAAGCTAAAACGGTAAAGCTTTTTAAAAACTTTTTCTCTGTCTTTCTCCCCATTTCTCTTCCTCCTAGATAATTTACAACAAGGTAGATTTCTACATTGTAGTACAAAAATTGTTATTCTTTGACAAAACTCTGAACTATTTCCCAAAAAATAAACAAACAATTTGTCTATTTATTTAAGTTCATTATTGTGAATTTCCACTCTTTTATCAATCGGGTTATCGAGTCCCTATATCACAGGGTTTATAGAATAACCCGAGCAAATTCCGACAATTTTCTTGTCTGAAGTTTATAAACATTTGTTATAAATTTTGATATTTTGAAATAAATTCCATTTACTGATAACAAAAAAAGTCTATAGACAACGAATACTCGTTATCTATAGACTTTTAATTTAAAGCTTTATGCATCAATTTAAAGTTTTTGTCTACTTCAATTGCTTTTTCATATTCTTTTTGCTCGATATAGTGATTATATAAGATCTTTCCATACTGCTCAAAAAATGAGGTATTATTAGTATCTATAAGCTGTGGCACCACTACTTCAGCTAAAAATTGATAATATTGACTTGAATTTTTTTTACTTTTCAAAGCTAATAATTTATACAGATTAAAATAGATTGGACATGATTTTTTAGCTAACTTTGTCCCTGTTTCTATTTTTTCTAAAAGAATTTTTTTTTTCAATAACTTTGCATCTAAACATGCTTCAGTAAAATGATATAATCGCCTTAAATATTTTATTGATGATTTATCAGTTAGTAAAAATGCTTCTTCAAAGTAACTAACTGCTTGGTCAAATTCATTTCTTTTATAAAACTCTTCTCCTAAGTTAAATAAAATATTTATTTTACTTTCATGAGCACCTAAAATGAAACAATTATGAATCAAATCCTTATAGTTTTCTACTAACACTAAAAAGTCAATGTCTCTTTCACTGTCCAATTGCATTAGCATTAAGATTTGAGCATTCATTGCACTCACATGATTATATGTTTTATTAAAAAATTGAAGAGCTTTTTTTGCATATGTAAATGCGGATACTTTCGCTTTTGCATGATGATATGCTACTGCTAAGTGATAGTAATACTCTTCATTATTATACTCTGCTATTTTAATTTGTTTTAAAAGGTTCACAGCAGTTTGACATTCTTCACCGTGGGCAGTTCTAAATGTACTGATACAGTATATTCCTTTAATGTGTAGAAGAACATTCTTCTCATAATTAGATAATGTCTGAAACTCTTTTTCTACGTAATCAATTATATTTTTTGCTTCTGTAAACATATTTTTATGAAGATAATATCTCCCTTTTAATAGCAGATAGTTTGCAGCATGTTTAGAAGCCAGAATGAACGGATTTTGATCTAATACTACTTTTACTCCTTCAATCTGTGGTGTTCTTTGCATAATAATTGCTTGATTCCACTCATTTAAATGCTTCTCTATAAGATAAAATGATTCAATTTCTTTGTTTATATCAATTTCTAACTTTTGAGCCAATTTGTAAATAATTTCTTCTGACAAAGTAACTTTTCCACTTTCAAATCGACTAATATACGCTTTACCACAAATTCCTTCACCTAAGTTAGACTGACTAATTCCTTTTTTCTCTCGATAATATTTGATGATTTCCCCAACTAACATATTTAGCCTCCTCTATATTAGGCAGCGTTCAAATTAAACAAAAATGTATCATTTATTGTAAATTTTTCTAAATATAAGAAAGCACTTGATAAATCTAATGTTTTGATTCAACATTAGAACGTATTATTTTTCAATTACATTAGACTCAATCGCGAAAAATAGAATAATACTATTAGTTAAACCCAATTCTATATTTGCAAAATGATTAAGTAAATTTACAATTTTTAAATATAACTTCACGATTTGTAATATAAAAACTGAAATAAAAATTCTATATTGGAAAAGTTTTAGTTCGTGTATGAAAGCATAAAGGTGGTCAATGGAATGCATTTAGAAAAACTAGAGATTTTAGTAGAAGTCGCTAAAACGGGGTCGATTTCAATCGCTGCAGAAAATCTTCATGTGAGTCAATCCGGTATAAGTCAAGCGATTACTAAAATCGAAGAAGAGCTAGGAATAAAAATCTTCAATCGATCTAGATTAGGCGCTAGATTAACAGTGGATGGGGTACAAATCGTGGAAAAATCACAAGAAGTACTCTTAAAATACGCAGAATTAAAAGAAATAGCACAGAAAAGTAAAGATACCCAACTCAGTGAACTTAGAGTTTCCATGGTACCTGCTTTTATTAATTACTTATTAACACCGTTAGTTGATTTTAAAAACCAACATTCAAATTTGCATATAGACATATTAGAAAACACTACTGAACGTACAATTGAAATTGTTAAAAAAAATCAAGTAAATATAGGAATCATCTGTCTTTACGAAGGCATTATGAAAGAATTAGAAGAATTTCATTCCGAAGGATTAGTACCTGGAATGATGAAAGTATATGCAAAAAAAGATTCCCCTTTTGCCATCTCGAAAAAAATAACACCTGAAGAAATTCTTCAGCAAAAATTCGTTCTATATAACGGTGACTATATAAGATGGTTTACAAATAACTTCCAACACAATATTGGAAAATTAGATATTTTATTTTCTTCCAACCATCCTGAAGAGTTATTACGAGCAATTTTAAATGGCAATGCCATAACATGGGGACCAAATTTTTCATTAAAAAATCATCCATATTTATCGAATGGTGAGCTCGTTGAAATTGATATCGTAGATTACGAACCTGTGAAGTCAGAACTTGTGGTAATCACTTCAAAAAAGAAAAAGTTATCGAAGGTTGAAAAACAATTTATCAATTTCTTGAAAACTGAAATCATTTCATCTTAATAAAAAAGGCAACATTTCACAATGTAGAAATGAGCCTTTTTTATTTTATCAATATATCATTTACTTTAAGATTAATTACTTAAGGCATCGGATTAATCCAATTCACTCTTTCAAAAATCATTCATTATTATTCAATTGTTCTTTTTCCTTCTTTCTTTTTAGGAAAACAATTAACCCAATGATCCCTATTAAAAGTAATAATCCGCCTCCAATATAAATCCAATAATGATTATTTTTAATTCCAACTGCTTTATTATTCAATTCTTTTGCTTCTCTTCTTTTCCAATCGTAAATAATTCAGTTTCAACGATGTCATTATATCGTTGTTATAAAGTCATTCCCATTATGTTTTTTACCTTTGTTTTAGGTAAAAATAATACTTTGTCTTCAAAAAAAATTCACATTTAACACAAAAAACCCCATTAAAAGGTGCTTCTCGATCTGTGAAATTAATTTTTTCTGAATTAAGACAGAACATTAGTAGCAATAATAGTAATAAAATGGACAAAATTTATGGGGATATTGAATGGATAAATCAACTAAACGGAAATTACAAATAATCAATATTTTAAGTAAACAGGATAAGTGGTTTAAAACAGGAGAATTAGCAAGTGAGTTATTATGTACTGAAAAAACTATTCGAAATGATTTACAGTCAATTAATTCGAGCTTACCTTCAGGATGGCAAATAGAAACAATAAAAGGTAAAGGAATTTATATTAATAAACCAATTTCTTCATCAATTAATCAAATTCGTTCAATTTATGTAAAAAGCTCATTGAGTTTTCAAGTCATTATGCTCATACAATTTAAACAAATTACAACTATAGCAGAATTAGCAAACGCTCTTTTTATACAACAACCTGCTGTCTATTCTATACTTGACCGAGTTGAAGAATTATTGGGGGCCTATCATCTAAAATTAAAACGTGGCCCACTTGAAATAGTAGGAAGAGAATTTGAAATTCGCCTATTATGCCGTGATATTCTTGATGCTTTATACGCTCATTCAAATCAAGAATGGCCAATAGAATCATTTACATTCCAAGATATAAAAGAAATTGTTATAGCCACTACAGAAAAATTTAAATTATTTTTATATCCTTCAACAACTAAAAAGTACATCTATTTGTTAGGAACAATGTTATATAGAATAGATAAAAAAATGCAAATTGAACTAACTGATCAATCGATAAATAAAATTTTAGATTCTGTATTTTTTAAGATTTCTAATGAAATTTGTGATCAATTAGATCATCAATATAAACTTCATATTTCAATGAATGAACGAATTGCGTTCTCTTTATTAATGTCAACGCTTCCTTTTTACAGTTTTGATATTATGGAAAAAAATGAATTTTTTTACTTATATCGAAATCAAAATACACGATATTATAAGGAACTTCACAATTTAATTGAAATATTAGAGGAAAAGACAGGTATATCTCTAAATGAAGATGAAGAATTTCTTTACACATTTCAAGACCAATTTAAAAGGAACTTTCTAATTTTTAACTCAATCGATATAAAAGAACCATCATATTCAATCGACCGATATGTTCAAAATCAGTATTCTGAATTATATAGAAATGTATCAGATGCCTTACAAATCTGGACTAAAAAATATTCCTATCCTGAAATTACAAGAGATCGGATTGCAAAAGTTACATTAAATGTTCAAGCTTCCAAAATTAATTTCTCATCTTCAAGGAAGAAGGTTTTATTATTAACAAGTAATGGTCCAGGAGTTCATCGTTATATAGAAACGAAATTGGTTACTGCTTTTGGTCATAAAATTGATTTTATTCGTCCTAAATTAGGTGAGTTTGAATCAGCAATTATAAATGAACTAAACATTGAATTAATTATTTCTGATTTCTTACTCGAAGGAGAAATCATTCATTCTGTCATTATAATTGATCCTGTACTTACAGAAAGAGATATTGATCAAATTTCAAACTTCTTAAATTCAAACTCGACATAAAAAAGTAAGGCATGATAAGCCTTACTTTTTTGTATTTTGACTATCTATTCTCCAAGTGGTGTTTAATAAACTGTGCAATCTCAGTATTCGCTTGTTTACTAATATTCGAAGCATTGTCCATTAATTGAAAATCATGGAACATCCCTCTCCAAACTTTACATGTAACTTCTACGCCTTTAGCATTTGCTTTTGCCGCATATGCTAAAATATCATCGATTAACTCTTCCCTTGCGCCAGCATGGATTAGCATTGGAGGTAAACCTCTTAAATCACCATATAGTGGTGAAATTAAAGGATTTTCCCGATTATTATTACCTACATATGTATCAACAATATTGATATCATTTCCATGATAATTTGCATGAATACTATCAAAATCTGATGTATATAATTGACTTTCTTTCGTTAAGTCTGTCGCTGGAGAGATTCCTACAACAGCTGTTGGATCGATTCCATTTGAAGCTTTTATTTTATTTAACAAAGCAAATGCTAAATTACCACCAGCACTATCTCCTACAATAACAACTTTTGACTTTAGTCCATTATTTTTTACTAAATAATTATAAACTTTCTCCACATCAGTTAAAGCCGCTGGAAATGGGTTTTCTGGTGAAAGTCTATACTCTATCGTAAGTACTCTATAACCTGTGTCTCTTGCTAAAATCGTTCCTAAATTTCTTGAAAATCCTAACCCACCTCTAGACCAACCTCCACCGTGTACATAAAAAACAATCTTATCTTCTGGAGAACCATCTGGAATTAACCATTCCACCTTTGTTCTTTCAATATTTTCTCCTTTCATTTTAATATTTGAAGGAGTTGGCACTATTTGTTTTTCAATCTCGATTCGTTTTTGCTCTAATGATCCCGTTCTTCCTTCTTTTACTTTTTTTATATTTAATGCTCTAAGAGCTTCTGTTACTTTGTCAGGTTTCTCATTTTGATAAATAAGGGAAGAATTACTTTCACTTTTTACAGTTTTATTTGAAGCAACTAAATAATTTCCGATTAACAAACAAATCACTAGTGAAAGAAATAATAAAGTTTTTTTCAATTTTGCTCCCTACCTTACTGGTATTTTTTGTCTTCTAATATTAAATTTTCCATTTTATCATTAATTACTCGGAAATAAAAAAGGTGCACATAACTTGTGCACCTTTAGCGTGTAGACATTAAAAAGTAGGTAAATTACTTAAATTATTTGTAGGGTCACCGTCAGGATAAGAACGAAGTGTTTTATGTGGATTATCTCCACGAGTTAGACCGGTGTTCACATCCTCAATTTGTTCAAGTTCTGCCATCGCAATGGCTTGCTCAATCCCAACTATTTCACCATTTTGAAATTTTACATCTGTAATATCACCATCGCCATTTTTTCGTACTGCGACGATATGTAATTTATTTGGATCATCTTGATGTTCAGGATGTCCGATACCACGATTTTGAAACGACATACCAACACACCTCCATTTTTTTGACACAAAAATAGTATGGCGGGATGAAAATATGTTTATCCTTCCAAATTCTTACAAGACGAATTATTAAAGGAAGATTCAACTAGAATCACATTAACTTTGTTAAACTTTTCACAAATTATACACAGACAAAATTGAACAAACAATATACGATAGTTATGTAATCATTAATCCAAACAACTTTCGAAAGAAGGGAAAAATATGACAAGCGTTTTAGGCATGACAAGAGAAGGCAGATTAATTCATAAAATTGGAGATGGTTATTTCCGATATACAAAATTAAATAAAGACGAACTAAAAACATTAAATACACTTGTCAGTGAAGGTATGGCGACTGTCGTAAAAAAAGGTATTGGTTATGCGGCACTCATTAAACTGACTGATCAAGGTAAAATTATTAATAATGAGTGTTAACTTCAATTGAAATATATGAATTAATACAACCTTTAAAAGTCTTAATCGTTAAAAACCCCCGTTATATATTTTTTACCCCTTTAATTAAAAGCTGATATAAACTTATGTTTAAAATTAAAGGGGTCTTTTTTATGAGACAACTATGTTTTTTGTTTCATTCTTTGGTGAATCATTTGTCTATGCAAATGGCATAATAGAATTTATAACGCTTGTTACGATAGCAAGTTTCTATAAAAAATTAAAAACGCTATCTCATAATGAAAATAACGTTTTAAACTGATTTCAACTTTGTTCATTTAAAACTTGTGCCAACCCAGTGAAAAACTTTAATGACTCTGGATTAGCCATCGAACCTTGGTTAACTACTTTTTCAGGAGAAAAACCTAATAATATTTTACGGATTGGAACTTCTAATTTTTTGCCACTTAATGTTTTTGGAATTTGCTCAACTTCATAAATTTCATTAGGAACAAATCGCGGTGAAACCTTCTGCTTAATTTCTACTTTTATTTTTTCCTTTAATTCATTTGTCAAAGCAACCCCATTTTTCAGTACAACAAATAATGGCATAAATGACTGACGGCCAAGTAGTTCTAAATCAATCACTAAACCTTCCATTATCTCATCAAGTGATTCAACAACTCGATAGATTTCACTTGTACCTAGACGCACTCCATGTCTATTAATAGTTGAATCTGATCTCCCATAAATTACACAACTACCTTTTTCATCAATTTTAATCCAATCTCCATGTCTCCAAATACCTGGGTAATTTTCAAAATAACTTTCAAGATAACGTTCATTATTCAAATCACCCCAAAAATAAAGCGGCATGGAAGGCATAGGAGAAGTAATCACTAGTTCCCCTACCTCATTAATTACTGAATTTCCCTCATCATCAAATGATTGTACATGAGCTCCTAATGAACGTGCTTGTATCTCTCCAGCATAAACAGGAAGAATTGGTGAACCTCCAACAAATGCTGTACAAACATCGGTACCACCACTAGTTGAAACAAGCCAGATGTCATTTCTTATATTTTCATATACCCAAGAAAATCCTTCCACTGATAGTGGCGATCCCGTTGAACAAATAGACTTTAATTTAGAAAAACGATGTCTATCTTTTAGCTTTATTGCGTGCTTTTCACAAACGCTTAAGAATCCTGCACTTGTACCAAAGAATGTTACACCTACTTCTTCTGCAAGGTCCCATAATACATGTAGACTAGGATAAGAAGGGCTTCCATCAAACAATAAAATCGTACTGCCAGATAACAAGCCTCCAACTAATTGATTCCACATCATCCAACCAGTAGTAGTAAACCAAAAAATTACATCATCTTGATTTATTCCTTGTTCAACTACTAATGTCTTAAGTTGCTCAACTAATATTCCACCTTGACTTTGTACAATTGGCTTAGGCAAACCTGTTGTCCCCGAAGAAAATAAGATCCATAGTGGGTGATCAAAAGGAACATTTTCAAAAGTAAGTTCACTGCTTCCCACTAATAATTCATTCCAAAAAATTGTTTCGTTTTCCATTTTGTATTTATCAAAATTCACATATGGTACTAAAATTGTCTTCTTTAATGTAGGTAATTCAGACTGTAGCTCTTCAACGCTTGATAACCTATTTTGAACTTTTCCATTATAAGAATAACCATCCACTGCAATTAAAATAGTCGGTTCGATTTGTTTAAATCGGTCAATTACACTACTCGTGCCAAAATCTGGTGAACAGCTTGACCAAATTGCTCCAATGCTTGCACAAGCTAAAAAGGCAATAATCGTTTCAGGGATATTAGGCATATATGCTACAACTCGTTCCCCAGGTTTAACACCTAATTCTCTTAAAGAATTTGCGACCAAGCCTGTCTTTTCCTTAAGCTCTCTCCAACTTATTTCTGTTTTTGGAGTAATTTCTGATTGAAAAATTAATGCAGATTGGTCTCCTTTATCATTTCGAAATACATGTTCTGCATAATTAATTTTAGAGCCGGTAAACCAATTTGCGCCTGGCATTTTTCGCTCTTCAAGGACTTGATCATATGGTGCATGTGAAATTACATTACAATATTTCCAAACGCTTTCCCAAAAGGACTCTAATTCATCGACTGACCATTGCCATAACTCACTTTGTTTATTGAAAAATAGATTTTTTTCATTTTCGAGCCAGTTCATAAAATGGCTAACTCCAGCATTTTCAATTTGCTGCCTAGTTGGTTCCCATAATAAAGCACCTTCAGTAATCGCTTTCATTATTACTCCTCCTAAATTAGCAATCTACTTATTTTAATAAGACAGTAACTACTTATAGCTCGAACCTTTCAATGAAAACCCTTATAATCTTTCCTTTATGTATTAGCTAAAACCTTTTTTCTAAAAATACTTAATATTTAAAAATTAACTATTATACTATTACACACTAAATTTACTGTCAATATCGAAAATGAATTATCGTTCAACTAAAAGCACACTTTATTACTGTATATTTAACTATTAATATGTGAAATTAACCCAAAAAACTTCATACTATATCCTCATAGAGATACCGTTGATATTTAATTTGATTAAATGTAATATATTAATTGATAATCCTTTAGGCTATGATTTTCAACTTTACCATTATATACCATAAATATATTATAACTCGTATATACCCAGAAATATGGTCTGGGAGTCTCTACCTAATTCCCGATAAGAATTAGACTACGAGGTAATTTTTACTTTATTAGTATAAAAAGCTAAATTTAATAAAGGTTAACTATGTGCCTTTGAATAGATAAACTTACTTTTAAATATTCTATTAATCATAGAATATTTAAAAGTTCGTATTCTTCACCTATTTGAAGGACTTTTTCTACCTTTTAAATTTCAACTTTTTTTGCGAACCAAGATAAAGTAGGACTTATCTCTTTAGTGGAGAATACGTCCTACTTTATCTTGTTTTTTTTATGTCACTTAAATGTTTTCTTAAATTAAAGTTTATAGAAAGGGTTTATTGATAAGTAATAACTCGTATTGATCCAGATGCAAGTAAAAATCTATTTTTACTGAGTATTTATAGGTTGAATGATAGGAATAGAACAAAATTCTATTCCTATTTTTTCTAAGTTAGAGGTGTTTAAAGATTGAATAATTGCGAGTTTCATAATACCACCATTTTAGTTGTTCATGAAATTTATGGAATTAACAAACATATAAACGATATTTGCGGTAGTTTAAATAAGTTGGGATTTACAGTTGTATGTCCAAATTTATTAGGTAATATAAAAAACTATTGCTATAAAGATGAGAACAAAGCTTATAACCATCTTGTTCATGAGATTGGGTTTGAGTTAGCTACTAATAAAATCATCACTCTTGCAAAAGAACTTCGAACTAAGTGTACTAATTTGTATATTTTGGGGTTTAGTGTAGGTGCAACGATTGCATGGTTATGCAGTAAATATGAGGGGTTATTTGATGGAGTAATTGGATTTTATGGTTCGAGGATTAGGGACTACTTAGAGGTTAGTCCAAAATGTGAGACCTTACTAATTTTCCCAACGAAAGAAAAATCATTTGATCCCGAAATTCTCGTAACTAAATTGAAAACAAAAGATATGATTCAAATCATTAAAGTAGAAGGAAGTCATGGTTTTACCGATCAATTAACTTCTAATTACGATCAGTATTCTACTGAACACTGTTTTCGAAAAATGCGTGATTTTATTATGAAACAAAATCATCAAAAAAATAAATTTTCCGAAACGTGAGGAATCAAATGACCGGTCAAAGATGGTTGTCTTTACAGTTTTTTAAGTTTTTCTTCACTTTCGTAAAATACTCTAGTAGCTTTATATATGTTTTTAATGTTTAGGAAGAAGAATGAATGGTGGGTTTACTTAATCCAATAATTGTTCCTTTGTGTCTATTTTTGGAAAGAATAGGAAAAACTAAATTGAGATTCGATATAGTAAACTCTTGTTCAAAATAGAAAGTAGGTATAAAACATGAATGAAGATTTTTTTGCTGATTATGAAAAATTTGTTGTTCCACCTTTATATCAATACAAAGGTGAGAAACGAAAATTTAATCCTAAAGACTTTGCATCGTATTACATCTTAACAGTCTCATTATATGACTCTCTCATATCAAATTGGAACGATGCGGCTAAATATAAAATTGACGTCCGAAACTGTATAGATCACGTATTAAATGATTTTAATGAAAAAAAAGGTGGTAAATATCATCTTCAATTACTTGAATTTGAAAGTGATAAATCCTATTTTGTCATTGCATTGTCTATAAAAAATAAAATTGAAAAAGAAAAAATCAATGGAATTATTTCAAAATATATTGAACAGCTTGTATCAAACTCTTTTTATATTGGACAGAGCTGGTACTGGCTAATTGGTCAAAAAGGAAAAAGAGACCGAAAACTCTTCAATATATCAATAAAGGAATACATGCACTAGCCTAATAATTATTCGGCATTTTATTTTTCTTTTATCTTATAAAAGGAATTTATTTGATATAATTTTTTCTACCCAATTCCTTTCCCATTTTTATTATTTAAAATAATATCCTCCTTTCTTAAATTTCCCCTTCTAAACCAGCTTTAACAAATCCACCTGAACGTTCTTTATACAGAACGGACGAATCCTTGTATTTATTAAAGATGTATTTCCACAAAAAGAAAAATGAGCCAATCAACTAATCGGCCCATTTATTGATTTCTGTTACTCAAAAAACTTAAGTCAACTAATATAAGTTAATTTAGTCCTTTAAACCCATACTTCTCCAATATCTTCATAGACTTGTCATTTTGAAGATACTCATAGAATTGTTTAGCTTCTTTAGGTTGCTTGCTATTCTTTATAACGCCTAACGGATAAATAATTGGATCATGTGTATTTTCAGCTGCTGTTGCTACAATCTTAACCTTTGTAGATGTAATGGCATCTGTTTTATAAACAATCCCTGCGTCCACATTATTTGTTTCTACATAAGAAAGAACTTGTCTAACATCCTTACCGTATACTACTTTTCCTTCAACCGCTTTCCAAACATTCAAATTTTCCAATGTTTCTTTACCATATTGTCCTGCTGGTACAGCTTCTGGCGTACCAATTGAAATTTTATCTGCTTTCGCAAGATCTTCAAAAGTTGTAATTTGTTTAGTTGAATCTTTTGGTACTACTAAAACTAATTCATTTCCAACTACATCTTTGCCTTCACTCTTATCAATCAGACCTGCTTGTACTAAATTATTAAATTTGTCCTCTGCAGCCGAGAAGAATAGATCTACCGGTGCTCCTTGAGAAATTTGTTGTTGTAATGCTCCCGATGCTCCAAAGTTAAAGTTTATTTTCACATTAGGATTAGCTTTTTCAAAGTTTGCTTTAATATCATTTAGTGCATCTTGTAAACTAGCTGCTGCTGAGATTGTCAATTCCACATTCTTTTGGGACACTTCTTGTTTCTGTGTTGTTGATTTTTTAGCTTGTTCATTTGTTGAACAACCAGATACAACTAGTCCTAATAACATCATTGAAAAAAATAAAGAAAAAAGTTTTTTCATTCCTCATCTACCTTTCATATTAAAATATAACTAATCATATCTAATTATATTTAGTTATAACTAAATAAGAAATATTTTTTTAAAATTTACATTAAATTTATTAGGAATATGCTTTTTAAAAGCCATTGAGTTAAAATAGAGAATGGAGGGATATAAATGACGATGGAACTTTCCTATACAATTGAAGAAGTGTCACAGTTTTTAAAAGTATCGAAATTAACCATTTATGATCTTGTCAAAAAAGGTGAATTACCTGTATTCCGTGTTGGAAGACAGATGAGAATAGCAGCAAATGACTTGGACAATTACATAAAAAACAATAAAACAAATCAGAACACCATATTGCCTGCCTCTGTTTTTAAACCTCGCAGAAGCGATCCAAAAGAATCTAATCATGTTGTTATTAGTGGACAAGATTTAGTTTTAGATATGCTTGGTAAACAGATTGAGAAAAATTCAACTTATAAATCATTAAGATCTTTTACTGGGAGCTTAAACAGCCTTATCTCTATGTATAATGGAGAATGTGATATCGTTAGCCTACACCTTTTTGACGGGGATACAGGTGAATATAATCTACCTTATCTTAAAAAAGTTTTAGTGGGCCATTCATTTATTTTAATCAACCTTCTATCTAGGAAAGCTGGTTTATACGTTAAAAAAGGTAACCCTTTAAAGATTATCACTTGGAAAGATTTAGAACGTGAGGATATAAAGATTGTCAATAGAGAGAAAGGTTCAGGCGCACGTATCCTTCTTGATGAACAACTTCGTATCAACGAAATTTCATCTAAAAAGATTAACGGATATGAGCATGAAGAGAGCAATCATTTAAGCGTGGCCTCCGCTGTTTCTACTGGGGTAGCAGATGTTGGGGTCGGAATTGAAAAAGCTGCTAAAATTGTTGGAATTGATTTTATTCCACTGATCACAGAGCAATATGACCTCGTTATTTTAAAAACTCCTGCAAATGAACGACTAATCAGTATTGTCAAAGAAATTTTATCTTCAAATCAGTTTCAATTAGAAGTTGATTCTTTAGGAGATTATGATACTTCTATGACAGGAAAAATTATATATGAGACAAATTGAAAGAAGGCTACTGAAATTGCAGCCTTCTTTTTTACTGTTTGTTGGCAAAGTAAGAGTCATTCTAAAAAGACCAAATCAATATGATTTGGTCCTAAATATTAAAATACTTGACTATAAAGAGTTAAAACATGCTCACATCATACATTGTATTAACAGAAGATTTTATATGTAAGGATTTAATTTCTTCCTCAATTTCCCGACATTTCATTACAATTTCCTTTACAATTGAAATAATTTGTAAACATTCAAATGAAGGTACCAATTTAGATTCGTCGTCACACTCAATTAGCTTGATGCCAAATTCAATTTCTAAACTAATGATTGATTCTTTCATGTCAGCTTCATTAATAGAAAATTTCTGTGCTGCAATCGTAAAGGAACCACTCTCTATAACCTCACAAAGATGACTTAATTGTTCAATATTCATTTAGTTCCCTCCATACTCCACGATGTTCCTTTTCCTGTTCTAGTTTTATTATATTAAGTGTTGATGTGATTTTAATTTTGATAAAAAGTATCAATATTGGTTTTTCTGATTAAATTGTGATTTTTCGTATATAAATGGGTATGTTATCTCCTTCCTAAAAACCAACTGACCAAATTCAATTGATTCCAACTCCAATAAAAGAAACATTCTACAATTAAAATTGATTTCCCTTTGATTTAAACTTGGGTTATTTTTGCCTTGATATTATTGAATTTTCCCGTTTGATACTGATAATTTCAGAAGAAATCTATGTTAAATAGGCCAATATTATATTATTCAAATAGAAAAACCACCTATAATTGGTGGTTTTATTAGGGATTCTTTATTCTTGAAATCTTTTTAACTCTTAATAGGCATTTGGGGTAATTTTGTTAATTGCTATTAATTTTTCCAACGAAACCTGATAACACACTAAATTTCTAAGCAAAATTTAATTATTAATACAGCTTAAATCAATCTATAATTGCATATAAGAAATTGTAGAAAGATAGTCAATCTAATTTGCACATTCGGGGGAATAACAATGGTTTTCTTTTATCAATTCGGAATTTTAGTTGTTATTATTGGAATCGTTCTCTTCTTACTGTTTTATAAGGTCTTTATCAAAATAGGTAGATTATTTAATAATCATATTAAAAACATTAAAAAAGAAATTGGGAGAGATGAAGAGTGAACGGATTAAGAAGTCTGATTGCAGGCGGAGTTATTATAATTGGAGGTATTATTTATGCAATTGGTGGTATGTCGCATATTAGTGTCGGTAGTATTGGTATTGAGAAACATATGAGTGGAGAAATTACTGAAGTTCCCCAAGGGTTTCATTGGACTGGTTGGGGAGTTTCAGTACAAGAATATCCTACATATACACAATCATTAGTTTTATCAAGTGACAAGCACGAAGGTGGTAATTCTGATCAAGAATGGTCAGTAGGTACCGGAGATCAGCAAGAACTACCTGTTAATACAAACTTAACATGGAAAATTTCAACTAAAAACGTAGCTAATCTTTATCAATCAGTAGGTGGAAAAGATATTAGTTACATCAAAAATAACATCGTCAAACCTACAATGAAAAATGTTGTTAACAAAATTACTCACAAATATAGTTGGAACGACATTAAAGGTTCAAAACAAGCTGATATTACTGAAGAAATCAATACTGCACTAGATAAAGAACTTGCAAAACAAGGTATTGAAGTCGGTACTTTTGGATTTACACACGTAGGCTCTCCCGCAGGTATGGCACAGTCACAAGCACAATTAGCAACTTCTGAATTGAACGTAAAGAAGGCATTAGCTGACCAAGAAAAAGCTAAGATTGAAAATCAAACAAAAATCCTAAATGCGGAAGCAGATGCCAAAGCAAATAAAATTTTATCAGACTCACTTTCTCCAGAATTATTAAAGAAAATGGAAATGGATGCACGACAAAAGTGGGGTTGGGTTACTGTTCAAGGTGGGACACCTCTAGTTCAAGCAAAATAAACAAAGAACAATCTGGAAGCATCTCTAAAGTGATCATAATGTTCATGAATCTTAAAATATTTTAATAGACATCTTAGGTTATAGAATTTGATTTGTTAATAGAATGCTATTTTAAGGGTTATTTCACCCACGATGTAAAGACTAAGCCATTTAAGACATTTTATCTCTCCAAAACTTTTTATAAATGAAAAATAATAAAGTACAATCCTCTCCGCAAATAAAAACACTTTCTATATTTTTAGGAAGGGTTTTTATTTATTTTAGATTCATTAAGTTACTTCCTCAGATGCTAAAAAAATTTGTTGGTCTAATTAAACTAATTTATAAGTTTCTAAAATTTCACATAAAAATGATGAAGAAAAACTATACAAGTATGATATTCTCTAGATGTAATAAAAACGATTGGAAACGAAAGTAAGTATTGTGAGTATTATTAACAGAACAACAAGCAAAAAAATAATTTCTCAATTATTTTTTGTACGCTTATGATGAGTCCCTTAGCAGTACAAGCTGCAACGAAAAATTTTACTTTTAGTATGACACATCAACTTTCCATTGGAACCTACAAATCTACAAAAGGAAGTGTAACTGGTAAGGTTACTATGAAATCTTGGGAAGGTGACAATTACTTCACCATTCATGTATATGAAGTAAAAGGTGGGTCAAGTGTATTAATCACTAGATTAGGATTTGAAAAGTCCAGTATTGGTTCCCCATATGTAGATACCGATAATTCAGTCATTACTGGTCACACATATACTTATGAAATATGGAAAAAGAATTCAAGGTTCAGGGTCTCTAAATTATTAAGTCTAGTAATATGAAAGGCTGGTACAATTGATTGTTAAATTTCTTATATCCTAGCATAATTATTTCTACTTTTTTTATCCTATTTTTTGGATATCAATTTCTAAAAGGTTCAATAACTCTCCTAAAATTTCTTTATTGGCTAATCTTTGGTATTTACTTTACATGTCTCATTAATTTCACTTTATTTCCTTTCCCCTATCAAAAATATTTAATTCAAGTAATGATAAAAGATCAGTTGGGATTTAATCATAATTTTATTCCCTTTAAATCGATTGTGGATACCGTCAATTATGGCTCAATTTCAATTGTTCTAAAGCAAATTGCTGGTAATGTTTTATTATTCATACCACTAGGATTTGCGATCCCTATTCTATTTTTTAAAATAGCAAACAGAAAAACGATTTTAATAGGTTTTACATTAAGTTTAGCAATAGAATTAATTCAAGCTACTTCTGGACTGTTCCTTGGCTATAACTACAGATCATGTGATATTGATGACCTAATACTAAATACAATTGGAACAATTATAGGACTAGCTATTAATAAAGCAAGTTCTAGGTACTTTAAAAGTTTTGAAGAATTCGTAGATAAAAAACATACTTCGTAAATCTCCTATATTTTTAAAAATGCCTACACAAAAAATAGGGGTTGTTAAAGTAATCAACCCCTTTGTTACAAAATAATTCTTAATTATGCTACAATTTCCTTTTTGCTTTGAACCGCTACATTTTTAGTAAGTAAGCTAACAACGACTAAAAATACTAGATTTACAACTAAGCCAATAACACCGATATTCAAATCTTTAATATATTGAGGCAGTGCTGGGAATAATGATCCGATTGTTGTATTACTTATAGTCACATAAGTAACTGTTGCAACTCCAGTAAAAATACCAGCGAATGCACCTTGCTTCGTTACAAAGTTCTTTTTCATTAAACTAAAGACAAGTGTTGGGAACAATTGAGTAACTAGACTGTATCCCATTAAAAGCAGAGTTACTAATGTAGTTCCACCATTAAATGTGAAAAAAACTGCGAACAAAGCCACCACAGGAACAAGGTATTTAGCTAAAACAGCAACCTGCTTTTCTGTAGCAGATGGTACAAACACTTTATAAATATTTTTTGATATTAAAGTTGCAGATGCCATTAGAATCATCGAGCCTGGCACGATTGCGGTCAATACCCCTGCTCCACCAATGATTCCAACAAACCACGGGTTAAAAGATTGTTTACTTAATTTTAATAAAGACAAATCCGCATCTGGACCTTGTAGTCCAGGTACTTGAAGAATTGCTGCAAACCCAACGAAAAACACAAAAAGCAACACAAGTTGGTATAAAGGCATGATAATCGCATTTTTACGAAATACATTTTCACTTTTTGCTGAATAAATGGAGCCAAAAGTATGCGGCCACATGTAAAAACCTAAAGCTGTTAGAAGTACCGTAGAATTAAACCAAGATACACTTAATCCCTCTTTTGGGAGACTTAGAAAGCCTGGTTTAGCTTTATCGACTGCTTCAAACATCGCTTGGAATCCACCATAATAATGAATTGGAAGATAGATTCCTAGAAAAAGAACAACACCAAGAATCATAATGTCCTTTAATGCTGCAGTCCATGCAGATCCATGGATACCAGATATCATTACATAAATAGTCACTGAAATAGCACCTATCCAAATCGCAAAAGTTGGTGAAATCATTCCATAAGATGCCTCCGAAACGATGCTTCCTAATCCTTTTAATTGTAGAACTAAGTAGGGAATTACAGCAGATACACCAACTAGTGAAACTAAAACGCCAAGGGTTTTACTTTTGTATTTACTTGCAAAAAAGTCCGGTTGAGACATTAAATTATTTTCTTTAGCATATTTCCATATTTTTGGAAGTAACCAATATGACATAATATAAGCAAGTGCACCGTAAGCAGTGATGTAGTAGGTTGGACCTCCTTTTCCATATGCCCAGCCACTTCCACCTAGGAAAGTAAAAGTTGTATAGATTTCGCCAGCCATTAAGAGAAAGACAAAAATAGTACCAAATCCTCTTCCTCCAACACTCCATTGCTCAAGATTCATGTCTTTTCCTTTCCTAGCTTGTACCCCTAGAAAAATCGATACTGCAAGAAAGAGAAAAATTATAATTAATGCACTATTCATCTTATCTGTCCCCCTTATTAGCCGAATCTAATTTATAGATAATCCACATAACTGGTGTTGAAAAAACTGTCCATAGTACAACCCAAAAAAGGAGAAAAGGCATTCCTAATACAAATGGCTCAACGTGGTTTGCCCAAGATGAAAAGCCCAGAATAGCAATAAATGGAATAAGTGCTAATAAATGATAGATTTTCAAAAATTGTTCCCCACTTTCAATTTATAATTTATATTAGTTTAAATATTCAGAAAATATAAGTTTAGATTAAGTAGATCCTTGTAAAATAAGGGTCTACTTAACCATGAGTCTATTAATCTAAAAGCTTAAATGTGGCATGAACAAATAAGTTTACACCAATTTCCAAAGCGTCCTCGTCTATTGTAAAACGAGCATGATGATGAGGATAAGAAATATCTTTTTCTTTGTTTCCTGCTCCCACATAGAAGAAAGTGCCTGGTGCCTTTTGTTGGAAAGCAGAGAAATCTTCACCACCCATGTTTGGTTTCATAAGGTCGAGAGTCTTTTCATCAAACACTTCTAGAATAGTTTCTTCAATAGCCTTCGTAATATGCTCATCGTTGATAACTGGGCGATATCCAAACTCATAATTAAATTTGTATTGTGCACCATGAGCTTCAGTTATACCTTTAATAACTCGTTCCATAAGTTCAGGAACCGATTTCCTAAGGTCGGCGTTGAAACTACGAACGGTACCACAGATTTCAACTGAACCTGGGATTACGTTATGAGTTGTACCCCCAATAAACTTGGTAACAGAAACTACTAGATTATCAAGCGGATCAGTATTTCTAGAAACGATATGTTGAAGATTCGTTACAACTTGGGAAGCTATAGCAATCGAATCGATCGTGTCATGTGGAAGTGCTGCATGTCCACCCTTACCTTCAACAGTAATATAGAAAGTATCCGGAGCAGCCATCATCGGTCCATAAGCTACACCTACTGTACCTAGTTTCATAGGAGCCCATAGATGAGCACCAATTATCATATCAACTCCATCCATTACTCCTGCTTGTACCATTTCCTCTGCACCACCAGGATACAACTCTTCGGCATGTTGAAACAAAAAGCGAACTTCACCTTTGATCTTATCTTTTAAACTAGTTAGAATTTTAGCTGTGCCTAGAAGCATTGCTGTATGACCATCGTGCCCACAAGCATGCATTACACCTGGATTTTTAGAGGTAAATTCAAAAGTGTTTTCTTCCTCGATCGGTAAAGCATCCATATCTGCACGAATTGCTAGCACCTTGCCGGGTTGAGAACCAATCAGACGAGCCATAACACTCGTCTTTGTTGGACGAGATATCTCTAAATTCCCGAAAGATTGAAGTGTATCATACACATATTGAGCTGTTTTTTCTTCATGAAAAGATAACTCCGGATACTGATGGAAATGCCTTCTCCACTTAATTACTTCTTCTTTTGTTTGCTCTACTAAACTATCAAATGATATTGTTTGCATGATTGTATCTCCCTCTATTCATTATTAGATAACTGAAGTACAGTATGATAAAGTACATTAGCACCGTCTGTACAATCTTCCTTTGAACTCCATTCAGCAGGATTATGGCTTATTCCATCTTTTGAACGGATAAAAAGCATCCCTATAGGACATAGACTTGTAAGCTGCATGCAATCGTGCCCAGCTCCACTTGGGAGAAAAAATGGTTCCATGCCAATCTTTTCACTAGCCAATTTTGCAAGATCCTGAATTTCACTAGAGCATAAAGCTGGTTTAATACGTTGCAGAACTTCAATTTCTAATCCTACACCACGTTGTTCACATAAAATTTTTGATCCTTCTAAAATTCGATTTTCAACCTCATCACGAATTGCTTCATTAACATCGCGAAGATCCAACGTAAATTCAACCTTCCCGGGTATAATATTGATTCCACCAGGAAACAGCTGCAATTGACCAACTGTTCCAACCGTTGAACCTGTCTTAGCTGATTCAGTTTCAATTAGTTGAACAATCTGGGAAGCAGCAACTAAGGCATCATTACGGTCATTCATTGGGGTTGTCCCCGCATGTCCTGCTTTGCCTTCAATTGTGAATTTAAGCCATAACGGACCAGCGATTCCTGTAACAATACCTACTGATAAATTACCGTTTTCAAGCACCTTTCCTTGTTCAATATGTAATTCTACATACGCTTTTACTGATCCTATAGGTCTGACTGACTGATCAATTGAAAGTGGATCATATCCTGCATCGCTCATCGCTTGCGCTATAGTAATCCCTTGTTGATCCTTATTTTGAAGATGTTCTAAGTTGAGTGTTCCAGCAATTCCTCGGCTCCCAATCATACCAAAGCTAAATCTAGCTCCTTCTTCATCTGTAAATACAATCACTTCAATTGGATTTACTGTTGTGATTCCTTGCTCATTCATCGTCTGGAGTATTTCAATCCCCGAGAGAACGCCAAGTGGTCCGTCAAAATTCCCGCCGTTATATACAGAATCAATGTGTGAGCCTACTAGAACAACTGATGCGTTTTGATTAGTTCCTTCTTTACGTCCTACAAGATTTCCAACGGAATCTTCGTAAACTTTTAATCCTGCTTCAACCATATAGGAAGTAACTAATTCCTTAGCTTTTCTCTCATTTTCAGTAAAGGACAAACGAGTAATTCCACCAGACTCTTGTTTTCCTATGGATCCTAATTCCATAAGGCGATTCCACAATCTTTCCTGATTAATCATTTTTCCTCCCACAATAAATTTCGTATTTTAGGTCTATTTATGGCTATGACCATAACTATATCATTAATCATTTAGTTTGTTAAGTAATAATATTCAGAATATTATATAAAAACTGAAAAGAGTCTTAATCACCTGTCAAAGGCTTATTTTATATATGTTTCTAGGCCTTCCACGCGAATAAGGAGTTTCCTCTCCAATAACCTGAGCAATTCCTTGTTCTTCTAATTCCTTTAAAATTCTACGCGCGCTTCTCGGCATGATTTGCATATACTGTGCCAGCTCGTGAGCTCCAATTTCACTCTTTCCTATTTTTTTAAGAATAGATTCCAGCTTACTAAGAGTCGAAATGCTTAAAGACGTTTGCTCGCTTATTTTTTGTAGTTCTTTTGAGACATAGGAATATGTAATTTGTTCCTCTCTCCCTAATGGACCCGCTATCGTTTGATTATCGAGAGCAACCATCCAACTTCCTTTTCCATACTCTCTAGCATGAAATAAAGCTCTTCCGGCATGAATTTCCGCTTCGTAAGCCGTTTTACCGATTCCGATTCCACAAGTAATGACTTCTTTCTTTAATTCTTCAAGATCTTCCAAATTCGGTATAATTGAAAATTCATTCGTTATATCCTGCAAAAGGCCTCGGGTTGTAAAAATGACATATCTACCGGGACCAGCAGATTTAAGTGACCCTTGAACTTTATTTGCGTATACAAGAAGCTTTTCTGCCATTTTAATTTCTATTTTGTAGATTTCATCAGTCGAAAATGTATCCTTCGCCAATCCAAAATAAGAGTCGATTTCAATCATTTGAACTGCAATTTGACTTTCTTTAAAATGTAACATCTCATAAGTTCGAAGTGCTAAATTTAGTACAGACTCAATAGCTGACTTTGCAGGAAGTACACGATAAACAGGAACACCCATTTTCTCAAGTTCTATATGTGCCGATCGAAGACATGTAACTGCAGCTTTTGTTTTCCCACTTTTCCATAACTCATAGTGGTATTCTGCAAGTACCTCTGCATCAACTTCTCCTTCATAATATTTCAAAAATAGGTTATCAGCTTTAATCTCTGCTTCATCTAAAATACTTTTGAGTTCATCAAAATGGAAGTTATCAAAGCTAATTTGCTCCATTGCAATCTGGTTATGATAAAATATTTGTAACAAAGTTTTATAGAGACTCGGTCCAGTGTGAGGCGTAAAAAACATAGGTTTTGTAATACCACCCCAGCTTTTTGCTATTGCATAAGGGACCTTGCCTGAAAAGAGCCAAATATCAAAATCATTTGCAACAGGACTTAATAGATCAATAATTTCCTCTTCTCTCCAATAGATGATCGGGGTACATTCAAATTCAGGGTATTCCTTTATTACAGATTGAATAACATCAATCGAATCATCAGATCCAAGTAAACCTAAACGGATTTTTTTCATCTTTTCCTCCACTACTCTAAAATAAATAAAATTCCTAAAATAGTAATACAGCAGGCAATCAATTTAGCCGCTGTAATTTTTTCTTTATAATAAATTCTTGCTAAAAACAATGCAAATATTGGTGAGGTATAGGCTAAGGCTACAACTAGAGTCCCGTTGGCAATCTTTAAGGCTGCAAACAATGCGATCCATTGAGTAATCGCAAGAACACCACGAATCGAAAGGTGTATATTCAGTTTTGGATACCAAATTTTCGGTCGATGTATTAAATAGATTATTAGGGCAATCCCACTCGCTCTGAAAAAGTAAAGTGTAGGAGCATTTATCCATTGATGAACAAGCAGTTGTTGTGTAGGAACCATGCTGAGTCCGGCAGAAACTGCAGCTGCAACCCCTAATAAATTCCCTGGTTTTTTTATTTCTACTAATGGAGATAACATGTTTCTACCTTTTACATTTAGAAAATATACACCAAGCACAATAAGCAGGACCGGAATTAATATATGTATATCAAATCCGTGCAATATGCTATTTGGAATAAACGTGAATAATGGGGTCAGCGCAGTATACACTGCTAGTTGTGATACTTCTATTCGTCCTAGCGCTAAGAAAAATGATACATTGGACAATGCATCTAAAATAATCACAATGATTAATAAACCTATTGTAGCTGGAGTAACAGAAAAGGAATAATACCACGGCATTACGCAGCCTAACAATATGGTGACCACTAGAAAAGATGTTACAATAAAGCTATTATTATCCTTCATTTGCAATGTGATTTTTTTTGCATACAACGCATTTACTGCATTCAAAAAAGAGCTAATTAATGCAAGAAAAAACATATTCTTTTCTCCTCTCTCTCTAGTTCATTATTTGGCTAAATGTACAAGTAAGTTTCCATAAACTTCAACTGCATACGCAATTGTTTTTTCGTTAAAGTCGAATGCACAATTATGATGACCCGCTGCCAATTCAGTTCCAAACAATAGATAAGTAGCCATTCCACCATTCTTTTGAACCTCTTTCATCATATACGTTACATCTTCTGAAGCAAGAAAAGGTTGAGAAATAACAATTTCACTGGTTTGTTTAACTTTTGATCCTATACCATATACAATATTCGCAAGATCAGAGTCACAGTCTGCTATAATCGAACGTCCTACTACTTCGGTTTGTTCCTTAATCCCATACAACTGAGCAACTGATTGTATGATCCGCAGTGATTCATTCTTCATATATTGATCAACCTCATTGGTCGTTCCTCTTGTTTCAAATTTCAACTTAGCATGTGCTGGAATAATGTTTCGACCTTCTCCACCTTGAATAACTCCAACATTTATTCTTGAATCCCCTAATCCATGCCGAGAGATTGCATATAATTGCAATGTAATAGTAGATGCCGCAAGTAATGCATTTCTACCTTCATGTGGTGCTAATGCCGCATGTGCCTGCACACCTTCCAGTTCTAAGTCAATCTTGGTTGACGCGAAAAAATCTGTTACGCTACAGACAAGTTGGTTCTGTTTTGTTGCGGTTACACCAATATGACCACTAAAGAAATAATTAACATCTTCTAAGACTCCCGAATCAACCATTGCTCTCGCACCACGCGCGCCTTCTTCCGCAGGTTGAAATATGAGTTTAATTTTTCCTGAAAGCTTCTCTTTCATTTTTGAAATCAGCTGTGCCATTCCTAACCCAATTGTGATATGGCCATCATGTCCACAAGCATGCATATAGCCTTCTACTTTCGAACGAAAATTTTGATTCCATGGAACATGATTTGTTCCTCTATCCTCAGAAATTTCTAATCCATCGATATCAAATCGGAAGGCAAGTGTTGGACCAATCCGCCCAGTATCCCAAATACCTACTACACCAGTTAACCCGTCTTCCATTTTCTCAATCCAATATGAATTTGCTCCAAACGACAATGCCCGCTCCTTAGCTTCTTCTATCGTTTTTTCATCCGGGACTCCCATTCTTGATTCAGGTACAATTATTTCTCTTCCTACTTTTACTTCAAATCCCAATTCTGATAAGAAATCTGCTATGAGAGATGAGGTTCGGAATTCCGTCCATCCTATCTCCGGATAACAGTGGATATCACGCCTAATTTTGATTAAACTTTCTTTCATGTTATCAACTAATTCTGAGATTATTTCTTCCACGTCAATACCTCCTTATTAATTGGGTTGTATTAAAACTTTTTTCCAAACGAGACCAATCCACTATATTATTTACGGTTGAATTCAGGTTACGACCATAATTATAGACTATTCTGATATTTTTGAATAGAAACCTAAAATACTATTTTATTAGTTAATCAACTTAATAACGTTTCTTTTTTATTTGAAAGTGAAAAGAAGATTAATCTATCATAAAGAACGATTTCCTTTTTTAAACAAAAAAAAGGGTGCCCCTTAAAAGTTCTACTTTTGGGACAGCCTCTTTATTCGTTCTATTCATATCGAAGAGCTTGAATTGGATCAAGCTTAGACGCTTTATTTGCTGGAAAAACACCAAATACGATTCCAACTAATAAAGAGAATACAAATGATAACAACATAACCGGAACAGAATATGCAATTGCTGTTCCTGTCGTTATAGTGAATATTTTCGCACTTATCACGCCTATTACAACGCCTATTATTCCTCCAAGTGAACTTAATACCATTGATTCAATGAGGAATTGAAGAAGAATACTTCCACGCTTTGCTCCAATTGCTTTTCTTATACCGATTTCCTTTGTGCGCTCTGAAACCGATACAAGCATAATATTCATAATACCGATACCACCAACAATAAGTGAGATCGCAGCACTTCCGCCTAGCATTAATGTCATCGTTTTATTAACAGATGAAGCTGTTTCCATTAAATCCTCTGGACTGGAAACACTATAGCTATCTTCATCTCCAATAATCGTAAACATCTTTTGTTCAATTCTACGTAATGTAAAATTAATCATATTTTCATTTTCTACTTTTACATAGACAGATCCAATTGAAGTAGTTGATGCCAGGAGCTGAGCTGTGCTAAGCGGAACAAAAATCGTACTGTCCCCACTTGAACCTAATGAACTACCAACTGATTGAAGTACCCCAACAACCCGAAATGATGTTCCATTCACTTGAACGTATTGACCAACTGGATTTCCAAAACCGAATAATGTTCGTGCTGTGCTTGAGCCAAGTACTGCAATTTTTGAGTGATTATCATTATCTAAATCTGCGATAAATCGCCCTGATTGCAGCTCCAAATCACGAACTTTTAAATAAGGTGAAGTTGTTCCTGTCACAGACACTTGTGCGTTCGTTTGTCCGTTTTTAACAGTTACTCTTCCAGAAACGGTCGGAGCAATTGCTTCTACACCACTAACGTCCTTAAGTTGATTGGCATCATCTTCTTTAAATGTAACATCAGAGCCAGTTACACTTACTGTTAATACATTTGTACCTAAGCTTCCTATTTGATCTTGCACTTCTTTCGTTGATCCTTGTCCAATCGCAACCATTACAATAACGGAGGATACACCGATAATTATACCTAGCATCGTCAGGAACGCTCTTACCTTGTTTCCTTTAATGCTCTTAAGCGCCATTCTCAGTGTCTGCAAACCATTCACCTCCATTCTCGTATAACTGACCATCGTGTATTCGTACTATACGATTTGCATTTTTAGCTACTTCTAGATCATGTGTAATTAGAATAATTGTATGTCCTTGTTCATTTAACAAATTCATAATCTCCAAAATTTCCTTACTTGTTTTACTATCAAGAGCACCCGTCGGTTCATCTGCCAGTAATATAGGAGGGCTTCCAGCAAGGGCACGCGCAATTGCGACACGCTGCTGCTGCCCTCCTGATAATTGTGTAGGTAAATGATTCGCTCGATCTACTAATCCTACTTTTTTTAACGCCGAAAGAGCAAGTTCTCTTCGTTCAGCCGTTTTCATCCCTCTATAAATGAGAGGAAGTTCTACATTTTCTACTGCAGTTAACTTTGGAATAAGATTGAAATTTTGAAAAATAAATCCAATTTTTTCATTCCGTATAGTCGCTAGTTGCGAGCTCTTCATTTGCCCTACATCTTCATTATCAATCAAATATCTCCCAGAATCTGGTCGGTCTAAGCATCCAATCATGTTCATAAATGTTGATTTCCCTGAACCTGATGGACCGATGACTGATATAAAATCACCCTTTTGGATATCTAAAGATACACTCTGAAGAGCCATTACTGTTTCTCCGCCAAGTTCATACATTTTCGTCATGTTTTTTATTTGAATAATCGGCTCTAAGTTAGTCATTATTTACCTCCTTGTCCGCCACCTGCTTGAGTTCTACCTCCGAAGTTTCCTCCACTACGGTTGAATCCTCCACCGGAGAATCCTCCACCTTGGAATCCCCCACTTGGGAATCCTCCATTTTGCATCATAAATCCACCAGAATTACCTCTTGATTGAACACTTGGTATTTCGATAGACTCTCCTTCACTTAATCCACTTGTAATTTCTACATTCGTATCATTTGAAATACCTGTTTGTACAGTAACTTTCTTAGTGGATTCCCCAGAACCATCTGTAGATGTAGGAACTAGTACATATTTTTCATTTCCATTTTTATACACTGCTTCTACTGGAACATATAGCGCGTCTGCTTTACTTTGTATTAAAATACTTGCTTCTGTTGACATACCAATTTTCAGACTTTTTGGATCATTAATTTTTACAGTTACATCAAATGTTGAAACGCCATTTGTCGATGTACCTTCATTTGATACTTTTGTTACTTTCCCATCAAATGATTGACCTTCAAAGGCACTTGCAGTTATTTTTACTGACTGTCCAACCTTTACTTTTGGAATATCTAATTCGTCAACACTAATCGTTGTTTCCAACGAATTGTAATTTGTTATATGCGCAACTGTCGCAGAACTTTGCACAGAATCTCCACTTTTAACAGAAAGAGTTGTAATTGTCCCAGATACTGGTGCCTGTAATATACTACCATCTGTAAATTTCACAAGTGTTGCACCTTCTTTTACAACTGAGCCTTCCTTTACATATACAGTATCCGCTACTAAACTACTACCTCCTGTATTTCCTCCAACTGAACTATCTGAAGAGCTGCCACTGTCTTCCCTTGTAATAGGCGCTGTTACGCCATCTTCATTTTCCATACGAAGTAGTACTTTTCCTTGAGAAGCTCCGCTACCGCTTTTCACCTTAACTGATGTGATTTCTCCATCATATGGAGCTTTAACAACATCACCATTCTCAAATGTTATAAGCGTGTCACCTTTATTTACTGATTCTCCAGATGAAACACTTACACTATCCACAACTAGAATTGTATTTGCCGCAGTTACATCTTCGTCAGTATTTGCAGTTACCGAACCCGATCCAGTAACAGCTACTTCTAACTTTCCTTTTTGTGCCGTAATTGTTTGTGCTGTAGCCATCACATTTTGGGCTTGATTTGCTTGACTCTTACTATATATGAACCAACCACTTCCACCTCCAACAGCAACAACAATAACTGAAATAATAACCCACTTTTTCAATTTTCTTTTCTCCTCTCCATCATTGAGATTGATATGAATTTATACCCGATTATTCTTGACGAGACTCATTCGATTCCGAAATTTCCACATATCCTCAGAAACTCTAATATCTTGTAACCATTTTAAGAAAACCAGGGCTTATCTTGCGTTTATACAGCAAACTTACTCTACTATTGGTCGTTTGCATTAGAGCTTGTTTTATCTATTTTTTTACTCCTCCTAATTTCATTTGATAAGCTCATTTTGGATTGTGTACCTTAAATTTCCCTTAATAAAAATCAATGCTTTTTAATAGGAAGAGGACATAGATCAAATTCAAAGCATTTAAAACTCTTAATTTATTTCACAAATAAATCTCCCCCTTTTATATATTTGGAGGAGATTTTAATTGGACTTATATGAAAACTCTTATGAATATTTTTGTATATGTGTTTGCCTGCTCAAGATAGTTCAACTTTTTTGTAACTTTATAGAATGCGTATGATAATATTGGAAATATATGGTAATACATGAATTATTCTGTTAAAATTTTATGGGGTAATATGAAAATGGGGAAACTTTTATGAAAAAGAGAATTATTGGTGCAATGCGTCTTGCTTTACCACTAGCTATAACATTAATCATCTCGATTATGGTTGCATTTGTATTAATGCGAGCATTTCTCGGTGAAATATTATCGAGAGTAGTTCCATATGCTAGTGAAGTATTTTTTTATAGTATGTTTATTTGTTTGTTCTTAACCTTTAATACAATCTTAAATGTGATACTGCATTATATTAAGTATAAAAAAATTCACATTAGTAAATTCGGATTTAGTATATTTGTAATTTCATATATTGTTTTTGTAGTTTCTATTTTATTTTCACGAAATTCTCAAGGAAACTTTTATAAAAATAACTTTATTCCTTTTAAAACCATATATTGGTTTTTAACTAGTAAAACGGATTTACTTTATAAAGTGTCTAATTTATTAGGAAATATTGTTATCTTTATTCCATTTGGAGCAATTCTTTATTATTGTTTACATAAACTAGTAAAGCATATTTATCTATTCTTCATATGCTTTTTGTTAGTAACTTCATTAGAATTCTTTCAAACAAAATATGCAGTTGGAAGTTTTGACATAGACGATATAATATTAAATTCTATGGGCGTTATCTTAGGAATTTTATTAGTATTTAAAAAAAGATAACTTAATTAGGCATCTTTTAAAATATTTAATACAGAGTAGAAAAGAGGCTATAATTTAATGAAAGAAAAAATCACTAAGTCAAAACTAGCTTTAATTTTGGCAATCTTGTCATTCTTTGTACCAACAAGAGGTATAATATTCGCTACAATTGGTGTTATAATTGGTACTCTTGGTTTTGTTTTATCAATAGAAGAGTATAGAAGATTCAAGCAAGAAGGGAAATGGTTTGTTCGTTCAACTATAATCTTATGTATTGTATCCATATTATTGCATTCACCTCACTCATGGAGTATCGACAAGATACTTCCATAATACCCTTCATTGATGTTCAAACGTATATTTGATAAAGCATGCAACTACGTATTGCTTTATTTGAAGATCACAAACATCACAAACTGCTTAATTGCAGTTTTTTTTATTAAAGTAAATGATAGTTTAGTTGAATAAGAAAAGGATTTTTTTTTCCAATTCATTGAATCTAAATATAGATTTGGATACGTATCGAAGAAAAGAAAAATGAAAGCAGAAAGGTAGAATTAAAAATTATGTCATTACGATTTTTAAGAAATATCATTCTTTTTATTCTTATTCTGGGTGTGGGCTTGTGGCTGTTTCTCCACGACTATAAGTTCGCAATCTATGCCGGACCTATTTTTATAGTAACCAAGATAATATGGGTTTTGATTGAAAATAAAGTTATAAAGAAAAAACTTAAGCAAATTTAATAATTGGGTATGCATCTATAAAGTGGAAAGCTACTTATTAAACTAAAGCACTGTGATAGTTGCCTAAGCAGTCACATCTAGAGTAAAAAAGATGACGCCATATTTAGTTAATGTCTTTCAAATTGCTACCCATTTTCTTTATTCTGTTTAAAACAAAGATAGACTACCGAAGTAGTCTATCTTTGTTCAGCTATCGAATTGGTTCATTCAATATGAAGTTGTCAACTTTATAATTCCAATATATAAATGAAAATAAGAGGCGAAAGATACGTAAAGTAAAGGCACTATTTTTTAATCTACTTTTTCTACAATTGATTGATAAATTTCCTTCAGTGACCACACTTTCCCTTTTTCATCTTTATAAACGACATGTTCCCTTTGAAAGTGGACAGGGGAATCTAGACCCGCAGCGGCAGCTAATCGAAATAAACCTTCACGCATTGAAATTAGATAATTCGCTGTTCGATATTTTTTTTCATCAATGACAAGGGCTTTTTGTAAATCAGGATCTGTTGTGGCCACACCTACTGGACATGCATTGGAGTGGCATTTTAGTGCTTGAATACAACCGATCGTAATCATAAATCCTCTTGCGATATTAACAAGGTCAGCCCCCATTGCTAGTGCAATCGCTACTCGATCTGGCGAAAATAATTTTCCTGAAGCTATTATTTTAACTTGATCACGTACACCATATTTTCTTAAAGCATTATCCAATAATGGTAATGCAGACTTAATTGGCAACCCTACACTATCTGCCAGTTCCTGGTATGTGGCACCTGTCCCCCCTTCACCACCATCTACAGTAATAAAGTCAGGGCCCTTCCCAGTACTTTTTATATGTTTTGCTAATTCATCCGCTTCATGACTACTTCCAATAACCACTTTCATTCCTACCGGTTTTCCTGTTTGTTCTCGGATCTTTTCTATAAAGTCAAACAATGAAGGAAAGTCCTGAAACTCTCGAAAACGATTAGGACTATCAATAGATTTATAAGGTTCTACCATTCTTATTCTTGCAATTTCCTCTGTTACCTTTTCCCCATCAATATGCCCACCACGTGTTTTTGCACCTTGAGCTAATTTAAGTTCAAAAGCTTTCACTTCAGGAATTTTACTTTTTTCTATCAAGGCATCCCAATTAAAATTCCCTTCATGATCTCTAACACCAAATAAACCTGGGCCAATTTGCATGATAATATCAACGCCACCCTTTAGATGGTATTCAGACAAACCACCTTCACCTGTATTCATCCATGTCCCCTTCGCAATTGCTAATCCCTCAGAAAGTGCAGTAATAGCTTTTTCACCTAAGGATCCATAGCTCATAGCAGACATTCCAATCTGGCCTTTTACAATAAAAGGATACTTCGTGTTTTTACCTATTACAATTGCATCACTATCTTCCAACAAATATGCAGGTGAATCATTCTCCTCTAATCGTTCCTCCTTCTGTGTAAATAAAGGCTCTTTTATCAATAAATATCGATTTGTTGTTACGTTTATTTCCTGATCCATTTTTAATTCTTCTGACAGTTTAGGGAACATCGAATTTCTAATATAATACCCTTTATCTTCAAAATCTCTTTTAGACCCAAACCCAAGAACATCTCGTTTATATTTTGCTTTTTTGACAATATGCTCATATTCATCTCTTGAAAAAGGTTTACCTTCTCGGTCATTGTTAAATAAATACTGACGTAACTCAGGTCCAATAGTTTCTAAGAAGTACCTAGCTCGTCCGATTACTGGATAATTACGGAGTATTGGATGCTGCTTCTGTTTACGATCTATAAAAAACAAATATAGAGTACCTATTACTAAAACTGTAAATATTAAGGCAAAAAAAATGAATCCAAGGATAATTAAAACATTTGTTATATTCAATTATAATTCCCCCTCGCAAAAGTTCGGTAACGTTACAATCAAATTTATGTTAAATTAAAATACTTCATTCTAATTGTTTACAAATCTATACTAGTTGAACATACAAAGATTCGATTCGTATTTGTACCCCAAGGCGTGTAATTCTTCTTTTGCCAAATTAGTAAATAAAATGTATTTACTTTCCTTAATTGAGTCTACATTTTATACTTTATACATTTCCTTCCAATTTATACAGTGCTTTGCATCGTCCACTCCTTTTCTGATTTAAAACTAAAATAATAAATTTTCACGGTAAGAAAACCACCTAAAAAGGTGGCTCTAAATATACTTCCGATGAATATTCTTCCCATCATAACTAAATAACTCAGACTTATTCTCAATATTTGTCTCCAAATGAACCCCTCTACCCCATAACTGATGAATATAAGGCATTACCTTTTCCACATACTTCACATCAAGCTCCATATGTTCATAGGAATGCTTCAAATAAAACTCACCATTTTTTAAATAGTCACCCTCTTGTACAACGATATACGGGAATCCTCCAAGACTCGCTACGGGCGAACGGGAATCCCGCCCGTTACTGGTTTAGTTTTATAAGAAATGAGTAACAAAAATTAAAAGGCATTGCTCTTGAGCAACGCCTTTTTCACATATTATTATCACTTGACAATTAGCATGTTATTTTAATTTCTATCTAAAAAAAATTTCATATTTATTCTTTAAAAAAGCTTTTAATAGCTCCAGCTTCTCTTTTGAATCTATGACTTCAAATGGAACATATACTTCATGTTTTTTTAGAAGAAAATTTCTCATTTCTTTAATTTCAAAATTTAAAATTTGTTGGACTTCTTTTTGAACAGACTTCCCTCTAGTAGATTCTGGATTACCTGGATCTACATGAAGAATTATGCAATGGTATTTTTTATCTCCATATAGAGTCGCAAATTTTTTAAACGCGCCACTAAAGGAAATAGGTTTATACCCTAACGATAGGCTCTTTGCCGCCATTGTACATTTCATTGGACCTAAACTGTTTAAATATTTATGAAGTTCACTAAATACAATTAATTCATTCATTCTTATTTTTCTCCTTCTAAGCTATTATTTTTGCAATCACTTTTTTTATAAGAATAGGATTGTATAGTTTCCTGTGATATCAAGCTAGCTATTGTAACTCAACTAGTCGAGTAGAAAGGAGTCTTTCTACTTTACGGTAAATTGTACTTCATCCCTTCACTATGAAAAAGCGTTAGTTGAACTAGATTCAGTTATTAATAATGTATTTTTCCAAGCCAATAGTAATCATTTCCTTTTCAGATGGTTCTTCAGTTTCTATCTCAGTATCAAAAATTGATGTTGCTAAGTTCTTATTTTTTATCTCATTGGATGCTCCAATCTGGATTCACATTCATCACAGTATACAAAAAGCGATTTGAATTTTTTATCTTTTAGGATTTCTACCCAACCTTGATAACAAATCGGACACCAAGCAACTTTATTTTATAATACTCCATAAAAATCATCTTTTTTTAAAGTACATATGACTAACGCATTGCGTTCAATAAGGTAAAAGAAATCTTAAATTTGATATGAATCCAAGAAGTATTAATCCAATTCCTGATTGGGATATCATGATAATGAAATTTCTCATCTTTTACGTTCTTATTCCTACTGTATTTTACAACAAACAAAATATATGATCATTTTTACCTTCTAATTTTCTATGTATAATACATTTAGTACATTTAAAAATCTTTAAAAATTGAGGGAATACAATGCATAATCTTGAACTTAAGATCCAACAATTAATAAAAGAATGTGAACAACTGAAACTAGAAAATCAAAAATTAAAAACTCTACTGAAACATCATAACATACCTTTAAATAGTTCTAATCAAAATACAAAAAATGAATCTGTAAACGTTAAAAGGCAGAAAATAAATGAAAGAATTGAAATATATAAAAATCTCTTTATAGGGAGAACAGATGTATATGCAGTTAGATGGGAAGCCAAAAATGGAAAATTCGGATATTCACCTGCTTGTAAACATGAGTGGAAACCAACTATATGTCAAAAACCTAACATAAAATGTTCGGAATGTCAGTATCGAGAACTACTGCCACTAACAGATCAAGTTATATATGATCATCTTACAGGTAAACATATTATCGGTCTATATCCCCTTCTACAAAATGAAACATGTTGGTTCTTAGCAGTTGATTTCGATAAAAAAAATTGGCAAATGGATGCTCTAACTTTTATTAAGACTTGCAATGAGCTGAATGTTCCAGCGTGTATTGAACGTTCCCGATCAGGCGATGGATGTCATGTTTGGATTTTTTTTCAAGAACCTCTTCCAGCATATCTAGTTCGAAAACTAGGTAATGAACTAATATCAAGAACACTTGAAAAAAGATATGAACTTGGAATGGACTCGTTTGATCGTTTATTTCCAAATCAAGATACACTCCCTAAAGGAGGTTTTGGAAATTTAATTGCTCTACCTTTGCAACATGGTCCAAGAAAAAATGGAAATAGTGTTTTTGTTGATGAAAACTTTATACCATATCAAGATCAATGGTCCTATTTGAGTAATATAAAAAAAATGAAGTTAGAAGATGTAAACAAAATAATTAAAACATCTCATCAACGAGAGAAGTCACTTAGTTTTGAAAAAGAAACTATACAATATTTAAATAAAGAAACTCAAAATTTCCCAATTAAATTGAAAGTTATTGAAAGTAATGGATTATGTATTGAAAAAAAGGGACTTCCCTCTTCTTTAATTCATAAACTCATACAATTAGCTACTTTCAAAAATCCAGAATTTTTTAAAGCTCAAGCAAAACGATTATCTACACACGGAATACCAAGAAATATTACTTGTAGTGAAGAAACAGATGATTTAATAATTTTGCCACGAGGATGTAAAGTTGATCTTGAAGCGTTACTGAATCAATACTCTATTAAATATAATTTCCAAGACTTGTCTAATGTAGGTAAAAAAATATTATTGACTTTTATAGGGGAATTAAGAACGGAACAAGACCAAGCTGTAGAAAAATTATTAGAAAATCCTATAGGAATCTTATCGGCAACAACTGGATTTGGAAAAACGGTGATTGCTGCTGAACTAATAGCTAAAAGAGAAGTAAATACTTTGATAATTGTTCATAGAAAGCAATTATTAGAACAATGGAAAGAACGTTTATCAACATTTTTAGATTTAGAAAATAATAAAATTGGTCAAATTGGAGGAGGGAAAAATAAGCGAACTGGAATTATTGACATAGCAACTATACAAAGCCTTAATTACAAAGGTGAAGTAAAAGAACTTGTCACTGAATATGGTCAAATCATAGTTGATGAATGTCATCACATTTCGGCGTATAGTTTTGAGCAAGTCTTAAAAAAAGCGAATGCTAAATATATATGTGGTTTAACTGCCACTCCGACAAGAAAAGATGGTTTACAACCGATTATGAAAATGCAATTAGGACCAATTCGATATAAAGTGATTGCTAAAGACCAAGCAAAAGTTAGACCTTTTGAACATATATTATTGCCTAAATATACAAATTTTACGAGTAATAGCAATGCTGAGGAAAAAGAAATTCAATCATTATATAAAGAAATTATACATGATCAAAAGCGCAATCAAATGATTTTTGATGATGTACTAATGGAATTAGACAATGGAGCTATTCCGCTAATAATAACTGAAAGAGTTGAACATGTTCATTACTTAGAATCTAAATTTAAAAAATTCGCAAAAAATATTATTGTTTTAACAGGTGGAATGAGTAAACAAGAAGAAAAAGAAAAAAGAAAAAAATTAGAGGGATTTACAAATGATGATGAAAGGTTAATTATAGCAACTGGAAAATATATTGGTGAAGGCTTTGATCATGCACGATTAGATACTTTATTTTTAGTCATGCCTTTATCTTGGAAAGGCACTTTACAACAATATGTTGGAAGACTCCATCGTGTACATGACAATAAATCTAAGATTAAAGTAATTGATTATGTAGATTATAAAGAACCCATTCTAAAAGCAATGTTTAATAAAAGAATGAAGGGGTACAATTCTATGGGGTATCGAATTATAGAGACAGAGTCAAATATGAATAATAATACTGAACAAATGAAGTTTTTTTAAGGAAGTATATTCATTAAATACAAACACCAAAAGAAATGGACATTAAATGATTCAATTCATTTAACACCCATTTCTTTTTATTATAAACCCATTTAATCCCTACGAATTGTCAAAAAGTCCAACACTTCAATGTTAGTTTAAATATACTTCCGATGAATATTCTTCCCATCATAACTAAACAACACAGACTTATTCTCAATATTCGTCTCCAAATGAACCCCTCTACCCCATTACTGATGAATAAATAGAACATTAATTTATTTTCATATTATCTTTACTTTGAACAATAATTTCATAAGGACCAGGAAATTCTTTGTTTATATCAGGATTTTGGAAAAACTCATTAACTAATTTGTCAATTAGCTTTCCATTTTCTTTTGATTTGGAATCTGAACTATTTATAGTAGTGTTAATAATGATCGGATGTCTTTCGTCTATGATAGTTGTAGAAGTAACGTGAAGTCGTTTTATTTCCTTTAAACCTTCATTTATTGACGGAACGACCTTTTCCATCCAATGTCTCGTAATTTTTCGATTTAAATCATATGTAAAGTACATTGGTAAATTACTTATGTTTAACCCTTTTTCTTGTGCAAGATTAACAAACTCTTTGTGGTAGTTGTTTATGTCGACTGGGTTTGAAATTTCTTTATTATTTTGCATAAAGACAGCGGTAACGCTTATCATGCGTCCATCAGTAGCTGAACATTCGGTCCCTGGCAACACTTCTATTTGATGACGTTTCTTCATCTCGTTTGCTACATCTTGAAGAATTTTCTCTTCTTGTTCTTGCCTTTTTAAAGGATTGCCATGCCTCCAATAAGCAAGAACTTTTGCGTGATAATCGTTATACTTTTTCACTTTCAAAACTTTTTCCATATCATGTTGGAGGTCACCCTTTAAGTAATTAAAATTTTTTTTGGAATATGGTCTAATTGTGAGAGCAATTTCTTTTTTTGAGCGGTTTAAGACCAAATCGTAACCATTTGGATACCCTTTTTTCTGAAGCACTTTTTGATTAAAAGAAGATTCAACATCTCTTTTCAGTTTCAGAGTTTCATAGTAAGAAACTAAATTATTCACTTGAGATGTTTCTGTTTTTTGACTTGTAAAACTACACCCTGCTAGATTAATGGCAGCAAAAGAAATGAGAATTAGTTTTTTGATTTTCAATAATTAGTACCTTCTTCCTTTGTATGAATATGTATATATATCGTTATTTTAAATATTTAGAAATCAACATCAATTCTAAGTGCTAAGTTTTGATTGTTCAATAGTAACGATCATTTAGATCAAAACTTGCCTTAAAAACTAAGAATCTTATAACTATCCTACAGTTACGTTGAATAAGCTTATACAAAATTCTAGTCAGAAATGCAAATATGGATTAATACTCGTTTTGGATGGTTGCAAGACTTTTTTCCTTAATTAAGAACAAATGACTTTTTAGAACATATATACCGCAAAAAATAGGGATTGATAAAATACAATCAACCCCCTCATAAATTCCTCTTAAAAATATGACTATCCCACTAAGTACTTCTTCACCGCCTTAGCCTGACCTAGCGTTAATACGATTGAAAGGATAAGACCTATTACGGAAACAATTAATAAAAGGACGTATAAAAAGGTCTTTCCCACATAAATACTAACCGCCGCAGAAGCCATCATTCCCCCCATATATCTAAAGGTTGAATAGATCCCTGCAGCAACACCTGATTTTTCCTTTGATACAGATTCTATGTTTGTCGATTGCATGGCTGCTGCACCAATACCAGCTGAAAAACCTCCTAACAAAAGAGTACTCATCAAATAGAGATAGGTTACTTTAGGAGTAAATCCAAAATAAAATAAAACGGTAAAGCTAGATAATAGAAAAGATAAGATAATAACTTTTTCTTTTCCAAATTTATTTGCTAACTTCCCACCAACCAACGCGGATATAGACATAGCAAGAGAAAAGTAAAACAACAAGCTACCAATCTTATTAATCGTAAAATGATAAGATTTTAATAAAATTGGAATAAATAATATGGTACTGTACATGACGAAATTATTAATTAAGATAGATAGGTTCGAACTAAAAAACGCTCTATTTTTAAACATAGGAAACTCGATGAGTGGAGCCTGAGTAGTTCGTTCTTGGTAAATAAAAAGTCCAATAAAGAGTAGTAGAATAAGAATCGTCCATACACTTAAATATTCATTATGTGTGAGTAACAAGGTTATAAACGTTAATACACTACCTAGATAAATTGAACCAAATATATCTAATGAATTGGTTTTCGTTTTACTCAGATTTGGAATCATTAACCAAGATAAAAGGATAGCCATTAACAAAAAAGGAATATTCACCCAGAAAATAGCTTCCCAGTTGAACAGACTAATAAGTTCGGAACCAAGAAGTGGTCCAACTGCTGCTCCCAACCCCATCGACATTCCGAAAATACCAAAGACATTACTTATTTTATCCTTAGGGATAACGTACCGAATAATCGCAGTTGCATTTGGGGTAACAAGTGCTCCTCCAAGGGCCTGTAAAGAACGGAAAATAATTAATGAAACCAAATTAAACGAAAAAGCACACGCCACTGAAAATATAATCAGTAGTGAAAATCCAATTAGTAACACCTTTTTATTTCCGTAAATATCACCTAACTTCCCAGCAATTGGCTGAGCTACAGCCATAACGATTAAATAAATGGTTACAACCCATGTAATATCAGATACAGAAACGGATAATTCTGAAGCAATCGTTGGTAACCCTACGGCAATCATCGTTGAATTAACAGGGACCAAAATAGTCCCTGTTAATATGGCTAGTAAAATTAGAAACTCTTTAGATCTGCTCATGGATGATGACTTCTCCTTTTGTCCCATCCACTGTAATGATATCACCATCTTTTAACATTGAAGTGGCAATTTTCGTACCTATTACACAAGGTACTCCGTATTCTCTTGCTACCGTCGCTGCATGAGATAAAATACCGCCTACATCCGTCACAATCCCACCTACTAAAGTAAATAAAACCGTCCATGGAGGCGTAGTTGTTTTACAAACAAGAATATCACCTTTTTTGACTTTACCAAACTCACTTTGATCACGAACTACTTTTACCGTTCCTTTGTATGCTCCTTGCACTCCTGCATAGCCGGTAAATGTTTTCGTCACTTGATTCAAATCAGGCATTTTTGCACCAAATACAAGCTCATAAACTGGATCAATAGGACCAGCTGGCGGTTGACCAAAGAACGGTTGAGGAGAATGAGCTTGATTATGGTGATGCTCTTCTTTTCTACTCTTTATTAAATCATAAGAATTCTTTGGCTCTCTAAGTAATTCAATCACATCATCTAAATAAAGGAATACAATATCCTCATTCCTTTCAATGACAGAATGATTAGCTAATGTTTGACCAACATTTAATAAAAATGGACGTGCTTTTGCAGGTAGCATAGCATCAATATAGAAGTGATGATCTTCATCCAACCCCCACATGTTTAGTGCCATATCATGAAGAACTTTAAACGTTTCTTTTAATTCCCCTTCTGGCATGTTGGATAAAACCTCTTTCACATTCTGTTCTCTATTTAAAATCACTTCCTCAATTTCAGCTTCAAAGTTGTAATCCTTCTCAAGATAATTTTGAATGATTTTTAAAACATGATATGGATTTTCTACCCATGTTTCATCTGCAAATTCATGACTATTTGCAGTTCGATATCCGTACTCTTCAAGGAAGGATTGAACCGAAGCAACAAACTGTCTTCCCTCAGCTAGATCCTGTAATGAATCTAGAAGCTCGTTTGTATCAGTGTCACTAAAGATTTTTGATAACGACCCAGACTCTTTTACTTGCATAGAAAGCTTCCATAGCTCTCGATCTGTTTCAAGCGACTTATTCATCGTTCCTAATAATAAATCATAGATGACAGCTGTATTTGTCGTATTTAATAAAGTACCATAAATTTCTTGCAGTGCAGCTCCTATAGATATTCTCGGCATAACCACTTCAAAATGGATAGACCAAATCTTTTTATACATTTCATAAAGTTCAAATACTTTTTCTTCCGCTTCCCCAAGTGTTAAACTCTGATTTTTATACTCATCTAAACGGTTATAAAAAGGTAATAGCGTATCATTAACATAATTATTAAATATGTCGATAGCTCTTGGGAAAACAGACGACATTAACGCTTGATGTTCCTTAAGGCGCGTTTCCGGATCTTCATGAGTTAATACTGTTTGGTAGAAATAACCATTTGATGTTTTAGCATGAAACTGCTTCATTGGCAACTTTAGTTTTTCAAAAGCCTCCAAAGTACCAGCTGTTAAAGCAGGTATCATGAAAGAAGAAAATAGCGGAGATAATGGTTTTTGAAAGTGAGCTCCATCTAGTTCCCAGAAACTTGTCTTTTCTTCCTCTGCTAAAAATAAATTCTTTTTAAAATCCGTTAATTCGTATACATTCGTCTCTTTACTCATTCTTAATTTTCCCCCTTCAAAGTCGTAATCGGTCTAACTTGCAATATATATAATTGATCATTTTTTATAGCAAACTCAATATCTACTGGATGTTGATAGTAGTTTTCTATTTTTTTTGTGATGTCCATTAAGGCCATAATTTTTTCATCCTCCAAACAAAATACTTCCTGCAATGAAGGAGGAACTTCAGCCTTTTCCATCCCAGTTTCCAAAGGTATGACTTGTATCTCTTTAAGCCCCAGCTCTTTTATTATCAATTCAGATTCTTTATTAAGAACAAATAGATCTGGAGTAACCAATCCATCTACCACAGATTCTCCTAAGCCATAGCTTGCGTTAATAATGATTTCTTGTTTATTAAATGTCACAGGATTCATACTGAAAATTACACCAGCCACATCTGCATCTACCATTCCCTGTACTAATACACCCATCTTGACATCTGATAATGAAATCTGATTTTTCTTCGCATATTCCTGAACATAAGTAGAAAAATACGATGCCCAGCAACGCTTGATACTATGTAATAACTCTTCCTCACTTCTAACATTTAAAATAGTTTCATATTGCCCTGCAAAAGAGGCTCCACGAAGATCTTCTAATGCTGAGGAGGAACGCACTGCAACTGCGTATGTATCCGTATTACTTTTTAATCCCTCAAAATTCATAAGAATATACCTTTTCATTTGATCGGGGAATTCACCTTGTAAAATTTCTGATTGAATCCTCTCATTATTTGTGGTCTCAATGTTATTAATCGATAAAAATGCCTTAAAGACTTCTCCTGTCAGTATAAACCCGTCAGGAATATGATCAAACAATATTGCCATTTTTGAAAGATTCATAGCCTTCGAACCTATTAAGGATAGGTCATAATTTACGCCATTACACAAAGTTACGATCGACAACTTCCAATTTCCTCCCATTTTTGTAAAAATATTTAAATTATTGTAAATATTATGTAAATTTTATAACGCTAACGTTAATATTAACATTTCATAATAGGCATGAACAACTAAGTTTCGTCGACATTTAATTCTTATTGCGTGTCGAAAGTTGGACATGTAGACAGAACCTTTTAGATGCAATATTACACGTTGCACTTTTTAAGCGTCTCAATAAAAAATCACTAATAAGATAATCCTAAATATAGTCCATAAATTTGTTCCTGAATCTTTAAATAAAAAAGTTGGCTGTACCATTTTAACTCAATCTGAACTTCTACACACTGTGTATCTGTAAGTTTTATATCCCATACCTTGCCACTCAATAAATATGTATTTTTACATATGACCAGCTATTTTTGCTAAGTAGTTTCAAATAAATAGGATATTAGAATCTAGTACACGTACCTCTAATACTCTTTAAGAAGTTATGTTTATTTATGAGCTAGTAATGTATTTTTTTTTGTAAAAAACATACTATTTCCTCCATATCCAAGCAAATCGAATTAAATCATAAATTCGTTTCTCGTCTTGATTCATTACTTTGGTATATATACAAATCCTCCCAATCCCTAGTTCTTCTGAAGTATAATAGTTATTTTTGTACTATTTGAAGGATTCATTCAGTTGAAATCTTATATTTGTTCTTAATTAAGAACGAATTCTATTATAATTGGAAATCATTATAAAAACTACTATAGTTTTCCAATAAGTAAAGTTTCTTCCTTTCGGTTTCCTTAATAAACCATTAAGGTTTTTTTGATATTTTTTTATTTTTATTAGTGTTTGTTAACGAACAAAGACGATCAGAAATGAAGTAAAGTTCATTAAGTCGACCATTTTGTTTCAAAATTTTAGTTGTATATTGGCTAAAATTAGAAAGCAATTCATAAAAAAACCACCTTTAAAGGTGGTCCTAAATATACTTCCGATGAATATTCTTCCCATCATAACTAAACAAAACAGACTTATTCTCAATATTCGTCTCCAAATGAACCCCTCTACCCCACAACTGATGAATATATGGCACTACCTTCTCAACATACTTCACATCAAGTTCCATATTTTCATAGGAATGCTTCAAATAAAGCTCTCCATTTTTTAAATAATCGCCTTCTTGTACAACGATGTATGGGAATCCGCCATTTACCCGACTAACTACCAGTTGATCTCTTACATTTCCCCATGCTTTATCAGTGACTTTATATTCCTTCCCTTGTCTCTGGAATAAATACATATCTTCACGCATGACAAGATCTTTAGTTAGGTAGTTTCGAATAAATGAACTATCAGACTCTAATTCTCGTACTTCAAACATTTTTTCTCTTCCGCTGCCTGGTTTAACACACAATTCTCTCATTTCTTTTGTCGGATTATTATATCGCTCTTCAATATCTTCAAACATTCTTAGTCCTAAATAGTATGGGTTGATGCTTGTTTTCGATGGTTGAACTACTCCTGCATTAAGCTTTGCGTATTCAATTGCTTCATTTGAATCAAGGTTTAGTTCACGCATAATTCTTATATGCCAGTAATTTGCCCAGCCTTGTTTCTCTCAAAGATCTTCTTTTTGATTAAGATTCTTATATTCCTGATTCTACATTTTTTCACTATGTAGCAAGTGTACATTAATAATTAATTAAGGGCGCATTCCTTAATAAAACTTTCAAAAAAGACAGAGTGATTTACTTTGTTTCTCTGCATCATCTCAGGGTGCCATTGGACACCAACTATAAATCTCTCACCTGGAATTTCAATAGCCTCAATGACACCATCTTCGGCTTTTGCGGCTACTACTAAATTTTTTCCTAAATCTTTAACTGCTTGATGATGGAAACTATTGATACCTATACTCTTACTTCTGAAAATTTTTGCCAGTCTACTGTTTGTCTCAATATTTGCTACTTGAGAAATATTTTCGATAGGGTATGATAATAAAAAGTGCTCATTCTTTGTGACACCATCTTTAGCAAGATCTTGATGTAATGTGCCACCAAGAACCACATTCAGCATTTGGCAACCTCTGCAAATCCCTAATATCGGAATTTGATGGTTCTCCAATGCAGATTTGATTAGTACCAAATCTGCATTGTCTCTTTTCACAGAAACCTCTCCAACAGCACTTGAAGGTATCTCGTTATAACAAAGTGGGCTCACATCATTTCCACCAGTAAAAATAATTCCATCTAACTTCCCTAGAATCGGAAGGATTGTTTCTGGGTTTTCAACGACTGGCAAAATTACTGGAATCCCTCCAGCTTTCTCAATTGCTTGAATGTAGTCGTCTGCAAGAAGTTGCCATTCCTGGCTTGGAGCACCAAGGTGAGACACAACTCCAATCTGACCATTTGGACTAAAGCTACAAGAAATTCCGATAATAGGTTTTTTCATAAAACTTCCTTCTTTCAATTCGTGTAAGTTAAGCTGCAATAGTATTGCTAGGCTTTTTTATGAATATTTTGTAAGTAATCGTTCCCGCAATAAAACCTACAATAGCCGGTATCAACCATGTGAAACCTTGAGAACTGAATGGTATCTTTGTCACTAATGAGTTAAAGGCATCTGATTTAATCCCCATTGCATTAAAAGCGTCATTTAAACTAAAGACGAATGTAAAACATGCTGTTCCAATATAAGACCCTCTATTTGGTATATATTTACTACACAATCCTAAAATAACGAGTGTAATCGAAATTGGGTACAAAGCAAGGAAGATAGGTGCAGCAGCTGAAATAATTACATCCACTTTAACATTTGAAAAAATGGCACTTATTATTGCATTAAGAGCCACCCAAGTAGGATAATTAATTTTATTCTTTGTTAGGTCTGTCAAGAAGTCACTAGTCGCACTTGTTAATCCGATTGCTGTCACCAAGCAAGCTAGTAAAACACATAGTGCAAGTAGTGTCACGCCGCCTTGCCCCATCAATTTATTCATCAAATCTACTAACAAAGTAGTTCTTTCAATATTATTGTTTGATATTACTTGGCTACCGCTTGATCCAAGATAGAGCAATCCTCCATAAATTACGAAAAGACCAAGACCAGCAATGGCCGAAACATAGATTGTGACTTTCTTTAATTCTTTTCCAGCGTATCCTTTGGCACGGATCGTTGCAATGATAATATTTGAAATGAGCAATCCAGTCAATACATCAGCTGTTTGATAGGATTGAACAAAGGCATTCAAAAATGGTTTCGATAAATTAGTTGAAACTGGTTTCCCAATAGGAGAAAAAATGGCAACTACAACGATAACCAGCAACAATCCTAATTTAAAAGGAGTGAAAAATTTTCCAATGGTATCAATAACCTTTCCCTTGTTAGCAGAAACTAAAAACACAATTGCAAAGAAAATAACGCTGAACAAGACTGTTGGAAAATTAGGGAAAAATGGTTGAATAGCAACTTCAAAACTAGTTCCAGCAGTTCGCGGAACATTGATGAAAGTTCCAATGACGATCATGATTAGTGTACAAAATACTTTATAAAACCAAGGTGCTATTGGCTTAGTTAAGTCAGCGAATGTTTCTCCGCTGGCAGATACAGCTACAATTCCTAATACTGGTAAAATTACACCTGTAATTGTCATACCAAGTAACGCTGGAACCCATTCTGTTCCTGAAGTAAAACCAATATAAGGGGGGAAAATAAGATTTCCTGCTCCAAAGAATATTGCAAATGTGGCAAACCCAATAATAATACTGTCGGTTAAAGTTTTATTCTTCATAATTTCCTCCAAGGTTAACGCATTCTATTGAAAACCACCAACTATTCAAAATCTATCCATTAATATGTGATTCTAACTCTTTAATCACTTGGTTAATGTCTTTTGATTTAATTGCCTCAATTATTTGTTCATGCTCCTTTATATATCTAGAAATTTGATAATCTTTTCTACGAAAATAATATGGATTACTAAATAATCTTTCTCGAATATTAGAAAGTGTTTGAATAAATAAAGAGTTTCCATAAACTTCAGTAAGTTGTAAATGAAAGGCAGAGTCCAATTTCAAAAATTCAATCAGATCATTGTTTTCAACACACTTTTTCTGTTCTTGAATGAATTCCTCAAGTATCTCAATTTGTTCCGCAGTTATCGATTTAACTATTTTTGGTATGATAAAAGTTTCTAACGCCAATCGCAGTTCATACATTTCTTCTATCTCACGTACATTCAGTCCTAAAATTTGAATGCCATGGTTTGAAATAATTTTTACAAACCCTTCATTTTGCAATCTTTGTAAAGCAGCCATTATCGGTGTTCTACTTATTCCAAGCTCAGACGCTAACTGATTTTGGGAAGTGAAACCGCTTTCTAAAAAATCTCCCCTTATAATTTTGTTTTTAATTTCTTGATACGCTGTTTCTTGAAGTGTTTTTCCCTTCAAAAAAATCCCTCCCTAATTTACATGCAACTTACATGTAAGTTGTATGTAAGATAAACTTTATAATACTCTGAATATTGTAAAATGTAAATATTTTTTCATAGGAAAACTATTCCACTATATGCCAATTCTAAGATTTCTCGTTGATTATAGAACTCTAAGGGTATATGTATGATGTTCGTAAAAGTTATTAGTTGTATTTTCAAGCTATAGATATGAAATATGCCTGAAACTGATAAAGAACAAAGAATTAGTTTTAAAGAAAAAAACCACCCTAAAAAGGTGGTCTAAATATACTTCCGATGAATATTCTTCCCATCATAACTAAATAAAACAGACTTATTCTCAATATTCGTCTCCAAATGAACTCCTCTACCCCACAACTGATGAATATAAGGCATAACCTTCTCAACATACTTCACATCAAGTTCCATATTTTCATAGGAATGCTTCAAATAAAGCTCTCCATTTTTTAAATAATCTCCCTCTTGTACAACGATATATGGAAATCCTCCATTTACCATACTAACTACAAGTTGGTCTCTAACATTTTCCCATGCATTATCAGTGACTTTATATTCCTTACCTTGTCGCTGGAATAAATACATATCTTCACGCATGACGAGATCTTTAGTTAAGTAGTTTCTGATAAATGAACTATCAGATTCTAATTCTCGTACTTCAAACATTTTTTCTCGACCGCTGCCAGGTTTTACCCCTAGCTCACGCATTTCTTTAGTTGGATTATTATATCGCTCTTCAATATCTTCAAACATTCTTAATCCTAGGTAATACGGGTTGATGCTTGTTTTAGATGGCTGAACTACTCCTGCATTAAGCTTTGCGTATTCGATTGCTTCGTTTGAATCGAGATTTAGTTCACGCATAATTCTTATATGCCAATAACTTGCCCAGCCTTGGTTCTCTCAAAGATCTTAAATGTTCTTCTTAATTTAAGAGATATATGGTGTAACCATATATCTCTTAAATTCTTACGTATTTATTTTGAAGCCCATCTTTATACTCACATATTTCACCTTTTGCAACTAAATAACTTATATAGGCATTAGTCTCTCCTAGTGCAATCCACTTTTCTAGTACACTTGAACCAATTGGAAATAAAGTATTTGATACTTGGTATGCACTCATCTCTCCTGTAATCTGCTCGAGTACGAAACCAATTCGTTCTTCATAATGATGTAGTAATTCGTTAATTCGCTCTTGTGCATCCATAAAAATGGGACCATGTCCTGGTAGAACTAATGAAATTTCCATTAATTGCATCGTTTTTAATGTCCCAAGATACATACTTAATGGATTTTCATTTCCGTAGCCATGATATGAGATATAAGGAATAGTTTCTCTAGTCAAATGATCTCCTGAAAGAAGAATCTGTTCTTCACTATTATAAAAACAGATGTGCCCATCCGAATGACCAGGCATTTGTATAGCTTCAAAAAGAAGCTCACCAATTGGATAAAGCCTATTTGTTTCTATGGTACACACATTTTTCAGAAATCTATTAGCTGTTGTGTTCACAGGTTGTAATTGCTTTACTAGCTCCTGCGGCATGCCTGCTGATAAATAAAATCTTGAAAATGATTCGGCATCAAGATTATTCTGTGAGACTGCTTGTTCTTTCTCACTTAGAAAAACATTCGCTCCAGTCTGCTGTTGTAATTCTCTTGCATATTCAAAATGATCAGGGTGATGATGGGTTATCAAGATACGCTCAACATCTCGAAGTGGTTCAACACTGTATTTATTAAACGCAGCTTCCCAGGTCATGCGTGTTTCATTGCGATTCATTGCCGTATCGATTATTGTCCACTTTCCTTCTCTACGTGCTAAGTAACAATGAACATTATCATTCCAAAAAGGTAGTGGAATTGTTACTTGATAAATGCCATATCCATTCATTTTTTCGATTCCTTCATTAATTAATTGCATAATGGAATTTTGCACCTCTACTTTAGCCATTTATTTTTTTGGTATGAGGCTTTAATCTAAAATTTCTTTCATACAATCTGATTATTTACAGCGTTTTTAACTATTTCATTGGTTTGGACTGGTTTTTCTTTTAGGAAAAGAGCACTTACTGCTGCTATCGCTGCAAGTACTGAGAAAAATATAAATACTTTAGTGAAATCAAAACTTCCACCTGTACGAACTGTTATTAGATAACCAGCTACTAACGGGGTTACAAATGCCCCTAACTGGCCACAACCATTAACTATTCCCGTTACACTACCGACCACTTCACTAGGGTATCTTTTTTGAAGTGCAGCTGTAAGAGAACCGGAGTTAAATGCTACAAAAAATCCTGAAGCCAATAGTAAAGTTATTAGCATAGGTGTATTTCCCTTATTAACTGATCCGAGCATCCAAAGCACAGGAATACATCCAATATAAGCGACTAGAGCTATTGGTTTCATTTTGTTAAATTTATCCATCAACCAACCTCCCATTAAAATACTGATGATACTAATTATTGGAGGTAATGCTGAGACAAATCCCATTTCCTTAATATTAAAGTTCTGTTGTTGGACTAAGAAAGTGCTAAGCCAAGTTGTGAAGCCCCAAAGAATACCGATTTGACAAAACATAATCAAGCAGATCACATAGAAGGTGCTATCTTTCAAGTAAATTTTGTGATTAACTTTTTCTTTCGTGGATACTTGTATAGTTGAAGCTTTATTCAAATTTATAAATTCTAATTCACTTTTACTTATTCTGCCTTTTTTATACATTTCTTCTGGTGTATCTTTAAAGAACAACCAAAGTAGTAAGATACCAATTGCACCAGGAATAGCTAATGTGAAAAATACCGGTCTCCACTGCCCGTCAAATAAAGAAGCGGAGAGATTAGTTAGGATAATAGGTACAAGTGCTAATCCAACGTAATTGGAAGTATTAAAAATTGAAAGTGCTTTACCGCGTTCTGAATATGGGAACCAATTACTAATTGCTTTGGCCGAAGGTGGAAAATGATGTGCTTCTCCGAACCCTAAACCTATTCGTAAAGCAATAAACTGGGTAAAACTTTTGACAAATCCAGTAACTACACTTACTAAAGTAAAAACAATTATGGCAACATTCATGACCTTTTTAGGTCCGAATTTATCCGCTAAAAATCCAGAAGTAACCTGACCGACCGCATACGCGAAAAAGAACGCAGAAGCAATTTGTCCAACTTGAACCGGCGTTAGATGCATATCTTTTTGTATGAATGGTAAGAAAGTTAACACAGCCACACGATCAAAGTAATTGATTATATATAGTAGCCAAACGATAAACAGTATAACGTATTTATATCCCCATAATTTCCTTACTGCATTTGACATCTATTTTTACTCCCCTTCCTTTATTGGCTTTTCATATTTTTTAATCTTTCAATAAATTCCTAACCTCATTAACAATGCTATCCCATACCTTTGAATCTGGATCAATAATTTCAAAGTGTTCTACATTAGGAAACGTAATCATCTTAACTTGATCACCTGCTTTTTCGGCAAGTTCTTTATATATGGCACTTAATTTTACTGGAACATTTACATCTAAATCACCATGAATCAATATTTGGGGAATATTTAACGGAAGCAATCGAACTGGTGAAACTTCAGCATATCTTTCAGGTACTTCATTTGGCGTACCACCTACAAAGTCAGTTACTGGGTTATCAATTTTCATATTTTTTACCATTTGTTGTTTGTAATTGATCAAGTTATTCATAAGTTCTAAGTGAATTATGCCACCTAAACTGACTACACCTTTAGGTAATAGAGGGTCACTGGACGTTTTTAATATACTATCTTCTTGTAGACGATTACGGCCCGCTAACCAGAAAGCAAGCTGACCTCCAGCTGAGTGACCCATTGCAACCACTTTTGTTAAATCTAAAGAATATTGTTCCGCTATTGTTACTAAAAAGTCTGTAGCATTGGCAACATCATTCAAGGTGCCAGGATAAGCACCTCCAATGTTACCTACCCTTCTATATTCAATATTCCAAGTTGCTAGTCCACGTTTTGTAAGGTCTTCTGCAACGGCATCCATTAAATCTACCGCAAATATCGATTTCCAAAATCCTCCATGAATAACAACAACTACTGGATGTGGTCCTGGGCCATCAGGGATACGTAATTCTCCGTATTGCCACTGATCCTCACCATAAGTCAAACGTATCTTTTTTGTTTTTCCAATCCGATTATCAACTATCATGTGAACGCCTCCACTTTTTTGGATAACTAATGTTTAATATAAATTATTGAACTTACATCTCGCCTCCTTTTTCTTAATTTGTAAAACAAATTAAAAACCATCTCAATAAATTAAGTAGTATTCTATGATACTACTCTTGTTAAATTATTATAATTATTTTTCAGAATATTATCAATATTAAATTTTAAAATAGAAGTATTTTTCGGTACTACTATATATCAAACATATTTATTCAATCAAGTATCATTCATAAACAGATTAAAAATTTTAAAATTATGAATTGCTGTATAGCTTGATTATTTTGTTCAATCTAGTAGTATTTATATATACTCATCTACAATTAACAACAAAAAAATAAATATAATAATTGTAAAAGGAGGTACATATGGTTGAACTTTTAAAAAAAATAGGATTATCTGACCTTGAAGCACGTTGCTATTTGGCATTACATGAAGAGCCTGGAATATCAGGTTATGAAGTAGCTAAAAGAGTGTCAGTTTCACGTACTAATGTTTATTCTGCTTTGAGATCATTAACGGACAAGGGTGCTTGTCGATGCATAGAAGGAGATCCAGCTAGATACGATGCTGTTCCCATAGAACAATTAACGAAACATTTACAAACAGAATTTGAACAAGTAACAAAAGTATTAGTAAACCAATTAAAGTCTCCAACTATAATTGCTCCTTCTTTTTATAATTGGCAAGGAGATAAGCAACTTAGTACAACTATTCGTCGAATAATTGCCAACGCAAAAGATTTCATTGTATTAGACATATGGTCAGAAGATTTACATTGGGTTGAAGAGGACTTACTTGATGCTGAAAGTAGAGGTGTCAATGTGATACTTATTACAATTGGAGAATGTCAAACATCGCTTAAGAACATTTTTGTCCATATTCGAAGTGAAGATTGGAGTATTTCTAATTTAAGAAATTTTTCGATTTTATGCGATTCAAAAAAAGCTTTAATTGGTGGATTTGGAAATTCAACAAAACTCACTGCTTTAGAGACTGACCACCCATCAGTAGTTGGAATGTTAAAAACTGCTTTTTACCATGATCTAATCATGCAACATATTGAAAAAGATTTTCACTCTGAACTTGTGGAGAGATATGGTGAAAAATACAAAAAAATATTAGAATTTTACGCTTTTGAAAAAGGCTGGAATATCTAAAATGAAGTTATTTCCTTCAATTAAGCAATCATAATAGTAATTTCTATTTATTTCTACATCTGTTGTTATTATCTTTATTCAATTCAACTAAACTGCCATTACGTTAAAAGAAAAGGTTGCGGCAACAACCTTTTCTTTTTTCCATTCAAAAATTCCCCTAATTTATAAAATATATTCATTGTGTATTTCGTTTTGGGCCCTCTTATTTGTCGCAATACGCTTACGCATAACAAGTAAAAGCAAGGACGCACACAACATACATCCACTTAGCACATATAATCCAATAGTTGCACTTCCTGTAAGTTCTTTCAACGACCCCATCATATATGGACCTAAAAACCCTCCCAAATTTCCAAACGAATTAACAAGGGCAAGACCAACAGCTGCAGCTGAACCTTTTAGATATTGCGGAGGTAAGCTCCAAAAAGGACCTGAAAAACTGTACATACTCGCAGTGGCGATAACAATCATGCCTATAGCCACGAATGGATTAGAGAAATATCCTAAGCCAATCAATCCAAGAAATGCAAGGATTAGAGGGAATGCTGCGTGAAGAAAACTCTCTCCTGTTCGATCAGAACGACGTGACCAAATATTCATTGCAATGGCAGCTGCAATATAAGGAATCATAGTAATCAATCCTACTTGGAAATTACTCAACTTATTAGACAATCCTTGGATAATTTGTGGCATAAAGTAACCTATTCCATAGCCTCCCGTAATATACAAAAAGTAAATTAAGGAGAAATACCAGACCTTTGGGTTTTTCATAACCTTTTTCATTGAGTGCTGGCTCTTCGCTTTTTTATCAACTTGTTCCTTTTGCAACTCATTTATTAACCATGTCTTCTCTTCCTGTGTTAGCCATTTTGCATCTTCAGGTCGATCAGTCAAATAAAAATACGTAACAAAACCTAATACCACTGCCGGTAACCCTTCAAAAATAAACACCCAACGCCAACCGTCCATGTTCAACCAATGGATATGATCCAAAATCCATGCAGATAAGGGAGCCCCTATTACATAGGAAACAGTTATTGCTGTCATAAACAGAGCAATCGTTCGTGCCAACTCCTTACCTCTAAACCAATATGTAAGATACAAGATGATTCCAGGAAAAAATCCAGCTTCAGCAACACCTAGTAGAAAACGTAATATATACAAATGACCTATATTTTGTGCAAATCCAGTCAGTGCACCAACAATTCCCCAGGTGACTAGTATTCTAGCAATCCATTTTCGTGCCCCAACTCGATGTAGCAAAATATTACTTGGAACTTCAAAGATAAAATAACCAATAAAAAAAATGCCGCTAACAAGTCCAAATATTTCGGGGGTTAGTCCCAGGTCCTTGTTCATCTGTAATGCAGCGTAGCCGATATTTGCTCTGTCCAGAAATGCAATGATATACAGAATAAAAACAAAAGGAATTATTCGCCTAGTGACTTTTTTAATAGTTTGCTTTTCCAATGAATTATTGACACTTTCCATTAACATTCCTCCTTTTTTTGCAAAGCAATATGAAGTCCTTTTAAAACTAGGAATAAAGTATATTCTTAAAAAAACACTATGATTTTTAGTCTAACTTCAAGTCTGAGAACTAGTTTATAATACCTTCAAGTACAATTTAAAAATTATCTATTAATCTCTATTAAAAATCTATCCTATCCTTTTTACATAACCTACTATATTTAAAAATGATTAACCCAATATTCAGGAACACCACCTTTTAAAACGTTTACAATATTTTTGGCTGCTTTCGACTTTAATTCACTACATGATTCGTCGGAATAGTATGCAGCGTGTGGTGTGAGGATAACGTTATCTAAATTTAATAAAGGATTATTGGGATCAATCGGTTCTATTTCAAAAACATCTAGTGCTGCTCCGGCAATTCTTTTCTCTTGTAATGCTTTAATAAGAGCTTTTTCATTAATTACAGGACCTCTACTTGTATTGACAATAAATAGATTTTTTTTGACTAGTTTCAGAGCTTCTTCACCTATCAAATGATAGGTATCTTTTACGAGTGGAGAATGAATGCTAATAATATCCGAATTACGTAATAATTCCTCCAACGGCACTAACTGAATTCCGTAATCTTTTTCTTCTTTTATACCGCAAAATGGGTCGTATGCAATAACGTTAAACCCAATTGACTGTAATTTTTTACAAAGTTTTTTAGCTATATTTCCGAAACTTACGAGCCCTACCGTCTGACTATTAAAACGACGAATTGGAGCCAAGTCAAATGCATTTAATCGATTCCGTTTTTTTAGTTGATCGTTCATTGGTACAATTTTTCTACAAGATGTTAAGATAAGTGTGAGTGCGTGATCTGACACTTCATCAACGCAATAATCCGGTACATTTGTCACATAAATTTTATTAGAAGTGGCTGCTTTTACATCAATCGTGTCATAGCCAATTCCATAACGACTTATCACTTTTAGATTAGGCAATGATTCAATAATCTTTTCTGTAATTTGTACGTTTGCATTTAATAAACCATCTGCATCTTTGGCAGCTTCAATAATAGCATCTTCTGACTGATTATCTGTAATGATTAATTCGATCCCATTTTCTTCAAGGATTGTCTTTTCTTCTTCATAAGCATCAAACGCCATATCTGTTACAACTACCTTCATCTAAAACTTCTCCTTTTAGTCTGTTATTTAGTTCTTGAATACGATCTTTTCCAGCAGTTTTTCATAAACATCCCAATCTTTTTCAGCTTGAAAAGTTTATGTCTGACAAATTGGTAATAAAGTGTGTAACTTTTCTAAAAATTAATTTCGGAAAAATCAGATTATTGAAACTAGTAAAATTTACAGAAGGTTAACCTAGACATATCGTAACACACATTCTACTATATAAAATATTACTTAATTTGTTAGTTTGCTATACAATTTTGGTATAGTACAAAAAGGAGGAAATTCAAAAATGGATCTTAAACAACTTCGCTATTTTGTAACCATCGCCGAGGAAGAGCAACTCACTCGTGCCGCAAAAAGACTACATATGGCGCAACCTCCACTCAGTCGACAACTTATCCTTTTAGAAGAAGAACTTGGAGTAACTTTAATGGAACGACATGGACGAAGAATGGAGTTAACAAAGTCTGGCAAACTATTATTTAAAAAGGCTCAAAGCCTTTTACAACAATTGGATGAAACAGTAAAGGAAATAAAGGAGACGGGAGAAGGCTTACGCGGAGAACTTTCAATCGGTACCTTTATATCTTGTATGAACTATTTACCTAAAAAAATTCGTTATTTTCGTGAAAACTATCCACTTGTTTCCTTTCAATTACAGGAAGTAAATCCACTTAACTTAATCGAAAACCTAGAAAATAGAAATATTGAATTTGCACTAGTACGTTTACCACTCAAAATGGACAAATTCTCTAAGATTAAATTACCGACAGAACCATTCGTCTTAGTAATTCCTGCTCACTGGAATATGTTGACATCAAAAACTACGGTTCATATGCAAGAGATAGCAAATATTCCTCTTCTGTCTTTTAGTAGAGGCAAAGAACTAGACTACCAAGAAATTATTATAGATGAATGCAGGCGATTTGGATTTGAACCAAATTTCGTATTTGAATGTCCTAACGCAGCTATACTTACGTCTCTATTAATTGCTGGAATTGGAGCATCCATTCTTCCAAAGAGCATGGTATCTTTTATCTCAAATTCGCACATAAAAGTTATAGACATACTGGACATCACCATCCAATCGGATTCTGCAGTTATCTGGCTAAAGGATCGCCAACTGTCTAAAAGTGCTGAACGGTTTATTGAGGCACTACATACAGATCTACCATGACTTCGGTTTTGTATGTGGTGAAAAAAAATACCACCTCTAATGAGGTGGTCTAAATATACTTCCGATGAATATTTTTCCCATCATAACTAAATAAAACAGACTTATTCTCAATATTCGTCTCTAAATGAACCCCTCTACCCCACAACTGATGAATATAAGGCATTACCTTTTCAACATACTTCACATCTAGTTCCATATTTTCATAGGAATGCTTCAAATAAAGCTCACCATTTTTTAAATAATCGCCCTCTTGAACCACGATATATGGGAAACCACCATTTACCCTACTAACAACAAGTTGATCTCTTACATTTTCCCAAGTTTTATCCGTAACTTTATATTCCTTACCTTGTCGCTGGAAAAAATACATATCTTCTCGCATGACAAGATCTTTCGTTAAGTAGTTTCGTATAAATGAACTATCGGACTCTAACTCTCGTACTTCAAACATTTTTTCTCGCCCGCTGCCAGATTTAACACCTAACTCACGCATTTCTTTTGTTGGATGATTGTATCGCTCTTCAATATCTTCAAACATTCTTAGACCTAACCTAAATAATATGGATTTATACTTGTTTTAGAAGGTTGAACTACTCCTGCATTAAGCTTTGCGTATTCAATTGCTTCATTTGAATCAAGGTTTAAATCTCGCATAATTCTTATATGCCAATAACTTGCCCAGCCTTGTGTCTTCTAAAGATTTCAAATTTCTCTACATATAAAAAATGAAATGATTTCATATTTATCGGCACTAAAAAGTATTAATCAATCAAAAGGTTCAAAAAACTGTAATTTTTTATTAAACGCTATTAAGAGCATAAAAAAAATCGACAAAACAGTCGATTATTATTAATCTGGGTAATTATCAGTGCTAGGAATTATTGAATACTTTCCTTTAGCGTCTACTGAAAAAAGTATTTGACTATGTGTAGAATCTGATAACTCAGCTTTACCCGATGTATCCATTTTATATAATGTAATACCGTATTTCCCTTTATTTAATACCTTATGTTCTTTGTACTCATTAAAAAGTTCTTTCACATTAGGTATTTTATTTTTATTTTTACTTAGATCAAACTGATAATTAAAGTTGATTACACCAATGTAATTCGCATTTATATCATTCGAATTCGGATCGTTTTGTATTACATTAGGAATAATTTCATTTGTATTAATTTTTTGAGTCTTTTTAAAATCTTCTATTAGCTTTTGTTCTTGATCATAATCTATATTTATATTTAAATAATAGAAATAGTTTTGTTTTTGTTGATCATAGGTGTCGTCAGATATTTTAACTAAACCATACTTTTTAATTAATTGATTAGAGAATTTAATAACATTTGGATTTTGCTCTATGTAGGCTCCTTTAAAAAATTGTAAATAAACATCATCACTTCCCTCTTCTTCAACTTCTAACGTATAAAAGAAAGGTAAGGATGTAAAATCTGTATGTAAGTATCGTGTGGTAATTCATTTAGCGAATCATCGGTTGTAGAAAGAATTTTTATATTTCCATTAAACCCATAATTTTCTTTTAAATACTTTTTTATTGGTTTTTCAACATCAGTTTCTGAAAAGTTTGAGCATCCACTAATCAATAAGGTTGTCCAAAAAGTAAGTATTATCATCCATTTCTTCATTTTCATTTTTGAACATCTCCCTTTTAATCTATTCTTCATATTTTTTAGTAAAAGAAAGGTTATAACCCAGTATATTCGACGTAAAATTGATAAAAAAACTCTGTTCTTTTTATCAGAAAATATTTGTTTAAAAATGTGGCTTATTATGTGAATAAAAGTAAACCTCGTGAATCAAGTTGGACTTAGGAATTTTATTCTTTATTTTTCAAACTAATTATTTTTACGTATTATATTATTAAATACTTCTTTTTCTTTTGGCGTAAAATCCTCATATCCTTTTAAAAGAAGCCACTTTTCACCAAAAATACTTTTATTTACTCCTCTGAGCATGTCTTCATAAAAGTCCTTCTCAGAAGCTATATATTTACTAGTATCTAAATATTGCTTCATACTATTATTCTTATAATCTAAAATTGTATAACCTTCTTTATGGATAAAATATACTTTATGACCTATTTTTTTATAAGATTTAATATTACCAACGAAAAGTTGAAACGAACTTTTCATATCCCTTACATAGTAGTCTCCATTGGCATCGAACTGCATTATTTGGTACCTGCCATTACCAAAATAATCAGTAGTAGCATCAGCTATTTTATATTTTAAATTTTTGTTCTGATCTTTATCATTAAAAAACAACTTAAAGCATGAGAATCCAATAATAATTAAAATAGTAACTATTGATATTATCGTAAATTTTTTTTTCATCAACTCACCCATATTTCTTTTCATTAAAACTTAACATTTCTCTCATCTTTGACAGTTGTCCAATAAGGAGTAAGTACTTTTGCATGTTGTAATATTACGCTATAATCGTTTGCTACCAACCTAATTTTTTCACTAATCCTTCTTATTTCCAAAATGGAACCATTTCTGTATAATCTTTTTCATTATAATTAAATTAGAAAAATATTACAATATTATCATATTTTTTTCATTTTAGTGAAATATCGTAACACTAATATTCAAAATAAATTTTCAGATGAATATTAAAAAGGCTTATACAAATAATCATTTAATACAATCGTATGGTACCACCACAAATTTTCCTTATAAAAAAAACGCCTTTAAAAGGCGTTCTCAAATATACTTCCGATGAATATTCTTCCCATCATAACTAAACAAAACAGACTTATTCTCAATATTCGTCTCCAAATGAACCCCTCTACCCCACAACTGATGAATATATGGCACTACCTTCTCAACATACTTCACATCAAGTTCCATATTTTCATAGGAATGCTTCAAATAAAGCTCACCATTTTTTAAATAATCGCCTTCTTGTACAACGATGTATGGGAATCCGCCATTTACCCGACTAACTACCAGTTGATCTCTTACATTTTCCCATGCTTTATCAGTGACCTTATATTCCTTACCTTGGCGTTGGAATAAATACATATCTTCTCGCATGACAAGATCTTTCGTTAAGTAGTTTCGAATAAATGAACTATCAGACTCTAACTCACGAACTTCAAACATTTTTTCTCTTCCGCTACCAGGTTTCACACCTAGCTCTCTCATTTCTTTTGTTGGATTATTATATCGCTCTTCAATATCTTCAAACATTCTAACTCCTAAATAATACGGGTTAATGCTTGTTTTGGATGGCTGAACTACTCCTGCGTTAAGCTTTGCGTATTCGATTGCTTCATTTGAGTCGAGGTTTAGTTCTCGCATGATTCGGATGTGCCAGTAACTTGCCCAGCCTTCCGTCTCCCAACGATCTTTCTCAATATCTAAATTTATCAATGGTCTATGATCATGATTTCAAAATAGTAACGATACTATTTGCTTAAATTCGATGACTAAAAAAAGACAGGCAAATAAGAAAATAAGCTGTAGAGCAACTTAAGTAGTATGATTTTTTTTTATGAATTAATTTATTTTCTTTTTGCATCAAGACTGTCACCGCTTGTTTATTACAGGATTGCACTTAGTTATCTAAGAAATGAAAAAAGGAACCTCACATTAGTGAAGTTCCCCTAAAATGATGATTAAATTTTTAATTTCACATTGGATTTATTTTTTTGAATAGTGATTAACTTCACTACATTTAGACTTCTAAAAGAATTTTTTTCTTCTGCCTTCGTGATTCGGGACTTGCACCCTATAGATTATGCACATGCTGGGCGCACAAATAAAAAACGGAGAGCTCGTTAGCTCTCCTCTTTTGTTATTTCTACTTTGTACCATAATAAAGACATCCTGCAGTAAACATTGCAATCCCCGCTAAACTATAAAGAAAACTAGGTTTATCATTTTTTGTTTTTTTATACATAATTACAACAATTACAGCACTAGAAATAATTAAAATTGTAGATTTTAGTAAATAGCTTCCATTGTAACTATCAATTACATTTAGGATAATTGCCTCAACAATTAATAGTAACACTATAAAATATTTCCTTACAAATTTCATAATATAAACCTCCTTATAGATAAATGATTTCATATATTTGTCAAAATTATACAACTTTTTCCATAAAAACTATATAGAATTTTCTGAATTGGGTGTATAATCCTATTATACCACTTGAAGGGGGATATGAAATGATGAAAAAGTTATTGAAGGTTTCTGCTTTATCTCTAGCCGCATCTACTTTGTTAGCTACCATTCCTGCACATGCAGAGGAAAACACAAGTTCTGAAAACACAAGTTCTCAATTAAGTGAAGAATATCAGGCACCGTTTTCTAATCCACTTGAAGTAACAAATATGCCAATAAGTTTTGTTACAGATCCAGATCTTCCTCCGCCTGATGAAGTAGTAGTAGGTGAAGGTGGAATGGCTACAACATATACTTATGTTGGTTCATTTACATCTACTAGCCATTCCTACGATATTGTCTCAGAGCTAACAACTAGATTTACCGCCTCCTTTGCGGCTGGACTTGCTGTATATAAGTATCTTGATAGTAAAGTTGCAGGAATGGCAGCGACTGCAGGAGCAGCAGCTATATTCTCTACATTTTACCAAAAACCAACAACTGTTTACTATAAAACACATATGCAAGTAAAAGATGATGGTGACGGTTACATGTCAACGAGAAAAACTGTAATTTCATATTCAGATTCTGCACGAACTAAACAAACAGGTTCTCAAACTTTTTATTCAACTAGGTTTGTCTACAATCCTCCTAATTAAATTAACATAAGGAGAAAGCTCTTAAATGAAGAACACCATTACATATATGTGGTCCAGTATTGCGTTACTTTTATTCGTTGTAAGCATTGGCATATTATTAAAAATAATGCACGTACCACCTTACGGAACAGATTTCATTAAGAATATATTTCAATAAACATAGAAATCTTCTAAATGAAAATCACTTTTTAGTTCTGAATAAAGATTAAAAATACATATTAGAGAGGGCTAGACCCTCTCCTTCCATTTATAACTACAATCTAAAAAACTCCGATGCATTTTCATATAGCTTTTAACATCGTCAAAACTATAACCTTCTTTTTCATCCTCAGTTAAATAGTTGTTCCATGCAGTTAAATAGCTACAGGTAAACATATACGCTCTGCTTCTTAATGTTTCTGAGATCGTTTCAACTTTTAATCTAATCAACAGTGACCCGCCTTTAATAACTATCTGCCAGTAACTTATTTTGCATTAAAGTTAATGATAAAAGAGTTAAATCGTCTATACTTTCTCCATTTGAATTTTGTGTAATACCCAGCCATTTTAAAAAACTTATAATTCGCTGTCTTTCTCTTTCTTATAACATTCCTTATGCAACTAAACTGCCATTATGTTGAATAAGAATCTTATTTCGATAGTATTCATTTTTAAATATTACCGACAAAAAACCAGAAGAACCCTATTCAAGGTTTACTGGTTTTCCACATTCCACTAATTTCACACTCAATTTAACGGTCATTATTACATATTCGGCTAATTGAACAAACGAATATAAGTCTAACAATTAGCGCGGAATAAAATAGTAATGGAAATTTATTTAAATACTATATTATCTCTATTAATAAATCTTTAGGTAGCTCAATAAACTTTCCAACTTCATGGAAAGCCTTCTTTATTAATTATCATTTTTTAATTGTGGATTTATAGAAATGATTGTAAATTTCCTATTTTGTGTGCCTAGTATTTGAATTTTATATTTTTTTATAATTAACTAAATTGTTTTTTATAATCATACTGAATGACATCTGGTATCCTAACTGAGTGATTTTTCAATATTTCATAAAAAGTATGAATATCATGTTTGTTTTCGTTGTTTTCAATCGGTGTAATGTCAAATACAAGCCAATAATCACAATCCTTTAACTCGCAAAACGGACTGATTTCCAGTAATAGGATTGGGTCACATGTATAAGGGATAAACAATTCGTAATCAGCAGAGACAAAAAAAGTTTTTTCATTCCAGCTTTTTGGTTGTTCCTTCTTTAATAAGAACCATCCCTCGTTAGATAACTTTACATATTCTTCCTTCTCAACAGTAATTGTTTCAGTTAATCCCAAATTAGCTAAAGTTTTGAGATCAAATTGATCATTTTCAAAATACTTTTGATTTACCCATTCTTCTTCAGATAACTGTAACATTACTATTGATTGAAGTAACCTACCATGGTTTTTTTTACATTTATTGTCATAAAATCTAGCAATTGTATTGAGACTATCTTTTTGAAACCATTGTTCTAAGTTAGTTTTATTAATTCGATAAGTGTTTTTCTTTTTCGATATTAATCCTGTATTAACTGCATGTGCAATTAATTCTTCGAAAGTTCGAGTTTGCTCAAAGGTAATTTTCATCTTTCCCATTAACTTTTTTAAATCTTTTTGGTTCTTTGAACTTTTGATATTGATCGATTCTTTTTTTAAGAAATAGATTAATATCACCACATACTTTAAAAATAAACTATGTTTTGTTCTTTTTTTCGTCACTGGAAAGACTTTAGTAAACTTATATCTTTGCCAAGAAATTATGTTGGTTCTAATTTCCTCGGGAACTATGTCTTTAATTAGAAAGCCATATTTCTCTAATTCTTCGATAATTAACAACGGAATTGGTTTATTAAAAAGTATAAACATGATCAAATGATTCATTGCCTCTTTACTTATTCGATCAATCACCCAGCCAATTCCACTTCCTGATTCACTTGCTAATGATTCGACAATTTTAATTGTGTTCCAACTTCGATTTCCTTGAAACACAGATAATTGTAAATTCTTACCTATTTCGAATAGTTTAGCATCCGATAATAATCCAAGGCAGTCTAGAAGTCTCATTTAGCCCCTCCTAAACTCATGGTTGGGTCATATATTTTGTAACGAAAGCCATAATTAATTAAACTCTTTCTTCTTTTACGATAATCAGTTTCCTCAATTGAATGTTTTGTGACTAGCGAATATAAATGTCCTTGACTCTTGTATCCATCTTTTGAAATGATTTTACCAATCCGTAGGTATTCTTCTCTTTCTGATCCCATTTGAAATGAAACTCCTATTAAAGCTTCTACATTCTTAAATAATGTCTTTTCTGTTAATAGTGAATTAGCTGCAAGAATATTAATTTGATTAGTATTAAATTCTTCCACAAGTTTGTTTTTATCATCTTCACTAACCCCCTGATGAATCGCATTGATATTCAATCGATTCGACAGTTTTGGTGTAATGTCTTGATAATAACTGATTAATAATACTCGGTTAAATGGTAATGAATTTAGTAATTTTTTAATAACGTTTAACTTTTCAGGATTTTCTCCAGCAACTTTTCTTTGTTTTTTTACACTTGATAAATTGTATTGTCGGTAAATAGATGGATGGAGAGAAACTTTAATCTCAACACAGGTTACTTCTACTTGAAACCCTTTTCTTACAAGTGTTCGGTGAAGAACCTCATACCATTTAGGACCGACTAATGCAAATACCAAATCTCCATTCTTATCTGATCTTGCAAGTGTTGAGGACATCGCAATTTTATATTGCGCCTGTATATCAGAGGTTTTTATATTTTCATCAGTCGGTAACTTATGGCAATCATCATATATGACAACTCCAAATGAATGAAATAAGTGGATATAATTGGAGATGCTTTGGTAAGTGGCTATCGTAACAGGCTTTATTTCAGAGTTGTCACTTTCAAAAATGGAAAGATTTGAATTGGTTAAATCGGTTTTATCAAATAATTCATTGATCCACCTAACTATACTGTCGCGATTTTCCACGATAATTAATGTGGACTTACTCAGGTGTTCCATTAATTTAATCCCTACAAGTGTCTTTCCAGATGCTGGTGGCATAATAATTGTACCCTTACCACCAGCATGTTGCATGTTGGTTAAAAATGACTGTACTGCGTCATTTTGATAGTCATATAAGGTTAATAAATTTCCATTGGAATCTTTTGGATTCATTTGAATAGAAAAGTCCTCACCATTCTCTTCCACATAATCACAAATAAAGTAATCATGACGGAAGAGTATTTTTTTCAATTCCGTTCGATGTCTCGGGTGAAATTCTAAACAAGAATCATTTGGTCTACCAATAATTTTTATAGCAATTTCATCAAATGTAACTAACTCATTAATCAGGTCAATATGATTTGCTACTAATCTAAGTTTATCTTTTTCTAATTGAAAACTTAAAGTTCCAAATGTATTAATCCCTTTTTTGATTTGTTCATAATACCATTTCGGAATGTCATTCTCAGCATGAGTTTCAAATATATGTTGAATATCATTAAATGTTACCCCTTTTGCTGCACCTGTCCATAGGGAATATGGCGTTATTTCAAATGTATAAATTTGTTCTGGAGATTTTATTAAGTCGCAAAATTCTAGAAGTGATTGTGCAATCGTGTTATCTTTATCAAATTCCTCTTTTAAGTAGATAAAATTACTACTTGGATGAACAATTAATGCCAGGTCACTCATTTAAAACACCTCCTTAATTGATCACTTTTTTAAATATATGTCCAAGATTCTTTGTCCAATAACTAGGAGATATGTTTTACTTCTTCAATCAGATCACTTAATGAATGAAGGTCAATTAACACAATTGGTTTATTACTTACATACTCAATCGCATCTTTTGTAAAAAAGCTAGTTGTAACAAAATACCCATATTCAGCTCCTGTATCGATAATGGCACTATGAAACTTTTGGATTGCTGTCCGCGATATTTTCTGTTTCTTGTTATATCGTTTACACTCCACGATATATTTTTTGTTCTCTTTACTTAAAATGATATCTTTTCCTCCATCTCTTGATTTTGAAGTTACAATTGCATCAAATCCTTTTACTGTAAATATATCAGCTACAAATTTTTCAAATTCATATGGATCAAGTTTTATGAGTTCCTCATAATTTGAAGCTCGACTCACTCTTTTTCTCGAATTTGTTATCACTTCTGTTCTTTTTACTTCTGCTTGCTTTATTTTTTTTTGTAGGTATCGATGTCGAATTTGAATGATTGTTACGATTAAAGAAAATAAAAATATTATTATTAATAACCAATCAAAAGCATGGAAGTTTTCAATTGTATCTCTTACACTTTGAATCCAATCGCTAATTAGTTGTACCACTTTCTTAAAAAACAAATACGCTAAAATCACTACTAAAAAAATCCCCTCTGCCAACGTGAGATTAGAAGATTTCTTCCGCCTTCTCCGTCCCATATATCTCCTCCTAAACTATCTAACTATGAAGAAAAACCGCCCTTTCTTGGCGGTTTAGATATACTTCCGATGCATATTCTTTCCATCATAACTAAACAATACGTTTTTGCCTTCAATCTTCGTTTCCATATGAGTTGGTCGTCCCCATAACTGATAAAGGTACGGTAGCACTTTTTCCAAGTATTTAACATCGAGTTCAATGCCTTCATACGCATGGACTAAATAGAGTTCACCATTTTTCATGTAATCGCCATCATTCACCGTAATATACGGATAGCCACCGTTCGTCCGCATGTTGACAAGTTGATCGCGTACGTTCTCCCAGCTCTTATCACTTATCTTGTATTCTTTCCCTTGTTTTTGGAACAAGTACATATCTTCTCTCATGACGAGTTCTTTTGATAAGTAGTTTCGGATAAAACTAGTATCGGATTCTAGTTCGCGAACTTCAAAAATTTTCTCCATGCCAGAACCAGGTTTTACGCCTTGTCTTTTCATTTCTTCTGTCGGGTTGTTGTATCGTTCTTCAATGTGCTCAAACATTTTAATCCCTAAGTAGTATGGATTAATCCCTGTTTTAGAAGGCTGCACGACACCCGCGTTTAATTTGGCAAATTCAATCGCTTCGCCTGACGTTAAGTCAATTTCTCGAACAATCCGTTGGTGCCACAGACTTGCCCATCCCTCATTCATTATCTTGGTTTCAAGTTGTGCCCAAAAATAAACCATTTCTTCTCGTAACATGGTCATGATATCTCGTTGCCAATCTTCTAATTCACGGCTATATTCTTGAATAAAGAGTAATAGATCTTTTTCAGGCTGTGGTGGAAACTGTTTATGTTTTTTAGGAACTAAATTGATATCCTTTTTCTTTCCATCAAGACTCCATAAATCATCATATGGCGTCACGCGTTCTGGAATGCTCTCTTCCTCATCATGCAATGACCAAGGCAATTGATTTCGAACGATTGAAGGATCAATATGTTCTTGAATCGCTAGAACTGCATCTAAAAACGACTCGACACGTTCTTTTCCGTGCTCATGTTCATATCTCTTAATTCGTTCTGCTGTTGCCGTCATACTTTCAACCATATCTCTTTTCGTATTGCTAAACCGAACATTATTCTTAAAGAAGTCGCAATGAGCAAGTACATGAGCCACAATGAGTTTATTTTGAATGAGACTATTTGTATCAAGTAAAAATGCGTAACAAGGATTCGAGTTAATAACCAACTCATAAATTTTACTGAGTCCAAGATCATAGTGAAGCTTCATTTTATGAAATTGTTTTCCAAAACTCCAATGTGAGAAGCGCGTTGGCATCCCATAAGCACCAAATGTATAAATAATGTCAGCTGGACAAATCTCATACCGCATCGGATAAAAATCAAGTCCAAACCCTTTCGCAATTTCAGTAATTTCTTCAATTGCATATGCTAACGATTGTTCATTCGTACGTGTCATGTTTGTCCCTCCTACTTGGTTCATTACTTCCAATGTATGAAGAGCGTTAGCTGAATATGAAAGAAGTTCGTACACACCAATAAATGTTTATAGAATTCACTAATCATATTGGCACAATTGTATCGTTTCTGAATGACTTATTATTTTTTATATGCCTTTATACGAAGTACATTCAAAATAATCATTGATAAAACTAGGGCAAACCATATATATACTGTATATCTCAATGGATGTTCAGAAATATATTTACCCAAAAAAGGGAGATTACTCAGTACATCATTTACAATTAGCTTTATACCTGTATATCCTAGAGTAACCGTTAAAATAGTAGATAATATTAGGACAAATAGCTCCGTGTTCTTGATGCCAGTTTCTCTATTCGTATTGATATTTTCTCTAATATCATTAAGAAGTTTTTCACACTTTGTTACAAGAGAATTTACTCCAGTTTTTTCTAAAATTATCTTATATAATTCTTTTGGACTTCCATCGGATTGTAATATTAATTCTTCATCGAATTTTAATTTAACAAAATTGAAATCTTCTTTTAATCGATTGAAATTCTTTAAGTTTTTTGTTCCTAATAAAATATCTTTTAATAATTTAGATGTATAATATCTTTTAATAAAAGTAAGCTCATAAAATCGTAGATACTGATACATTTGCGTTAATGTATATTCTTTATATAATTCATTCACATAATTTTCATATTCATTTTCTTGTTTAAGTTCTTTTTCTATATGCTTTACTGATTTGTCCACAGCATCTTTAAACAAGGTATATCCAATACTTAAAATTGATGAATAGGGTGTACAATAAAAATGTAATCCCTTCATGTTAAAAACTTGAGCATCTTCGATTTCTTTTGTTATTTTTTCTTCCTCCATTCTTAAGGTTAGTTGAGAAGGAGAATTTCTTAGGTAGCTATAATATAGATGTTTGTTTTGTTCGATAAATTTCTTGTGTTCAGATGTTTTATTTGAAGCAAAATCCCCAAAAACCCAGGAATAATTATAAAATTCCTCATCGTTAAAATAATCCCCACATAGCATTTTCAAGTAATTTTGATAATATTCGAAGATTTGAGTAAGATTAAGAGTTTTTGCAGTGGTTTTATTATAATAATCACTTGATTTATATTTTTTCTTACTTTCATAGAATTGAACGTTTGACAGAATAACATTTTGAGGTGCATTTTTAGGTAGATTTTCCACTTTATTGCTCTCATAGGCTATGCTTATTTGTAAAGTAACAATACCAATATCATAAAATGTTGCAATAATTATTGGTTGTACATATTCATCTCCAAATTTTGCTAAAAAGGGTAATAAAGTAAACCTTTTTTGGTTTTTCATAATAAAATTTTTACTTAAGAATCGACGGTCAATATCTTCAATTGAATTATCGATTATTTTGGATTTATCTAAAATTTGTTCTTCTATCAGTTCTACATAATGGGTGATAATTGCTGCGTTATCATCATTATTTATCTCAATATTGTGTTTATAATCATCCTGCATCCCATTTTGTTCTATGTATTTATTTAGTTTTTCTTGATCGATATTGTTTGACAAGAGCATGGAAATCTTACTATTAAAAGGCTCTTTAGGCGGTTTACTTAATATACTACTTGTATAGGCAGATTGTTTTAATTTCAGATACATATCGTATCTGGGATTAATTATCCCTCTAGATTTATTATGATTGATATAAGTCGTATAGCCATATGATTCCTTTATTAAATTTGTCACCTTTGGGTAATGTTCTTTATTAAAAGACAAAATATTGTATGCATTTAAAACTTTAAAAAACATATTATCACCATTTGTACCTTTTATTATTTATTTTACATTTATGTACTAATTTTTTATAGTTCGTACTTCTTTTTTCCACAAAAAATGCTCAAAGAAACTTTAAAGCTTTCTCTAAACTAAAACAACTCGCTATTAAAGGAATAGTAATAGTGTACACCCCTCTAATGTTTATATATATAAATAAAGTATTTATTTAAATGAATAATCTATTTTCATAATGGTCATACTTCCTAGTAGTAACATATTAGGAGGAACAACAATGACCCATTCATCATGGCAAAAAATTACGGTCCCATCTTATATTAAAGAGAAAAAAGAACTGATTTTAGCGCTTGCAAAAGAACAGTCTATCCATCCGCTTCTCATGTATCAACTATTTCTTGCTGGCATCCAAAGTGAAAAAGGTGTATATCACTTCCTTCACCCGTCTAGTTCACATTATCATTCACCATTTCTACTAAATGAAATGAAAGAAGCAGTCGTCCGAATCATTCAAGCGATTCATCGTAAAGAACAGATTATGATTTTTGGTGATTATGATGCAGATGGCATCACTTCAACCACCCTGTTAACAAAAGGAATCCAAATGCTTGGTGGAAATGTCACGGCTCGACTTCCTAGACGTGAAGAAGGATATGGGTTATCGGCAAAAGTCATGAATGATTTGCCAGAAGGTATTTCATTGATTCTAACGGTGGATAATGGGACTAGTGCACATGAAGCCATCAAAATCGCCTATGAAAAAGGAATCGATGTCATCGTCACAGACCACCATGAGGTGCTCGGTGTTCGACCAAACTGTTATGCGTTTATTAATCCAAAACGAAGTGACAATACGTATCCGTTTCCTTACCTTGCAGGTGCGGGAGTAGCCTTAAAAATGGTCCAAGCATTATTTGAAACGTTGAAGTTACCGTTTTCGGAACAGTGTAAAGAACTCGTGATGTATGCCTGCATTGGAACAATCGCCGATCTGATGCCCTTAACGGATGAAAACCGTCTTATTACGTGGCTGGGCTTACGGTATTTAAATGAAGAATCTAGTTTTCTACCAACTCTTTTTCGTAAACTGTTAAAAATTAAACAGTTTGATAGTACAACCATTGGTTTTTCAGTTGGTCCAATTTTTAACGCAATGGGGCGCATTTCCGATCCGAATATCTTATTAGATTTATTGTTACGTAATCATGAATCACCAGACGAGTGGGCTAAGGTGATTGAGACGAATACGTTACGGAAGAACATGACCGCTCAACATGTCAATGAAGCGAATGAACTCATTCGTGATAATGGATGGGCTGAAGATGCAGTGATTGTCATTCATGGGGAGTTTCACGCTGGGATTATTGGATTAATCGCGTCGCGTGTAGCGGAACGACAGAAAAAACCTTGTATTGTGATAAATCACCACGGCGTTGGTTCTGCACGAAGTGGCAATGTGCCAGGCTTTTCCATTATTCAAGCAATCCAAAGTTGCGGGTTTTTGTTAAAAAAATTTGGGGGACATACAGCTGCTGCTGGTTTCTCCATTACACCAGACGAACTGCACATTAGCTGTTTCCGTCATGCGATTCAACAAGCAGCGAAACGGCAAGCGATGAAACCGATTCATCACCATTATTTAGTCAATTGTCAGATTGATGCATTTCCTGACACACTGTTTTCAGACATGGCTCGACTTGAACCGTTTGGCATGAAAAATCCGAAGCCTGCTTTTCAGAGCCGACTTCAACGCCCAAACTTTATTAAACAGATGGGAGAAGAACATTTGTTACTTGGGTTTGGCGGAAAAAATGCGTTTGCCTTTTCAAAAGGAAACTTGTTTTCATCTTTAACGAAAAGACCCGAAATCAATGTGTTGTACACAACGAATTGTTATCAGAAGTGCGATTTCTTAATAAAAGATATTGCTTTATAGTATGTCTCTATCAAAACTTTGATCAAGCATATCTTTTTCGAAAAAACCTATAACAGTGACTTCTAATAATATCAAATGCCTATATTCAAATAAGTACTGTATATAGGCATTTGATTATTCTGAAAAAAATATGTTTCAAAAAGCAAACCAACTAGCTATTATTACGAAAACAAATTTATTCTTTGGGATTAATTTGTATATATATCAAAATGTAATAGATTATAATGTTCACCTGTTCGTACCATCTTTAGACTATAATTATATGTAGCGTTATTATTGGCAGTAATTGTAATATTATGAGCAACATCCGTTCTTTTATTGGCACTAGGAAAATCCCAATTGTAATATGCAGCAACAGCAGTACTCCTTAAGTTTTTGCTACTGTTATATAAGTATGGAGAGCCATCAAAGTATGCATAACTTGTGTACCAATGTGTTAATCCTGCTGTCGGATCACCAGCCCAATAAGATAAGGATCTCGAACTAAATCCTATTGTTGTTCCATAATCCTTCCAAGATAGAGTTTGCTTTGTATAATTGCAATTTATATTAATTGGATCCTCCGTAAGTACTTTTACACTTGCTTTATGACTAGTAGAAGAACCACCTATTGGAGGAATTGAGCCTCCCTCTGCCTCCAAAGGATATGTATCATTTACACGTCCTTCTGTTGTTTCATCAGAAGGAAAATTACCATAAGTCGTTGTCTCATATTTACCATTTACAGGATCAATTGTTATAGCGAAATTTTCCTGTGTACCATTCGCTGGACGCGAATCAGTAATTGTAATTTGATCCTCCTCGCCAACACCTTTTACATATTCAACTTTCCCTAAAATTACTTCACTATTTGATGTTGGATTTAAAGTTGCTGCGTTCGCATCTGGTGAAAATAGCATCGTTCCAGACAAAATAGCAAGTGAAGATAAAATGCCAATTTTTTTCATATTGTTTTACCCCTTCCCACTCTATATTTTTTTGTTCGATAATATCCTGATTATAAAATTAGGATATTTTAATAATTTCTAGAAAAATATTCCAATTCCTGTAAATCTCGAATAAAATAAATGTAAAGAGAATGGGAGGTTTCTTAATGAATAAAGTTTATCCTTTAGATTCAACTACTTATTTATTAAAATGGTTAAGTGTGATTGTTAATTTAATGGTGTATTTTTCTTTTATGTTTCGATTAGATTTTCAAGACTTAGATGCTTTATTCATAATTACTCTCTTTATTTTTATCCCAATGGGGCTTCTAATTTTAGGTTTCCGTTTTAGAAATCACTTGTTTATGTATGGAGCTTTTATTATATCTATCCCATTTGGAATGTATTTGTTTTTTTTAACTCCAAATGTATTCATTCGAACTGGTGGATTACTACAAGTAATTTATCTAATAATTGCTATTCGAATGACAACAAATTTATCTAAAACAAAAAAAGAGACTAAATAGAATTTTTTTACTTTGTCGTTACTTATTAAAGAAATGAATTTACTTTCAGCTTTAAATAACAGCGATTCCACACTTGGAGTCGCTTTCTTTTTTAATTCGTGCGTTTTCCTATAATAACTAATCATGTTTGGATATAATTGAAGAATTCTTGGATATTAAATAGATACGTAAATCTGTATTTTTGCAATAAACTAGATTAATAAACTATTTTGACAAACTGACAGCTTTTCCAACAAAGGAACTATTTCATCGATGAGCGAATTCATTAGTTATAGGACATCTTTGATTTTGCGTATATTTATTCCATGACAAAATTGGAGGAGCAATCGTATGATGAAGGAGTTAGGAAAAAAGGTTCGAGAGTTACGCGTTCGCAAAGGAATTGGGTTGAATGAATTTGCCAAAGAACTCAGTGTCTCACCAGGTTACCTTAGTAATTTAGAAACTGGAAAATCCGATACAGTCAAACTCGTTTTACTCGAAAAATTGCAGGAAGAGTTACAACTTATTCCAATTGAAACAACCTCACACTTTACCGAACGTCTACAACGAGTCCAACAACGATTAGCTCAACTTGAAAACATAAATCAGAGTGATGCTGAATTTTTGATGCAGCAATTCGAAAACGGTTTAGATTATTTTTTAAATCACTATGAAAAATGACCTTCTAATTAGAAGGTCATTTTTTATTTTATAACAAAAAGAAAGACCTCTTTTATCGAGACGAACTTTCCTTTACTATTAACGGGTTCGGTTTATTTTCTGATTTTTGTATATCTGGTAAGTAGAGAGTGTCCATTGCTGTTAAGAACTCTCCCCAAGATAAATTATTACTTTTTTCTTTTGGTGTTAAGTGATAAATGTATTTGTAGATTGTTTTCATTTGATTAGATGTACACATATTCATTCTAACTAAGTAATAAGCGATTTCATAAATATGAAGAACATGTATGTTATCTAAGCTTGTTTCATACTTTTCACTATTTTGTACCAAACGAATTGCATTTGAGTCTCTTGAACAGAAATATAAATAATTTTTTGTTTTGATGTGTGCTAATGTTTTGACTTCACCACGATCATCCGAATTATCTTGAACAGGATTATACGAAGTATACTTAGCAATTTTAATTTCAATCGAATCACGGTAAGTTTTTTCGGTAGTTGTTAAATTATTATCCGATAATAAAACCAACCTATTTTTCGCTATTTCTCCTGTTAAAAAACTATATAAATCGGCTGGTGTAAAACATTCTTTTAATACTGCTTCATGTATAGCTAGGTAAGGAAAAGTCAAAAAAATTGGATCGAGCCATAATTTTTTGTATAGTTTAAAATCTATTTCAGGAATTGAAGAATTTTCTTTTTGACGATTCGGTGGGATTAAAATACAAGCGTCCATAGGGATAACCTGTGCATAATTCTCAATCAAAGAGACTAGTGCTTCATTGCGTTCAGAAATATTAACTTTACTTGCTATCATTCTCAAAGTCCTCAAATAATCTCTTTAATTCTTCAAGATCTTCTTCTTCAACTTTTTCATCTAACCCATAAGATCCCAAATTAGTTCCAAATATTTCTAAATCTTTACTTATCTCATTCGTAGAAACAATCCCTAATTCGTAATTATTCAATAACACTTCTAAATTTACATAATCCATACCAATTTTATTAATTCTTTCGTTTAAACGTTGAAATATATTACGATTGACAGCATCAGCAATTTTATAGTATCTTGATTCTCCATCTCTTGCATCTTCAACTAATAATTCTTTCACTGTCTCCTCATCAATGCAGTTCGTTTCGAATAGTCTGATAACGATGCATTTAAAAGGTGCCCAGTAATGACAATGAAGATACGCAATAAACCTTAATATCTTTAAAATATCCCAGTCAATTAAATTCGTTAATCCGTTATTCCACTCAGCAACCTCCTGCATAACAGCATCCTCTGGTAATAACAGTTCTGCTGCAAATCGGTTTGCTTTTAATTCTCGTATTTCATTTGAATCTTCATCATTATTACGGTAAATATCCATAATCGCATCTTCAGTATAATGGTATAATTCATGTGCAATTGCAAATAATATACTATCTAAAAAGTCATATGTATTGATCGCGATAAAACGAACTTTATCTTTCTCCGTTCCATTTGGAGACAAATAAACCGCACGAAAAGGATTATCATTTTCACCTGTAAATTTTATCGGGTAATAAAAAATATGAATATCGTTACTTTTTACAATTTGAAAAATCTGTTCCCCTAAAGGACTATTGCCATATTCTGCTCTTAAAGTTTTCGCTAACTTTTTAATTTCGTGAATATCTTTAGGAGATAAACTTTTATTCATCATGTACACCTTTTAAGCGCAGATGTTTTCTAAAGCATAGCATCATAGAAACCATCTTCTCAAAGCCTTCTTGTTCTTCTTTCGTTTTTGCTTCACCTAAAAATGCGACAAAAACGTCTTCTTGTTCGCGTTCAACCATAATTTCTGAAAAATCTATATTTAAAGTATCCAAAAGAAGATCTAATTGGGGTAAAGAAGGTATATGACTGCCAGCTTCAATCCTCCCAATTATTTGGCGATTTATATTCGTTATCGTTCCTAATTCTACCTGAGATAAATTTTTTTCTACACGCTTCTTTTTAACTACTTCTGCAAGTAATTTTTCTGATATGTGCTTCATATCCACACCTCCATATGGTACAACAGATATCATTTTTTTATTTTTTTTATTACATTTATCATAACCTGATACATATAATATCATACTATTATTTAAAATTAAACATTCTTCATACATTTCCTGCAAAATTTATAAATATATTTTTTTATGTTTATCTTAGTAATTAGCATCACTTTATCAAAGATTATAACAAAAGTCGGAAATTTATCCGACTTTTGTTATTTGTAATGGTTTCAATAACTAATATTTATAGTTATTTATAACGTAGCAACGTTGGAAACCCAGCGCGGATCTATAACCATAACGGTGTATGGACATCAATTGGTGCTAGTCCACTTCCAGCAAGTGCTGTTTCCCAAGCAGTAGCAACAGTTTGACGGTTATTTGCCCCACTGTTTAGTACTTCCTCAGATCATAATCCTAATTTTACCGTCGCCTTTATGCGTATCTGGTGCAATCGTGATTAGCTCACGGGTTTTCCACGAAACCTTTGTATACGACTCTAAGACATTTAGCCAATAATTAAAAATCTTTGGTCCAGATAGATAAGGGACATCTGATTTTCGTGTTCCTTGATAATGTCCTTTAAAAAGCGATGTCGGATTGCACAGTTTCAATTAACCTTTGCACATTTCCTTTTTCGGAAGACTTCACAATTCCTTTCGCTACACGCTGCCAGATTTCAGGATGACGATTTGGCTGTAAACCCACTCGATGAAGAAGTAACGCATTTCTTAGTATATCTAAATCGCTATTTGCCGCAGCATTTGGATTAAAAATCCACTTAGTATTTTCATCTTGATATGCCTTTACAACAGATCTCCACAATTTATATGAATTTCTTTGATAGTTTAAAGCCATTGCAAGCGTTAAGACATCCATTAATTCATCATCTGGTACAATGTCTTCAGGCATCATTTCTCCACCAAGAAGACCCTCACTATGCATTTTAATCAGTGATTTAATGTTTTTTAAAAAAAGGTTCATTTAACATTATTTTACCCCATAATCTATTCACTATAAAATCTAACAATTCTGATTTAATTGTAGCACGCATTTTTTGACATAGAAAAAAAGCTGAAGAATCCTTCAGCTTTTGCATTTAAATTATATCCTCGGTTGAACTATAATATTTAATTAAAAAAAGTTTTGACATCCTATTTAAATGTTTTTTATTTCTTTTTTGCTTAAAAAATATAAGACGATTGAGATCATAAGTAAGAGCGACGGAATTCCCTGTACTACTCCCAATTCTTCTAATTGTTTAAATAACCTATCCATCATTGATGATAAGTTAAATTTTAGTCGTAATACAATTCTTTGTAGCCTTTTAACATTTATTTAGAGTTATCCATTCTTATGTTTTTTTAAAGTTCGTTCCAAATTTGTAACATTTTTCTTTATAACTACACTCTTTATGAACAAGCACCGATCTTATAAACTACAACTTCTTTTGGTGGTATATTACCTTTAGATCTACCAATATATAATTCTTTATTAGTACTAGAATCTCTCCAAAGAGACATATTATCTAACCTATACTCCGTATCAATCATAGATACTTGTGAAAACTTCACAATTTGGTTTGTAGAACGATAAGTAATTGGCTCATCTGAAAGTTTAACCATGATGAAGCCTGGTAATTGCTTCTTTTTTGCAATTTTGGATTTTCCACAAATAGCGATATCTCTTGAGGAAACAGCATTTGTTTGTGGACCCGACCAATAAACAGGTACTGTTGTTTCATCAGGTGTACTATTATTTTTTGTCGATTTTAAATTTAAACTACATCCTATCAAAGTTGAAATTAAAATCAATGACAAAATACTATAAATAACTCTGTACATAATGAACTTAACCTCCTTTCATCTAAAATTGTAGTTTATATAATCTATAATCAGATTAAAAAATTAATTAATTTGAGTCTGGATTGATTTTAATTGGTACTTACCTATATCTCTTTGCAACTCAATATTTTCATCACTTGGTCCTAAATATTTAAATTCGTCATTAGAGTTAATTTTTATTTTTCCTTGCCAAACACCTTTGATTACATATGCGTCTTCCCTCATCATTGGACCTACATACTTTTCTAAAAAAAGAAGGTACTTTTCACCAATATGCATCAATGGTGTCCCACCAATTCCATATTCTATATTTTTGTACACCCCTCCATTGTCAAGAATAGTTATTTTAGATAATTTTTCTGCCCCTTTAAAATTCCTTATAACTTTAACTTGGTTAGTTGAAAATAATACTTTGTTATAACTAAAAGTACTTGGATTAGTAAGTACTTCTACTTGAGCAATCAATGGAGTATTTACTGCCATTTCTTTAATAGACTTATATTCATTGGCTAGACTTGCTGGTGCCTCATTCAACTGTTTAGGTTTATATGTAGTCCACCCCACTAAAAACATAATGATTGCTGCTAAAGACATAATAATATAATGAAATTTTTTTTTCATAATCTTTTTTCACTCCTTAGTATAAGGCTTCAATTCCATTTAAATCATCAGTGGTTGGATAGTCTATTGTTTTATAACCATCGTACATTAATGCACCAGTATTTGTACTATGCTTCAATCCCATTGAATGACCCATTTCATGCATTGCAACAATCTTTTTACTTGCAGAACACACTTGATAATTCATTGAAGTATTTAGTTGAACCTCATTTTTGTACCAATTTTTATTTGGATACCCTCCATAATTAATCATGGAACCATCAGAATCAACATAGTAAGTAAAACCACACCAACCTGTATTGCCGAAGGCTCCTACAAAGTAATTAAGTGTTTGGTTACTTGTAGATTTCTCTGAATAATTGGCATATGATAAAGAATTCCAGCTTGAAACCCCACTTCGAATCGAGGATGCCCAAGTTCCACCTGGATCTCCTATATAATATGTTTTACTATTTATACCTCCAACTAACTTATAAGGACTTGTAGTAGAATAAGCCAAAGCTCGTCCAAGCCCAAAAAATATTACTATAATAAAAACCACTGCAATCGAAAAAAAATATTTTTTTCTACCTAAGTTCATAATTCCCCTCCAGAAATAAAAAATTTAATAAAATAAACTATATTCTGAAGTAAAAAATTACTAACTGAAATCACCTCTAATCTAATTTTAATTTTTCAGAATATTCTTTAATACTTCTATTGAATTTAATAATTTCCTTCAATTAAGTAAAAATTTTCCTTTCTGATTACAATTAAGAAAAAATAATCCTTGTGTAGTTATTATTAAAATAAAAAGAAAGACAATAATTAGAATTTCTTAACGATATTGAATTTTAAATTAACTACATACCAAATAATAAAAAAAACCACATTTTTCATAGAATGTGAGTTTTAATATAAAATGATAGTATCTAAATTTTTAATTTTTACTAATTCTATATTAAGCAGCTGGGCGAAGAGCATTTGTTACTTGGGTTTGGCGGAAAAAATGCGTTTGCCTTTTCAAAAGGAAATTTATTTTCTTCTTTAGTAAAAAGACCAAAGGTCAATGTGTTATACACAACGAATTGTTATCAAAAAAGGGATTTTTTGATAAAAGATATTTGTATGTAGAAAAAATGACGTAAAGCTAATTTTTCTATTAGCTCTACGTCATTTTTCTCACATTTTATCTATTTCGTAAAATAGACTCCTTGATGGTTGATAATTATACATACATAAAATTAACATTAAAATCATCAATGTACCAATTATAACTTTCAGTTGTATTGAGATAAACTGTGTAGCATCTCCAATCAAGCTAATATCTTTAAACTTGTCAATTTGGAATCACAAATACTGACTATATTAAACTGCCTAAAGCATTAATACAAATCCTTTGTGAAGGAGGATTTAATTTAGTGATATAGGCAAAAGAAGTCGAAAAAAATCGAATTTGCCCCTTTTATGATATTTATTTTATTAATATAACCATACTAAGTAAATTAAATTTATTTTCATTTTCAAAAAAATTATTTCTCATTTTTTTTGGTGTAATATGTTTGTTTTGGATGGGTTATATTATCAGGGTAAGTTAATTCTAATTTACCTTCAGTTATTAGTTTTTTAATTTTCTCTCGTATTAGTTTTTCTTTACGATTTAATATCTGCATTAATTCATTTTTTGTATATGGTTTCATTAAACATAATTTTAAAATTAATCCCTCTAGAACTTCTGGTTTTAAACGTTTTTTTAGTGCTTGATTAGAAATCTCCTTTAACTCTTCAGTTTCAGAATTTACTACCGCAGTTCCTTCTTTACTACCGAAGCTCTCTTCTGTTACTACCGTAGTTCCTTCTTTACTACCGAAGCTCTTTTCTGTTACTACCGCAGTTCCTTCTTTACTACCGAAGCTCTCTTCTGTAACTACTGTAGTTCCTTCTTTACTGCCAAAAGTTTTGCCTGTCAAAGCCCTATCGTCAGTAGACTCTTTATTCTCGTCACTTAATGTATAAAAAGCCCCACCTCTAGTTCCATGTTGAACTAATAACCCTTGTTCTAATAAATATCGCAACTCTTTAGTAGCTTTTACACTTTCAACACTATTTAATTCTTGGTATTCACGATTAGTAATTCGCTCTTTGTTTTTCACGTAAACTAAAGCGGCAGCTTGTCCATCACTTATTGTTACATCCCCCATAGAACTCAACCACTTTACTGCATCTTCAGTAAAAAAATTATGATTTCTAAATGTCACCATAAAACTATTTCTTGTTTCTTTAAACTGTGGGGGTTCAAGATGAGCTAATTTCATTGTCTGCATCATCGTATCAATACCTGAACCACGATTTTCTACAATTTTCAAATCTTCTAATAAAGTAATAATAAATGTATTCCTTGCTTTAGAAGTAGTTAAAAGATTGTTTAAAGTAACATCTCCATATAATGTTCCTGGACTTTCTATTTCTAGACGGTCTGGAAACATTCTTATTTGTATATAGTTCGAATACATTAATTCACTATAGTCCCTATGTATAACCGTATTTCTTACAGCTTCACGTATCGCGTCTTCTGGATACTCCCAAATATCTAAGCGGTTTAAACCTTGAATAATCGTCTTTTGCTTCATATTTCTCAAAATAATTCTTTCTACTTCATCAATCATTTCAGGGATATTACCTTCTATTTTTCGATTATCTAAAAACCGTTCACCATTTTGACCAAGTATCCCCATTTCTTTATGAGGGAGAACTAAGAATGTAATATTTAAAGCAGGAAAGAATTGCTGAGGATAAAGTCCAAAAACGAGTAAGCCAGCTATGGTAGGGAACCAATTTTCTTTTACTTTATCGGCAATATTTAATTTTTTTAATTGCTCCTCATAAGATTCTTTCTCTAATAAACGATATAATTTTGGTTTAAATTTTTTTACATTATCCAATAATTTTTTAATTAACTTATGATCTAAGTCATTTAAAGTAGCTTTTAATACTAACTTTTTATCTTCTTGTGCTTGTCCTCTAGAAACCATTAAATTATAAATTTCATAATCGTTCATTAATTCGTCTGAATCTCCAACTCTTATATAAGAACCACGTTTCATTCCTTTAGTTCTAATATAACAAGGCTTAAGGTCTTTTGAACACTCTGGTACAATTGCAGCAATTATTTTCTTCCCATCAAAATCTTCAACTACTATTTCAAGTCGAACTTCTGGTTCCATCTCTTTTGATTGATTCATCAATTGTTTTTGTAAGTCTTCAACATCATAAACTCCTACTAATTCATAGTTTTTATTTTCATCAATACCGAATAGGATAACACCGCCACCATTTTTATTACTAAAAGAAGAAAGAGAATCAAGAACTTTAGGACAGCCACCTGCCGCTGTTTTTAATTCAACGTAGTCAAACTCACTTTTAAACAGCTGGATATCATTGATAAGCTCCTGTAATTCATTGCGATTCATAATAATTCCTCTCTTCCTTTTTTATTGACTATATAATTTACAAATAGATATCTTTTAATATATCATTACTTCACTTGATTAGTCATATGTAGTCATTTTCTTTACTGTCTCTATATTTCTTTATTACTTGTTGATTTCCCTTTAAGTTCATAACATTAAAATTCAAAACAAAATTCGTTCATATTAAAATTTAAGAAAGAAACTTATTTTTGTTTTAACTTCTATATTAATAGGAATAAAAACCAATAATTTACATGACCTTAACGGCGTCCGATTTGCCATATCTATACCCCATACTTTATTTTAAGTTTTCTTGCTCAAAAAATTTGCTGTAATATTTTTCGAAATCCAGTAATAACTCTTAAGAAATTGCCTTCTGAGCTAATTTTTTCACAATTTCATTAAATCCTTTTCTTGAAAAATTATCTATGTAAAGATCATTCGAATCCTCTCAATGATGTTCATATATCAAAATTTTAATTTTTTTAGAATAGTCGGGTTTTAATATTATTATCCGATTTTAACATTGTTATGATACTGTGTTTCGATGTTCTCAGTGTGGTTTGAAAAAGGAATAGTATACATCAACTTTACTTCTTTACTTTCGACAAATAGTCAGCTTTTCCAACAAAGGAACTATTTCATGTATTAGCGAATTGCTAGGTAATAGGACATTTTTGATCTTTCATATCGTTAATTGACGACAAATTTTGGAGGAAAAATCGGATGATGCAGGAGTTAGGAAAAAAAGTTCGAGAACTACGTATTCGTAAAGGGATTGGATTAAATGAATTTGCGAAGGAACTGAGCGTATCACCTGGTTACCTTAGTAATCTAGAAACAGGAAAATCGGATACGGTTAAACTCGTTCTACTCGAAAAGTTGCAGGAAGAGTTACAACTCATTCCAATTGAAACAAATTCTTGTTTTTCAGAACGATTACAACGGATCCAACTGCAATTAGCACAACTTGAAAAAACAAATCAGGCAGCAGCTGAATTTTTAGTGCAGCAAATCGAAACGGGTTTAGATTATTTTTTAACGCAATATGAAATATGACCTTCTAAAATTGAAGGTCATTTTCATATTGTACTTGTTTAAGTGAATTTGATTAAAAAACGATAAAAATAACACAAGTGCTATTCAACTAACGCACTACGTCAGTTGCATAATTTTTGGTTTTTTATAGAAAGGCTCTGTTAATGAATAGTGTTGATTTTATAAATATTTTTAGGAACCCCTTTAAAATCGGAGGTTCCTTAATGATTTTTAATCGTATGCATCGCCTAAAGTTTCAAAATCATCTTGTAGCCAATACCATCTCTGACCCTCTTTCATAATCAGGTGATTTAATAAATCAGTAAATGACATTGCTATAATTGGACATTCACCTACAACTCCGTGACTATCCCAAAAACTATCATAACACCTTCCTAAACGGTCTTTGTTAAGGTCAATGGTTATATAATCACTATTATCAGATGCTACTATGTACCAATTCGATGAAATATCGTCTTCAACTTTTTCACCTATTATGATTGGATTAGCCAATTGAAATCTATCAGGAGAAACAATGGAAATACTGTATTCGGCATCAAGAAATAAATCTATACCACCGCAAATCTCATAGAATTCAAATATATCATTAGGTATTAAATGACCTTCTTCTATCCGAGGGAGACCACACGGAGGGTGAATTTTACAATTAGAAAATTTTGATACCTTATCAACCAATGACTTTATATTATTCACTTTTTTCATCACCTTCCTTTAATCACAAACTAAATTTGGATAACCGCAAACTATCGTAAGTATCAGTCATTTCGAAAACAAATGATGATAATAGGAACTCTTTAATATTGTGTTTTGTGCTTTCATTACTACGACTATCCACAAATAAGAACCAAGAAAGGTAGTTATCGAGGTACTTTGTAGCCACACCCTTAAAACGGTCTATCTATTGCTTCATACGAGAATGGAGACCATTTACATTTTGGATGTGATACAAACCCTTTATAATGTGCTTACCGCCATTTGATTTAATCCGATAATGTTCTAATCCTTTTTCTTTTGCATAGGTTTTATAGGCTCTCCAAGCATCGGTAACGAGTACATTATCACTTGTCAGTTTAGAACCAATCATACTCTCTACCTTGGTTTTAACGACACGCCCCATACAAGCAACTTTGGATATTGTTGCTTTTGTTCGGTCTCTGGCAACCAGAACACAGACTTGTTCGTGGCTAATGCCTCGAAGTTTGGATTTTCCGCCACGTTTACGAGGTTTGCGTTCGATAATCCCACGTTGCCCTTTTTGAGAGTAAAGGAAATAGGTCTCGTCAACTTCAACGATACCTTCAAATTGTTCAAAATCCATTTGTTTAAGAGCGTTCAATAGTTTATGTCTCCAATAAAAAAGCGTAACCCAAGTAACCCCTATGATTTCGGCAGATTTTCGCAGGGAATAGCCTTTAAACATACAATCAACAAACGTAATCCATTCATCGCCCTTTCGAGTACGATAAAGAACAGTATTCGTTGTATCAGTAAATGTCTTACTACAACACTTACAACGATAGCGTTGGCGACCATTATACTTTCCAAACCTTACAACGTGTTCTGAGGAACAATGAGGACATTCAAATCCTTCTTTAAAACGAGTTTCTCTCATTTCATTGATTAAACGACCACCGACAGAGGAAGAAGGCTCAACATAACGTTTTACCCATTGAAAGACTCGTTCTTTTTCTGTGAGAGACAATTTGCCGATATGTTTCAATAGATTGCTGAACGCTTTGCTCAACCTTGCCACCTCCCGAATGTTTGTTCTTATAGTAATTATACTAAGATTTCAGGTAGGTATCAAATATCAACATTTACCTTTAACAGAGCCTATAGAAAATACCAATTAAAAACAAAAAAGACCGCAAGTAATAATTGCGGTCTTTCAGTTTGTTTTTATTTAGAAATTTTAGTTAAGAATAATAAAATACTATTTTAAATGGTTATTACTGAAAAAATAAACCCATGATTCATATTTTTCTTTAAGTATTGCTTCGTTAGTATTTCCAATTTCCACCATTTGCTCTGTCAGATTGCTAATTTGATTAGTCGGGTTTATGACCACCTTAGACGAATTACTAATTAGAACAGGACGATTTACATTTATAGAATTCTTGGGTTTTCTAATTCTTCCCCATTTTATTTCTGAATTATTTCTTATTAATACCTCAGCAGTATAAATTGCAATATCCATAGCAAGAATTTGTGTTCCAACACTTAATTCTTGAGTCTCTATTTCAATTATGTTTCGAAGTTGTTCAGGAATATTCAATTTCTCGATGATGATCTCTTCTTGTGTCTTTTCCTTAATTTCAATTTGATCTAAGAACCAACGCCACAATGGTATCAATGATAAAGGACTAAAGTCAAGAAATTCATTTGAATCATCGGTCGTATGTTTTATTGCTTTTTGTAATAAATCTAGCCGTATAGGTATTTGACTCTCAAACCAATTTAAAAGTGCTTTCGATTCTTTAGCACTTAATTCACTAAAAGATTTTATTTCAAATGGTGGTTCCATGATTGGATATTCCATAAATTATTTACCTCACTTATTATTTAACTATTTTATATTTAATATGATGAAACTCAAGGTACTCAAGCAAATTTTTTGAAGCTCCAACTTTTCCAGTTATTGAACTTCTAAAGAATACCCACTCAGCTCCTTTTATTTCTCCATTATGAATGAGCCAATAATCCTTTTGAATTTGCTTTTTTACAAATTTTGTTAAAGTACAATAACCTACTTTAGATTCGTAAGCAATCTTATGATAATATACATCAACAATTCTAGCTTTTCCTAACTTAGGGTTATCAATTTTAAAATGTTTATGTCCACCTCCGCCGACCATCTTCTGTAGAAACTTTTCTCCTGCAGTCCCACTTTTAAAAGAAAGTTTAGATGCATCATATAACTTACTAGTATGACCAGCTGCTTTTGCGGCGCGTAACGCTTCTTCGGCAGTGTGAGCTCCTTTTAGTGCATGTATTGCAGAAGAACCTATACCAGTAGGATCAACATATGATCCCATATCAAGTAATACCCAACCAGCTCCACCGATGGTAGGATTTGCAATAAATGCGCCCGCATCAGTAATCAAAAATATAGTATCTAAAACATATTCCCCATCTAAATCGATATGATTTACTGGATTATTTCTTGCATATGCGAACATGTTGTGGGTAAGTAATTCACCATTTTTACCAACATTATCATCAGCATTAATAAATCTTCCCCACTCGGAATTATAATAACGACTTTGTAAATAATATAAATTTGTCTCTGTATCGTAGCGATAACCGCGGTAGCGATAAGGATTTAGCTTTCCAACGGTATCCTTTAAGGATCCACTAATAGAGGTACTATTACCCCAACTGTCATATTGATAAGACACAACTTGATTACCACTTTCATCCAGTAATCCAGTTATATCTCCTTGTATGTTAGTTAGGTAATAATACTCCGTACCATTTAGGTTAAGACTTAAAAGATCTCCTTCACTATCATAAGTATAGTGAATTTTGTTTGTACCATCTGATTCAAATACTACCTGGTCTCCGTCTACTATATAACTTGTAGTTATTGTACTATTATCTTGTTTATTCTTTACAATTTTTTTTGTTCGAATTCCATTTTCATTATAAGAATACGTAACGTCATAATTTGCGTTCGAAAAGCTCTTCAGCTCTTTTCCCCAAGTCCATGTTAAAGTGTTGCCATCGTAAGAAGTTGGATTACCTACTAAGTTAGCATCATATTGGACTTGTGATGTGACAGTCGTTGGCGTTCCTCCATTATAGGTAGTCGTATCAATGCTAGTTAACAAATCATGCCAATCTTTATCATCATAATGATACGTGTATGTTTTTGTCGGATTCGTTGGTGATTGTGCTGGATCCGTGTAATCATACACATTTTTTGTTTTATGATTACCGCCTACATCATACGTGTAAACAACTGTTTGTCCTGCTACGTTATTATCTTCACGCAGTAACTCACTTAATTCATTATACGAATACGTAATTGTTTTTCCATTTTCAGTAATCGTTTTGATATTACCCAGTTTATCATACGAGTATGATATTGGACTATTTGTTCCATTTGTATAACTGTCAACTAAATAAGTCGTTTTCCCTGAAGAGAGCCCTTGTTTATACGTATAAGCAGTCGTATATTCATTAGTCGCCAGTTTCATGACTTTTTGTTGTGGACGACCTAATGAATCATAGTTGAAATCTATCTCACTACCAGAAGTTGAACTCCATGTCGACACATCAATATCAGTAGGAGAGTAGGTCATTAAATCGATGTCACCATTTAATTGTAATGTACCTGTCGCCGAACTTCCAACACTAGTTGTTGCGTCTGTAAAATCCTTCCAATCTGTTACTGCAAAAATATCTTCTTTTCCATTAACACCTAGCTTGAATGTAATCGTAGACCCTGATTTCGTCCAATGTAGGGTTGCTAAATTCCATGTATTAGCTGCTACAACAGGAGCAGTTGACTTATACGTTACACTTGTCCCTGCATTATTTTTTACAGTCAATGCTACTTTATTATCCGTTCCAATACTGATATTCGCTATGCCAGCACCTGATTTTTCATTCGCTAAAATGGTGCGATTTGTATTGGTTGTTTTTGTATTAAACCAGACACCTTGTGTTCCAGCAGCACTTGATAGTCCTAAGTTATATTGTAACTTCGTTCCAGTCGATGTTGTGTCTGTATAAGTTGTTGCAAATGGTTTTTCTTCCAGTTGTACTTGATCAAATCGAACTAAATCGCTTCCTTTTGGCGCGCCTCTAAGGAGAATTTTAAACGATTTTGTATTCGCAGGGACCGTAAAGACTTGAGAAATCTTCGTCCATTCATTACTACTAATTGGTTGGTTAATCGAAACGTAACCACCAGGTATATCCGTACCCGTACTGTCATAACAGCGAATTGATAATGTAGGATTTGTACCACCAATTCGTTTAGCCATTGCGCTGAACGTGACCGTTTTAGCAGCTGTAATTGGGCTTGTATATGTGTATGTTTCATAGGCTACTGCATTCGTTGGGTTGGCTTGTTTATTCTTGTCATAAAATTCAAGTGATTGTGAACCGTCTGTTGAATCTTGACTAATTCTTCCTCCCCCTGATAATGCACTCCAATCAGTAATTGTCCATCCTGTTGTACCTGTTTCAAACGATGGATTTGATGGAATTAAATTTGTTGTTCCTTCATAAGCAGATAAAACGGTTCCTCGATCTGGATCTTGACTAAATGTCGCATTATTCGTGATCGGTCTCGTTTCATTTGAGCTTGTTGTACTTCCATTGTTGAAAAATGTTTCAATCCTTGAATCATTGACATACGGTTGATTATAAACAACCGACGTTTGTTTATTGTCTTTGTCATATGAATACGTTGTCGTATAAAGATTGTTTGCCGTTCCAAATTGATTTTTCGTTACATTATCATTTGGATCATAGGTATATTTAAAGTAATTACCAAAACTATCCTTTACTTTCGTTATCCGATCTAAAATATCATAATAATAACGGTACGAAACATTATTGTCATTATCTGTTAATAAAGAAAGATTACCATTATTATCATAATCATAACTAAAATTCGGCGTAACAGATGAATCAGATTTTGGGGATTTATTTAACGATTTATAAGTAACACGATCGGTATTATCATCATATCCGTAATAAATCTTATCACCTTGATTAAATTGGCTGCTTTGTAGCAAATGCGTACTATTGTCATATGAATTTGAAACGATACTCTTACTACCAACTGTCGTTTCCGTGTTATTTCCAAACACATCATATTTAAAACCAAAACTTGTGCCATTTGCCGTAATTTTACTTAAGTCATCATTTTGATACTCATAAGCGTTTAAAATCGTTTGTTGGTCTACCGTTTTTGAAACACTCTGTACAACATCCGTATTGGAATCATAAGTATAACTAGTTTTACTATTATTCGGGTCTGTAAAATCTTTTAGAGTTCCATTTTTCAGATCGTAATTGTAATTTATCGGATTTCCAGAGGCATCAGTAATTTTCGAAACGTAATTCCCATCAGCTGTATACGCTGTACTATTCTCGACCGATAGCGATTGATCCGCACTTTGATTGGAAGTCCCAGTTGTATTACCGTATGAATCATACGTAAAACTCGACATGATATCTTTTGCTGAAACAGTACTTAATAAATTATGTTTCTGATCATAATTATAACTAGATGTATTGCCCTTTGAATCAACGTATTCTGTTAGGTCATTCGAACTCGAATACGAATACGTAGATTTCTCACTCTTCGTATCTTTAGAACTCGTTATATTCCCATTGCTATCGTAACTAAAATTATCCTCAAATGGCTCTAAATACAGTTGAAACCCATCAAAGTAAGCTTTATTTTCATTTTGGTAATAAAGTCCATAGACTTTCACTTCTGTAAAGTCACTGTCTGCAATCGCAACGCCAGAAGTATACTGCCAATCGGAAGAGTCTTCGTTGAAATAGGCAGTAAACCATTGGTAGGTACCATCAGTTCGTTTAATACCAAGATCAATCGCAAAGTACCTTGGGTAAGTAATTGGAACTGAGTCCCCTTTACCCCATCCACCAATCGTTAAAGCATCACCTTTTTTTCCATTCACTTCAATGACTTGATACAGATTTAAATTTTGTGTTGGATCACCCGTAATCCCCATTACATTACTATTTAAATTGGATGGTTCTCCACTTTGAGTTGTGTAATTAAATAAAGATGCACTACCCGTCGTACTCCAATATGACGGGGTTGTCGTCCCATATGTCAAATCTGGGTTTTCGACTAAATTATATCGACTTGGTACTTTTCCATCTTCTAACTGTAACGCATCAAAATAAGCAGTACCCGTCTCATTTACGATCCCTACACGAATGTTAACATTTTTATAGGTTGTATCACTTGGTAAAGTAAAGTTTAGTTCCTTTCGATCCCAATCATTTGTACCTGTCACATATGATGAGGTTACGGTGTGAGAAGTACCTGCTTTATCTTGATAAGTCAAATAAAGTGCAGCGCCACCCTTATTTGTATTTGTCACATTACTAGTTTTGACATAACCAGAATAGGTGTATGTTTTACCTGGTGTCAACGTAACGGTTTGCGTATAATAATGTGCATTGACATTATTTGTTTTTGTTACTTTTAAGGATTGATTACCGATGTAGGCATCATCAGTCGCAAAACTTTGTGAACCAGTTGATCCCGAATCATTTCCCGTGGTCCAATCCGTTGTTTTTTCAGCATTATGATTCAATAAATAATTGATCGTTGTTTTTTGTGGTTTTGAAGCAGCAGATAATTTATTAACATTTGTTCCGCTACTGTATTTATAATATTCTGCATTCCCATCTGGATCTTTTGTACTAACTGTGTTTCCATTGTTATTAAATTGGTAAATTTCTTTTCTTCCTATATTATCAACAAAAGAAGTCGTATTCTTACCATACGTAAATTGTAAAGACTGACCGTTCGTCACAACCTGATTACTATCAATATTAGATTCAGTCGATTTTGATACACGATATGGTGAATTTGGATAATACGTATAATTGATTCGATATCCATCAAAGTTTTTCGCTTCCGTCAAATTATGATTTGCATCGTACGTATAAGAACTCGATTTTCCATCTGGATACGTAATTTTCGTTAAATCAGTTCCTGTATACGTATAAGAAGTAATCCGACCACTTGGATCAATAATTTGCGTTAAATTATTTGTACCTGGATCACGTTTTAAAGTGGTTGCTCTTCCAGCGCCATCCGTCGCACTGACTAAATAAGTTCCTGAATAACCTAACGTAATCGTATTGTTATTATTATCACGTATAAATGTTAAATACCCCGAAGAGTTAAAACTTAATTGGTCTCCGCCTTTGTCTTTAATTTTATATCGTTCCGTCGTACTCGCAGTATCAATTGTCATCGATAAATCTAAACCAGATTCATCATTATAAATGTTGTTATCACTATCGAAATCAAAGTAATGTTTCGTACCATCTTCATCTGTATAATAATACTGATCTAATTTACTATCTAAATCTACTCGTTGACTAAAATTCAGTCTCCAACCATTGCCATACTTATTATCAACTTGTCGATCATTACTGTTAAAAACGTGACTAATTGAAACAGGCATTCTTGATCCATCCATGTCTAAATCATCGTGTGTAAAAACGAGATTACCAGAATAATCATTTACATAGCCTGTCCCAGCACGACCGACATCTTGAGAGTGATACGTCCAATAGTCTTCTAAACCAGAATTATTGACATAATCGAATGTGGCAATAGGACGAAATGCACTATATGTACTCGATACATCTGATGAAAAAAATTCAGTATAATTAGCCGTTTCATCGTCAGCTTTTAACATTAATCCATAGTTTTGTTGATCTGTGTACCATTGTTTTGCAATACTTGTAATATCCCAAACAAATTCATCACCAGCAGTACCTTTAACATTTTGATAATCTTGTATTTTAGTAGAATCAATGGTTGGTTTCGTGTTCCATGTAACTGTATCCGAACTCCAATCCTTTGTTACCTTATGAATGTTCACTTGGCTTCCAGCTGTATTATCGCTATATAATTTTAAATCTAATGTAGCACTTGTAATCACATTCGCAGAAGAAATCGTTGGTAATTTATTAAACTTAATAAATGTTTGATTGATGCCTGAAGTGGATCCCTTCCCAACCTTTAACATGTCACTCACTTGATAATTCGTAGTTGGATAACTTTGAGATACATTGGCATCCGCTATATCTTTTGGATCAACTGAGGTCTCAACTGTTGGATCAATAACAACAGGATATTGACGATTTGGAGATTGTAACCACTCTTTATTTGGAGACAAGATGACTTTGTATGAATCTCCATCATCTTGAAGCTTTAAATTAATATCAGTAGACTCTTCTCCTTTGGCATCATACATATATGGTGCATTAATGACATAGCGTTCGTCAGAAGGATTATCTTGGTTATAAAAAATGACTTTGTTATCTTCTAATTTAGCTTTTAAATTTTTCACATGATAGTCAAACGTAAATTCTGTCGTTTCTGGTACGTCATTTAAGATTAAATTTTCTTTTATCTCTCCTGAGATCAATTTGTATTGTAAATCCGTTTTAGTAAAAACATTCGGATACGTAACAGAAGTTTCAAGTTTTTTTAATGTTCTTGTTTTTTCATTTTCAGTTAAACTATTATATTGCGACAAATCTTGTTTATCTTTTACCACTTGTGTATCTTGAATATTTTCTAGATTCCATGCTAAAACAAAGTTACCACTTTTAATCTTTACTAAATTATTCTTACTTGTCTTCTTTGCAAAATGAACCTTAAATTGATTATCTTTGTTTTCTAATACTTGATCATTTGTGTCCGTATCAACGGTATCTGCAAGTGTATTATCAATATCTTCCCATTTTCCATTCACCTTATAATGGACAGGATATGGATACACATCTGCTTCATATGTATGGTCCTTTAAAATAAAATGTTTGATATTTTCCTCACGCTTACTAGTGTCTTCTCCAACAATCTCTTTTTGTGTATCTGATGAAGAAGCTGCTTTCTTTTCTGGATTATCAGCATTAATCGCATTGGATTGTACACTCTCTTGCATTTCAGCTGAAGGCTTTAATGGCATAACAGAAAGTGTAACCATTAACATTGTTAATATGATAAGAGTTTTCCTTATTAAAATTTTCATATAGATTCCTTTCCCTTAATAAATAGTCTCTCCCTTATTTAAACCGCTTACCCTCCTCAATATGTAGACTTAAAACAACCGATTATTCAGCTTTTTTACAAAACCTTAACAAGCTTACAAAGTATCAATTAATATTACAATAGGATCACATTAATTACATTAATATACCAATTAAAATATGATTAAACAGAATAAAATAACATTAAAATACTTTAACGCCATTATAATTATTATATTAAAATAGTTTTTTAAACGAAATTATGGTCCAAGAAAAATCTTGACTTTTTATTTTTGCTACAATAAAATTTCTAATTTGGAACAATAACTTTTTTTATCATTTACAGTTTTCAATCAAGACAAGTGTTACAAAAAGTTCAAGATATTTATTAAACGGATTAAAAAAAGAATGACAAATACTATCTAAGCAAATTTTGAAAGCTAGAAATTTAATAGTTTGTTTCTTTTTTTCTAGAAAGGAGGCTATGATGAAAAAAACTGAGTTTTTTAATGAGGAAAAAAATAAATCTGATCGTACTCTGGGAAAGAAGAAATTGATTTTAATAAGTGCTCTTATTCTTGTATTAATTTCTGCAACCGTAAGTGTCGTTTATGTTGAAGTTAGAAAAAGTAAATCTAAGACGTTAGAATTTATTAGTCCAACAGTCAAAAGTTTTCATAAAACAAAAACAATTCTTGGACACGTTGTCCCAGGTCATTCTGAAACCATTTATTTAAATCCAGCCAAAGGATCGGTGAAAGAAATTTATATAAAGGCAGGAGAAACCGTTACAAAAGGGCAAAATCTTTTTTCTTATGATGATCCAACAGTTGAGGCAGAAATAGGACAAGTCGAAGTAAATAAAAAACTCGCGGAAACAAGTGTTGCACAGTGGAATGAACAAATTTTGTCAATCGAGCAAAAAGTTCAGGAAGCTACTTCAGCTACAATAACGAATGAAACAACGAATCAAGCTTTACAAGTTGAATTAAATGCAGCAAAGAAAGAGCTAAATGCAGCAGAGTTAAACGTAGAAAAATTTTCACTTGAGGACGAAAAATTATTAGCACAAAAAGAATCATTAACTATTAGGAGTAATACAGATGGCGTAGTAATTGATATTAACCAAGATATCGGGCAGGGTTTTCAAGCACCAAGCAAACAGCCAATCTTAATTATTCAAATTGCTACAAAAGAACCGCTTCAAATTGAAGGTACACTTACTGAACAAGAAAAAGCAAAAATTTCTTTAGGGCAGCATATTACGGTCACATCAAAAGTAGTTCCAAATAAGAAATGGAAAGGAGAAATAACAGGGGTTTCTGATTATCCAACATATAAAACATCTACCAACAAGGACAAATTTATAAAAGAAACTGCACCATATTATACCTTTAAAGCAAGCCTAGATACTCAAGAATGGCTTTATTCTGGCTTTGATACCACGTTGGAAGTTGTAGTTGATTCAAAAGACATGTTATCAGTTCCTGATACAAGTATAATGGAAGCTGGAAAATCGAAATTTGTATATGTACTAAAAAAGGGCAAGATTCATAAACAAAAGGTTGTAACAGGTCAAAAAAAGGGCAAATGGGTTGCAATACTTAAAGGGTTAAAGGAAAAAGATAAAATAGTAGTAAAACCAAACTGGACTGTTCGAGAAGGGACAAAAATTGATTTAAAGTAAAATTTAGGATTGCTATTGTAAAATCAGTAACGATTAGAATTAAGGCTTGCTAATTTTAGCAAGCCTTAATTCTAACTTATTCAATAACAATTCTTATAGATGTATGTTGCCAATATAACTTATAATCAATAACACTGCCCAGTTTAACTTTCATTATTAAGAAAGTTATTTGGAGCATAAAGAAGGAAGAATACTAAGCTTTCAATAAAACCAAATTATTCATTAGGAACTTTAAAAAAGATAGATGCCTAAAAAAATGAATATAAAATAGACTGAACTTCCTAAATAACTCAAAATGTACTCATTTTTTTCATTTTCAAATTTTTGTTCAAATAAACCTTGACATAAAGATATAATCATTCCATGAAAGAATACCCAAATAAATGGATTGTTAAACGGAAATTTATAAATAGAGTTAATCAATATTACAAGCAAAAATAAAATTGACAAATACTTTTCTATTTTTATAAATCTTGCATTTGAGAACTTAACATAATTAAATAATTTCCTTTTATATTTCAGTTTAAAAACCACTCTAATAACAAAATCAATTAAGAAGTAAATTAATAAGATCCAAATAAAAGCCATTTTTACCCTCTCTTTATCAAACCATATGGTCTAATTACTATTTTCGGATACTAACAATTAAAAATTCCCCCTATATTTAAGTTACTGGTCTAGTGCTTACATTAAATGGTCCTGAATAATTACTGTATTTATACCGTACAACAGTTACGTATATTCTATATCTTTTCTCATAGTTATCATAAGCTTTATATGTCCAAAATCTTACATATGTTGTGGTTGCTTTTTCAGATAACCAAAATGCAGCTACAGCTACTGCTTTCCCTACATAAGGTACTACTTTAGGTATTTTGCTAGTTATATAATCACTCAAGAGAGCAATAATTATTCTAACATCAAGATTTGAGTATGTTTTTTTAAATGGTCCATCAATAATTTGGCTACTCCCTCCACCTGTACTAACTGGAGATTTCCCATTCATATCAATAAACATCACTGGATTATTGTTACTGTATGTGTATCCATTTTGAGAAATAGGAACACCTGAATCACCTGGGTGTGGATCAAGCGCTAATAAATTACCATTCTCTTGATTGTAGTATCTAGCTTGTAAATAATAATGTTGTGTCTCATTATCATAGTAATATCCAGCAAATCGAATTGTGTTTTCACCTGCAAGAATACCTGATTCACTTAATATATTGCCATAAGAATCATAAGTATACGAACCTACTATATTCCCACTATTGTCTACAATTGATAACACATCACCTTTATAATTTGTCACGAAATGATATACATTTTCTTGCCAAAGCCCACTTTGAGCTTTTTCTTTAATATACATTCCAAGTGGTTTTCCATCTGAATCCCATTGGTAATAACGAATTTGCTTTATATCACCACCAATTCGAATGATTTCTACAGAAAGATTATTCGATTCATAGTAATATTCATGTGTTTCATTACCAACAGTTTTCTTAGTTCGTAAGTTATTCTCGTCATATTCGTATCGAGCAACTTCAACGCCTTGCAGTGTTGTAACTCTAGTTTGTTGCCCGAGAACGTTGTACTCATATTTGAAGTTTTCATCCTGAGTTAAATTTCCATCTACATCATAAATATACGGTACACCATTTTTTGTAACAATTTGGTTAGCATCGTTGTACGTATATGTATTCGTAATTCCATTAATTGAATCAGACGTACGATTTCCAACCGCATTATAGGTATAACTATTTGAAGTCCCATCTGGCAATGTTTCATTAATTAACTGATTATTTGCATCGTATTGATACACCGTTTCTCCATTTGATGTCGTTTCGCTCGTAATATTACCAGCTGCGTCATATAAATAAGTAAAGTTTAGATTCACAGCCCCTGTGTATTTAATGTTGTCAAGTTCATTTGCAGAATTTAGTGCGGTTGATTTTGAAAATAATTCACCATTCGATGTTGGATTAACATGAATAATCCTCTCATCATCACCTGTACCGTATTGGTAAGTATATGACATCGGCGATTCGATCCCTAACGGCTTAATTGAAGATAATTTCCCATCTGATGTATAGGTATATTCTTGATAAAAATTCCAATATCCACTAAGATAGTCAACTGACTTTTTAGTTACACGATCTTTGTTTAATGAATCATTGTATTCATATCCAAAGTTCAGGTTGTCCCCTTGTGTATTGGATGTGATATTGTTATTACGATCATATCTGAATGTTTTATTGTAAAGAATATTGTCAGATTGGTCTTTTAAGTTAGTCTCTATAACATTATCATTTTCATCATATCTATTAATTTGGGTTAAAGTATTCCCTGAATCATTTTCCGATACAATAGAAGTTACATTTTTATAGTCATCATATGTGAAATTTGATGTAATGCCAGAAAACTTCGTAATCTTGGTTAATTGGCGATCATTATTATAAGCGTATTTCATTGTTCCTTGAATTGGCATAGTAAGCGTTAGAGCTTGATTGTTCACATCGTACGAATAATTTTTCACATGATTAAGTGCATCTTTCGAAGAAAGTAAATTTCCATTGTTGTCATATGTATTGGTTGTTACTTTCCCTTTTGCATCGGTAACACTAAGTAAACTATCATTTAAAGGGTTGTACTCAAAAGAGGTCTTATTTCCATTTCCATCAATAGCATCTGTTAAATTTCCGTACAAATCATTTATCGTTGTCGATACAGAAAAAGGTGTTAGGTTATTTTTATTTTTGAATTTTTTTTGTAAGACTGATAAGCCACTATATTCATACGTTTCCTTTGATAAGTTTGGATGAATGATACTTGTAACTCTACCAATATCATCATATGAATAGCTCGTATTCTGAGATGTTGTTTTTGTATTCCCATTTTCTGTTGTTGTAGTTTCATCCGTTAAAGATGTAATATATCCATTGGGATCATAAATTGTTTTGGTCTTCGATGTATCTCCATTTTTATCCACGTTGTTAACAGTCAAAACAGCATAATCACCCAAGGTGAAAAATCCCCAAGGATCAGCACTTTCCCTGAAAGTGTATTCATAATTTTTCGTATATTCTATTTCTGTTCCGCTCTCTACACCATCTTCAAACGTGATATCTTTCATTTTCTCTTCAGAAAAATAGTAAGGAGATTCATATACTCTTGTTAGAATACTTTGTCCTGTAATATTTCCGATATTATCCTTCGTTGTTGTAGTTTCAGAAATACAATTTAAATCATTGTTATATTGATAATTCGTAATCGCCCCATCTGAACTAATCAAAGTATCAACAGGTTGTCGATAATCCCCCGTATTCAAATAATACGTGTCTGTTTTACCATCAGATGTGACTGTAGTCGTATCATTACTATAATGATACGAAGTACTTTTTCCATCAGGTTCAGTAACTTGAATATTACCATTCTCAAACGTAAACTGCGTCACATTACCATTAGGATCTTTGAAACTTTTTACCGCCCCGTTAGAATAGTATGTATATTCTATTGAGTAAGATATTATTTCGCCTGGTTTACTCTTGTACTCATAACTTACTTTTGTTAATAAATTGTTTACGTACGAATAGTTAACTGTAATATCACCATACGTTACTTTACTCACTGAATTATTTTTATATTCCAAGAGTATTGAAGCGCCAACTTGGGTTCCCAAAGGATTCTTTTCATATATTTTTATTAATTTCGAACTACTGTCATAAGCAAATTGTATTTTATTATGTGCAAGATCTTCATAAGAATCAATATTATACGTATAGTTATATCTCGATCCGATGAAATTCTTTTTCAGCCCTGTCGTATCCACAATTTGAAAATGGACAGTATCGTAATCAGTTGAAACGTTTGATAATTTTAATTTAGATCCATTTAAATTTACATAGTGTTCGTTATCATTTGTATAAAACTCATGAAGTTCACCGTTTTGATCATAATATTTTATGTTTTGCTTGTCCCAGTCTGTTTCAATTCTTTCGTTTCCCGTAATGGACCATCCTCCAAAAGACGAATCTCCATACGAATCTAAACTTGAATTATTAAGTGTTCTTATTAATTGATAACTAATCGAACTTTGAGTAGCCATTTTTAAATCTGGGTATTGAATAACCCCATTTTCCGCTTGAAGATTAATACTTAACGAGCCATTCCCTAGTTTTTGAGTTTTATATTGATAGTGATCCTCGATACCTTGATAATGGGCTTGTTTATAAAAGTCTGCTCCAATTAAGACACGAATAGAATCATAGCTCGTATTCCCCGCCGCATCCGTTACTGTTAAATAGATCGTGTAGAATCCAGATTCCACGTTTGCTCGCCAATCACCCAAAATGCTATCATTTATTTCATTACTTGAATTGCTAATATCAATAAGATCTTTATTTACGCTATTTTCTTGAACATATTGAAGTTGATACGAATCAAAAGTTGCATCTGAAGCAGTTCCTCTTATCTCAACGTGACCTATTTCATTTTGGCTTGCCTTTTTCAATTCGGCTTTTGGCATTGTCTGATCTAACGTAATTGTTTTATACCCCAAATCTTTTACATTTCCTGAACCGTCCGTTAATTTCATATATACTCTTTTTTGACCATCTCCAGCCGTAGTGTGGTAGGAAATAGAGTTAGGGTAGATAGAACCTGTTGAATAATTGATTCCGTCAGATGAAATTGATTGGTAAATCACCCCTCCTGAGTTGTCCGAAGCAGTTGCACGAATCGTTAAGTCTTGCGAATTTGTAAATGGATTACCATTATTAATGGTAAAATCTCCTGTAGGAGGCTGAGTATCAGCGATTGTTGTTGATACAGTAGCATTTGATTCTTCAGACACTTTACTGTCTTGTTTATCGACGCTGTCTTTAATCACTATTTCTTTTTTAACACTAATACTAATTTTTTCATTATTTTTGACCATCTGCCATTTAGTGCTTTCTTTTGCAACTTTTTTTCCAGCGTAAAATGGCAATGTGAATGTTTTTGACTCACCTGTTTTGATATCTTCCTCAGAATCTAATTGAAAATTACTTTTTCCCGTAAAATAATCTGTTTGATCGCTAACTAAGCGATATCCCTTGTCTTTACTCCAAGTTTCAAGCCCGTCGTTTAGTACAGTGATTGAAACAGGCTCTTCACTATCAATTTCCATTGATTCGGGTACAGCGGTTGCAACGAGAGATGCTGAGTGTAAATTCCGAGCAAATGCGCTATCTGTTGCAATCTCTGATGAGACCCCTTGCTTATTGATCCCATAGATTGAAAAGTAATAAGTTAATAGTGAAGGAACGGATTTATAATATTTAAATTCGCTAACGTTTGATACTAAGGTATTTACAATCTCTGCTCCTCCTGGTTTGAGACCAATCTTAATTCGGTAACTCGTATATTCTGAATCTGGCGTCCATGAGACAACTAATTTGTCTGCATTGAAATCATTAGGGTGATCAGAATCGTAACGCTGAATTTTTGCATTTTCAATTTTAGTTGGTGATGCTGCTTTGACGACTCCATTTATTGCTTGAAATGGAATCAAACAAACTATCAGGGCAAAAATGATTGAAACTAATAACCCCTTTTTAATTAATGCTTTCTCAAATAAATACACTGAAACTCCCCTTTTTTCTAATAGATTTTCTTTACAAAATACATAAAACATGAATCCATCTACTTATTTCGAAATAAGTTTTTATATTTTTGTAAAATTATGACATTTAAAATTTTATTGCTAATATTGTATATGGTCAATTGGGGGAATTCGATGATAATAATAAAAAAAGTGGTCAATTTTGAGCTTTATTTTTTATTTTAAAAAGGGGAAGCATTATGTAATTAATATTAATCATTAGTGAAATAGAACTTGGGGGATTTAGTTACTTTTTAAATAAAAATTAAATAGTAGTTAGCTTTTTATTGAATTTTTTCATCAGAATCTAAGAAATATAAAAAAGATGCTAACTCACAAATATAACTAGAGTGTTTCAATGAAAAAAGTTCGAAAAGAGGAAAAAGAATTAAAAAACATTATAAAAAATAAAAAAACCAGCATTATGCTGGGTTCTTTGTTTGAATTCTAATTATTACAGTTGTTAACAGTACGAACCATTTACATTTGTACCTTTTGTTGTATCTCTATCAATTTCAGCGGATCTAGGTAAAATGACCGTGACTTCTACGCGACTTTCACCAACCATTCCTAATCCATTCAAATGGAACACGAATTTGGAAATCATAACAATCAGCCAGTCTAAGATGATTTAATGGAAAAATCTTATATACATATGACAATTCATATGTATTAATCGCTCCAGCCACAGGCGTTAATTGCGTACTCTTTAACAGCGATAATAAGAGTAGTTTTGACGCATTACTCAATGTTTCACTTGGATTGCCGTTTAATGCTTGTGTCTGGATCTCTTCTGTTCCAGCTAATAACGTACTTGCTTTAAAAGAAGTCACTACCAACCCTTCTAATTGAAGGATTTCTAATAGCCTTGGATTTGCTGTGACACCGAGTAGGGTTTTTAAACTGCTGATTTACAAACCGTTTAGTTTCCATTATGATTTTTTTATAACTTTATATAGGGGGATTTGAATTGATAAGAAAAATAGTAAATGCAAATGATTTACCAGTACCTACTTTTGTAACTTCGGATTCAATAAATGCTTGTTCAAAAAGAACAAAAAGAGAAGATTGTTTGCTCATTTCATCCCAACTACAAGATTGTGAATTCTGCTCAAGCTTAAAAAGTGCTTTATTAACCCGAAATTGGTTATTAGAGAATGGGTTTACTGATACTCAATTAGAATCTTTAGTAGACATTGGTTATTTCGAAGAAAATTTCCCGAAAATTCACGCTAAATTCTTACATTATTGTCATCAAAACAACTTCGAAACCCCATTTAAATTAATTGTTAACGCATGGGCATTCGGGTCATATGAAAAAGATAGTGAAAAAGCCAGAGTTGATACAGCAGGTACACCTAAACAAATTATGAACGGTCGACACCGCATTAGAATGGCTCAAATATTAAATTCATCAATTCCAGTTTGGTTTGAACAATCAGTGTAAATAAAAGTATAAAATTGGTTGACAGGGACTAGCGTTCTATCTGAGCTTCTTAGTCCCTTTTCTTCTTTGTGACCGAAAAACAAGTATTTTATCTTTTTCTTTTTCATTATTGAGACTAATTGTTGTACTGTTTCTTGATTAAAAATTGAGAATTTATTAATTAGAAATATATCGATATGTTCATCTAAGGAATCCATGTAATTTAGGAAATCTTCCATTTCATCAGTACAGTTTTCTTTCTCTTTAAAAACAAAACCTGATACATTTATCCCCTTAACCTCCGTAATCTGTTTGTGTACACATGTATATACTCCTTTTCCGACACTTTCTCCATTATCAACCAACATACAAATTGGTGCTTCATAAAATAATTTCATTTCAGTTAATTTTTCATCTGTAAGACAATCCAGTGTAAATATTAATTTAACATTTATAATATATGGATATGTTGACTCCTTAAAGGGAACAGAAAATACTAGGATTGGGAACAATTCAATCGCCTCCTCGTTAAAATTTGATTTCAAAATTTATACTAATCATTAACATCTTTCTGTCAAATAAAAGCCACTTCTATTATTACATACAATCCTATTGAGTACGTTGGATTACACTTCATGTACTCCTTTCTTTGTTTTACTAGAATATTTTTAGTCCTTTGAAGGGAGAGGATGAAATATAGATTGAATAGCATAGGACAATTTTCATAGCTCATACAAATAAATGAGGTGGTGACTATGAATAATGTTCAGATTCTTTATGTAAATAAGAAGAAGATCATTCCCGTTTTTCACGAGCACTTTGAAGAGGCGACAAAAGGAAGATTAAGAAAATTAAAACCATACTTCGATGCGTACGATCTCCTAGTTCCTGTAGAAAAAGATCCCGAAGCAGATTTATACTATGCAACAGGGGCAATACACAAATTAAATTATTTATACAATGATAATGAGAATGTTCTGTGCTTGGTTGAAGAATTTACTAGTACGGATAAGCAGCTATTAAAATATTGTCGTAGACTTTCCATACTCTATCGAACGTCTCCCCAATCTAAAAAAAAATTAATCTCAAAATTAAGTAATCATCCGACAATTAACAAACAAAAATTAATTAATCAAAGTCTAATAACAAGGAAAATGTTAAAAGATTTTCAATATAGTGAGTCGGTACCCCTATCTATTCAAAACGAGAATGAACTAATAAATAATCCGCTTAGTCAGATTAAACTTAATATGATTTATGATTTATCGATTTCAATAGAAGAAAAAAATCACATATTTAAATTAGCTAAAGAACGTAGGATTATTCAATCTGAAATTTTAGCAATTAAACGAATGCTTCTTGAAATTCCAGAATATCACCAATTATCCCTGGACAGTAAATTCAAAGCAATCACATTTATTACATATTCATCTGCAATGGTATTATCTTTTTGGGAGAGTTATATTCGTGATATACTTAACAATGAATTAAATGAAGATGACACTTGAATAATGATTAAATAAAGGGATTGGTTGTTATACCAATCCCTTTATTTATTAGATTCATTTGCAGCTCCGTAAAAAGGATTTTTAACTGATTTTTTATTTAAACGACCATGTAAAAAACATATGGTCCAGTTTTAGATCCTTATATGAGCCAAAAAATTTGATGAACTGAATAGAGCTGCAAACTACAATCGTAATACGTAACAAAATTAAAAACAGAATCTCTCCATAGAAGACCCTTCACTTATCTTCCTCGATAATTTTTCTTAACGATTGTTCACTCAACCCATTTTGACAAAAATCAAATGATTTATGTAATAGTCGTTTGGAGCGATCAACAATCTGACCGAGATGATATCCTGTATGTTCAACCAAATGATACAGATTGTGCATATCAATTTCGTTCGGTAAATTCTCTATTAACTGCTTCATTACTTCGTTTAATTCAGTAAAAGATTCATTGATTTGTTGAATCAATTCTTGAGATGATGCGTCAGATTCTGGAAAATGATCTTCAATTCCTTTCTCAAACCTTTTATGATTCGGATCAGAGAATCGAATCGTATTTCTCTTTACGTGTTCACATATATGAAGAACAATGCCGCCCACTGAATTGACACATGATCCCTCTTTACTCCATAACTGATGTGAATCAAGTTCTTGAACGGCTTGAATTAATTTAGGTAAATAGTGATGGACCATTCGATGTTGTGATATATTGACAAATAAGGTTAAAGGATCTTTATTTTCAATGTTACCTACTATTTCATTTGAAAAATCTTCTAGTGTCATTTGTCCAACAGGTGCATTACTTTTCGCTGTTTTCTTTCCATGAACCACTTGATTTTGTTCTGTTGCTGTAATTTGTTTCTCAGGTACTAGTAAATGGTCGCTTTCTGTTAATTCTCTATCTTGACTGGATAAACTAGCTAAATTTTCTACGCAGTCAATTAATTTATTTAACTGTTCTTCAATTGTATTTAATCGTGACTCTTCTTTCTCAATATTCATTTCATCTTTTTCTTCTTTACGTTTCTCTTTTTTAAATTTTTCTTCAAATTCATCAACATAAGCATCATACACTTCCATGATTCTCACAATACCCTCATTTTGAGAATCGATGAAATCAAATAGATCTTGTTCTTTAATGATATAGCCATACGGCATTTTAGTAGCGAATAGACGGTTTTCTCGAATGAACCTTGTCAATACTTGCTGGCTTCCCGTCACATAGTGTTTTTTCATGAAATAAAGTGCTTCGTGTACATTGTAGTAGCGTTCGCTTTCCATGTACAAACCTCCTAGCAAAATCTGCTTGTACAGTATATGTGGACAACTCCAATTTCATGAGTCATTACTTTTGTAAAATGACTATTGTAACTTTACTTATGTAAAATTTTTTTTGTAAGTTTACTATTGTCATGTTACTCTAGTAAACTTACAAAAGTAACATGACAATAGTAAAATGCACTACCGAGAAAAATGTTGTTAAAAATTATACGACCGAGAAATGTTTTGTAGGTTTTTGAGACCTCATTAACAAATAGTCTCAAATATTGACAAAACCCTTGTAGCCTGTACATTCCAGCTATATCAAGGGTTCATAATCTCGGTGGAAGAGAAGAAAGGGATCCCTTTCTTCTCCTTCACCGAGATTTTATACAAGCCTCAATTTACAACCGAGAAATAAGGGAATCCCCTACCTTCCAACATTCGACTTTGCTATTAAATTACTAATCTCTTTGTTCGTCAATAAAGAGTGGTGTCGAATGTCGCTCAAAAACGATTTTTAAATTTGATTAAATCTGTCCATACCTTAATTGTAGCTGGACTTCATCCCAAAGTGGAAAATTACTGCATTTTGACACAAAAAAAGAGGCAATTCTCGATTTTCGAGAACCACCTCATTTTTTTAAGCCATTTACATCGAATTCTTCTTCTTCCTCTTCCTTTCGCAACGTTAGACTCACTCGGTTTCTCGCAGTCAACCGACACGAAACAACCGCAAATAACAGTAGTTTGCGAATTTCATAATGTAACAGTTTCGTCCAATGCATTTTGTCAATGAACGCTCTAATCTGTTTTTCCAGTTTGTTATGATCGGATACTAGCTTGTTGATTGTCTCCATATCTTTCTGAAGTCTCTTTGTCATCACCCTTCCGTGTTCGATTCGCTCCTCACTTAACCGTTTTGAAATTAAATAAGCAAGCGCCTGTGGACTCGATGACTCATGAAGAAGGATATCTTTTGTTTCAACATTGGTTTGTGAACGGTTTAAAGAAATTAAAAACGCTTCTTCTTCCTCTATTACCTGGCTCAAATTTTGAATACTTTTCCGTTTTTCATGTAGTTCTTGCAGCAAGTTCTCTTTGACGATTTCACCTACATAGGTTGGTGTTAAACAATGATGAAATACTTTTGCCATTACCATGTAATGTAATTCATCTGCCAGGATTTTTTCACGACAAGTCCGATGTTGACAAATGTAATACCGATAACCATAAACCCCACTTTTCCCTTTTTGATTCGTTCGTTGATCTTTTCCAAGCATTTTCTCACCGCAGTGACAAGTAAGTACATGATTGAGGTAAAACGAACTGTTCGTGTGTCGATCATGTTTCTCTCGGCTGGTATATAAATGCCAACAATAGAGCCATTCTTCCATTGATAAAATTGGCTCAGCGATGAATTCGCAAGGATACCAGACCCACTCTTCAATTGGCTTAAACACCACACCTTTTTCCTCACTATAACGGTTGTACACAAGATTCCCCGTATAAATTGGGTTAAGCAAAATGTTTTTGACTTTGTTACTCGTCCAAACTTTCTTCTCTGAGGTTCCCTCCTCACTTTCTAGTTCATTTGCGATACTGGTTAAGGTTTGATGCTGTCGATACCGTTCAAAAATCTGTTTCACATTGACAATTTGTTCGGTAATTGGCTCAAATTCATCCACCATTTCCTCTATTTTCCCTTTTCGTACTTCTTTTATTTTCTTTGTTTGATACCCATATGGTGGTCGCCCACCAATATATGCTTGTTTGTCACGGAGCGTACGAAGGGCTGATTTTGTTCGGTTCGAAATCGTATCTGATTCAAATTTCGTTAAACTATCCTCAATTAAATTCCGAATCAAATCATCGTGCTGATACAACTCATTTCGTGAGGCAATGACTATCGGTACCCCTAATTTTTCGAGTTTATCTCGGAGTTTAAAATGTTCGGATGTTTGACGTGAAATGCGATCGCGGTCTGATACGACGACCGCATCAAACACCCCGTCTTCTAAATCGTTTAATAATCGAGAAAAGTGCTCCCTTTCTTCATAACGTTTTGAATATGCGCTTTTTACATCTTCATAATTCGAATCTGCCCCAAGTACCTGACCATGTTGCGCCAAATATTCGATCACTAGGTCCTTTTGTTGTGAGTCAACCCGTTGTTCGCTTGTCGAGACGCGACCGTAAAAGGCAACTTTATTCGCGGACGCTAGAATCTCTTCTGGTGTACGTTTTTCTGTTTTTTTCACAGTAAGCAGCCCTTTCGCTCATTGTGAATATAGGAAATCGCTTTGATTCCTTTTCTGTACTCCACTCGTTTCACAATCTGTAAAAGATAGTTGATTTCCATTGGTTTCAATCCTTCTTTCTTAACTCGTTCCAGTTCTTTTTCCTTCGTTAGCGACTGTACAAACGATTTAATTGAATAACAGCGCGATTCAATAAAGTCCAATTCACTCATCTTCTCACGATAGGTTTCAACGAATGATTCATTTAGAGCGATCACACCCTTCGTTTTCACATGATACTTCACATTTTCCACGATATTTTGTTCAAGGTTTTTAATTTCAAGTCTTAACGAATTTGCCCTTTTTTCAAATGGTGAGACGATCATTTTTTGGAGTTGATCCCGCACTGTTTCCCATTCTCTCATTCCATTTTCCAGTAACCTATTTCGAACCGTAACGAGTACTTCTTGATCAACTCGTTCAATATGTGGTGAATTTTTACACCCTTTAGTTTTACACTTGTACATTTTCGGGGTAACCGTAAACGGTTCCCTGCACGTTGCACAATGAACTACTCCTGCTAACTTTGCTACAACCACTTCGTCTTCTTCGATCATTTTCTCGACCCCACTTGGTGGTTTCATCAACGCTAACACAGCGTTTACCTCTTCCCAACTGTCCACATTAACAATTCGAAGATGTGATGCAGGTTCATTGAATTCCTGTCCATCAATCGTTTGACTCATAATCCCTTTATGCAATGGTTGGCTTAAGATTTTCCAGACTTGTTTTTCATCTAACTCTTTTAACACTTTATTTTTTTTGACTGACTCAAAAAATGTCTTAAAGTCTGTCTCTTTTTTACAAAGTTCCGTTTTAGCGAAAGCATATAACGCTTTCACAATTTTTACTTTCGATGAATCGATTGCAAGAACTCCTGGTTGGTCTTCGCTTTTCTTGATATAGGCATATGGGTACGAGCCTGCCGCCCATCTTCCTTGACTAGCTGCGGTTTTTTTCGAATTAATGAGCCGTCTGACAATGTTATTTCCTTCATATTCAGCAATCCCAGCCAAAAGTGACTCAATTAAATCGGATACAACACCATCAAAAAGAGGCGGTTCATTATCTGCTGCAAAATGTAATTCAACTTTGCACGAACGAATTTGATGTAAAATATCGAGATACTGTTCGACATTTCTTGCCAATCGGTCTCGTTTAAAAATCAGAATGCGTCCGATTGTTCCATTCTTGCAGTCGTTTAGTAGTCGGTTTAAGTGAAGCCGTTCCTTCATTTCTGTTTTTCGTGCCGAACATTTTCCTTCATTGTATACTTCATCGATGATCCAATCGCGCTGCTTGGCATACTCCAAACAATGCGAGCGTTGCATCTCCAGGGAATTTTTTTGTTTATCGGTATCAAGTGATTGCCTAATGTACACCACCGTTTTTTTCATCTTGTAACTCACGCTCCTCAAACTTTCTATTCAGCTGATGACATAGTATCGACGCAAGCGTTTTTGCCCATTCATTTTCAAATCCGCTCACAAATTGGATTTGTAACGAATCCAATTGGATGCTCTCATTCTCTTTTGGTTTTCTACCCATACTGAACACTCCTTCGTGAATTATATTTATCAGTATGGACAGATGCATAATTTTTATTCACTATGGTAAATACTTTGTTCATGTCACTAAACATTTTTGTTCGATATAATTTGGATGTCATATTGTGGATAAGTTGTGGATAGATAGGATTCGATGACCAATCGTTCAAATTTGGCACGCCACGTGATTAATCGTTCTGACAGTAAAACTCGTTCTTCAGTCGGTAACTCATCCAATGAGGAAAATGAATACTCACCAAGCATAAATGAGGTTTTTTCTTGCTGCTTTTCCATTTCAATCACTCCCTTATTACAAGGTATGTGGGATTGAAAGTAGGACAACCCACTTTTTCATATTGTATTTTTGGCTTTCATATAGTTAGACAAGAAGTAAAAAAGGAGGGGCTTACGATGAACAAAACAGGAAAAGCTGATGATACACGATCGATTGCCATCTACTGTCGTGTCTCCACAGACGAACAAGCACGTGAAGGCTTATCACTTGATGATCAACAAAGTCGATTGTCCTCCTATTGCATAGCCATGGATTGGAAACAAGACGTGACCTATTATATTGATGACGGTTATTCAGCCAAAAATATTGAACGCCCACAATTAACCAAACTACTTGAAGACGTCAAACAACAGAAAATTTCACGAGTCATCGTGACGAAACTGGATCGGATGAGCCGTAAACTCTTGAACTTACTCGAACTCATCGAATTGTTCCAACAGTACGATGTTTCGTTTATTTCAATTAGTGAAAGCTTTGATACACATACCCCTTCTGGACGATTAACGCTTCAAGTGCTTGGAGCTGTTGCCGAGTTTGAACGGGAACGCATTCGTGAACGCGTAATTGATACGATGTTTCATGCTGCCAACCAAGGAAAATGGCTCACTTCTGCACCTTATGGGTATCAACTGGTCGACAAATTGTTAGTCGTAAAAGAACCAGAAGCATCCGTAGTAAAACGTATTTTTAGATTGTACGAAGAAGGAAATGGCTATATTAACATCGCGAAAACATTAAACAATGAGGGGATTCTATCACCTGGAGGCAAAGACTGGTGGAATCGAAGTGTGAAACTCATACTAAGTAACCCCGTTTATAAGGGCACAACAATCTGGAATCGACGGGATCGAACCAATAAGAAAGAGCCACAAAAAGATATGGAAGAGTGGATCATACAAGAAGACACGCATGAAGCCATTATTGAACCTGCTTTATGGGAAGACGTGCAAGTGAAAATGAGTGGGCGAAAAACACCCAACCGTTCAAAGAATAGTCCTTATTTATTAAGTGGTTTATTAAAATGCCCAGAATGCGGATCAGGCATGAGTGTGAGTTCATCTGGTTCCAAGAACAGTCCGTACAAGGCTTACCGTTGTTCTGCGTATAGTAATAAAGGAAGTTGCACGGGCAAACAGTATAAGGTTGAGGTGATGGATGAATTATTTAAAAAAGGGCTAGAGGAATTACTTGAGAAAATTCCATCAATGGATTTCGAAGTGTCAAAAAAAACCGCTACTTCATCAATTAACTCAACATCAAACCAACAAAAAATACATGTCGCACAGAAACGATATGAACGAAAAGTTGAAGCTTATACAGCTGGTTTGATCAGTTTGGAGGATTTAAAAGAAGAAAAAAATCGGTTAGAGATTTTAGAAGAAACTTTAAAAGTAATAGAAGAAGACTATTTGAATTTAGAACAAGTAAAGAAGGAGTTAAAAAATGTTATTAAGTCAGTGATTGTAGCGTTAGAAAGATTACCAACTGAGAGGGTAAAAGAATTATTAGGGGAATTGATTGAAAAAGTAACGCCAAGTGATAACGAGAAAATGAACATAGTACTTAAAGTTCTAAATTAACAAAGCTATTCATGAAGAAATTTTCTTTATGAATAGCTTTGTTAATTCATTTCACTTTAAAACTTGAGAAATGTTATTGTTCCACACTTCTCTTACAATTTCTTCTGGAGTAGATACATCTCTATTCCCGAACATATTCATCGTCATTTTTAAATGCAACTTATTATTCTTATTGATTTCGTGTACGATGATTTCGTTCATTGAATTATCAGTTCTACTCAAATGCCTTCCATATGAAAAATTAATGGTACTTCGTCCGATCGAATCTCCATACCAAATCTTCATTCCGTGGATATGTTCTCCATCAATATACAATTGGAAAGTGCTTTTATATTTCTCAATTTCATCATGATCAAATTCAAAGTTTGGATTCGATGCTTGTACTTTCTTAAACAATCTATTAAACAACTGTATTAATTGATTAAAACTATCCTTCATAAATTTTTCAATGTCACGGTCTGTAATTCGCTTCAAACTTGGTATAGTTATATCAGAAAAATCCCACTCAGTTTGTCTACTTCTCTGTTCATCAACTTGAACAATTCTACTAGGTTTTTTGGGTTCTAATGTTGGTATTTCTCCCACAGGTTCCACGTAATAAAATGGTTTTTGATGTAATCGATAAATCAACTCAGTTAATTTTTCGTCATATTCCCTGTCATTCGAAAAATCAATGGCATGTCTCCCTTTTAAATGGAACGGAAAAACTCTTGAAAACTCACCTTTGTGACGCATAATTAGTACTAATTTTTCTGGATTATCCATTAAGTAAGGTAGAGTTAAAAGTGATTCAAAACCAACTCCCCCTATAAATTGATCAGCTTTTCGTGCATATGATTCTGTTAAGACTATGACAACAAAATCACTATCTCTTACTTTTTCGACCATCATTTGATTTAGGTTTACGGATTTAGTTTGTGTTTCAAAAACATCTACCTCAACGAATAATCCTTTTTTCCTTAATTCGTTTACAAGATATAAAACCCACTCCTGATGTTCTTTCGAGTCCCAACTATAACTTACAAATACACGTTTGTTCGTTTCCAAATTAACTTCCTCCTTATAGGATATTCCATCCTTTCGCATCCAAATTATCTATAATTATTTTAACAGAAATATTATGTTCTTAATAATGAAACAAACACAAAAAAACAGAAAAATCTTTTCCTGTTTTAACACACATTCATCATATTAAAGTAATGATAATAATATAGTAATATTATATGAGGCATTAAAAATCCTTAGGAAACACACCCCCAGCCTTCATTCATAATTTTCGTTTCAAGTTGTGGCCAGAAATAAAGCATTTCTTCTCGTAACATAGTCAGGATGTCACGTTGCCATTCTTCTAGTTCTCTTGAGTATTCTTCAATAAATAATAGGATATCTTTTTCGGGTTGTGGTGGGAATTGTTTGCGTTTAATTGGGATAAGGTTCGAATCACTTTTCTTCTCTTTACTATTGTCCATATTCCATAAATCATCGTATGGTGTAACTCTTTTTTTCTCTTTCATTGGGAAATCACTTTCTAAATCATAAGCCAGTTTTGGTCGCATTAATGATGGATCGATATGCTCTTGAATTGAGAGTACTGCATCTAGGAAATTTTCTACTTCTTGCTTTCCGTATATATGTTCATAGTGTTTAATTCGTTCAGCAGTAGCTGCCATACTTTCAACCATGTCTCTCTTCGTGTTTGAGAAACGAATATTATTTTTAAAGAAGTCACAATGAGCTAAAACGTGTGCAACAATTAATTTATTTTGAACGAGAGAGTTTGTATCTAATAAAAACGCATAACATGGGTCAGAGTTGATTACCAATTCATAAATTTTGCTTAACCCTAAATCGTAATGAAGCTTCATTTTATAAAACTGTTTTCCAAAGCTCCAGTGGGAGAATCTTGTAGGCATACCGTAAGCGCCAAATGTATAAATGATATCTGCAGGACAGATTTCATAGCGCATTGGGTAAAAGTCTAGCCCAAATCCTCTCGCAATTTCGGTAATTTCATCAATAGCATATTCCAACGCTCTATATTCACTCGCCTTCATCACACTCTCCTCCTGTCTCTTCTTATATTATTCTATGAACCGAAAATTGAATTAATGTAAAAATAGTCATATCTCTACTATATTCATATGCCTAATTCGAAATTTTTTGAAAAAATCACAAACACAAAAAAACGTATGAAAAAAATTCATACGGTAGTTAATTTTATTTGTACAATGCGGTTGATATAACTTCTTTTTTTGAATACTTTTATTTTTGAATAAGAACAGTACAAAATGCAGTTGGAGTACATAGTTTCTCCAGTATTATTTATTGATTTTAATCTTATTATTCCTGTACCTTATAAAAGTATACTTAATTTAAATTCCGAAATCGCATCTAAATTTTGGGCATCGCATCAAATTCTGAGAATCGCAATTAAATTTCAGAATCGCAATTAAACTCCTATGCAAGTGCAAAAATATCTGCAATCATTATATTTTTTTGCCGAATTCATCCTATTTTGAATTCCATTTAACTAAGCCGAAGCCATTTCTTTTAATTTGATCAAAACCAATTAGGTATTTCTCACTTTACTTCCTTTTTTCCCTATCGTTCCTGCACTTAACCATCCTTTTTTTACCTAACCTCTACCGTAACCTTTTGTTAAATTCTCTCATGGCTAATTAATTTTTTTCACCATAAACTATGTGTACCCTCTAAAAAGGAGGTTCACAATGCAAGTACAATCCGATTATGATTTAGCATTGTATTACACTTATTGTTGTCAATGGGATAAGCTCCTCGTGTTAATGGTAAATACGAAAGACGACCTTTTTTCAAAGCGTATCGAACATTTTCTACATGCCTTTAAATACGAGAGGGATTTAGCGATCATTGATGAAAAATTAAAAGGGATGTTCCAACATATAGAGCATGCTACTAGGGAAGAAAGCGCCGGGGAACAATCTTTTATCTCATCATTAGAGCTTTAACTAAAATAAATGAAAAGAGCGACTAAATAGTCGCTCTTTTTTTTAGACTAATACTTCAATTTTTCCCATAAATGCTTGTTGTAAACTATCCAATTTTTGGATGCTATCTTCACGAGATTGTCCAACAATTCCAAAGTAGAACTTGATTTTTGGTTCAGTTCCAGATGGACGTAGGCATACCCATGAACCGTCTTCAAGTTGATACTTTAATACATTTGATTTAGGTAGAAGTATTTGTTCTTTTTCCCCTGATTCTAAAGTCGTTTTCTCTTGAAGTTTATAATCTTCAACTGTAACAACTTTTAGACCATTTATATCAACAGGAGGGTTTTGACGGTAATTTGTTAAAATCGATTGAATTTTTTCTGTACCTTCAATCCCTTTTAATGTTAATGATTTTAATCCTTCTAAGTAATAGCCATATTGCTCATATAAGCTATTTAGGCCTTCATATAAAGTCATGCCTTTTGTTTTATAATAAGTAGCAATTTCTGCAGCAAGTACTGTTGCTTGAATTGCGTCTTTATCACGAACAAATGGTTTAACTAAATAGCCATAGCTTTCTTCATAACCGAATAAAAATGAATATTCGTTCGTTTGCTCATATTCCTTAATTTTTTCACCGATAAACTTAAATCCAGTTAATGTATCGATTGTTTTAACACCGAATTTTGATGCGATTACTTGACCAAATTCAGATGTAACGATTGTTTTAAGTAATAGTGCATTTGAAGGTACGTCTTGTTGGGTTAATAAATAATGAAGCATTAATGCTCCTGTTTGGTTTCCAGTTAAGACTACGTATTCGCCGTTTTCATTTTTTGTAGCGATTCCTAAACGGTCAGCATCAGGGTCAGTTGCAATTAATACATCGGCATCAATCTCTTTACCGTAACGAATTGCATATTCAAACGCAGCGTGTTCTTCAGGGTTCGGTGATTTTACAGTTGTGAAATTCGGATCTGCTATTGCTTGTTCTTTAACAATTGTTACATTTTCAAAGCCAACTGCTTTTAATGACATCGTTGCAGGCACTAATGCTGTGCCGTGTAGTGGTGTAAAAACAATTTTTAAATCCTTACCATGTTCATGAACTAAATCGTTGTTAACAACCACAGTTTTTAGTTGCTCTACATATAATTTGTCCATTTCTTCATCTAATCTATGTATTAAGCCTTTTTCAACGGATTCTTGCTCAGAAGATACTTCAATTTCCAACTCATTTTCAAATGAATTAACATATTCAATTACTTGATCAGCAGCAGCTGGAGGTAATTGAGCACCATCATCACCATAAACTTTAAATCCATTATATTCAGGTGGGTTATGGCTAGCCGTAATGACAATTCCACCGATGCAGTTTAACTCACGTACTGCAAATGATAATTCTGGTGTAGGACGTAATTCATTAAATACATATGCTTTAATACCGTGCGTTGCAAGTGTTTTTGCTGCTTCCATTGCAAACTCAGGACTTTTATGACGTGAATCGAAAGCAATTGCAACTCCACGATTTTTTGCTTCTTCTCCAAAGCTTTCAATATATTTTGCAAAACCAGCAGATGCTTTACGAATAGTATAAATGTTCATACGATTCGTTCCAGGTCCAATTTCTCCGCGCATTCCACCAGTTCCAAATTCTAAATTTTGATAGAAGCTTTCCTTAAGTATAAGGTGATTATTCTCAAGATTAATTAATTGTTCTTTTAGTTCTTGATCTAAAGTCGGTGATTTAATCCATTTTTCATAAGTTGTTTCCCAATTCATTTTGTTCTCCTCCTATACTTAATCAGAATTCAGATTCGATAAAAGTCTTACGAACTCCTTCTATATTACAAAAGTTTACAATATTCTCACTAAAATTTCTATAATGCACTATTTTAAATCTGAATGAGATTGCAAAGTATGTAGAAAATAAAACAAAAGGAGGGCGAGTTCATGCCAGAAATTAGATGTAGTGTTGCAAATTGTAATTTTTGGGGGCAAGGAAACTTTTGCCAAGCAGACTCAATTCTTGTTCAAACTGAAGCATATGAATACTCAAATGACTTTGATTTAACGATTCAAAATGCAGTCTTAGACGGTGAAATAACTACTTCTGCTGTCCATAGTGGTGAAACTTGCTGTCACACGTTTCGACCTAAATATTAATGAAATGGTGCCATTTACATTTTATCGTATATGGCACCATTTTATTAGTTTATCCGTTTACGATTACTCCACCATTAACATGAATCATTTGTCCTGTAATGAAGGAAGCTTCATTGCTGGCTAAATAAAGATATGCTGGTGCAAGCTCTACAGGCTGTCCAGCTCGTTTCATTGGAGTTGTGCTACCAAACTTCGCTACTTCTTGTTCGTCAAAACTTGCTGGAATCAATGGTGTCCAAATTGGCCCGGGAGCTACACCATTAACACGAATTCCCTTCTGAGCAAGATTTGTAGAAAGTGAGCGAGTAAATGTTACAATCGCCCCTTTTGTCGCTGAGTAATCCAATAATTGATCATGTCCTTTATATGCAGTTATTGACGCAGTATTAATAATCGAATCACCTTGCTTCATATGTGGAAGGCAAGCTTTTGATAAAAAGAACATTGAAAATATATTCGTTTCAAATGTTCTTTTTAATTGCTCCTCCGTAATGTCTTCCAAATTCTTTTGAGGATATTGAACAGCAGCATTGTTCACTAAAATGTTAATTTTCCCGAAGGTTTGAATTGCATTTTGAACGATTTGTTTACAAACTTCCTCAGTTCGAATGTCACATCTCATTATTTCACAATTTCCACCTAAATCATTTATGTATTTCTTTGTGTCTTGCGCATCAACATCTTCATCTAAATATGGAATATAGACTGATGCCCCTTCTTTTGCATAAAGTATAGCAACTGCTCTTCCAATCCCACTATCTCCTCCAGTAATAATGGCTACTTTTCCCTTTAATTTACCACTTGGTGTGTAACTAGGATCATCCGATATCGGTATTGGTGTCATTTCCTTTTCAATACCTGGTTGCTTATTTTGATGTTGTGGAATAAATTTAGTCGGAAACTGTTTTTGAGTCATTTACTACATCCTCCTTTTATATAATTCAGATTTAGCATACCCAAATCGTACTTTTAGGAATACTAAACATAATTGAATTTGTTAAAAGCTGTAAAATTCTCAAAAAGTATTGCACTTTCGCTAGAAAACGAATAATATTAATAACTGTTGAGTATATCATTCGTATTTTTTAACAAGGAGAACTATTATGTTTAAATTAAAAGAGGCTAACACCACCGTTAAAACAGAAATTATAGCCGGCTTCACCACTTTTTTAACTATGGCTTATATAATTATTGTAAATCCTATTATATTATCCGATGCTGGTGTTCCATTTAACCAAGCATTTACTGCAACAATCATTGCAACTTTAGTCGGAACACTATTTATGGCAATGTTCGGAAACTACCCAATCGCGATTGCTCCCGGAATGGGAATGAATGCATATTTTGCTTATTCGGTTGTTTCAAAAGCACATGGTATTTCATATCAATTAGCTTTCTCAGCTGTATTTATTACAGGTATTTTATTCGTTATTCTATCTTTAACAAAATTTAGAACGCATTTAATAGAAGCAATTCCAAATACATTAAAACATGCAATTAGTGTTGGAATTGGATTATTTATCGCATTTATAGGTTTACGTCTTTCAGGTATAATCGTTGCTAATAAAGATAATCTGGTAGGATTAGGCGATCTTCATTCTACTGGTGTAGTCCTTACTATAGTCGGAATTGCAATTACAGTGATCTTATTTGCCTTAAATGTAAATGGAGCTTTATTCTTCGGAATGGTTTCAACAGCAATCATCGCAGGATTAGCTGGAAAACTACACATTAAAGGAAGTATTTTCTCTTTACCTAAACTACCTGAGCATATCATTATTGCTAATCCAGTAACAGCAGCTTCAGATGTCATTCATTATGGACTTTATTCAGTTGTCTTTTCATTCTTATTAGTTACAATTTTTGATACGACAGGTACATTCTTAGGAGTAGCTTCACAAGCTGGTTTATTAAATAAGAAAGATGAAAAACGTACTGGTCGTGCGATGCTTTCTGATTCATTAGGTACAACAATTGGAGCTATGTTTGGTACTTCACCTACAACAGCTTATATCGAATCTACAGCAGGTGTTGCAGCTGGAGGTAGAACAGGTTTAACAGCACTTGTCGTTGCATTACTATTTGTTTTTGCAGCATTCTTTAGCCCACTTGTTAATTCAATTTCTGGTGTAGCAGCAATTACATCACCATCATTAATCGTAGTAGGTTGCTTAATGATGGGTAGCGTTCGACATATTGAGTGGGATAACTTTGAAGAAGCATTCCCTGCATTTCTAGTTATTATCACAATGCCACTTACATCAAGTATTGCTACAGGTATTGCGCTTGGATTTATTACCTATCCATTATTAAAAGTCGTTAAAGGGAAAGCAAAAGATGTTAAACCAGTTATTTATATTTTTGGAATTTTATTCTTAATCCAAATGGTTTTCTTCCCACATTAATATTGAATAATAAAAAGCACATTGTCCTTAAAAAGATTAATGTGCTTTTTTATTTTTTATTTAGGTACTAGCCTTTCCTTGATGGGACATCTTTGCATACATTGTTCATGTAGATAATTCAAGGAGGTGTTCTACGATGTGGAACAACCAAGATCAAGTCAACATGAACTCAAGTAGATGTAGACGTAATGACTGTGATTGTGACGATTGCAGAAGAAGAGACCGTGATTGTGATGATTGCAGAAGAGACCGTGATTGTGACGATTGCAGAAGAGATCGTTGTGATCACGACTGTCATTGCAGATGCAGAAGTTGTTGCTTTAGAAGAAGTCGCTGTGGCTGTATGAATCCGTGTCTAGGTGTCGATATGGTAATGTTTGAAATGATGATGAAAAACATGATGAACAATAATAACAACAAAAATAATAATAATGATAAGGATTAATTTATTTTCTCCCTCCCTCATAAAAAGCAACTTGAATTTAACATGTTGATCAGACTGTTGACAAACACTCGCTTTCTTAGTTGTTTCGCTTTTAAAACATGCTTCGTACTTTGAAAGACGAGCGTTTTCATTCAGTCTAAATAGTTTAATTTTCAACATATTAAAACGACCTGATTAACAGGTCGTTTTTTCGTATGATATGAATTCTAAAATTTGTTCACGAAGCCGCTTAGCATCCTCATAACCTTCTTTATAAAGCCCTAATAAACGCCCTTTATTTCGTTCGATTCGTCCAACCTTTAACTTTTGTACAGGACGAATGACTAATATATTTCCAGCTTTTTCTTGCTCCTCAATATATTCTAATTGCTTATTATAAACTTCAGATCTATTTAGTACGGCCTGAACAAGTCCTGGATAATCTTTATACTTTTTTTGCAAATACCAAGTTCCTTTAGAAGGTTTCTTACGATAACCAGCATTTCTAGTTAAAACAACAATATTTTTACGATTGCCATCCGCCTCAGATTTACCGATCGGAATCGGATCTGCAATGCCACCATCCATCAAGAAATGATCATTAAACTTAATGATTGGAGCCATTAACGGTAAAGAACTTGATGCCCGAATTATATTTAACATATCTGTTTTTTCTACAATTTGATCTTTATCAAAATAGGCAGGTTCTCCTGTAACACAATCAGTCGTACCAACTACAAATTTTTGCTCAGCATTATAAAAAGAATCAAAATCAAATGGATCTAACTCATTAGGAATAATATCAAATAATAAGTCCATGCCAAAAAGCTGCTTATTACGAATTAAATTTTTAAAAGAAATATAATCTGGATGCTGTAAAAATTCCGTATTTACTCGTTTATTACGACCATGTTGTTTCGATAGATAAGAAGTTCCCATACAAGCACCCGCAGAAACACCTATCACATAAGGAACTTCTATATTTTGTTCTAGAAAATAATCAAGAACACCGGCAGTATAAATCCCTCTCATTCCTCCACCTTCGAGAACTAAGCCCATTCCATTCATTTTCACAGCCCCCCTTTTTTTCAATTAGTTTAGGACAATCTATTTAAATATTTTATTATATGACATGAGGAAAGGGAAGAAATTAGAGTTGTGCAATTAATAACTGAGGATCGCAATTAAATCCTGGGTGTCGCGATTAATATCCGGGAATCACAATTAAAAACCGAGAATCACAATTAAAAATCAGGAATCGCAATTAAAAACCGGAATCGCAATTAAAAACCGGGAATCGCAATTAAAAATCAGGAATCGCAATTAAAAATCAGGAATCGCAATTAAAAATCAGGAATCGCAATTAAAAATCAGGAATCGCAATTAAAAACTGGGAATCGCAATTAAAAACCGAGAATCGCAATTAAAAACCGAGAATCGCAATTATAATAATCAAATTCGCCGCTCCTCCAACTATTTTTGCTTAATCTACAATAAAATTAATTCTTTTCCACCCATTCCTATTCAATTTTACAAATCACTGAATTGTTCCATTAAAAAATGAATTTATAAATCACTACATTTTTAATTCTCAAACAAAGAAAACAGACCTCATAAAGGTCTGTCCTCTATACTGGCTTCCTACTTCTTCTTTGCTTTTCCCGGTACGAAGATTTCTTTAACACCTTCAACACTTTTCAAAGAAGTAGTATGATATGTTCCATTTGCCCAATCTTCCATTTGGTCACTATACCATTTACTTCCTAGGTTACCGGATTGTCCTGGTCCAACTACGTTTACTGATTTACTTAAATCTGCAAAGTCTACAACAGTTCGCCATGCTGCACCATGGTCTACGATTCCTTGGTCATCATATCCTGCTGCTTTAACGGTAGTTGCGCTGCCTCCTACTGGGATTGGATCTCTCGCATTAAAGAAATAGCTTAAGATTTTAATGCTGGATAATGGGTGTTCGAAAGCAACTTTATGGTGATTACCCCAATTCCACTTAGCTGCATTTTCACCGTCAGTTTTGCTAATATTTTTAATTGTTGATTTGAAGGTTTTTAATAAAAGTTTATCAATTCCGCCTTGTTCATCAACCCAGATCACTTTTTTCCCATTTAAGCTGTCACGTAGTAATTGGTCGACTACGACTTTACGGTCTCCAAATAAATCCATCATATCGTTTGAGATTTGTTGATCGAACAATGCTTTATTTATTTCAGTCATCCACATTTGGAATATGAGAGGAGAAGCTTCATCTTTATCATCTATAAAATTCCATTTTTCAAGTTCCTTTAAAGCTGATTTTTCAACAGATGATAATTGATTTTTATTTTGTTTTATTGACTTAATAAACTTCGGTGCATGTTCCTTCGCCTGTAAGTTCATTTCGTCCATTTGTAGCTTTTGCATATCTTTAACAGTCAATTTGTTATTCTTTTTTAATACTTCCTGAATGCGCAATTGACGATAAGGTTGTGCCCACGAGTTTGAAATATGGTATGGATAAGTATCATCAACTACTTTATTATTTGCAGATGAAATAAATCCTACCTTTGGATTAACAATTGTTGGTAGTTTATCGTATGGAATATATCCTTTCCAACCGTAATCACTAGTCCATCCTGGTACTGGCATTAGCCCATCACCTTTTTTACGGATTGGAATTTTTCCATTCGCTCGGTAGGCAATTGTTCCATCATTTGATGCAAATACGAAATTTTGGGCAGGAGCTTCAAATAAAGCTAATCCTTCTTTAAACGAATTCCAATCCTTTGCAACGTCAAATTTTAAAACCGCTTCTAGCTCCGTTGTTGGTTGTAGCGCTGTCCATTGCAAAGAGAATACAGTATCTTTTCCAGCGTCGCTTGCAAATTCCGAAATCACTGGACCATGTCTCGTAATCATTACAGGTAACACCTTATTCTTTTTACCTTTAATTTTGATCGTTTCATTTATAACCTGTGCCTTTTCCCATTGACCATCATATAAAAACTCGTTTGGCTTATTAGGATTTCGTTTTTCAATATATAAATCTTGTACATCCGGTCCTACATTTGTTACTCCCCAGGCAATATGTTCATTATGACCAACGATGATTCCCGGCACCCCAGCAAAAATTACACCACTTACATTCATATCACCAGATTTTAATTGAGTTTCATACCAAATTGCCGGTGTCGCTAATCCTAAATGAGGATCATCTGCTAATAACGGTTTACCGGACTTGGTTTTAGATCCACTAACAACCCAATCATTACTTCCATTCCAAACAGGTGGAATAATTGCACTTGCAAAGCTCTTATCTACGTCTATTTTTGAAGTATTACTTGGAATAATATACGGATCTATATCATTATTAGCAGGAAATAGCTCCAAAGCCTTATCCTTTGGAAATTTATTCATAGCATAATAACGAAATGCTTGTTCATTCCAATGACCGCCTAAATCAAATGCCATATATTTACCAATTACTAGTGAGTCAATTGCCGTCCATTTAGTTGGTCTATATTTTAAAATTTTAAATTCAACTGGTAGTTTATTTTCCTTTATTGCGTATTTTATGTATGCATTTACTCCTTCTGCATACCAATTTAAAACATTTTGTCCATTTTTATCGTATTTGCTGTAAGAAGCTTCAGCAGCTCTTCTTAAACCAAGCGTTCGAAAATATGAGTCACGCTTCACTGTAGCATCACCAATTATTTCACTTAATTGTCCGGACGCTTGTCTCCTGCTTAGATCCATTTGAAATAATCGATCTTGTGCAGTTACAAAACCTTGCGCAACATACAAATCATGCAAACTCTTAGCACTAATATGAGGTACTCCTTTATCATCTCTAACTACCTCTACTTTATGGTTTAACGTACTGATCGTTAAATTTCCTTTAATGCTTGGTAATGATTTTTTTGTTAAGTACAGGCCGGTTCCCGCAACGATTAAGACGATAACGATTAAGATAGTTGATGTAGCTTTAATCCACTTCGGAAAGCGCTTCCGACTTTTTGACATCTCAATAGGCGTACTCATTTTTCTCCCTCCTGCTTAAACTGCATATAAAGCATATACTGTATATTAATTCTGCAAGTCTTATTGCATTCCTTCTTATGAAGAATGGGGTATAATACTATTTATTAACATTAAAGGAGTGTATGGAAATGTCATTAAATTCTTGGTTCGAAAAGGGCATGACTTTTCAAGAATATGTAGAAGCAATGAATGTAAATAAAGAAGAACTTCTAAAAATCTATAATGAAGTTACAATTCCTGAAGATACACAAGCAAAACTTGAACAATTAAAGAATCGTCATTGGAAGGTTGTTACTTTGACTGCAGATTGGTGTGGAGATGCATTACTTAATGTACCAGTTATTCAAAAAATGATGGAAATAGCTAATATAGATACTAGATTCCTAATTCGAGATGAAAACCTAGAATTAATGGATCAATATTTAACAAATGGTAAATCTCGTTCTATTCCAATTTTTGTTTTTATGGATGAAAAAGGGAATGAAGTAAATGTATGGGGTCCACGTTCTGCGGAAATTGAAGAAATTGTAAGTGGGATGAAAAAAGAGCTTCCAGATAAAGATGATCCAAATTTCCAAGAAAAACAAACTGCTGTTTTTAAAGCGATTCGAACAAACTTCGTTGAAGACAAAAAATACTGGAATTCAGTTATTAATAGTGTAGAAGAAAAATTATTCTCATAAGAAAAAGTACGGGTTGTTTAGTTGAAAGAATTTTTCAATTAAATAGCCTTTTATTTATCGGCTTATCAAAAAATTATATGGTAAAATTCTAATAGATTTTCACTATAAAAATAACTTACTACTCCACCCATTGCGATGAATGGACCAAAAGGAATCGGATTTCGTTGCTTTAATTTTCCCGATAATATTACGACTAATCCGTAAATACTGCCTAAAAAACATGCAAGTATAAATGCAATAAGAGTTAGTTTCCAGCCTAAAATTATACCTAGCACACTAAATAACTTTATGTCTCCTCCTCCCATACCACCTTTACTCATCAGATTAATTAGAAGCAAAACCACGAATGCTCCTAACGCTCCTACTATACTACTCCACCAAGGATTCAATGGAATTAAGATTCGTTCAAAACTAAAAATAAATAAAAAGATTAATAGAATACGATTAGGGATAATCATATATTTCATATCCGAAACAACAATAATGATTAATAAAGATATTATCGAAAGAGCGATCATTAAATCTTTATGAAAACCAGTTTCATAGATGGATAATACAAATAACATACCTGTTAGTATTTCAATTAATAAATATAATTTGGAAATGCGAATCCCGCAACTTCGACATTTCCCTCTTTGGAGTAAAAAAGAAAATACCGGTATTAATTCTAGAGAACTCAGTTTATGTCCACAATTTGAACACGAGGAACCTGGTGAAATAATCGATTTCCTAATTGGAACTCTTAACCCAACAACATTAAAAAAAGAACCAAATACTAGACCTAAAACAAATAAAGTAAAGTAGACTATTGCAATGTTTATCAGCTCCTTTAAATTCATGCAACTAGTTTTGTTAAAGGTCATTATATCATTGGAACATAATCTACATATTTATTAAAAAAGAAAACTTTATGAAAAGATAAAGAAAACTCGGAGATTGGCGGAGACAGAGGCGTAGTTGCACTTATACTTTATTCCTAAAATAAGTGCAAAAAAAAGCAATCTACCATTCTTAAGAAAAGTAAATTGCATTTATTATTATGTTTATTTAATTACACTACCTGAGCCAGCGAATTTCGGTTTCCAATATGAATTAGAAAGACTTACTACAGCTACTCCCTTACTTGAAGTTGCTGAAATAAAATTATTATTTCCCATGAAAATTCCTACATGGCTAATACCTTTTTTGTATGTATTTTTGAAGAAAACTAAATCTCCAGGAACAGGCTTTTTAACAATTGAGCTGAGAGTATACATTGACGAAGCAGTTCGAGGTAATGAAGTACCTACTTTTTTGTATACATACCCTACGTAACCTGAACAGTCAAAACCTTTAGTACTTGTACCACCAAAACGATATGGCACTCCAGTATATTGTTTAGCGATTTTAGTTACCTGATTTTTCTTTGAGTATGGGTTATATGTAGATGCTGCTTGTGATTTAGTCGTAAAAAATACCATGCTCAGTAAGCATACGAAAGCTATAAGGACTTGCTTTTTCATCTCTTTCTCCCCCTTCATTGATAATGTAAGTCTAACAAAATACAATTTTGAAAGCCATTACAGGAGTGTTACAAATTGTCGAAGTGTTTGTAATACTATAAAACCTTGTAGGTTTTTGCCAAAAATGTGCAGCAAAAAATGACTATCATTCGACAACCATTTTTAGAGTATTATAGAATTCGAACACTAATTTACCTTAATTGATAAGGTTGTGAGCCCCGTTAAATAGAGGTGTTCTTACTTGATTTAATGGTGAAATCTAGCGTTAAAAAGTTCGGATCATTCTTTGACAATTAAATGAGAAGATTTTTTTGTTTTTACTGAATTATGTTTAGTTCTGTTTGTTTCAAAGTCTCATATAATGTTATTTCTTTAATTATTTGATTATATTTTTCTAATACCCCATGTTTCGTAATCCTATTTACAGTTCTCATAGTTTTAATTGCAGTTTCAGTATTTTTATTTGCACTTCCACAGATTTCCCCCATGGAAAGCGAGCATCCTGTACAAAAGAAAACAGACTATCATTCGACAGTCTGTTGAGTAAGTGCCATACAATAATATTAAATTAAGTGATAAACTCTAGCTTCAAAAGGTTTAAATTCCATGTTTTCAACTAATTTGTCATCTGTTAATTCAACGTTGGTTAAACTTAATTGTGCATTCTTTTTCGTAAATTCTTTCGGTAAAGTAAATTTTTGTTTCTCTGAAGATAAATTAGTAATCACTAAGAATGTTTCTTTTTCACCTTTTCGAGTGTATGCATAAACAGGTTCATTTTTAACGTCTAGATATTCATACGGTGCATAAACTAGTGCCTTATTTTCTTTACGTAACGTAATCATCTTTTTATAGAATGATAAAATAGAGTCAGCATCTTTTTCTTGGATTTCAACATTTATTTCATTAAAGTTATCATTCGTTTTAAGCCAAGGTTTATCTGTTGTAAATCCAGCATTCTTTGTACTGTTCCATTGCATAGGTGTGCGAGAATTATCACGGCCAGTTTTCCACAAAATATCTAGAACATCTTGTTCAGTCGAACCATTTTCAATCATTGAATTATACATATTTTTTGCACTTACATCATTATAATCGTTGATTGATGTGTAATGAACATTTGTCATTCCAATTTCTTGCCCTTGGTAAATAAATGGCGTTCCTTGCATAAAGAAATACATTACTCCAATAGCTTTTGCTGATATTTTCCAAAATGCTTCAGCATCGTTACCTAATGTACTGACTGCTCTAGGTATATCATGGTTCTCTATAAATAATGCATTCCATCCATATCCTTCTAAACCAGTTTGCCATTTAGTAAGTACTTCTTTTAAATCGGCGATTGAAGTTTCAGATTCATCGGTTTTCTTCCAAAGATCTAAACTTTCAAATTGGAAAATCATATTGAACTTACCTTCTTTTTCTCCAACCCACAGGTGTGCATCTTTCGTTGTTACACCATTTGCTTCTCCGACTGTCATGATGTCATATTTATCAAATGTTTCACGTTTTAGCTCATCCAAATATTTGTGAATTCCCTCTTGATTCATGTGCATTTCAAAGCTTGCCACATATTTCTCTTTCTTTGGATTTGGCATATCTGGAAAACCTGGACGTTTTCTTATATGACTGATTGCGTCCACTCGGAAACCATCAATTCCTTTATCTAACCACCAATTAATCATTTCATATACTTTTTGTCTTACTTCTTTGTTCTCCCAATTTAAATCAGGCTGCTTTTTTGAGAATAAGTGTAAGAAATATTCATCTGTTACTTCATCATATTCCCATGCAGATCCACCGAAAATACTTTCCCAGTTATTTGGCTCATGGCCTGATTTTTTTCCTTCTCTCCAAATATAGTAGTCTCTAAAAGGATTATCTTTAGATTTTTTAGATTCTAAAAACCAAGGATGCTCATCACTTGTATGATTGACTACTAAATCTAAAATTAACTTCATTCCTCTTTCGTGTACATTCTCTAATAGCTCATCAAAATCAGCCATTGTACCAAACTCATCCATAATGTCCTGATAGTCTGAGATATCGTAACCATTATCATCATTTGGTGATTTGTAAAATGGACAAATCCAAATAACATCTATACCAAGTTCCTTTAAATAATCTAATTTTGAAATTACACCTCTTAAGTCACCAATTCCATCACCATTTGAATCCATAAAGCTACGTGGATAAATTTGGTAAGCAACCGCTTCCTTCCACCAACTTTGATTTGTCATAATCTCTCCTCCAAATACATAAAAGCGTTTTCATTATTAACTATATTTGTAGCCTTCAATAATAAATAAGTACAGTTTAATTGCAACCGTTTGCACATTATTATCTTAACATTCAACTAACTATAGTTCAATAACTGAAATAAAGAGCTAGCTTGCACTTTATTAAAACTTTCAATTCAAACTTCCTTATGCTGCCTTATTTATAACCGTTTTCATAAAAAAGCAAAAAAAAAGCGACTCAGGTTATCCCTTAAGCCACTTATTGTTCTAATTTCTTTACATCCTTTACCTTTGCAGAAGGATGAATCTGAACATCTTCTGTATATTCCACAAGGTCGATTACACATTTTGGTCCAATTGTTACAGCATCGCCACGTACTACACTCGCTGTCGTATAATCAATCTTTACAGCACTTCCCTCAATTACATCTGATTTGAAGTTCATTCGATTGTTAAATAGTTTAGTAAAAACACGTGAAAATATATTATTGTCATCGAATCGACTAATTTCAATCGTTTCTCCACCAATTTCAGGTATATAGCTAAATCCATGATGAGGTATATAACCAAATCCTCCATGGGTAATTTTTACGTTTTCTGCATTTAATAAACCATTCATTGACAAGTGACCTTTAGCTGTAAATACTTCACATTCAGATCCTTTTTCTGTAGAAAGCGATCCTTTTACTGTAATTACTTCAGCCTTCACTATTCCTGTCGTTTTCATTGAGCCTGAAATATTAATACTTTGAACATTTAAGTCGCCCTTTGTTTTAAAGCTACCGCTAACATTCACATCTCCACCAGAAACTTTTCCATCAATCGAAGCCGATCCACTCACACTTATTTTTTTTGCATCAACATCACTTAGACATTTAGCGCTCCCACTGCAATTAAAATATTCAGTTTCGACTTTTCCATTGAATTTTGCTGAGCCACTTACTTTCACTTCATGACAAAAAATATCACCAAGTATACGTCCGCTTCCACTAATTCTAACGTCATCATATTTGCCAGTACCAATTGTTCCTGAACCGTTAATAATCGCATTCTGCTTTGATTGCACGCTCACTATAATCTCTCCTCCATAATTTATTTAACCGATTTATTTAAATAGTTCGAGAGAGTAACATTGATTAAGATTGAATCCTTTTGATCGACAAACGTTTCATGTTGATTTCCAATAATCCATGTACCCATACCAAATTTTCGAATATAAATGACAGTTGCTTCATCCAAGTTAATTTGGTTTTTATGCGTTTCAACCAAATTTAGAAATTGCTTTATTTCATCTATTGTTACACTTCCTTTTGAAAGCCACTCGTTTACAAAAAGTAATGAACATAATTGCACCGTACCTAAATGCTCTAATTTAGTATTTGGAAAAAGTGATTGATATATTTGTACGACTTGTTTAGGGATTTGCTCCAAAGATAAAGTAGCATTCCCGCTATCGGAAACGATTTCTTCATTGGTTGAAAACACTCTAGCAATATCATCTAATGATTGATCATCCTTCAACTCTTTTATTTTTTCAATCCGATCCAAAATTTTCTGTTTTGGAAAAAACGTTTCCTGTCCAGTAAAGCTTGATTTTTTCATAAACCATTCTTCAGGAATGATATTTTTCCTTTTCCATCTATAAAGCTGTCCGTACGATATGCCTGTAAGTTGTAGTAAATCTTTTTTGGAAATTAATTCTTCACTCATATGACATTCCTCCTGACACGAGTATAACAAAACAATGTTTTATTGTAAAGGTTTCAAACGTAACACTTTCGACCTAACATTTGTACAATTTTACAACAATATTGTTCGTAACAATGTTTTAATCATAATCATTTTCAGATAAAGATAAAGAAAGCTCGTCGATTGACGAGCACTTTAGGCGAAGACAGAGACGTAATTGCACTTATACTTTATTCATAGAATTGGCTACTACGTCGAGTATTCACTATCGTTGCCAATTTATAATTTCTTAAAGTGAAAAAAAAATACCCAAAATCCATTAATAAATGAATTTTGAGTACCAATCTCATTCTAAATCTATATAGCTTGAAAACGCTCCTATATTAAATCCACATCTTCTTTCTCAAGAACTAAACTTACTTGATATTCCTTCAATTTAATGGTTCTCTCGCTCGCAAATTTGACCCCTTCGTTTTGGAGGAAACGCTTTTGCTTTATAAATCCTTCTTCATCTTGGATTCCTATTTCACCTTTAGCATTTATAACTCTATGCCATGGCAATTGGTATTTTTGCCCCATCGAGTGTAAAATTCTTACAATCTGTCTAGCTCCTCTTGGACTTCCTGCCAATTTTGCAACTTGACCGTATGTCATTACTTTTCCTGGTGGTATATTTTTAATAATTTCTATCGCTTTACTTGTAAAAGATTCCATTTTTTCCCCTTCTAAAATTCACATTTTAGGCCATTTTATATTAATTTTACCACATAACTTATTATGCCTATTTATTATTAAAATAGTGTCCATTTCTACTAATAAAGAATAGTCTAGTTAGTAGATTTAAATATAATCGGGAGGATGATAATGAGTTGAATGCTAATTTTTTAATAGCTTTACGAGAGGGCCTTGAAGTTTCTTTAGTAATCGGGTACTTACTCATTACTTTAATTCAGAGTAAAAAAGAGCATTTAATTAAGTCAGTAATTTACGGTACAATACTCGGAGTAGTTGTTAGTATTTTTGCTGGATTTTTCTTATTTACAACATTCGGTCAACTAGATGGAAATGTTGAACATACGATCGAAGGTGTAATCCAATTAATTGCAGCATTGCTAATCTTCTATTTTATCTACTGGTTAAGTGGACAAAGTAGCATTAATATTTCAGATAAACTAAAATCAGAAGTTAAAATTATGGATAGTAATATTTCATTATTTTTAATGGCAAGTGTATTTGTGATCAGAGAAGGCTTAGAGCTAGTTCTGTTTGTTTTATCAAATGCACATACAATCGCCTTTGTTGGTATGATTTCAATTTTGCTAGGAATTATTGCAGCTGTCTTAATCGCATATTTATTTATCAAAACTACAATTAATTTAAATATTAAAGTGATTTTTACTTTGCTGGGTATTTTATTAATTTTCTTTGGCGGTAAAGTATTCACCGAAGGTCTTTTCTCCTTTATTGATGCTACCCCATTAGTTGAACAAATCGTCTATTACGGGTTTGTCGTCATTTCTCTATTTATTTTATTTAAAAACAACATACTATCATTTTTCAAAAAATAAGATAGATTAGTCTAAAGCGCCTGTCCTAAAATACTTTAATAAGAGAAGAAAACCTGTAAGCTAATGTGGGTTTTCTTCTTTATACTAATTAAAATTTCTACCACCACTTTTTACACTTTACATCACTTTTCTGTATAGTTTTTCACATTCATACTATAATATTTTTATAAGATACAGAAAGGTCGGTTACAATGAAAATTACAATTTCCGAAGATGCATTAAAATGGTTTAAAGATGAGATGAATGTAAAAGAAGGAGATACAATTCGTTTTTTCGCGCGATACGGTGGAAATAGTACAATACATAAAGGCTATTCTTTAGGTGTTACTAAAGAACAACCTGTGGACATCGGAGAATCTATTACGATTGATAACGTTGTCTATTTTATAAATGAAACGGATTTATGGTATTTTAAGGATTATAATTTAAACGTAATTGTAAATGAAAATAATGAATTACATTTTGATTATGAACCTAAATAATCAAAAGAGCTTAGGTAGCGTTTGTGCCTAAGCTCTTTTTTGTTTTTGGATTTGTTGAAATAGAATGCTGATTTCCTTAATCGAGTAACTGGCAGATTAGTGAAATAAGGAATGGTAGAATGTATGAAAAAATCTTAAAGAACTTTTCAATAAAGAAATTACAAAAGCAAGTTACTATTTCATCTTTTTTTGTATTGGAGCAATAGGCGACATCGTATTATTAATAAATGGTACTTTTTATGATAAACTCTGATCCCCTTCAAAAAGGGTTATCTAGGTTAAGTTAGTAACGTATTTCCTAAAGGTTGTCTAATTAGACAGCTTCTTTTTTAGTTTTTCTTTTAACAGAGTTTTGATTTAAATACAAAAGAGTGCCCCACTATTTATGTGAGGCACTCTTCATCAATTATTCTTCAATCTTTTTCTTTTTGCTTACTAATTTATAAATAACTGGAATGATGATTAGTGTTAAGAATGTTGAAGTTGTTAAACCACCAATTACAGTTACTGCTAATCCTTTCGAAATTAAGCCAGATGTTGAATTTGAAAGGGCCATTGGTACTAATGCAAGAATTGTCGCTAATGCTGTCATTAGGATTGGACGTAATCTTGTCTTTGAAGCCTCGATTAATGCGTCAGTTACTTCTAATCCATTTCTACGGTTATGTTCAACACGGTCTAATAATACAACCGCATTCGTTACAACAATACCGATCAACATTAATAGTCCGATCATTGCACTCATTGATAGGGTTTGCTTGCCAATAAATAACGCTAAGAAAGCTCCCACTGGTACAAAGATTAATGAAGTTAAAATAACAAACGGTGTTCTTAAGCCACCAAATGTCATACTCATGATTAAGAATACTAATCCAACAGCAACTACCATTGCTATTCCTAAACTGCTGAATCCATCTGTAATCATATCTAAGCCGCCGCCAATTTTCATATCAACGCTTTTTGGTAAATCAATTTTATTTAAGTGATTTGTTACATCTTTTGTAATTGTTGCAGTGTCTTTACCTTTTACTTCTGCACTTACTGATGCATACATTTTTCCATCATCATGGTTGATTGACACTGGTGCATCCTTTTGAGAAATTGTTACATAGTCTTTAATTTCTTTCGGACCTGTTACAGTCATAAATTTAATTTTTTCAATATCTTCTTTTGAAGTTGCTTTATTTTTATAACCAACAGTAAGCTTATTTGTTTCTCCGTTTAAATCGTAATCACCGATTTCAACGTCGTTAATTTTTTCATTAATAGCTCCCATAACTTGGAACATTGAGATATTTTCATCGCGTGCTTTATCGTTTAATGTAATTTCTAATTTAGGTTGTACATCTTTTAAATTATTAGAAACATTTTTCAGACGATCATCACTATTTAATTCTTTTTCAATTTTTGATGCTGCATCTTTTAAATCATTAAAGTTTGCAGAATATAAATTCACATCAATATTGTTCCCTGTTGGAGGACCATTTTGAGATAGTTCTTTTGCTATGATCGTTGTACCTTTTACTTTCGCATCAACAATTGATGGAACTTCTTTATTGATTTTTGAAAGCTCTTTATTCATGTTCTTTCCATCTTTTAGATTGATTTGGAAGATCGCTTTATTTTTGCCACCATCCATATTCATCATAAAATCACGTTTACCACCAACAGTAGCTTGTACACTGTCAATTAGGTCTGAATCTGCAAAGTATTTTTCTAATTCTTTTGCAACTACATTTGATTGGTCCACAGTACTATTTGATGGAAGAGTTGCTGTAACTTGAAGTGTTTTATTTACACTACCAGGTAAGAATGAGAATCCTAATAAAGGAATCATCGATAATGAACCAGCTAATAAAACGATTGATAATAAGATAACAATCCATTTACGTTTTAATGCAGAGCGCAATAATTTTTCGTAGTTTCTCATAAAACGAGTATCATTACTATGCCCTTTTAATGGTTTTGATAAGAATTTTGCTCCTAATGTTGGAATTAATATAATCGCAACGATTAAAGAAGTTAAAATTGAAACTACTACTGAAATTGCAAATGGTCTAAAGAATTCTCCAATAATACCACTTACAAATGCTAAAGGTAAAAATACTACTACTGTTGCAAATGTAGAGGATGCAATGGCACCGATTACTTCTTTTGTTGCATATAATGCCATTTCTTTTTTCTTATATTGGTTACCTTTTTGTTGTTTCCATCTGAAAATATTTTCAATTACAACGATACTATCATCAACAATACGTCCTATTGCAACAACTAGACCACCTAAAGTCATAATGTTCAATGTATATCCCAATGAATTTAATACTGATATTGTTGTAAAAATTGAAATTGGTAAAGATAAAATTGAAATTAATGTAGCTCGAATATTTCTTAAGAATAACAGAATTACTACTACTGTAAATAAAGCACCTAGTAGACCTTCTTTAATTAAAGAACTAACGGATTTTTCAATTTCTTTCCCGTTATCCATAATGACATGAGTTTCTACATTGTTATCCTTTTTAAATGATTTAATTTCTTTTTTAACAGCTGTTGCTACATCCGCTGTATTTGAATCTTGTGTTTGAGAAACCGATAAAATATAACTTTCTTTTCCGTTATATCTAGAAATTTGATCTTGAACCGATACTACTTTTACGTCCGCAACATCAGCAACAGTAACATTTTTTGGCGTAACTGTTTGAGCTTGTCCTGCCCCACTACCTAGTTGTGCACCCTGAGTCATGCTACCCATTTGTGCAGCTGCGCTAGATAAAACTGTTTTTTTGATTTGATCGACTGAGTTTAACGTACCTTTCATTCGAACAGAAACTGTTTTTCCATTATTCTCAACAGATCCTAATGGCACTGCGTAATCTAGACCTTGAATTGCCGTTTTAATAGTGTCTAAAGAAATCCCTTTTTCTTCAGCTTTTTTATTATCTACAACGATTTGAATTTCTTCATCTTTTGTTCCTTGAAGACTTACATCACTAACACCAGTGATTTTTTTAATTTGAGGAAGTAAATCTTTTTCAATTGATTGTTGTAAATCTTTTACTTGTCCGTTATTTGCAATTGCAACTTGATAAATAGGAGCAGAATCCATCGCAATTCGCTGAACTGTCGCTTCTGCTTTATCAGGTAATTTTGTTTTATTGATTACATTATCAACGTCTTTTTCAATTTTATCCATATCCGTTCCAAAAGGATAAATTAAAAAGATTGAAGCCATATTTTCACTTGAAGTACTTGTTAACTGATCATAGTTTTCAAGCTTCATTAAACCCGATTCGATTGGTTTAGTGACCTCAGTTTCTATATCCTCAGATGATGCACCAGGGTATACTACCTGTATGGCAACAGCTGGAAATGAAACATCAGGAAATGTTTCAATTTGTATTTTTTGGGCAGAATATATTCCCCCTATTAAAACAAGAACACTTAATATAATAACTGAGATCGTGTTCTTCAAACTTAATTTCGTTAAGCCTGCAAACATAATGTATCTATTTCCCCTTTCGATTGGTTACAATTCTAATACGTGATTAGTTTATCAAATCTATATGAACAGAATATGAACAATTAAGAACATAATTTGATCTTTTTTATTTTACAAGATTTTCGGAAGGATAATCGTAAAGCTAGTTCCTTTTCCAACAACACTTTCAACCTCTATTTTCCCATGATGTATTTCCATTATTTTTTGTACAATCGAAAGACCAAGCCCGGTTCCTTTTTTATTTCTAGAATGGTCTGCTTGATAAAAGCGTTCAAATATCCGCTCAATATCTTCCTTACTTATTCCTAACCCACTATCGCTAATGAGGACGTGAATATAATGATCCAAATCCAAAATATCTACTTTAATGTACCCAGCTATACTTGAGAACTTAATCGCATTTTGAAGTAAATTAATCCAAACTTGTTCAAGTAGTAAACGATCTGCCACTATTTCTGTTTGTGGCAAATTTAAAACTAATTGAAGCTTTTTACTTTCCCAATGTGGCTCTAATGCCAAGATAATTTTTCGAATTTGTTCATCTAATTTGTAGGTCGTAGGCTGGAATGGATGTTGCTCAGAGTCCAATGAAGCTAACTTTAATAATCTTTCACTCATCATAGAAAGACGTTCACTCTCTGTCTCAATAATGGATAAATAATGTTCCTTTTTCTCTTCAGTTAATTGCTTACTTCTTAAAACCTTTGCAAATCCCTTAATAGATGTTAACGGCGATTGAATTTCATGAGAAACATTTGAAACAAATTCACTTCTCATCTCTTCTAACTTGTTTAATTTATTCGTCATCAGATTAAAGTTTGAAGCAAGTAATCCAATTTCATCTTTCCGTTTAATTGTTACTTGAACGTCATAGTTACCTTTAGCCAGTTCTTTTGTGGCACTAATTAGCTCTTTTACAGGCTTTACTAATAACTTAGCAACAAATAAAAATGTCACTGATCCAATGAGTAATGTTGTCAGTAAACTAAAAAATAAAACTCTCCGCATTTTAAAGAACCCACGATCAATATTGGGTTGAATAAATAAAGCATATTGATGCCCATCTTTTTCAAAAGGTAGGCCGATGAGATATCCTTTTGTTTGAACATCACTTTTGTTTAGTACGTTTATTACCTGGTCTTTTTTTATATTCTTCTTTTTTAGTGCTGTATTTTTCAAAACGATTTTACCCGACTCATCATACAGTGATAAATAAAAATTTTTACTAAGAATCTGTAGAGTCGCATCTACTCCATTTTGATTATCTTGCTTAGAGTATATGGAAATAAAATTTTCTCCAACATCTATTAAATCACTTTGAACTTCTGTTTCAACATGTTTTATAAAATATTTTGAAGCGATAAAAAAAGTGATCACTAAACTCAACACAATAACAGAAATAAAGATTACAACTAATCTTGTATACATGCTTTTCATGTGTGATTTTCCTCTAATTTATAGCCTAAACCTCTTATTGTAACGATTTCGACTGTAGCCTTTAACTCTCTTAGACGCTCTCGTACTCTCTTTATATGCACATCAACTGTGCGTTCATCTCCTTCATAATCAAGTCCCCATATTTGCTCAATCAAATCATTCCTCGTAAAAATTCTTCCAGCCTGACTAGCAAGCTTCATCAATAATTCGAATTCCTTTAATGGTAACGTAATCGATTGATCATTCGCCGAAATTTCATATTTAACTTGGTTTATCGTTAAATTACCTACAAAAATATTTTTATCAGATAGTAATTGAAATCTTCTTAATAGAGCTTTTACACGGGCTACAATTTCCAAAGGATCAAAAGGCTTTACAACATAATCATCTACCCCTAGATCAAAACCTTTTAATTTATCCTGAGATTCACCTTTTGCTGTGACCATTAAAATCGGAATATCATAATACTTTTTAACCTCTTTTGTCAGCTCATATCCATCTACTTCAGGCATCATCACATCAACTACTACTATTTGAATATTATTTTCTTCGAGTATCATTAATGCTTCCTGACCATCTTCAGCCTCAAGAACCGTATAGCCTTCACCACTTAAAAAAATAGAGATTAACTCTCGAATATTTGCATCATCATCGACAACTAATACTTTTACATGATTCAATAAATCCACCTACTTACATTTCCAAATAATTATGTACATATTATATAAATTCATTATGAACTAAATATGAATTAAGAAACCAAAACTAAATAAATAAAAAAGAGAATGGCTTAGTTGACCACTCTCTTAAGGAACTATTAAATGTTTTTTCGACCTATTTTAATTTCGTGATCTTCGGCAAATCAATCTATTCTAACGACTTTACCTGATTTTCTCTCTCTAACGATTCTCTTCCTATTCCCTGACTTTCTACATCTATATTTTCCATTTTCATCATCTACTACAGTATCCTTACGAGTCATAAATACTGCTATTAACATAGTTAAAATAAGAATCCCGCCAAATATATACATTTCTAGCACTACATAACCCCCACTTACTTTATAAAAATTGAATGCAAAAAAGACACTAGGAAAATCTCCAGTGCCTTAATAAGACATCATTTTGGAAACCTTCTCCCTACACGCCTACGAGGTTAGCTGTCGGATTCGGGCCTAAAAAGTAGCCCTACCTAAAAAGGATTCACCCCAAAGTACAATTGCACAAAAATTGGTTCCCCCGCTTCAAAATTGAAATGTCCCTAATAATAGAAGAAACACTCAACTAAAACTCAGCGATCTATGGTCATTTAATTTTATGTATATTACTTAAATTACAATTCAACTACTAAATTGTAAACCATTTTACTACTTAAAGAAACTAATATGTCTTTTGATTAAAAATGCTGGGCTAATAAATGACCATTTTGATATGTATAAAAATCTTTTCCAAGTTGATTTTTGGAATGCAAGTTGAGCAAAATTACTTACTCATAATAGGTTCATGAGTTGATTCTCTGTTTTGAAATCCTAATTCAAAATCGGCGCATGTAATCGTTGATTAAGTTCCTTTAAAATAAGTAATAACCCCCGTTATTAACATACAAGTGACATATAACAATAAGATGGTTCCAACAATTCTTCCTGTGCTTTTATTCTTTTTCTTTGCAAATTTGTTAATTATGAAGACAATAATAACTATTACTATAATAAGAGTTATTAGTGGTAAAAAAATAAATAAGTCTGACATAGAATATTCTCCTTTGTGTAATCTCTATACATTGAGTTACTAAAAACTAATATTCTAGAGAGAATCTTTTTATTCCTTGTTAATCTAAATCACCCGTTCGTACAAAAAGAAGAAAGGATCGCCGCAGCAATCCTTTCTTAAATAAGTATCCGTTATTTCTCCCAAAGTTCAACCAATCTACCTTCAGGATCTTTAATCCAAGCAAACTTACCATATTCACTAATCTCTTTTTCCTTTGCAAGAGGTACACCTACTTGTTCAAGATGCTTAATCGTCTCGTCTAGATTATAAACTTGAAAATTTAACATCACTTGCTGTTCTGTTGGGAAATATCTGTCTTCTTCAGTAAAGAAAGAAAAAATCGTTTCATTTTCAGAATCGGGTTTAATAATAGTCCCATTCCAATTTTCTATTTCAACATTCAGCACTTTACTGTACCATTTTTTTAATGTATCTAGATTTTTAGTCCTCCAAAATATTCCCCCGAAACCTTTTATCATCATAATCAGCTCCCTCACTTTTTATATTAAAAAACACTTTTTTTACTTAGTTTGCATAACTTTCTCTATTCGACGATCCGGTAATAACCACATAATTGCAACGATTACATATATTATTTGAGCGAACCATGGCCAGATCAAAGACGTACAAACTGCAGATAAATAACAAACCACAGAAACTTTTCCTTTCCAATCGTTACCTACAGCCTGTTTCAACTTTGAATTCTTTCCCTCTTTTTTGATAATTATACCTTGTAATATGAAGTAAGCTATTGCGGCCATTAAGAGTATTACACCATAAAGCATTGTAGGATAAGGCTTATAATGGTTTTCTCCCATCCAACCAGAAGCAAAAGGAATTAATGATAACCAGAAAAGCAAATGAAGATTAGCCCACATTATTGATCCTGTCACCTTTTGTAAAGTGTGTATCATATGATGATGGTTGTTCCAGTAAATACCTACATAAATGAAACTAAGCAAATAACTAAGAAAGGTTGGGAAAAGTTGTAATAAGTCTTTTATATTCGGACTGTGAGGAATCTTAATTTCAAGGACCATAATTGTAATAATGATAGCAAGTACACCGTCACTAAAAGCTTCTAACCGATTTTTATTCATTATTCACTCCCTATTATTTGTCTTTTTTTTTATTTATTTTTCTATCTATTTAAACTCCTTATTTCTTCGTAAAATAAAAAAAACTTAATTTTAATAAATTATCAGATCGGTTAGTTTAAAGAATGTATTCTAAAGACACATCTAAGGCCTGTCACTTAACAAGCCTTTCTTCTAACTCACTTTTTTGGCGCAAGTGATGACGAAAATGCATATAAACCAAATCATACCATTCCCTTGCATTTAACCAGCCGAACCCTCCATGCTGGACTTTATAATTTCGGTTTATATTATCGACTTTTGATTCCCATTGACTCAACCTAAGTATTACTTGATCAATTCTGCTGATGAGCTCGTCCTTGCTTACTGAATTGTTAGGTGGATCATTTAGTTCATCCGGTAATTTAATTTTAATTGGTGGAAATCCCCTGATTTTATATAAATGCTCACCAAATTCTGTTTTCCCAAGGGGTTGTTCATCATTTAATGTAGCACATGTTTCCATGCTATCTAGGTATTCATGCGCACAGATAATTAAATGATCATACATTTGACCAATAGACCAAACCGACTCTTCAGATTTATATCTTAACTGTTCCAAAGAGTAATTTTGAAGCTCGTTTTTGAATGTATGAATCAATTCAATTTCGCTCAGGTTAGATTCCTCCTTTGTATCCACTCAAGTCTAAAATTTTACATTTTTTGCATATGTAACTAATCATTCAATATTCGTTTACAAATACCTTCTTCAAAATATCTACCATTTAACTCAATTAAAAAATCGACTTTGCAGTCGATTTTTTGTAGAACTAATTATATTTTAGATACGTACTATAATAAAATCCTAATTACTTAAACTTTATTTAAAAGCTAGATGATATAAAGAGCAACTTTATCCAATATTATTCCAATTCGAAAAAGCAGAATATCAATTCCAATCAAACACAAAAAAGGAATCTACTAAATTAATGATTCCTCAAAAATTCGCTTTAGCAATGGAAATATTCAAACAACTTTTTAAATTTTAATATGGAGTAGGTAAAGTCGTTCCCGGTGGTCTCCACCAAGATTCAACAGTTTTCCACGCAGTATTATAATCGTAACCTTTCCCCATCAAATATCCGATAGCAACTGCTTCTGTTAATGCATGTTGATAGCCAAGGTGTTGAGCTTCTTTTAATCCATGGCTAACAGCTGGGTTTATTAATGTTAAAATTTGTTGTGGATTTACAGCTTGCTGTGGATTTCTAAAATAATCATTATGATTATAAGGTACATAGTTGTAGAAGTTCATATTAACTTTCCTCCCTTTTAAATAACGTATTATGCAATTTTGGGCTTTCAAATCTTTATAATATATGTAGATTTGGGAGTTTGCGGAATAGGCTATAAGCATGGCTTTAAAAATTTTTAGGTGAAAATCACAAACTAATGCACTGTGTTGTTTAAACTGTTAACATTCACTTATGATTCAAAAATACTCATTCTTATTTCTTCATATCTGTAAAATGTGGACTTGCTGTTAAATTAAAGCATGCGTTAGCCAACCATGAATCCTCAGATTAACCACAGTGAATGGAAGTTTATGTCGCACTTCCATAGTAGCTGAATTAGAATGTTACTATTCCCTAAATGCATCTGCCACTATATTACTGAATTCTCTTAAATAATAGAGATAATTATCTCCACCATAGTTATATCTTTTGTTATACATTTTAGCTACAACAACATTATATTTAGGTATTACTAGAATAGTTGGGCCTGTTATTCCTAATATTTGATAAGATTCCTGTGGTACTCTATCACCAATCTCACTCTTTTTTCTCGGAATATCTTGAACATACCAAAACAAACCTTGTGGTAAATCTTTATTTTTATTTTTAGAATTTTGAACTTGAGTTGCTAATTCAATAACTTCCTTCGGGACGATCTGTTTTCCATTTATATTTCCTTTATTCAAATGCAGATTACCCCAGTATGCAAATTCTCTTGTTGAGACATGAAGGTTAGACTCGGAACCATCACTTGAATATCCTAATTTAAATGCTGCTTCTTTGTCAGGATTATCAATTACTTTAACTAAACTATCATTTTCTTTTGTATCCCAACTAGTATCTTTTAATCCGAATGGTGTAAAGACCCTTTCTTTTAATAGTTCTGGAAAGCTTTTGTTATACAGTTTTTTTATGAGATTTGTCATCATTGATATGTTAATCCCTCTATATGCCCACCCTTGTCCTTGTTCAAATTCTCTAAAAAGGGATCCATTATCTGTCTCATTCAAACCATGTGAATGTGTAACTAAATGTCTTATTGTTGTTTTTCCAAGTATTTTTTCATCTAGTTCATCAAAATATTCGATTGCATAATCATCAAGGCTTTTAATTTTACCTTCATTTAGTGCAAACGCAACTGCTAATCCTAAATAACTTTTTCTTGCAGAAGCAACATTAAACTTAGATGTTCGTGTTACGGGTATAGAAATATCAGAATTACTATGAAAACCATTATAATTTTCTAACACGATATTATTATCTTTCATGATGATTAAAGCTGAAGCAGAACTTCGATTTCGAACATTTATTTTATCTACCCAGTTTACTATTTCTTTGAACTTATCACTCATATACTTTATCCACCTATACTTCTATTAAATCTATTAATTCAACATTTAAATAGGATTTCCTTGTTCAACTATTCTGCCATTATGTTGAACAACAAAAGGCAAATATAAAAAAATCATTTTAATAATCTGACTATTATTAGAGAAGTTGTTTGGAACAAAAGATGCCACACTCCTATGGAAAATGGGGAATCCTGAGCCCATGTAGGCGCGACGAGGGGTCTTAGGTAACGTTACTCAGATAGCACTTGTAGTGGAAATCTAAGTTCTATTTTCAACGATATTAAATCGTAAAATTGTCCTAAAAATTAAAATCTAATTAACTTTCTATCTCCAAAATAATAAGTTATTAAATTTTCTAAGACGTAATAATATTCTTCTTGTTAAATAGTGGAATAATATGGAATACTAAAGCTAATAACTATTATTTTATTTGTTGAATAATAACTTCAGGAGTGTCTTATGAATAAGTTTCGGATTAGTAAAGTAGGTTTATTTAAACTATTTTTCATTTCAATATTGCTCGTTACATTTATATTTGTAGGAAAAAACGTACTTTTAAACTTCGACTTTAAAATGTTCTTTAACTATATGGAGTCTCTTACATTAATACAGTACATTTTGATTTTTGCATTAGGTATTATAGCCGTATCTCCAATGTTTTTATATGACTTCGTACTTGTAAGACTATTAAAATTAGATTTCAGTTTTCGAAAAATATTAATGGTAGCTTGGCTTGCGAATACTTCCTCAAACCTAATTGGTCTTGGTGGGGTTGCAGGTACCACCATTCGAACACTATTTTATCGAAAAGATCGCACCGGACCAGAAATTATTAAAGCAGTGAGTAGTGTAACGATATTCTTACTTTCTGGATTATCGCTATTGAGCTTAGTTTTATTTACTGGAATATTTGATTTATCATTTTTAAATGAATATAAGTATTTATATATTGCTATTATCATTGCAATTTGTTATTTCCCGGTTATGTTTTTAGTCGTTTATTTAAAACGTAATTTTTTCTCGGAGAATTTTTCCGCAAAATATATGCTTTCACTGGTTGTCATTTCTTTATGTGAATGGTCTTTTATTTTATTATTCATTTACTTCATTTGTTTATTTTTACATATCGACATTTCAATCATAGAGGTGTTACCTGTTTTTCTAGTAGCCTCTGTTGCAGCACTTTTAAGTATGATTCCAGGTGGACTTGGATCTTTTGATTTTATTTTCCTACTAGGTTTTACATACTTTGGAATTGAAAAGGAAACGACACTTCTTGTTTTATTGATTTATCGTTTCAGTTATTTCTTTTTCCCGTTTGCTTGCGGTATTATTTTAGCTCTTAAATTATTATGGAATAAAATAAATAAATCATTTAATAATATTCCAAATCAAATTTCTACTTATTTGGGGCATAAATTTTTAACGATTTTAATATTTTTATCTGGGGTTATATTATTAGTTTCTGCTGCTGTTCCAAGTATGCTTTTAAGAATCAGTCTGTTAAATTTAATTTTACCTACGACAATTATTAATATTTCACATTTAATTTCAGTCACAGCAGGCTTTACATTGTTAGGACTCTCTCGTGGAATTGATTATAAAGATAAAAGGGCATGGTATATTACACTATTCATGCTAATTGTTGGAGCAGTTACAACGTATTCAAAAGGATTAGATTATGAAGAAGCTCTTTTTGTATTAGCAGTTGCTTTTATATTATTTATTTCAAAGAAACAATTTTATAGAGAAAGTTTCGTTTTAACTTGGGGTAAGCTGATTGTTGATAATTTTATTTTATTCTTCTTTTTGGGTAGTTATTTACTTATTGCTTATATCAATCTACCTCAAACAAACGTCAAAATACCTGCTAAATACTTACCTTATATACTTGTTAATTCGCGGGACATCGTTATTAGTGCAGTTCTTGGTTTTGCAGCTGCTTTACTATTTTTTTATATCGCATTTTTTAAAGTTAAAAGAAAACAATTCGAATTTATAAATACGAAAGCTGAAGAAGAAAAAATAAGAGATCATTTTAATCAGTATGGTGGTACAGAACTTTCACATTTGGTTTTTTTACATGATAAATATTTATTCTGGGCTCAAGATGAGACAGTATTATTTATTTTTCAGCCATATGCGGACAAATTAGTTATTTTAGGTGACCCGGTCGGTGAAAAATCCCGTTTATATCCTGCTATTGAAGAATTATTAAACTATGCCGATCAATTTGGATATACACTCGTCTTCTATCAAGTAAACTCAAATTCACTATCCTATTTACATGAAAACGGATTTGATTTCTTTAAACTTGGTGAAGAAGGATTTACTGATATCTCAACATTCACATTATCAGGAAAACGTAATAAAGGAATTCGTGCACTATACAATAAATTTGAACGCGAAGAATATAGTTTTGAAATGATAGAACCACCTTATTCAAATGAATTCTTTACGGAATTAAAAGAGCTATCACAAGAGTGGCTGAAAGGACGAAAAGAAAAAGGGTTTTCACTTGGCTATTTTGATGAGGATTACATCAAACTTGCGCCTGTAGCTATTATTAAAAATAATGAAAATAAAATGATTGCTTTTGCATCCATTATGCCAAACTATAATGATCATACGATTTCAATTGATTTAATGCGTCATAAAGTTGACGCTCCAAAAGGAATTATGGACTTTATGTTTGTTAACTTAATTGAATGGTTTAGGTCTAGAAATTTTCATTATTTTAATGTCGGTATGACACCATTAGCAAACGTAGGTCTATCTAAGTATTCATTTACAAGTGAGAAAGTTGCAGCGCAAATTTATCAATATGGACAATTTTTATATCACTTTCAAGGTTTAAGAAGTTTTAAAGAAAAATATGTTAATTCTTGGACGCCTAAGTTTTTGGCATATCATAAAAAAACATCCTTACCAATCACAATGCTACAAATAACATCATTAATTTCTAGGTCTAGAAAAAATTAAATTTACAGCCAGTTAGTGTATTGAACATTGACTGGCTTTTTTATTGTGAATAAGTAGATTTCCACTTCAAACCTGCTCAATTAATAATCAAAATAAAAAAATTGGTAAAAAATAATAGTTACTATCGCTTGCAAAATTATTTACCATCAATTATGATTGTGTCATATTAAATTGTGCACAACTAATATATAAGGATGTTGATCGAATGAATAAAGAAAATCAGCTTTTGCTCGAAAATCAGGTATGTTTTTCAATTTATGCTTGTTCGAGAGAAATTACTAAACTATATCGTCCTTTATTGGATGAGATCGGTATAACTTATCCGCAATATCTTGCATTGCTTTCACTTTGGGAAAAAGACCAACAAACTGTGAAAGAACTTGGGGAGACACTTTTTTTAGACTCAGGAACTCTTACACCCATGCTAAAACGGATGGAAGCTGCAGGACTAATTTTCCGTAAACGTGATTCAAGTGATGAGAGAAAAGTATTTATTACACTAACTGATGAAGGTACTAAATTAAAAGAAAAAGCTTTCTGTATACCTGAGAAATTTCTACTGGAAAGTAATACTACTAAAGAGGAACTTTTAACAATATTAAATCAAACAAAAGCTTTATTAAAGAAAGTTCAATCTGCAAATGAAGATAAAAAATAAATAATTTTTATTAAGGAGAAATCGTAATGGAAAAATTATATACTGCTACAGCAACTGCAACAGGTGGACGTGACGGAAGAGTTATGTCATCAGATGATTTTATTAATTTGGCACTTAAATCACCAGTGGAATTAGGTGGGCCTGGAGGAGCAACAAATCCTGAACAACTATTTGCAGCTGGTTATTCAGCTTGCTTTGACAGTGCATTAAACTTAGTAGCTCGTAGGAAAAATATTAAGTTAGAATCTACATCAGTAACAGCAAACGTAACAATTGGTAAAGACCCTGCTGATGGAGGATTCAAATTAGCTGCTCAACTTGATGTAAAAGTACAAGGAGTTCCAACTGAAGTAGCTGTTGAACTAGTAAAAGCAGCCCACGGCGTTTGCCCATATTCAAAAGCAACTAGAGGAAACATGGACGTACAATTAAGAGTAATCGGATAATATTTAATATAAAGGGAGAAGGAAAAGTTTTTACTTACCCCCTTCTCCCGCTATAATTATCCTTGTTCTATTATCGTTTCATATTTCAGTGAATCGTCTTTTGTGAAGAATTTTCTATAGGATAGAAGTGTTGAGGAGAATACACTAATTGCAATTGCACCAATTAAAATGCATTCTATTAGCAACTGATATTTAATCGCATATAAGGGACTTATGCCAGCAAAGATCATTCCTGTCATCGAGCCTGGTAAAGTAACAATCCCTACAGTTTTAGCTCGATCAATTGATGGAATTAAAGCAGCTTTAATTGAATTTTTTATGACATTATTTGAAGCTTGTTTAGTTGTTGCACCTAAACATAATGCAGCTTCAATTTGGTTTTTACTTGCCTGAATTTCAGCTCTAAGTCTTGTTAATGCTAAACTATTCGCATTCATTGATGTGCTAATTATCATACTTGATATTGGAATAACATATTGAGCTTTTAAAGCAATTTTGTTTGCTACCAATACGACTCCTAAAGAAATCATGACGCCTAGTAAAATACTAATAAATGAAATAAAAAATGCGCCTTCAATTTGGTGCGACCTTTTACTAGAAGTATAGGCACCAAATAAAATCATACAAAATAAAATAATGATTACAACTAATAAATGTTTAATTTGCAGTATGTACTCAAGTACATAGCCCATAATCATTAGTTGAATGACTGTCCTAACTGAAGAAATGCCAATGTCTTTTTCAACGCCGAGCTTTTGATAATAAGACAATCCAATAGCAATTATAATCAATAGGAATGTCAGCGATACACCTGTTATTTGCAAATTACCTTCCATTTCCCCACCTCTTTAAGCAATTGTAGAAAGGAAATTCTTCCCTAATTCAGTGCTAGGATTATTAAAAAATTCATTAACAGGACTCACTTCTACTAATTTCCCATCGATAAGTAACCCTACTCGATCAGCAATTTGTTGAACTAGATCCATATTATGTGTAACAAGAATAATTGTTAGATTTTCTTCTCTTTTTAAAGTTACAAGAAGCTCCTGAATATGTAGAGTCGATTGTGGATCTAATGCTGAAGTAATTTCATCACATAATAAAATAGTTGGTTTCATGGCTATTGCTCTTGCGATCGATACTCTTTGCTGTTGACCAATCGAAAGCGTTAATGCATTTCGATCAAGTAATTTCGTCTCTAATCCTACTTTTTCTAATAAAGATTTCGCTACTGTTTTGGAATCTGCCTTATCATAGCTACCGTTTAATTTGAGTCCAAACAAAATATTATCCTCTATGCTCCCTTCAAATAATGAAGGAGTTTGCAGGATCATTACTGTACTTTTTCTTAAATTCTGAGGAGTCATTTTATATATTGATTGTCCATTTAAATGAATTTCACCTTTGCTAATCGACTGTAATCGATTTAATGTCCGAAGCAATGTCGATTTCCCTGCCCCTGAAGTGCCAATTAAGCAAAAAATTTCACCCTTATTAGTTTGAAAAGTTATGTTTTTAAGAATCGAACTACCAAGAATATCTACACTTATATTGTTAATTGATAACGTCATTCTATCTCACCTCTTTCTAAATGAAAGGTGCCCTATACAAGGACACCTTTTTAAAGTTGATTATATTATTTTTCTTCCTCGCCCATGAGGTATGCAAAGTGGCGTTCCGAATAATGGATCCTTCACAATATCGCAGTTCATACAGAAAACGTCACAGATTAAGTTCCGATTAATGATTTTTTCTGGGCCTCCTTCTGCGTAAACTTCACCATTTGAAATCGCAACAACGTTGTGTGCATATCGACATGCTAGGTTAATATCATGTAGTACCATAACAATTGTACGCTGTTCTTTTTCATTTAATTCGTATAGTAAGTCTAAAATCTCGATTTGATGTGTTAAATCCAAATAGGTTGTTGGTTCATCTAATAGAATTGTATCTGTGTCCTGAGCCAATGTCATCGCAATCCAAGCACGTTGACGTTGTCCACCAGATAATGAATCGACTAATTGATCCTTTAAATCATACATATTTGTCATTTTTAAGGCATGATTTACTTTTTCTTCATCTTCTTTTGACCATTGTTTTAACCAAGTTTGATATGGATATCTTCCTTGTTTTACTAATTGAAAAACTGTTAAACCTTCAGGTGCAACAGGACTTTGAGGTAGGATTGAAAGATTACGTGCAATTTCCTTTGTAGGTCGCTTACTTATTTCTTTTCCATCAAGTAAGATGGTTCCACTTTTTGGTTGAAGTAATCTTGCAAGTGAACGAAGTAATGTTGATTTTCCGCACCCATTAGCTCCAATTAGCACTGTGATTTTTCCTTTTGGGACTTGAAAATTTAATTCGTTTATAATTGTTCGATCATCATACGATAACGTTAATTTTTCTGTTTCGATTGCGCTCGTTGACATCTTATCACCTTTTTCCAGTCTTAAATAATAAATAGATAAAATATGGTGCACCAATTACGGCAGTAAATACACCAGCAGGTATTTGAATTGGACTAAATACCGTTCTTCCAATTGTATCAGCCACTAATACCATGATGGCACCGATTATTCCAGATAAGGGAATCAATGCACCGTAAGAAGCACCAACTATTTTCCGAGCAATATGAGGTGCAATTAGTCCAACAAATGCGATTGCTCCTGCAAATGCAACTGCACCAGCTACTAATGCAGTACTTATAAATAACAAGATTAGTCGATTTTTTTCTACTTGAACACCTAAGCTTGTTGAAACTTCATCTCCAAGTTGTTGCGTATTGATATGTCTAATAAACGATAAAGCTAACACGATAAAAATTAGAGTCCAGACTGTAATGATTTTAACCTGTTCCCAGTTCGCTCCATAGACGCTCCCTGTTAACCACATATTCGCTTCAGTTGCTCTAAAAATAGGTCCAATAATCATAAAGAATGAAGTTGTGCTCTGAGCTAATGCTGAAAACCCTACCCCTACTAAAACTAATCTTAAAGGCCTTAATTCCCCATCCTTATAAGCTAAAGCATAGACAAATACTAAACTGATGATGGCACCGATAAATGCCGCTAATGGTAGCCATTTTATACTTACTGTTAATTGATTTGTACGATCATTACTAAAAATGGCTAAAAATAATACAACGGCAGCTCCTGCCCCGCCCGTTATCCCAAGAATATCTGGAGATGCTAGTGGGTTTCTAACTAACCCTTGAAGAATCGCTCCAGCAATCGCTAAAGAAAGCCCTGCAAAAACTGCAATGATGATTCGAGGCATACGAAATGCTTGAATAAATAATTCATCTATTTTTTCACCATCACCAAAAATAACAGATAATACTTTTGGAATTGAAATGTAACGGTCACCTAGCGTTAAGCTCACTATAAATGAACTGATCAGTAAAAGAAGTGCAATTATTAAAACGGAAAATGATCGTTTATTAAATAGTAGTGAAAAGTACTTGTTTCTTAATTTGATCATGTTCATTTTACTGTACCGCCTTTTCTTGCTAAGTAAATAAAAAATGGTGCACCAATAACTGCGGTCATAATACCAACTGGCGTTTCTTCTGGCATTAATATGTAACGCGATCCTACATCAGCTAATAGAAGTAAAATGGCTCCGAAAATACCACAAAATGGAATCATCCAGCGATAATCATTTTTAACGAATATTCTAACTATTTGAGGGACAATTATTCCAACTAATCCTATTGGCCCTGCTATACTTACAGCACCACCTGCTAGAATGATGACTAATACGACTAATGTCGTCTTTAATAAAGCAGTATTTTGACCTAGAGCTCTAGATACATCTTCTCCCAGCATGAACGTGTTAATCTTTCCACCAAGTGCAAGTGAGATCACCCAAGCTATTACGATATATGGTAATACCATATGTAAAGAATCGAGTGAACGACCTTGAACTGAACCTGCTAGCCAAAATAGAACTTGCTCTAATGCTACTTCATTTGTTACTAGTAGGCCTTGGGTAATTGAACTAAACATAGCTGCAATTGAAACACCCGCTAGTGTAATTTTTAATGGTGTCGCTCCGTCTCTCCCTATTGAACTTAACCCAAATACAAATACCGCTGATAATGTAGCTCCTATAAATGAAAGCCATATAGTCGCATTAGGTGATTGTAAATGGAAAAATGTAATACTAAGTACAATCATCATTGAGCTACCTGCGTTAATTCCTAGAACGCTAGGTGATGCTAAAGGATTTTTCGTTAAAACTTGCATAAATAAACCGGCGATTGCTAAGCTTGCTCCTACTATTGAAGCAATGATCGCTCTTGGAACCCGAACATTTTGAATAATTAACTGTTCATTAGATCCATCAAATTGTGTAAATGAATGGATTAAACTTGTAAAACTAGTATCCGTATATCCTAGTAAAATACTAGAAAAAAAACAAATTACTAATAATAAAATACAAGCTACTAATACGATAACTCTTGATCTTGGATGAATTAGCATTTTATATCTCCTACTATTCTATTCTCTTCTATTAGTCTAAATGATATGAATTATCAAGTCAATGAGAATGATTTTCATTTTCTTATTGACTTCTAATCAAATCTTAATCTATAATACTACTTGTCGAGAGAAGTGATAATCATTATCAACTAAAAAGGGAGACCATTCTATGAACAAACTAAAATTTTCTTCACTAATTGCTCTATTCATTGCAGCAATTATGGTATTAGGTGCTTGTGGTACAAAAAAATCAGATGAAGCTTCTAGTAGTGAAAGTAAAAAAGCAAATACAATTACGATTGAGCATGCAATGGGTACGACAAAAGTTCCTGTTAATCCAAAAAGAGTTGTTATTTTAACAAACGAAGGAACTGAAGCTTTACTAGCATTAGGTGTGAAACCGGTTGGTGCTGTTAAATCATGGACAGGAAACCCTTGGTACGATCATATTTCTAAAGAGATGGATGGCGTAGAAGTTGTAGGTGTGGAAAGTGAAGTTAACCTTGAGAAAATCGCTGGCTTAAAACCAGATTTAATCATCGGTAATAAAATGCGTCAAGAAAAAGTATATGAGCAATTAAGTGCAATTGCACCAACAGTTTTCGCTGAAACATTACGTGGAGATTGGCAAGAAAACTTCAAATTTTATGCAAAAGTTTTAAACAAAGAAGAACAAGGCAATAAAGTATTAGCTGATTATACAAAACGTGTTGAAGATCTAAAAGCTGAATTAGGCGATAAAGTAAATCAAAAAATTTCAATGGTCCGTTTCATGGGTGCTGATGTACGAATCTATCACCAAGATACATTCTCTGGTGTAATACTTAAACAATTAGGGTTCCAACGTCCAGAAGAACAAAATGCTCCTGATTTTGCAGAAAGAGGCGTAACAAAAGAACGTATTCCAGCGATGGATGGAGATTATCTATTCTACTTTACATTTGATGACGGTAAAGAATCTGGATCTAAGCTTGAAAAAGAATTTACAGAAGATCCTTTATTCAAAAAGTTAAATGCCTCTAAAAATGGACATGTGATTAAAGTAAATGATGTAACTTGGAACACTGCGGGTGGAATCAAGGCTGCTTACTTAATGTTAGATGACATTGAAAAGACTTTTACTAAATAATAGAATTTAAAAAGGTTTACCTTTATTGTCAGATTGAATGACAATTTAGGTAAACTTTTTTTGTTAAAGTCGGGATCTGGCTAATTTTTATACCTGCAATACTTGCTTATCCCGCTTTGCCTGCATCCTTGGAATTTCCTGCAATTAGCGTAAGCATCATATGCTCTTGGTCCCAATATTCATTGTTAAATTTTAAACTATTAGGTGTTTTAGCAAATGTTTTGAATCCTAGTTTTTCGTAGAGTTTTTTTGCTGTTTCGTTTCCTTCTATGATATTTAATGTAAGTTGTTCAAGTCCTAAGCTTTTTGCTAAATGGATTGCTTCTTCGATTAGAAGATAGCCTGCCCCCATTTTACGAGCTCTGGTAGATACATAGACAGACTCTATCTTTCCTTTGTGCTCTGCTTTAACCTTTTCAAATGTTTTTAAAGTTGCTACTCCAATTAATTCACCTTTGTCAGTAAATGCACCAATTGTATAATTTTTATCCTTATCTAAGATTTCTGCTTTGTATTCAATAGGGTCATCTTGATCAAGTATTTCATCCATAGTGGTACTAAAAACTTCAGGATTCTCTTTTAAACCTTCTAAACGAATATTAAGATAGATTTCTGCATCTTCTTTAGTTAATAAACGTATTTTCATACTTATCCCTCCGTAGTCTTGCAAAGTATATTTTATAAAACAAATGTAAGGTTTTCAACGCTTTCAAAAACCAGACTCTAGTAAACTCACATTGTCATAAACTTGTAAAAAACATAAAAAAACGCTTGTACACCAAGCGCTAAGACGATTCTTTTATCATGATTTTTCACAATTCCTGTTACAGAAATGTTAGGTTTGTCATAGACATTAAGTAAACTTTACTAATTCACACAATCTAATTTTTTATTAAATAAACTCTTTCTGGCCTTCCGATTGTTCCGTACGCTAAATCGGCTAATACTTTTCCTTCAGATACTAGATATTCTAAATATCGTCGGGCAGTTGTGCGACTAACGCCAATTTCTAGCCCTATATTCTCAGCAGTCATCCCATTATGAACTTCTTTTATCGCAAATAACACTTTATCTAAAGTAAGTTTATCAATTCCTTTAGGGTATATACTTTGCTCTCCAATTATCGAATTATTTTTTCCGATTAAACCATCTATTTCTTCCTGAGTTAGATAAGCACTTTTTGATTGTAGGCTTTGCACTTTATTTGAATAATTTACATAACGAATTAGAGACTTTTTAAAACGATCAAAAATGACTGGCTTAATAATAAAATCAAATACACCATAATGTAAGGCCTTATTAACAGAATCGATTTCTTTGGATGCTGTAATCATAATAACATCTGCCAAAATTGAATGTTTCTTCATCCATTGTAAAAAATCTAAGCCATTCATATCCGGAAAATAAACATCTAGTAATACTAGCTGCGGTTTTAGAATCTCAATTAAATCAACTGCTTCTTGGTAATTTGTCGCAATACCAATTACACTAAACCCTTCAATTCTTTCAATAAATCGTTGATGAATTTCTGCAATTCTACTATCATCTTCAACTATTAACACTTCTATTAAATTCTTTTTCATCGTATCTGTTACTCTCCTTTTGGCGTTTCGGAATGGCAACAATAAAAGTAGTTCCCCCATGTTCATTTGAATGAAAAGTAATTTGTCCGTTTAATTTATGGAGTAATCTTTGAACTAAGTGAAGTCCGATCCCTGAGTTTTTAGATTTCTCCTTAGAAGTAATACCATATTCAAAAATCTCATCGATTAATTCTTCAGGAATTCCGTTTGCATTGTCCTCAATTTCAATCACTAAATCTTCACCTAAATCAGTAAGAAATAGTGAAACAAGCTTTTCTGATTTATTCGTTTCTAATACTGCATCGAATGCGTTATTTAATAGATTTCCGATTATGGTTATTAGGTCTTCCCGATTTATTTCTTTTGGAACATCTGCAAAACTACTATTATAGTCAATGTTAAAGTCTACTTTTAACTCATTAGCTAAACTTATTTTGCCTAATAGAAGTCCTGCAACAACAGGGTCTGAAATTTCTTCCATAATAAACTGGATTATATTTTGGGTTATATTTGATTCCTTTGAAATTAATTCAATCGCTTCCTGATAAGATTCAAGCTGTATTAAGCCCAAAATTGTATGTAACTTATTCGAATATTCATGTGCCTGTGCTCTAAGGCCTTCCGAATATGCTTTTATTTGCGATAGTTCATTTAGCAATTTATTCAATTCTGATTTTTCCCTAAAGGTTGTTACTGCCCCAACAACTTTAGAATTCACTCCAACAATCGGTATACAATTAATAATCATTACTTTTTCATTGATTAAAAACTCTAAATCATAAATTGGCTTACCAGTTTCAACTACTTTCTTCAGATGCGAATTATGCAATATGTCTTCTATTTTTAATCCTCTAAGCTTTATATTATTAGGAATAGAAAGTACTTTATGAGCATTTTCATTTACTACCGTAATCTCTCCGTATTCATCAATCGCAATAATCCCTTCATGAATGGATTCTAAAATTGCGTGTTTTTCTTTGTACATCCTTCCAATTTCTTTCGGCTCCAATCCGAAGATCGATTTTTTAATATTAAATGAAATTAAAAAAGCTACTCCTATTCCAAGTAATAATATGACAATACTATTTTTTATTAGTTTTTTACTAAACGCTTTTGCCTCATGATCGATATCCTTTATTAAGTAGCCTACAGAAACAACTCCAATTACATTGCCATTATCATCAAAAATAGGAGCTTTTCCCCTTAAAGAAGGACCGAGTGTACCAGTTGATTCTGATACGATTTCCTGTCCCTTAAATACTTTATCATTATCTCCTCCAACCATTTTCTGACCAATTAGCAATGGGTTTGGATGGGAATAACGTACTTCATTTATATTTCCTACAACGATAAATTCCGCTCCAACTTTCTTTCGGATCTTTTCAACGATTGGCTGAATGATTCCCGATGGATTTTTACCTGAAAATGATTCACGAACTTCTGGCATATTTGCCACTGTTTGAGAAATAGCTAAAGCCTTTAGTCCCTTTTCATGTTTAAGGTTTTTTAGAAACATTTCTTGAGATACTATTTCAAAAACACTACTAATAACTAGAATGAGTACAGAAATAAAGATGATCAACTTATAATGTAAACGCATAAAATTTCTCCTTATATTTTTATAATAATCAAAAAACTCCTTTTATTAAAGGAGTTTTGTTAGAATATTTTAAGCTTCTACATTAATAACTACTTCTTTACCTCTCAATTTAATAATAATTGGAATGAGGATCCAAAGAACACCAATTATTAAAAATACTAATGAAATAGGATGAGTAAAGAAAATACTATAATCACCATTTGATACAGTCAAAGCTCTTCTTAAATTATTCTCTATCATTGGACCTAAAACGATTCCTAATACTAATGGTGCGATTGGAAAATCATTTTTTGAAAGGAAATATCCGAAAATACCACATGCTATTAAAAGAAGTAAATCATTAACAGATACTTGAACGGCATAAACACCAAATATTGAAATGGCTACAATTAGTGGCAATAAGTATTTCTTCGGCGTTTGAATAATCTTTGCAAATATTTTTACTAAAGGCATGTTTAAGATAATAAGCATTACGTTACCAATAAACATACTCGCAATTAATCCCCATGCCACATCAGGATGTTCATCGAATAATAGTGGCCCCGGTTGTATGTTATACATCATTAAAGCACCCATTAAGATTGCAGTTGTTCCTGAACTTGGAATCCCTAAAGTTAATAAAGGAATCATCGCTCCTCCAGATGCGGCATTGTTTGCTGACTCAGGAGATGCAACTCCAGCAATTGTACCAGTTCCAAACTTTTCTGGCGTTTTACTAACCTTCTTTTCTAAAATATAAGCAAAAAATGAAGCTAAAATAGCACCCGCTCCCGGTAATAAACCGACGAAAAATCCTAATATAGATCCCCTAGCGATCGGTGCTACACTTTCTTTTAATTCTTCTTTAGATGGTAATAAATTATTAATCTTTGCCATCTCGCCATCTTCAATTTCATTTTCAATAATAGTTTTAAATACTTCCCCTAGAGCAAATAATCCTACCGCTATTGTTAAAAATTCTAACCCTTGATAAAGCCATGGAATGTCATATGTAAAACGAGAAACTCCTGATACCGAATCAATTCCAATTGTAGCTAGTAGTAGTCCGAAAATCGTCATAATTAATGCTTTTGTTACCGACTTTCCTGCTAGTCCACTTACTGCACACAAACCAAGAAGCATTAGTGAAAAGTATTCAGCTGGACCGAACTTAATAGCTAATGCCGATAATGGTTTTGCTAATACAATCAGTGCAATAAGAGTAAAAATCCCTGCCACAAATGAACCAATTGCTGCGATTGACAAAGCACTTCCCGCTCTACCTTTTTTAGCCATTTGATAGCCATCTAAAGTCGTCACTACCGAAGAAGATTCACCTGGAGTATTTAATAAAATTGATGTAGTAGAACCACCATACATAGCACCATAATATACGCCAGCTAATAAAATAATTGCACTCCCCGCTGCTTGCTCAGGTCCTAAAAAACCAGTAACCGAAGCAGTAACAGGTATTAATAAAGCGACCCCACTCATTGGCCCAATACCAGGTAATACCCCTACAGCTGTACCAATTAATACTCCGGCAAAAGCAAACAATAAGTTGTACCATGTAAATGCAGTTTCAAATCCCTGCATTAAATATTGAAAAGTACTCAAGTTAATAACTCTCCCTTCTTTTTTCTTAAAACCAAATTGACCAAACTGGTAGCGTACCTTTTAAAACATCGACAAAAATAAAATAAATAATGAGAGAGTAACCTAATGAAATCGAAAGTGACTTTATCCAGTTTCCACGCTCCATTGTTTGAATTGCAACAATCAGGAATAAAAACGAACTAATAATAAAACCGATTTTCTCAAGTAAAAGTGCATAAAGAATAGCTGAAGCTAGGATGATAAAAAATTGCTTATAATTATATTGAACTGTTTCTTTTTCTTTTCCCTTATAAGAAAATGTTTCATAAAATAACCTACAGCTTAATAGGGACAGCGCACAGCCAAGTATAAATGGAAAAACGTTCGGGCCAACTACACTTCCATAAGCAGTGGCAGCTATATTTCGACTTTCGATAATAAAAGTTATACCTGTAATAAGAAATATGATAGCTGCTAATCGATCAAACTTTTTATTCATGTATCTCACCTCTTTATGTTCAGTAATGGAAAAGAAGGAGTGTTTTTCCCCTTCTTTATTTCAACTATTTATTCATTCCTAATGCTTTTAATAAATCTTGAACTTGTGTTTCTTGTTCTGATAAGAACGAATTAAATTCTTTACCATCTTTATATTCCGGCTGCCAGCCTTGCTTTTCTACTTCTTCTTTCCATACGTCTGTCTCAACTAATTTTGAAATTGTTTTTTCCCAATATGAGTATGCATCCTTAGACATTTTCTCTGGTCCAAAAACCCCACGCCAAATGATAAACTCGGCATCTATTCCTTGCTCTTTAGCTGTTGGAAACTTAGACAATACATCTCCTTGTAAACGTTCAGGTGATGTTACCGCTAAAACTTTAACTTTACCTGATTTAACAAACTCAAGCGTACTAGAGACATCAGTCGAAATGACATCCGCGTTATTCCCTAATAATGCTGTTATTGCCTCTGAACCACCATCATAGGAAACATACTTAATTTTCGTAGGATCAATACCAAATTTATAAGCCGGTAAAATTCCGATTAAATGATCCATAGAACCAGGTGCAGATCCCCCAGCTAAAGTAATATTCTTTGGATTCCTTTTAATATCTTCTAAGAGTGATTTTAAATCTTTATACTTAGAATCAGCTTTTACAACGATTGCTCCATAATCCTTTGTTAGCTGAGCTAAAGGTGTACTATTTTTATAGCCATACGGGCTATTTCCCTCTTTTTTCAAATTGTTAATAATAATTGGTGGTGAGTTTACGAATAATTTTTCATTATTGGCCTTATCTTGTGTAGCATATTCAGCCATGAATACTGTACCGCCACCGCCTGGCTTATTTTCTACCGTCATAGGTTCTTTAACAAGTTTTGTTTCACTTAATACTTTAGTGAACGATCTTGCCGTTAAATCCCATCCGCCACCTGCTCCAGATGGTGCTACAACCGAAATTGCCTTATTAGGATAAGATGAGCTATTGCCTCCCGTCGATACACTACTACTTTTACAAGCCGCAAGACTTACCGCGATTAAAGAAGTCATTACGAACAAACTAGTCTTTTTAAATTTCACCTATAGTTCCTCCCTTTTTGGAAACGCTTTCTAATACAAGTATTATAATTTAATAATTCTGAAAAAAGTTTTTATGAACGTTAAAGACGTAAAGTCCATTAAAACCATTTTGTTCATAAAAACCACGATAAAATAACTCGCTGATTGGCGAGCCTTTAGGCAAGTTTATGAGTAACTATAATTGCTAAAATATGAAATTTACTTACTCATGACAGGTTCATGAGTAAATAAGATTACAACTCATTTTTCAGGCAGTCTAAAACAAAAAAAATACGAGCCTGATAGTATATCAGACTCGTATTCTTTAAACTTATTTATGAATCCAAACAGCACCAGCTGAATTATCTTTTGCTTCCCCAATAACTTGGAATTTTAATCCGTAGTTAGGTACTTTTCTTCCTGCATCTGGAATTAAAGTATTTTGGTAACTATGCGAATCATCAAACTCTGTTACACCAGGTAGTCCAGCATAATCAAAGATCCCACGAGATGGTGAGTTAAAGTAGAATTCAGGAGATTTGTCGTAACTGAAAGCTGCGTCAGCTACTTGGTAACGAGTACTTTGTGATACTGATGGTTTACCATTTAATGTACCAACCATAGCTTCTGGGTGAGCATCTACAACACCTAAGAAACCTTCACCTGGGTGAACACCTGTCCAGTTATCTGTGTAGCTATCATCACCATACCAAACTACTAAACCAGTATTATACTTAACTCCGCGAGCATACTCTAATGCTTTATCAGAGCCAGCGTAGTTTCTCCACTCTAGGTAGTAGTAGTGATTTTTAAATTCAGTTCCATTAGATACAGTTGCTTTGTCTAATGTAAATGCTGGAGTTCCTTCAGCACCATCAGTAAATTTAACTGTACCGTCAACAGTTAATTTTGCTTCGTCGAAAGCAAATCCTGCAGGAGATAGTCCACCATCAGTAACATATTCAAATTGAACTTTTACATTTTTGCCTTTGTATGCAGATAAGTCATAAACTTTATCTACCCAAAGCCCTTTAGATGTATCAAGCCCACCTGCAATATTTTTAGTACCAATCGTATCAATTGTTGCAAGTTTAGCGCCAGTTGTTGCATCTAATACATTTACATACAGATAGTCATAATTGTATTCAACTTCATAGTTTGCTTTGACAGCGAAGCTTGCATTTGTAGCTGCTGTTAAATTAAATACTGGTGAAGTCATCGTAGTACGGAGGTTATCACCTTTTGTACTATAGTAATACTTAGCACCAAATTGAGGTTGAATTTTACTTTTTACTTCTTTCTTTGGTAAGTTAACTTTTACTACACCTGGATTATTAGATTTAGTAACACTTTGGTCAATAAAAGTAGCAATACCTTTTTCGTCAATATCCTTATAATCTACTTCTGTCATATTAGCCCAGTTTCCACCAATTGTTTTTTGGAAATACTCTTTATTTTGCGGTGAAAAACTTGTAGGCGTCGTTCCTGCGATTGCTCCGTTCCAACTACCACCACTCATAACTGACCAAGAAGCAATTGGCTCACCATTACCTGAATACTGAGTATCGTACTCATCTGGTAATCCTAAATCATGACCAAATTCGTGGGCGAATACACCAACTGCTCCATCTTCTGGCTCAATTGTGTAATCATATGCAGCCATCAATCCGCCCCAATATGGAACCTTTGATTGTGTTCCTGGGAAAGAAGTTACTCCATTCAGTGTCCAACGGTGTGACCAGATTGCTTTATCCCCTAACTTACCTCCGCCAGCTTCTTGTCCAGTTCCAGCGTGAAGTACCATTAAATGGTCTACTAATCCATCAGGCTCATTAATGTTGCCATCACCATCAAGATCATAAATATCTAAATTATCAAAATCAGCTAAGTTTATGCCTGAATCAATTGCAGCACGTAATGATTCTTTAACTAAATCACGAGGACCTTTTGGGTTTAAATTATCATGTCCACCAGAAGGACTATCATCACCATATTCAGCTGCTTTTCCACTAACCGTTAACCAGTCTGTAACTGTACCTTTTACAGTATAGCTTCCACCAGATTGTTCTTCATAAAATTGTTTAAATGTTTTTACTTTTGAACCATCATTTAGAGTAAATTCTTTATCTCCGAAAAGCATGTCTTCGTAATGTTTTTTACTAAAATCATCAGTGTACATATACCCATCTTGTTTATCAATATTGTTATGTTTGAAATCAGCAAATTCAGTTAAGATTACTAATACTTTATCTTCACGTACTCCACCGTTATAGCCAGCTTGTTTTGCAGAATCAACTTTTACTACACCAGTTGGTTTGCCTTTTTTATAGTTTTCGTGGCCTTTATTTAATTGTGATAAAAGTTGAGCTTTACGTTTTTCTAATGTTGCTCTTTGTTTATCAGCAATTTCCGACTGAGACTGTGCTTGAACTTTCTCTTTATATTCACCTTGTTTTTCTTTTATGTATGCTTGTACTTTTTCTTTAGCGACTTCAGCGCTATCAGATTCTTTGATCTCGCCTCTGTCTCTTAAAGCTTTTTCTAATCTTTCTTCATCCACTACGTTTAAATCTAAATAAGGACTTTCTACTAATTGCTTACTTTCACTTTCAGTAGGAATTGCTGCTTTTGAAGTAACTCCAGTTGAAAAAATGGACATACTTAATGCTGTAGCTAGTGAGACACTCGATAATACCTTCCAGTAAGATGGTCTTGCCATAAATCTACACCCCTTTTCAGAATCTTCTAACAATAAGTCAATAGTACAAGCTTGAAGGGGATTGTACAATGAGCAATTATGAATAATTTCTAATAATTACCTTAATATATTTAATCTAATTTTAATATATTTATAATAATAGGAATAGGTAAATAGCCTTATTAACATGACAAATTAATACATTTTCTCTATTTATAAAACAATTTCCGAGGAGTTATTTATGAATTCGACATTAAAACAAGATTTCTTTTTAAAACCATCTATACAAGTAGCAAAGGACCTTTTAGGTCATATATTAGTTCATAATACTGATGAAATGGAACTTTCCGGAATAATTGTAGAGACCGAAGCATATATGGGGCCAGAAGATCGCGCTGCACATAGTTTTCAAAATCGACGTACGAAACGAACGGAAATCATGTTTCATGAGGAAGGTTACATCTACACTTATCAAATGCATACCCATACTTTAATTAATATTGTTTGTGAGAAAATTGGCCTACCACAGGCAGTATTAATTAGAGCACTAGAACCTGTGAACGGGATTGAAAAAATGATCGAATTTAGAAAAAATCAGCCGATTTCTAATTTAACGAATGGGCCAGGTAAGCTTACAAAGGCATTGAATATTACGATGGAGTCTTATGGAAAACCGATTTGGCTGCCACCCGTTTACATCAAGGAAGGAATTAAACCAGAACATATTAGTAGTGGTCCTAGGATTGGGATTGAAAACACTGGTGAAGCACGGGACTATCCATGGAGGTTTTGGATTACGGATAATAAATTCATATCTAAAAAATAAGAATACCCAGACTGTTGATCAACGTTCGCTCTTGGTCAGTCTGGGTTTCCTTATTTATGCTATTTTTACTTAAGAATCGTAAGGCGGCCTTACTGCTCTTATTACTTGTTTTAAAATCATTCATTATAAACAGTAACAGCGACTTTTATTTGCTCTTCCAATTCCAAACGGTATTCTACGATTTGGTATTTGCTCCAACTTAATCTATTCGCCATATAACGAATCACTTCGTCTTTATACTCATTAACTAGATCAATATGAAAATATAAAAATCCAGTTCTCCTAATAAAAAAATCGACTGGTTTAACAATCATTTCGTTTTGAATGCCATATTCCAGTTGTAAAAATAATGATAGTGGTAGATTAGTATCATTTTTCAAATCACTAAATGATATATTCATTAAATGCTCTATATTCGATCCATATACTCTACTTAATCTTTTATACTCCGCTTCACTTAATCCAATTGCGATACCAACAGAAGAAAATCGTTTTTTAAAATAATTAAATCCTTTTGATCCCCCAACATCTCCACCCGAAATTGGTAAATTTTTAGTCAGACATTCTCTAAATCTATTGTCATTATCTTTTAAAATAAGGTCTACAATTGTCTCCGCCATTTTACGATAACCTGTTAACTTTCCTCCGGCTATTGAAATTAGCCCAGAAGATGATTCCCAAATTTCATCTTTTCTTGAAATTTCAGAAGGATCTTTACCTTCTTCAAAAATTAAAGGACGAATGCCAGCCCAGCTCGATTCAACGTCAGTATCTTCTAGTTTTATTGTTGGAAACATATACTTAACGCAATTTAAAATATATTCCCTATCTTCATTACTTACTTTTGGATTAGCGGTATCCCGATCAAAAAATGTATCCGTTGTACCAACATAAGTCTTTCCATCTCTCGGAATTGCAAAGACCATCCGACCGTCTATCGTATCAAAATAAACAGACTGATTTAATGGAAACTTTTTATGATCAATAACTAAATGAACCCCTTTAGTTAGTCTAAGATTTTTATCACTTTCTAATCGTTCCATTTCCCTAAGCTGATCAACCCACGGTCCGGTTGCATTAACAATCCTCTTGGCGCGAATTGTAAAAGGTACTTTCGCGATTATATCGATTGCTTTTGCGCCTACTATTCTATTATTTTCATAGATGAAATCAGTCACTTCTACATAATTGATTGCCTGTGCTCCATGTTCAACTGCTTTTTTTATGACTTCGATTGTAAGGCGCGCATCATCCGTTCGATATTCAACATAATATCCTCCTGCTTTAAGTCCCTCCTTTTTAACTAGAGGCTCCTTTTCAATTGTTTCTTTTCGATTTAAAATCTTCCTTCGTTCATCTTTTTTCACACCGGCTAAGTAATCATATAATCTAAGGCCAAGAGAAGTAGTAAACTTACCAAAAGTTCCACCTTTATAAATAGGCAGTAACATCCATTCAGGTGTAGTTACATGTGGTCCATTTTCATAAACAATTGCTCGCTCTTTACCAACCTCTGCTACCATTTTAAATTCATACTGTTTTAAGTATCTCAAACCACCATGAACTAATTTAGTAGAACGACTGGATGTACCTGATGCAAAATCCTGCATCTCAACTAGGGCAGTACTCATCCCTCTAGTAGTAGCATCAAGTGCAATACCACAACCTGTTATTCCTCCACCAATTACTAATAAATCGAACTCTTTTTCAGCTAATGCTTTCTTAATCTTTTTTCTATTTAAACCCGAAAATTGTTCTTTCATTGTAAAACCTCACTTCAACAAATTTTCTAGTTGTTTTAAAAAGCTGCCATAAAAGAAAGCAATCTAAAATTAAAAAAGGACCGCTACAATAACAGATGCACGTAGAAAGGTCCTAGAATTTTGAAATTAAGTGTGTAACTTATTTAAATGCTAAAGCTGCATTAACTGCTTTTTTCCAGCCTGAATATAATTCATTACTTAATTCAGTTGTCATTTGCTGCTCAAAGCATTGATCCATTTGCCATTGCCCAGCTATTTCTTCTTGGTTTTTCCAAAATCCAACTGCTAAGCCAGCCAAGTAAGCCGCACCTAAAGCTGTTGTTTCATTTATAACAGGTCGCTCGACAGGTACATTCAAAATATCACTTTGAAATTGCATTAAGAAATTATTCCTTACTGCTCCCCCGTCTACTCGTAACGTTTTTAAAGAAATAGTTGAATCCGCCTCCATAGCAGTAAGCACATCTTTTGATTGATATGCAAGAGCTTCTAATGTAGCACGGATAAAATGTTCTTTAGATGTACCTCTCGTTAAACCAAATACTGCGCCACGGACTTCACTATCCCAGTAAGGTGTACCTAATCCTACAAAAGCAGGTACAACATAAACTCCCTCAGATGAAGTTACCCTAGTTGCATATTTCTCACTATCTGCAGCATTTTTAATCATTCTTAAACCATCACGTAACCACTGTATAGCAGAACCCGCTACAAATATACTCCCTTCAAGAGCATATTCAACTTTTCCGTCTATTCCCCATGCAATTGTAGTCAATAAACCATGATTTGACTTAACAGCATGATTTCCTGTATTCATAAGCATGAAGCAACCAGTTCCATACGTGTTTTTAGCCATTCCCTTTTCAAAGCAAGCCTGACCAAATAAAGCTGCTTGCTGGTCACCAGCTATGCCAGCAATCGGAATCTCACTACCAAAAAAATGATAACTTACAGTATTAGCATATACTTCTGAAGAAGGACGGACACTTGGAAGCATACACTCTGGAACATCTAACATTTTCAATAAATCTTTATCCCATTTTAATTCATGAATATTATACATCATCGTTCTAGAAGCATTTGAATAATCCGTAACATGTGCCCTACCACCAGAAAGCTTCCACACTAGCCAAGTATCAATCGTTCCAAATAATAAATCTCCTGCCTCAGCCTTTTCTCTAGCACCATCAATCTGATCAAGAATCCATTTTACTTTCGTACCCGAAAAATAGGCATCAATTAATAATCCTGTTTTTTCGCGAACTATTGAATCATAACCGTTCTTTTTCAGTTCCTCACAAATTTCAGCTGTTTGTCTTGATTGCCAAACGATTGCATGATAGATTGGAGCCCCTGTATGTTTATCCCAAACGACAGTCGTTTCACGTTGGTTAGTAATCCCAATTCCACTAATTTGATCATGACGAATATTTGATTCCGCAAGGCACGTTGCAATGACCGCAAGTACCGAACCCCAAATCTCATTTGCATTATGCTCTACCCAACCTGGCTTTGGAAAATATTGAGTAAACTCTTTTTGAGCTGTATGTACAATCTTACCTTTTTTATCAAACAAAATTGCTCTTGAGCTAGTCGTCCCTTGGTCAAGTGATAAAATATATTTTTCCATTTCAAATGACCTCCTTACTATCATTTTATGTAGGTGTAATTTAAAAATGCGACTTAGTATCTATTTAAAGATGAGTGTTGATTTCCACTCTTTAATGTCAGAAAAACAGGAACTAAATCAAAGAATTAATATCTATGAAAGAATAACGTTGCTTTTTGTAAACACCATTTGTTAAAACATCGTTTACTCATATAAGACACAACTAATTATATAAAAAACTCCAGAATATTACATTTAATCTTTTAAATACATATTCTATTCAATAATCAATGATTCCTTTCATACCAAAAGTACTTTATCGGAAATCCTTTAATTATTCTTCCATAAAAAAAATCTACTTAGTTCAGTAGATTTTCTCACTTCATATAAAATTCTTCATTAAATTCTTTCGGCTTTTTTAATATATTGTTATTTCTTAGGAAATAATGTCGGAAATATACTTTATTTTCTTGGGGAAATCACCAAATTACTTTCTTAATTAACTACGATGACTTGGAATTTAGCTGTTTTTTGAAGAGGACATAATTGGTAATGATACTTCAAAACTTGTACCTTCTCCTTTTATACTTTGAACTTTAATTTTCCCGCCGTGTTCTTCAACAATCCATTTTGCAATTGATAATCCAAGTCCAATTCCATTTTTGGATGTACGTGAGACATCTTCCTGGAAAAAACGGTCAAATATTCGGGGAAGGCTTTCTTCTTTTATACCCACTCCACTATCGATCACCTTTATAAGAAAATTATTTTTCACTTGTTCACAACTAATTTGAATCGTATCATTTTCGTTTGTAAATTTCATTGCATTATCGATTAAAATCACAAGTAATTGATGAATTCTTTCTTGATCACCAAAATAAAAATACGTATCTTTAATAGACAAAAATATTTCTTTACTTTGAAATGAAATGATTTCAGTGAAGTGTGAAACAACTTCTTCCAACAATTCATTTAATGAGAATATTTTTTTATTTAATTGTATTTGTCCTGAATCTGATCTAGCCAAGGTTAATAAGCTTGCTACTAGTTTGGAAAGGCGCCTATTCTCTTTTAACATAATTGAAAAGTCTTGTGCCTTTTCTTCGATTGTTGCGCCTGGCTCTCTAAGCAATAATTCCAAACGTGATTGAATTACGGTTAAAGGCGTTCGAATTTCATGAGAAGCATCTGATACGAACTCTTGTTGTTTTTGCCACGCGTTTGTAATTGGTACGAGTGCACGTCCAGCCAAAATATAACCTGCTACAACTGATAATGCACTTCCCAAAACCCAACCAACAATTAGTATGATTAATAATGTATCAACTAAATCCTTTTCCGAGTCGATATTACGTAATATTTGTAGTGTAATTTTCCCTCGATTTGTCTCACCTTGAATTGAGATCGTTCGATAATTCATATCACCGATTTTATCATTATATATTTCGTTTATTTTTGTAGGATATTTAAGTTCATCTTGTAAAATAATTGCATTCATACCTGGCATGGGATTTACTAATTTTTTATTTTCATCCCACATGATCATCAACACACGAGGATCTCGATTATTAATCGGAAAACGAGTCGGATTATCACTATTTTGTATACGATTAATATTCCATAAAAGTGATTGATCAACTTCTTTATATAATCGATTATTTGTATATGAATAGATAATTAAAGAAAGGATACCAATTATCAAGATAAATACTACTGAATTTATAATCGTTAATCGAATTTTTGTTTTCTTAAACATCTCTTCACCTAGTCATCTTTCATAATATATCCGATTCCTCTGACAGTCTTTATCATACTACCATAATTAAATGGCTCTAGCTTTTTTCGGAGTTGATGTACATATACTTCAACGATCGCAACAGTGGTATCAGAATCAAATCCCCAAATTCTATCAAAAATTTGTTCTTTCATTAAAATCTTACCTTGGTTTTGAATGAAGTATTCTAGTAGTTCATATTGTTTGATTGTTAAATGAATCGTTTCATTATTGATTTCAACAGGATGCTCTTTTCCTTTTAAAATGATTCCTTGATATTTCAATGAACTATCAATTGTTAATTTCCCACTTCTTCTAAGTAATGCATATATTCTTGCTAGTAACTCAGGACCTTGAAATGGTTTTACTAAATAATCGTCTGCACCTAAGTTTAATCCTTCAACACGATCTTCTAATGAATCTTTTGCAGTTAGAAATAGTACTGGAGTATGTATCCCTTCTTTTCTCAAGTCCTTAACAATCTCAAAACCATTTTTCTCAGGCAGCATTACATCTAATACAATCACATCATATATATTTTGCATAGCTAGGAAAAAGCCTTCTTCACCTTCTAATGCTTTATCTACTTTAAAATCGCTCGATAATAATTCTACGATTGAATTTAATACTTCTATATGATCTTCAACAACTAATATTCTCACTTTTATTGCCTCCATAGACTAAAAAAGAAGCGTTCCTTTTAATGCAACGCTCCTTTTCTTTTATTCAAAACTTAATGCTGAATTGGTTTCATATATAAAGCTTTATAAGAAAGGAATACCCGAAAATACCGTCTACTAAAAGAGAAATGCGATCGTTATACTAAACTATATTTTACAGTAATTCTCTCTAGACTTACTCCTATCATACCACCAAAACGCTTTATAAGATTATTCAATTAAAGGTCGTAATAAAATATCTGTATAATTAACAATTGTTTATTTTAATAATTTCAAAAACTGAACTGATAAAGTACTTTAATTTGCTTTAGCAAATTTAATGATTTTCTCGTTTTCTACTCTAGGGTATATAGAACCAATAGCAATTTTGTTTTTCACGCAATCAAAAATAGTTTAGGTGCCTTCATAAAGTCTTTCCAAAATAGCAAAAATTTTTCACCATGTTTTTTGATCAAGATCCTCTTCTTAATTGCTGCTACCTGATGGTGGTTGTTGATTAAAACCGCCGCCTCCGTTTTGTGGAAAACCGCCAAATCCACCTTTTCCATTTTGGAAATTTCTCATCATATTGGTACGGTTATTATTTTTATAGCTTAAATAGCCTACACCTACCAAAGTAAAATTTCCAATTACTAAATTTACGATTAATAAAATTGAGATGACTTTAGGAGAAAAACCACCTGTAGTACGATTTTTCAAATTCGACTTTTGGTTTTTTTCTACTAAGCTTGATTCTAAATTGTCCATCTTATTTCTCTCTCCTTTTATTTGAATAATTAAATTATGTAATAGAATCCTTAATTTTTACTTAAAAACTTAAATCACTACTTTTTTGTTAAAAATCCTATTAGCTTGCTATTAAATGACTACTATAAAGAAAAAAAACCATCTTTGTTTAGATGGTTTTTGAGATTTTCAATTAATTTTTGATATTAATTTTTAACTAGATTAGAAATATAACGATTTTCAGGGACTTGCAAACCTAAATTTCCTCTCAAAGTAGAAGATTCATATTCTGTACGATAGATTCCTCTTTCTTGTAATATTGGAATGACCTGTTCCGTAAAATCCTTTAACGCACTTGGAATTGCGGAGTAAATCATTAGACCGTCAGCTGCCTCTTGTTCATACCATTCTTGAATTAGATTGGCAATTTTTTCAGGTGTCCCAATAAAAGCACTTCTAGGAGTAGCTGCCTGTAAAGCTACTTGTCTAAGAGTTAACCCTTTTTCTTTCGCTTCTTTTTTAATCTTATCCGTATTACTTCTAAAACTATTTTTCCCTAAATCGCCAAGATCCGGGAATGGTTCATCTAACGGATATTGAGAAAAGTCATGATGCTCAAAGTAACGACCTAAGTAATCCAATGCATTTTCAATACTTGTTAAATTAACAAGATCTAAATATTTTTGCTCTGCTTCCTCTTCGGTTTGACCAACTATTGGAGCAATGCCAGGGAATATAACAATATCATCTTTTGATCTGCCGTATGCTACTGCACGATCCTTTACATCTTTATAAAATTGCTTAGCTTCTTCTATATTATCATGACCAGTAAACACTGCGTCAGCTGCTTTTGCAGCTAATTCCTTACCACTTTCTGAAGATCCAGCTTGAAATACAACTGGTTGGCCTTGCTTAGAGCGTCCTATATTAAGAGGGCCTTCTACTTGAAAATATTTGCCTTCATAATTTAATCTGTGTAGTTTTTTCGAATCAAAAAACACACCTGATTCTTTATCTCGGATAAATGCGTCATCTTCCCAAGAATCCCATAGACCTCTTGTTACTTCTAAGTGTTCTTCTGCAATTTTATATCGATCACCATGTGTAGGATGTAAGTTTCTACTATAGTTTTTAGCAGAACCTTCGAGTGGTGAAGTAACTAGATTCCATCCTGCACGGCCATTACTAATATGATCAATTGACATAAATTGTCTTGCTACAGTAAATGGTTCACTATAGGTAGTTGATAGAGTGCCGACTAAGCCAATATTCTTTGTAACAGCTGCTAGTGCAGATAATATTGTAATTGGTTCAAAACGATTTAAAAAATGCGGAATTGATTTTTCTGTAATATATAAACCATCTGCAATAAAAACTAAATCAAATTTTCCATTTTCAGCAATATTCACTTGCTCTTGATAGTAGGAAAGATTTACACTTGCATCTGTTTGAACTTCCGGATGTCGCCAGCCAGACATGCTGCCTCCTACCCCATGTACTAGTGCTCCTAGCTTTAGTTTTTTTCGTTTAGTCATTCTATTTCCCTCCATTAATTTGTTAATATTGCTGTATTGTTAATATTCAGTTCGTAGCTTTTAACAAGAATATTTCCATTCATAAATTCATATTGTTTAGCCCGTTTAAAGCCTAATTTCTCATATAATCTAATAGCAGATTGCATCATATCGGATGTGTGAAGAACGATTCGATCCGATCCCCATTCTAATGAAAGATTGCAGCTTGCTCTAATTAGTTCTGTCGCAATTCCTAATCCTCTTGCTTTAGGAGAAACGCCAATCAACCGGATAATAGGATAATCAATTTCTAGATCAGTTAAACCATATGCCTTTTCAGCAGAATCATAGATAAAACAAGCTCCTAGTAGAACATTATCTGCAATCGCAACAAGTTTTGTCTTTGTTTTACTCTTTTCAGTTGCATCAATAATGCTATTTTTATAGTTTTCCCACTGTTCTTTAGAAAGAATAGCAGCATATTGTTCATATGCTTCTATTAACACTTTTTTAATTTTATCTAATTCATCCGGCTTAGACTCTCTAATAATTAAGCGGTTTGAAGACATAATTTACCTCCTCATTTAAACTAAACTGTACTCATACAAAATACGTTGTATTTGTTTCAAATGAAGATGAACATGTGAGATAAAAGACTTAATAATTTCTTCAACTGTAACAATTACATTTTGAGCATTTGTTCCACTTTTCTTCCAATCATCACTTGTTAATCGTTTAAGTAATTGATTATTATAATGTAAATTAATACGATATGTTTCTAGGACATCAGAAACATCTCCATCATTTGCATATTGCCCTTTAATCCATTCATCTTGATTAAAAGCAGGTAATTGAACACTTGATCCTGCTAATACTTCCCTTAGTCTGAAGTTCACTACAAACTGATGATCTAATAAATGTGTTAATACTTCTGCAATACTCCATGATTTATCATTTTTCTTCCAATGCAGTTTCTCTTTTGTTAAGTTGAATGTTTTTTGATGTAATAATTCATAAAGTTGACTATAGTTACTTAATTCAATTGATAGAGTACTCATTTGTTTCCTCCTATATTAACTACTTTTTTAGAAAGTTCATCCAGAATCGTGATCGAAAAATCTGTAAAAAATCTAACGCTTAACAAAATTGCACTCTCATCAAGGTCAAACTGAGGGTGATGCCACTCGTGTTTTCCTGAAGTACCAAAAAATACGAATAAACCTGGAATTTCTTCTAAATAGTAGGAAAAATCTTCACTAGCAGCTGAAACTTTTGGCTCAATTACATTTAAACCTTGTTTGATTGCAATATCCCGTGCAAGTCGGGCTAGCTTTTCATCATTTGTGACAGTAGGTGGACCCGCATTCCAAATAGTATGAACATCCGTGTTAAATGCACCTCCAATGGACTTACAAATTTCATCTAATCGGTCTTGGATGGTCTGCCTTACTTTCTTATTAAAAGTGCGAACCGTGCCACTAAAAACCGCTTTGTCTGCAATCACATTCGATGCTCTTCCACTATGAAATTTCGTTACGCTTACTACTGCACTTTCAAGCGGGCTAATATTACGACTGACAATCGATTGAAGTGAAGTAATGATATGTGATGCCGATAGAATAGAATCCAAGCCTGCTTCTGGCACTGCGGCATGACTTGATTTCCCATTTATTTCAACAGTAAATCCATCAGCAGATGCCATTAAGGGACCTTTCTTTATTCCTATGGTTCCAGTTGGTAAATCAGGTTTATTGTGCATGCCAATAATCACTTTTGTATCCTTTAATACATTTGTTTTAATAATTTCTAATGCACCTTTTCCAATTTCTTCTGCAGGTTGAAAAATGATCTGAACTTTCCCAGATAGCTCTTTTTCAATTTTTTTCAATAAAATTGCTGTACCTAGAATTGCTACTGTATGAAAATCATGTCCACAGGCGTGCATTTTATTAGGAATTCTTGATGAATAAGATAATCCAGTTTCCTCTTGAATTGGGAGTGCATCGATGTCTGCTCTAATTGCAATTGTAGGTCCGTTATTTTCATTACCGATTTCTGCAACAAGTCCCGTTTGTAAAGGCAATGGAAGGATTCGAATATTATACTCTGTTAAAAGTTGCACAAGTGTAGCTGTTGTTTCATATTCTTCAAATGCTAACTCTGGATTTGCATGCAAACTCCTTCTTATTTGGACTAGTTTTTCAATTAGTGCTTCTGGTATATCAATTTGCATGGTCTTCAACTCCTAACCTTTTGTCTCACACGGTTATTTCTGTAAAAGCCGCTTTAATTAATTGCAGCGAACGAACTCTTCGTTCAAAATCTGGAATCAATGATGTAAAAATAAATTCATCAATCCCGAATTCTCTTTGATAGTCAAAAATTCTTTTTTGAAAAGTTTCTTTTGTTCCATTAAGAACATCTGCATCTCGAACTTCCGTAGTATAGGTTTGACCGGCTTGCTTAGCATAAACTTCAGCTTGCTCTAGTGTTCCAACATTTACAATTTGACCATTTCCTAACGTAACTCTTACAGTTTGAAATTGATTTGAAAGCTTTAGAGCTTCTTCTTCCGTTTCAGTAACAATCGTAGACAATGCTAAAATGAACTTTGGTTTCCGACCATTTTGATGATTAAATGAACTATGATAAACTTTGATCGCTTCCTTTGCTGCGATTGGATCATTATTTATGAATAATGCAAAAGCATAAGGGTATCCTTTTTCAGCCGCAAATTTTGCACTTGATGCACTCGTTCCTAATAAAAATAGCGGAACTCTAATCTGTGGTAATGGAGAAGCTTGTAAAGAATCAAAGGAGCTTACTTCTGAAGCTTCTTGATATAAAAAATTTTCTAGTTCATCGATTTTCTCCTCAAGAGATTGCGGTTCTTTCAAGTTTTTTTGTAGCTCTTGGCTTGATTTTGGAAATCCTCCCGGTGCTCTACCTATGCCAAGCTCTACCCTATTAGGTGATAAATTTGCTAATACGTTAAAGTTCTCTGCTACTTTATACGGACTATAGTGCTGTAACATAACTCCACCTGAACCGACAGAAATTCGCTCAGTTTTAGCAAGAATATGTGATACAAGTACTTCAGGTGATGATCCAGCAATCCCTTGTGAGTTGTGGTGTTCTGATACCCAAAATCGATTGAATCCTAATCTTTCTGCTTCCTTTGCTAGATTAATAGTATTTAAAAGTACTTCGTTTGCAGTCTGACCTGGAAAAATAACACTTTGATCTAAGAAACCATATTTAAGTCCCATATTCTTTCCTCCATTTTTTTAAATATAGTACATATCTTCCTCTGAAAATCGTTTTAAAAACTGAATTGTTCTTTCTTCTTTAGGAGATTGAAATATTTCTTTTGGATTTCCTTCCTCTACAATTATGCCGCCGTCCATAAACACAACATGATTGGCTACATCCCTTGCAAATGCCATTTCATGTGTAACGATAATCATAGTAATTCCTTCTTTTGCTATTTTGCGTATAATCGCTAATACTTCACCTACTAATTCAGGGTCTAATGCAGAGGTTGGTTCGTCGAATAAAATGACCTCTGGATTTAATGCAAGAGCACGAGCAATTCCTACTCTTTGTTGCTGTCCACCTGATAACTGTACAGGGTAAGAATCTAACTTGTTTCCTAAGCCTACTTTCTCAAGCAATTCAGCGCTTTTTTTGTAGGCTGCTTCTTTTGACCATTTTTTAGCTACTATTAATCCTTCCATTACATTTTCAACAACTGTTTTATTTTTAAATAAATTAAACTGCTGAAATACCATAGCTGTTTTCTGGCGTAAAGAAAGAATTTCGTTTTTGGAAGCTTGACTAAAATCTACTTTAAAATCGTCTATTGCAATTTCCCCTTTACTTGGTTTTTCTAAAAAATTTATGCAACGAAGTAAAGTCGTTTTTCCTGATCCACTTGGTCCAAGAATTGCAACGACCTCCCCCTTCTTAACAGTTAAATCGATACCTTTTAACACATGATTTTTTCCAAAGGACTTTGTTACATTCGTTAAAGTAATCATTTCACTCCACCTCGACTAAAGACGCTAAATCTCTTTTCTAATAAACCCGTCATTCTCTCAATCAAAAAAGTGATTCCCCAAAAAATTAATGCAGCTGCAATATAGGCCTCAAAAAACTTCCAATTTGTAGAAGCTACAATCTGTGCCTTTGCGTTTATATCCACAACAGAAACAATAAATGCCAAAGTTGATCCATGTAACATGCCAATAAATGTATTTGATAAATTTGGTAAACTCACAGCGAAGGCTTGTGGAAATACGATTCGTCTAAGTGCTTGCGTTGTTGTCATACCAACTGAATAAGCAGATTCGATTTGCCCTCGATCGATACTTGTAATTCCAGCTCTAACCACCTCAGATAAATAGGCACCTGCTGTAATAGAAAAAGAGATAATTGCAAAAGCCATCATAGGTATTGATGATGAGTTAAATCCAAAATGATAATGTTTAGCAAATGAATCTAGTAACATTGAGACTGAATAATAAATAATTAACAAATGCGTTATCATTGGCGTTCCTCGAATAATCGTAACGTAACCAGATGCAACTTGACTCAAAATTGGGACTTTATAAATCCGAACAATTGCAGTAAAAGTTCCTATAAAAAATCCAATAAAGACTGACAAACCAGTAATGAAAAGTGTAGTTGGAATGGCTGGTAGAATTTGTACAAATGCTTGCCAAATAAATGAGAAATCTAGTTTCATAATCTCGTACTCTCCTTCACAACAACGACATCACGATTCACTTTTCCGAATGGATTGCGGATCTTAAGAGATTTTACTTGCTTTTCAACACTAGAACTTTCATATCTTCCAAACCGCTTTTCTAATAAGTTAAATCCTTTTTCAAGAAAGACACTTAAAATAAAATACACGATAGCAAGAGCAAGATAGGATTCAATGAAATGGCGATTTAGTAATCCTAATGTCTGTGACTGACCAGTTAGCTCCATCACCCCTAAAGTAAACGCTAATGATGTATCTTTTAGCGTTCCTATTAATAAATTCCCTAATATTGGTATCCATATAGTAAAAGCTTGTGGTGCGATGATTCTCTTAAAGGCTTGGTAACTATCCATTCCAACTGAATATGCTGCTTCAATTTGTCCTCGATCTACGGCACTAACTGATGCACGAATCCCTTCTGAAATAAAGGCTGCACTGTGTAAGCCATATGTTAAAATAACAAAATACAAAACATCGATTCTACTAACGTCTACTTTTATTAGTTTCAATATCTCAGGTACACCATAATAAATTAAAAATAATTGAATTAATATTGGAGTTCCTCTAAAAAACGAAACATATACCTGCGAGATTCTTTGAAAAATTGGTACTTTATACAATCTTGGTAGAGCTATAAGTAAACCAATGCCCAACCCCACTAAAATAGAGCTCCCAACAATGATTAACGAAATCTTTATAAAAGGTAGTAATTTAAGAAAATACTCAATTATTAATACAGCTTTAAATTCAGCACCCAATCCTTCTCACCCTTTGGTTTTTAGCTTTAATTATTTGTAAAATCTGCACCTAACCATTGTTTACTTAACTTAGCAAGTGTTCCATCAGCTTTTATTTTTACTATTGCTTCGTCAATTGCATCTACTAATTGTTGATCTTTTGCATCATTTTTTCTAAATGCAAATAATACATCAGCCTCAGTTAAAGCTGGACCAACTGTCTTTAATTCACCTTTTGGATCAATCAAAGATAAAGTAAAATCTGCAGCAACTGTAGCATCTACTCGCCCTGACGTGATTTGTTGTACAGTGTCATTCGCTCCACCATTTTGATAAACAATTTTAATTGCGTTATTATGTGCTTTATTATAGTTTTCAAGTATCTGTGCTTCTGCACTTGTAGCCGATGTTAATACCTTTTTGCCTTTTAAATCATCGATTGATTGAATTGAATTATTCCCTTTTGCAACAACGATTTTATTTTTCCAATGTGCATAAGCTTCTTTATTAAATAAATATTTCTCTTCTCGTTCTGGATTTTTTTCAATTTCATGAGCAACAAAATCTATTTTCTTAGTATCTAGACTTAATAATAAGCTCGAAAATTCATATGTTTTTAAATCAAACTTGTATTCTGGCAATCTTTTATCAATTTCTTTTACAAGTTCAACATCAAAACCAGTTAGATTTCCATCTTTATCGATAAAGCACACATTTGGAAATTGTGTACCAGTACCTACAACAATTCTTTGAACTTTTGAACTAGTAGCTGTTGCTGCCTCTTTATCTTTATTTTTTAAAGCAAATGTAATGATTAAAACTACGACTGCCAAGGATACAAGTGTAATCACAAACTTTTTCATTCTCAATTCCTCATTTCTGAATAATTTTTTTAGGGTCTTACTGCTAGCCAAATTAACTCTTCTGATAATTCTTCAGTTGCTTTATTTAATCTCTCTGTTAATTCATTAGATAATGAAAAATGATTTTGATAATCTCTTATTACCCAATCATCAATTGCATAAACACCAGTAACAAAATGATTTCCTCCAAGAACAGAGAGAACTGGTTTTAATGCATAATCTAAACTGAGTAAATGGGCAATTGTTCCACCGATGAAGATAGGAAGGACAACTTTATTTTTCAAGCCATTCTGAGGAATTAAGTCTAAAAATATTTTTAATAAACCTGAATAGGAGGCCTTATAGACTGGTCCTGCAATAACAACCCCGATCGATTTCTCAATTTTATTAAGGGCTTCTTTAATTTCTTCATTATTAAAATCGCTCTTAATTAAAGCTTCCGTTGGCAAATCCCCAATATTTACTTGGCATACTTTAATACCTTCATTAGTCCACTTTTCTTTTACAAATTGGAGTATGCCATTCAACCTCGAGTTTGGTGATGAACTAGCAGAAATAATGACGATATCCTTCAAAACTTTCCCTCCTCACGTTTTACAAAACCAATATTTCTTATCGGTTAACTTGGAATTAATTGTTATAAACTTTATCACTGACAGAAAATTTAGTCAACTGATTTTTCAATAGAACTTTTCTATCGTTCGATTAAATATTTGAATTAACTAATAAGACGAATTCTAAGTTTATGATTGTACTTATACAGCATATCTGCTATCCATTTTTCTCAATAAGTCTCATGAATTTTCTCTAGTACTATTTAAATTGCAAAAAACTTTAACTTTCCTAATAAAAAAAGAGTTGGTTATTTCACCAACTCTTTGCTTAAATCAACTATTTCATTCAGTAAATCTGTATATTCTCCACGATTACAGAAAATATTTGTTTGTAGATAAATTCCTTTTGTTTCTTCAATATGTATTGGATATAGCAATCCTTCACTAACTTCTCTTTTCACACTAATACTAGGTAAGAATGCAATTCCAAATCGTTCTAAAATAAGCTTTTTAGCCATCTCGGAACTATCAGTATGAATTCTTATGTTTGGAGGAGCTTCTAGATTTTCAAATAATCGATGTATTCTAAGCCAATCCAATGAGCCGCACTCAAAGAAAATAAGATTCTCTTGAGCAAGATCTTGAATTGTAATTGATTCTCTTGAAATAAACGGATGACCTTGATATACATAAAGTGTTATTGGATCCTCAAATAATTTAATTGACTTTAAACTAGGATGACTTATTTTCCGAACAAACCCTATATCAATTTCATTATTTAACACTTTATTTAGTAATTCATCGCTCTTTCCTGTAATGACTTTATAATGTATCTCTTTATTACTTAGAGATAACTTTGGCAAAATTTCTGATATTACATAATTTGAAACTGATACTGTGCAGCCAATTTTCAATTCATTATTGTGTGATTTTTTTTGATTTACATGCATTTTCCCTTTTTCGTATATATGAACTAATTGTTGAGCATACGGTAAGAATCGCTTTCCTTCTTCTGTGATATTAATTTGCTTACCAGTACGGTGAAAAAGTTGACAATTTAATTCCCTTTCCAACGATTGAATTCTAGCTGTAACTGTTGGTTGTGTCAAAAAAAGTGATTCCGCAGCTTTGTTAAAGCTACCATAGTGTATTACATGTATAAACGCTTCTATATTTTCAATATTAATTTCTTTCACATCCTTAAATAACAGTTTAGTTATATACAATAAATATTCATTTTTATTCAATTTGGGATTCTATTCCTACTACTCATTTTTTAAAATATTATCATTTTGAAAGTCTATTAGAAAATTTTTTTATATTTTAATCTTTACATATTCATTGAAGCTTCATAAAATCCTTTTTTATATACTACATTCTGATATTTTAAGTTGATTATTCATTTTTCTAAAATAAAAGTTTATTGTACAAAATTATATATAACTATTCAAGATGATTAAAAGAAAACCCAAGTTCTTATATAGAACTCAGGCTATTAGTCGATAAATTAGTTTTTTAAAATAATAAACGTATAAACATAATAAGTACAAAAATAGTGGAACTCTAATTCATTAATTATTATTAAATAAAAAGGTTACGATAACTTAACTTTTCGAACTACTTGTATCTTGACGTGTTTAGGTATATCACCTTTAATCGTCACTTCTCCATTCGATAGAGCAATTTTTGCTCCCCATCCATTTTTAAATTTTTTAATTTTTACTCGCAGTAATCTTATTTCTACCTGACCTAATCCAGATTTGTTTTTTACTTCTAATTCTGGTGTTTTTGCATTACCAATATTATGTAGAAGTAGTTTTACTCTAATTAGTGGTTCTTCATCGCTTTTCACGATTACATATGCGTTTCCTTGTTCATCCTCTTTAAATTGATCGTAGGTTACTGAAAAGCCTTTTGTACTTAAGTAAATTTCTCCATCATCATTTACTTTGTAAACTGGTGAAAACATATGTCTCTTCTCCTTGCCGTATATTGTTCATATGTAAATAAAGAAAACTTGTCGATTGGCCAGCCTTTAAAGCGAAGTCAGAAACGTAGGTGCACTTATACTTTATTCCTAGAATTGGCTACTACGTCGACTACTCATCATCGCTGCCAACTTATACTTTCTTAAAGTGCAATAAAAAATTGACGATGAAATAAATAAATTATTTTTACGTCAATTCTAATATTAGTATGGCTTAACTATTAAAAAATGTTCTTTCCAATATTTAATATGTTTAAAATATGATTCTTATTACATCAGACAGATTATTCTATTTTATTAAAAATTATTATAAAATGCAATTTTTAAATTCTGAAATGAATAACTAATTTTTGGAAATCCCTACTCTTAATAAAGCCATTATTTTACATTAAAACTTGGTTCTAAAACATAGAATTTAATGAATAAATATGCTATTGTTCTAATGAATTATTTAAAAATTTAAAATCAAATATTCTATTTTGAATTTTGTTTAAAATTAGGAAATTAATAAAAAGGAAGAAGGAACGTCAGTTGATTTACAGTAAACAAGATGTGCTACACAATGAATCCCAGAGCATTAAAAATGGAGCTGCATCTACAATCGCAATCAGTTTATCAAATAACTATTTTATATTGTTTGCTATTGCAATTTTAGGTGCTACCAATTATCAAGTTGGTTTAATTTCTTCCTTACCTTCAATTGTCGGAATGGCCGCAATGCTCCCAGCTGCTTTTATGGTTAATAAGTTAGAAGAAAAAAGAAAATTCACTGCTTACTCCATTTTCTTTACGCGTTTCTTTCTATTAATAATGGTTTTTCTTCCATTTATTAAATCAGAGCATATCGCATGGTTTTTTGTTATTTTAATTGCATTAATGAATTTTCCAGGTACATTTCTAAATTTAGGCTGGCAAGCATTCATTGGTGATTTAATTCCAGCAGACCGTCGAAACACATTTTTTGGCAATCGAAACAGAATACTAACCTTTACAGGAATGATTGTAACGCTTGTAGCAGGAATATGTATGAAATCCATTAGCTCAAAAAGTGCCCTTCCATATCAAATACTTTTTTTATTTGCATTTATTTTTGGAATGATCGAGTTTTTTTATATATTGAAACATAAAGAGGAAAAGCAAAAAATTGAGATTTCTAATCACTATTCTCCTTTTTCGAAACACATTTTTCAGTATAAACCCTATATCACATTTTTAGTTTGTGCACTATTTTTTAATTTCGCGTGGCAAATGGCATGGTCTTTATTTTCGATTTATCAAATAAGAATTGCTCATGCAACTGCTTTTTGGATTAGTTTATTTACTGTAAGCAACCAACTTTCACAAATCGTTAGCTTTCGTTGGTGGGCAAAAATGGCGAATCGTTATAGTAATACTCAATTATTAATTTGGATTTCGATTGGAATGGCCTCTGCACCTATTTTAAATATTTTATCAACAAATTATGTATACTTATTTATCGTAAACTTTACATCAGGATTTTTTGTATCTGGTACAGTTTTAATATTATTTAATAGCTTACTAGAGGCTACTGAAGAAGAACATCGTACTTCCTATATTGCTAATTATAATTTCTTACTTTCAATTGTTGCCTTCATCGCTCCACAATTTGGTGTTTTTTTACTTGAATCATTCAGTATGAATATTGCGATGATTATTTCAACGATATTCAGAGGATTGGCGGGAGTATTATTTGGAGTGATGGCCTATAAAATGTCGCATTCAAATCAATTAGATTATAAGCAAAATAAGATCTCTCTCTAAATAAATGTAAAGGAGTTCAAAACTACTTTAATCGTTTTCACATTATAATGCCCTTGATATGTAACAGCTCTCATATTGTGCCTCCTACTGTAGGTCATTTTCATATCGTTACCTTAAGGACTATAAATATGTAATTACTAATAAATAACGTATGAATAATCAAATTTAATTAGTGTCTTTAAAGGGCTCGTTTTTTGTTTCTCTTTTTTACTGAAGATTGTATTAAATGCTCAAAAAGTGAAGTCCCATTTTTTAGTGTTATTTTGAGGTTTTTATTGTTTTAGTCAATTTGCCAGGCAGTCTAAAGCATTGATTTTACTCAATGCTCTTTTTATAGGCAACAGACTGACTATAAAATCATACTTTAATTAATGTGATATTAATTTAATTGCCCCTATTAAATGTTACTGTTGTTTTTAAGTAAAATTAACTATTCTTGAACATTCAAATCCAAATTAATTTGATACTATTAATATTAGTACGATTTAGGAAAGGATACTGATATGACTATAGATTATCGTTTTTATGAGAGTCCAACAGATCTTGAATTGCAGTATGATTTTTGGAATAAGATGACCGAATCTCTACCATATGCTTGGAAACCAACTTTATCTCCAAAATTATTTGAACACCAATCTGAATTTAATGAAAAATCTAGATGCTTTGCTTTTGAAGGAGATCAGCTTGTTGGTTATATGAGTTTCTCTGGTAAAGGTGAATTTGTTTCATTAGGTTATCCATGGGTATTGCCAGAATATGAGGATACTGTGCGAGATGAATTATTTGAAAGAGTTTATCAATTTGCTATTAGTGAGGAATATGGTGGAAAATTACTTGCACAGCGATTTAGAGGGCAGTGGGCAAAACAAATAGACTATTTCTTATCGAAAGGCTTCAACATTACTAGTCGTTCTCAAATAGTTGGTGCGCATTATCCACTACTTATCAAAACACTCCAAAGTATTCCTGGATTTTCGTATGAAATAAAGGATCAATTTCAATTTAATGTTTGGAAAGATTTAAAAATGAAGCAACAAATTCTTACAAACGAACAAATTGTCATGATGAATGAGTACTATGGATCAATTGAATTCGACTATGCAGTTGAATGTAAGCTAGAAAATCAAGTCATTGCCTATTTTGGTATGACAATACGACCAGATACTGGGTATTCAGAAATATTAGCTGTTGCTTATACTGAAGCAGCTATACCTTATTTTTATGATATAATGGCGATCATCCATAATGAAAACATCAATCGAAAAGTTACAGCAGTTACAATTACTAAGTCACAAATTCCTAAAAGTGTTTTACAAGAAAAACTTGGCTTCACTCCATTAACAGAAGATGTGATGATGCACAAGAGACAGGGATAAGTGGAAGAAAAGATCGGAAAGCTGGATTTAAAAAATTTAAAGAGATTCCAAAAGAATTGGAATCTCTTTTTTATTTTACCGTAAAGTCATAAGTTCCACTTTCCACTCCATTGATTAGTATTGTGATGCTATGTTGACCTGGATAGTGTTTTCTTGTTGATAAGTTTTTGAATGAATGTGTTTTGTTGTATGATAATGTTTTGTCATTTTCAATTGTCTTTTCGGATATTTTAAAGATTTTTCTTGTACGGTTACCTTTTGACTTTACGTAATCAATTGCAAATTCGATTCTAAGTTTTGTGGTAGTCGGTTCGTTACTATGAATCGCAAATGAAAAGTTTAAGTCTCCTCCAATTTCAATTTTGTCTGATTGTAATTGGAATTTGTCTATAAGGATTGCTTTTGTCGTTTGGAATCCAAAAATCGTTAAAGCTTCTATATTACCTTTTTTTAATAGCGTTCTACATGCGTGCTTTATAATCCAATTGGTATGTGGATTTTTACCATACCATTCTTTCGCAATCTTTAATACTAGAGTTGGGTGATCTTTTGAAATATCGTTTAAATTATTCGCTACACTTTTGCGAACATATAATGACTCGTCTTCTTTTAAATTTTCTAGAATAGGAAGAATTGGAGCTGGGTCTTTTTTTAGACTTTTTAGAACCATCCCCCATGGTAACTTTGGACGGCATCCTTCACTTGCTAGTCTTCTTACATGTTCATTTGGATGAGTAGACCATTTAAGCATCTGCGTCATCATTCGTTCTTGATCTTGTACTATGAACGGTCTAACAGCAAATTCTGCTGTTGAGTGCTGTGTGAATATTTCTATGGCTTCTATTGATTTTTCCCAATGATCTAAGCCGTACACTTCAACAAAATCGGGAAAAATAATACTACTTAATTGGCCCTTTGGAAATTTCTCTAATATACTACTTAGAATCTCTATTGATTTTTCAAACTTTTTGGGAAGTGTCTCTCCCAAACAAATCGTAATATGTCTCATTCTTTCCTTTAATGTTTTTTCTTCCCAGCTTTCATTGAATACTTTATCCATAAAAGTTTCACGATTAAAATCTGTATAAACGGTATTGATTTCGTTTGCGATTTTTGAAATTAAATTGTGGTTATATACATTTTTCAAAGCATCTGCCATTTTTAATCTCCAATCATTTTATTTCAAACTATTAAACAATCTCACCTAATAAAGTGATTGGCTGTGAGATTTGCCTTTTTAATTCTTCAATAGCACCCTGTTTAATAATTGCTAGTGCGCATGTCGCTGGACCGGCTGATTTATGTAACTGGATGATAGGTTGATTTAAGCGTTTTATCTCTTTATTATGTGTTTCCATCAACTGATTCAATTCATATTGAACGCCTTTTGAACCGATTGGTAATAGATCTGAGACATCTTCGCAATTTGTTAATTGCTTTAATGAATTAAAATTAATGATTTCGTTTTTATTTTCATTTAAATCCTCTAATACTTCATTTCCTACTTTTGGATAACCAATTAATATTACAACATCACCTGAAATGACTTTTTTTCTATTAAACGGATTATAAATTTCTCCCATTAAAGTAATTCCTAAACCTGTTTGTCTTGTTGGGATATTTTCTTCTGTACTACCAGTAATATTTATTTCTAAGTCGTCATCATAAAAGTTAGCTTCATTATATTCTTTTATCGCTTTTTCAATCCCGTTTATTATTCGCTTCCCTCTACCGTTCATTTCTACACATAAAGTGTTAATTAATACAGTAGGCTTAGAGCGAAATGCCAATGTTTCAACTAAGCATAATTTCGCCGTTAAATAACCTACAATTTCTTCATCAACTTTTATGAAATCAAGCTCACTCATCCCAATTCCACCGCAGCTATCACAAGCAATTGTAAAATAACGATTCTTATCTATATGCATTAAAGTTAAATCCCTATATTTTGAAATTTGCACGTTTCATCACCTTTTGAAGTATAAATGCTAAAACAATATTGGCCGCTGAAGCTAAAGTCAATGGCACAACCATTAAGATAAAAAAACTACTAACAGTCTTTACTGTAAATGAGTGATTCAAATAAGCAATTAATAGACCACTTAATAAAGTTGCCACTGGACCATTTAAAATAATCGCCACTACCATTGCAATGTATTGATTCATTTTTTTAAATAATACGCCAAAAATCCAAACAATCACAAGCATTTGAATTGCAATAAATAGGTGCACTGGTACTGTAAATGGAAAACCCGAAGTAATTGCTGTCAGAAGATGACCTAGTGCCCCTACAATCCCGCCTGCAATCGGTGAAATCAACATAGCAGCCAGAAAAGCCGGCAATGAATCAAATGCGATAGAATAGACTATTTTTATATTAGACAGTACTGCACTTAATGCGATAAATAATGAAAGTAAAACAATTCTTTTTGTGTTCAAGTTTATCCATCCTCTTAATTTAGTTGAATGATATTTTTCAAAAATCCAAAACCATCATTATGCTCAATTTCAATAATACATCCATTACTCGTATAAAATTTCCAGAAATGACTTAAATCTAAATGAAGTAAATTTAAGAGTAATAGCTTCATAATTCCCCCATGTGATACTACTATTACATCTTCGTTTTTCGATCTAATGTCATGACAAAATGCATTTACTCTTTCTGCACACTGTTTTAAGCTTTCCCCATTTGGAATTTGAAAATGAATCAAATCTTCATTCCACTTTTCTACAACTTCAGGAACTTCATTTAAAAGATCAGTATATGATTTCCCTTCAAATAGCCCAAAATTTGTTTCCTGTAACCTACGATCAACTATTTTTGATTCTCCTATTAATTCTTCAATCGCATCACTTAATAAAGTGCATCTACGAAGTGGACTAGAAAACAAAATATAGTGTGAAGTAGGCTCAATCATTTTTGTTAACCGGGTAATCACACCACCTATTTGACTTAAGCCTTTTTCTGTTAAATCAAAATCAGTCATTCCTGCATAAACCTTTTGTCTATTGCCAATGCTTTCTGTATGTCTAATTAAAAATATTCTCATACTAATCTCTCACCCATCACAGCAAAAATTAAAAAGCATAATTGGGAAACTTCAATAGTAAATCCAATTACATCCCCTGTAATTCCATCTAGTTTTTGATTGATTCTTTTCGTAATATAAGTAATAAAAATAAACGTGACACATACCGCAAGAACAATTGCTATTTCATTCATTAAAATACTGCTTACACAAATGAGTAACACATATATAATTAGAACAAACAATGAATTAGATTTTTTAGCTTCAATTATAAATTGACTTCCAAATCCTTCATTTCTAGCATAAGTACTTATTCTGCATGTAAATAAGGCAAAGCACCTTCCAATAATCGGAAATAAAAAAATAACAAATGTTGTACTCTTTGATAAAAATAACCAATCTCCTAAAAATAAAATAATTAAGGAAATTACTCCAAATGCACCAATGCGACTATCCTTCATAATTTCTAGTATTCTTTCTTTTGAACGATGACTAAAAATGCCATCTGACGTGTCAGCTACTCCATCAAAATGTAATCCACCCGTTAAGAATAAATAGACTAGTAGAATAAGAAATGCATTCGTTTCTTTGTCCAAAATAAATGAAATTCCACTATGTAAACTAACAAGTATTAAACCATATAACACACCTACTAATGGAACCAATCTAATTCCTTTTCCTAGTTCGGCTTCAATAAAATCGTAATTTTTAACCGGGATGGTTGAAAAGAAACTGAGGATCATTTTAAATCGATTCATATCGTTACTCCTACTTTATTCTTAATGGAATACCAGCTGTGACGAGTATAACTTCTTCTGCTCTTGAAGCAATTTTTTGATTTATACGTCCAGCAATATCTCTAAAAATCCTTCCTAGTCGATAAGATGGAACTAGCCCATATCCTACCTCATTCGAAACAATTATCAATGTTTTACCATGCTGATCACAAACGTCTATCAACTCGTTCACTTCATTTTCTATATCTACTTCAAGTTTATTTATTTGTTCATTATTCATCGTCTCAAAATCAACATCAGTATAAAAATCAAACATTAAATTTGTAATCATAACTGTTATACAATCTAAAATGACAAACTTGGATTGTATAAATTCTTCTTTCATTTTTAATTGATTAAATTGTTTATATCGCTCAACAGTATGCCAATCAATCGGACGATCATCTTGATGTCTTTTAATTCTTTCATTCATATCTCCGTCAAATGGTATGGCAGTAGCAATATAGACTACATCATTTGAATTTGTTTGTAACTCTTTTATTCTTTTTTCTGCGTAAGAACTCTTTCCACTACGAGCTCCACCAATTACAAGAATCAACATCTTCACCCCTTCCCCAAAAAATAGGGATTATTTTAACCTAACTCTCCGATTACAAATAAACCTACTAACAATACAATCAATAATAAAACTGACCCAAATATTTTCTTCAAACTAGGTCTTGGTCCGTCCTTTAATACTCTTATACCAAGTGGTACTAAGGCAATACAAAGAGCCAATGTAGCTACAATTGAAAATGGGGTTGTACCTTTTAAGACACCAAGTGGCAGCGAACTCATAAGTCCTAACATTATAGAGCGAATTAACCCTAGTACTCTAGCTCGATATGAACCGATGGCTAAAATAATCCAACCAAACATAATTAATGGGGATAGGCTATGGAATATATGAAACGCTCCATAAGATTGCGCCATTACTTTTGTTGCTGAATCAACACCTTGAATTCGTACAAGTTGAAAAGCTAGATGATCAACTCCTGCATGAAAAGTACGAGCAAAAAGACCAAATATCGCAAAACTCCCTCCCCATAATGCCCAATTTGGTTTCTTTGCACTGATTAATTTACAAAGTGAAATAACTGCTGGCCACAATAAGACGTTCCCAGCAACAAAGAAACTATAAGATAAAAATAGTAAAGTTGGATGCGCCTTATATGCTTCAAGCTGATCTGGGAAGAAGAAATAAAATCTACTTCTTAAAATGACACCTGTAAGCATACAAATTGGACCTAATATTAATGAGATTCCACTTAACCAACGGCCTGGAAACCAATTATCTTTTACTCCCTCAGTCATAGCCTTTCTCCTTTTATTTAGTTCATTTCTATCATAATTCATTTTTAATAAAAATGAGCATAAAAAAGAAGGTCTTTTCCTAAAAACTAACCTTCTTTTTACGCTATTTCTCTTTTCTAACCCTTTTCATCTTTTATAAGATTTACTACCTAAAATGTGAACATGAACTTTAATATCCTTAATTAATTTAGCATCGACTTCATTCAGCGTTTTTACATCCCATTCTTTTCGATTAAATCGATAAGGCTTTTCTGAAATATTGAGAAGATCTGCATGAAGTTCTTCTCCTTTTTTTACTGTCTTTAAAATTTCACTTTTCATTTTACTACTGATTTTAGAAGCCATTTTCTTTCTACTATAATGGTTCTCATTTTGTAGGATGGCTACGTCTGTTTTTACTTTAATAATATACTTAGGCTTCTTACCTCCTTTTATGACTTTAACTGAACCTTTTGAGTTCCTTACAACTAAATTTAATTTATCTTTTTCGAGTGTCAGTGGCAAACTGTAATTTTCTTGATCCATAAAATCTAGTGATTTTAATTCCTTTAAATTCACATGCCCATTAAACTTTTTCTGCGATATTGCGTAGGCACCATTAATGTAGGCTACCTTGTCTAATTCTTTTTCTTCAAATTTCTTATCTTCAATCCCTAATGAAGGAATCAATAAAGTTCCAACTGGTTGAGTGTATCTTGAAATATATTGATGAAATTGCAGGCTTAAGAAAATTAATCCTCCTCTACTTTTATCATCAGGATTCGTTACTACCGTATATAAAAATGGCAAATTAAAGAAGCTTTGACTCATTAAGATATCTTTAATATCCTGATCAGTACCATAAATCCACATTGTGTATCTTAATTGTGGTTTTCCGTTAATAAAGGAATTAACTTCCTTCAATTTTTTATCCATAACCGATTTACTTAAAATGACACTATTCACATGGCCATAATACAATGGTATAGGTGAATGTGATTCCAATTTAGTAAATGCTGACTGTATACTTTTACCTGTTGCTTGACCAATTAATGGAGGAGCAGGTACTTGTAATGCCCCAGTTTCTTGCTTTGCAATATTCGAAAAATTGAGTGCTTGTATCGTGACAACAAACTGATTATCCTTAAAGTCAATGCCAAAACTTGTAACTAATGTTTGATCTATAATTGTGCGTGTTCCCCAGCAGCCTGTTAAAATGAGCAATTGAAAAATCAACAATAGAATGATAAGTAATTTTTTCATCTTATTTCTCACTCCTTCTGACGGTCTTCATCAACTGGATTGAGTGATTGATTTCTCTTAATTTTAAACTTTTGAGGCAACTTGATTATTACATTTAAAAAATCAGATTTACTTGGAACAGATAGGATTGAAATATACGGTTGACCAAAACTTTCTAACGAAACAATCATCGTTGCAACTAGAAAAAATCCGGTATAAAAACCAATTAACCCTAGACTAGCCGATAAAAATAATATAAAAAAACGGAGGATTACAATGTTTCCTGAGATATTTTGGTTAATTAATGTATAGCCTGAAATAACAGTTAAAGCTACTACTACAAGCATTGAAGGTGAAGTTAGTCCCGCGCGAATTGCGGCATCACCAATAAATAGTCCTCCTAATACGGCTACAGTTTGACCTACTGCTTTCGGTAAACGAATCCCTGCTTCTTTAAATAATTCAAAAAAACCTAACATTAAACAGGCTTCTAACGGAGCTGAAAATGGCAAACCGTTTCTTGACATACCAATCGTCGCAAGGAATGGATATGGTATTTGATCGATATGATAAGTAACCATTGCAATATAAAATCCTGGAAGGAATATCGTTGTGATGAATGCCATGATTCTAAGATACCTAACTATATTGACATAATAAAAACTTGCATGTATATCCTCAGGAGAATATACGAGTTGATTTAAGTTTGTCGGTCCTATTAAACAAGAAGGATTCCCATCAACAATTACTGCAAACCTACCTTGATTTATTGATTGTGCGACGAAATCTGGTCTACCAATATTATCTAAAAGCGGAAAGATCGAGAAAGCTTGGTCATATAATGCTTCCTCAATTTCATAGCTACTTACAATCACATCTTTTTTAATATTGCCTAAGCGTTGTTTAACATCTGAAAGAATTGCAGGATTAATAATATCTTCCATATAAACTAATAAAACTTTCGTTCGACTACGTTCACCGATTGTATATTCGACACTCTTTAATGTTGAAGTCTTAAGTCTTTGTCGTATTAATGCCATATTAACTGCAATACTTTCTACAAATCCGTCTCTTGGACCGCGAACTGAATTTTCTAAATTTGATTCTTCTGGATTTCGTTGGGGAGGATTTGCAACGGGAATAAAGAAAACATCATTTAAATATGAACTAAATATGACTAAATCTCCTGAAAATAAGTTTTCTTCAACTTCCTTTTTAATTGTAGATACATCTTTTAACCTTTTAGCTTCGACTATATTTCTTAATAACTCAAAATCAAATTTTTCTTCTTTATGGACTATGTTAAATATGTCATTAATAATTTGATTGCTAAATTGACCATCTATTAAATTTGGGCAAAACATGATGATGACAAAATGTGAGTCTTCTCCTTCTTTATACGATTTCGTTCTAAAATCAATATCCGAAGAATGATTAAAAGACTCCATAAATTCTAATAGATTAAGGTTTTCTAAAGTTGTTGATTCTTTTGTCATGCTGAATCACCTTTTAATTTTGAAATAACTAAAAATAGTAACATCGTACATAATAAAAAAATTAAATTGATTGGAAAGTAGTAGGATTGTAAAAAGCTAAAAAATGATGATGCGTTCCATGGAATCACTACCGCTACTATTAAAAAAAGTGATAATAGTTGTAAACTCCATTTTTTCCGTCCACTGTAGTTGATAATGTAATTTGCAATGTACAGATTTAAAGTAATCCGAATAAAAGCTCCAGACAACCACTGATAAATTGATAAAAAATCCAATCTTGTAATATTCTCACCTAAGGTTAAAAGCTTCCATTGTTCATAAACTGGATTTCTCATTTTTTCTGCTTCAACAGGTCCAAATTCCATAATTGCTCCAGTTAATGGTCCTAAAATTAGCATTAATAATATAAAACTTACAATCATTAGCCATTTTACTTTTACTTGATCTTTCAGAAAGGAGATTAAAAATAAAATAAAAATGATTTCAAAAAATCCTGAACAAGTATAAATAAAACCGTGAAAAAAATCTTGGTATCCTCTTTCGAATATAGGAAATAGTTGTCCGTAATCCTTGTTCTTTTCATTCCCAATACCTACTATGAAACCAAACAAAGCAACAGGTGGTAAAATTAAAAATGCCACTGTACCAATTGTACGAATCCCTTTAACTGCTGCATAAAAACAAATCAGTGCAATTAAAACCACTACGACTATATCCGGAATATCTTGTGTATAGTTTATATTTGCCCAAATAACTGTAATACGAAAGGTAACGAAAGCTGATAATAAAAAGTAAGCTACAAAAATGGCTGATAATATGTATGCTAATGGTTTATACAATACTTTAAACATTACAGACAAAATATCTTCATTATTAAACTTCTTATACAAATAAAAAACTAATCCAGTCCAAACTAGAAAAGGGAGAATACTGGCAATAACCGTAACCCATGAATCTCGATGAGTTGATGTCAAAACAGTAGGTACGATAAACACATGCAACATAAACCCAGTAGACATGATAAGCAAGATATAAATATGAGTTGAATAAATAAACTTTTTATTCATAAAAAGTCTCCCTACAAATCCTTTATTCCTTTAAGTTAACCTGAAGTGAAATTCTTTATGTATAAATTTACCATTGTATTTAAAATGCAGGATATAGGGGGAGAAAAAAGAACGATAAAAGTAAAATTAAAAAGCCTTCTCCCAAAAAATAATCGGGAGAAGGCTGCTTTTATTATTTGTTTAGTCCTAAATCTGTTAAGATACTATCTAATGTAGCACCTTTATATGATTGTTTAGCTTTAGGAGGATTTGGAACTGTTGAATTTTGTAATCCAAAATTCTTAACTACATAATCCATATCTTTTGCATCAACTACTTTATCAAAGTTGAAGTCAGCAGATGTTTTGTTTGTGCCCCAGTATGTTTGTACAGCTAAGGCATCTAGTACGTCGATTACATTGTCTTTATTTGCATCACCAGCAGGTGCAACATCTAACAAGTAGCGTAATTGCTTACCAATTAAATCACCGCGGATATTATCAAATAAAGTATCCATTGTTTGATTCATTGTGAAGTGACCTGGTACATCTACAGATAATGTATAAGGCTTATTGTCTACTTTTACGCCATCGAATGCGTAATCACCTTGTTTTGAAGTAATTGGTGCTTGTAAAACAGTTTTGCCATCATAAGATGTTAATGTAATTTTTGCACCTAATTTACTTTGATCGATCGCATAGTTTGTTTCACCTGTTAGAGGGTTTTTTGCTCCTTCTACTTGAAGTGTACCTGTAAGCTTTGAAACTGATGGTTTTACATTGTATCCTTCAATATAAGTGTAAACATTTTTCGTTTCTACATTTGATGTATCAATAGTAGATGTACCGTTACCTGAGAAGTTAATTGCTGATCCTGTTGTAAATGATTTATCGGTTGTTTTAATATCGAAATTAAATAATTGAGTATCCTCTGGTAACTTAGCTGAACCTGAGTAAGTAAAAGTAAAGTCATATTGCGTAATATAGTCCCAAGTAGTCGGTGATGTTTTTACTGTAACTTGGGCGTCGCCATATTTTTTAACTTCATCATTCACTTGGATATTATCAATGATTCCTTGATTATTATTCAATTGAAGTGTTAGTTTAGTTGTTTTTAAGTTACTAATATTATTTGCTTTTACAGAGTAGTTTACAGTATCTCCAGGTACGATATTTTGCTTATTCGCTTTTAAGTAATAATAAGGTGTTGTATTTTTTACAAAAGCAATTCTAATTTGAGCAGTTGGATTTAATGCTGCATCCATTCCATAGAATGTTAAAGGTAATACTGAATATTTGCTATCAACTAGAATTTGATCATTATAATCCCCGTTTTTATCTACGTTAATAGGTAATGATGGGAAGAAAGAATTATAAGTATAAACAATTGTGTTATCTGATTGGTCAGTTTTAATACCGTATTTTTTCGCTTCGTCAATTTCTGGATCATTTACGTTAATGTTGAAGTCGTATAACATTTGTCCATTTTTATCTAGTTGATTATCACTATATTCGATAACCTTTTGATCTAACTTGTCAAAGCTTGAAGTCATATTTGGAATACCATATTCCATCATAAAGTCTCTAGCTTCAGCAAATGTTTTCCCACTTTCACTCACACCAACTAGTCTTAATTTGTAGTGACCTGGTTTAATTAATTCATATTTACTGCTAATCGGGTTTTTCGCATCTCCAGTGAATGGGAAGTAATATGCACCAACCAGTCGTCCGATATTGTAAACGACATCTTCTTTCATTACTGAAGTATTAAATGAACCAATAATACCTAAGTCTTGACCAGTTGTTGGGTCCTGAACGATCACATCTAATGATTTCATATGTGTTTTTAGAGAAACACTTCCATCAATAAATGGGTACGCATAAGTTGGATTCGTAATCTTATTTGAATAAAGTGGGTTGATTAAATTAAATGATTGGATACCTTCTTCAACTACACGAACACCAAACGGAATTTGATATTGTTCAGTTGGATCGGCAGTATTCGTGAATGTAACATAGCCTTCATATGTTCCTTTTTCAGCAGTTTTAGGAATGTTTAAATTAAACTTAATTGATTTTGAACTAATACCGTTTAACTTAACTGATGTAGGTCCTGAAAGTGTAACATTATTTGAAGCTGCATCCTTAGATCCTCTTAATCCTGTTTGATATTTCACGTCAACACTAAATGTTTTTGCCTTTTCACTACGATTCTTTAAAGTAACACTGCGAGAATCTGCAATATCATTATTATCAAATCCAAATGAACCAAAACTCATCCCACCGGTTAACTCATTAATTAATTTTTCTTTTCCGTTTACGATCGTTGGTGTTTTATCAACCACTTCTAATTCTACATTTGAATGAATTGCTTCATATGCATCTACACGTCCACTACCTACTTCAAATACGCTATAAGCTTTTGATAATGGATCAGCTGTATTCATTAGGATTGATTTAATATCTTCTGGTTGTAAATCTTTATTTGATTGTAGTAATAATACGGATACACCTGCTACATATGGTGTTGCCATTGACGTTCCAGACATACGTTCATATGCATACTTATAATCTTCAGGCTTTGATCCATCGCCTGTTTTATTATTTACATAAAACGGTACACTTGAAAGAATTGAAACACCTGGAGCAGTAACTTCTGGCTTGATATCGTAGTTTACACGTGATGGTCCTCTTGAACTAAAAGTCGCTAATTCATCTGAAGCAGTTTGTAGCTTAGAATAGTCACCAAAAGTAACTTCATTTCTACCTGCTTTAACTGCTGCTGTTATTTTTAATCCCTCTTCATATGAAACTGAGAATGAAGGAATTGCATCTACCGACTCACCTAAGAATGCTTGGATCGTTCCTTCACTTTGGTTATCAATGTTATTAGCCATTAATACACCTACAGCGCCAGCTGCTTTTGCATTTTTAATTTTATCAATTAATGCAATTGTTCCACGTTGAATGTAAGCAATCTTACCTTTTAAGTCTTTTCCTGTAAAATCAGATGGATTTGCTAAACCTACATCAACTAGTTGATAGGTTTTACCTTTTAATGTTGGTATATCATCAGAATAGTTTTGAGCTAATTGTCTAAAGTTGTATTTATTTCCATCCTGTGTTCCGTTAAATTGATAAAGATCAATTGCAACTGATGAAGCTCCGACAGTTAATGCTAATGCAGCCGCTCCCGGTGAACCTAATGTGTCCATTTGATCTCCGTCATTTCCTGCAGCTACGACAGTCGTTACGCCACTTAATACAGCATTGTTAACCGCGATCGAAGTTGCATAAAGTGGATCATTTAACGATGCACCTAATGACATATTAATAACATCCATACCATCTTTAACTGCTTTATCAAGTCCAGCAATGATTGCTTCACTTGTTCCAACTCCACCAGGACCAAGTACACGGTAAGAATAGATATCAGATTCTGGTGCTGCACCAACTTGTCTGTATTCACTATCTGATGCACCACGTCCACCAATGATACCTGCTACGTGAGTGCCATGCTCAGTATAATAGTCAGCTCCATTTGCAGAACCTGGTTTACCAGCTTTAACCCAATCAGCGTATGTAGTCTCCATTGGATCATTATCATTATCTACAAAATCATATCCACCTTTGAAAGCGCCTTTTAAATCTGGATGGTTATAATCGATACCTGTATCAAGAATACCAACTTTAATCCCTTTACCCGTATAGCCTTCAGCATGTAGCTTATCCAAACCATCATATGGCGTATAGTTTGCTACTTTAGACTCGTCTGCTTTTAACTCGCTATTCTTATCTGATTCTTTTGGAGGGTCAATAGAGAACTTCTCATTACTCCATACAGTTTTAACTGTTTTTGATTTTAATAGATTCTTAATTTGGTTTGCTGGTAGACTCATTGAAACACCGTTAAAGGCAGTTTTATATGAATGCTTAATTTTAAAATCTACCTTTTTATTATTTTCATCTTTAAGAACTTGTCCCACTTCTGCACTAAAAGTAGTATGATCTTGATCAACTAGTTTCCCCGCCTGTGCCTCAGTTAATGATTTGCCATCTACTTGCGCCTCAATTTGAGCCACTTTCGCCGGTTTATTTGCAAACTCAACAATGACTGAAGTTTGTTTTGTAGTCGTTTGGTCAATGTCTGATGAGATTTGAAGCCCTGTCGCTTCATTCGTTATAATTTGTTTTAAAGCAGCTCGTTGCTGGGAAGTTAAATTTGCAAGTATTGTTTCTGTCTTCGTATTCCCTGCTGCCTTTGAAACATTTGTTACATGAGCAATCGGTGCAACAACAACACTAGATGATAGAGCTAATACGGTAAAGCCTGATACAAACTTACTTTTCTTTACTCTTTTCCCCATTCTTCTTCCTCCTGGCTTTATTTATCTAAAGTAAAATTCAATGAAGATCTATGATTTATAAAATAGTAAGCTATTTTTTATCTTCATATTTAACTCTTTACATCAAATTTACTTTCTACATTTATTATCAATTTATTCCAATTTTCGGTCAATTGGGTTATCCCTCGCCTAATTTACCAAAGTTTTAAATTTTCCCTCTCTACATTCGACAGAATTCTTCAAAATTCTCCCGTGAAAAACAATCGAAATAACCCAATTTTTATATCATTTCAACAGAAAGTGTCAGCTATTTGAAAACGCTTACTAATTTTAATTAAACTTTAATAGTTCTAAATCCCCCCCGAAATGATAGCTTTTTTACGAATTGAACACGATAAAACTATTTTAGAATATTTTAATTCATCATTTATTAAGTCTGTTTTTCATTTAAAACGATCAAAAATTAACTCATTTTTTGATGAAAAGTAACTACAGAGTGAAGGGGGAGTGCGCTTTAAAAGGTAATGAGCAAATAAGAACGTAAAGTTTTTTGGGCAGTCTGAGAGGGCTTTATGACTACTCAGATTGTGCTTTTCGATTGTTTCATTGGACTTTACTTTTTTTTTGGTCATTTTCAATTTAACATTTTACTGATCCAAGATTTTTCACTCAATTTATTTAAAATTAATGGCTTTATTTGCAGATTTGATTTTTTTAATTGCAGTTTTGACTATTTTATTTGCAGTTTTCGTATATTTATTTGCACGCTCCCCTATTTAATTGTAGATTTCGCTTTTTTAATTGCAGTTTTGACTATTTTATTTGCACTTCACTACCGCACGTAAATACACACAACCTTAAAAGGGAAGCCAAATTAACTGGCTTCCCTAATCTAACTCTTTTATTATTTGTCTAAACCTAAATCTTTTAAAATACTATCTAAAGTTGCACCTTTATAAGTAGTTTTTGGTTTTGGTGCTTTATCAACTGTAGGATTTTGTAATCCAAAGTTTCGAACAACAAAGTCCATATCCTTTTTATCTACTACTTTATCAAAGTTAAAGTCTGCTGTAGCTTTATTTGTACCCCAATACGTTTGTACAGCTAATGCATCTAACACATCAATTACATCATCTTTGTTAACATCTCCAGCTGCAGCTGTTAATAAACCTAAATTATATCTCTTTCCTAGGGTTTCTCCACGTACTTCATCTGATAAAAGCACCTGTCTGTTCATTGTAAAATGCCCTGGTACATCAACTTGATAAGTATAAGGTTTTGTATCTGCTTTCAGCCCTTCTGCACTATATTGTCCGCTCTTAATGATTGATGGTTGAACAGTTGTTTTTCCATCATAAGATGTTACGGTTACTTTTGCGCCAATTGCACTTTGATCAAGCGCATAATTTGTGTTACCTGTTGCAGGATCTGTTGTTCCTTCTAAGCGTAATGCACCATCTATTTTTGAATAAGTGTTCTTAATTTTATAAGATTCCATGTACGCATACACATCATTTGTCACAACATTTGATTGATCAAAGGTAGATGCCGTCATTGAATACCAGTCATTTGGAACTGATCTTGTATATTTCTCTGCTGTTTTCATATCGAAATTAAATAATTGTAAGTCTTCCGGTAAAGCTTTTGTTCCATTATAAGTAAATGTAAATGTATAAAGCTGACTTAATCCAGAAGGTACTGAAGTTACTGAAACTTGTGCATCACCATATTGTTTTACTGCATCATTTACAACGACATTTTGAATTGTTGCAAGATTTGGATCAACTTTTAAATTGATTTTTGTTGTTTTTAAGTTTTTCACGTTATTTGAGCGAACACTGTAATTTACCGTATCGCCTGTTGTAACTGTTTGTTTATTTGCTTTTAAATAGTAGTAAGGGAAATTTTGATCTACGAATACTAGTCTTAACATATTTGTTGCATTTCCAGTAAAGTTTCTTGCTGCATCCATACCATAGAATGAAACTTGTAATGGTGTAGAACGCTTTTTCACTAAAATTTGGTCAGTATAGTTACCGTTCTTATCTGTTTTAATTGGATTAGCTGGGAACGGGCTATCGTGAAACGATACAACTGCATTATTTGACTGATTTACTGGGAAACCTAAGCGACTTGCTTCAGCAGTTTCTGGATCATTTAGGTTAATGTTAAAGTCGTATAAGAATTGTCCATTTGAGTCAAATTGGCTATCTTTGTATTCAATTACTTTTTGATCTAATGTGTCGAAGCTAGAAGTCATAGTAGGTGCTGCAACATCGTAAATAAAATCAGCAGTCTTTACGAATGTTTTACCTTTTTCATTCGTACCAACTAGTTTTAATTTATAGTTTCCTGCTTTTGCTACTACTGGATCATAGCTAATTGGATTTTTTGCATCACCAGTAAATGGATAGTAAATTGAACTAAATCCTCTTCCAATAAAGTAATCTTGATTTTCATTCATTGTGATTGGTGTAAATGAACCAACTAAACCTATATCCTCACCTGTTTTAGCATCTTGTAGTAATACATCTAATGTTTTCATATGTGATTTCAATGAAAGGTCAAACGATAAAAATGGGAATGCATTAGCAGGCCAGCTTGTATCATTACCATACATCGGGTTATCGATTTTTAAATAATCTATGCCTTCATCAACTACACGACCACCAAATGGAATTTGATATGTTTCTGATGGATCCGCTGTATTCGTAAATGTAATAAAACCTTCGTAAGTTCCTTTTTCAGCTGTTTTTGGAATATTTAAGTCAAACTTAACATTCTTTTGGCTAATTCCATTTAATTTTACAGAAGTAGGACCAGTAAGTGTTACATTATTCCTAGCTGCATCTTTAGATCCTCTTAATCCAGTTTGGAATTTCACATTTACATTAAATGTTTTAGCCTTTTCGCTACGATTTTTTAATGTAATATTGCGAGAATCTGTAATATCTTTATCATCGAAACCATATGATCCGAAGCTAATGCCACCAGTTAATTCTTGAATAGACTTTTGTTTGCCATTAATATATGTCGGTGTTTGGTCTACTACTTCTAATTCTACATTCGAATGAATTGCTTCATATGCATCAACACGTCCACTACCTGCCTCAAATACACTATAAGCTTTTGATAACGGATCAGCCGTGTTCATTAAAATCGATTTAATATCTTCTGGTTGTAAGTCCTTATTTGATTGAAGTAATAATGCTGATACACCTGCTACATAAGGTGTCGCCATCGATGTTCCTGATAAGCGTTCATATGCATATTTATAATCTTCAGGTTTTGATCCATCACTTGTTTTATTATTTACATAAAATGGTACAGTTGAAAGGATCGCCACACCAGGGGCTGTTACTTCTGGCTTAATATCATAATTTACTCGAGACGGACCTCTAGAACTAAATCCAGCTAGTTCATCTGATGCTGTTTGTACCTTTTTAAAATCACCAAAAGTGAATTCTGATTTACCAGCTTTGATTGCAGCTGCAATTTCTATACCCTCTTGATTAGAAATAGAGAATGCTGGAATTGCATCAACTGATTCGCCAAGGAAAGATTGGATTGCACCTTCAGCTTGATTTGTTTCGTCGTTGTACATTAAAACGCCAACTGCACCTTTTGCTTTTGCATTTTTAATTTTATCAATTAATGCAATTGTTCCACGTTTAATGAAAGCAATTTTTCCATTTACATCTTTACCATTGAAGTCTGCTGGATTACCTAAACCAACATCAACTAACTGATATGTTTTACCTTTTAATGATGTTAAGTCATCTGAATAATTTCGAGCTAATTGTCTAACTGAATAGTTTTTGCCATTATTTACTCCAGCATATTGATAAACATCTAACGCGATTGATGATGCACCAACTGTTAATGCTAAAGCTGCAGCACCTGGTGAACCAAGCGTATACATTTGATCGCCGCTATTTCCTGCTGCAACAACTGTAGTCACACCACTTAATACAGCATTGTTTACTGCAATCGATGTTGCATAAAGCGGATCATTTAAGGTTGCACCTAATGACATATTTATAACATCCATACCATCTTGGACAGCACGATCGATTCCTGCAATAATGTCTTCCTCAGTACCAGATCCATAAGGTCCTAGCACTCGATAAGAATAAAGGTCAGCATCAGGTGCCGCACCAACTGTTTTATATTCACTATTCGCTACACCACGTCCACCAATAATACCAGCTACGTGTGTACCATGCTCAGTATAATAAGTTGATGAGCCACTAATTTCAGGTTGACCTGATTTTTTCCAATCTGCATAAGTTGTTTCCATTGGATCATTATCGTTATCAACGAAATCATATCCACCTTTATAAGCATCCTTCAAGTCTGGGTGATGATAATCCATCCCTGTATCTAGAATCCCTACTTTAATTCCTTTACCCGTAAACCCTTCAGCATGTAAGCGATCTAGAGCATCATATGGTGTATAGTTTGCAACATTTGCTTCATCTGCTTTTAGTTGATCATTTTCTTTAGGTGGGTCAATTGTAAAAGTTTGGTTACTCCATACCTTTTTTACAGCTTTAGATTTTAGTAGATTCTTAATTTGATTTGCTGGTAATGTCATGGAGACACCATTGAATGCATGTTTATATGAATGATTAATTTTGTAATCTACTTTTTTACTTTTACTAGTTGTTAAAACTTGGTTAGCATCTTTCGTAAAAGTATCATGATCTTGATCGATCTGCTTTTCTGCATCTGATTTTGTTAAAGTTTTACCTTCTACACTCGCTTCAATTTGAGCGACTTTAACTGGCTTACTAGCAAACTCTACAATGACTTTTGTTTGTTCAGTAGAGTCCAAATTAATATTAGAGGAAATTTGCAGCCCAGAGTCTTCACTAGTTGAAAGCTGCTTTAAAGCTGCTCTTTGCTCTGAACTTAAACTCGCCAAAATATCTTCTGACTTACTTGGACTTGCTGCTAAGGACACATTTGATACTTGTCCAGCAGAACCTAAAATAAAACTAGATGTTAATGCTAATACGGTAAAACTTTTTAGAACTTTACTTCTTTCTCTCTTTTCCCCCATTTTTCTTCCTCCAGTTCATTTTTCTTCTTAGTTTGCCTTTAACGTTAATTACTAGAATTAAGTTTTTTTTGACAACTTCTTCTAGTAATCAACAAAATAGAATGACGTTTGTCGTTTTTTTCTATTAATTATATTATTGTGAATTTTCTTTTTTTAATCAATTGGGTTATAACAAACCCTGATTTATCAACGTTTACTCAATACCCTTTAAAAAAATCGACAAATTACAACATAATTCCCCATCGGAATAAACCAATTTCATGCAATTTACATTCAATCTATTAATTTATTAGCCTATTACCACGAAATAAATTTCTATAAAAGACAAAAAAAGGAGCCATCTCTAATTTCACGGGATGTCTCCTTAACTCTTCTGGAACAATTATTTATAAAGTTTTTAGCCATGTTAATCTAAGTAGTGGGGGCATCTCAGGCAGTACTTTCATTTGTAGATGAGATACTTATCTATTTTTAAAAACAATTAGAATAGTTTATTCGATATTTTAAGATTTAAATTACATTAGCTAGTTTTCCATTTAAAATAATCGACTATTATACAATTCCCGAGGCATAAAATACCCCATCCAGTATGGGTAATTATTAACTTTATTTGCGATTTCCTTGGATTTAATTGCAGTTTTGGCAATTTTAATTGCTATTCTCTAATTTTAATTGCGATTCTCAGATTTTATTTGCAGTTCACTGTTTTTTTGTAACTCGCCAATATTTATTTGCATTGTTGAACCTCTTATTTGAATTTTTCAGCAAAAAAACGAGGGTACCCCTTTTGGGACACCCTCATTTTTTTACATGCTTACAAATGTATGTTCAATTGACTCATACAACTCTGCTGCTTTTTGAAACTCTTTGATCTCTATATAGTATTTATATAATTTCTTACCAAACTGTTCGATATAAAATTTATTATTAGTAGAATAAAAGAATGGGAGTGCCTCATCTGATAGATATTGATAAAATTTTTCACGGGCTCCCTCAGCCTTAAGCTTAAATAGTTTAATCAGTGTAATATGTACTGGGCTTTTTAACATTTTTGCTAATGCTAATGCTCTTTTCATCACACTAAGAAGTATCTCTTTTTCTAATAGTATCCCTTCTGTACATGTCTCTAAATAATTGCATAATCTTCTTAAGTAATTTATTGATTTTTTATTTTCGGTTTCATTAATACTTTCTTCAAAATAATACAATGCAGTTTCATATTCTTCTCGCTTAAAGTATTTCACTCCGAGATTATTTAATAAAATAGCCTTGCGTTCTCGATCGCCTAATACTTCACAGTTATGAATTAAATCTTTATAGCGTTCTACAACTTCACTAAAATTCATTTCTAATTCACTACCGTACTGCAATAGCATAAGTGTTTCAGAACTAATTGCGAATAAATAATTATTCGTTCTTTGAAAAAACTTAAGTGCCATTTCGGCATATTTATACGCTAAGATTTTTGAGCTTCCAAAATGATAGGCAATTGCTAGATGGTGATAGTATTCTTCATTTCGATACTCATCAATGTTGATCATCTTTAATACTTTAATTGCCTTTTGATGGTCTTCATTACTTAGGCTAGTATAGTTCGATATATAGTACATACCTTGAAGATGATAGAATAAATTCTTCTCGAAAGGAGATAAATCACTAAATTCTTTTTTCACATATGTAAGTATTTGCTTAACCATATCTAAATTTTGATAATGAAAATAATATCTTGCTCTTAGTAAATTATAATGGGCTGCATATTGTGAATAATCAATAAAGGGCAATTGTTCAAGTTCTGCTTTAATTTCTACAATTTGAGCTTCTTTTTTCATAACTAATGCGTCGTGCCAAAGATGTAATTTTTTCTCTAAATTATAAAACGATTGGACTTCTTGATTAATATTGATTCCTAAACGATCTGAAAATAAAGCGATAATATCAGGTGAGTATGCCGTCTTTCCTCTTTCTATTTTACTAACATGAGTAGTTGTACATATACCTTCTCCAAGCATCGCTTGAGTTAATCCCATTTTTTCACGATAAAACTTTATGATTTCCCCCTCAATCATATGCACCCTCCTCTATCTCTATAACCATATTTATCTAAATATTCTTTACTAAATTTTAATATCCTTTTAAGGAAAAAACAATTAATGATTTATACCTAGTACTAGTAAATTTTAATCCAAACCCAATACATTATTACTATAAACAAGATAGAATCCAAAAATGAAATCCTACCTTAAAGACTAATTTGTTATTTTTTATTTATTTCTAAAGACCTACTCAGCCAACTATGTTAATTTTCATCTTTCTTCATTTAAACCAAATTCCTTTTTTGACTCTTTTTAATCACTTAACCCACTTATTTTGAAAATTTGCTATACTAAACATGTGTGAAAAAATTTTTTTTGACAAAAATTAATATATACGAAATAATTTTTACGTGAAAGGGTTTTCATATTATTATTAAAAAAAACTCTTTTTTCCTATATAATAATAATTAAGCAAATTATATTTCTTTTCTAAATCTTCAAAATACATTTTTTTCAATTTAATACTATATTAAAAATTTATTTATAACTAAAACTCAATTTACTCGAAAGGTGTAAACAATATGGAACAAACGAACAGCTTAGGTAAAATTCGTTCTTACTATGCGCGATTAAGTGATAAAGAAAAAAAGATTGCTGATTATATATTACAAAACCCAAAGCATATAATTCACAGTACAATTACAGAAGTAGCTGAAGACCTAAACGTTGCTGATGCAACTGTTTTTAGATTTTGTAAACGGATTGGATTTAAAGGTTACCAAGCGCTCAAAATTGCATTAGCATCTGAAATTATGACACCGATCCAGCAAATCCATGAAGAAATTAACGAAACTGACGATGAGATAACAATCGCGAATAAAATATTTCAATCTAATATTCGAACACTTGAAAACACTGCCCAAATTCTAGATAGTGCATCGTTTAAAAAAGCAGTAAATCTTATATTAAAAGCTAATAAAGTTGAATTATATGGTGTAGGTGGCTCATCTGTTATTGCGATGGATGCCTTCCATAAATTTATTCGCACAGGAATAAAAGCAAACTCATACACTGACTCACACTTTCAATTAATGTCAGCTTCTCAACTGACAAAAGAAGATGTGGCGATTGTTATCTCGCATTCAGGCTCAAATAAAGACATCCTTCGTATTTTGCAAGTATTAAATGAAAACGGTACCAAAACGATTGGAATTACAGGTTTCCCAAAATCTACGTTAAGTCAAAATGTTGATGTCTCGCTTTACACCTCTTCCGAGGAAACAGAATATCGACCAGAAGCACTGGCATCTAGAATTGCACAATTAAGTATTATTGATGCATTATACGTAAACTTAATGATCTTAAACTCTCATAAAGCTAAAACATCATTTGAAAAGGTAAGAACTGCAATATCAGAAACAAGATCTTAATATTTTTAGGAAAATCGATGTCTCAAATAAAAGTCTTGAGACATCTTTTTTATGGCATCGCTATCCTACATTATTTAGCGATTTGACTAACAAATGTCTTCATAAATTTCAAAAGTTTCATATGCATGATTGCCATTTCTTCAGGCGTAATTGGTTCTTCTTTTTCTAGCCATTGCTCTATAAGTCCAAAGAATGCCGATGAAATAAATGCAGTTGTATATTCATGTGGAATATCAATCATGTATTCTTCTTCTAATAAATCCACTAGTTTTTCATAAATCGTCTCTTTAATATGTTCCTTCATTTTCTTCGGAAAAGCTGGGTCACCTTTTGTACTAATTAAAATTTTTATAAATCTTTGATTTTCTTTTAAATAATGATATACATTAAGAATAGGTGGATAGACCATATCATTTGAATAAAACTCATTCATTTCTTTTGGCCTTATAAATATAAGCCGATCCTGTAATCCTTCCAATATTTCATTTTGACCTTTTTCCATTAAATCATATTTATCTCTGTAATGTAGATAAAATGTACCGCGATTTAATCCTGCTTTTAAAGTAATATCTCTAACTGAAATAGCTTCGAATCCTTTTTCTTCTATTAAATCTAACAACGTCTCTTTTATTAATTTCTTAGTTTTTGCAACTTTTATTTCTCTCAATGATTGACTCATTTTAGATCATCCTTTTGGAATATGTGCTTACTAAACAAATTTCATAAATGTGTTTAGCAATGAACACATTTGTATGATTTGCTTATTGTGATTTATTAAAACTCATTGTAATATCTTCACATAACAATAGTCAACACGTTGTTCAGTGTTTTTATTATAAAGGAATTAGGAGGTTATTGAAATGAACTTATTTAAACAAAAACAAGCTATATTAGCTCCTATACTAGTGTTACTTGTTGCAATTATTTTCAGTCTAACATTGGCATCGTCCGTTAATCCAACACCTAAAAATCTTCCGATTGCGATTGTAAACGGGGATCAAGGAATCCAAGTTCCTACAAAAGGGAATGTAAATATAGGTGATATGATGGTTTCAAAAATAAACAAACTATCTAAAACGAATAATGGTGAAAAACCAGCGATTAAGTGGATTCAAGTTTCAAGTGAAGAAAAAGTGCGCAAAGGACTAAATGAGCAAAAATACTATGCTGCTCTTATTCTTCCAAAAGATTTAAGTAAAAATCAGGCTTCATTAAAAACAGCAAATCCATCACCAATTACAATTAAAATTTTAGTTAACCAAGGGAAAAATGCAAATGGATCAACGATTGCTAGTCAAATGCTGACTCACTTAGTAGAAAACCTTAACCTAACTACTCATACTGAAATTTTTAACGAATTAAAGAAAAACGTGAGCTCAATTTCAGTAAATCAAGCTGAAGTATTAGCAAATCCGATTGTGGCAAATGTTGAAAATGTAAATGTAATCGGAACACATACAGCAAATGGAAACGCTCCTGTCATCTTAATTACACCACTTTGGATGTCTAGCTTAATAGGTGCAGTTATCGTCTTTTTAGCGAAAAAGAAAACACAAACATCAAATTCAATAAGCAAATTAAAAGTTATTTTTGAACAATTACTATTAGGAGTAGTCCTATCCTTACTAATCGGTTTCGGCATAACATTAATGGCAAAGTGGATTGGCTTCACACTTCCAAACTTCTTGGATGTTGCACTATATTTAACAATTGCTTATTTCTGTTTCCATATCCTAATTTCTGCTGTTATGTCATGGATCGGTTTTGGTGGTGTAGGTATTTTTGCCTTAATCTTCTTCTTCTCAGGTTCTTTAATCGGAATGCCAAAAGAGCTATTACCAGCTTTTTCAAAAGATTGGATTTACTCATGGGTTCCAATGCGATTTGGTGCTGATGGATTAAGAGAAATCTTCTATTTTGATAAAGGATTATCCATGAGTCATCCATTGAGTATTATTATTTGGATTGGTGTAATCTCCGTTGTTCTTTTATCATTATCTGCGTTTAAGCCAAAAAAAGAAGAACTAAATCAAACTTTAACAATGAAATAAATTAAAGTATGAAAAAGGGAAACCAACTCATTTGGTTTCCCTCTTCTTATTACTGATCGAATCCTAAATCTTTTAAAATACTATCTAAAGTCTTTCCTTTATAAGTAGTTTTAGGCTTTGGAGCATTATCAACTGTAGGATTTTGTAATCCAAAATTTTTCACGATAAAGTCCATATCTTTTTTATCTACTACTTTATCAAAGTTAAAGTCTGTTGTAGCTTTATTTGTACCCCAATATGTTTGTACAGCTATTGCATCTAAAATATCGATAACGTTATCTTTATTGACATCTCCAGCAGCTGCCTGAGTTAAATTCCAAAGCATTCTCTTTCCAACAATATAACCACGAACATTATCTGATAAATTCATTTTTCGATACATTGTAAAATGTCCAGGCACATCAACTTTTACAGTATAAGGTTTTGAATCAGCTTTTATGCCTTCAGCAATGTATTGACCATTTTTGTTATAAATCGGTGCATCGACAGTCGTTTTTCCATCATATGAAGTAACTGATACTTTTGCACCGATTGTACTTTGATAAATGGAATAATTCATTTGCCCTGTATTTGGATCAAATAATCCTTCTGATAGTAATGCCCCATCTACTCTTGAATAGGCTTGCTTAACCTTATAAGATTCCATATAAGCGTAGACATTACTTGTCTCTACATTTGCTTGGTCAATTGTTGATGCTGTCATTGTATACCAATCAAAAGGCATACCCTTAATCCACTTTTCTGCTGTTTTCAAATCGAAATTAAATAGTTTTAATTCCTCTGGTAAAGCTTTCGTTCCTGTATAGGTAAACGTAAATGTATAAAGAAGTGTACCAGCTGCAGCTGGTACTGAAGACACTGTAACTTGCGCATCTCCATACTGTTTTACTGCATCATTTACTACGACATTTTGAATTCTCGCAAGATTTGGATCAACTTTTAAATTGATTTTAGTTGTTTTTAAGTTTTTCACATTGTTTGAACGAACACTATAATTGACAATATCACCTGTTGTAACGTTTTGTTTATTTGCTTTTAAGTAATAGTATGGAAAATTTTGATCGACAAATACGATTCTTAAATCATTCGATGCATTTCCAGTAAAGTTTCTTGCTGCATCAAATCCATAAAACGCAACTTGCAGTGGTGTAGAACGCTTTTTAACTAAGATCTTGTCAGTATAGTTTCCGTTTTTATCTGTGTATTTTGGCTTTGCAGGGAAAGCACTATCGTAAAACGAGACAACCGCATTGCTTGATTGATCAACCGGAATACCTAAACGACTTGCTTCAGCAGTTTCAGGATCATTTAAATTAATGTTAAAGTCATATAAAAATTGGCCATTCGAATTAAATTGACTATCTTTGTATTCAATAACTTTTTGATCTAAATTATCAAAGGTAGTCGTCATAGTTGGCACACCAGCTTCAAAAAAGAAATCAGCTGTCTTAGTAAATACTTTACCTTTTTCATTTGTTCCAATCATTTTTAATCGATATTTACCCGCTATTGCATTAATCGGTTCGCTACTAATTGGATTTTTCGCATCTCCAGTAAATGGATAGTAAATCGAATTAAACCCTCTACCATTCGTATAATTTTGGTTTTCATTTAATGTGATTGGTACAAATGAACCTACTAACCCTAGATCCTCACCAGTTTCAGCATCTTGTAGTACTACATCTAATGTTTTCATATGTGATTTTAATGAGTATGTAAAGCTTAAATACGGATTCGCATTTTCTGGCCAGTCCGTATTAGTACCAAACATTGGATTGTTAATCTTAAAGGTATCTATTCCTTCATCAACAAAACGTCCACCAAATGGAATTTGAAACGTTTCCGTTGAATCTACTGTATTTGTAAATGTAATATAGCCTTCGTATGTTCCTTTTTCTGCAGATTTTGGAATGTTTAAGTTAAATTTTATATTCTTTTGACTAATTCCATTTAATTTTACAGAACTAGGACCAGTTAATGTTACATTATTTTTAGCTGCATCTTTAGATCCTCTTAATCCAGTTTGGAAATTTACATCTACATTAAATGTTTTCACTTTTTCACTACGATTTTTTAATGTAATATTACGAGAATCTGTAACATCTTGATCATCGAATCCATAAGACCCGAAACTAATACCACCAGTTAATTCCTTAATTGATTTTTCTTTTCCATCAATTATCGTAGATGTTTGGTCCACTACTTCTAATTCTACATTAGAGTGAATTGCTTCATATGCATCTACTCGTCCACTACCTACTTCAAAAACGCTATACGCTTTTGATAATGAATCAGCTGTGTTCATTAAGATTGATTTAATGTCTTCTGGTTGTAAATCTTTATTTGATTGAAGTAATAATGCTGAAACCCCTGCTACATAGGGTGTTGCCATTGAAGTCCCAGATAAGCGCGCATAAGCATATTTATAATCTTCAGGTTTTGATCCATCAGCTGTTTTATTATTTTCATAAAATGGTACAGATGAAAGAATGGATACACCTGGAGCAGTTACTTCTGGTTTAATATCATAGTTCCTGCGAGATGGACCTCTTGAACTAAATGTCGCTAATTCATCTGATGCAGTTTGTACTTTGCTAAAATCTCCAAAATTGAAATCTGATGCACCAGCTTTGATTGCCGCTGAAATAGCTAAACCGTCGTCATTTGAAACAGAGAATGCCGGAATTGCATCAACTGATTCACCAAGGAAAGATTGGATTGCACCTTCAGCTTTATTTGTTTCGTCGTTATACATTAATACGCCAATTGCCCCGTTTGCTTTTGCATTTTTTATTTTATCAATAATCGCAATCGTCCCACGTTTAATAAATACGATTTTTCCTTTTACATCTTTACCAGTAAAATCAGCAGGATTTCCTAAACCAGCATCAACTAACTGATATGTTTTTCCTTTTAACGATGTCATATCATCTGTATAATTTTGTGCTAATTGTCTTACTGAATAGTTTTTACCATTATTTACTCCAGCGTATTGGTATACGTCTAATGCAATTGAAGACGCGCCCACCGTTAATGCTAATGCCGCAGCTCCAGGTGAACCAAGGGTATACATTTGATCACCTGTATTTCCTGCTGCAACTACAGTTGTCACACCACTTAAAACTGCATTGTTAACTGCGATTGAAGTTACATTCATTGGATCATTTAAAGTTGCTCCAAGAGACATATTAATAACGTCCATATCGTCTTGAACTGCACAGTCGATCCCTGCAAGAATAGCATCAGTTGTTCCACTTCCATATGGTCCAAGTACACGGTAAGCGTATAAATCCGATTCTGGTGCTGCCCCTAACGTTTTATAATCACTATTTGCTTTGCCACGACCACCAATGATACCTGCAACATGTGTACCATGTTCAGTGTAATAAGCTTCTGAATTACTAATTTCAGGCTTACCAGATTTTTTCCAATCAGCGTAAGTCGTTTCCATTGGATCATGATCGTTATCAACGAAATCATATCCGCCTTTATAAGCATCCTTTAAGTCTGGATGGTTATAATCCATCCCCGTATCTAAGATTCCGACTTTAATTCCTTTACCTGTAAATCCTTCATTATGTAAACGATCTAAAGCATCATATGGTGTATAGTTTCCAACATTCGCTTCATCTGCTTTTAGTTGATCATTTTCTTTTGGTGGTTCAATTGAAAACGTTTCGTTACTCCAAACTTTTTTAACAGCTTTTGATTTTAGTAGATTCTTAATTTGATTTGCTGGTAATGTCATCGAAACGCCATTAAATGCATGTTTATATGAACGATTAATTTTATAATCTACCTTTTTACTTCTACCACTAGTTAAAACTTGTCCAACATCTTTCGTAAAAGTATCATGGTCTTGGTCGATTAATGTTTCAGCATCTGATTTAGTTAACGTTTTCCCTTCCACACTCGCTTCAATTTGAGCAACTTTAACAGGTTGGTTCATAAACTCGACAATGACACTTGTTTGTTTTGTAGAATCCAATTTAATATCAGAAGAAATTTGAAGTCCTGATTCTTCATTACTTGAAAGCTGCTTAAGAGCCGATCTTTGCTGTGCAGTTAGGTTAGCAAGAATGTCTTCTGCTTTACTTGGACTAGCCGCATTTGATACATGTGCAAGAGAACCTAAAATAAAACTAGATGTTAAAGCTAACACTGTAAAACCTTTAAGAAATTTACCCTTTTCTCTGTTTTCCCCCATCTTTCTTCCTCCAGTTCGATTTCAACAAAATAGCTAATACAATCAATTACAATATTTTTATTTTTCTGATAAAACCAATTGTAATTAATCATTTAAAATGAACAATTTCAGTTCATTTATCTCACTTAAATTATCATGAATATTCAGTTTTTAATCAAATGTGTTATTCCAAGTCTTGTTTTATAAGCATTTATTCTACGGATGAAAAATTTCAACAAAATCCAACATATTTCTCAATAAAATTAACGTGATTTTTAACCTTTTTATGGCTCATTCTATTCTTTAATAAACTTTTTTTAAATTTTAAAATTAAAATATTGTTAATAATGCTTTTTTTTATTTTTTAAAAGCTTACTGATTACTTTGTGAAATTATAAAAATCGGCTTTGATCAATCAGGTTATCGATATGCTTATTCAACATAATGGCAGTTTAGTGGAATAAGGAATGATAAACATATATTGAGTTTCCTTGTTAATTTAATACTGGTGAAAAATTCTAAATTTTCAATTTGGAAAAAATTACTTGTAGTATAATAGTGTTAGTTAAATTATTAAGGAGAAAAATTGTATGAAAAATTTTGCGGATTTATTAATAGAACACATTCAAAAGAAAGAAACAGCTTTAGTGGTTGGATTGGATCCTAATCCTAAGTATTTTCCGTATTTTTTATTAGAATCTGATGCAACAAATGAAAAGGTTTGTCGTGCTATTCTAAAATTTAATAAACTAGTAATAGATGCTGTACATGAACATGTCGTAGCAGTAAAACCACAATTAGCTTATTACGAAGTGTATGGTAGTTTAGGTATTGAAGTATTAGAAAAAACAATTGAGTATGCACGTTTAAAAAATCTTATTGTAATTCAAGATGCTAAAAGAGGGGACATCGGCTCAACATCAAAGGCGTATGCTGAAGCATTTTTAGGAACAAGTAAGTTAAGTGGTGATATGGTAACCGTTAATCCTTTTCTAGGAAGTGATGGATATATGCCATTTATTGAAACGGCTAATAAATATGGAAAAGGAATCTTTTTATTAATTAAAACATCGAACCCTTCATCATTTGAAATTCAAGATCTGAAACTTGAGAATGGCGAAATACTATATACAAACATGGCAAAAGAGATTAATAAATTAGCATTAAAAACAGTTGGAGAGAATAACTACTCTTTCATAGGTGCAGTTGTAGGTGCAACTTATCCTGAAGAAGCAATGAAAATAAGACAATTAATGCCCCATTCAATTTTTCTAGTACCAGGGTTAGGTGTACAAGGTGGTAAAGCAGAAGATATGAAAGCATATTTTGACGAAAAAGGTCTTGGGGCAGTCATTTCGTCTTCTAGAGGAATTACATATTGTTATTATAGTGAAAGTAATAACGATTGGAAAAACATCACAGAGAACAGTATGCTTAATGAAATTGCTGCTGCAACACGTTCAGCGAAAGAACAAATCAATGATGTTCGATTTTCTAAGTTACATCAAGGTTATTAATTATCAAATTAACCCAAAAATGAATATCGGAATGATAAAAAGGATTTTCAAAAATTGAAGATCCTTTTTTCCTTGTTCAACTAACGCAGTGCGTTAGTTTGATAACATTTTGGAGCTGCGATCAGCTCATTTTTTATTCAACAAAATGGCAGGTTAGTTTAAGAAAGTTATAAACGAGGGGTGGAATCATATGTTTAAAAACAAGGAAGACAGAATGTGGGTTTATTTGGCTGTACCAACGTTTATTATAGGAATCATCATTATATATTATAGTGAACGAAATTATTATCAGTGGATTCTTTTTTGGGCGTTTTTGGCTATCTTTTATATATGGCGTTTTTTCTACAGGAGGAAACGGAAGAAAGAAGAAAAAAAATCTTCTTAAACTAACGGGTGCGATTCTTCAATAGAAGATCGCTTTTTCTTATTCAACATAATGGCAGTTTAGTTGAACAAGGATTTCTGTAAATAATGTCGAATGATATCTATTATGTTGTTGGATTTTTATAAGTAGGGGCTGAAATATGAAAAATAACTTAGTAGCACTATCAATATTTTTCTTAGGTTTATGCATTGTAATTGGAAGTTGGGTAATATCCAGTGGATTAGGCGTTAAAGCAAATGTTTCGAGGATACAGTCTGTTCAGCAGCATCAACTACTAACACAGTCAGAATTAGTTAATTATCTAGGTATAAGTAAGGAGGCAATTCAAAAGTTAACTGAGTTACCTGATGATGTTGATACTACGAGCGGACTTCCATATATAAAAATCGGAGAAAAGTTTTATTATCCTAAGTCAGCGATAGATAAATGGTTGTTAAATGTGGATTTAACTACTATAACTATAAATAAGTAAAATGATTAATCCTAAATGATTAATTATTATTAGTTTTCTAATACAACTAACTGATGCATTAGTCGTACAAGATTTTCTAAATATTGTCTAATCAGACAATATTTTTTCAGTTCAAATAAAACAATAATTATACTAAAACGGACCACACATATTAGACACGTGTGGTCCCTTTAATTTCAGTTTCAGGTATATTACCTGTTCAACTAAATATAAAAGTAGTTTGGTCCCTTTCTAGTATATTAAGTATCAAATAGTTTCCCGTCCAATGCTTCAATATATCTTTTAGCAGAATTATAGACAACAAGCTTTGCATTCTCTTTTACAATCCCATGAAATGCATTATAAATTCTATCAAACGTTAACTTCTCTACAGCTAACGATATCTCTTTTACTTTTTTTGCTGGTAATGGAATTAAATTAGGATAACTGTACATAAAACTTACCCAATTTGGATCTGCAACTACTTGAATAATATCTCCAGTTAACAGTATTCCTTTTTGTTCATTTCCAGCTTTCCATTCTAATACTGCTCCACCTTTAAAGTGCCCGCCTAATCGATGAATATCAATTCCTTTGTTAAGCTCTAACATTTCGCCGGACCAAAAAATAATTCTATCACTTTTTCTCGTAACCCACTCTTGATCATCTTCATGTATGTATACAGGTACATCAAATTTTTCAGCCCATTCGATTTGACTAGAGTAATAGTGTGGATGTGATAGAGCAATCGCATTGATTCCACCTAACCGCTTAATTTCTTCAATCGTCTTCTCATCTATATAAGAGACACAATCCCATAATATATTAAATCCATCATTCTTAATGAGATAAGCAGTTTGACCAATCCCAAACTTAGGACTAATAACGATACTATACAAATTTTCTTCTTCAAAACGAATAATATTTTGATAGTTTTGGTCTTTCATTGATTGTAATGTTGTCCAACTTTGACCACTCGGATTGATGTATTGTCTTTCTTCAGAACAAATTGTGCAGTACTCAGGAGGATCAATAGACTCGTTATATTGAACGCCACAAGTCGTACAAATAAAGTTGAACATTTGCTCTTTCATCTCACTTTCCCTTGAATTTAATCTGACAAATTTAAGGTAAAAATTCCCAGTACAAATAGACACATTTAAGTATAGTAAATCAAAAACTGATTTATTACACTTGAATGTGCCTAAATAAATTATAGTCGGTGCATTCTATTATTTAATTTTCGCAACTTTACCTTTTGTCATTTCAATCAATTCATTTGGTGTTAATTGAAAAATTGCTTTTGGATGGCCAGCAGCAGCCCATACTTCTTTATACTGTAATAGATCCTCATCAATAAATGTAATTACTTGTTTTTTATGCCCAATTGGTGAAACTCCTCCAATTACGAACCCTGTTTGTTCACGTACAAAGTCAGCATCTGCTTTACCTAGTTGATCATTTAGTATTTTCTCAATTTGTTTTTCATTTACACGGTTTATTCCGCTTGCTACTACTAGTACAGCGCTATTTGAGCTTTCTAATTTAAATATAATCGACTTTGCTATTTGAGCCACTTCACAATTTAATGCTTCCGCTGCTTCCTTAGCAGTTCTTGCACTATTTGGTAATTCAATCACTTTATTTGAATAACCTAACTCAAAAATTAAATCTTGTACGATTTGTGCACTTTCTTTTAATGCTTCCACCAACATCACTTCCCTAAAAATTGATTTTTTAATTATTCAATAATAAAAGGTAGAATCCTGCTTTTTTTTTCAAATAAATAAACTACTTCCACCAAATTGAATTAGGATATTCACCTGTACTTATATTAATTGTTTCACCAATTTTAGGTGTGGAATACTTTACCTCATTTTCTTTAGCAGCCTTCACAGCACGTTCAATTGGGTCATTCCAGTCATGAAATGCTAATGTAAAAGCACCAAAGTGAATTGGTACAAGAACTTCCCCTTTTACATCAATAAACGCTTTAACAGTTTCTTCTGGCAGCATATGAATTGCAGACCATCGTTTATCATATTGACCACATTCCATTAATGCTATATCAAACGGTCCATATTTTCCCCCTATTTCCTTAAAATGAGGTGCATAACCGCTATCTCCACTAAAATAAATTTTCGTTTGCTCACTAATAATGACCCACGAACACCACAATGTACTGTTACGATCTGTTAAATTTCTTCCTGAAAAATGTCTTGCTGGCGTACAAGCTAATGTTAATTGATCAAATTTAAATTCATCCCACCAGTTATGTTCAGAAATACGCTCTTTTGGTACTCCCCAGCTCACCAAGTGACTCCCCACGCCAAGAGGAACAATAAATCGATCGACTTTTTGTTTGATTTTTTTTATTGTACCGTAATCTAAATGGTCATAATGATCATGCGATAGTATGACAGCATCTATTTTTGGTAATTCACTGATCTCAATTGGCAAACCTCCACTATATCTTTTACCACCAAATTGCGGAAACGGGGTCGGTGCATTCCCAAACATTGGATCAACTAAAATGTTTTTGCCTTCTATTTCAATTAATAATGCTGAATGTCCAAACCAAGTAATTTTCGAATCTTTACTATCTGAATGAAATCTGGAAACATCAATTTTCTCCATTGGAATCCCAGCTCTAGGAATTCGATTCGGATTTTTCTTAACAAAGTCTCTAATCATAGAAATGTTTGTTTTAAAATCCATACTCATACTCGTAGGGACTTGGTTTATAAACTTACCATTTTTGTAATAATCTAAAGCATAAAATGACTCCATTTGATCCTTTGAATATTTCTTCCCAAAATGAGGATATGTATTTAAAAACGTTAAAATAACGATAACTAATATGACTAAAATTAGTAAAAATAACATTTTATTTCTGCCTCCAAACTAACCTCTACTAAATTTTACACTACCACAAATTTAGTAGATTAAACAAACTTTCAGATTGCTTTTTGACATAAAAAATAACTTTCGCTTGATAAAAAAAGTAAAAAAAGAGAGGGAAAATTCACCTCTCTTTAATCAGTTTCTTCTATTATATATACTTAGTTTAAAGTTCTTAATAAATTAGCCATTTCAATTGCTGAAATACCAGCATCCCAACCTTTATTACCAGCTTTAGTGCCCGCTCTTTCAATCGCTTGTTCAATATTTTCTGTCGTTAATACACCAAATATGACAGGGATACCAGTTTGTAGCGTAATAGCAGCAACACCTTTTGCTACTTCATTACATACGTAATCGTAATGAGTAGTTGCCCCACGAATAACTGTTCCTAGCGTAATGATTGCATCGTATTTTTTTGAATCTGCAAGTTTTTTTGCAACTAATGGAATTTCAAATGCACCTGGTACCCAAATAACATCAACGTCTGATTCTTCTACACCATGACGATATAGGGCATCTTCTGCACCACCAAGTAGTTTTGATGTAATAAATTCATTAAAACGTCCTACAATTACAGCAACTTTAAGTCCAGATCCTACTAAATTTCCTTCAAATTTCATCTTAATCTCTCCCATTTTTAATAGTGTAATAAATGTCCCATTTTTTCGATTTTAGTAATTAGATATTTTTCGTTTTCTGTTTTCATTTCAGTTTGAATTGGCACTCGATTATTTATCTGGATTCCGTGAGATTTTAGCGCATCTATTTTAACTGGATTATTCGTTACTAAATCTAAACTCACAATCCCTAAATCTTTAATAATTTGAGCACTTATCGCATAATCTCTTAAATCTGAATCAAATCCTAAGTTTAGATTTGCTTCAACAGTATCAAAGCCTTCTTCCTGTAACTTATATGCTCTTAACTTATTAAGTAAGCCAATCCCTCTGCCTTCTTGTCGCATATAAACAATTACACCTTTGCCTGCTTCTTCAATCATCGATAATGTTGATTGCAACTGAGGTCCACAATCACAACGACAAGAGCCAAATACATCACCTGTTAAACATTCCGAATGAATACGTACAAGTACCGGTTCACCATCGTCAACTTTACCTTTTACGATCGCAATATGCTCTTTACCATCGATCTTGTTTGTATAACCAATCATCTTAAAATCACCAAAATCTGTTGGTAATTTAATTTCAACTTCTCTTTTTACAAGTTGTTCAGTTTCTTGTCTATAATGAATTAAATCTTTAATTGTAATCATTTTTAAATTAAATTTATTTGCGATTTGAATTAGATCCGGTACTCTTGCCATCGTTCCATCGTCATTCATAATCTCACAAATGACACCAACTTCTTTCGATCCAGCCATTCGAGCTAAATCCACTGCCGCTTCAGTGTGACCAGGTCTCTCAATAACTCCTCCGTTTTTAGCGACTAAAGGAAACATATGCCCAGGTCTTCTAAAATCTGCTCCAGTTGATTTATCATTTAACATTTGTAAAACAGTATGTGAACGCTCAAATGCTGAGATACCAGTAGTAGAGTCGATATGATCAATACTTACAGTAAAGGCAGTACCATGAGAATCTGTGTTTTTTGCTACCATTTCATATAAATCTAGTTTTTTGGCTATCTCTTCAGAAACAGGTGCACAAATTAACCCGCGACCATGAGTGGCCATAAAATTGATATTTTTAGGAGTTGCAAATTCTCCGATTACAACAAAATCTCCTTCATTTTCTCGATCTTCATCATCACAAACAATAATAATTTTTCCATTTTTTAAGTCTTCAATTGCTTCTTCTATTTTAGAGAACATGATCTTACTCCTTTATATATAGCCATTTTGAGATAAAAATGAAGTTGTTATTGCCGTACTCTTTTTCGTCTCATTCATACCAAGCATTTTTTCAACATACTTACCTAATAAATCAAACTCAATATTAACAACATCTCCAACATTTTTACTGCCTAAGATCGTATGTGAACGGGTATGAGGAATTAAAGAGATTGTTACAATATCAGTTTCAACTTCAAATATTGTTAAACTTGTACCATCAATCGTTATACTGCCTTTTTGAAGGCAATATTTAGCAAACTGACTTGGAATATTAATTTTATAGATTACTGCATTTTCCATTGATTTGATGGATACAATTTTACCTGTACTATCAATATGCCCCGATACAATATGGCCGCCAAACCGGCTATTTGCTGCCATTGCCCGCTCTAAATTTACTTTTTGGCCAGAAACCAAAGTACTTAGATTAGATGCTTGAAATGTTTCAGGCATGACATCAACAGAAAATTCATTTTTAGTAAAATTCGTAACGGTTAAACAAACTCCATTTATAGAGATGCTATCTCCTAAATGAACATCCTCTAAAATTATTGATGCGCCAATTGTTAGCAATAAAGTTTTACCTTTTTTTACGATATTTTTTACTGTTCCTATTTCCTCAACGATTCCAGTAAACAAGTTTTTTCACCTCATTTCGAAAAAGCACATTACACTCAAGCCCGATAAATGACTTTGTAAAATCCATCTCTAATTTCATAAATAGTTGATCCAACTTATCACACCCTCTAATTCAAATTAATTTGAAAAAGTGAAAAGCCCCTTAGAAAACTCCTAAGGGGCAATAGATGTTTAAGAAAGGAAGCATACTTAAATAAACGCTAGTACAATCTGAGCTATATTAAAGACAGTATTGTAGCACGTCTATTGTTGTACATTTAAAGTATGCACAACGAACTAAGCCTATACGGATAGTATTTTTGAAAACAACCATACCGTATATGCACTCCATCCTTCTCCCATCCAGACTATACTGTCGGCTCTAGATTCTAACTAGATCAGCAACATATAAAAAATCTATATGAAGCTCACGGGCTTAGTATAAAAATATACAACACCGCCGGTTGGGAATTTCACCCGACCCCGAAGGACACTAATTATCAAATTTGGTTTCATTATAACTAGCAATTATTTGGTTGTAAAGAATTTATGATTCTATTTTCTTTTAAAATGATCTGATAAAAAACAAAATTAAAGCAAAAAAACCTTATAAAATATGGAAAATTGCTCACTCTATTTAGTTAAAAAAAAAATTTTTTTTATTCTTATAAATTTAATCATCATGTTTTATATATTTTCTTGCAACCAATACAAAGGTGTATAAATATTAATATTAAAATAATTACAGAAAAAATTGAATTCTATAATTAATATAGAAAGTAAGACTTATGGATTCCAAAATCACATGAAATTAGCTTAATTAAAAACACAATTGAATTCGTTTTTTCATTTGTATAAAATCAAATTTTTTCATTTTATCATTATATTGTTTATTTACACCATGATTATTAATCCCCTCTTAACAAGATCCCTAGAATACTTAACAATCTCAATTATTAAAGCGTTTTCCATTTGATCAGAAATAGAAATAGATAAACCAGATAACTACAAAACAATATATAATTCTAAAGAAATAAAAAGCACTTCATCCACACTTAAAAAGCAATAATTAAATAGAAATAAATAGCTTTATAAAATACCAAACTGAAAAAAAAGGTATGAAATATTAGTAAATCCCGCTTTTAGAAATAATAATAAATATACAGTATGGGGAATTATTATAAAAGTTAGTTTCAAAAAAAGAAACTTCTTTTAATAGAAGTTTCCTTTCTAACTCATTATTCATTTCCAACTTGTAGAATTTTTTCATGTTGTTTTGAATCTCTTTTTTGTAGCCAAATAAAGTACACTGAAACTAATATGATCAATATTAGAATAACCGGTGAAGAAAATAAAAGTATTCCTAAAAAGCAAATTGCTAGAATAAATGAACCGATTTTAAAAAATACGGAATCAAATAATCGCAAACATGCCAATACTCCTAGTAAAGCGTTGCATAAGAAAAATGCATTTGCAATTGCTACGAGTGTTTGAATACTTAGGAAGTCATTAAAATAAAGAATAAATACAATTATGTGAATGCCAAACAAACTAAATAATGAGCGAGTTGCCACATTATTTTTATTTTTAAAAGAAAGCCATGAAGGTAATAAACCGTTTTTGGCTTGATCGGCGATTAATCTTGATACTGCTCCTATTACTAGAAGAACCGTACTAATACAAAGAGCAATTGTAATTGATGAAATAATTGGAGTTGACCAGCTTCCAAATAAACTCTGAAGTAATGGTGCTAATGATTGATCCATCATATTTCCATTTTTAGAATGAATCCACTGGAAAGCAAATGCAACTGTTAGACTTACTATTGCTATAATCGAGAAACTTAAGACCACCGCTCTAGGAATTGTTCGTTCTGGATTTTTTACTTCTAAAGAATAGCTACCAATGACTTCCCACCCGATTAAAGCCCAAAATAATAAAAGTAAACTTTCCCCAAAATCTGAAACGGTAATTGGATTCGATAAAGTAAAGCTCCCATCAACTGTAATTATCGTATGAATACTCCCAACTATAAGCGTCACTACAATGAAGCTAGACATAAAAAAGGCAAATTTTCCAACGTCGGCAATCCTTCTAGTTAAAATGATATAAACAAAACATAGTATCCCTAAAGCTAGCCACTTTTCATTGAAAAAACTTTGATTCGTCAGTAGTTGTAAGTAATGTCCTGCCGTACCTGTAACTGCAATTGGACCAAAACAAACTGCAAGTAAAAAGAAAATAGCTGATAGATTTTTTATTTGTGTACCAAATGCACGCTCAACTGCCAATGGTACTCCGGAATCTCCTGGAATTAACAAACTTAGCTTACCAAACATAAGTGCAAATATTAAACTTAAACCAAGCATTATAACCCAAGCAAAAATAGCATAATTACCAGCAGTTTCATACACTGCAGGTGGTAAAATGATAATTCCCGAACCTAAAATAGGTCCAATCATTAACCCGCTGAGCAAAAGAAAACCAATTTTTCGATTCCTCATTAATATCCCTCCAAAAGTTATTGAAACAAATTGTAATCTCGTATACTTTAATTATATGAACCGATCTCTCATCGGTAAAATGAATAGTTACGATATAAACCATCGGAAAATCCGATACTTAGGAGGCTATTATGGAAATCCGTCATTTAATTACGTTTAAATCAATTGTTGATCTGGGCGGGTTCTCTAAAGCTGCGGTCCATCTCGGATATGCACAATCTACGATAACTGCACATATACAAGCACTTGAGCAAGAGTTAGGAGTACCTTTATTTGACCGATTAGGTAAAAAGGTTCATCTGACTGAGGTCGGTGAGAACTTTTTAGTTCACGCAATCGAAATGATTCAACTTTATTCAAAAGCAAAAGATGTATTTCAAATGGAAAATGAGGAAGTATCCACGTTAAAGATTGGGGCTCCAGAATCTTTAACGATCTACCGTCTTCCACAAATCATCCAAGCTTTTCGATTACAAAATCCGAAAGTAAATATTATGATGAAATCTGGTTCATGTTGGGAATTACAAGATGAATTACGTCGCGGAGATCTTGATATTGGCTTCTTCCTACAGGCTCCATTAACTGATCCAGATTTGTATACGGAAACACTAATTGAAGAACCACTTGTCATTTTACTACCTCCATCTTCTGATACTAGAACACTTTCATCGTTTACATTAAATGCGAATGAAAATATAATCCTCACAGAACAAGGCAGTTATCGTGACTATTTTGAAGCGTTCCTAAGAAGTAAAGGAATCGCAACTGAGTCCGGAATGGAATTTTGGAGTGTTGAAGCAATTAAACAATGTGTTATGTGTGGACTTGGAATATCCATACTCCCACTCGTAGCAGTTCAAAACGAAATGAATCAACAAAAACTAAAAGTCATAAATTGGGATACAAATTTAGGAAGTGTCTCTACGATCATGTCTTGGCATAAAAACAGATGGCAATCACGTGCTGCTAGAAAATTTATGGAAGTTGTTAGAGAACAATCACCTTTATGGAATCAGTCTATTAAAAGCTAGTTTCTTACTAGCTTTTGTTTTTTGAAATATAGCTCTTCATAATGAAACGTCCGAGCATTAAATGAATTTTGTTGATAAGATTTCCGGACTATTTCTTGAACATTCATTTTGAAGTTCTTTTTGGATGGAGTTATTGAATTTTGTTTAGTTTGGGTCGTTTCTCGGCCTATTTTATTGTTATTTTTCTATTTTTTTGATTCATTCACTCTCTTCATTCATGTTTCGTGACTTTATTTACAGTTATCCAGATTTTAATTGCAGTTCTGACATTTTTATTTGTAGATTTGCCTTTTTTATTTGCAGGCCGACTTTTTTTATTTGCACTTCCTTCGATTTATTTGCAGTTTCAGCTTTTTTATTTGCAGTTCCCAATTCAACGAAATGAAAAACAGCTAGCCCTTTGACTAGCTGTTTTTTATACCGTCTGCCGCTCAATTAATTTAATCGCTATCTCCTCTTGATTAATTTCAGAATTAATCGCTTGAATAAAAAGTTTCTTACCCACTTCCCTTAACGGAATTTCGACTGTTGTTAACTTCATTACTTTCGCAATTGGTTGATTATCGAAACCTATTATCGCTAAATCATGAGGTATAGCTATTCCACGATCATTACAGCAAGTCTGCACACCCGCTGCCACTTGGTCACTTGTTACTAACAAAGCTGTTGGCCTCTCTTTTAAATTTAATAAAGATTGGACGATTCTTTCACCATCTTCAAAATAGTAACAATTATCGAATACAAAATCGTTATTTAGTGATTCATTATATTTACTATGAAAATCAATATAGGCAGATTCTCTTTGTTTACTATTCTTGCCTGTTCTACGACCAATACTATAACCGATTTTCCGATGTCCTTTTTGATATAAATATTCTAATGCAATCATGAAACAATTGTATTGATCGATAAATGTTGAGGAGACCCCTGTATTTCTCGTATCTTCAAATAATACTATTTGTCCATATTGCTTATAATTCTCGATCATTTCAATCGAACAAATTCTAGAACAAATAATGAGTGAATCAATTTGTTTAAGCTGCAGCATCTTTAAAGCCTCAATTTCTCTCTTCTTCTCATAATTTGATTGAAATAGTACTAGCTTATAATTATTTTTTATCGCTTCGTTAGCAATTCCATCAATTAGCAATCCAAAGTACGGATGTTGCGAGAACGGAATAACCACTCCAATTAGATTCGTTTTTCCTTTGCTTAAATTTACTGCATTTTGATTTCGTTGATAATTCGTTAACTCAATTGCATTTAAAACTGCTTTTCTTTTTACCTCACTAACATACGGCTCATCATTTAAAACTCGTGAGACTGTTGTAACCGAAACGCCGGCAATCCTTGCAATATCTTTAATATTAGACATTTTCTCACCTTTTCTAAACTTTTTCTTGCTCTGAAACTAGTTCCATACTTTACTCTGTACTTATAATAAAAAGGAGGTACGAATATGCAAATATTTTTTGGGTTACTATGTTTACTATTTATGTGTAGTTCAATATTATTTTTAGCTTCAATTGCTATCATACAACAAGATAAGAAACGAGTTAAGAAATGAGAACAAAATTGAACAATCAGTTAGTTTATTCAATTTAGTTGTTTTTTATCTTCATCAATCCCCCCTTGATTCACATAATCCTAAAAGATGTCTCACTTTTTATGAATACTATAACTTGGCTATGTAAATAATAAAGTAGGTTAGTTATTAAAGGAGGTATTATGATGGATACTGAAAGAGCATTAGAAATCGTAGCTGCACCTGGTATGATTAATGTAACTTGCGATGGAGTACCAGTTTATATTCAGCATGTTAATAAAAATGAAGGGACAGCAAGAATTTATCCTCTTGATCAACCACAAAATGATAAAGAAGTATCACTAAGTCACTTAAAAGAACATTAATTGATAAAAAAGACCCAAAAATAAACCTCTATTAAGGAGGTTTATTTCATTTTTGGAAAAAAAACCCAATTATATAACTATTTAGTCTGATTTCAACTGAAACCTTTAGGAATATAGAGCTTAATGAGTGCAGTATTACTTATGGCATAACTATTAACTAGTTTATTTTTACTAAACGACTAGGTATTGGGTAATATGTCGAATTTACTACATAATTTAAAAAATATTGAAAAAAAAGTCGAAAAATTCTTTGAATATTTTAATTAGTGTGTTATCATAAAAATCAATTCAAGCAACACACATTATATTATTTCGTAGCTAATTGTCAGAATTTTCTATTTTTTAAGGTAAAATTAGAAAATATTAATCTTTCTAAATAGAAAATTAAAAAACTAACAATAGAGGATTAGAGGAGGCTCATATGAATTTATTTCGAAAAAAATCAGTTAACAGTAGTTCGCCTAGTTCACTTAATCCAGTTCTAGGGGCATTTGATCTTACCATGTTAGGTATTGGTGCCATTATCGGTACAGGTATTTTCGTATTAACTGGTGTAGCGGCAGCCAAATATGCAGGTCCAGCACTTATTCTTTCATTCATTATCGCAGGATTAGCTTGTACATTCGCTGCACTTTGTTACTCTGAATTTGCATCTATGATTCCAGAGGCTGGTAGTGCTTATACTTATAGTTATGTTGCATTTGGTGAAGTCATCGCATGGATATTAGGATGGGACATGGTACTAGAGTATGGACTAGCATCTTCTGCAGTAGCAAGTGGATGGTCTGGATATTTCCAAAGTTTATTACGTGGTTTTGGAGTACACCTCCCTACAGCTTTTACAGGTGCATTCGATCCATCTAATCATACTTATATCGATTTACCGGCAGTAATCATTGTTTTAATTGTAACATTCATTCTTACTAGAGGTGTTAAAAAATCAGCAAAACTTAACACGATCATGGTAATTATAAAATTAGCAGTAGTAGCTCTTTTCATCGTAGTTGGTGTTTGGTACGTTCAACCGCATAACTGGACTCCATTTATGCCAATGGGATTCCATGGCGTAACAGCCGGAGCTGCAGTAGTAGTATTTGCTTACTTTGGATTTGATGCAATTTCAACTGCTGCTGAGGAAGTTAAGAATCCTCAACGCAACTTACCAATCGGTATTATTTCTGCTTTAACAATTTGTACAATCTTATATATTGTCGTTTCTCTAATTCTTACTGGTATCGTTCCTTTCAATCAATTAGGTGTTAATGATCCTGTTGCTTTTGCACTAGCATTTATTCACCAAGATTGGGCTGCTGGTTTCATTTCACTTGGCGCGATCATCGGTATTACAACTGTATTAATCGTAATGATGTTTGGACAAACTCGTCTATTCTATGCAATCAGTAAAGACGGTTTATTACCAGGTAAATTATCAAAAGTTAACAAGAAAACTCATGTTCCTTTAACAAGCACTTGGGTAACTGGCGGACTAGTTGCTGTATTCGCTGGCCTTATTCCATTAAGCAAATTAGCTGAATTAACAAATATCGGTACTTTATTTGCTTTCTCTGCTGTTTCTCTTGGTGTTCTAGTATTAAGAAAAACTCGCCCAGAATTAAAGCGTGGATTCAAAACTCCTTGGGTACCTGTAGTACCAGTATTAGCTGTTATATTTTGTGTATATTTAATGCTACAACTTTCATCATTTACTTGGAAAGGTTTCGTAGTTTGGTTAGTAATCGGTTTAGTAATTTATATAACATACGGATATAAAAATTCTAAACTAAACGGTAAAAATAAGTTTGATAAGGATTCAAATCAAACTGCATAAGTAATAAAATCCCACTATATTAACCTATAGTGGGATTTTTTTGTTCGTTACATATTTTCCTCAACTATCTAGAATAATGATAGATATCTACAACAACAAACTTTACAAAAACAGATTTACTTTGTGATATGATACGACTTAAGAAATTATTTTTGAATGAACAGGAGCTGTTAAAATGTTCCCATTAAAAAATTATTATGAATCATTTATTAAAAAGGATCTTATTGGAGTGAAAAGAGATATCGCATTAAAACGACTAAGTAATTTACTTGCTTGTCAAAAGATTAGTAAAGATACGAAAGAAGTTGTACATATTCGTTATTTTACTTGTACCGAAACACTTCAGCCTACTGACACTTATTTAGGTACAATTGCTGTAAAGTTCCAAAATGGTTATGTAGTTGAAACAGCAATTTCTTTGCCTAAAGAAAAATAATTTATTTATTAAAACTTACATCTAGGTATAAGCCTAATTACATTATAGACTAGTTTCATAGTTGGTAAAAAAACATACGATACATTATCCACCTCTCCTAATTGTAATTTTCAATTAGTTACATGACCCTAAGGGAGTTATCCCTTAAATATCGTATGAAGGAGGTCAAATGTATGAGTACTGGACATCACGGACACCATCTTAACGGTTTTGCTTTAATCGTTGTTCTGTTTATCTTATTAATCATTGTTGGAGCAGCTTGCTGGTCTGGACATGACGGATATGGATATGGACACCACTGGTAATCTTTAAAAACTATAAAACTTCTGTTAAATTTTAACAGGAGTTTTTTTATTATATATTAAGAAGCTTGTACTTGCTTAGAATGAATTGTATTGATATGTACTGACCTTTTTAAGACCAACAGTTTTTCTGTTCCAAGGTATAAGTTGAATTTTAAATGAATACCCAATTACACCACGGTTAATAATATGTTAGGTTTCTATTTTTAATTTTAGAGGAGGTTACATATGAATAAACAGCGTGCTCAAGAAATTGCTTCTTCACCTGAAATGGCTAATGTGACATATAATGGTGTGCCAATTTATATTCAACATGTTGATCAAACAAGTGAAATGGCTAGAATCTATCCGCTAGGTCAACCCGACCGAGAGGAAGAAGTTTCAATCAATAGTTTGTCTGAACATTAATACATAACTAACAAAAAACAAACCTCTTAATTTTGAGGTTTGTTTCTGTATTGTTTCTACCTATTACCAACTTAAGCTTTCAATTAAACTGCATTTTAGGCATTTTTGAATCGTATCTTTTTTCTGGAAATCATGTACACAATTTTTTTGAACTGCATTCAGTTCAATTTTTAACTGATTCATATTTCTTTCCAAATGATTTATTTCTTTTATGATTTCTTCTACCCTATTCATATAAGGCTCACACCCTTATTGATAGATTTCTCCGCCTTGTTTTCTAAATTCAAGTGCTTTTTCTTTCATTCCTTCTTCAATGATTGAATCATTCTGAAGTTCTTCTTGTTTTACTAAATCTCGAATATCTTGTGAGATTCTCATACTACAGAATTTTGGACCACACATTGAACAAAAATGTGCTGTTTTAGCTCCTTCAGCAGGTAATGTTTCATCGTGATATTCAATTGCTCTTTCAGGATCAAGAGAAAGATTAAACTGATCACGCCATCTAAATTCAAATCTAGCTTTAGAAAGTGCATCATCTCTTTTTTGTGCACCAGGGTGTCCTTTTGCTAAGTCAGCTGCATGCGCCGCTATTTTGTATGTAATAACGCCTACTCTTACGTCTTCTTTATTTGGAAGACCTAAATGTTCTTTCGGAGTTACATAACAAAGCATAGCAGTACCAAACCAACCAATCATTGCTGCACCGATTGCTGAGGTAATATGATCGTATCCAGGTGCAATATCTGTCGTTAGCGGTCCTAATGTATAAAATGGCGCTTCCTGACAAATTTCTAATTGTTTCTCCATATTCTCTTTAATTAAATGCATTGGTACATGTCCCGGTCCCTCAATCATAACTTGAACATCGTGTTTCCATGCAATTTTCGTTAACTCACCTAGTGTTTCTAACTCAGAAAATTGTGCTTCGTCATTTGCATCGGCGATTGAGCCTGGTCTCAGTCCATCTCCTAAAGAGAATGTTACGTCATAGCGCTTCATAATTTCACAAATTTCTTCAAAATGAGTATACAAAAAATTCTCTTTATGATGAGCTAAGCACCATTGAGCCAAAATAGACCCACCACGAGATACAATTCCTGTCACTCGTTTTGCCGTTAATGGTATATAGCGTAATAATACACCCGCGTGAATCGTAAAATAGTCTACACCTTGTTCAGCTTGCTCGATTAGAGTATCTCTAAATACTTCCCAGCTTAAATCTTCAGCGATTCCATTAACCTTTTCAAGCGCCTGATAAATCGGAACTGTCCCTACTGGTACTGGAGAGTTTCGGATAATCCATTCACGTGTTGTATGAATATTCTTACCAGTAGAAAGATCCATCATCGTATCCGCTCCCCAACGAGTAGCCCATGTCATTTTTTCTACTTCTTCTTCGATTGAAGACGTGACAGCTGAATTACCTATATTGGCATTAATTTTCACATGAAAATTACGACCGATAATCATTGGCTCACTTTCAGGGTGATTAATATTCGATGGAATGACAGCTCTTCCTATTGCAACCTCATCACGAACAAATTCAGCTGAAACATTCTCTCGAATCGCAATAAATTCCATTTCAGGTGTAATAATCCCTTTACGAGCATAATGCATTTGCGTAATATTTCCATGATCCTTTGCACGTAACGGTTTTCTTTTTAACCCTTTAAATACTTCAACATTATGTTGATCTGGCTCTTTTCTATATCCATTATCTTCAGGCTTTACTTCGCGCCCTTCATACTCTTCAACATCATTTCGTTCAATCACCCAGTTTTGTCTAATCGCCTTAAGTCCCTTTCGAATATCAACTGAGCTAGCTGAATCTGTGTAAGGTCCGCTAGTGTCGTATACTCTAACTGGAGCATTTTCTTCTTCTCCAAAAGTGCCAGTTGTTGGACTTAATTGAATCTCACGCATTGGCACCTTAATGTCAGGTCTAGATCCTTCAACATATACCTTCTTACTCCCTGAAAAACTAGACATGATGGAAAAATTCATTTCATTTACAGAATTGTTCATTTGATTTCATTCCCCTTTTTAATTGGTTTAAAAAGGACGAAATCCAATTCATTTAAAGCATGAAAAAAGCCGGAATCTTATTTTTAAGACCCGGCTAAGTGTTAGCAAAACTACATTAACAATTATGAAATCATTAATGAGAAATTTCTAACTTCCCCACGCTGGTATGAACCAGATCAGGTCCTGAGGGTTAAGAAACTTAATTGCGTTTCTCTCTCAGCCCAACTAATTGGACACCCCTAGTCAATCTATTAAATTGTTCAAACTAAATATAAACCCACAAATTTAAAATGTAAATGTTTTTATTTCCCTAAATTTTTACAGAAATTCCAAATAAAAAAATTTTTTTGTTTTTTTATACTCCCAAAAATACTTGATTTCACTATACTTCAAGCCCAATTTCTGGTAATAAAATTAGACTAGTAAAAATAAATTTAGTATTGAATATTATTTTTTATATGCTATGCTAAGATTAATTTTCATACATATTCATCACTAGGGGATCCCTTGATAAGGGCTGAGAATAAAGTAGTTACTTTTAAACCCTCAAAACCTGAACAGGCTAGTACCTGCGTAGGAAAGTGGCGCACTTTAAACTTTTTTCGCGTGCATTGTAACCACTTTCTTTTTTTAGGAAAGTGGTTTTTTTGTTGAAAAAATTTTGATAATGAAAGAGGCTGGGACATGGAACTTATTGCAATTACAGATGATCAGCACTCAGTCGAAGTACTTGCTACAAAAATAATTCAAATAATCGATGCAGTCGACTATGTACATATTCGCGAAAAGTCGAAAAAGGCAATCGAGCTAATATCACTCTTAAATCTACTAAAAATAAACAAAGTAGATATGAAAAAAATTGTTTTAAATGATCGTTTAGATATCGCTATTTTCTCTAACCTATCAAATATTCACTTGCCAGGACATGGTCTTCCACTTGTTGATGTAAAAGAATATTTTCCTAATTTACGAGTAGGAAAATCAGTTCATACACTTACTGAAGCAATACAGGCAGAAAATGATAAAGCTGACTATATTATGTACGGTCATTGTTTTGAAACAGAGTGTAAAAATGGATTAACACCTAATGGGATTGAACTAATTCCAGAGATGAAAAAAACGTTAACTATACCAATCTATGCAGTCGGCGGATTATTACCTGAACATATTCAAGTTCTAAAAGAGAACGACATTGATGGTATTGCTGTAATGTCTGGCATATTTTCTGCCCGAAATCCTCTAGAAGCTGCGCTGCAATATTTTGAAAGGTGCAAATTCGCTTATGAACAAGAAATATGATGTTGTAGTAATTGGTGGTGGAATAATAGGTTGTTCCATTGCTTATTATCTAGCGAAAGAAAATATTCATGTCGCAGTTCTTGAAGGACAGCAAGTTGGACAGAAAACAACTAAGGCAGCTGCTGGAATGCTTGGTGCCCATTCCGAGTGGGATCAGTCCGAGTCATTTTTTACTTTTGCTAGAAACAGTCAATTAACTTATTTTCAACTTCAAGAAGAATTAAAAGAATTATGTGGAATTGATATTGAACTAAAAACAGGTGGCATATTCAAACTAGCTTATACAGAATTAGAAAAAAAACAATTAACTCCATTACTCACTCAAACTTCGGCACTTTGGTATAACCAGGAGGAGTTAAAAAAACAGATACCTGGCGTCCATCCAAACATAATTGGAGCAGCTTATATTGAAGACGACGTGAATGTATTACCTGTTTCTGCCTGTAACGCGTTTTGCAAGAGTGCTCAAATTTTAGGTGCATCTATATTTGAATATACTCATGTATTTCAGATTCAAAAAAATGATTCACATTATTTAATTAAAACAACAAATGGCAATTTTGAAGCAAAATCTATTGTAGTTGCAAGTGGCGTTTGGAGTAATTCATTGTTTGGGCAGCTTGGATTACATCACGAAATTATTCCCGTTAAAGGTGAATGTATCTCGGTCAGAAGTGAAAAGGTTGTATTAAAACATACTCTTTTCCATGAACAAAATTATATTGTTCCAAGGAATGACGGTCGCCTTGTCATCGGTGCTACGATGATCGATAACGAATGGAATGAGAACCCTAACTTAAGAGGGATTGAGTCATTAATACAAATTGCTAAAAAAATGCTTCCCGAAATTGAAGACATGAAAATTGATTCATTTTGGGCAGGATTACGACCGCGAACGCTCGATTATAATCCCTTTATTGGAATTCATCCCGAAGATGATCATATCTTATTTGCGACCGGCCATTTTCGAAATGGTATTTTGCTTGCACCAGCAACTGGAAAATTAATTCGAGATTTAATCCTTAAACGAAAAGTCGATCGTAACTGGATCGAAGCATTTAAAATCAATCGTTAATTTTTATGTTTTGGAGGTGTAAACACTTGGAAATACGATTAAACGGAAAGAACGTCAACATTTCCATCAAAACCTGTACAATTAAGGATTTGCTTAAAGAATATCAACTAGAAAACCGAATTGTTATTGTCGAGGTTAATAAAGAAATTATTTATAAAGAACAGTATTCATTAACTCATCTCTCTAATGGAGATTCTGTAGAATTAATACATTTTGTAGGCGGTGGCTAATCATGTTAAAAGTAGGAAATCATACGTTTCATTCAAGATTATTATTAGGAACAGGAAAATACCCTTCATTTGAAGTCCAGAAAGAAGCTGTTGAAGTATCGGAAGCCGAGATCCTAACTTTTGCTGTTAGAAGAATGAATATTTTTGAGGAATCTCAACCGAATTTTCTCGAACAATTAGATTTATCAAAGTATAAATTATTGCCTAATACAGCTGGTGCAAAAACTGCCGAAGAAGCAGTTAGAATTGCAAGATTGGCAAAAGCGTCTGGCTTATGCGACATGATCAAGGTAGAAGTAATTGGGTGTGATAAATCATTATTACCAGATCCTATCGAAACATTGAAGGCATCAGAAATGTTATTAAACGAAGGATTTATTGTATTACCTTATACTTCTGATGATGTTGTACTAGCAAGAAGACTAGAAGAACTTGGTGTACATGCGATTATGCCAGGTGCATCTCCAATCGGTTCCGGAAAAGGAATTATTAATCCATTAAATCTTAAATTTATCATTGAGCAATCGAATGTACCTGTTATAGTCGATGCCGGAATCGGGTCGCCAAAAGATGCAGCTTTTGCAATGGAGCTAGGTGCTGATGGAGTCCTTTTAAACACTGCAGTTTCTAACGCAAAAGATCCTGTAAAAATGGCAGTCGCGATGAAACTTGCTATTGAAGCAGGAAGACTTGGTTATGAGGCAGGAAGAATTGAAGAAAAAAATTATGGTGAAGCTAGTAGTCCAATTACAGGGTTGGTGAATTCTTGACAAACCGTTATGCAAAGCAAGAATTATTTTTAGGAAGAGATCGTCAATCAAACTTACAAAAAGCCAGTGCCATTATTATTGGTGTTGGTGCATTAGGCTCATCAATAGCAGAAATGCTTGTAAGAGCAGGCATTGGAAATATAACAATGGTTGACCGTGATTACGTTGAATGGAGTAATTTACAAAGGCAGTCTCTTTATACGGAAGAAGATGCTAGAAATAAACTACCAAAAGTAATTGCAGCTAAAAATCGACTTCAACAAATTAATAGTGAAGTTTCGATTACTAGTTTAATAAAAGATATTACTAGTCTTAATATTGAAGAGCTGATTAATGGTCAAACAATCATACTAGATGCAACAGATAATTTTGAAACTAGAATGGTTGTGAATGATGCAGCAATTAAGCATGGGATTCCTTTTATTTTTGGTGCGTGCGTTGGAAGCTATGGCCTCTCATTTCCTATTATTCCAGGAAAAACGCCTTGTCTTAACTGTTTATTAAATCATATACCTACTTTAAATATGACTTGCGATACAGTGGGTGTAATCAGTCCAATTGTGCAGATGATTGCTGCTTACCAAGTAACCTATGCCTTGCAATATCTTACTAACTATGAACTTTTACCAATTTTACAATCGATTGATGTTTGGAAGTATGAAAAATCTGATATAAACATCGAAAAATTAAAAAATAAAAATTGTGCAACATGTGGCTCTATAAGAAGTTACCCATTTTTAAAAGATGATGACCATATGAAGTCATATGTTTTATGTGGAAGAGATGCAGTTCAATTAAGAGTATCATCTCCTAAAATTCCAACGCTAACTAACCTTTCTGAAAGATTACAAGGGTTAGTAAATGATTTAATTGTCAATCCTTATTTATTGTCATGTACTTATGAAGATCATCGCATTGTATTATTTAAAGATGGTCGAGCAATTATTCACGGTACAAAGGAAGCATCTGTTGCAAAAGAACTCTATCGCAAAGTTTTAGGTTGAAATAGAAAAATACCCTTGCAAAGACTAATAATTTAATAGTCTTTGCAAGGGTCAATTATAAAAAATCTCTATAAATTAATTAGACTCATTCCCCACTGAACCCGCTAATGTTAAGCTAGATTCTTCATCGATTGGAAATTCAATAACTGTTCTTCCAACATTAATACAGCAACTATCATGGAAGGAATCAAAAGCTGAGTTGATATCATCTAACTTAATTCGATCTAAAACTAGATCATCTAGATTAAATTTTCCATCTAAATACAGTTTAGAGATAATTGGGAAATCTCTAAAAGGCTGCGTATCTCCGTAAAAGCTTCCTTTAAGAATCTTTCCAACACGGTGAAAACCACCAGCTGGTAAATTAAGCACCTTAGAAGGGTTAAAGGCACCAACAACTACTACTGTCCCACCTTTTCTTGTTCCTTTCCAAGCACTTTCAGCCGCATTTGTATTTCCTGTACAATCAATTGCATAGTTAACACCAAATCCACCTGTTAATTCTTTTAGTTTTACTTCGGCATTTTCTTCAGCTACATTGATTGTATGTGTCGCTCCAAACTTTTTCGCGATTTCAAGATTAGATTCTTTTACATCACAAGCAATGATTTTAGATGCCCCGGTAATTTTAGCTCCTTGAATGGCATTAACTCCTACTCCACCAATTCCGAAAACAGCTACGGATGAACCAGGCTTTACACCAGCAGCATTGACAGCGGCACCATAACCAGTTGCAACTCCACAACCAATTAATGACGCTTGTGCAAGTGGCATTTCATCAGGAATTTTTACACATGACATTTCAGGGACAACTGTGTATTCAGCAAAAGTAGATAATAGAGAATTATGGTATACCTTTTCACCATCACAGCTTAAACGAGAAGTCCCATCAAGCAATGTACCATCGAACATCGGTCCAAAAGCTGATTCACATAAATGAACATCCCCTGTTATACAAAACTCACATGTTCCACAATACGGAACCCAACTTAAAGCTACTTTATCACCAGGTTTTACATTTTTCACATTTGGACCAACAGCTTCAACAATTCCTGCACCTTCATGCCCAAGAATAGTTGGAATCGGTGTTGTTTCATCATCTAATGCGTTTAGGTCACTATGGCAAACACCAGTCGCTACTATTTTAACAAGTACTTCATTCGCTTTAGGCTCTGCTAGTTCTATCTCTTTTATAATAAGTGGTTCACCGTGTCCGGTCATTACTGCTGCTTTCATTTTCATCTTTTTTTCACCCTTTTATTTTAGTAAGCAAACCAAATTGATTTTGTTTTTGTATAAGATTGTAGTGAGTGAATCGCATATTCCTTACCCCAGCCACTTTGTTTCCATCCACCAAATGGACTTGCAAAGTCATAACATCCATACTTATTAACAAATACCATTCCAGCCTCTAATTTCTTAGCCACGCGATTCGCACGGGAAACATCATTTGTCCATAGGCCGGCAGCTAAACCATAAATTGTGTCATTCGCCATTTCAATAACTTCCTCTTCCGTGTCGAATGGAATGACACAAAGAACTGGTCCAAAAATTTCTTCTTGAGCAATCGTCATTTTATTATGTACGTCTGCAAAAATAGTTGGGCGAACAAAATATCCGTTTGCATTTTCACCTGTCAGATCTCTTTCTCCACCAGCTGCCAGACGTGCGCCTTCTTCTATTCCGCTCTTAATATAATTTAAAATACTTTCCATATGTGCTTCTGAAATTTGAGCTCCTTGATTTGACTCTGGATCAAATTGGTCTCCTAATTTATAACTGTTTGCATATTCAGCTAAGCGACTAACTGCTTTCTCATAAATATCACGTTGAACAAATAATCTTGTTGGTGCAGAACATTTCTCACCTTTATGAGTAAATAGACCATAGAAAGAACGCTCAATTGCTGCGTCCACATCTGGCGCATCACTGAAGATAATATTTGGAGACTTTCCTCCTAGCTCAAGGGTAACAGGTTTAAGATTTGAATCTGCAGAATCGTGAACAAGCTGCTTTCCAACACCTGTACTACCAGTAAAGGAAACTTTATCAACCCCCATATGACGAGAAATATATGAACCTATTTTTCCTTTACCAAGTATTAGATTAAGAACACCAGGTGGTAAAATATTAGCTTCATGAATGATTTCAAATAGTCTAATAGCTGAAAAAGATGTCGTACTAGATGGCTTTAAGATTACCGTATTTCCCATAGCTAGAGCTGGAGCAAGTTTCCATGCAGCCATATCGATTGGAAAGTTAAACGGTACGATTTGACCGCAGACACCAATTGGGTCTCTAGTTGTTACAGACAAAAAGTCGCCTTCAACCGGGTTATTTTCCCCATAATATTTGTCAGTCCAGCCTGCATAATATTCGAACATTTCTAATGCTTCTTGAACGTCGTCATTATATGCCTCTGTATATAGTTTTCCATTATCCAGCGCTTCCAAAGTAGCTAATTCTGCCTGATGCTCTTTCATTAACTCACTAATTTTACGCAAAATTTTCGCTCTTTCTTTTCGAGTTACTTTACGCCACGGACCGTTATCAAAAGCATTACGCGCAGCATCAACCGCTTTATCGATATCTTCTTTTGTTGCACCTTGAATTTTTCCGATTACTTGTCCGTTTGCTGGATTAATCGATTCAATTTCTTCTTCACTACTGCTATCTACCCATTCACCATTGATATATAATTTCTTTGATTCTAGTAACCACTCTTTTGCCCATTCCAATTTTGGCTGATCGATACCCTCAAACTGTTTTTTATTCTCAACTTTAGTCAATTTCAAGTCCTCCTCTATTTACTAATTCCTTCACACCATTCTTACCTTTTTCTTTCATTAATTTTGAAACAGTCGAATATCCATGCTTCTCCTTTAATTCAACGACAGAAGGAATTAAACTATTTGCGTACTCTTTACATTTTTCTTTATTTACATTTATGTCTTCCAAACACTTTTCGCTAAATAAGCTCAGTGAATTTTCTAGCATTTTCATAGCATCGATAATATTTGCTCCAGCTGCACCTTCAAAAATATTTAAATTTAATTCGCCATGCTCTAAAGTTGCCTGTACAACTCGATCGCAACCTAAAACCTGGAAGCAACTTTGGATTAACGTTTCAGGTATTACTGGATTTACTTTTCCTGGGAAGAAAGATGAACCCGCCATTACAGATGGCAAAATAATTTCAGAAAAGCCAGCTTCTGGTCCAGAAGATAAAAGCCTTAAATCTTTCCCCATTTTGATTAAACATGTTGCAAGTAATGCTAACTGATTCGAAACATTTGCTAGATCATCTATGTTTTGTGCAGCATCAATCAAATTTTCACGCTTTTGAAGCTGATACCCAGTTACTTTTGAAAGATTTTGAATAACTAAATCTTGGTATGCTTTTGATGCTCCAGTGCCAGTTCCAATTACGGTGCCACCTAAGTTTACTTTTTTCAGTTCCATCACACTCTGTTCAAGTAACTGATGTCTTCTCGATAACATAGCAGCATATCCACTAATAAAATCTCCTAATTGAATCCTCATCGCATCTTGTAAACAGGTCCTTGAAACCGTTGTTATTTCTATAAATGAATCAACCATTTCCTCGATCGTTGTTTGAACTTTTCTTAAAACTAAATCGAGTCGTGCAAACTCCTTAACAACTGCAAGTCTCATGGCGGTATGACAAACATCAGAGGTAGATTGAGAAGCATTCACATCATCGTTTGGATGAATAGGTGAATAAATCCCTCGTGCTCCCCCATTTAATTCATTGGCTATATTTGCAATGACTTCGTTAATGTTCATATTAGAACCAATCCCTCCCCCGCCATGGAGTATATCAACTGGAAATTGGTCCAAATGTCTACCAGAAATTATTTCTTCACAGGATTGTAGAATAAATGATCCTATGGATTCTTCTAATACGCCTGTTTCTATATTTGTTATTGCAGCAGTTTTCTTAACCAATGCAAGTGACTCTATATACTTTGGATATTGACTTAGAGTTTTTCCAGAGAATGAAAGATTTTGTACTGCTCGAACTGTTTGAATTCCATATAAGAACTGATTTGGTATTTCTACAGTTCCAAATGAATCTACTTCTTTTCTTATTTTCTGGTTCTCAATGACACTAATGAAAATCACCACCTTTTTTGAAGTGAAAACGTTTAAAAAATTTCACATCTTGGCTCTCAAAAACTATAAATAAGGGCCAGTAATTGGAAAGTTCGAATGTTGTATTATGTTCATATTGCGAACAACAAAGTTCACATTAAGAACTATAACTAGATTATAAAACCGAAAAATTATCCGTGTCAAACAAATAATTAAATTTTTTGAAATTTATTTATTATTGTTTTTTTAATATGTAATTAAGCTATAATGAGTAACATGAAGATAAATAATGATGTAAAAACCAAAAAAAATTCAAAGCAAGACCTTTCATCAGTACAAGCCGTAGATCGTGCACTTTTATTACTAAAGATCGTTGCTGACAGTGCAAATCCTATCTCTATAGGGAAACTTGCTGAAAAATCAGACATGAATCGAACGACAGCTTGGAGACTTATTGGAACTCTTGAGAATCATGGATTTGTAGAGCGTGACCCTCAAACTAAGGGCTATCAGCTTGGTTATGTGGTTAATCATCTTGCGTCTAAAGTTCCGCAATACGGTTCTCTTGTTCGACGTGCAAGTAAAAGTATGGAGAATTTAAAAGAGGAAATTCAGGAAACAGTTCTCTTAAGTGTTCCTAAACAAAATGGAACATTAACGATTGAACAAATTGATCCAGAAAACAGTGTTAGATTAGTCGTAGATTATGTTAATGCTTTTCTACCTTTACACTGTACTTCAAATGGAAAAATCCTTTTAAGTCAACTTCCACCAAAAGAATTAGAGATATATCTGGAAAAACCTTTGGAAAAATTGACTCCTTATACGATTACTGAACGTGAGCAATTACGTAAGGAAATTATTAATGTTCGAGAAAGGGGATTTGGCACTTCAATTTGCGAACTAGATGAAAATGAAAATGGTATTTCCGCACCAGTTTATGACAAGTCTCAAAATCTTGTTGCCTTCATAAGTGTTTGTGGACCAAGTTTCCGTTTTACAAAAGAGAAAATGTTATCATCAGTAGATTTATTAATTAGTACTTGTCAACAAGTCACAAAATATCTTGATTAATGATTATTTAATGTTTTTATTAGATAAAAGGCATCTGAATCCCCATTCAGATGCCTTTTAACTTTGCTCTTAAATAATTGAGTTTAGTTTTTATAAAAAATATCATCGTACAATTACATGCAAAATAAATGCTCAAAAATAGTTTGACAATTTTGTGAATTATATTTTATACTCTTCATATATTTCACATCGTGAAAAAAGATGTTCATAATATGAACCTGGTATGATGTTCATTCACTTTTTTTCTTTTTATCTGAAAACGCTACCAATACATAATGATATTTTCATTTTCCTTTTTATTTATTTGCTTTTCTATAAAAAGAGTTAAAAGTTTGTTATTAAAATCTACTATACTATTACTAAGGGGGAAACGAGATGAAAGAAAACCAAACAATCAGAATGGATGATGCACCACTTAATAAGTTTCACATTAAAATGGCTGGACTTACATTTGGAGCCCATTTTAATGACGGTTATATTCTCGGTATAATAGGAACCGCACTCACATTACTTACTCCCCAAATGCACCTTAACGCATTTTGGCTTGGATTAATCGGCAGCTCAGCTTTAATTGGGCTATTCTTAGGAAGTTTAGTTCTAGGTTGGGTATCAGATATTATCGGCAGACAAAAGATATTTGTTCTAAGCTTTCTACTTATTACAATTGCTTCATTACTACAATTCTTTGTAGATAATCCATCACAGTTATTTATTCTACGACTATTAATTGGGATCGGGATTGGTGGAGACTACAGCGTTGGCCATACAATGTTAGCTGAGTTCGCTCCAAAAAAACACCGTGGCGTATTATTAGGTTCTTTTAGTGTAATTTGGACTATTGGATATGTTGTATCAACATTCGTTGGGCTTTGGTTGCAAGATTTAGGACCTGAAGCTTGGCGTTGGATGCTAGCTTCTTCAACAATCCCATCAGTGATTATTTTGTTCCTACGAATCGGAACGCCAGAATCACCAAGATGGTTAATTAATAAAGGTCGTATTGATGAGGCAAGAGAGATAGTAAAAAAATATGTTGGTAAAAATATTGTTTTAGATAATGAAACTCCAGTAAAAGAAGATAGTAACTTTTCTGTTTTATTTAACAAAAAATATAGAAAGAGAACAGCATTTAATAGTCTTTTCTTTGCATGTCTAGTAATGCCTTATTTTGCAATCTATACTTTCCTTCCAAATATTTTAAGTATTATGGACCTTAAGATAGGCTTTGGAACAGACTTCTTATTAAATGTAATCTTAATCATTGGAGCAGTCTTAGGAATCTGGTTTACAATCATCTTTTCTCGCAGAGGTTTCTTAATTAGCTCTTTCATTATTCTTGTAGTTTCCTTATTTGTACTAAGCGTTTCACCTAGCAGTGCAACAACATTAATGATTATATGTTTTGCAATTTTCACATTAATCTTATCAGCTGTAAGTAATCTTGTAGGGGTTTTCCCAGCTGAGAGTTTCCCAACAGAAGTGAGATCTTCAGGAGTTGGACTTGCTACTGCTATTAGTAGACTTGGATCAGCAATCAGTACATTCCTATTACCTTTAAGCCTTTCACATTATGGTTTAAATCTTACAATGCTAGCATTAACAGGAGTTTTAGTCGTTGGAACATTAGTTTCGATTGCATGGGCACCTGAAACTAAATACTTGTCACTTAACGATGCTAGTAAGACTGATGGTTTAAAAAAACCAAATAGTAATTCAACTGATATAAAGTCAAATATTTTATAAAACTATTAATTTGTTAATATATTACTTTTAAAAAATATAAAAAGAGCAGGAAAACAAAGTGTTTCCTGCTTTTTATATTTTTAATTTATGGTACATCCACAACAAATGGCACAATAAACACATCTCCATTTTGTTTAAACTGTCCCCATATTTTATATAATCCTTTTTTAGGAAAACTAGTCATAAACTCTGCTTCAGGTCCACTTGATTTTTCATTCATCGGATGGACATGTAAGTAAGTATTCGTATCACCACTAATCGCAACAACATGACCAATAGCACCCAAATAAGGCTGTAAATCAGTAATCCCTTTTTTTGTTTTAGCATCTTTAATCGTAAATGTCATTTTAACTTCAGCTTTTGTCTCTAACTTATTAAATTTTAAAGTGATCTCTTTTCCATCAATTACTTTTGTTAATATTTTATCTGGTATTAGCGAAACCGGTTTGGCTTGCTCACCTGCCACTTGTATTAATTTTGTTTTTACATTTTTATCAGAGCCCTCAGGTTTAAAATCTGCAAATAATTTATATTCACCACCATTTGGAAAATCTGGTGTGACTGTAAATAATCCTTTCCCTTTATATACTGGATGCACATGGTCAAAAAATGATAAATCCTTACTTACAACAATTAAATGCATTAATTTTTCGTGCTCGAGCTCAAATTTGTTTACTGTTTTCCCCATCAAATTATTAACTTGAATATTTAAGTTTACTTTTTTACCACTTTCAGGATTACCCTTAAACGTAAATTGTACTTTGGTTGAATCTTTTTCATCTTTTGTTTTTTCATGAGTCATACTTTCATGTGTAGAAGCTGTATGAGACATATTTCCACAGCCACTTAAACCGATCACAGTTACGAAACTTAGCAATAATAAAAAGTATTTCATCCAATTCCTCCCCAGTATAGTTAATTTTTCGCCAAATAAAAAGCGAACCAATAAGTTCGCTTTTTTATTTAGATAATGTCATACCCTTGATCTTCAATAGCCTCTTTCACTTTCTCAATTGTTTCAGCGTTTGAAGTATTGAATGTTACTTCTTTGTTTTCCAAACTTACGATTATATTATTTGTACCAGACACTCCTTCTACCGCTTTCATAACTGCAGCTTTGCAGTGCCCACATGTCATACCTTCTACTTTTAAAATTGTTTCCATTACTAAATCCTCCTAAATTTTTATGCGTTTTAATCGTAATGCATTTATGACTACCGATACAGAGCTAAATGCCATTGCTGCACCTGCAATCCAAGGTTGCAATAACCCTAGAGCTGCAATCGGTATACCTAAACTGTTATAAAATAACGCCCAAAATAAATTTTGGCGAATATTATTCATTGTTTTCTTACTTAAGCTAATAGCTTTCGGAATATGTGATAAGTCGCCACCTACTAGCGTAACATCCGCTGTTTCAATCGCTACATCTGCACCAGTACCAATCGCCATACCAATATCAGCTTTTGCAAGAGCTGGAGCATCATTAATCCCATCTCCAACCATCGCAACAATTTTCCCTTGTTTTTGTAATTCTGCTACTATATCTGCTTTTTTCTCTGGTAGAACCTCAGCAAATACATTTTCAATCCCAACTTGATCTGCAATCGCCTGTGCAGTGTGTTTATTATCACCGGTAACCATAAAAACTTCTATTTTTAAATCCTTTAATGCTTTTATCGCATTTCTTGAAGATTCTTTAATTGTATCGGCTACAGCAATAATTCCTTCAAGCTTCTCGTCAATTGCTACTAACATCCCTGTCTTTCCTGCAGATTCAAATACGACTAATTGTTCATCAACTGAAGAAAAGTCGATATTCTTTTCATTCATTAACTTTCGAGTACCAATATATACCTTTTTATTTTCAATCATGGCTTCTACTCCATGTCCAGGGATGGCAATAAACTCTGTAAGATCAGTTAGTTGCAATTCCTGTTTAACAGCGTAGTTTACAATTGCTTGTGCTAGAGGATGCTCTGACATTTTCTCTATACTTGCAACGAGCTTCAATAAATCTTCTCGATGATTTAAATTAATGATATCTGTTACTTCAGGTTTTCCTTTTGTAACAGTTCCTGTTTTATCAAGGATGATTGTATTAATTTTTTGGGTAGTTTCTAAAAATTCTCCGCCTTTGTATAAAATCCCGTTTTCCGCACCTTTTCCACTTCCAACCATAATCGAAGTTGGTGTTGCAAGTCCTAAAGCACAAGGACATGCGATGACTAAAACAGCTATTGCTACTTCAATTGACTTAGGCAAATTTTGTGGATCGATTACAAAAAACCAAATGATAAATGTTAAAATGGCTATGCCAATTACAATTGGAACAAATAGATTCGAAATTCGATCTGCTAATCTTTGAATCGGAGCTTTTGAACCTTGTGCCTCTTCAACTATTTTCACAATATTTGCTAATGCGGTATCCTTACCAACCTTCTCAGCTAGAATCGTTAAAATACCATTTCCATTAACAGTTGCTCCAACAACTTGATCATCAGCCTTTTTATCAACTGGTAAAGACTCGCCTGTAATCATTGATTCATCAACTGTAGATACTCCCGAAACAATGACCCCATCCACTGGAATTTTCTCACCTGGTTTAACAAGTAGTAAATCTCCAACTTTTACAGCTTCCAATGGTACATAAATTTCATTTCCATTTTCTAAAACGATTGCTTCTTTAGCTTGTAATTCCATTAGTTTAGAAATTGCTTCAGTTGTTTTTCCTTTAGCAATATGTTCAAAATATTTTCCAAGTAAAACTAATGTTATTAATACTGCACTTGTCTCAAAATAAAGATGCGGCATATACATACTATTATTTATTGTCTTAATTGACTCAACTAAGCTATAAAAGTAAGCAGCCGATGTTCCAAGGACAATAAGAACATCCATATTCGCACTATAATTTCGAATTGCTTTAAATGCTCCGACGTAAAAATGCCAACCTATAATAAACTGAACCGGAGTTGCAAACAAAAGTTGAAACCATGGATTCATTAATAAATGTGGCATCCATATATTTGTACTAAAAGGCAGATGAGATACCATCGAATACAATAGTGGAATTGAAAGTAAGATTGAAACGATTAATTGAATTCGTTTATTTCTTGTTGGGTCTTTTTCTTTAACTGCATTTTCTTCTTTTACAGCTGCTGCATAACCGATATGACTAATTTTATCAATTATCGATTGAAGTGAACGTACTTCAGGTAAATAAGAAATCGTTGCTATATTCATAGCCAGATTGACATTGATTTGAACTATTCCATCCATTTTCCCTATTACTTTTTCGATTCGAGCTGAACAAGCAGCACATGTCATTCCTTCAATATTTAATGTAACTTTTTCAACTACAACCTCATAACCAATCGTATGGATTTTTTCTATTAAATCAGAAGTTTGATATTGCCCTTTATCATATATAATAGTAGCTTTTTCTAATGCAAGATTCACATTCGCTTTTAAGCCATCCATCCGATTTAAACTTTTTTCGATTCGGGTTGCACATGCGGCGCAGGTCATACCCTCTATACCAAGGGTTAACTGCTTTGCATCATTCATTCTAATCAACCCCCTTTACTTTACGTAACGCTTGATAACCTCCATTAATTCGTTTACCGATTCTTTGCCATTGTTTTCTTTAACTGCCTTAACCATACAATGATTCGCATGTCTTTCAATTAAAGAGAAACTTACCTTTTTCATAGCAGCTTCAACTGCCATAATTTGCGTCAAAATATCTATACAATATCGGTCCTCTTCGACCATTTTTTGAATACCTCTTACTTGCCCCTCTATTCTACGAAGACGTTTCATTAAATCGTTAATTTCGTCTTCACTTCTTGGAACCATTTGATCATCATGGCAATTTTCCATTTTATCACCTCACCATTATTATATACTCGTAGGGGGTATAGGTGTCAATTTTTTATTCTATTTATTTTAAGTTGTCCATATGATGATAAAAAGCGAATAGTTAGGGGGTATCATATATGTTCACCAGTTGGGTATGTATTAGCATAATGCTCTTTATAACAATCATTTCGATCCACCTTAAACCAACAAAAAATGACCAGATGCATCAAATGATGTATATGATGATGATCAGTATGACTACTGGTTTAACAATAGGTGTGCTCATTACACTTTCATATCACCAACAATTTTTCCATTCCTTACTCATTTCGATGGGCGTATCTGCACTCATTGGATTATTTATCGGTTTTCGATTACATTTCCTTGCACTACTTGAGGGGATCTTTACTGGAATGATGGCCGGTATGATGGGGAGCATGATTGTCGTTATGATTTCAATATCAGAAGCACAAGCTTTATTATTAATTTGTTTATTGTTATTAACTTGTTCAGCCCTTTTTTGTTCTACTATGTTTTTAAGTCAGCGATTCCCAAAACTACTATCATCATTCTTTCCAGTAATTATTATTTCTAGCCTGTTGCTCATCTTAACTGTGTTTTATTCTTTTACTCATTTTGGAACTACTACTGTTTCCCAGAGCTATAAAATTAATGTATTGAAAAAATAACAACAATTAAACATCGAAATTAAAAGCCCGTATCATAATTACTAAGTAATTGTCGATACAGGCTTTTATTTAAGTTGCTTTAACATAACAAAGGAAAAATTTGTACTTGAAGAAGAGAATACGATTTATTTTACCTATGGAAGGTATACAGAAGAACATGAATGAATGTGGTTTAAAACCAATACTAATAAAAAAAGCGACTTCAAAAAAAGAAGTCACTTAAAAAAAGAAAGAAAAATTATCAGTAAAAAGATATCATTTAAACCTTAAAATAAGCTTAACTTTTTCACTAATCAAATAGTTTATTGTTTACTTCAAGTTGAAAATTCCCTTACCAGTTTCCATATTTATAGGTAATGATGAATGTTCATGAACTATGACCCAAGTTTCATTTACTTTTTTTAAACCGAATGTGAACCGATTAGTCATTTGACGAAGTTTCTCACCAGATTCATCTTGATGAGCAGCAAAAGTAACAGCACAATGTGCAAATGCCAGATTTGAATTTTCTTCAACTACTAGATCATTAAATTCAACTTTAAGTAAAACACCATCCTCACTCAATCCATTAAACCACTCTACTACATTTTCCTTCCATGAAGAAATACCCTGGCTCTCCCAGTTCCCCCAGCAATCATATATATGAATTTCAGGAGCATACAAGGATAGAAATCTTTCAACATCCTTTTCGTAAACTGCTGTTTTGTAATTTTCAAGAACGTCTTGAACTTTGAAAAAACCATCTGACATTAAGTGCATCCCCTTTACCAATTTCAGAAATGTAAGTATGAACTATAGATACATTCTATATTCAAACAGTTTTCCCTTCTTATAGTAAAATGCCAAATAATAAAGTAGGAACCACTCATCGTCATCGGCCATTATTAAACTAAAACGTTGCGTTAGTTTAATCAGTACTGTTCTATTTTAATTAAATAATCAATGACACAATAATCGCACCAGTACCTACTTAGTGCTGTAGCTTCATAGTAATTTTAGATATAGTAAACCACATAGAAAGAAACATCAATATTGCAAAAAAGTCAGAAACAATAACACTGCGACCTACAAATAAATGTTCGTAATGAAATAATGGGGTATTATAAATGGCAATAATTATTGATAGTGCGGCAAAAATAAGATTAAGTTTCTTCTTAATGATTTTATAGAAAAAATAAAAAAGAGTAGCATGAGCCCAAAACTGTGAAATAAACCAAGCGTGTGATAGCCTTATCCCTGATTTAGTATGGAAAAAAAATAAAACTAAAACTAATAAAATAATAAAGGCAATAACTGGAGCAAATTTGACTATATTTATAAGTCTAAGAAAACGATTATTTAATGTAATCGTTTTTGAATTTGCTTTGAGTAAATCCTTTATAACTAAGTAATTAAAATAAATAAACACTAGACTACAAGTAAATATTAAAAACTGCATGAATTAAACACTCCCGTTTTTTACATCAGCTATTAATAATATCATGAAATTGGTAAATTCTGTTAAACTCACGATAAAAATATCTCTTATTTTTTGGTAGATTAATAAAAAAAAAGATAGTAGGAACAAACATCCTTACTATCTTTACTACTGTTAAATTTGTGTTTTTAATCTAACAATGTATCTTTATATTCATTTATTTATCGAAACTTTATAGCTAACAATTTCATCATAATACTTTAAATGAATTTGTTCTTTATTAATTTCATCTTTAAAATATCGTTCATGGATCAATACTTTTGCAATGTACTCTTTTCGAATATGCTCTTTCGCATCTTCAAGAGCAGTAACTGCTTCAACTAAATCTGCCATTTTATTTATGATTTTCTTTGCATTATATGATTGAATATTAGTATCTAAAGTAGATGTATAATGAACAATTTCATTTAATTCCTCCAGCTTTTTCTTTACGATTTCACTTTCATCTACTAATGTTTGAGGTGTTTCCACTAATTTTTCTTCAATATATGATTTAAAGACTTGATAACCATTCATTTTTTTAAACAGTCTCAAAATCTCTAAACCTAAAATATTAGCTGTTCCTTCCCAGACTGTAAGTACTTGAGCATCTCTTAAAAGTCGAGGTGTCACAAAATCTTCTATATAACCATTTCCTCCATGCATTTCAATCGCTTCGTGGGAGAAATGAATTGCTTCTTCTGCAGTACGCATTTTTAATATAGCAATCAAAAGTCTTACTAATGTTTGCTCCTCGGTTGTTCCATTTTCTTTCCCAACCACTCGATCATATAATGCTACTAAATTAAAGACTGCACTGGTTTGTACTTCCTGAATGGTTGCAAGTTTTGCTAATGTCTCTTGTATCATTGGAAATTTCGTTAATATTTGTCCAAATGCCGGTCTATTTTCAGCATATTTTTTCGCTTCTACATAGGCTCTTCTCATAATTCCAACAGAAGCTACAGCATTACAAATTCTAGATAAATTCAATGCTTCCATCATATAGTTAATCCCTCTAGAAGGATCTCCGATTAGAAACGCTTTCGCTCCATTAAATTCAACTTCCCCTGATGGAACAGCTCTTACACCTAGCTTATCTTTTAAGCGACGAATCGTGAATCCATTATTTGTACCGTCATCATCCTTCCAAGGCACTAAAAATAAACTTAACCCCTTACTCCCAGAAGGCGCTCCCTCAATTCTTGCTAAAATCGTTGTAATCCCACACTGACCTGCATTACTAGCAAAATATTTTTCTCCGTAAATTCGATAGTAATCTCCTTCATTAACTGCTTTAACTACATTGGCTCCAACATCTGAACCACCCTGTCTCTCAGTTAAAAAAGTTGCTCCTTCATATAATTCTAATTCCCCAGTCGATAATAAATGGGGGAGATATTTTTCTTTTAATGCTTCACCTGCATATCTTTCAACTAAAAACGTAGCAGCCATTGATAATGTTACCGGACAATAAAAACCAGCTTCAGTCTGTGATAATAAATAACCTTGGGCATAGGAATAAATGTAATTCCCCTTACTACCAAGTTCTGGTATTGGCTTATGGATATAGCTAACAATCCCTCTATTATAAGTATCTTTTACAGTTTGCTTATAACCTTCATTTACCCAAACATGCGAAATATCATTACCATATGCATCATATTTGATTAAACGCGGTTGACCTTCTCGGTCTGTGTGAATTGCACGTTGATCGATTTCATTCGCACAAAGTTCTCCAAATTCTTCTAATTCTCTATTAGCCCATGTAAAAAAATCTTCTTTAAAATATTTTCTTAAAATCATTTGTAAATTAAGATCTTCTTTATAAAAATTCATGTACTCTCCCTCCCAATATTTTTACTGCATCTCTAATAAATTCCGCTCAAGTTTACCCTTCATTTTAATAATTTCTTCTTTTAATTGGATTAAATCGTTTATTTTTTTATCTAACTCTATAATCTTCTGATTTCCATATTCAATTGTTTTTTGTAATTGTTTTTCACCTGTACGATCAATCGTAAATAAATCAATCATTTCTTTTATTTCTTGTAAATCAAAGCCTAAATGCTTACCTCTTTGAATTAAAAAAATACGTGTACAATCTTTTTGAGAGTACCTTCTTCTACCACTTTCAGTATAGGTAGGCATTAATAATCCGATTTCCTCATAGTATCTAAGGGTTCTATGAGTCGTATTAAATTCATTCGTCATCTCTCGAATTGAATAAAACTTCAAAATGCCCTCCTCCTTCTAGCTATAGATTTATTATAAATCTTACGTAAACGTAAGTTTCAAGATGGATTCCTTCGACAAAAAATTCGAGAATAAGAGACTTTTTAAAGTATTTATTCTTAATGTCTCCTACTTTTCCTGCCTTTTTTTGGTATAACGTTTTAAAGTTCTGCAAAACATAACTTTATCTGTAGCCTAGGGCTTAATAAATTGAATTAGTTCCATAATGGTGAACTAGAAGGAGATTACAATGAGGAAAACAATTGCAGATATACTGATTGATTCATTGATTCAAGCAGGGGTTACTAGAATTTATGGTATTGTTGGCGATTCTTTAAATGCTGTTTTAGATTCAATTAAAAGCTCCAAAAGAATTGAATGGATTGGCGTTCGCCATGAGGAAGTTGCGGCTTTTGCTGCAGGTTCCGATTCACTTATGAGTGGTAGTATCGCAGTTTGTGCGGGAAGCAGTGGACCAGGAAACCTTCATCTTATAAATGGATTATACGATTGTCATCGAAGTCGTATTCCTGTACTTGCGATTGCGGCTCAAATTCCAAGCATCGAAATTGGAAGTGAATATTTTCAACAAACTCGTCCTGAGCAATTATTTAAAGATTGCAGTCACTTCTGTGAAACAGTATATAGAGCAGAGCAAATGCCTCGTCTAGCAACGATTGCTATGCAGCACGCAATTGCAAGAAAGGGTGTATCTGTACTTGTATTACCTGGTGACATAGCTGCGCTAGAAGATCGACAAACAGTTCCAGAACAAGTTATTCATGTTACGAATCCACTGATCAGTCCATCTAAACCTGAATTGGAAAAACTCGCTGGGTTCCTAAATGATGGAAAGAAGGTTACTTTACTTTGCGGAGCAGGCTGTGAAGGTGCACATTCTCATTTAATGCTTCTTTGTGAAAAGTTAAAATCTCCAATGGTTATTGCGCTTAGAGGTAAAGAATTCTTAGAATACGATAATCCATATAATGCAGGTTTAACTGGTTTAATCGGTTATTCATCCGGGTATCATGCCATAATGGACTGTGATGTACTATTGATGCTCGGCACAGATTTTCCATACCGACAATTTTATCCAGATGATGCAGTAATTTTACAAGTAGATGTTCGAGCTGAGCATTTAGGTCGACGAGCTGCACTTACTTATGGACTATGTGGTGATGTAAAAGAGACAATAAGTCAGTTATTACCTCTCTTAACAGATGTGAAGGATTCAAGCCATCTAGAAAAATATGTTTCAGCATACAAAAATGTACGTGAAGATCTAGATAAATTTGCTGTCGGAAAACCAGGACGCACACCGATCCACCCTCAGTATTTAACTAAGGTTGTAAGTGATCTTGCAAATGAAGATACGATCTTTACATGCGATGTCGGCACACCAACATTATGGTCTGCAAGATATTTACAAATGAATGGAAAAAGAAGATTACTTGGATCATTTAATCACGGAACGATGGCTAATGCCATGCCTCAAGCAATTGGTGCTCAAGTTTCTCAACCTGGACGTCAAGTAGTCGCATTATGCGGAGATGGTGGATTATCAATGTTATTGGGTGATTTATTAACGATCCATCAGCATAAATTACCTGTAAAATTGGTTGTATTTAACAATAGTGCGCTAAGTTTTGTGGAATTAGAAATGAAAGCTGCTGGTTACTTAGAAACCGGAACAACTTTAGAAAACCCTAACTTTGCATCATTAGCTCAATCGATGGGGATCGAAGGAATTCGTGTAGAAGATCCTGCTGACTTAGAGTCGGCAGTACAACGTGCGTTTGAGCACAATGGACCGGCATTAATAGATGTTTTAGTTAACCGTCAGGAATTAGCAATGCCTCCTAAAGTGAGTATTGAACAAGCACATGGATTTACACTATGGACATTAAAAGCTGTATTAAATGGTCATGCCGATGATGTGATCGATCTTGCTAAAACTAATCTCTTAGATCGATTCCATCTATAATTAAAGAACCCGTTCGATTTGAACGGGTTCTTTTGTTTATTTAGAAATTTAGTAGTCAATATTCCATACTTACAACGGGTTCATGAGTCACTAAAATAGCTCGCTAATCAAAAGTACTTACTCATAACAGATCCATGAGTCACTAAATTGGCTCGTTGTTCTAAAGTACTTACTCATTACAGCTTCATGAGTCACTCAAAATATCTTGATGATTCAAAATAATTTACTCATAAACAATATGAAAAAAACCCGTCAATTAAAACGGGCTCTTTCTTAAATTTGTTCAGTAAGTTTTCCATTTTCAATATAAACAACACGGTCACATAAATCTAGCATCCTTTTATCATGAGTCACCATTATCGCAGCTTTTTGTCTTTGTTTCACTTCTTTAGACAGCATTTCAACAACAGATCTTCCTCTTTCAGAATCGAGACTAGCTGTAGGTTCATCCGCGAAGATTACTTCTGGATCATTCATTAGTGCTCTTGCAATGGCTACTCGTTGTCTCTCTCCACCTGATAAATTTTCTGGATAGTTTCTCATTCTCTTTGATAATCCTAATTGTTCAAGCAGTTCATTAGCTTTCTTCTCTGCAATTTTGTTTTTTATTCCAGCTAATTCGGCAATTAATAGAAGTTGATCTTTAACCGTTAAATACGGGATTAAATTAGACATTTGAAAAATGAATCCGATTTTAGATAGTCTAAATTCATTCAACTTATTTGCTGGGAGATTACTAATTTCAATATCATCTATTAAAATTCTGCCACTAGTCGGAGATAGTAATGCTCCTGCTATTGAAAGAAAGGTACTTTTACCTGATCCAGACGGACCTACAACTGCCACTAGTTCACCAGCTTTTACTTGAATGGAAACTTGATCTAATACCGTTGTCGCTAAAGAATCTCCATCATTATACGTTTTGCTAATATTATCTAGCACTAGTTTATTACTCATTAAAAAGCCCTCCCTATTGCTTCAATCGCATCAATTTTTACTACTTTTAATAATGATATTAATGAGCCGACTATTGCTACAAATAGGAATAATAATGAACTTCCGATGATTAACTGAGCATCAAATACAAAAGGTAAGCTTGCTGGCAATACTTTAGATAATCCAAATGTGATTGAAATACTTATCAATAGACTTAAAAGCGTAAGTGTTAAAACTTGAAAAATAATATTTTTAGCTAAGTAACTAGTTTTTGAACCAATTGCTTTTAGCACGCCAAATTGATTGATTTTTTGAATCGTAATGATATAGAAAAAGACTGCTAACACAAATGCTCCGATAAAGAATAGAAAAACAATCATCATTAGTAAAGAACCCTGTTCTTCTTTATAACCAGGTATGCCTTTTAATGCTTGATTTTTATTAATTACATCTACTCCTGAGACTTTTTCACTTACCTTTTTTGCAGTACTTTCATTTGTTTTTAACGCAATTGCATTAAATGAATTCTTACTATTTACCATCGACCACTCTTTGTAATTCATATGAATAACTGGTGCATGACTATATGATTGATTCTCCGTAAATCCAACAATTTTAAATTCTTTACCCGAGATTTGATCTGAAATATTGTCTCCAAGCTTGATTCCTTTTTCTTTCAAAGAAATATCTCCTACAACTTCATTCTTTGTTGAATTATTAATCATTTCTCCTTCAATTACCTTTGGAGCAGCTAAACCATTCACATCAATTCCAAATAAGGTAGCATCAATTTTTTTAGATGTTCCATCCTTTAGAAACGTAGTCATTTGAACTCCTAAAGTAGTGGAGTTCTTCTCATCAGTAAATTTCTGAACTTCATTTATTTGACTTTCCGTTAACATTGAATGATTAATTTGTTTACCTGATTCCTTTTGTAAAACAAAATAATTTGAGGCCATGCTATCAATAGAAGAAGCATTATCAAAAGATAATCCTTTCGCTAATCCTGAAACGAATAATACTAGGAATGATATAAGGATCATGATTAGACTAATTAATAAAAAACGTAATTTTGCGTGTTTAAATTCCCTTAATGCAAGAAACACCTGTCATTCATCTCCTTTAACATACTAAATTGGAAAGAGTGTAAAAAGTAGCATCACTCTTTGTAATTTAAAGTATAGGAATGTTAGATGAACAACAGGTGAACAGTCGATTACAATTATAAAATCAGAACTCTTTAATATTAGGTATGGATAGATGAAATTTAGTTCCGTCGCCTACTTTACTCCTTACTTCTATGTGCCCATTATGTAATTCAATGATTTGTTTAACGATTGCTAAACCTAAGCCACTACTGGATTCCTTTCGATTCCTTGCTTTATCAACAATAAAAAATCGATTAAATATTTGTTGTAAATCATTTTCGGAAATGCCAATTCCGGTATCTTGAAATTCAATTTGAACACACGCTTCATTACTACTTAGTTTTATTGAGATTGCCCCACCTTCATGATTAAACTTAATGCTATTCGTCATTAGATTTGTCCAAACTTGATGCAGAAGATTCTTATCAGCATACACAAAAGTTTGTGGTAATTCCAAATCAATGGCCAAGTCTTTGTTCCTCCAACTCCATTCAGTTGTAAAAACTACTTGTTTAATTTGTTCGGCAATATCAAAAGTTGTTTTTTGCAATATACTTTCTTCCTTATCTAATGCGGCTAACGTTAATAATTGTTTACTTAACAAGGACATTCTTTTGCTTTCTTCTTCTATAATCGATAAATAATGATTTCTCTGATTTTCTGTTAATTTTTCAGTTTGTAGTGACTGTGAAAAACCTTGGATCGATGCAAGTGGTGATTGAATTTCATGAGATACATTCGAAACAAACTCCTGACGCATCGCTTCAATTTGTCCTAATTTTTGAGACATATGCGAAAAGTGATTAGCCAGTTTTCCTATTTCGTCTTGGCGTTTAATTTGCAATTGAACATTATATTTTCCTTCTGCAATCTTTTTCGTTGCTTCAGTTAATTTAATGATCGGTTTTACAATATATCTCGTACTAACTAAAACGAATATAATACTTAATACGATTGTCAGTAAAAGGAGTATGGAAAAGAGTATACGCAATTCACCAAATTGAAGCTGTACATTTGGTCGCATAAAAAGAGCCAAATGATTAGTACTCGATTTTATAGGAACACCAACTGTATTGCTCAATGTATTATCAAAAAAACCAGTCACAAATAATGATGTTGGAAATTCGGCAATACCATGATATACATTCCCATTTAAAACAGAATCAATCACTTTACGATCTAATTTCTTTTCTCTAAAAGCCCCTCCATAAAAAGATTGTTTTCCTTGAGGATCTACTAATAAAATTTGATAACCCAATTTACTAATACTTTTTAAGTAATTGCTTAATTCGATATCATTATTTTTTTCATAAAAAGTACCAACATCTAAAGCCATTTTAGTTAATTTTTTATCATTATAAGGCTTTAGATTATAGTGGTAATACACATTTGAAAAAAAGAAAGCCAATAAACTGCTAAAAATCATTACCCCGAGGATTGTAAGAACAATTCTTATGTATAAAGTTTTCACTTATCAGTGACCTCCAATTTATAACCAACACCACGTACAGTTTTTATACTAAAGTCATCCGTTAAAGTAGAAAATCTTTCACGTAAACGTTTAATATGAACATTTATTGTTCGATCATCACCTTCAAAATCAGCACCCCAAATTAATTGGATCAACTCATCACGAGTAAATATTCGATCCGGATAACTTGCCAATTGAGATAATAATTCAAATTCCTTCATTGGCAGCATAAGTAATTTTCCATTACAGTAAACTTCATAGCTTTTTCGATCGATAACGGTTTCGTTCAGTTTTATTTTTTGAGCACTAATCATATTGTATCTTCTTAACAATGCCTTAATCCGGAATAGAATTTCTTTTGGTTCAAAAGGTTTTGTCAAATAGTCATCTGTTCCTACAGCAAACCCTTTTTCTTTATCAGAAAGCTCGCTTTTGGCAGTTAACAATATTACCGGAAAATCATAATACTCTCTTATTTCCTCACAAAGCTGGTAACCATCTTTACCTGGCATCATAATATCTACAATCGCTAAATTAATTTGTTGATTTTCAAGCAATCTAGAAGCTTCATCTCCGTTAGCCGCTTCGAATGTCGTATAGCCTTCAGTTTGTAAATACATTTTCAGTAACTCTCTTATATGAGAATCATCATCTACAATTAAAATTCGAATCATAATTTATCCCCATTCTTTAAAATTAGTACAATTGTTTAAAAAATCATATCATATTTTAATTTTAATATCCTTTTTCTATTTTTCATGGGCAAAAATGCGGATGTATTATAACATGAATAAAAAAAGTTTTGTAATATAGTTTGTCCCCCATACATTTCTTTAATTTTAAACATAAAATTAATATGTAGTTTATAATGGCTGTTTTCGTAAATCTTGTTGCCTTTTAAAAAGATGCCTAGTTGAATTTACTCGGGAGGCATCTCAAATTTTCCCTTTTTCTGATACTCCTACAGAAACCCCACACCTTGTTTCTAATCAGCTTCTTTATTTACTCTGTGTTTTAAAATGATCGGTTTATAAACAACAACCATTTCGAAAAGAGTCAAACATAATAGAATTGTGTTAGAAATAGTAAGATTTGCCCCTACTTTTGATATTATTATTTCAACATAATGTAAAAAAAGTTCCTTTAAGGAACTTTTTTGCATATTATTGAAAAAACTAGTTGCCAATTAATTTTGGTGGCACTTTTAATCATTATTTATAATTTTATTTGCAGTGCAACTTTATTCTTCACACTCCTTCTTTAAAAAAATAAAAGAACTGTCTAAAAAACAGTCCTTTAGTTATGTATTTTAATAACACCTATTAAGAAGTTAGACATTTCGACTGCCTTCTCAAACTCTTTTTCTTCCACATAATAATCATACAACTCCTTACCATATCGTTTCATAAAAATAGTATGATTGCGTGACTTAAAGTATGGAAAAGCTGTTTTTTCTATGTACTGTATATATTCTTTCGTTTTATTTTCAATCGAATAGATTAGTAATGTAAACAGGATTTGATAATGTTGATTCTTTAAATTCTTTGCGATTGTTAGACCTTTTTGTGCACTATTTAATAAGGCAGATTTGCGCATTAATTTACCTTCAAATGAACTTTTAAGATAATTATTCAGTCGTTGAAGATAAATTACTGATGGCTTTTTTTCCAATTGTAATGCTGCTTTATAATATTTTTGCGCTTTTTCATAATCTTTTCTTTTATAATATTCCAAAGCAAAGTTATTTAATAACATCCCTGTTTTATCTGGTGCATTGAGCGTTTCACTATCATGAATCAAATTTTTATATGATTGTTTCAATTTTTTAAATTCTAAGTGTCCATCGTTGCTTGATTGTAAAAGCATTATTGATTCAGCATTTATGGCCCGTAAATAATTACTTGTATCTTTAAAATATTTAAGCGCTTTTTCTGCGTATACATAAGCCATTACCTTAGAATCAACCCATCCATATGCGACTGCTAAATGATAGTAATATTCTGGATTACCGTATTCGTTTAGATCAATCTTCTTTAATGTTTGTATTGCTTTATGATGATTTTCTGTACTTGAATTATTGTAATTATTTAAATAATAAATTCCTATTACATGCAAAAGGAGATTTCTTTCAAAAGGAGGTAGGTCTTTATAGTTTCTTTGTATACTTAGAATAATTGTATGAGTGTTTTTATAGTCGTTCTTTAAGAGATAATATCTTGCTAGCAGCAATTGATACAAAGCATCATATTTTGGCGAATTAATAAAAGGGCTTTTTTCTAGTTCTTTTTTATATGAATCAACTTCCTTCATTCTTAGTTTAATAATTGCTGTATGCCAGTTTAGTAGTTTATTTTCAAGATTTTCAAAGTTAGCAATTTCTTTTCGAATATCAATTTGTAATCGTTCTGAAAACAAGGTAATAATCTCAGATGAGTAAGATGTATTCCCTCTTTCAATTTTTCCTACGTGCTTGGAAGAGCAGATTCCTTTTCCTAGTTCTTCTTGTGTTAGCCCGGCTTTAGTACGATAAAATTTTATAACTTCTCCTTCGATCATTGATTGCTCCTCCTATCCTAAAACTTATACTAAATATACAATAGTTCAACTTAGTTTCCATCATGCTATTCACACAATTTATGAGGATATTTTAATGAAAAATTAATAATTATTACTTAGTATACATTTTAATAAATATAGGAAAAATTTAACAGAAAATAAGAAAACCATGAACAGGCAAACTAGTTCATGGTTTAATTTTATTATTCGTAAACACCTACAGAAGTATATGCATCCATAACAGCCTTCGTTTGAGCAGAAGGTACGCCATTTTTATCTGGGAAGAAATCACGTGATGCCTGAATTACCGCTGCTCTCATTTCTTTAAAGTTAGAATCAGCAGTTAGATATTTTAAAGCTTGGTAGTAAATTTTTTGTGCATTGTTTACGCCAACGCCAGTAATCTTATAGCCGTTATTTGTACCACCTTGTGTAATTAAGTATGCAGCCTTGTTGTTAATACCACTATTAATATGCACTCCACCATTATCTTCAGTACCTAAATATCGATCTTGATAAGTATCTGGGTAGTAACCTGAAGGCATATATTTCGTGCTTACACGTACTGAACCTGGATTGCTTAATGAACGGAGACCACCGTCACCTGGTTTAGTTGGAGTGTAAACATCTTCACCCATTTCCCACTCGTTTACTTTTGTTGTATAGATTTGAACGAATGTTCCAAAGATGTCTGCTAATGACTCATTAAGAGCTCCAGACTCTCCACTATATGTTAAATCTAGGCCAGACTTTTCAATCACACCATGTGTCATTTCATGTCCAATTACATCTAATCCACCAGAAAGTGCGCCTAAAACAACTCCATCGCCATCTCCGTATAACATTTGTTTTCCATTCCATGCTGCATTATTCCATTTAGCTCCCACGTGAACTGTACTAATTAAAGTCATACCTTTGTCATCTAAGCTGTTACGCTTAAATACATTTTGATAATATTTGTTTACTTTATCAGCATTAACATGAGCTGAAACCGCAGCAGGGTCATAGAAGAAGTTAGTTGGGCTAGTTGTTGTTACTTCAAATCCAGTAAATCCTAAAAGTGCTGATAAGATGATAAATGAATTTTCAGGCATGCGATGAGCATCAAATGTTGCTAGTGGTACGATAGTAGGGCTTGTTGTAGAACCAGTAATTGATCCACCATATAAATAGCTAGAACCAGTTGATGCATCTTTTCCAACTGGGAAAGTTTGCATTTTACCAAATACGTCCAAGCCCTTTCCAGTAGTAACTGTAAGTTTTGATACATCAACATTATCAATTGCATTGAAGCTATTAATGATTTCACCATTTGTAGCATCTACAAAATAATGGAAATATCCTGGTGCTGGAACAGAAGTTGAAGCCTTAACTAAAAACGCTAAGTAATACTTCCCTTTATATGGATAGATGGTTAATTGTGTATCAATTCCATCATAATTTTTAACAACTCCGATTTGTGAATCAATACTTTCTTTCGCAGTTGCTACAGCATCATCCTCAGAAATTGTAGCTTCAGTCGGAATAATTGCGCGAGATAATGTTTGATTTACATCACCAAATGATGCATATACATTGTTATTTGTGTCTAATGCTACAGTTTGTCCTGAACCATAAATCGGAATTCCTTTATACTGTTCAATTGTTCTTACATGGTAAGTATCAGTCACACTGTTAGCTTCTTCACCTACAATCTTAAATTGTTCCCATGCAGAACCTGATCTTGCTAGACTTTTTACCTTTGAATTCAGGTACGCTTTTACTACCTCTTCCTTACTTAAAGCTTGATTAACTGTCGCTGCACTTGCTTTTACATTTACAAATGAAGGTAAAGTTGTTAGTCCTCCACTAAATGCCACAGTTAATGCCATTACAGCTGGAATTGCTTTTCTTCTCATTCTTTTCTCTTTTTTCATTTTCAAAACTTTCACCCCTTATTTAATTTTGTTGCGACTGCAATTTTCATTATTGAGAAAATTCAAAATTAAATCAATACGTCAAACCCGGGTTCTTTTTTTAGTGGTTTTATAGCTTTTTATCCTAATAGCGACTAATTCCGACAAAAAACCACCGATAATCGACCCAAAAATAACCCGGTTTCAATTTTCTGACAACTGAGCAATAATGAATTTCAACAGGGCTATTGCAAAGGAGTGAAAATTTGAAACAAGCTAGGAAAAAAGTCTCCATCATCGTATGTTTATGTTCTATTCAATTTTACTTGGCAATGCAAACAGTTGGTCAAACGGAGGCAACCTTTTCTAGTCAGGCATCTTCAGAACAAGTCGTTTCAGCTGCCATTGTGTTTCCTAAAACAATCCAACAATTAGAAATAGCTGCAAAAGATCATTCAACTAGAGCAAATCATTTATATGATTCGATCATGAAGACATCTATTACTGGGACTTACACAGAATTATCAAATTTACTCACTACTGTTCTTAATGAGGAACATGAAATAAATAATGAGATTAAGAGTTTACAAAGTATTCAAGAGCAGTTGAACTCTTATCACAATCAAATTCATGAACTTCCAGAAACTGAACAAAGTAACTATGAATATGAGAGAAAAGGCTATCATGTTGTTAACCAACTAATCCATCAATTAAATGAAACAATTAATCTACAAAAGATAGCGTCTATTAAATCTACAATCCAAACCCAACTCAATGAAAGTAAAGAAAAGATTAATAACGATAATAATGAACCTAAAAATTCTACAGGTGTAAGTCAAAGCCAAAGTTCTAATAGTTCTGATACAGATTCAATACAGAGTAGGGATTCTAATAATTCTGATACCGACTCGATTCAAAGCCAGGACTTTAATAATTCCGATAAAGATTCAATTCTGAGCCGAGATTCTAATAATTCCGATAAAGATTCAATTCTGAGCCGGGATTCTAATCATTCTGATACAGATTTAATTCCAAGCCAGGATTCTGATTATACCAATACGGATACAAAGTCAGATTAAAATTCTAATAATTCAGTAAATAAATTTCAAACGAATAGGTGATCTCTCATGTTGAAGAAAATTTTATCAATTGTAGGTACTGTTTTTAAAAGCATTTCTATTGTCATCTTGTGTTTCTTAGCTTTTATTGTGATTTCATCAAGGTTTACAGGTGGGGATTCTACCATTTTAGGCTATCAATTAAAAGCTGTTTTATCTGGATCAATGGAACCTACATTTCATACTGGTTCAATTATTGCCGTAAAACTAGGTGCAAATCCATCATCATATCAAAAAGGCAACATTGTTACCTTTCACATGGACAATAAGCTGATCACTCACAGAATAGCTGCCGTCCATCATAAAAATGGTGAAACTTCATATAAAACAAAGGGTGATAACAATAACGCCCAAGACTTATGGACTGTGTATCCTCAGAATATTGTAGGAAAATATTCTAATTTCACGATTCCATATGTTGGCTATGCATTAAATTTTGTAAGCTCAAAAGCTGGATCAGCACTATTGTTAATTGTTCCAGGTATCCTTTTAACTCTTTCAGCGCTACGCAATTTATTCCAATTAAGAAAAGAGTTTGAACAAAAAACTGCAGGATGAAGTTGGTTAGATCTCTTAAGTACAAAATAAAAGCTTAAGAGTTTAATAAAAAAACCTTAAGGGGGAAATGAAATGAGTTTTACTAAGAGAATTGGTCAAGTTGTAATGAGTGGAGCAGTCGGTTTATCATTAATTAGTGGAGGTACCTTTGCATATTTCAGCGATACAATTAAAACTGATAATACGTTTGCAGCAGGTACATTAGACTTAGGTATGAACCCTAATGCTGTTGTTAACATTAGCAATTTAAAACCTGGTGATGAAGTATATCGTGAATTTACGTTAGAAAACAATGGAACTCTAGATATTAACAAAGTTTTATTAAACACTAAATATCAAGTTCAAGACGTAAAAAATAATAACACAGAAGACTTAGCTAAGCATATTAAAGTAACGATTATGTACAACACAAGCAGTGCTACAAATGAAATCGTTGAAACTACATTATATGACTTACAAAATCAAACTCCTGATTTAACGGCAATAAATCAATTTGTAGGTAGTACAAAAGATCCAGACGGCATAGCAGCAGGACAAAAAGAAAAGATTTTTGTATTATTCGAGTTTGTTGATAATGGAAAAGACCAAAACCAATTCCAAGGTGACAAGCTAAAAGTTGATTGGACATTTAATGCTCAAACTGGTACTGGTACATACTACGAGGACACTGATCCTAACAGCAACTAATACAAAAAAAGCCACCTATTTCAAATTAGGTGGTTTTTCTTTCATTTTGAAAAGTGAGTTTATCAATTAGTGTCTAACATGATCATTAAAGTTGATTGTGATTGATTTCCACTACAGCCTGTTTATGAGTATTTTATTTTCAATTTCTTTCTAAATTACTTACTCATGAACCTTTTATGAGTAAGATATTTTCATTTTTTTACTTCTTTACTTACTCATGAACCCTTTATGAGTAAGCTATTTTCTTCTTCTTCTTTTTTACTTACTTATGAATCTTTGAAAATTAGAAGTTAATCTCTACTTACAAAGCAAATCTTTCGTTAATTAATTTAGCTACTTCTTCTGCACTCATATTTGTGTTATTTATCTTTAGATAATTTTCTTTCTGAATTTCCCCTTCTATCGAATTTAATCTGTATTTTTCCATTGTCTTTATTAAATTATCTTCAGACCATTCAATATCTCTTTTTGTTGGCTTATGCTCTAATCTGTGCGGAGTTTTATTTCGTACAAGTCTCTCATCTAGTTCTGCTTCAAGTTCAACAAAATAGGTTGTTCCTCCTCTTAATTCAAATATGTTACAAACTTTCTCAACATAATCCCAATCAGATTTTTGATCCAGAGCCCACACATATGTAAAAATAATTCCATATAAGCTACTTTTTGACACCTCTTCAAATATTTCATTTCGAAATAAATTAACTAATCTACTACCTTCCTTTGTTCCATAATCAAAAAACTTACTAACTAAGTCGATTGTCATGTGATTATGAAACAATTTTAAATCTGTTATATTTTCTAGTTCATGTCCTATAGTCATTTTTCCGACAGCTTGAGGCCCGAATACTAATACAAACTTCATGGATCTCTCTCCCAAATATATTAATTTTATATAAGCGCCTACAAATGTAACTGAATTTTTTGACTAGTATATCACACTTGAAATTAATTAACTTGATAATAAACTTCAGCATCCTTAAAAAAACAGAACAATCTGAATGAATTGCATAAGAAATAGTAAAAAAGCAGAAACAAAGAAAAGGAAAATATTCTACGTATATTATCTGTTTACTAAAAATTTACGAAGTTATCAAAAATTTTTTATTACATTTGGGAACTATTGTGTTAAAATCAGCATATAATTTAAAAACTTTCCCTAGGGAAAAACTATTTGATGTGTACAATAAAACAGGTGGTGGGAAACATGTCACAAGAATCACAAGAAAAAGTCATATATAAAGAAGCCGGATGGAGACAGGAACATACACAACCTAGTTTGCAAGAGGTTCATCGTTCATTATCTGTTCCAAAGAAAGCTAGTAATTTCCGTAAGTTTCTAGCATTTGCTGGCCCAGGTTATTTAGTTGCAGTTGGATATATGGACCCTGGAAACTGGGCAACTTCAATAGCAGGTGGATCTGCTTTTAATTACAATTTATTATCTGTTATTTTAATTTCTAATCTTATGGCCATCATTCTACAATCATTAGCTGCTAAATTAGGTATCGTTACCGGTAGAGATTTAGCTCAGGCATGTCGAGACCACTTCAGTAAACCTGTATCATTTATGCTTTGGGTGCTTTGTGAAGCCGCAATTGCTGCATGTGACTTAGCTGAATTAATAGGGTCAGCCATCGCTTTAAATCTATTATTTGGTATTCCGTTGTTTTATGGAATTTGTTTGACAACTTTAGATATATTACTTGTTTTACTTTTACAAAATAAAGGATTTAGGTATATCGAAGCTTTTGTTATTTCATTAATCATATTAATTACTGGTAGTTTTGTTTTTGAATTGATTATGTCTCAACCTGATGTAAAAGCTGTATTTGGTGGATTCATTCCAAGTTCTCAAGTTATTACAGATCCAAAAATGCTTTATATTTCTTTAGGAATTTTAGGGGCAACTGTTATGCCTCATAATTTATATCTTCACTCTTCAATCGTTCAAACTAGAAAGTTTGATGTATCTGATGCTGGTAAAAAAGAAGCAATTAAATTCGCTACAATCGACTCAACAGTTGCATTAATGCTTGCATTGTTTGTAAACGCAGCAATCTTAATATTAGCTGCTTCAACTTTCTACAAATCGGGGCATACAAATGTTGCATCAATAGAAGATGCATTCCAGCTTCTTACTCCATTACTTGGAACAACTTTAGCAAGCACATTTTTCGGATTGGCATTATTGGCTTCAGGTCAAAACTCTACTTTGACAGGTACTCTAGCTGGGCAAATTGTAATGGAAGGCTTTTTAAATATTAAGCTTAAACCTTGGATAAGAAGATTAATTACTCGTTTAATTGCCGTTACACCAGCTCTTATCGTCACTTATTTTTACGGAGCAAAAGGAACTGCGGATTTATTAATACTAAGCCAGGTAATCTTATCTTTACAGTTATCTTTCGCGGTTATACCACTAGTCATGTTCACTAGTGATGCTAAGAAAATGGGTAAATTTGTTAATAAAACTTGGCTTAAATCAGTGGCTTGGTCGATTGCTTCAGTTATTGCAGTATTAAATGTATATTTACTTTGGGCAACATTCTTTAAATAATAAATTGAAAAAAAAAGATTGAACAGATGTTTGAATGACATTTGTTCAATCTTTTTTACTTCACTTTTTAAGAAACTTTGCATTGAAAGTAGAACCGATCATTTAAAAAGATCTAAGTTCTTTAAACGAAAAAAACAGAAAAACCCCTATGATTTTTCTGTTTTTTATGATTTATGACCATCTAGATTTAGATGATAATAACTACTAGCTTGTCTGATAAAATCTAATTCAATTTCTGGAATTGTATATGTTTTTGGCTTTTGATCTTCGGGTAATGATTTAAATCTTTCCCAAGATTTTTTCATGCCTTCTTTAATTTCTGGATCATTTTGACTATAGCGACTATTCATTTCCATCAAAAACTTAACAAGTTCTTGCGCTTCAACACTTTCAATTTTATATCCTTCTTGAACTAGCTCTGTTAACTTTCTTCTAAAATATTGATAATCATTTAAATGACGAACATGATCTCCTTCAGTCCATCCTCGCTTCGCTAATTTATGTAAAGTCTCTTTAGTGTATGACTGCTTGGCGATGTTCCTCATCACTTTACGGTCTTCAGTTGATAAATACTTATTTACCCAATCAGGCTTTAAATTAAAATGTGCCATTTGAATCAACTCTGTAACACTTTCATAATCAATTGAATCAGATTTTAGCGATGTTTCAACCTGCTCAATCACATTAATAATCTGATCAATTTGGTCTTTTTTACCTTTCAACATTGCTTTTTGTTCTTTTAACTTCTTAGATAAATCTAAACTACTTTCCGTTAAAATAGATTGAATATCCTTCAAAGAAAATCCTAAAAATTTGAAAGTAAGTATTGATTGAAGATGGACTAGATCAGAATCTGTGTATAACTTAAAACCCGATTCGTCGGTATTTGTTGGTATTAGTAAACCAATTTTGTCGTAGTATCGCAGTGTTCTAACAGAAATAGAAGTTTTTCTGGCAAATTCGGTTATATAATAAAACTTACTATCCACGATTCCTCCTCCTTTCTTTTCACAGTTTATACGGTTACGTAGCGTCATAGTCAATAGTATTAAATAAAGAAGGGCGTGGGGAATTCTCCGAGCTGTAAATAAACGATGAACTGCAATTAAATTTCTAAAACCGCAATTATGATTAAAAATTACTCATACCAGTTAATGTATTATGACATGAAAATTGTACAATATTGGCTATTCCCACATCGAAAACCTTCAAGTATGCTCTAATTCTTACTATATTGTATAAAATCTACTTATTATTTATAAAAAAGGGCAATCATATCAACTACAAATGAAAAGTGCAGCTATGATCCCTCTACATAGTTCATCAGTTATATTTTCAATACAAAAGGCCGCTCCTTCGTCAGTTAACCCGACATATGGAACAACCCACAATTTCAAATAGATCGAATAAAACCCTAAACTTATTTAAAAAATTTATCAATGATTGAAATTTGTTCATTTGTATTTAAAGCAGGTGCATGACCAACTTTAGGTATTGTTTCCATTTGGAATTTTTGCGTTTCCTTCATTTTTAATGCTACATCAAGTGGCAAGACGTCCGAAACTTCTCCTCGTATGAGTAAAATCTTGGACTGAATAGCTTCCCAGTAATTCCACAAAGTTAGATCTTCCGTATGCTGAAATTGTAATACAATTTTAGGATCATAATCTGGTCCTATTCCACCCTCATCTCTTCTACGGCAAGAATTTTGCGTAAAGTCATTCCATTCTTCTTCGCTCGAAACACCAAATGAATGATAAATTAACTTATAGTAATTCTTCAATTCAGTAAATGTTTTAAATTGAGGTGGTGTACCAACATAGCTAATAATTCTCTTAATTCCTTCAATATCTTGTGGTTGGTTTTCTGAAGCACCTGCCCCAATATCATTTAATACTAAATGAGAAATACGACTTAGATGTTTCGGCGTACCAGCAAGTCGCATTCCAATTGCTCCACCCATTGAAGTCCCTACCCATCGAACTTGTTCAATTTCTAAACGATCTAATAAACCAATCGCTATATTTACATAGTTTTCAAAACAGTAATCTTGCTCAGGAGAAGTACTCCACTGACTTAATCCTCGTCCGATCGTATCTGGGCAAATTACATGGTAATCCTTAGCTAAATGACGAGCTAAAATATCAAAATCCCTACCATTCCTAGTTAAACCATGCCAACAAACAACTGTTGGATTTTTTCTTTCTCCCCATTCTGTAAAATGAAGCTCCATTCCATTAATCGGTTCAAACCGAGACTCAGGATAAAAAATATCAATCACTCCATTCATTTTAGTGTCCACTTTATGTAATATTCGATTTTTATAAAAATATCCCTATAAAAAAAACAGAGAAAAAAATGAAACCATTCAGCTTTATTTAAATAATAATAATGACAAATACAACACAATCATGAATATCAAAAAAGAAAATAGAATTGATACAAGAATAATTGAATTATGTGTAGGTAAAAATTTTCCATTTTGAATTTCTTTCCGCTTTTTACTGTATTGAATAGTAGCTAACACTCCAGTAATAAAACCAACAACACATGCATATATGCCAAGAAAAATTGCTAATGTATTAATGAATTGGTTATCACTAATTTTAATTGTAAAGTGTAGTGAAGTTGTTAAAAATCCTACACCAGTAATTGAGATTGCAGTACGCAGCCATGCTAAATATGTCCTTTCGTTTGCTAGATGCTGTTGTGCATATTTAACACTTTCATCTGAGAAATCTTTTACTTTATTTAAAGAAACCATATTAAATTACCCCTATCAAAGATTTATAGAGTGATAAACTTGTAGAAACCATATCTAAGTTTTAGTTTAAACTTTAAAATTTAAGATTTAGTAAAGTTGAGATTACGTTTTGATAAAATTGAAATGGGGTAATGTAGATTTAGATTTTTTATTAGGTGAATAACGGAAGGAGAAATTAACAGAAGACTACTATATAAATAGAACAAATAACGTCATTAGACTGAGCTTTCAAAAATAAAACGGTCAAAAAGATGGTAATTCCGTCCATCTTTCTGACCGTTCAGCTAACTATTTTTCTGTTTGATGGAATTCATTTTGAACCTTTTCCAAAAGGTTTTTATCAGTTATTAAACGATAGCCCGTCAGAGCCAAAGCTTTTGCGCCCGTTACTAGAGCATGATCACCAAGTGGCGATCTCGCAGCTTCACGGAATTCATTCGTATGAGCAATTAAATCATCAGGTCCTATTTTAATATATGCGTGAGAAGTCGGAACTACATGGCTTACATTTCCGGCATCAGTAGATCCAAGCCCGCCGCTTTTGCTATTCACTATTTCCCCCAATAGGCTTAGTTCTTCACCTAAAATCTCATCAAGAGATTCATTAATAATAAAATCATGGACTTCATTTTGGAATCTTTCAATTTTCACAGTACTACCAGTTGCAAGTGCTGCTCCTTCGGCAATATTACGAATCTTAGTAGATACTTCCTCCGTACGCTTCCAAGTACTAGCGCGGATGAAAAATCTCGCTGAAGCATACTCTGGAATAATATTTGGTGCATCGCCTCCATGAGTGATAATTCCGTGTATGCGAACATCACTAGAAAGCTGCTGACGAAGGGCATTAATGCCATTGAATAACTGGATTACTGCATCTAAGGCATTAATTCCATGTTCTGGTGACCCAGCAGCATGAGCTGCTCTTCCATAAAAATGGAAGTCTAATGGATCGACTGCCAAAGATGGACTCGACAAACCTGTTTTACCACTTGGGTGGAGCATAAGAGCTACATCAACACCTTCTAGTAAACCATTTTTTACGAAACTCCCCTTTGCACTTCCGTTTGGCCCACCCTCTTCTGCAGGTGTTCCAAATATGACAACCTCTCCGCCAGTCCCAGAGATGACTTCAGCAAGAGCGATTCCTGCTGCTACACTTGTTGTCCCAATAATATTATGTCCGCATGCATGACCAAGACCAGGTAGCGCATCGTATTCTGCTAAAAAAGCGATGGTTGGGCCTTGCTTAGATGACGTTTTCCTTGCTACAAAACCTGTTTCATGTCCCGCAATATTACGTGTTACATCGAAACCAGCTTCTTCTAGAATTTTAGTATGTGTTTCTGATGCAAAAAATTCTTGATTGCCAATTTCAGGTTTCTCATGAATTTGGTGGCTAATTTCAAGATAGGTTTCCTTCGCTTCCTCAATACTTTTCACAATTTGTTCTCTTTGTGTTTCAATTTGAACTGTCATTTAAACGATCTCCCTTCTATTCTTTTAAATAAGCATGAACTAGCTTTATAGACTTTTAATTTTATCAATCGAAATGACTACCGGAACCGTAGCGCCTTTGTCACGTTTAATAATGTAATCATGAACTTCTTTTGATTGATAAGACTTTACAATCTTTGCAAAGTCCTTGTCATCTTTATTCTTCGTACGAGATGCAATAACATTGATATACGGCATAGCTGCTTTATCATTAGGATCTTCCTTATAAAGTGGATCCTTTGAAGGGTCTAAGCCCGCTTGAACGGCGAATCCATTATTGATGATCGCTGCTGCCACATCATCTAATGATCTAGCTGTTTGCCCTGCAGCAATCGGTTTGATTTTTAAATGCTTAGGATTTTCTTTAATTTGTTCAATACTTCCTTTAGGGTCAAAATTATCTACTAAACTAATTAACTTTGAAGATTGTAATAGTTTAAGTGCACGGCCAGCGTTCGTAACATCATTTGGTATCGTAATCGTTGCTCCATCTGGAATATCACTTAGCTTTTTAAATTTATGTGAGTATATCCCCATTGGCGCAATCACCGTCGAGCCAATCGCTGAAATATCTAAATTATGATCGCCTTTAAATTGGTTCATATAAGTAATCGTTTGAAAAGCATTTAAATCAAGGCTACCGTCATTTAGTGCTGTGTTAGGCTGAACATAATCTGAAAATGATATAATTTTCAATTTAATCCCTTCATTTTTCACTTGTTTTTGTACAATATTCCAAAGTTCATAATCATCACCGTTAATACCAATCTTAACTGTTCTCTCTTTTCCATTACCTGATGATGCATTAGAACCACATGCTGATAATACCGAAACCGTTAATAATAATGCTGCAAAAATAGTAAAAAACTTTTTCATCCTCTTTTCCTCCTTACATATCTTGACCACGTATTTCCTAAACTTTGTATGAGTTGAACAATAACTACTAGTAATACAACTGTAATGACAATAACCAATGTTTCAAAGCGCTGATAACCATATGTAATAGCTAAGTCACCTAATCCCCCAGCACCAACGGCACCAGCTGCCGCGGTCGATCCAATCAATCCAATCGTTGCAGTTGTAAATGATAGAATCAACGATGGAATCGCTTCAGGTAAAATAAACTTCACGATGACTTGAAACTTTGTTGCTCCCATTGAATAGGCAGTTTCCAGCACTCCCTTATCCACTTCTAGCATGGAATTCTCAATCAATCTTGCCAAATAAGGTCCTACAAAGATTGAAAGCGGAACAATTGCTGCCACTACGCCAATGGACGTTCCCGTCAATAATCTAGTAAACGGTATAATGGCAACTAGTAAAATAATAAATGGTACAGATCGAACAATATTTATAATGGTATTTAGCAACGTAAATAAAGGTTTGTTTTCCATTATATGACCTGGCCTTGTTACAACTAGGATAATACCTAAAGGCAATCCTATGATTGTGCCAAAAATAAATGACCCTAGTACAGTTAGAAATGTATCTTGAGTTGCCTGCAAAAACTGCGGCCAAAAGAATTCCCAATTAAGCTCCATTTAACTCAACCTCCCTTACATCTATCCCCTTTTCCGAAATAAATTTAATAGCTTTTGCGCTTTCCTCTTTTGTTCCTTCTAGTGCCACAAGCAAATTCCCATAAGGTCTTTCTTGTAGCTCTGTAATCGATCCATAAAGAATGTTTAAATGTATATCAAATTTTTTAAGAACCTCTGATAATAGTGGATTGGCTGCCTTGTCACCTAGGAAGACTAATTGATAATATTTCCCCTTTGATAATGTTTTCGATAACCTAGACGGCACCTCATTTTGTAATACAGTGTTAACAAAATTCTTTGTAATACTTTTTTGTGGATTCGTAAAAACGTTGTAAACATTGCCTTCTTCGACAATTTCACCATTATCAATGACGGCCACTTTATCACATAAATCACGAATTACACTCATTTCATGGGTAATAAGGAAAATTGTAAGATTATAGGATTTATTTACCTTCCTTAAAAGCTCTAATACATTCTTTGTTGTTTCAGGGTCTAATGCAGATGTAGCTTCATCACATAACAAAAGATCTGGGTCTGTTACGAGTGCCCTTGCAATTCCCACTCTTTGCTTTTGTCCCCCCGATAAGTGCCCCGGAAATACATCTTGCTTCCCTGTAAGTCCAACAAATTCAATTAATTCCATTACCTTTTCCTGAACATCCCGTTTCTTCTTTCCTTCAAGGTATAGCGGCATTGCGATATTATCAAATACCGTTTTGGCTGAAAGTAGATTAAAGTGTTGGAATACGACACCAATTTTTCTACGTGTCTTACGTAACTCTTCATCTTTTAATGTCATTAGGTTCAATCCATCGATCAGAACTGAACCTTCTGTTGGCTCTTCAAGTCTATTTAAACAACGAATTAATGTACTTTTTCCTGCTCCAGAAAAGCCAATGATTCCATAGATCTCACCTTTCTCAATTTTCATATTAATATTATTTAAAGCTTTAATTGGTGGTCTTCCAGGATAAACCTTGGAGACATTTTTAATCTCAATCAAATTCCTTCCTCCAATGCAAGTTATTACAAATACTATAACTTAGTAAACACATTTGAAAACTAGGATTTATATTTATGTTTCCCCCATTTTTCTCCTATGGCAACACATCAAAAAACCCCCTTCTTATCCAATAGGACAGATAAGAAGAGGGGTTATAATATATAAGCCACTTTACTTCTTATCTTTCAAATCGCTTGAACGATTTGCAGGAATTAGCACGGTATTTGTTACGAAACAACAAACCCGTTGCCGAGGTATCGTAGGGCCAGTCCCTCCACCTCTCTGGATAAGTAATAGAATTTATTAAGTTTTTAAATTATTGAGTTCATGTTATCTCTCTTTTTATAATACGTCAAGAATTTTTTAAAAATTTTTTAGAAAAAATTATGTTTGAAAATAGCATTTTTTTACGAGCACTGTTTGAATCGGGTCTTATGTCCTTCATATTCAAATCAAAAAAACTATTTCATATACCGTTTGAAATAGGTCGGTATGCTTATTTTTTTTGAATTTTTATTAGTATTTCATTTAAAAGAAGACCAAAAAAAGCAGACAAGGCTTCTTCGATAAAAGAGAACTTGTCTGCTTAATTGAATCATGCCTACCATAATGCAGGCTTTACTACCATAAACCATAGCATAACCATCAAAAGAACGATGTAAATCCAAATAGATCGACGAAGCTTCTGAATCAGCATTCTCCGGTCATGGGTTGGTTCACTGAATTTCCGAATGGTCGGTGAAAAGGCTCTAGCTAGAAAAAATAATGAACTCACCAAAAGAAGAATGGTCATCACAATCCAAGATGTTTTCCACGACCAATGGCCCACTAGTACCAACAAGACCCCTGATCCAACCAGTACATGCCCAGCATGCTTTGCTAATCTGACAGCAAACCGGAATACATCCAAATAGCTCTGTTGTATCGCGGACTGCGAGGTATGCAGCTTTTTAATGATCGGAATCAATACAAAAAAAGGGCCGATTGATAAGATTACACTAGCAATATGTATGTAAAGAAGCAATCTATACAGCATATAAATTAATCTTGGATGAGACGGAACTCATGAACCCATACCCTCATTTTTGGAAGCCAAGGCATTCCAGGGTGTATTGACAGGATCGATTGCTTATACTCTTCTACTGTCGTATAGCCTTCCTGCTTAGCATCCTCATCAGTCAATTCACCTAAGGCTTGCGAATAAACTCGTTCAACAACATACTGGCGATTTTGAAGGGTCATCACTTCCCCAACATCTGCATATCTCCCGTTGCGGCGAGTAGCAGTTTTTTGTCCTGCCAATACTTTTTCGACATCCTCTTGAAGTGTAACAAGGCGTTCAATTGAACATGTTTTTGGCGGTAAAGCGTTCGTTTCATTTTGATTTGACATTTAATTCATTCTCCATTTCAAATTAAATTTATAGTAAAGGCTATTTAAAAAAACGACTAGTTCCATTTTAATTAATTTAGTACAAAATAAGCAAATTTTATTTAAGAATATTGCAACAAAAAGCACCGTACATGTAGCACCATAATAAAGTCCAATAAAAAAACAGAAAAACTCCCAAAATAGTTTTTCTGTTTTTTTACAGTTAATCCTTATTCAACTAACCCATGATTTAATAATCGTAAACCAAATTTTCAAAGCAGTAAAACCAATTAAAACTGCCAGAATCCCTCGTAAAACCTGCGTTTTTGTTTTTTTGCCTATTTTTGCACCTAATGGTGAAGCGATTAAGCTTGCAATTACAACAATAATTGTAGGCAATACTTCAACTTGACCAGTAGAGATTTTTCCGATCGTTACGCCAATTGAAGAGATAAATGTTATGGCAAGTGAAGAAGCGATTGTCACACGAGTTGGTATTTTTAAGATTGTTAACATGATTGGTACTAGCAGAAATGCTCCTCCTGCACCAACAATACCTGCACTAGTTCCAACGATAAATGCCAGACCTGCAGCAAGCCATACATTAATTGAAATTTGACCATCTGATGACATCTCGACGTTTTTTCTAGGAATAAACATTAAAACGACTGCAATCATTGCTAAAATTCCGTAAACAAGATTAATTCCATGTTCTGAAAGAAGATTTGAACCAAATCCTCCAAGAAAACTTCCTATTAGTACACTTATTCCCATACTTAATATTACTTTTTTGTTTAAAAAACCGCTTTTACGATAGCTTAATACCCCACCTAAAGTAGCAAATACTACTTGGACGGCACTTATACCTGAAACTTGATGTGGAGAAAAAGCAGCAAATCCTAATAATGGAGGAATAAATAAGAGCATTGGATAATTTATAATCGCTCCACCAATCCCTACCATTCCTGAAATAAAGGACCCAAAAAAACCAACTAAGAAAAGTACTAAAACTAAGGTCCACTCCATTTTAAGTCCCCCTATAATAGAAAAGGAGATGTAACTCTCCTTTCAGTGTATATACACAGTTCTATAAACTTGAATTTCAGACTGATTGCAAGCGCTTGTCTTTCGAGGCGCGAAGCCTGGTGAGGAGCGGAGTTACCCTAGACGGTAATGAGCACCGCAGACAGGCGAAGCAACGAAGAAAGCGAGCGTTTGGCGGGCAGTCTGAAAGGAGATGTAACTCTCCTTTTCCACTTAATCTATTAATTCATCCCTTTTTAATCCAAAATTTTAAAACATTGTCTTCTTCGGTATAATTTAATAATTCGTGTCCACCTGATTTAGCCCAAGCTGCAAGGTCGTTTTTAGCACCTTTATCAGTGACATGAATTTCTAGAACTTCTCCTGCTTCAATCTCTGCAATTGCTTTTCTTGTTTTTACAATTGGAATTGGACAAGCTAAGCCTTTAGCATCTAATAATTTTTTAGTTTCCATTTCTATTTCCCTCCAAGTCTCATTAACGTACTGCACAGCGATTTGGACCAATTTCCATTTCTCTCTGTTTTTCTTCATTTAAGTTAATTTTACCCATATTTGCTTCACGGATTTCTTGATATGAGTTTGGTTGTGGTGGTAAGTTCTCAGTTACTAACTTTCTAAATTCACTTTCACTCTCAATGTTCAACCCATGATTCTGATCAAATAAATATCCGAGTTTTTTATAAACACTACCGTCTTCGTTCAATTCACTAATCACCATAAAGTGTGATGGAAGCACGACTAATTCAAGCGATAAATTTCGGTATTTTTTATAAAGGGTTTCGCGTAAGTCCCCTACCCAATCCTCTGCCATTCCAGCAAGATCAGGTCTTCCAATTGAATCGATAAATAAAATATCACCAGAAAGTAAAAACTTTTCATCAATAACAAATGAAGTTGAGCCGATTGTATGTCCAGGTGAATAAATAGCCTCAATACTGATTGCTGTTTCACCAATCATTACCTTATTCCCATCTTCTAATGGACTATATTCAAAAGTAACCTCTTTAGCATCCTTTGGCGGTAACCAGTATGTTGCGCCCGTAATCTCAGCAATTTTTCTTCCACCAGAAATATGATCTGCATGAAGGTGAGTATCAAATACATTTGTGATTTTTACGTTCTTCGTTTTTGCAAAATTAATGTAGATATCCGTCATTCGAGTAGAATCAATAATAGCAGCCTCATTATTTGAGATAACCATGTAGGATAAGCATCCCTTACCGATTCTGACAAATTGATACAGCTGTCCACCATTTTTCAAATTTGCAATTTTAACTGGTTCTAGATATTCACTCCACTCTTTCATACCGCCTTTAAGGTAAGCTACGTCTAGTCCCTCGTCTGAAAGCATCTCTGCAATCATGATGGATGATCCTTCTTTAGCACACACAACTAAAACATCTGTACTTGTAGGAATCTTATCTAAAATGTCTTCAACCCCATCAAGTAAATCAAAATAAGGTATATTTAAATGTTCAAAATTTGAACCTTCTATTTTCCAATCTTTATAATCATCAGTATTTCTTACGTCTAAAATAAATAGTTCTTCTTTATCAAATATTTTTTTTGTAATCTCTTTTGCAGACATTGCTGTGACTGCCATCTTACATACCCCCTACAGTATATTTTTATTCAAAAAAAATTAGATTAACCTTTTATGCTTACAGTTTCCCCAGACCACTCGGTCATTCCAGGAATTACATTAAACACATTAGTAAAACCACTCGAAACTAGCAATTGAGCAGCAAGATCACTACGGTTTCCTGTTCTGCAAACGATATATATTTCATTATCTTTATTTAACTCTGTCATACGGTTCTCCAATTCACCTAAAGGGATTGATACCGCATTTGGTATATGATTAAATGCATATTCTGCTTCTTCTCTTACATCTAAAACGATTATATTTTCGTTTTGTAGCTTTTGACTTAATTGATCGTTCGAAATGACGTTTTCAAATCTTTTTTCAATTGTATTTTCATCTGAAGATTTTCTTAAATAATGAAGTAATACTTCGCCATTTTCGATTGTTCCTAAATATTGATTTCCCGTGCTTTCTGCCCAAGCTTTAATGTCTGCTTTAGATCCTTTATCAGTCGCTTGAACCTCGATTACTTGCCCACTTTCTAATTCCTTCATTGCTTTTCTAGTCTTCACAATCGGCATTGGACAAGCTAATCCTTTTGCATCTAATTTCACGTTTGATTTAATCAGTTCCATCTGACAACCTCCATACTTAAAATACCACTCGGGGTATTTATTTAATCAAAAAAATTATTCTACGTTTCCTTCCCAAGAAAGCATTCCGCCGACCATATTTTTAGCGCTAAAGCCATGAGATTGAAGGAATTCCGTTGCACGACCACTTCTAGCACCTGAACGACAAACCATAATATATTCTTTTGATTTATCTAATTCGTGTAATCGAAATTCGATTAATCCAAGAGGAATATGAATAGCTTCTTGAATTTTTCCAGCTGCAACTTCATCTACTTCACGAACGTCGATAATATTTACTTCTTTTCCAGTTTTTAATTCATTTTCAAGCTCAATCGTAGTAATTTCTTTCATGTTATTCAATCCTTTCTAATTAAATAAATAAGTTAACTTGACCTTCTTCTGCTTCACCAATGTAGGCTGCAACACCAGCATACTGAATATCTTCTAATAACTCTTCGGTTTGTAGACCTAACAGATCCATTGTCATTGTACATGCTACTAAATTAATATCTTGTTCTTGGGCCATTTCAATTAATTGTGGTAAAGGCAATGCATTATGCTTTTTAATAATATCCTTAATCATCTTTGGTCCAAAACCAGCAAAATTCATTTTCGAAAGTCCCATTTTATCTGCGCCTCTAGGCATCATCTTTCCAAACATCTTTTCAATAAAACCTTTTTTTGTTGCTACATGTTCACCTTTTCGTAAAGCATTTAATCCCCAAAATGTATGAAAAATAGTTACTTCATGATCAAATGCTGCTGCACCGTTCGCAATAATGTAGGCAGCCATTGCTTTGTCATAATCTCCACTAAATAAAATGATATTAGTTTTCTTAGTTGTCATATTCTTTCTCCTTATCGTTCTTTATACCCACTAGGGTATATTACAAAACAAAAAAATATATCTTATATATACTATTACCCCTATGGGTATATGATATTAAAAATAAAAAATTGTGTCAAACCATATATTATCTACTTTTTACAAGTAAATTTACTGCTTCTTTCACTAAATCTTCGGCATCTTGCCCGTTTTCATTCGCATTTCGGACACAATCAACTAAGTTTGAGCTTACGATTACGCCAATCGTACGATCCAAAGCTGATTTAACTGCTGATAACTGTGTAATGACATCTTTACAGTCTTTGTCTTCTTCCATCATTTTTAAAATTCCACGAATCTGACCCTCAATCCGCTTTATTCTATTTTTTATTGGATCATCATACTTCATTAAATCACCCCTAACTCAGAAAACTAAATAAAGCTTAAGCATTTATTTTAGAATACATGTGCAATATTCTTACTTAGAATATATACCCCTTAGGGTATGTTGTCAATCATTTATTTTTATATAAATTATCCTCTTTTAGTGAGTTAAAAGTAGAACATCAACAAAATAGATCGTAATAATATGATCTTTTTCAAAGAGTTGAAATATATTTTAGTCAATATTGAAAAAACATTAAATGAATTTCTATAAAAAAAAGTCCCTTTATTATTGTTTTATCTGTCATCTTATTGATAAATACGTGATTTTGGTTGATAAAAAAATTTTAACTAACTTGCAAAAATTAAAATATCTTCTTTTTTGACGATCAATATTTGTAAAGATGTGTGGTCATCATCATAAGTTATTTGATTATTAAAGGGTAATTCATTAGTTCCTATTCCATTGTTTTTAAGATTATTATTTTTTTATAAAGAACTTGATTGGAACGAAAGGGTGCCAGGCTTCTATGGGAGAAGCGGGAAGGCTGAGACCCCGTAGGCGGCGCTGAGGAGGCTAAAGAATCTCGCCCCATGGAAAGCGAGCACACTGTAGTGGAAATCAATAGGACACAACTTACTTATCAATGATTAATCCAACAATTTATTTGACAAATTCTTTTTTCAACAGCATGAAAAAAGATCACAATAATATGATCTTTTTTCGCGTTACCTTGAAATTTTAAGACTTTACAGCCATTTCCATCTCAAAATAAGTACCTACTTCCATAACTGCTTCGTCTTTATGAATAAAGTCATTTTTCTCTTTTAAATAAATATAGTCTTTAGACCATTCACCAATGTTTTGAATAATATCTTTTAAAGCATTAGTGAATATGACTACTTCTTCATTCGTCGTCGTTGGATGAACACTCATGCGAATCCAACCAGGCTTAACACTAATATTGCCATTATCGATTTCATCTGTAATTGCTTTAGACATTTCTCTTGTTATATTTAGTAGCATATGTCCATAAGTACCCGCACATGAACAGCCACCTCGCACTTGAATTCCGTAACGATCATTTAATAACCTAACTACTAAATTATGATGAATATCTTTTAAATAAAAAGAATAAAAACCTAATCTTGGATTGCTTGAGTCTTCGAGTAACATTACATTTTCAATTGTTCTAAGCTCATCTAATACGATGTGTGCCAATTCTTCTTCACGATTTAATATATTCGCTGTACCCATTGCATTTTTCACCTTAATTGCAAGAGCTGTTCTAATTGTTTGCAGAAAGCCTGGAGTACCTCCATCTTCTCTTTCACGAATATTGTTAATGTATTTTTTCTCACCCCATGGATTTGTCCATTCAACAGTTCCTCCGCCTGGATGATCTGGAATTTTATTTTGATACAGAGAAGAGTCAAATATTAAAACTCCACTACTACCAGGTCCTCCTAAAAACTTGTGTGGAGAAAATAGAATTGCATCAAGTTTTTCCATTGGATCACTAGGATGCATATCAATGTCAACATATGGTGCAGAAGCTGAGAAATCTACAAAACAAACGCCATTATAATCATGCATTAGTCTAGCTAGCTTATGATAAGGTGTAATTAAACCAGATACATTAGAACAAGCACTGAATGATCCGATTACTTTTCGTTTATTTTTATAAAACTCAAGTCGTTTTCTTAAAAATTCTAAATCAACTACGTTGTTCGCACAATTAGGTACAACTTCCACATCACAAATTGTTTCTAACCACGAAGTATGATTGCTATGATGCTCCATGCTTGTTATAAAAACAACTGGTCTTTCTTCCTCAGGTATACTTAAACGGAAATTGAAATTTTCATGTATTTTTAGCCCTAAAATACGTTGAAACTTATTCATAACGCCAGTCATTCCTGATCCATCTGTTATGATTGTGTCGGAAGCGCTTGCATTAACATGTTCCTTTATGATCTGTAATGCTTCATGATAACAATTCGTCATCGTGCTTCCAGTTATATTTGATTCCGTATGCGTATTTGCAACATAAGGCCCAAAAGTTGAAACTAATTTTTCTTCAACAGGTCCATATAACCTACCGCTCGCAGCCCAATCTAAATAAATAATTTTCTTTTCACCAAATGGCGATAAGAATGTTTTTTCATTTCCAATAATCTCTTTTCTAAATTGTGAAAAATACTTTTCTAAATTCAATTTTATCGCTCCTAATGAGAATATGTTTTGTGCTTTTTAATCGGAAGGCTCTGTTTAGGTAAATAAGATAAAACCGAGTATTCCAATACCCTATTGGGTATTATATAAAATGCACTGAAGCCAGTCCGCTCATGACGGAGTGGCTTTTTTAAAGTAATTTATCAATTTTTAAACAGAACCAATTAAAAAGAAAATATCTTGCGTCAAAATCTAAATAGAAAACTTATTTACATATACAAATATATGTCAAATTATTCAGCATTAAAAGAATTTTTTCACTTTTAAAATATTAGTAAAATTTTACACTATCTATTTTATTTAAAAAAGGACCCTTTTTGATAGTACTCTTTCATCATTTTTTCTGGGACCATACTACCACCTGTCCCCCAAATGACATGGGTACTATTCTTTATTTTTTTCAACAAATTATTTTTTAGTAAATAATTTTTGCCCTCATTAAATAATTTTATTGGACCGATCATACCAGCTAGTGCTGACGGTTCTAAATAAAGATCCTCAGTATCAGCTAACTCTTTTAACATTGTATATAGTTTTTCATCACTAATTGTATAGCTACCGCTTAAAAAAGGCTCAATGATCTTTCCTACAAAGCCAGATGGTCTCCCTACAGCTAGGCCATCTGCATCTGTTTTATTATCAATACCGAAATCTTGTACAGAAACTTGATCATGAAGTCCAGTCATTAATCCCATCAACATACATGGAGAATGAGTTGGCTCGGCAAAGAAGCAATGAACATTATCTTTAAATAATAGTTTCAATCCAAATGCGACACCACCAGGACCTCCCCCAACTCCGCAAGGTAAATAAACAAATAGTGGATGATTTTCATCAATTGTAATGTCTAATTCTTCAAATTGCTTTTTTAAACGTGAAGCTGCTACTGCATATCCTAAAAATAAATCATTTGAATTTTCATCATCTACAAAATAACAATTAGGATCTGCTTCTGCTTGTATTCGACCTTCTTCTACTGCTTTACTATAATCCGCCTCGTACTCAATGACATTTACGTTTTTACTTCTAAGTAAATCTTTTTTCCACTGCTTTGCATCCGCTGACATATGTACCGTTACTTTAAAACCTAACTTTGCACTAATAATTCCAATACTCATACCTAAATTACCTGTAGACCCTACTGCAATTGAGTAGTTTGAGAAAAACTCTCTAAAAATATCACTATCTATTTTTGAGTAATCATCATCAATCGTTAATAATTGATGCTTTAAAGCTAGGCTTTCGGCATGCTTTAATATTTCATAAATGCCACCTCTTGCTTTAATTGACCCTGAGATTGGTAAATGACTATCACATTTTAAAAATAATTCTCCTAATATAGTTTGTTGAAAATTTTTCTCTAATGATTGTTTCATAGAAGGAATTTGTACTAAAGGAGACTCAATAATGCCATTTGTATCTTTTGTTTCTGGAAAAACCTTTGAAATATATGGGGCAAACCTTTTTAATCGTTCATCCGCGTCGTTTACATCATCTTGAGTAAGTGGTGACTTGTTAATTGCTTTTTGAAACATCTCAAAATTTGGATTCAACCAAAGATATTCCTCTAATTCAATCAGTTTTTTTAAGATTGGATAATTTTCTATATATGCCTGTATATCAATTCTTTCCATCTATTTTCCTCCTAGCCTTAAACAGTTTATATGTAGTTTATCAGATATTATTACTAGAACAGTAACGTTGTTTTCAAAAAGAGTTTCTAGAATAGCTTTGATTGTTAATCTTTTGTAAATTCCCATCAAAAGAGATTGGTTTAGATTTTGATTCAAACTATACTATTTCTATGTATCAGTTGTTGGAGGGAAATATGAATCCTAATCATAAAAATAGTAAGTTATATCTTTTGTTAGAAATACTTATTGTTTCTACTAAACTAGGTTTAACTTCTTTTGGTGGACCAATAGCTCATTTAGGTTATTTTCGCGAAGAATATGTAAGAAGAAAAAAGTGGATTGACGATCAAAACTATGCTGACTTAGTAGCTTTATCACAATTTTTACCCGGACCAGCAAGTAGCCAAGTTGGCATTGGAATTGGCTTAATACGTGCAGGGGTCTTAGGAGGCATTGTCTCATTTATTGGATTTACATTACCATCAGTAATTGCACTTATCTTATTTGCATTATTACTACAAGACTTGGATATAAAAAATTCAGGTTGGATCCATGGACTAAAACTAGTTGCTGTTCCGATTGTTGCACAGGCTATTTTAGGTATGGTGAAGAACTTAACGCCTGATTTAAGAAGGAAACTACTTGCTTTGTTTGCATTGATTGTTACATTAATATGGCAAACAGCATTCTCTCAAATTGTTGTCATTTTAATTTCTTCAATTGTAGGTTTTTTTCTATATCAAGATAATGAAAATAGTGATAAAACTACACTCACTACTAATATCTCGAAAAAGTTTTCTGTGTTTTGTTTAGTTATATTTTTTATTTTATTGGCAATATTGCCTTTAATTAATTCCATATCATCATCTAAATGGATCGCTATATTTGATCGTTTCTATAGAGCAGGATCAATGGTATTTGGTGGAGGCCATGTTGTTCTTCCTTTACTTGAACGTGAATTTGTTCCTACTGGATGGCTAAACAAAGAAACATTTTTGGCTGGATATGGTGTCACGCAGGCTGTACCTGGACCATTATTTACGTTTGCGGCCTATTTAGGAACTATAATGATGGGCTGGCGAGGAGGTTTAATTGCAACAATTGCCATCTTTTTACCCGCTTTCCTTCTTATTTTAGGTACTTTCCCATTTTGGTCTAGTATGCGTCGTAGTTCGAAATTAAGGAGAGCTTTATTAGGTGTAAACGCAGCAGTAGTTGGAATTCTAGTTTCAGCTTTTTTTAATCCAATATGGGTAAGCTCTGTATTTTCGATTTTTGACTTTTTAATCGTAGCGATCTTATTTAGTATGTTAGTAATAATGAAATTACCACCGTGGGTTATTGTACTTGTAGGAGCAATTAGTGGAGAAATTTTATCTAGAATTTGAATTTTATTTTGTTTATTATCTATTCAAACTTTAAGAAAACAGCCCCTCCCCAATTTTAAAAGAAGGGCAAATCCAATAAAAAAGCAGGAAATCTCATACAATGATTTCTGCTTTTTTATTTTCAAATTATTTTAACAATACAGCAATATTTCTCGCAGTTCTTTCAATATTTTCAAATGCGTTTTTCATCACATCTTCAATCGGTAAGATTGCAGGAATCGTAGGAAAAATGGCATCGATTCCTTGTTTATACAATTCCTCTATCCCATCACCAATACTACCACAAATTGCAATTACTTTCGCATTAGATGGGGCACAAGCAGCCGCCCCAACAGGTGCTTTACCATAAATTGTTTGTCCATCCATTCTGCCTTCGCCTACAATTACGATGTCAGCATCCTTACATACTTCTTTAACATTTAATTGTTCAAGAACTAGTTCAATCCCTTTTTTTATTGAAGCATTTGCGAATAGCATTAGGCCTGCACCCATGCCCCCACCAGCTCCACTACCAGGGATCTCTGAGACGGATTTATTTAGATAATGCTCAGCAATCTGATAGAAATTTCCCATTGCTTCATCCATTGTAGCTAATTGAGCCTTAGAAAGTCCTTTCTGTGGTCCAAATATATAGGTTGCTCCATTTCTACCAATTAATGGATTAACAACATCTGCCGCAATAGTGATTTTCGCTTTATCTAAAAGTGGTGACTTTTTTTCATCAGACATTGAAGCTACTTTTAGCAATGCCTCACCATTACATTCAATTTCCCCACCATTTTGATCGAAGAATTGGTAGCCTAGCGCTTGAGCCATTCCAATCCCACCATCATTTGTTGAGCTACCTCCAACACCAACAATAAGCTCAGAAGCTCCACGCTCAATAGCATAAAGAATTAATTCGCCAACACCAAAGGAAGTAGTTTGTAATGGATCACGTTTTTCAGGGGGTACAAGATGCAGACCACAGGTTTCAGCCATTTCGATAAATGCCGTTTTATTATCCTTAGAAAATGCAATTTTAGCTTGAACAGTTTCATTAAGTGGGCCTGTTACATTAATGGTTTCTACTTCTCCGCCATTTGATGCGATTAAAGCTTGAACAGTGCCCTCCCCTCCGTCAGCCAATGGTAATAAATGATACTCTGCTTTCGGGAATACGGAATGAAAGCCTTTATGAATGGCATTAGCTACATTCGTTGCATCTAAGCTTTCTTTAAAGGAATCAGGTAATATAACTACTTTCATTTGTCTTCCTCCTTAAAGTGTTGCGATAATTTGATCTGCTAAGTTAATTAACTCTCCATTAATTTCAATCGCAACTTCTGTATCAGTTTGTTTAGTCACCGTTACAGATTCGTGCGTAATTGAAATCTCAAGATTTATACCTTGCCAATGGAAGGGGAAAGAAAGTTTGTCCCAATTTTTAGGTAAGTTTGGATTAATCTTTAACTTATTAGTTTCCACCGTTATGTTTGCAAAACCAAAGATTGTTGCTAACCAATTAGCACCTAGTGATGCTGCATGAATTCCTTCATCGGATGACTTCGGATTAGGTCCTAAATCGATTAAGCAAGCTTCTTGAAAAAGTCGATAAGCATCTTCTTTTTCTCCACATCTTGCGGCAACAATTGCATGAATCGCTTTACTAAGTGATGAATCATGAATTGTATGCTCCTCATAATAATGCAAATTCTTTTTGACTACATCTTCTTCAAATAAATTTGGGAATAGATATAGTAACATAACTACATCAGCCTGTTTTAAAATCTGCATCTCATTTATTTCTTGTCGTGAATAATCAAAGAGTATTGCCTGACTACCTTGTGTCTGTTTATAAATCGATAAATCAATTTCAGGTTTTGTTAAAAATGTATCATCCTGTGGAATAATCTTGTCTTCGTTTGGTTGTGGTAAGTAAAGTCGATTTAAAAAGTCATTTCCGCTCTTAACTAGGTCTTCTTCGATTTTATTATATTTTTCCATATAGCTTAATGCTTGTTGAACATTATAATTGGCCATATAGTTCGTATAAGCATTGTTGTTAATATGTTCTGTATATTCATCTGGTCCAATTACGTCATTAATTGAAAGTACTTCATTTTCATCAGTCGTACGACTAATCCAAAAACGTGCAGTTTCCTTTAACAATTCTAGACCTTCATTTGCCATAAATACTTCATCAAGTGTATTTTCATAGTATTGACATACTGCAAAAGCAATATCAGCTACAATATGATGCTCAGCTACAGCCGAAGCAACCTTTTGACGAGTACCAGTTAATATATTAATAGCTGCATATTCAGGAGTTTCCTCCATTCCAGAGTATGCACTTTCCCAAGGGAAAAGAGCTCCAGCATAGCCATTTTTAGTAGCCTTATCTTTTGCTTCTTTTATATGAAGATATCGATATGTTAATAATTTTCTTGCTACTTCTGGTTCGGTGAATAAGTGAAAAGGTGCAATAAAAATTTCCGTATCCCAAAATACATGTCCTTTATATCCTTCACCTGTTAAACCTTTTGCTCCAACACTAAACCTTTCATCATGTGATGGTGTCATGATTTCAATATGGTAAAGTGAAAAGTCGATTACGATTTGATCAATCTCTTCCTTTGAAGAAATGCTAACACGCTTTTGTTCCCAAAAATGATTCCACTTTATAGCTGAACTTTCTAGTAGACGCTCGTATCCAGCTGATTTATTTTCTTGAACAGCCTGAATACTAGCTTGTGCAGGTTCTTCTTTTACCTTATCAATTGAAGTATAGATTGCACTTATTTTTTCTAATTCGAACGGCTGATCAACGATTAAATCTTGTTTAATGATGGCCATAAGTTGACGATTCTTTGCCACAAAAGAAACATCACTTGTACTAGGTACATTACACGATGTTGCTAAAGCGATTGTATGATTACTTTCAGTCGTTCTATATACAGCATGCATTATTTTTTTATCGATCACACGAATATTGTCTTCTAAAAGGTGTTGCTTTCCAAAATTAGATGTCTGTGCATCAATACCAGTTGTTATTTTAATTGATGCATCGCAATCCAAACTAATCACAGTAATTTTTGATGCAAGTAAATGTAAATTATCTTTTGAAACAAACCGTTGAAATTTTAAACAAAAACGGTTATCATCTTTGTTTTTCCATACGACTTCTCTTGTTAGTTCACCATTTTGCATATTTAAAATACGCTCATAAGAAAGGATTTCACCTGTAAGGACAGAATAAATCTCACCATTTATTTCAATTTTCATACCAGTTATATCTGGTAAATTTACGATTTCTGTAACATCATTTGATGTGAATTTATTATAAATTCCTGCTACGTACATTCCTCGAGTTTGTTCTGAATAATATTCCTCATGACTTGCTCGTAAACCTAAATATCCATTTCCTAAAGCCATAATCGTTGCGTATTTATTAATAGATTGTAAATCAAATTTATTTTCGTTAATTACATTTACTTTTTTCATAAAGATATACTCTCACCTTTTTCAGCTGATTGATAGATCGCTTCAACAAGTTGTTGGATAGCATAACCTTGTTTTCCATCTGCTAACATGACATTCTTACCTAAACAACGATCAACAAAAGCAGCCATGCTTTTCGAATGGCGGTCAGGATCAGCCTCTTCTCTCTTTAAAAGAGTTACAAGCTCTCCTTTATCATCTGTGTAGATTTCCGCAGGAAACATCAAAGCACCAGCTTGATCTCCACAAAGTTCGACATTCATTTCTGATTTTTCTTTTATATTCAATGCAAAGGATGTTTCTAATTGAATTAAGCATCCATTTTCTAATTCAATATAAGAAAATAAAGAATCTTCTACTTCAAATTTTGAAGGATCCCATTTACCGAATGCACCTTCATCTTTCTTTTGACCAATTTTCTGAAACATTTTTGCTGTTACTTTTTTAACTTTTGGATAGTCCAAAACGTACAGAGCAGTATCAAGCATATGGATTCCTAAATCGATTAGTGGTCCTCCACCTTGTATTTCTTTATTAGTAAAGTTACCCCAACCTGGAATTCCATTTCGTCTTAAAGCCTTTACTTTAACAAAATAAATCTCACCTAATATACCTTGCTTTATATTTTCTTTTACGATCGATACATCATCAGCAAAACGATGATGAAAATCATAGGCAAGTATACGTCCCTTCGCTAGCGCTGTTTCAAACATCTTTCTAGCATCTTCAGCTAAGATAGCAGGTGGCTTTTCACAAAAAACATCACAATTATTTTCTAATGCTTGCATAACACTTTCAAAATGATATTTATTCGGTGTGCAAACACTAACAATTTCAGGACTTTCTTTTGCATACATTTCAGTAGCATCAGTGTAATAGTTAGGAATATTATTACGCCCAGCAAAGCTCCTTAGTGATTCCTCATGTACACCAACTACTGCAACAACTTCTGTATCTTCTCTAGTTTTATAGTAAGCAACGTGAACTTTTTCAGCTATTTGTCCCCCGCCAATAATAGCTACTCTCTTCTTAATCACAATGCTACTCCTTTCAACTTAAAGCTTCTTTTATATGATGAAATGCTTTAATGTACTCATCCTCTAAGTTATTTCCACGTACTCGACATTCAAATGTTAAATAAGCATCATAGCCATCTTTATTTAATTGCTCAAAATGCTTTTTAAAATCTAATGATCCACTCCCCGGTTGGAAGCGATGATTATCTGCAATGTGAATATGTTCAACTAACTCACGATTATTGTGAAGTGCTTCTGATATGCCATCTTCTTCAATATTCATGTGATAAAAATCAGCAATTATTTTCACATTTTTAAACTGATTATCTTCAATATATTTACGTGCATCAGCTAAAGTATTAATCATATGATCTTGATATCTGTTTAATGGTTCCAAGTAAATTGTAGTTCCCGTTTCACCTGCTACTTTATCTAGAAATACTAGTGATTCAGTTACAGCTTTTCGGTCACCCTCTAAGCTTCTTGGTGAAGTCATTGGTGGTAAACGGAATGTAAACATCCCCCATGCTGCTGGAACGACAATCCCTTTTCCTCCTACCTCTTTTAATGCTTTTAAAATCTCTTCAATATCAGCCAACCCTTTTAATCGACGCTCTTCAATAAAGTCACCAATCCAACCATAATAACCACCACAAGCTGTAGTTACAGGTAAACCAGTCACTGCAATTGCTTCTTTAACCTCATCTAAATGATCAACTAAATATTTGCCATCAATTTCAAAACCTTCAAAACCAATTTCCTTTAAATAGTTAAATTTTTCTTTTATGTTTTCTGGGAAAAAGGCTTGATTTTGAGTTCCAATTTTCATCTTTATTCACTCCTAAATAGAAGGGAGTGCTAAACACTCCCAAAACTCTTCTTTTACTTATTAAATTGAACACCCATCTTAATACTTAGTTCAGGTTTTTGATCAACAAATTCCATATATGATTCAGCAACTTCATTAAATGAAACAACTGGTTCAATTAAATCTTCACAATTTAAATACCCGTTCATTAATAATTCCCAACAAGTATTTTCGATGCGCTTACGTGACCAACGAGGATAATCTGGGTTTGGTTCACTACTGCCTCGTGAAAATACGATTTTTGCATTGTTAAAGTGAGCTTCACGACCAAGGTTAAATCCTTCTGGGAAAGGTTTAGCAAATGCGATATAAGAAATTGTTCCACCGTATGCAATTCCTCTTAATGCCGCTTGAAGGGAACTTGAAACACCACTAGTTTCAATAATTGAATCTGCACCTAATTTATTTGTTATTTTTTTAATCTCGTATCCTAAATCGCAATTTATTGGATCAAAGCAATAGTCAGCACCATTTTTTAAAGCGATATCACATCTGTGACTAATCGGATCTACACCAATTACAATACTAGCGCCAGCTTTCTTTGCTAATTGGATGGCAATTTGTCCGATCGCACCCAAACCGACAACTACAACATAATCACCCGCTCTAACATTTGCGTCTCTAACTCCGCTCATCGCAAATTGTGCTGGATCATAATAAACTGCATTCTTCCATGAAGAACCTTCAGGCATTTTACGTAATTTATAGTTATCTACAGCATTAACAATTACAGTTTCCATTATTGGACCATAAGTACAAACTTGATCACCTAATTTATACTCAGTCACCTCATCACCAATTTCACAAATGCTACCTACAACCATATTTCCTAATTGAAATTCACCAAATACGATTCCACGTGCAGAACCTTCTTCACGGGGCATAAACATTTTCCACTCTTCATTGAACTCTTCATCAATAAATGGACTAAGTCCTCTAAAATCAACCACTTCCGTACCATGCTTTGGTGATGCGAATTCTACTTTAATTTTTACTTCATTAGGTTGTACTTGGCGATCTTCGTACTCGACTAATGCTGCTATTCTCGGTTCAACTGCTACTAATTTTTTCATTTTATTTCTTCCTTTCAGTAAAAAATTGTTTCGAATTAACCTTTTACTCCACCTTCAGTTAAATTCCCTTTAATAAAGTGCTCGGATAATGCATACATAATAACGACTGGTAAAGCAGTAACTAAAGATGCTGCCATCATACGACCCCACACATAATCTGGTGTACTAAATAAAGTATTTAAACCGATTGGTAACGTAAAGTTTTCTGAACTTGATAAGAAAATTGATGCAAATAAGTAATCATTCCATGCAATCATAAATGCATATACGAAAACAGAAACGATTCCCGATATTGATAAAGGAATAATAATATAGAAAATTATTTTTAATCGACTAAGACCATCAATCATAGCCGCTTCTTCTAAATCTTCAGGTATTGTATCGAAATAACTCCTTAACATAAAAATCGCTGTTGGAAGGGTCTGCACAATCATCGTAATGATCAATGCCATTTTTGTATCATATAAGCCAAAGCCAGAAATTATTTTGAATAAAGGAACTACTAGTAAAATCCCTGAAAACATATATACAGTGTAAAAACTAGCATTAATTGTGACCCTTCCTTTAAATTTCAGTTTCGATAATGCGTACGCTCCTAATATTCCAAGTACTACTGATAATGTTGCTGCTATTATTGAAACGATTAAACTATTTTTGAAGTAGTTTAAATATGGGAAAATTGTTGGGTTAAAAATGTCAATATAATGCTGGAAAGTCCATTCATGTGGCAATATTGTCGGATTTGTTGCAATTGCTTCTTTTGAACTTTTTAATGACGTCATTAGCATAATAAAGAATGGAAATAACATGATTCCTAGTATTAGGATCAGCACAACGTAGAAACCAGTTTTCTTAATAATTTTATTTCTTTTGCTACTTACTGCTGCCATTTAAGTTCACCCTCTTTCTTGATACGATAATAACAATGAATAATATGATGAATAAGATTACTGAAATTGACGATGCTTTTCCTAGATTATTGAAAGCAAACGCTGTTTCATATAAATAAATACCTAAAATATTTACTTTGTTTGTTAATAAATAAACATCTGTAAACATGTAGAACATCCAAATAAATCGTAAAGTTACAACCGTTAGTAATACCGGCATAATCGCTGGTAAAGTTACAACTTTAAACTTTTGCCAAAGTGAAGCCCCATCAATATCAGCAGCTTCGTATAATGTTTTATCAATCGTTTGCAAGATTGCTAAAAACGAAATAAATGCATAAGGGAAATACTTCCAAATAGCGAAAACGACTACAATAATAAAACTACTAACTGGATTGTCAAACCATAATGGTGCACTTTTAAATAGATGGAAAACATCCGTTCCTAAGTAATTAATAATCCCATATGAGTTATTAAACATATATTTCCAAGCAAAAACTAATGAAATAGATGGAGTTACATAAGATAAGATAATTAAAGATCGAGCAGTTTTACGAAACTTAAATGGTCGATTAAAGAATAACGCAACACCTAGACCAATTACAGTACTACCAGCTACAGTTAATACTGTATATAGAATAGTAATTCCTAAAGATTTATAAAACTCAATATCCTTAATAACATCCGTGTAATGAGACAAACCAACAAACTTAGCTGGTAGTCTAGGGTTAATTGGCTGATCAAAGAAACTTATTTTAATATTAGATAACATCGGATAAGCAACTAGTAATAATAGTAGGAAAATACTTGGTAAAAGTAGTGCCATGGCTAGCTTTATATCAGATTTTTTTCGGACAATCGGTTTCATACTACCTCCTAAAAAACAATCTATTCTCTCATTTAATAGATTGGTGATAAAGAAAAGTTGTTTAAAAAGCAACTTAGCTTGCTTTTCAAGCGTTCGTTCTTCTTAAACAACTTTCAGTAATTAAGAAATTTAAATTGAATTAAAAGTTTATTTAATTACACCTTTTAATTTTTCTCCCGCTTCTTTAATAGCAGAATCTACGCTTTTTCCACCAACAGTCACTTCATTAATTAACTTAGCAACTGCTCCTGAACTTGTAACATCACCCATTTTTAAGAAGTTCTTGTTATCAACAAGACCAAATACTTGAATGTTATCAAACGCGCTAGCGATTTCAGTTGAAAGTTCACCAAATGAATTTACAACTTTATTTTCTTTATATTCTTTGCTTTCTGTTACATCTTTATTTACTGGTTGAGATCCACCTGGAGACATTAATACTAACTTCGTATTATTTTCAGGTTTTGCCATAAACTCTACTAATTTTTCTGCTGCAGCTTTTTGATCATCATCTAAACCAGAAGATATCGTGTAAGCAGAAACTGTTCCATAAACTGCTTTTGTTTTTTCAGTTGGAATTACAAATCCAATATTGTTTGTTTTTCCTTCTTCATATACTGAAGGAAGAATATAAGTAGAATAAACAGCCATTGGAGCAGATCCATTCATGAATGCATCTTTTACTTCTGTAACATCATTAGAACCTGGCATTGTGTATTTTGATAATTCTTTGTAGTAACTTACAGCTTCTTTCATTTCAGGTGTATCTAATGTTAAATTACCTTTGCTATCGAACATATTTGCATTGTTTGATAAAGCGAATTGTGAGAAGGCTTGCTCAGAAAAACCACCTTCAACAGTTGGAAGTGCAATACCGTATTTTTTATTTCCACTATTCGTAAAGGCCTTTGCAATCTTTAAAACATCATCCCAGTTTTTAGGTTCTGTGAATCCTTTGTCGGCAAGCATTTGCTTGTTATACCAAATTCCTTGTACCCAACCGCTAATAGGAACACCTGTATAATTTTTTCCGTCCTCAGTTTTTAAAAGTTTTAACGCACCTTCATAATACTTATCTTCCCCAACTTTAGAGATGACAGATTTAACTGCATCTTTATCAATTAATTCGTCCTTGTCCATAACTTTTGCATAGTCTTGTCCAACTTCAATTACTGCTGGAAGTTTACCAGAGCTTGCTAATGTTACAACCTTTGTATTGTATGCATCTTCCTCAACTGGAACTTGCTTTACTTTAATATTTGGATTTGCTTTTTCAAATTTTGAAATTAAGTCTGTAATAACTGCTAATCTTTCTTGTTCAACAGAAGAATGCATAAATTCGATCGTTACTTTACCATTCTCTTTTTTACCACCACAAGCTGTTAATCCAACAGCTAACATTAAAACCAAGAACATACTTAGAAATTTCTTCATTGTTCTTCCTCCTAATTTACTGGTTTTAACCAAATGTATTGATATGGATCTAAAGAAATAGATTCATTAAATTCTTCAACTTCTTCAGTTAAAATATTTTTGTACTTTCCATTGAAACCGCATAAAACTTTTTCATTTGATAGATTATGAAGAATGACAATGCTATCATCTTCCTCTACTCGTTTAATAGCGAATACATTTTCATTCAAATCAAGTACTTCCATTTTTGTATTCGGATTAAATAGTTTTTCTTCTTTACGTACTTGAATAATATTTGTAAGTTCTGTAAAAATCTTATTTCTTAATGATCCAACTTCATTTAATTCTTTTTCAATTTCAACAAATGAATATTTTTGACGATTTATCGAACGATTCATACCTGTTCTTTCTACACCTGCATAATCATTTCTTGAACCAAGCATACTTTGAATATAAATTGCCGGTACACCTTGGAATGTTAATAAAATTGAATGTGCTAATAGGAATTTCTTTACTCTTAGTTCATCACTCGATGATTGTTTATTTAAAGCATCTAAGTAAGTTACATTAATTTCATATGGACTTTCAGTACCATCTGAATTTTTCTTATAATTTACAAGTGCACCTTCTACTTTTAAATCTTCTACTAATGAAAGTATTTCTTCTTCAGGGATAATTCCACGAATCGGATTTAAACCAATTCCATCATGAGAAGCCAAGAAGTTGAAGAAGGTTGTTTCTTCTCCAGAACCTTCAAGATTTTTTGCCCAATTTGTTAATGCACTTCCATTCCCTTTATGAAGTGAGTATAAAACTAATGGAGGCAGTGGAAATTGGTAAACCATATGTGCCTCATCATGTCCGTTACCGAAATAAGAAATATTATCTAAATGAGGTACATTTGTTTCAGTAATCATTACTGTACCTTTTGCAGCTTCATCTAATAAATCACGGAATAATTTAACGATTTCATGTGTTTTTTCTAGATGGATACAAGAAGTTCCAACTTCTTTCCACATATATCCTACAGCATCAAGTCTTACATATTCTGCTCCTTGTTCCAGGTAAAATAGTAAAACATCAACCATATCTAATAAAACCTGTGGATTACTAAAGTTTAAATCAATTTGATCGTCACTAAACGTTGTCCAAATGTATTTTTCCTCACTATTCGCTAATTTAAACTTTGATAGCAATGGAAGTGCTCTAGGTCTAGTTACTGAGCTTAAATCAATTGATGGATCCATTCCAACGAAGTAATCTTTATATTTTGAATCACCATTTAAATAGCCTTGGAACCATTCACTCTTACTAGAAATGTGATTACATACATAATCAAACATGATTCTCGCTGATTTTGATAAATTCTCAATATGTGACCAATCTCCTAAATCTGGATTTACTTTTTTATAGTCAACTACAGAAAAACCATCATCGGATGTATAAGGATAAAAAGGTAAAATATGAACAAGTTCAAATTTATTTGCTAAATGTGCATCAAACATTTTTTTAAATGTTTCTAATGTTGGTTTTCCCTCTTCTTGAAACTGATCGCCATAAGTAATTAATACAACATCTGACTCATCCCAATTTTGTTTTCTTTTTTTCGTAATTTTTAATTTAGCTTCTTCAATTCGTTTCTCTATTAAGCTATTAATCTGATTTATGTCTTCATTTTCATAAATAAAAGCTAATCTTTCTTTTATTTTACTCATATGATCCCTCCTTGTGGTATCGCTCCCACAGAGATGTAAAAAAAATTGGTACACGACTGGTACCGCTCCCAAATTCAATATATTATAGAAAGCGCTTACTGTCAATTTAAAATATTTATAAAAATTTATTTTTTTATTAGCAATCAATTTACTTTAATAGAATAATTTAAATCGTTTTATTTTTATTACTAAATAATTAGTATTGCTACTTTTTTCTATTCTCCCTATAATTGCCCTAGTAATGTTTACAACATGAAACAAGTTTAATTTAACTATTCGCTGTTCACAGTCTTGACAAATTTAAAAATAAATCGTTACTATCAATGTATATTATGAACAATATTTTTTTGGCAGCCGCTCCTAGCTATTCGTTACAAAAAAATATTTTGATATAATTTTCCCGAACATTACAGGTTCTTAACTTTTTTAAAAATAATTAATAACGATAAAATGTAAACGTTTTTACTAAAATCACTTTAAACAAGAATGGAGTATACAAATGGGCCCTACTATTTATGATATTGCTCGTGTAGCTAACGTTTCAAAGTCCACTGTATCTCGAGTACTAAATAATAAAGATAATATTTCAGAAGAAAGTCGTAATCGAGTAATGAAGGCAATTGAAGAATTAAATTATCAGCCAAATAAATTAGCTCGAGCACTTACATCATCAGGTTTTGATGCAATATTGGTGATGTCTCGTTCTACAAAAACAACTGCCGGAAATACGTTTTTCTCTGAAATTATTCACTCTATTTCAACGAGATCAGAAGTAGAAAATTTCGATGTCATTATTCAGACATCTAAAAATAGCAAAGATGAATTAAATAAATGTATCGAGAAAATTCGTGGGAAAATGATTAAGGGTATTCTAATGCTGAGCTCACCTGCAAATGAAGACTTTTTCAAAGAATTAGATAAATATGAAATTCCAGTAGTAGTTATTGGAAGAGTAGAAGGAAATTATCAACATATTTATTCAGTAGATACTGATAATTTTAATGATAGCTATCAATTAGTCCAACACTTAATCAATCAAGGACACACTGACATTGCATGTCTTCATTCTTCTCTCGATTACCATGTATCGATTGACAGATTGGAAGGATATAAAAAATGTCTAATTGATAACGGAATTCCTCTTCGCCCTGATCGAATTATTGATAGTGGTTATACAATGGAAAGAGCATATGAAGTTTCAGAATCACTTTTGAAATCTAAAGATTTACCTACTGCAATTTTTGCAATAGATGATCTAAAGGTTATTGGACTTTATAATACAACTGCAAAGTTAGGAATATCTATTCCGAAAGATATATCAATTATTGGATATAATAATGGGATTTTTTCACCTTTATTCTCACCACCTTTAACTGGGATTGAAATTCCGATTAAGAAGCTTGGTGAAATAGCTACAGACATACTGTTTAAGCGAATAAAAAATGAACCTGAAAAATCAGAGCACATTATTGTTCCAACAAAGCTGGTCGAACGAAAATCAGTTGCCAAAATAAATTGATTGAAATAATGGGGGTACCATTTTGAATAAACAAATTGAAGCGATTATTTTTGACTTAGATGGCGTAATTACTGATACTGCTGAATTTCATTATTTAGCATGGAAAAAACTAGGTGAAGACTTAGGAATTCCTTTTGATCGAGAGTTTAATGAAACGCTAAAAGGAGTAAGTAGAACAGATTCATTAGAAAGAATCCTAAGATTAGGAAACAGACAAAATGATTTCTCCGAGTCTGAAAAAAATGAGTTAGCAACGCAAAAGAATGCTCATTATGTTGAACTAATCCGTAATATTTCTGAAAAAGACCTATTACCAGGAATCGAATCTTTCTTAATTCAAATCAAGAAAGCAGGCATTAAAATTGCAATGGCTTCGGCTTCAAAGAATGCATTAATGGTTGCTAATGCTTTAGGAATTACCTCTTATTTTGATCACATTGTTGACGCTGCAACGGTCACTAATTCAAAACCAGATCCAGAAGTATTTCTAAAAGCTGCTAAAGCAGTTTCGGCTTGCCCTGAAAACTGTATCGGTGTGGAGGATGCAGCTGCAGGTGTTGATGCAATTAATGCTGCAAATATGTTCTCTGTTGCAATTGGAGACTCTACTATTTTAAGCCATGCAAATTTTGTTTTATCATCAACAGAAGAATTAGAGCTTAATAGAATTATTGATAAGTATTTAGCATCATAAATTATATAAGAATAACTTATTTATCTATAAAACAAAAAAAAACGAAAATCTCATTTTAAAGATTTTCGTTTTTTTTATTATGAAAATATCTCTTCTTGTTTTCCAACCAACTCAATCTCAAAACCTAAATCTTCTAGCATTGCATGATCACTATTTGTCTCCTGACCCTCCGTAGTCAAATAATCACCTATAAAAATACTATTAGCAGCATAAAGGCCAAGAGGTTGTAAACTACGTAAATTTACTTCGCGTCCTCCAGAAATACGAATTTCTTTTGTTGGATTAATGAATCGGAAAAGTGCTAACACTTTTAAACAATAACGCGGATTTAATTCGTTCACGCCCGCTAGTTTCGTTCCATCAATAGCATGTAAAAAGTTTACTGGAATAGAATCTGCATCTAATTGTCGTAATGACCTTGCGATTGAAATAACATCTTGTTTTGTTTCCTTCATCCCAATAATAGCTCCGGAGCACGGAGATATACCTGACTGTTTAACTTTTTCAACTGTATCAATTCGATCTTGATAAGTATGGGTTGTCGTTATGTAATTATGATGCTCAGCTGAAGTATTTAAATTATGATTATATCGATCAACACCTGCTTCTTTAAGTTCATTCGCTTGTTGATCCTTAATAAGCCCTAAACAAGCACATACTTTCAAACCATATAATTCTTTAATTTCCTTAACTGCATCAGTAACAACATTTACATCTCGGTTCGTTGGTCCTCGTCCACTTGCAACAATGCAATATGTACCTGCTTTTAATTCAAAGGCGCGCTTTGCCCCATCAAGAATTTCTTCTTTAGATAAAAAAGGATATTTCTCAATCGGTGCACTAGAAATTGAAGACTGAGAACAATAGCCACAATCCTCAGGACAATAACCACTTTTAGCATTAATGATCATATTCAGTTTAACTTTTTTTCCATAATAGTGTTTCCTAATGATAAATGCACCGTGTAAAAGTGAAAGTAAGTCATCATCTTCACATGACAATATGCTTAAAGCTTCCTCATCTGAAATTTCTTTACCTAGAATAACCTCTTGCGCTAATTTAGTCCAATTCATATGATCACTCACCATTTCATTGATTTTTCGTTAATAATTGCTGAAATTCTAAAATAGATGTTTCTGTAAAGAAATCCATCTGCTCTGGTATGACTCCAAGAATGTTATGACCTGTTAATTTTTCTAGCATAACTAAATTATCTTTTTCCATTTCACTCATAACTGTTGGTACTTTATTAATTAATAAGCCCATTAGATTAATTTTGTGTGATTTTAAATATTCAGTTGTTAATACTGTATGATTAATTGTTCCTAGCTTTAATGATGTAACAAGGATTACTGGTAAGTTTAATAGTTTTATTAAATCAATCGTTCCAAAATTTTCTTTTAACGGAACCGCAACTCCACCCGCTCCTTCAACAAAAACAACATCATGCTTATTTTCTAATTGCTTATATTTTTCTAAAATAACTTGCTCATCAATAAAAACATCTTCTAATCTACTAGCTAAATGTGGTGAAACAGGTGTTTTCATTGTGTATGTACTGTAGTAATCATGTTCTTCTGATAGTTCTAGTTTCTCTTTATAAAAGGCAACATCTTCACCTATGATTCTATTGTTAATATCGACTACTCCACTTTGAATTGGCTTATAAGGAATTGCATTGATTCCTTTGTTTTGCAAGCAAGCCACCATTTGAGCAGTTACATAAGTTTTTCCAATATTCGTATCGATCCCAGTAACAAAATATCCTTTTCCCATCTTAAGCAGCCACCTTTTTTTCATTTTCTCTAGCTTTTGCAAAATGAGAATGTAGGCGCACCGCCAATACTCCTCCAAAAACAGCTAGTAACAAATCTTGCCCAATACTATATACGAGTCCCATCATTAGAACTTGTTTTAATGAAACCGGACTATCTAACCAAGTGTTTAATGAAATGTATACATATGTAATGCCTAAAATATAAACAATCATTAAACCGATTACATTCGCAAAAATAAAATTCTTAAGTTTTGGTTCCTTCATTTTTTCAACGATCGATCCAATTACAAACGCAGCAATAATGAAACCGATTAAATAGCCAAATGTTGGTTTTAAAACATATTCTGGCCCACCACCCGAAGCAAATACTGGTATTCCGATTAATCCAATTCCAACATACAGTAGTTGACTCATCATCCCTTTTTTACTTCCTAAAAGGCAGCCCGCTAAAAATACGAATAGTATTTGAAGCGTAAAAGGAATCACTGGTAAAGGAATCTTTATAAAGGCTCCAATCGATGTTAGCGAGGCAAATAATGATATTGCTGTTAATGATAGTGTCCTATTTTGCATTGTATCCCCCCTATTAGTTTATGAGTTTGACAAATTAGCAAAATTTGACAAACCAACAAAATTAAATTAACATGCAATTGAAATATATGTCAACCAAACTATAATTTTAGGTTAACATATAAAACAGGTGGGGGAACATATATGAATCATGAACTCTATCAAGATTTATCTAAAAAAAATAAACAGTATCTTTGGCACCCATTTACCCAAATGAAGGATTATATAAACGAAGATCCGCTAATTATTTCACATGGTAAAGATCGAAAACTATATGATGTATTAGGCAATGAATATTATGATGGAGTATCCTCTATTTGGTTAAATGTTCACGGTCATAATATTCAAGAATTAAATGAAGCTATTCATGAACAATTAGAGAAGGTTGCTCATTCAACACTTCTTGGAATGGCCAATATACCTGCGATTCTTTTAGCAGAGAGACTAGTTGAAATTTCTCCTATCGGCTTAGAGAAAGTTTTTTATTCAGACTCAGGAGCTACCTCTGTAGAAATTGCGATTAAAATGGCCTATCAATACTGGCGAAACTTAGGGAGAGCCGGTAAAAATACATTTGTTACGATGAAGGAATCTTATCACGGAGATACAATCGGAGCAGTGTCCGTAGGGGCAATTGATTTGTATCATCAAGCATATAACGAGTTACTGTTTCCAAGTATAAAGGTTTCCTATCCACATCTTTATCGTTCAAAATATGTGGGATCTGAAGAAGAAATAATAAATTCCTATTTAAACGAGGTGGAAAATTTATTTATCGAAAAGGCTAATTCAATTGCGGCATTAATTATTGAACCAATTGTTCAAGGAGCAAGTGGTATTATTGTCATGCCAAAAGGATATTTAAAAGCAATACAGGAACTATGCATAAAATATGATGTATTGTTAATAGCTGATGAAGTTGCTACAGGATTTGGTCGAACCGGTAAAATGTTTGCTTGTGAGCTAGAGGGAGTTACGCCAGATATTTTAACTTGCGGAAAAGGATTAACAGGCGGCTATTTACCTGTAGCAGCAACTTTAACGACAAACAGAATTTATGATGCATTTTTAGGTACATACGAAGAACAAAGAACTTTCTTTCATGGTCACAGTTATACAGGTAATCCCCTTGGATGCGCTGTTGCATTAGCGAATTTAGATCTATTTAATACAACACAATTATTACACCATGTCGAAAAAATCTCGTCTTATGTCCAAGAGAAACTGATGCAATTTAATGAATTAAAACATGTTGGAGATATACGTCAAAGTGGCTTGATGATTGGAATTGAACTAGTAAAATCAAAGGATACTAAAGAAGCTTTCCATTGGAACGAACGAATTGGTGTGAAAGTAACGAAAAGAGCAAAAGAGCTTGGACTACTCACCCGTCCCCTTGGAAATGTTATTGTAATTATGCCACCATTAGCGTCAAAGGAATCGGAGCTTGATGAAATGTTAGATATTCTTTATCGTGCTATTTCTGATATTACAGAAATGTAGACTAGTCACTTGAGCTAATAAAACCAAACGTATTTAACTCGTTGTTAAATTTATAAATCTTTTAAAGGTTGAGTTAGAATGGCTTAATCATCATTAAACTTCCATAAAAAAACAGAAAAACTTTTCATGTTAGTTTTTCTGTTTTTTATACTAATAGTCTATATAGTTTTTTAAGTAACTTCTTTAATTCTCTTCAACACTCTCATTAACAATAAAGCAGTAAATAATGCAATCACTCCATTAATATAAAATGAAGTAGTAGCTCCAAATTGTTGCCATAACCACCCTGTTAGCAACGAAGCTGGAAAAAATCCGATTCCGGAAACCATCGCATAGAAACCGAGTGCCGTCCCCCTCGCATCAGGGCTCGCTAATTCTACGACAAGTGCTTTTTCAACCCCTTTTGTTAATGCTGAATAAAGTCCGTATAGAATAAATAGAATGACTAGACCAATGGCTGAGTGAACTTCTGCAAATCCGATATAAACGATTCCATATAAAGCATAACCAGCCGTTAGTATTCCTCTGCGTCCATATTTATCGGAAAAAGCACCTGAAATATAAGAAAAGGAAGAAGCTGTTAAATGAAATAGTAAATACATCAATAATACACTTTGATTCGAGAATCCAAGATTTGCCACTCTTAATAACAAAAATGAATTGGATGAATTTACAATTGTAAACAATAGTACAATTAATAATAGTTTCTTTATATTGGAATCTAAAAGCTCCCATTTAAAATCTAACTTTCTTGCTGGCTTATTTGGTTGCTCAATTGGTTTATTTATTCTTTCCTTTACACTAAATAAAATAATCCATCCAATTGTTATCGGAACCAATGAATATAAAAACACATCCTTAATGTTTTTATTTCCTACCACATGCAAAATAACAATGGCTGTTCCTATTCCTAAAGCAGCTCCTAACATATCCATCATTTGATGAATACCGAAAACTCTACCTTGCTTATTTTTCCCACCAGATTCTGATATTAAAGCGTCTCTTGGAGCTGTACGAATTCCCTTTCCTGTTCGATCAACTAGCTTCCAAATGAAAACTCCGATCCATGAACTTGAGATAATTAGTACAAGCCTTCCTATACCTGATAACCCATATCCTACAATCGCCAAGTTTTTTCTGTTCTTCAGTCGATCTGAACGCTTACCAGAATATAACTTTAATACACTAGCTAGACTTTCCGATAAGCCGTCAATAAGACCGATTATGAAAGGACCTGAGGCTGAAAGAATAATGGGGATTAACGGTGTTACCATGTAAGTACCCATGTCTGTAAAAAAGCTGACCAGACTTAATATCCATACATTCTTACCTCTCATAATCCATTACCTCCTTAAATCGTAATAAAGGAAGATTACAGTCACTCGACTTGCGTTTTTAACAATTTTTCCTTACGTATATTCTCTTTCAACAGCGAGACAAATCGAAACAACTCAAGTGAGAATATGATTCCACTTAACCAAACTGAGCTGAATACAAACCCAGCAGCAATGTCACTAGGCAATAAGTGGTGCAAATAGACGCTGCTTATAGAAAATAGTAAAACAACAAAAATAAAACAAAAGAACATTACGATATTAAGTAAATAAGCTTTGTTATGTCGAATTAACATAATAATGAAGTAACCTAATACTGTCAAAATCAACATAGATTTTTCATTTGGAAAGTTTTTACTTACATTACTACCTAACATAAAGTTGAAGATCCAAGGAACCCCTTCGGATAGGATAAGAATCCCAGCTAAACTAGCGATAAAAAAGAGCAATTCTAGCCATTTATTTTTGTTGTTTATTAAAATGACAAGGATCGTAGCAAGCGAGACTGCCAACAAAACCTTCCATGTCGATAATGAATAAATAAAGTTCATACTCCCATGCCAATTTTGATTAAATAAATTAAAAACAATGGTCTTGAATACGGAATTGAATTTATTAAATTCATTACTAATTTTGTCCTGAATTAATCCAATCATTAAGATAAAGAACGTAACGAAAAAAATTAAACATGTTAGGATAATCAACTTTAATTTCATGAAACTTTTAAATCTCTTGAAACTTGATTCAAAAATTAATAGTAATGACTCTTTAATTATTACCTTATTTGCTTTAACAACAAAGAAAGTGAGTACTATAAAACCTAATAGTATACTACCTAATACTAACCACTTTTTAATTTCTACTTGATAGATATCCCATTTTGGTCCCATGATCTGACCTAACCATATAAAAGTTCCAATCCAAAGAAATACACCAATATAGGAAAAGATAGCAAAGGATCGATACGGTAATTTAATGATTCCAGATATGATGCTTGCGAAATGTCTAATCCCTGGAATAAAGAAAGATACTAATAATAATACCTTCCCATATTTTTCATACCATTTTGACATCTTTTCGATCTTTTCTGGACCCATATGGATATAGTGTCCAAATTTGCGAAAAAACGGTGTACCAAGTTTATATCCTAGCCAATAGGAGATGGTTATCCCAACAATTCCTCCAAGCCAGGCAGAAATAATGGACAAAACAATATTCATTTTTCCATGAAAACATAAAACTCCTACATAACTCATCAATGCTTCATTCGGAATAGGTACTATAATCAATTCCAACATTAATGATAAAAATAGGATTACATAGCCATATTCATTTAATAAATGGATGATTTCGTTCATTTTAAAACCTCAATCTTCAATACTCATGTACTGATTATTTTCACTTAATCTTTTCTAGTGGAAATACTACCTCTACTTCCGTTCCTACATTTTCAACACTTTTAATATTAATTTTCCCATTATGCAAGCTAATTATATTTTTAGCAATTGAAAGACCAAGTCCAGTACCACCACTGGTTTCACGACTACGCGCCTTATCAACTCGATAAAATCGTTCAAAAATATTTTCTAATTCTTCCTCTCGTATCCCAATTCCGTAATCTTTTATTGAAAGAATAGCTGCTTCACTACTACAACTAATGCTTACCTCAATTTTGTCTGAACTGTACTTTATTGCATTATCTAAGAAGATAATAATAACTTGTTTAATTTTAAGTTCATTACCTTTAATTAATATTTTCTGTTTTTGTGCGTGTAGAGAAATTTCTCGTTTATAAACATTTTGCAGTTGTACTAAAGTCGAATTACATAAAGCAACTAAATCTACTGGATTCATTTCGATATTCTTTAAATGTTCCGATTCGGCCAAAGTTAATAGCGTTTTTGTTAAATCTTGCATACGGTTGGCTTCGGAATAAATCGTTTCTATTGCTTCCGTCGCCATTTCCTCATTTTTCAAACCACGTCTTCTTAATAAATTAGCAAAGCTACTAATGACAGTAATCGGAGTTTTTAACTCATGGGATGCATCTGAAACAAACTGTTTCTGTTTTTCGATGTTTTCTTGTAGCCTAGTGATCATTCGATTAAACGTGCTTGCCATTTTGTGTAATTCATCTTTCGTTTCATTTTTTATTAAAATCTTTTTTGGAACCCCACTTTTTTCAATATCTTCCATTGTAGTAATCATAGAAGTAATTGGGTTCATTATGATGCGTGTTAACCATCTTCCAGCCATCATAGATAAAATTGCAGAAACACCAGTAACAATTGCCATTATTGTTAATAACAGATCTTTTCGACCTTCAAGTCCTACTAATAACTCACCAATTTCGAGCGTTCCAATCACCTTTTGGTCCTGTAAAATTGGTACTCGTACGACTATATTTTGATGCTCACTAAAAGGGATTAGCTTCGTTTCTTCTTTTTTAGTGAACTTAGGCTTAATACGATTCAATAGTTTATCATTACTAATTTCTGTCACTATTTTTGAGTTTGGATCAATGATTCGAATATAAGAATGATTAGACATAAATGGATATAATGCTTCTTCATTTATCACCAATGAGTTATGGATTCCATGTTTTTTTAAAATTTCATGCGCCTTTTGACTTACGACATGCTCTTCCATATTGACAGTCGTTTTCATAAACAAATAAAAAACTAACCCGTTAATTAAAACTAGAATGATTAAGATCCATGAAGTAATTAACAAATTTATTTTAGTCGTTATTTTCATCTTAACCCTTCCTCATTGTGTACCCCACACCTCGTATAGTTCGAATTAAAGGAACGTCAAAGTCCTCTTCAATTTTCTTTCTTAAATGTCTAATATACACATCAACAACATTGGTTTCACCTTCATACTCATAACCCCAAACGGTTGTTATGATACCTTCTCTTGTCAAAATTTTATTTTGATTTGTTAATAGATAAACTAATAAATCATACTCTTTTGGTGTTAATGAAATGACTTTATCATTCCTCTTTACTTCCCTAGCTTCTAAATTAACAACTAAATCCTCAATCGCTAAAGTCGGATCTTCGTCTTCGCTTTTCTTAAATTCATGAACAAGATTACTTGATCGTAAACACGAACGTATTCTTGCTAATACTTCTTCGATTTCAAAAGGTTTCGTAATATAATCATTTGCACCGTAATCAAGTCCGATAATTTTATCATGTGTCGCATCTCTAGCAGTTAATAAAATGACAGGTACAAATTGATTTGTTTTTCTTATTCTTCTTAATACTTCGATTCCACTCAATTCAGGTAACATAACATCTAATAAAATTAGATCGACATTCTTGCTTAGAGCTGCCTCTAAACCTGCTTTTCCATTATGTTCAACCAACACTTCATAACCTTCATATTCTATTTCTAATTTTAAAACTCGAGCTATATTCACTTCATCTTCAATAATTAAGATTTTCTTCATTTAACTCACCTATTTTCTATTAATAGTTTTAGTGTCTCGAAAAACTCTATTCTATTTTTAAGACTGATTCTAGTCTTAGAAGTTCCTTATATACATGCCATTATAGAACGTTTAATTCGTATTTTTTTCATTTTAATCTAATTTTAATTGATTATTCATTAAAGTTTCAGTTAGGAAATTTACAATGACATGGAATTGATTTATGAAATAATTTTCAATATTACATAAAAATTTAAGGAGGTATCAGATGAAAAAATTTATAGAAGGGACCATGCAAAGAGCAATTTTAATGATTGTTTGCGTCGTAATGATCGTAACTTGGGGTGCTATTTCAGCTTACCAAATGCAACGCGATTATTTACCAGGTATAAACAATTCAACGCTTACTGTAAGCATGCGTCTACCTATGTACCAGGCTGATCAAGTAAAACAAAATATAACTAATAATCTTGAAAGTGCTGTAAGAACAACAGAAGGATTACAAGATATTGAAACAAGCTCTTATGATGGTGGCGTTTTTATGAGTCTGTACTTCCCAATGAATACAGATATGAAGCAAGCCGAAATTGATGTAAATAGAGCATTAGAAAATGCGGACATTCCTCCGACAATTACATCTAAACCTCTAGTTACAAGACTTACAACTAGTTCATTTCCTATTTTAACTTACAGTTTAACTAGTGATAAATTAGATGACAATACATTAAAATCAATTACACAAATGGATATTGTTCAGCACCTTAAAACGGTTCCTGGTGTATCGGATGTATCAGTATTCGGTGGAGCAAAAGACGGATACGTACTAACAGTTAGAACGAAAGACCTAGCAAAAAATAAACTTAATTTAGACGACTTAAATAAAGCCTTAGCAGTATCAATTCCAGCCTTCCCTGAAGGGGCTATCTTACAAAACCAATTGTCTATTCCAGTTAAATTTGATGGATGGAATTTAAACGAGAAACAACTCGGTGATGTAAAAATCAAAAATTCAGATGGTAATCAAGTTCCACTTTCGGCTTTTGCAACTGTTACTCACGCCCTAAATGATGTAAAAACTGTTGCAAGAACAGATGGAAAAACAAGTGTTCAATTAAACGTTATTAAAACTCAAAGTGCAAACATTACAGACGTAGCAAAAAATGTGAAAGAAAGAATTAAAGGTTTACAACAAGTAAAAGATGGTACTGTAAAGTTAACTCCTCAATTAGACCGTGAAAAAGAATTAAATGATTCACTAAATGGTTTAATTCGCGAAGGTTTACTTGGCTGTCTTTTCTCAATGGTTTGTGTATTCTTCTTCTTCCGAAATGTTAGATCAACATTAACCATTGCAATTTCATTACCAATTTCTTTATTAGCAACAACAGCTATTCTAAAATCAATGGGCATTACACTTAATATCTTAACCGTTTCAGGTTTAATTGTTGCAATGGGTCGTATTGTTGATGATTCCATCGTTATCCTTGATAATATGTACCGTAAAAGAGAACAAAATCCTGATAAATCATTACTATTTTCATTAAGTTCGGCAGTTTATGAAATGACACCTGCTATTTTAGCATCTACGCTTACGACAATTGCTGTTTATATTCCAATCGCCTTTGTAGGTGGAACAATCAGTGCTTCATATAGCGGTTTTGCATGGTCAGTTGTTATCTCTTTAATTATATCGTTCTTTGTAGCAATTCTTGTTATTCCAGCACTTGCACTAATGGGTTGGAAAAATAATACAAAGAAAACAAAAGCTGTTTCGTTAGAACCAATCATGCAGCCTATCTTAAAAAATACAATTAAAAAGAAAAAATTAACTATTACTATATCCGTACTATTATTTATTTTTGCTGCAGCATATGGATCATTTTTACCAGTATCATTCTTGCCAACTGCTAAGACTGGCCAAGTCGCAATTAAACTTGAATTACCTCAAGGTAGTACATTAATGCAAGTTGATACAGAAGTTCAAAAAGTGGAAAATCAATTAAAAGAAAATCCTAAAGTAAAGTCGTATACTGCTAATTTTGGTTCGACTAATACACCTCAAGGTGACGATGTATTCGACCAAGGTGGTGGTTTCCTACAAAAACCTAATGTAGCGAATGTTGCTGTTGTTTTAAAAGACCCAAAAGAAGCAGATACAATCATTAAACAACTTGGAAATCAACTTCCAAAATTATCTAACAACGTAGCTTATACTGTTTCAAGTCAAAGTATTGCCGGTGACGATTCTTTATTGAAAGTCATATTTACAGGCTCTGATCAGGCTACACTAGACAAAATTGCAGACCAAATGAGATCAAAACTTGTGAAGATTGATGGATTAAGTGTTGATGGAAAAGTAGATTTAACATCCGGTCTTCCAAAATATAAAATTACATTTAATCAACAAGCAATTGATCAAAATGGAATTCAATTAGCAGATGTAATGAAAGTGACTAACCGTTATATGTCACAGTCAAAAGATGCTACATTTGTAGTTGACCATGTAAGTCTGCCAGTTGACATGTATCTTGATCAAATTAGTAGTGGAAAAACTCAAGTTCAATTAAATGCATCACCAGAAGATGTCATCAATTCGCTTAAAAATGAAACTTTCCTAACAAGCAGTAACAAAACTGTCAAACTTGACCAAATTGCGTCTATTACGAAAGATACTGCTCCTTCAACGATTAATGAACGTAATGGAGAGCCTTATTCAATCGTTACAGGTCAAATTACTTCAAATGACATTAGTAAAGTTGCCAAACAAGTTGATAACGTCATTAGTAAACAAGATCTTCCAAAAGGAGTAAGTTACTCTATGGGAGGTATTACTCAACAAGTTAAAGAAATGATTTTTGATATGTCGATTGCCGTAGCGTTCTCTATACTTTTAGTTATGGTCATTACTTCATCATTATTTAAAGGCTGGAGAGCTCCAGTTTCAGTATTATTAAGTATCCCACTAGCATTAAGTGGTGTTGTTATCTCTTTAGTAATAGTAGGTGGAGAGTGGAACTTAGCAGCACTAATTGGGGTCTTAATGTTAACAGGAATTGTAGTGACAAATGGGATCGTACTAGTTGATAAAATTGAACGTAATCGCAAAAACGGTATGAATATTGAAGACGCCGTTATCTCTGGTAGTCTTTCAAGGATTAGACCAATCTTAATTACAGCAGCTACAACAATTTTAACACTATTACCATTAGCATTTTCACATCAAAGTGATACTGTCATTTCACAAACATTAGGAATTGTAGTAATAGGTGGGATGATCACCTCTACTTTAAATAGCTTTTTAGTAATACCAATCATTTATCAATGGTTGCATAAAAAGCAGTCAAATAAAGTAATTTCAACTGAAGAAATTAATTCACTTTAACTACACTAAAAAGGTAACTCTTATTTTTGAGAGTTACCTTTTTTAGTTTTAGAATTATATTTTTTGGACTAACATCTTGTACATATTTTCATCTAAATAAATAAAGTAAATATAGTCAAAGACACTGACAAGCTGTCCTATTTGTACATATTGATAGTTTGAAGACCTAAATAATTCAATTTTAATGGGTGATATATATTGAAAAATTGTAAATGTGACTCTGAGCCATGTAGATGCGAACCTAGACCTCCGTGCCCACCAATTAAGCCACTTGTACCACCGAAGCCACCAAGTCCGCCGCCGAAGCCACCAAGTCCGCCGCCGAAGCCGCCGAAGCCGCCGTGTCCGCCGTGTCCACCATGTCCGCCATGTCCGCCATGTCCTCCATGCAAATGTTGTTGCGAACATAAGAGATGCGATTGTCATGAGCACAAGAAATGTGATTGCTGCGAACACATGAGATGCAATTGTCATGAGCACAAGAAATGTGATTGCCACGAGCACAAGAAATGTAATTGCTGTGAACACAAGAAATGCGATTGTCATGAGCACAAGAAATGTGATTGCCACGAGCACAAGAAATGTAATTGCTGTGAACACAAGAAATGCGATTGTCATGAGCACAAGAAATGTGA